>NZ_CP134507.1:150000-1672500 GCF_055698815.1 Leuconostoc sp. XM4 | reverse complement strand
TGAGAGGAGCTGTCCTTAGTACGAGAGGACCGGGATGGACATACCGCTGGTGTACCAGTTGTTCCGCCAGGAGCATTGCTGGGTAGCTATGTATGGATGAGATAAACGCTGAAAGCATCTAAGTGTGAAACTCGCCTCGAGATGAGATTTCCCATCTATTTAATAGAGTAAGACCCCTTAGAGATGATGAGGTAGATAGGCTAGAAGTGGAAGTTGAGTGATCAATGGAGCGGACTAGTACTAATAGGTCGAGGACTTAACCAAAGTCAAACGGATAGAAATATTCGAATAAGCAATTATGAGTGGTTTAGGATAGAAGAAGAATTTGTTACTATTTAGTTTTGAGTGGCTAACACTCAAGGTGTCGTGTCGATAGCATAGAGGACACACCTGTTCCCATACCGAACACAGAAGTTAAGCTCTATAGCGCCGAAAGTAGTTGGAGGATCGCTTCCTGCGAGGATAGGACGATGCGGTGCCGTACATAGAAAAGAAGTATCTCATTTGAGGTACTTCTTTTTTGTTAGTTGATTGTACTAGGTTCATGTACTTTGGTCAGTAATTACGGTATAATGTAATTACTAAGATTTTTGGGAGGTCAACATTCTTATGGTTACATTATTTTTATCACCGAGTTGTACCTCATGCAGAAAAGCGAAGCAGTGGTTGGAAGAACACAATATTTCCTACCTTGAAAGAAATTTAAGTAAAGAACCATTACGAGCAGAAGAAGTGAGTAAAATGTTGCGCTTAACTGAAGATGGTACGGATGAAATAATTTCTAGACGTTCAAAAGTTTTTGCAAATTTAGATATGTGTTTAGAGGATCTTACTATAAATGGGTTGATTAAGTTGATTGTGGAATATCCTTCATTACTTAAGCGACCAATAATTATTGATGATCGGCGCATGCAAGTGGGTTACAATGAGGATGAAATTCGTCGCTTTTTGCCACGGACTGTGCGGCAGCGCGAATTAATTCGTGCAACATATAAGGCTGACTTTGAGGAAGAAGCGAAGAACTTAGTTGTTGAAGAAGTATGAGATTTTTTTGAATGAAATATCAGCTCTGATCTATAAATTTTGAAAGGAATATTAATATGGAAAAGGAAAGAATTAATGAAAATACAATCCGTGTTATGATTGATAATTCTGATTTAAAAGATCGTGGAATTACTGTAATGGAATTATTAGGTAATCATGAAAAAATCGAATCTTTTTTTTATAATATTTTGTCTGAAGTAGATACTGAGCATGATTTTGAAGATGATGATCAAGTTTCGTTTCAAATTTTACCAAACCGCAATGGATTGGAATTATTCATTTCACGACTAGATGAAGAAAACAAAATTTCTGACATATTAGATAATATTACTAATTTTTCTAGTAAGCAACCGGCAAATATTGATAATATTTCTGACAAGAGACGTCAAGAATTGCGTCAATCAGATAAAGGAGATATTGTGAAATCAAAAGTATCTTCAAGTGATCATAAAGATGGTTCTCAAGAGAACTTTGAAAATACGCAAGTAATATTGGCGTTATCAGATTTTGAGAATGCTATTGCTATTGCGAATAGCCTTAAAATCGAAAATTTAGTCTCTGACCTATATTTGTATGAGGGTGCGTATTATTTAAATCTATTAGTTCCGGATCATTCTGTCAGTCAAGAACAATTAAAAAATGAATTGGCAATTGCTTTAGAATTTTCTCGTATCAGCCATGTTACACATGAGGTTCTGCATGAACATGGACAACTTATATTGAAGCATGAGGCACTTGAAAAAATTAAAAGTTTATTTTCTTAAACGCTACAAAGCGTTTTTTTTTTGGTACAATTAAATAAGATTATTTAAGAGGTTAAAGAGGAAAAATATGAATAACATATTATTATTGGTAGCGACAATTGCATTTGCATGGATTCTGTTTTCATTTGCTGGTTGGCTTTGGGTGTTTGTCTCGGCAAAAATGCATGGGACATTGTTAAAGCCCATTGAATTTACTGAAAAACTAGAAGCAGATAATGGTCAAATTATTGACGTACGTGAAAGTACGTTGTATAAACGATCACACATTTTAGGATCTCGAAACATTGTTGCTATGAATTTTTTGCAGGGAAAATCTGGTTTGCGTAAAGATCGCGATATTTTTTTATACGATGATAACCTTCGTGACGCTGTGCGAGCTGCTAAATCATTAAGCAAACAAGGTTTTGAAAAAGATAAGGTTTTCATATTACGAGGTGGTTTTAATCGTTATGAAGGTAAAAAGACAAAATAAAAGAACTGCAATAGTGCGGTTCTTTTTCTTAGTATCGTGATTGATGTGCAGCAACGCTTCTTCTGATAGCTGCTTTAGAGACTTCATTGTACTCTTCTTCTGCCTTTTCAATAGGCTTGATAACCTTGTGACGATATACTAAAGCACTTCCAGCAACTGCAGCAGCTGTTCCAAAAGTTCCAATGATAACACCTAATTTAAATGATTTCATATTTTTTCCACTTTCTTAAGTTTCTTTAAGTACTATTATCAACCATTTCAGCGCATTTGTAAATAACTATGATTGGGTAAAACATGACAGAAATAATAGCACACCGCGGATATCGAGTAGTTGCTCCAGAGAACACACTACCTGCTTTTGAGGCAGCCTTGGCATATGATATTGATATGCTTGAAACTGATATACATCGTACTAAAGATGGGCATCTTGTAGTTATCCATGATGAAACAGTAGATCGAACAACCAATGGGACTGGTTTAGTAAAGGAACTAACTCTAGCAGAAATAAAAATGTTGGACGCAGGCAGTTATAAACAGCCAATGATGAATAATGTTTCAATCCCAACACTAGAAGAATTATTAATTTTTTTAAAAAATGAAAAGTTTAGTAAAACGCTACTTTTAGAAATAAAAACAGATCATATTGACTATCCAGGCATTGAGCAAGAAGTTCTAAATTTAGTGAATCAGTTTGATCCGACATATCGTATTACTTATCAAAGCTTCAATTTAAAATCATTAAAAATAATACGGAAGCTTCAACCTAATGCTAAAATCGCTGCACTAGTATTCTGGCCTTCGCCCAAAGTTTGGTGGTTAAAAATTATTGGTGTATTTAAATTTGTACATCCTGATATTAGAATACTAAAAAGAAAGCCAAAATTATTTTGGCGTATAGGATTGCCCATTCGCCCTTGGACGGTTGACAAGGAAGAAGATATGCGCGCTGTATTCAAAGCAAAATTACCAGGAATCATCACAAATCAAGTAGCGTTGGCCTGTCGAATACGTAAGGAGATACAAAAAGTTAATGAATAAAATAGTAGTGTTGACTGGGCCAACAGCCTCTGGGAAAAGCAGCTTATCTATTCAGATGGCACAACGTCTCAACGGTGAAATTGTATCAGCTGATTCGATGCAAATTTATCGCAACTTGGACGTCGGAACTGCCAAAGTGACTAAAGAGGAACAAAACATTGTTCCGCATCATTTAATTGACATTGTAGATTTAACAGATAATTACTCTGTGGGCGATTTTATTATTGCTGCAGATAAAGTGATCGCTGATATCATTTCACGAGGAAAATTACCAATTATTGTGGGTGGCACTGGGTTATACGTTAAAGCTTTGTTAGGCTTTCAAGAACTAGAATACGCCGCAAGCGATACGGAAGAAGTGCATAAATTAAATGCTTATGAACTAGACAAATTAGTTGTTGAATTAAAATCTTTAGATATTAATCGTGCTCAAAAAGTAGATTTAAAAAACAAGCAACGCGTTATTAGGGCAATTCAAATTGCAAAATATGGGAAAAAAGATGCAAAATTAACACAACGGCCAAAGTATGATGCGTTGGTTATAGGCCTTGATTGGCCCCGTGAGCTACTTTATGAACGTATCAATAACCGTGTTACACAAATGGTTCAAGATGGCGTGTTGAAGGAAGCACAGACAATTCTGGACGCTGGTGGGGAAAAACTACAATCAGGGAAGGCCATCGGTTATAAGGAGTTTTTCCCTTACTTACGCGATCAGGTAACTTTGGATAAAGCTATTAATCAACTGCAACAAGATTCTAGGCGGTACGCAAAGCGACAATTAACCTATTTGCGTCATCAAATACCTGGATTAGTCTGGCTAAAAGGACAGACGGCTGAACTTAGGTTAACAGAGATGATTGAAGGCTGGTTATCATTGAAGTAATATTGGTATTTGTAAGCAAAAAAAGAACACGTCTGTGTTCTTTTTTTAATGATATAACAATAACATTGAGAAAGCTTGTAATAAGATATAGCCCATATTCTGCCAATTACCCAACTTAGCCTTCATAAACTGTAGTACAAAAGCCAATAAGCTAAAAAGTACAACAAAGATAGTGCTGATACCAACATGATGGCTGAACAATACAACCCAGAATAGACCAAGTGTTAAAATACTCAATTTCCTACCATCGGGATTTGGCATTAAGATGGGATTGAAATAGAAAATAAAGCTGAAAAACATGGGTAATAATTGCAAAATAAATTTCTCGGTTACAAAATTATTTTGTACATAAAAAATAGCAATAGGCACTGTGAACGTCGCTAGAACGGCCAGTAAAATTAATCCTAGAATATTTTGTAAACCAAGCCAGAGTTGTTGAACGATGACTAAGAAGACACATAAGAGTAATAATAGGACGAATATTTCATGTCTTGATTGAATTAATGAACTAAATGTGAACAAGCTACCAACAGCAAAAAAAATATAACTAATCAGACTACGGAAGTTCTGAGTCATCATAAGCGCCATACCCACTGCTATTGCTATTGTATAGCAAAATAATGGTGCAATTTGCCAAGTAATGGAACCTTGAAGAGATTGGGTATGGAGTAGGGGTAATCGCCACCAAATAATATTTAGAGAAATCACGATTACAGACAGTGGTATCCAAAAACGGCGGTCACGAAAATGTATCGGATAAAAATTTTCAAAACTTCGTTTGTCTTGAGCATCATTGCTTAAGCGTCGGGGCATTGAACGGCCATCTGGCAGGCGATGGGCCATATTTGATTGTTGAAAATAATCTTGTTCCATGACTAATATTGTACCGTAAATTTGAATTGTAAAGTTGTCGTTTTGATAACGACATAGTTACAGATGAAATATTTTAAACGTTATTTGCTTTTTAATGAACCATTTGATATGATTGTCTATACAATTTAAAACAGCTATCAAGAGTAGGCGAGTGATACAGCACAATGACCCTGCACCAACCGGCAAAATAACGAAAAACAGCTACGAGAGTGTATTTTCATCAGTTTTGACATGGTGGTCCATCTGTACAGATAGTCGTCACGTTAGCGCGTTCGACTATGCTTGTCGAACGCGCTTTTTTATGCGACTCTTAGCTTTTTATTTTGATTCAAAGGTGACGACCAAACGTAGGAGAGTATTCATGGCAAAGTATTTCACATCGGAATCAGTTTCTGCTGGGCATCCAGATAAGATAGCTGATCAAATAGCTGATGCTATTTTAGATGCAGTTCTCGAACAAGATCCGAAAGCACGTTCAGCGGTTGAAGTGACTACTTCAACAGGAGATGTATCCATTTTTGGTGAATTATCCACGAATGCTTATGTTAATATTCGCAAAATCGCGACAGATACAATTCGTGAAATTGGATATAATCATGCTGAACTAGGATTTACTGCCGATTCAGTTAACGTTTCTAATAAAATTGTTGAGCAATCAGGGGATATTGCACAAGCTGTCGATAATGCAGAAGATGATCCAGACCAACTTGGAGCTGGTGATCAAGGTATGGTATTTGGCTATGCTACTAACGAAACAGACAGTTATTTACCATTGACGTTGGCTTTGTCGCATCGTTTAATGCGCAAGATTCGTGATGCACGTGAAAACGAAATTTTACCATATCTAAGACCAGATGCTAAAGGTGAAGTAACAGTTGAATTAGATGATAATGATAAAGTTAAGCGCATCGCTGCTGTGGTCCTTTCAACACAACATGATGACGAAGTCACACTAGAGCAATTGCGAGCTGATATTCGTAAACATGTCATTGATGAAGTATTACCACAAGATTTGGTAGACGAAGACACGATTTATTATATTAATCCATCTGGAAGATTTGTTTTAGGTGGGCCACAAGCCGATTCAGGATTAACAGGACGTAAAATTATTGTGGACACTTATGGTGGTGCTGCCCATCATGGTGGCGGTGCCTTTTCAGGTAAAGACGCTACAAAAGTGGATCGTTCTGCCGCTTACTATGCTCGTTATGTTGCAAAAAACATGGTTGCGGCTGGGGTCGCTGATAAGTTGGAATTGCAAGTATCATATGCAATTGGTGTTGCACGCCCTGTATCACTGAATGTTGATTCATTTGGTACAGCCAAAGTTTCTGAAGAAAAAATCAATGAAATTATAACTAAATTGTTTGACTTCAGACCATTAGCTATTATTAACAACTTAAATTTGCGTCGTCCAATCTATAAGCAGACAGCTGCATTCGGACATTTCGGACGTACGGATATCGATCTTCCTTGGGAATCATTAGATAAGGTGAAAGAAATCAAAAACTTACTTTAATTCATGATAAAATGAAATATGGTTAAAAAAGGATCGACAATTCAATTTTTGTTGAAAGGAATGGCTGTAGGCGAAAGTATTGCCTATTTGCCAGTTCGTGAACAGGAAAAATTGTTACGAGGTGAGTCAGATCATGAGCTGAGATGGGGTACCCAGACAAGCTTGGCACTGACAACAACCGCTAGTTTATCACGAGGTTATCAGTTAGCAGATGTAATGATTCATCTGCAAAACTGGTACAAAAAGCGCCAATATGCACCAATGGGAACAATTCAAGATGTGGATGTTGTGACCAAGCAGGCGTTAGAAAACTATACTAAAAATAGAGACATATTGGCAGCAGGAATTGGTACTGATGATGCTGATAGTGAAAATATACTATCACGTATGCTGCCAGTATCTCTCTATTTATATCATCAAGTAGGGGTTTCTTTTATTAATGATGAACCAGCCATGCTGATGTTACATAGAATAGCGGGTTTAACGCACAATGACGAGGGAGCTCTGGTCAGTGTGGGGGTGCTCAGCCTTATTGTCAGTCAAATATTGGACGGGCATTTGATATCTGATGCCGTAGAAAATGGATTAGCATTTGGATTTGAGTATTATTCTCGCCACCAAGTTTTTGTGAATGAACTGACTGCGTTTTATGATCTCAATCTACCTGATTTTTCAAATATACCAGCTGATAAAATCGAATTAAATGGTAAAGCTTCGCCAACATTGGAGGCGGTTATTTGGAGCTTGTTGAATAGTGATAGTTACACGCAAGCAGTTGAAAAATCTTTGATTCATGGTCATTCTAACAGCATTGTACCCACCCTAGTTAGTGCAATTGCAGCAATATATTATAAAGATGATTTAGTATTAGAATTTGGACAAAATCTTGTTTCAAAACGTGTGATTACGACGGTAATTGGGCAAGCTGAACGTTCATCAAGATTCAATCTATTAAATAAACCCACTAACTTAGGTTAGTGGGTTTATTTTGCAATTTAAATCCAAAATGGGTAAGACTGTTGATCAACATTAAATGAAAAACTACCATTTCCAAGTAGTCCGCCATCAATATGTCCAGGTTGAATATCGTGAACATGAATAGCATCTCCAGGGGATAGGTTAACGTGATGTATGATGTTTGATCTTAAATATTTATGATTGAAAATAATACCCGTGACAAATTGCATCATCTTCATTTTCCTAAGAACAATAATTTCTATCGAAGTTTCTGGCAGGTTGCCAGTAGTAGATGTTGCAGTTGCTTTGTTTTTTAAGGTTAGTAGGAAGGAGTTTGGTAGTTGCAAATATTCCGAGCAAGCGTTAATCGTTACAGGAAAACTTTTCTGATTAAAGAAGGCTTTAGTTGTCAAAAAATGATTTTTTAATATGTTAAGTTTGAATGGACTGGTATTTTTAATACTATTTTTCTTGTATTCGGTGAGTGCAGTATCAAAACCAATGCCAACACTACTAATAAAATATTTAGTCTGCTGTTTGGGTATATCACCACAGATTTTGCCAATATTTAAAAATTTAGGATGATGAATTTGCTGTAATTGAGGTAAGATATTCGTCTTATCTTTGAGATAGAGCGCGGGTGTGAAATTAGTATGGAGATCCAAAGGTATATAACTAATAGGAAGTTGATGTTGGCGCTCGACACTAAGTAGTCCATTTAATACTGCATTCAAGGTGTTGTCGTTGCCAAGTACTAAAATAACATGATTTGATGATTCATCCGGTAGGTTTTTGGCCAGTTTTTTTGCTATAAAAGTTATTTCTGCGTCAAATGTAGCCTCATGCCACGAAACAAATTTTAGTGAATTTTTCACGTGAGAGACAAAATCTGCAGATTGTATATCTTGGTGTTTATCTTGTACTATATTAATAATGTGGAAATCTGGCATATTTTGACTCTTGCTTTCAAACAAATTAGTATCATTGTATCAAAATTTCAATGTTAAGGCGAACTGAGAGCAAATAAAAAAAGCCTGTTTAGGCTTTTTATCCGAGGAAGTGTCGTAATTGTGCCATGCGGTTAATAAGGGCTGTAATGGCAACTGGAGCACCATCTTTAAATTGCACTACTTGAAGTGCTATTTCAGCATGTTGTTGTTCTTCGCGCGTTTGAGGACCAATTTCAAACTTGAAAATACGTTGCATGATGAGAATATCTTCTTCAACTTCGGCCCAAGCAGCATTTTGAGTTTTTAGAATTTGCAAAGCATCCATATTAACGAAGCGTGCTAATTCATTAAAGTCTTTGCTCATGCTAGGATATGAGCGAACAAATACGCTCAAATGATCAGCATCTAAATGCTTCAATGCGCGCCCAAAACCAATAAATTCTGGTGGGACACCGACTGAGTAGAATGAGCCAGTGAAGTTAATGGCCCTTGGTAATTCGATGCCATCAACTGAACGTGAATATCCAAGAACACCAACGTGTTGACGGCGATCACGACGCTTTGGGAACGCCTTGAAAATCGCTTGCATGCTAGGAACCAAATTGTCTAGCGTATTAGAATAAAACTTAGCGGACTCTTCAGCTATCTCAGTTAAAATCTTTTGATCATCAAGAGAAATTTTTAATGGTTCTGCAACCGGCAATTTTTCTTTTAATTCAGCGATGCCTTTTTGCACTTCTTCAATAGGAAAGTCGTAACGGAATGCTGATTGAACAGTTGCTGTGCGTACCCCTGGAAATTCTGTTACGTAGCGATCGATGCGGTGTGGAGATAAACCACCACGGAAAATTGCTGATCCGGTTCCTGAAATTGGGAAAATTTCAATGTTTTCTTCTTCAGCAAACTCATGAAGTCGCGCAATTGCTAGTTTGTTACCGGTAATTGAACTCATAAATCCAGCTGTTAAAGCAGAATCCGATCCGGCTAAGAATACACGCATATATTTTGGTCGGAAGCCAAAATGTTCTTCGTGGAGGTTTAAATACTCCTTTAAAATTTCAGGTGCATGTAATTGCGTTTCAAAATCCTCAAAAAGAGGGATCATTTCAATATAGGGTGTGTTTTTATCAGAGCGAGTAAATTCTGCTGATTTGAAATTTGCTAATTTTTCAAACAAAACTTGCATTTTCAAAATTTGGTCTGCACGCTGTGCCATTGGCAGAATAGCTTCAAATAATGGTCGAGAGAATCCAAGATCATGGGCGAAGTCTTCAGAACTTAAGAAGGCGGTCATCGCTTGCATTAAGTTGTAGCCTTTTTCTTCCCAAATATTAGGGAAACGGAAAGTTAAAAACTTGTCACGACCGATTTGATGATCTTTGAAATAATCATACTCTGTGCTAAACAAGCGATCAATGACAGCTGCATCAGCATGTTTACCTTCCCAATCCCACATATACTCATCGACATTTAATTCATTAAAGTTTTCAAATGCTTCACCGGTTTCTCGATAGGCACTGATAAATGGTTGCTGAGAACTTTCCCAGAATGGCGCATTAGCATTATCTGGATGTTGCGTTCCCATGATTGAAGGGATTTTACGTGATGTCATGATAGCTCCTTAATTTGTACTGATGATATTGTAACATACTGACAAACGACAAGCAGAAATAATGTCAGCTTTTTTACGAATAATTAAGTTAAATGATCCCTAATGTTCGAATATTGCGGGGATAAATTTCTGATACAAATTAATCATAGTATTTTTGAGAAACATTCATCTTGATAAGTAACCTAACATTTGTTTGAATAATTGTTAAAGTAGTGGCTATACTAAAATAGTAATGTTTGTTCACAACATTACTACCCCCAACAGACGATTGAAATTAAATTCCTCGATATAGTCCTGTCTGTTGGGGCTTTTTTTATTATTAAAATTGTATTATGAAAGTACATATTTTTTTCTGAAAAATATGTTGACAACTAATAATTAATACATTATAATTTAATCATTGTTTATTTCATTGCTCCATAGTTCAGTGGTAGAATAACGCACTGTTAATGCGCAGGTCCTTGGTTCGAATCCAAGTGGAGCAGTTAGTAAAAAGCCAACTCACAATTTGTTGAGTTGGCTTTTCTGGTCATTTGAGGTGGTTTATATATCATAAATGTAAGCGTTTGCAATTGGAGCATTTATATGCTATACTATGTGTATAGATTAGGAGGAAGTCCTAATAACAATGCGAGTTGTTGAAGTTATCCTTAACGATAACGGGAATGGGTTTCTTTCAATCCAGGAGCAGTTTACTCAGCGTTTAGGCTAGAAATGTTGATGGTGCCTGATAGCTCTATTTCAGCAGATGCTTAGATGAGAAAATAATAATTTACCCAGTGTAAGCTTTGGAAATTGTTGTTTGAGAGTAAGCTGCTTTTTATATTGTCAACATATTCTAGCTTGATTCTCTAAATTAACTTTTTCCAAAAAGAGTGTTATCATTGATTGATGATGAGAGAAAAGGGGGAAATCATATGATTAATGCTTATCGTGAATTTTGGACAAAAATGTTTTCTTGGCATGCAACGGCAACAAGGACACAGTACTGGGTACCGTTAATTGTCAATTATTTTTTGGGTGGAATATTAGTTAGCATCTTGGAAAATATGCAAGGTCATTCAATTGAAGATATCTACACTGTTGGTGACTTGTCTACTAATTTGACAACAAGAATCGTCATGATAATTGTGTGGATTGCTACTTTTACTTTGAAAGCACGCCGTCTGCACGATACAAATCGAAGTGCTGGTTGGATATTTATTGATTTGATTCCGATTATCGGAAATATTTGGTTCTTTATTTTAATGATTTTACCAACGACACCGGAATCACGCTGGACTTTGAATCAAAGTAATGTGAATTAGTAATAATTTGTGAAATAAAAAAACACCTAGATTATTTTCTAGATGTTTTTTTACTTAAACCAAAATTAGCATTGGCATAATCATTGGTTTGCGAGCTGTTTCTTTGAATAGGAAACGAGACAAGTCATCAATAACAGCTTGACGAATATCTGACTCGCTATTGTTTGAACTATTCATAACGCGGCGCATTGTGCTGAAAATGACACGTCGACCTTCATTAATCAAATCGCCAGATTCACGCATATAGACAAAACCACGTGATAAAATATCTGGTCCAGATAAAATTTCTTTCTTTTTCAAATCGATTGTTGCAGTAACAACAACTAAGCCATCTTGTGACAGCTTTTGACGATCATGTAACACAACTGAACCGATATCACCGATTCCTGATCCGTCAATGTATGTGTCATCGCCAGGGAAATGTCCAGCAACGCGTGCATTTTCACCATCCAGAGCCAAGACATCACCATTTTCTAAAATGAAAGTATGGTCTTCTGGTACTTCTAGCTCATGTGCTAATGAAGCGTGGACTTTTAACATACGATATTCACCGTGAACAGGCATGAAAAATTTAGGCTTCAACAAAGCAATCATTAACTTTTCTTCTTCTTGACCACCGTGACCAGAAGTGTGGATGTTATTAACTTTACCATAGATGACATTAGCGCCACCTTCTTGTAATTTATTAATAACAGCGTTTACAGATGCTGTATTACCTGGAATTGGTGAAGAGGAGAAAATAACATTGTCTTTTGGCTTCAAACGAATTTGCTTATGTGTTCCTTCAGCAATTCGTGCCAGGGCAGCCATCGGTTCACCTTGAGAACCAGTTGATAGAATAAGTAATTCATCGTCAGGAATATGTTTGATTTCTGATTGTTCGACCAGCATATCATCAGGGATATTTAGATATCCCAAGGCACGACCATTAGTAACAGCTGATTCCATTGAACGGCCAAATACCGCAATTTTACGCCCATGTGCAATAGCTGCATCTGTAGCCATGCGAACACGGTTCATATTAGAAGCAAACGTTGCAAATATAATACGTCCATGTTGAATTTTATCAAATATATGGTTAACAGATTTTGCTACCCATGCTTCTGACTTCGTCCATTCAGGGCGTTCAGCATTGGTTGAATCACTCATCATGAGTAATACACCATTTTCGCCAATACGTGCCATTGACCAAAGGTTAGGTGGCTGCTTAGTAGTTGGTGTCAGATCAAACTTAAAATCACCAGTTTCTACAATAGTCCCAACTGGTGTGTGTACAGCTACACCAAATACGTCAGGTATAGAGTGAGTGGTACGGAAAAACTCGACACTTAACTGATCAAATTCCAGTACTGAGCCATCAGTAATTTCATGAAGTTCGACGCGATTAAGCATCTGTTTTTCTTCGAGTTTGTTCTTAATTAATGCCATTGCTAATGGGCCAGCGTAAACTGGAACATTAACAGCTTGCAAAAAGTAGGCGATTGCACCGATATGGTCTTCGTGTCCGTGGGTGATAACCAGTGCTTTAACGCGATCGATATTATCAACTAAATAAGTATAGTCAGGAATAACGTAATCAATACCGAGCAATTCGTCTTCTGGGAACTTAATGCCCGCGTCGACGACGATAATTTCATTTTGATACTCGATACCATACGTGTTCTTACCAATCTCGCCTAAACCGCCTAGCGCATAAACTGCGACTTCGTTAGGTTTGATATCTACAGAATATGTCATTAGAATGTTGTAACTTCGAAGTTGGGATTGGCTTTTTCATAAGTCACAGCCTTATCAGATAATTCTTCGATAAACTCCACATTGTATTCTGTGTTTTCCTCAACAATCTCACGTGCTTGTGGCAAACTTTCGGCCTCAATGTACATTGAAATTGTTGTTTCACGCTTTGGATTGCGCTCAGGGTGTTCTTGGTAGTAAATTTTATAAATCATAAATGCCTCCATTAATATAGTATAGTAATTTGTCACGAACAAAACCTTATTTTCTAGTTTACCACATAAACTAAGATTTCAACCACTTGCTTGATTAATAAAGCAATAATTGATAAATTATTATTAGGGATAAACATATGAAAATATCATCTATTGGCGTTTTTATGGGATCACAATCAGGTAATGACCCACAGTACATACAGGCAGCAGAAGAACTTGGTAAAAGAATTGCTCTGAAAAAAATCAAGTTGGTTTTTGGCGCAGGGAAGGATGGCTTAATGGGTGCCACCGCCCGAAGTGCCATGGAATCCGGTGGTTCAGTTCTAGGGATTTCACCTCGTAATCTTGCTGAGGAGGCATTTGAGGCTTCAGAAATTACGCAGTTAATAGAAGTGAACACGATGACAGATCGTAAGCAACTATTAATGGATAATTCTGATGTTTTTATTGTGCTACCAGGTGGTTTTGGAACCTTAGAGGAGATAGCACAAGTTATCAGTTGGTCAAAAATTCATTTACACGATAAACCGTTGGCACTTTTTAATGTTAACGGTTTCTATGATAAATTTTGGGCATGGTTAAATGAAGTTTACGAAGATGGTTTTGTAAGTGAGCATGATATGAGATGTATTCAAATGTTTGATTCAATTGATGCAATGTTCGAGTATTTAGAAAATTTTGAAGGTTGATATATGCAAAACTCAGAATTATTGAATGAATCTATTAATGTATATATGTCGGCATTAAAGAATCTTGAAAAACTAATTTCGCAACCAACGAGCGAATATGGTGCTTCTTTTGAGCAGTGGCTTATTATGGCCGCTGTTGCGGATAGTGATGAGCCACTAACGATGACCAAAATAGCTAAAGATCGTGGTGTAACCAAAGGAGCTGTTGCTCGCCAATTAAAACCATTATTTGATTGTGGCTACTTAAAACATATGCCTGATGAAAAAGACCATCGCCGTGTGCTACTAGTTTTGACGTCAGAAGGGAAGGATGTTGAAAAACAGATGACGATGAAAGTGCAACAGCGTTTTCATAAATGGTTGGATATTTTTGGTGTAGAAGAAGGCAAATCCTTTCTTAAAACACTGAAACGCTTCCAAAACTTAATTGTCCAACCGGAGTTAAACAAAAAAAACATTGAACCTAATCAGGATTTGTGATAGAATATTAACTTGTTTGAAGTCTGCATAAATTACGGATTTCTGTTATAATAAACTATATTATCGGATAAAGAGGATACTAATCATGGCAATCGGCATGAATGACTTAAAGACAGGTTTGACTATTGAATACTCAAACTCAATTTGGCGTGTTTTGGATTTCCAACACGTTAAGCCTGGTAAAGGTGGTGCGTTTGTTCGTTCAAAATTGAAGAATTTACGAACTGGTGCGGTTAATGAAGTTACTTTCCGTCCTGGAGATAAGTTTGAACAAGCTGATATCACAACACGACCAATGTCTTACCTATATGCTGAAAATGATGGCCGTGTATTTATGGATGTTGAAAGTTATGATCAAATCAACATTCCTGATGAATATTTAAAAAATGCTTTGAAGTTTTTGCTTGAAGGTATGGAAGTTAAAATTACCATGTTTGGTAATGAAGTGCTTGGTGCAGAACTACCATCAACTGTTCAAATGAAGGTGACAGAAACGCAACCAGGTATCAAAGGTGCAACAGCAACTGGTTCAGGAAAGCCAGCAACGGTTGAAACTGGTGCTACTATTACTGTACCTGACTTTGTTAATGAGGGTGAAACCATTATTATTAACACTGAAGATGGTTCGTACAAAGGTCGCGCCTAATTAAGGTAAATGCACGATTGTTGCCTAGTTACAAGTAACATTTGAGCGGTAGTGAACGTGTTTATCATAAAAAGTTCCCCCGCGGAACTTTTTATTTTAGAAACTATTTTCGAGGAGCAAATATGGCCAAAGAAATTAAATACAATAAAGCAACTACTAAGAATTTGTTATTAATCACTGAGAGTGAAGTACCTGGAACCACGCAGGTAACGCCAGAAGTGATTGAAGTCATTGCACAAATCGCGGCACAAGAAGTGTCTGGTGTTTACTCAATGAGAGGTAAATTATCAGACCGATTTGCCAGTGTGTTTGGATCAACTGCCCGCGGAAAGGGCGTTGAATTGCAGCAAACAATTGATGGCTTAGTGATTGAAGCGTATGTTTTCTTGCAATATGGTGTTCCAGTACCAAAAATAGCTTTAAACATTCAAAATGCAATTAAGTCTCAAGTTTCGTCAATGACAGATTTAGAGGTAGCGCGTGTTAATGTGCACGTTAGCGGAATTATACCGGAAAAGCCGGATCATACGATTGATCCTGATAATTTATTTGGTGAGAATGAGGTAGCTAATTAATGGCAAACTTAACGCGACATGAGTCACGACAAGCTGCATTTCAAGTTCTTTTTGCATTAGAAAAAGATCCACAGAGTAATAAAATTGATGATTTATACGAAATTGTGCTAAATGGCAAACAATTTGATGACTATTTGCCACGATTAGTTAATGGTGTTTTAGGTTCCAAGGCAGATTTGGATGAAAAAATTTCATCACATTTAGCTGAAGGTTGGGCGATTAACCGTATCAACAAAGCTGATTTAGTTATTTTACGGTTAGCAATTTACGAATTAACTGCTGTCGAAGCAACCCCATACAAAGTTGCCATCGATGAAGCTATTGAATTAGCAAAAACTTTTGCTGATGAAGATGATCGTAAGTTTGTTAACGGTGTTTTAAAACATTTTGCACGTGATGAAAAAACCGCTTAAGTAGCGGTTTTTTCATTTTAAACGTGTGTATTATTAGTAATGTACTTATCATGATATACTAAACAAAGAATAATTTATTACTGGAGACTAAAATGGCGATATATGATCCAACGAAAACACCAACAGATAGTTATGATACCCATACGCATTTGAACGATGACCAATTATTTCATGACGTGCCAGCGTATATTGGACGAGCTAATGAGTTTCGTGTAATGGAAATGAATGTGGTGGGATACAATGCACAAAGTAATGAACGTGCATTAGAAATTTCAAATAACCATGATAATATTTATGCAGTTCTTGGTTTTCAACCTGAGGATACAAAGGATTTTGATGATCAGGCGTTTATCACATTGGAACAGCAACTACAACAGCCAAAGGTTGTTGGGGTCGGTGAGACGGGGTTGGATTATTATTGGGAAACAACAGCTCACGATGTCCAAATTGCAGCATTTAAAAAGCATCTTGAGTTAGCTAAAAAATTTGATTTACCCGTCATTATTCATAATCGTGATGCTTTTGAAGATGTTTATAAAATACTAAAAGATTCAGGTGTTAAAAAGGGTGTGATGCACAGTTTTTCTGGCACACCAGAGCAGGCTAAGGCATTTATTGATCTAGGAATGCACATTTCTTTTAGTGGTGTTGTAAGTTTTAAGAAAGCCGAAGAAGTTCGTGAGGCAGCAAAAACAATTCCTCTAGATCGTCTCTTGGTTGAGACGGACGCTCCTTATTTGGCACCTACACCTTATCGTGGTAAAACGAATGAGCCGGCGTTAGTTAAGTTTGTCATCGATAGCCTGGCTGAAACATTAGAGATGTCAGCTAAAGACTTATCAGATGTGACACGCGGCAATGCACATCGTTTATTTTTAAATCATGAATGAGTTGCCTAAAATTAACGAAATGATTGTTGTTGAAGGACGATCAGATACGCAAAATCTTGCGCGTGCAGTTATTGCGGATACTATTGAAACTGGTGGTAGTGCGGTTAATGAAGATGCGATTGAGCGAGCTAAATTAGCAGCTAAAACGCGAGGAATAATTATTTTAACTGACCCAGACTTTAATGGTCAGCGTATTCGTCATATGGTTACAGAAGCAGTACCCACAGCTAAACAAGCCTACTTGACGCAGGCAGAAGCACGTGCAACAAAAGATAATCCGCATAAATCATTGGGGGTTGAACACGCAACGCCAGATACGTTGCGAAATGCATTGGCCAACGTTATTACACCAGTGCACGCAATTGGAATAACTTCAGATATTGATCGTTCATTTCTTCTAGATTTAGGACTACTAAGTGGGCCAGAAGCGCGTGTTAAGCGGGCATTTGTTGGTGAACAGTTGCATATTGGTTATGCAAACGGAAAACAATTGTTGAAACGATTGCAAGCATTTGGTATTCGACGTGCGCAAGTGGAAGATGTACTTAAAGGAAAATATTAAAATGGCACAGACAATTGACATAGCCAATCCAACGAGAACACAGGCTATTTTAAATGAATATGGCTTACGAGCTAAGAAAAAATTTGGTCAAAACTTTTTGACAGATTTAAATGTACTACATAATATTGTCGAAGCAGCCGAAATTACTGCAGAGGATTATGTTATTGAAATCGGTCCAGGAATTGGTGCTTTAACTGAGCAGTTAGCTCGCTCAGCTAAAAAGGTGTTAGCTTTTGAAATTGATTCGCAAATGGTTGAAGTTTTAGCTGACACTTTAAAGCCTTATGATAATGTTAAAGTAATCGAAAATGATGTGTTAAAGGTTGATTTGGCAAAAGTCATTAGCGAAGAGTTCGGTGACAACGCTCATGTAAAAATTGTCGCCAATTTACCATATTATATTACCACACCTATTCTCATTCAGCTTCTCCGGTCTAATATCAATTGGGATAATATCGTAGTTATGATGCAACGCGAGGTAGCTGACCGATTAAATGCGGCAGTCGGAACGAAAAGTTATGGCGTACTAACGTTAACCATCCAATACTTTGCACAAGCAACATTAGCAATCAAAGTACCAGCGAGTTCCTTTAACCCATCACCTAATGTTGATAGTGCAGTGGTTAAATTAACCCCACTAAAACCAACCACTGTCGTCGATAATGTTGGCAAACTATTTGGTGTAATCAAAGGAAGTTTTTCACACCGTCGCAAAAGTTTATGGAATAATATGTTACAAACATATGGTAAAGATGCAGGAACAAAAGAACAATTAACAGTTGCTTTGAAATCAGCGCAAATTGATCCAGCAATCCGTGCTGAACGACTGAATTTGGAACAATTTACGCAATTATATTTGGCATTACGTGATCAAAATTTAACACAATAAACGAATAATTATTCGACAATATGTTTTAATATTCGCAGAAAATTGCAAACATTCCTTATTTATGGTATAATTAAACTAGCTTTTACACGAAAGGTGGTATAAAAATGCCAAGTAGTTTGCAAGATATTAAAACAAAGATTGACGCTCATGTGGGTCAAGAAGTGACGATTATTGCCCAAGCTGGACGAAAGAAGATCACGGAGCGCTCAGGAATTCTTCGTTCAACGTTTCCTTCATTGTTCGTTGTCGAATTAGATGAGGATGCTAATTTTGAACATGCTTCATATAGTTATACAGATATTTTAACAAAGAATATTGACATTACATTCGCTGATGAGTTGCCCGCTTAAGGGCTTTTTTTATAGCGATTACAGATACCACTTTAGAAACGAATGACATGAATAAACAATCCGTTTATGCAATTTTAACGATTATGTTAATCCCTATTGGGATTCTTTTAGTGTGTGCTAAAATGGTTGGCGACACAACTGAAGCACAGGATACTGCTGTGAAAATTACGACAGATAATCCAGCCTATCAACAAATTGCAAAAGCTATTGCCGGCAAAAAAGGGCGTGTCAGCCTCATGTCGGGCAATCTCAAAACAGCACAACAGAAAACAAAATTTAAAAAGTCTGAACTACTTTTGACAGATGATCACACGAGTGCGCTGTTAACAGAAGCTCAAAAGTTACATAGTAGCCCTAAGTTAGTAATTGCGAGTGACTATATTCATACAGACTCGTCAACACAGAAGTATTATTTAAGCCCAAATACAACAGTAGTAATGGCACAACAAATCGTGAATTATTTGAGTGACATGGATCCAAGAAATCGTGATACTTATGTCGAAAACAATAAGCAATTTGTGGAAAAAACAAGCGACTTGACGACGCTTTACACAACCCTAAAAAAAATAAAAGATATTCGGTATGTCGCTACGAACAACTCACAGCATTTGCTTATGACACAATTGGGATACGCTGCTGAAACAGATGATGTATCTAAATTAACGGATAAGCAAATGTCAGATCTTGAGAGTAAATTAGCTGATAAAAAAATTCAGTTTATTTTTACAACGTCACAGGACACAACTGAAAATAAACAAAAACTTGTGACTATGGCAAAAAAAGATGACATCCCTGTCGTCACGTTTAGTCAATTTACGCCTGACAGCACGAAAATTTGGACTTGGCAATTAACGCAACTCAAAAAAATTCAAAAGGCATTAGATAAATGAATACAATCATTAGCACGAAAGATTTCATGGTTCGGTATGGGGAAAAAGTTATTTTATCGCATATCAACATTGGAGTATTAGCTGGACAGTTTCTGGCTGTTTTAGGAGAAAATGGTGCCGGTAAAACAAGTTTCATTAAAGCACTCACTGGACAAAATAAACAAACAGAAGGTACATTAACGGTAGCGACGAATCGTATTGGATATGTCCCACAATTCAGAGATATTTCTCGTGATTATCCTTTAAGTATAGCTGAATTTGTCGGACTGAATTTCAATCATGGTAGCCGCTTATGGCTTACTAAAGAGGAAAAACAGTTAATAACTCAAGCTTTAAAGCGTATGGACTTAAATCAAATGCGTGATCAACGATTGGGACTAGCATCGGGGGGACAAAAACAGCGCGCATTTGTAGCTCAAGCCTTAGTAAAAAATCCAGATTTGTTAATTCTAGATGAGTCTACTGCTAGTTTGGATCATGAACACAAAGTGCAATTATTGGAAAATGTCCGTACCTTACAGCAAACCACAAATATGACAGTGCTATTTATTACACATGAAATCAAGCTGGTCACTGATTTTGCGGATGGCTATCTCTCTTTTGAAAATGGTAAAGTACAACAAGGGGATGCTACCCAGCTGCAAACACTGACGATGGATATGACGTCTAGGCACAAAGAAGATGAGGTGCGCCATGTTTAGTTATGATTTTATGCAAAATGCTTTCATAGCAGGTACGATTGTCAGCATTGTTGCCGGGGTTATCGGTACATTTGTTGTGGCGCGAAATTATGCGTTTTTAACGCACTCTTTGAGTGAAATAGGTTTTGCCGGTGCAGCTTTTGGTTTGTGGATTGGTTGGCCGGCTTTATTAGGTATGATGATTGCAACTTCTGTTGCTTCAGTAGCTATTGGCGCCTTGGAATCAACGTATACGAAACATGATAATGTCACAAGTGCTGTATCTGCGTTGGCTATTGGTTTGGGAATATTATTTTTAGCACTAGGTCATACATCATCCAATGCTGCTACTGGCATTCTATTTGGTTCAGTTCTTGGAATTAGCCACCGTGACTTATACTTGCTCATAATTTTAGCCTTAATTGTATTAGTTACGCTACTATTCAATTACCGCTCCTTGCGTCAATTAGCATTTGACGAAGCAGGTATTTTTCTTCAAACATGGAAACAAAAATCAGTTCGCTATACCTTTTTAATCATGATTGCATTATCGATTAGTATTTCATCACAATTGGTAGGATCCTTACTTATTTTTGTGTTGGTAACATTACCCGCGGCGAGCGCAAAATATTATGCTAAAACGACGTTGCAGCTTATGGGGATGGCCATTGTCTTCGCTTTGTTCGGTACGTGGATTGGCTTGACAATCGCTTATTTAACAAATTTACCAACAAGTTTTTTTATAGCTATTATAGAAGTAATAATTTATCTTGTTTCAATATGGCAATTCAAACGAAATGCCTAGTTTCCGAACAATTAGAAAATAAAAATGGTATAATTAGTCGTAAATATTAATAAAAGTTTAGGAGGAAACGGACTAAAATAACTTTTTTGGTCCGTCACACATCATGAAAACACGTCGTTCTGACCGGTTAGTCGATATGGCGCGCTATATGCTTGAGCGCCCACGCAAGTTGATATCTTTATCTTATTTTTCCAAAAGGTATGAATCGGCTAAGTCATCAATTTCTGAGGATCTATCAATACTCAAGCGTACATTCCAAGAACGTGGTACAGGTTTATTGGAGACGGTACCTGGTGCTGCTGGTGGGGCACGTTTTATTCCTTATATGACTGAGTCCGAAGCAGCAGAATTTATTGACGATATTTGCCGGTTAGTAAATGATGAGACGCGCGTATTGCCTGGGGGTTATGTCTATCTATCTGATTTGTTAGGTCGTCCTGATATTTTACGACAAGCTGGGCGTTTAATTGCAACACAATACATACGTGATGATATTGATGCTGTCATGACTGCAGCGACTAAAGGTGTTCCGTTGGCACAAGCTGTTGCTGATCAGTTAAATGTACCATTTGTAATTGTTCGCGATGATGCGAAAGTTACCGAAGGTCCGACTGTATCTGTTAATTATTTGACTGGATCATCAAAGCGTGTCGAAAAAATGGAATTGTCTCGTCGTTCACTGCGCACAGGTTCACGTGTGTTGGTCGTAGATGACTTTATGAAAGCTGGCGGAACAATTCAAGGGATGCAAACCTTGGTTGGTGAATTTGATGGTACGGTGGTTGGCACTGCAGTATTTGCTGAAGGCCGTTCAACAACCAGATTACTTGATCACTTCACATCATTGTTGCATGTCGACACAAACTTGAAAAATGGTGATCCAATTTTGGTTACGCCGGGTAATTACTTGAACGAAATATTTAAACATGAGGCTTAATTAAACATGAGCAATATAAACGTATTAATATTGGCAGCAGGAAATGGCTCAAGAATGAAGTCAACAACTCCAAAAGTATTGCATACTGTGGCTGGGCAAACGATGATTGACTGGGTACTAGATGCTGTCGAACCACTTAAGACGGATAAGTTAATCACTGTTATTGGAGTTGGTGCTGAACGTGTCCAAGAACATGTCGGTAATCGTAGTTCATTTGTACTGCAATCTCAACAACTTGGTACTGGTCATGCTGTGCGTCAAGCTGAGGCAGAACTTAAAGACAGCGATGGTGTCACCCTAATTATGTCTGGTGACACGCCAATGTTTCGTTCAGAAACCTTACAAGGTTTCATTGCAGAGCATGAACGTTCAAATAACGCTGTGACTGTACTAACTGCCATTGCCAATGATCCTACTGGGTACGGCCGCATTGTCCGCGGAGAAGATGAGACAGTTCAGAAAATTATTGAACAAAAAGATGCTAGTATTACAGAACGTCGTATTAAAGAAATTAATACTGGCGTATATGTATTCAATAACCGTTTATTATTTGAATCACTAGCAAAAGTACAAAATAATAATGCGCAAGGCGAATACTATTTACCTGACACGCTTAACATTTTGCGACGCTCAGGAGAACAGATTGGTGCGCACACACTCCAAGACTTTACAGAGTCATTAGGAGTTAATGATCGAGTAGCATTGGCAACAGCTAACCGCGTCATGCACGAAAGAATTAATCATCAATTAATGGTTGATGGCGTTGAACTGTTAGATCCAGCGAATACATATATTGATTCAACGGTTAACATTGGGCCCGATACCTTAATTGAGGGTGGCGTAACTATTTTAGGCAAGACGACCATCGGCGTAAATAATACTATTACACAAGGATCACGAATCGTAAATAGTGTGCTTGGTGACAATAATGTGATTACATCATCGCACATTGAAGATGCTATCCTGCAAAATGGTACCACAGTGGGTCCATATGCACATTTGCGACCGGCTGCTCATTTAGAAGATAATGTTCATATTGGTAATTTCGTCGAAGTCAAGAATGCTAAATTGGGTAAAGACACCAAATCAGGACATCTCACTTACATAGGTAATGCCACTATTGGTCAAGATGTTAATATTGGAGCAGGTACGATATTTGTTAATTACGATGGGGTGAATAAGTTTAATTCAACTGTCGGAGATCGCGCGTTTATTGGCTCAAATACCAAAATCGTTGCACCGGTTAACATTGCTCAAGAATCAATTACTGCTGCTGGGTCAACAATTACAAATGACATACCAGAACATGCAATGGGGATTGCTCGTACACGTCAGACAAATAAAGAAGATTTCTGGCATCACATGCCACATAAATTTTAAATAAAAAAGAGTTCATTTGAGCTCTTTTTATTTTGGTATTTGTTGTTAATTATGTTTATAATAGAAAGAAACTTTGAGAAAAATTATTATTACGAAAATAAAAGGGGATTTTTGATGCAAATTACAGGTGAACGTGCATTAGTCAATATCGAAAATGAAACATTCTATACAAAGAGAATAGACGTAGCTGATGACGAAACAATTCCGCTTGATGCGCTTTTTTCAGAAATTGATTCACATATTGAAAATGAAAACTTTATACATATTGAGTTGCAGATTAATGGCGGAGTAGAGTCCACGGGGACGACATTAAGTGTTGAAACCAATGTCATTAATTTACCCTTGCGCTATCAAAACCAATTACGAAAACTGGTTTGGCAAGAAAAAGACGCATTAGATGTCAATCTGTATATGATTGCTGAAAATGAATTTGAGAGTCAATCCCATTTGAAAATATCATTAGCAAGCTCTGTTGCCACATACGTAGATGATTCTGAGAGTGTGAAGGCTAAAATTTCCACATGGTTTAATGAACAACTTGAACATATTGTTAATGAACAAAAACAAGCGGAAAAGGAAGATGTGGGTGTCGAAGAATAAGCAACTGCCCTCAGTCTGCCTCAATATAACCAGTTACATGTAAGAGTTTATTATCGTCTAGACAGGTAAAGTCTAATATGTGTTTTGAAACCGTGGTTTTGACATTATTTAGTTCCCCTAAGTTGTAGGTGTCGATAGTATATTGAGCTAGTTTAGCCTTATCATTTAAATCAGACATAGGCACAATTAAATCCTCTAAGGCTGTTTTAGTGGGGTTAGCAATGCGGTCAATGTAGTTTTTTTCAAGCTTTGTTAATTTTATCATGGTTATAATTATAACGATTTTGCTCGTGTGTGTAAACGAAACTACTTGTTTGGTTATACTGAAATAAATAGAATATTTTTTGACTATTTTATAATTTATTGATATAATTGATGTATGCGATGAGTCGAAGCGCTTGAAAAATTAGCGCTGATTGCGGCCTACTGTGTTTAATCACAAGTCTCGTATAGATGTAGGTGATGAGTGTTGTTGTGGAACTCGCTCATCTCACTTGACTAACAGTGCTTGCACTGTAGTGACGCGACTTTGCTATTGATGTGACAATCAATAGCCGCCAGCCAGAGCGAATCTGGCACGCCAAACTAACAACTAACTTAGGTTAGTTGTTTTTTTATGCAGATTTTAATGTATAATTGTAGTAGAATTTACATGTTATTGAATTAAGTAGGCTTAAAGGAAAAATGGAAAAAGAACGAAATCAATATTTAACGGTCAGTGCATTAACTGCTTATTTAAAAAGAAAATTTGATGCTGATCCGTATTTAGCCAAAGTCTATGTTACCGGTGAAATTTCTAATATGGGTCGTCGTCGCGGGCCACATTTATATTTTTCTATTAAGGATAGTGAAAGCAATGCCGTGATTAATGCATCAATGTTTGGCTATGAACGGCGTATTAAATTTCAGCCCGAAGAGGGGATGAAGATTAATGCGATTGGGCGGGTGGAAATATATGAACCACGGGGCTCATATTCCATTATTTTGGAATCAATGACTCCCGACGGCGTTGGTGAACTATTTTTAGCTTATGAACAACTAAAACGTAAACTACAGGCCGAAGGATTGTTTGATTTGCCAAAAAAACAAGTACCACTATTTCCTAAAAAAATAGCGGTAGTTACTTCACCAACTGGGGCAGTTATTGAAGATATTGCTCGTACGGTGCAACGACGTTTTCCAAGTGCTCAGGTTATTTTATTTCCAGCAGTAGTGCAGGGCGAAAAGGCAGCGCCAACAATTATTCGGCAGCTCCAACGTATTGATAATATGGATTTTGACACGTTAATTGTTGGACGTGGCGGTGGTTCCATTGAAGATTTGTGGGCTTTTAATGATGAAAAATTGGCGCGAACTGTTGCTAGTATGAAGACACCGGTGATTAGTTCAGTTGGACATGAGACAGATAATACCTTAGTAGATTTTGTTTCTGATCGACGTGCAGCTACGCCAACGGCTGCAGCTGAACTAGCGACACCGGTAACATTACAACAATTGACCACCCGTTTGCAAGAATTACATTTACGGCAAATATCACGGATTAAACAGATGATTGACATGAGGCAACAACGATTAAATCGAGTTGCAACGCATGTTATTTTTCAGCAACCGGATCGGTTATACACGGGGTATAATCAACGAATAGATCAGTTATCGCATGCATTGCAACAGCTAACAAAACAAAAAGTAATTAATGAAGAACACAAATTAGCGGCAATATTGCAACGACAGCAGCAGTTACAACGTAGTTTATTGCAACCTGTACAAGAAAGATTACAATTATTAAGTACTAAATTAGACTTAGTAAGCCCTTTGAAAATATTATCCAGTGGTTATGCAATTGTTGAGCATGACAATAAAGTAGTTCGTAGCATAACAAATATTACGATTAATGATGAAATTGACATGCGCTTTTCTGATGGGCATGCCACGGCAAAAATAACAGGAGTACAGCATGAGTGAACAACCCACATTTGAAGATAAGTTACAACAATTAGAAAGTATCGTGAGTCAGCTAGAAAAGGGTGATCGTCCCTTGGAAACCGCTTTGGCTGATTTTCAAACCGGTGTTGGTTTGGTCAAAGATTTACAAAAGACATTGAAGGATGCTGAAGATACATTGGCAAAGGTTATAGATAATGATGATGAATTATCAGATTTGGAATTAACTAATGATTGATTTAAAAAGTTTCCAAAAAGAATGGCTTCCAAAAATTAATCAACAATTGGAAAATGATTTATCAATGGCTTCCCCAGATGCTGATTTAGTTGCTATGATGAAGTATGCAGTTTTGAATGGTGGCAAAAGGCTCCGACCATTGCTGACGTTAGCAGTTGTTACAAGTTTTGGAGAATCTATCACACCAAGTATATTGAAAGTAGCAACGGCAATTGAATGGGTTCATTCATATTCCCTTGTTCATGATGATTTGCCGGCAATGGATAATGATATGTTTCGACGTGGCAAACCCAGCGTTCATGCATTATATGGTGAAGCCAATGCTATTTTAGTCGGCGATGCGTTATTAACTGGTGCCTTTGGAGTCATAGCGACTGCCAATAGTTCATGCAGTGTTGAGGATTGTCTTCCAACTGAAGAGCTATTATTAATTACTCAAAACTTAGCTCGCGAAGCAGGTGGATCAGGAATGGTTTTAGGGCAACTCCATGATATGGATAATCACACTGAAGAACAAAATGCTAGTACAAATTGGTTGTTAAATGATGTTTATAGCATGAAGACTGCAGCATTGATAAGATATACAACAACGTTGGGCGCAATATTGACCCATCAAAATGTCAATGTTGAGGATAATCATTTTGATCCGAAGAAGGCAATGTATGATTTTGGTGAAAAATTCGGATTGGCCTTTCAAATTCAAGATGATTTAGATGATTATCAGCAAGATCAATTAGAAGATGTGAACTCATTGCCACATATAGTGGGTGTTAAAGAGGCACAAAGTGTGCTTGACCAATACCTCTTCTCAACACAAGAAATATTAGCTAATACTGTTGAACAAGATCAACAATTTGATCGACGTTTGCTGGATGATTTTGTTAGTTTAATTGGAGATAAAAAATGAGCATTGAAAAAGAACGTGTTGATGTATTGCTGGTCCAACAAGGATTGTTTCAGTCACGTGAGCAAGCAAAACGTGCTGTGATGGCTGGTCAGATTCTTGGCAATAACGAAGAACGTTTAGATAAAGCGGGTGAAAAAATTCCCGTGACAACGGAACTACATTTCAAAGGTGAACAGCTAAAATATGTTTCCCGTGGGGGATTGAAGTTAGAAAAAGCATTGAATGATTTTGATATTACCGTTGAAAATAAAACGGTGTTAGACATTGGTTCTTCCACGGGCGGTTTTACTGATGTTTCACTTCAAAATGGTGCCAAACTTGTTTATGCACTAGATGTGGGTACCAATCAACTAGCTTGGAAGTTACGAAACGATGATCGTGTGAAAGTTATGGAAAATACAAACTTTCGTTATTCAAAATTAGCTGATTTTAAATACGGACAACCAGAATTTGCTACAATTGATGTTTCATTTATTTCTTTGGGACTTATTTTACCAGCACTAGCCAACATTATTACTATGAGTGGTAATGTTGTGGCCTTAATTAAACCACAGTTTGAAGCTGGACGTGAAAATGTTGGTAAGAACGGTATTATCAAAGATACAGCTGTTCATAAACAAGTTTTACAAAAAGTAACACAAATGATGGTTACTGATGGTTTTAGCATTACGGACTTAACCTACTCGCCAATTAAAGGGGGACAAGGTAATATTGAGTTCTTAGCAGTACTGAAACGATCAAATCAAGCCGAAATCAGCGAACATATTAATATTGACAGGTTACTTGAACGCACTTATGAGCAACTCAATCATAAGGAGAATGATCATGAATAAAAAAGATCGCCAAAAAGCCTTGTTGTCGCTCATTAAAGAGCATCCAGTGGGTCGTCAGGAAGATATTGTTGCGTATTTTGAAAAGATTGGCGAAAAGGTTACCCAAGCTACAATATCGCGTGATATTAATGAGTTGGGATTAATTAAAGTTCCAAATTCCCACGATGGCTTTTTGTATCATTTACCAAAATCCGATGACAGGCCATATTTACAGCGATTACGTCGAGCGCTACAGCAATCATTTTTGAGTTTGCGTGCGCAGCGTGGAATGATTATGATCAAAGTTCAACCTGGAAATGGTCAATTGGTATCAAACCTGATTGAGCAAGTGCAGCTACCGGAAATATTTGCGACCATAAGCGATGATGGTTCGGTTCTCGTATTATTAAAAGATGGTATTCCTACGGCAAAAGTGATTAACATTATTCAAAAGTTACTTGAAAAATAACAACGTATAGCATGTACTACGTTGATGGAGTTACTTATGTTAGAAAATCTAATTATAGAAAATTTTGCGATTATTGAAAAAGTGGATCTTCAGTTTGAAGAAGGCATGAGTGTTTTAACCGGTGAAACAGGTGCTGGGAAATCAATTATTATTGATGCACTTTTTATGTTAACTGGTGGTCGTGCGAACTCTGAAATGGTTCGTCATGGCAGTAAAAAAGCTGTTTTACAGGCAGTTTTCAGTGTTCCGGATAATCAAAAGCTAAGAGATCTAATTGCTCGAAGTGGTGTAGCAGGCGATGATAATGAACTTATTATTTATCGTGAATTAAACCAAAATGGGCGGAGTATTATTCGAATCAATGGTGTTCTTGTCAATTTGAAAACTTTAGCGGCTATTGGTCGTTACTTAGTTGATATCCAAGGACAAAATGATGCACAGCAATTACTGAATCCAGAGGAACATTTACCGTTATTGGATGCTTTTGGTGATGAAAAAATTACGCAATTTCGAAATGATTACCAAGAACTTTTTCAAAAATTTCGTTCTATCACCACTCGCATTAGAAATATTCAAACGTCACAACAAGAAATCACACAACGTTTAGATCTTTTAAAATTCCAACAAGAAGAACTGCAGGAAGCCAATTTACAGCCAAATGAAGAAAATGATTTATTAGATGCACGTGACAAGTTACGTAATTTCAAAAAAATTGCTGATCGACTTCAGTTAACGCAGACAACACTAAGCGGCGAGCAAGGCGGAGCCATAGACTCCCTCGCTGAAGCAGTTCATCAACTACAAGATATTGCAGAATATGATGATCAATATGCTGAGCTAGCAAAAACGATTTCCGAAGCTTACTACACGGCCCAAGATGTTGGCCGTGATGTTGACGAACAATTGAGTGAATTAACATATGATGAGGCAGAACTAATTCGTATTGATGACCGGCTTCAGCTGATTCACTCATTAGAACGCAAGTATGGTACATCGGTTGCAGATGTTTTAGATTTTCAAGCCAAAATCGAAAAAGAGCTTTCGCTTATAGATGATGATGAATATGATGTTGAACGACTACAGGTCAAACAAAATGACATGCGCCAGTTATTAAGAAAAAAAGCGATTAAATTACGTGAGGCCCGACAAAAAGTAGCCCGAAATTTGGAAAAGAATGTTAATCAGCAATTGAACGATTTATTAATGAATGGGGCCGAGTTTGCTGTACACTTTGATCCAGTTGAAGGCTATATCTCCTCGGGAATTGATAAAGTTGAATTTCATGTCCAAACTAACGTTGGAGAAGGAATGGCGCCCTTGGTCAAGATCGCATCAGGTGGAGAAGCTGCTCGCCTGATGTTAGCACTGAAAACTACATTTGCTAAGCAGCAGCACATCATTTCAATTGTTTTTGATGAAGCGGATACAGGTGTTTCCGGTCGTGTGGCTCAGGCAATAGCAAAAAAAATGCTCACAATTTCAACTGATTCACAAGTTTTAGCAATTACGCATTTACCACAAGTTGCAGCTGCCGCAACTCATCATTATTTGATCTCAAAGTTAACTGAAAATGATCGTACACTCACTCAAGTAGCACCATTGGATGAAGATGGTCGAGTTCACGCAATTGCTATGATGTTATCTGGTGACAATATTACTGAAACTGCTCTTGCAAATGCTCGTGATTTACGTCAAGAATTTTAAATTAACAAAATAAAAAAGACGCGCAATTTAAGCGACGTCTTTTTTTTGTGTTTCTAATGCGCAATGATCATTAAGAATGCAATGAACATAATCGCTAATACATACATCAGAGGATGTACTTTCTTAATACGACCAGTTGCAATCATTGTGATTGGATATAAGATGAAACCAAGCGCGATACCATCTGATATAGAATAGGTTAGGGGCATACCAATAACAATCAAAAATGCTGGTGCTGCGATAGCCAAATCTTCCCAATCAATTAAGCGTAAGTTTTTGGCCATTAAGACGCCAACTACTACTAACGCTGGTGCTGTCACCTGTGAAGTAACAACAGATAAAAGTGGTGAGAAGAGCAGAGCAAACAAGAAAAATATTCCAGTGAACACGGAAGTTAATCCTGAGCGACCACCAACTGCAATACCAGATGACGATTCAACATAAGCAGAAGTAGGTGAAGTACCAATAACGGCACCTACTGTCATACCAACCGCATCAGCCATTAAGGCACGGCCAGCACGTGGCATTTCATTGTTTTTCATGAAGCCAGCTTGTGTGGCCAAGCCAATCATTGTACCAGCTGTGTCAAAAAAAGTAACAATCAAGAAGGTAATAACAACTGTGACTAGTTGCAGAGAATTAATATCACCAACATGCATAACGCCAGCACCAAATGTAGGTGCAAGTGAGGGAGCAGGTGAAATAATGGCAGATGGTAATTTGATTAGACCGGTTAGAATACCAGCAAGTGATGTTAAAATCATACCAATGAATATGGCAGCCGGTGTTTTACGACTCATCAATATGAAAGTAACAATAATTCCAAAAATTGATAATAGTGATGTAGGTGATGACAGATGTCCCAAAGATACCATGGTGTCTTTGTTAGCTACAATCAGCCCCGCATCATGCAATCCGATAAAAGCAATGAATAGCCCGATTCCCGAAGCAATAGCGAGTTTTAGATTTTGTGGGATAATATTGATGATTTTCTCCCGAATTTTGAAAAACGTTAAAACTAAGAAAATCAATGCGGCTACAAACACACCAGCCATAGCAGTTTCCCATTTTACGCCCATGCCAATAACAACAGAATAAGCGAAGAAAGCATTCACACCAAGCCCTGGGGCAATAGCAATAGGGTAGAGTGCAACGACACCCATGAAGATAGTTGCGACAGCTGAAGCAATTGCTGTCGCTGTGAAAACAGCGCCTTTGTCCATACCTGCTGCACCCAAAACAGTAGGGTTAACAAATAAGATGTAAGCCATCGACGCAAAAGTAGTTAAACCAGCAATAAACTCGGTCCGAACACTTGTGTTGAGTTCGTCAAGTTTGAAATAATGTGCAATCGTAGACATGATTGCCTCCCAAATATTTAGTTACGAATAACGTACAATTTAATTTTAGCAGTCATTTACTAATAATTAAATTAAAAATGAGAAAATAAAAGATGTTTTCGCGAATAATAGGGAAAAACAGCAAGTGAAAGCGCTTAATAAACGAACGAAACATTATAAATGTTCGGAATTCAATGAAATATGCTGTTCTTTTAGCATTTTAACGGTTTTGAGATAAGCTGGAATCATGACCAGAACAGAACCTGTCCAAGCTAACATATTGGCCAAGCTGGCCCCAAAAAATCCGAAAGGTCCAACTAAAGTAATTGCTGCTACTGTCCGCATAACTAATTCAGCAATACCAGCAAAGGTAGGGGTTCTAGAGTCATTGAGTCCTTGCAAAACATATCGTATGATAAACAAAGCGGATAGTATATAGTAGAAGGCACCATTAGCCCAGAAGTACTGTTGTGCTAATGATAATACACGATGTTGATCAGCACCGACAAACATAGACACAGCAACATGACCAAACATAATTTCTAAAATACCCATAAACAGGCCAAACCCCATGCTCATAAATAGCGCATGTCTTACACCGATTAAAATGCGTTGATATTGTTTGGCACCATAGTTTTGCGCAGCGAAGGTTGCCATTGTTATACCAAATGACATCATAGGTAGTGTAGCCACTTGATCAATACGTTGCGCAGCCGTGGTTGCTGCAACTGCGTCTGTTCCTAATGTATTCAATGCACCTTGTAGAACTAATGAGCCAATCGCTATAATTGAACTTTGAAAGCCCATAGGTAGGCCGGCGTGTAAATGAGTGCGAATGTCTTTTGCGTCCCATTTTAAATCGTCACGATCAACACGAAGCTGGGGGACAAATCTATAAATGTGCCAAAAGCTTAGAATAGCAGAGACTAATTGTGCAATAACAGTTGCAATAGCTGCTCCAGCAACACCAAAACCAAGGCCTAAAATCAACCATAATTCGAGGCCAATGTTAACAAACATACCAACAACCAAATAAATTAATGGTGAGCGAGAATCACCCACTGCACGCAGGGCATTAGCGGTGACATTGTACCCCATCGTAGCAAAAATACCACCTAAGATGATACTAATAAATGTGAATGCTTGATTCAAAATGTCTGGTGGGGTTTGCATGATTTTAAGTAGTGGATAGATTAGGATAAAACTCACCACGGTAACGATTACAGTGACTATTGCTGATACGATAATTGTTGATGCCATACTTTTGCGCACACCAGCAATATCACGAGCACCATAACGTTGCGCTGTAATAATTGATAATCCAGAAGTGAATCCTTGTACGAATCCTATAACTAAAAACATGATTGAACCAGTTGCTCCAACAGCAGCAAGAGATTTCACACCAAGTGTTTGCCCAACAATCAGCGTATCGGAAAAGTTATATAATTGTTGGAAAAGATTTCCAATTACGAGTGGAATTGTAAAAAATAAAATTTGCTTTGCGGGAGTTCCCTGAGTTAAATCACGCATAATCTCTCCAATATAGATAAAAATGTCTTGAACATATATTCTAAACGAATAGTGGTTATTTGACTAGGGTTTTGTTCTAAAATTTATAAGAAAGACATCTGTTTGTAAAAGGCTGGATACACTAGGTTTTACTAAGATTTTTTTCATGTCTTTTGAATTAAATTCGGAGATAAATTAAAATATCTTCGAGCTGACATCGTCGATAATTGATGTTTCGAATAATGATATAATCATACTAATATTAAAAAATGATCATTTGTGAGCAATCCAATATTTGCTTACGTAGCTTTAAAATGATTGAAACGATATAATAGGAAGAGTATAAAAAAGGAGTTGCATATGGCTGCTAAACTTGTGTTAGTTCGCCACGGAGAGTCAACAGCAAACCGTGACAATGAATTTACCGGATGGACTGACGTTCCACTGACCTTAAAAGGGGTTAGACAAGCGAACCGTGTTGGTGAAGTTTTGAAGCGACATGGCTTGCAATTCGATGTATCATTTACTTCTTTTTTAAAGCGCGCAATCATAACTGACAATATTATATTAGAAGAAATTGAGCAGTTGTGGTTACCACTCCATAAGGCTTGGCAACTCAATGAGCGGCACTATGGTGCATTACGTGGCTTGAATAAAGATTATGCTCGTCAACAATATGGCGCAAATAAAGTTGCCTTATGGCGACGTAGTTATACGGCTACGCCACCACTACTAGAACACGTTATCCCAGATAGACGTTACCCGGAAGGCTTAGAACCACGTGGTGAGAGCTTGAAAATGGCCAGTGATCGTCTTGTTCCTTATTGGCATTCAGAAATCTTACCTCAGATACAGCAGGGTAAAAATGTTTTAATCGTCGCACATGGTAGCTCCTTACGTGCTTTAGTCAAATATATAGAGCATATTAGCGATGAAGACATAGACGGTCTTGAGATTGACAATGGTGAACCTATTTTGTACGAGTATGAAGAAGGATTTAGTGAGAGGATTTATTTAGAATGAATGATAGAACATGGGCTCGTGTGAAAAAGTATACGGAGCTACAAGGCACTTCTGGTCAAGAACACGCTATTCGTCAATCTTTCCGTTCTGATTTGGAACCATTGGTTGATACAATCCACCAAGAGGGACTTGGTGGTGTTTACGGTGTTAAAGAAGGACAAGGTCCACGTGTAATGTTTGCAGCGCATATGGATGAAGTTGGATTTATTGTGAAAGCTATTCTGCCTAGTGGTGCACTTAAAGTGGCCGCCCTTGGTGGATGGAATCCAGCAGTAATTAGTTCGCAGAGATTTACTTTGTTCACAAGTAAAGGTAAGTATCCTATTGTTTCAAGTTCTGTGTCACCACACTTATTACGCGGCAGCGCTCACGGCCCACAGATGCCAACCGTAGAGGATATTTTATTTGATGGCGGATTTTTGAACAAAGATGAAGCGTGGTCATTTGGTGTCCGTCCTGGGGACTTTATTGTGCCACAAGTATCAACCGTTATGACAGCAAATAAAAGGCGCGTAATATCTAAATCATGGGATAATCGATTTGGACTTGTGACAATATTAGACGCTTTGGAAGAACTAGAAAATGTTCAGACACCCAATACCTTGATAATGGGCGCCAATGTTCAAGAAGAAGTTGGGCTACGCGGTGCACATGGCGCCGTCAATTTACTGAAACCAGATATTTTTTTCGCAGTTGATTCTAGTGCTGCAGATGATACTTCAGGACAGAATGGACACCAAGGAATCCTAGATCAAGGAACGTTATTACGTGTTTTTGATCCAACTGTTGTTATGCCACTGCGCTTAAAAGAATTTTTGTTATCTGTGGCTGAAGATAACCATATTCCTTATCAGTACTTTGTTTCCAAGGGTGGAACTGATGCAGCAGCAGCTCAAACTGAGTTAACTGGTGTACCAGCCGTTGCATTAGGTGTTGCTTCTCGTTACATACACACCCACCAAACAGTTTGGTCAATTAAGGATTTTGAAGCATCTAAAGCATTTGTTGTGGCCATTGCCAAAAATTTGGATGATGCAAATCTTAAAACTATTATGGGCGATTAATGTTTAAAAAAATCAGAAAATTAGATTATTGGATTGCGGTACCATTTGCCATACTCAGTGCGTTGGGTGTAGTAATGGTTTTTTCGGCGAGCTTAACGAATTCAGCAATGCTAAACTTTTACAAACAACTTCTTTTTGTTTTTATTGGTTGGATTGGTGCGTTTACTTTATTTCATTTTAATATTAACAATTGGCGCAATGAAAAATGGATAAAGGTGATGATGTTTGGTATAATTGGGCTTTTAATTATTGCCAGAATAATGCCAGCAGTTAATGGTGCTCACGGTTGGATTCCACTGGGGATTATTACTTTGCAGCCGGCTGAGTTTTTAAAATTAGTTTTGATATTATACTTTGCTGATTTTTTTGCTAAACATCCATGGCAACCACACGTTAAATTACCACAACAGCCAATTAGCCAACTCAATGCTTGGTTTTTACCTTTTTCATCTCTATTTTTATTATTTATTATGCCAGATAATGGTAATATGATTATTGCCGCCATCATTATGCTAACCATTGTACTTGCAGCTGGGGTGTCTAAAAAGATTACCGTTGCCTGGTTTGCTATCGCTGGCATTGGCTTTGGACTTTTACAGCCAATCATTAATTTGATCGATAAAGTATTCCATCTGACCGGTAGTACGCATTATGGTATTTTAAGATTAATTAATTTTGTTAATCCTTGGGCTGACCCAGATCAAAGCCGTCAACTACTATACGGTTATTACGCCATAGCTCATGGTGGCATGTTTGGTGTTGGTTTAGGAAATTCTCTCATAAAGCCATATCTACCTGAATCAAATACGGATTTTATTATGGCAGTAATGACAGAGGAACTAGGGGCAGTAGTGACTGTAATTGTGTTAATTTTACTATTAATAATCATTACGCGCCTTATTATTTTGGGCATTAGACAAAAACGTCAATATCAACGATTAGTCATGTATGGTGTAGCTACCTTATTATTTATCCAAGCTTTTGTTAATTTAGGTGGCGTTATTGGTGTGTTACCAATAACGGGTGTTGTTTTTCCATTTATTTCTGGTGGTGGATCATCATATATAGCCTTTAGCGCTGCCATTGGTCTAACGTTGAATATTGCTGCGCAACAGAAGAAAAAACCAGTCATTCATCCAAATGATACAGTGGCCAGAAAGGATTATCGATGACATTTCAAATACAACCACGCCGTGCAATTTATATCTATATCAATAATATAAGGCATGCACAACAGCTTAAAAAGTTTGGTCAAATCACGTACATATCTCGCAAGATGATGTTTGTGGGTCTATATGTGAATGATGAAAATGTTGAACAATTAGTTGAAAAAATTAAGCAATACAAGTTTGTAAAAAAAGTCGTCATGTCGCCACGTCCGGAAATTAATCCTGATTTAGACAATTTGCATGATGATATTTTCTTTGAAAATTATGATGAAGGAGGAAATACAAACTAAGAGTTTGTATATCGTATAATCATGCGGGTAGTATCAGGAAGATTTCGAGGAACACGCCTTGAAGCAGTCAATGGCGACAAAACACGTCCAACGACGGATAAAGTGAAAGAAGCCATGTTTAGCATGTTAATGCCGTATTTAGACGGCGGGGATGTACTTGATTTATATGCAGGTACAGGAGGCCTGAGCATTGAAGCTGTTTCAAGAGGTATGATGCATGCTACGTTAGTAGATCGCCAATTCCAAGCAATTAAGGTCATTCAAGAGAATATTGAGAAGACACACCATGCTGATGAGTTTACGGTCCTAAAGTCGCCAGCGCAACAAGCTTTGCTTAATTTTGTAGCCAATTCAAAAAAATTTGATTTGATTTTTTTGGATCCACCATATGCTAAAGAAACCATTGCTGCAGATATGTCGTTTATGGCAGAAAATGGGTTATTAAACTCGGGTGCTATTATATTGGCTGAAAGCAACGATGAGGCAAATTTACCGAATGAAAGTGATGATTTCTCAATCATTCAACAGAAACATTATGGTATAACCGTAGTGACGATATATCAATATGAGGGCTAAATTATGAGTATAGCAGTATTTCCTGGTAGTTTTGATCCGTTAACCAACGGTCATTTAGACATTATTAAACGTGCTAGTGGTATATTTGAAAAAGTAATCGTAGGTGTTGGTAATAATACAAGCAAAGCGGCGCTGTTCACACCACAAGAAAAAATGACATTAATTAGTACTGTCGTTAAAGATTTGCCAAATGTTGAGGTAGCAATCATGAAGGGACTAACAGTTCAATTCATGAACGAAGTTGGTGCTAAGTATATCGTTCGAGGGCTTCGAAATGGTAAAGATTTCGAGTATGAACGTGATATTGCCGGAATGAACAGTGCTCTGGCAGATGTTGAGACCGTTTTACTACTTGCAAAACCGGAAAATCAAAATATTTCCAGTTCCATGGTCAAAGAAATTGGTAGTATGGGTGCTGATAATATGGTAAAGTTTGTCCCAAAGGCCATAGTTGAAGCATTAAAGGAGCGACTGAATGCGCAAAAAAAGTAAAATAGTTCTTGCTGTTGCATCCCTTTTAGTAATAGTTGGTATCGTAGTTGGCGTTTGGCCGTTGAACGGTTACATTGAGTCACCTGGTGAAGCAGACGACTTAGCACAGTTTGTTAAAATTGATGGTAAAAAGGATACATCAAAGGGACAATACAGAATTACATCCGTTTATTTGTCCCAAGCGAATGGATTTAAGTATTTACAAACTAAAATTAATCCACACCTGTCGTATGCAACTGCAAAGGAAGTTACTGGTGGACAAAGTTCAGCTACATTTAGTAAAGTACAAGATTTTTATATGCAAAGTGCAATTGCCAACGCTGAGCAGGTCGCCTTTAAAAAAGCGAATAAACCTATTACGACAAAATATCGTGGTATCTACGTACTGAGTGTCTCTTCTAAATCCCATTTCAAAAAGAGTATCAAAGTAGGAGATACCATCACTGCAATCGACGGTCATCACTACGAAAACTCAGATAGCTTTATTAAGTATTTAGCCAATAAATCCAAGGGAACGAAAGTCACTGTCGACTACACCCGGGATGGTAAAAACGGCCAAGCAACTGGTGATACAATTAAGCTCGCTGGGACCAAGACGGCAGAATACCCAAATGGCCGTGCTGGAATAGGTATCGTGCTGACGGATAATGTGGCCGTTACAACAACGCCAAAAGTTAGTGTCAATGCCGGCCAAATTGGTGGACCTTCAGGCGGCTTAATGTTTACCATACAGATTTATGATCAATTGACTGGTGATTTGTTAGCTAAAGGACGTAATATTTCTGGTACTGGTACAATGAGTGCTGATGGTTATGTGGGTGAGATTGGTGGTATTGATAAGAAGATTATGGCTGCTAAGGCAGCCGGATCAACAGTATTCTTTGCGCCATATGTAAAGCCAAGCAAAGAGTTACTCAAGTATGAAGAGCAACATAAAACTAACTACATGCTAGCTCGAGATACGGCCAAAAAATATGCACCTAAATTAAAAGTTATTCCTGTGCAAACATTTGATGATGTCATCAATTATTTGCAAACAGGGAAAGTAATTAAGACAACTGACAGTGTGAAATAAAGCTTATCTGCTATGGTAAGCTTTTTTATTTTGAAATTCGTACTATGAAAGTAGAGGGATTGAAATGTCAGACATGTTAGAAATTGTAAAAGAAAAATACTATGAGTATAAAATTTGGATATTCATTATTTTATTTATTCTCGCTGCTATTACTTATTGTGCATATTCTCATCAGACCAAAGAAGTACCGCAGACATCATTATCTTCTTCAATAGCAAGTACAAGTGATGTAAAGAAATCTGAATCTGACGACAAAAATAGCTCAATCGTAATGGTTGATGTTAAGGGCGCTGTCAAAAAGCCTGGGGTCTACAACATTACTAGTTTTGCACGTGTACAAACAGCCATTGCACAGGCTGGTGGAACCCTAGAAGAAGCTGATATGCAGCAAGTTAATTTAGCCCAAAAATTGACGGACGGACAAATTGTGTACGTTCCTATGAGAGGAGAGACATCTTCTGCTCCTGTAAACAACGGTAGTACGTCAGCAGTGACTACGACAGATAATGAAGTTATTAATTTGAATACCGCTACGGTAGTGGAATTACAAACATTAAATGGAATTGGTGTCAAGAAAGCGGAACAAATCATTGCATATCGTGAAGAACACGGTGGATTTAAATCTATTGAGGAAATTAAACAGGTTTCCGGTATCGGTGAAAAAAGATTTGAAGCTTTGAAAGATAAAGTGACTGTTTAATATGGCGCGGATTTTAATGTTTGCTAGTTTGTTGATAGCAAGTTTAACTGGCATTATCTATTATTCATGTGCAGTTACTTGGTTCCTTTTTACTTTTATGGTCGTATTGTGTTCTTGGCAACGGCAAATTGATTTTTTGTTCAAAATCTTACTGTTGACACTACCTTTTATGGTTTATTTTATTTACAATTCGCATTGTTTACAGCAACAAGTCAATCAAAAAAATGATAAGCAACATCATGTAAGAGGTATCATTTTTCCAGATGATATTCAAATTGATGGAGCAAATCTCAAGGCAACGGCTCAGTTAGATAACCATGAGAAAGTCAAATTGTATTGGCTTTTTCCAGATGAAAAGATAAAAAACATGTGGCTTGAAAACAATAAAGTCATTTGTTTTCAAGCAGAAGCTGAATTAACGCGTATACCTGGGCCAACTAATTTCAATCAATTTGACTCTCAAAAATTTTATTTAACAAAGTCAATCACACATCAAATCAATATCAAATCATGGTATACGGAGGTAGCCAAACCGTCAACTTTACTACAAAAAATTAGATATCAACTCCATGAATGGCATAGCGTCGGTATCCATAATGCCGAGCGGCTTCCTTCTCCGCTTAGTGCATATGCAGAGGCTTTAATTCTTGGAACGACACCTCATTCCTTATATGAAGATAATCCAGGAGTACAAACGTTAGGGTTAATTCACTTATTCAGCGTGTCAGGATTTCACGTGACTTTCTTAATGACATTACTGATGCAAATATCAAGAAGGATCTGGTTGCCAAAAGAATATACTATATTGGTGTTGAGTATAATACTGATTGCATATTTTATATTTGCGGGAGAACCCGATGTATTAATTCGTTCTATCATTTCAGGAGAATTAATATTGTTAAAGGATTTAACAAATAAGAAGATAAAAGCTCAGGTTATCTGGTCGTTGAGTCTGTTGTTTAGTTTAGCTATGGTGCCGCAAATTTTATTGACGCTAGGAGGACAACTGTCATTTGCCTTAACCTTTTGCTTGACATTTGCACAGAAACTAACATTTTGGCAAACTAACATTTTGATGAGCTTAGTTAGTTTTCCGCTTATTATTCAACAACAATATACATGGCACATTCTGCAAACATTTATCAATTTTGCTGCAATTCCTATTTTTGGTACAGTAATTGTTCCTTTGGTTATGATAGGTTTTTTTGGTCAATATATTCCATTTTTAACATATATAACAAACCTAATCATCCGGTATTTTGCTTATATGGTAGATTTATGTGGAACGTTACCAGGAAATTTTGTGGTTGGTAAAATACCTAACGCACTAGCTGCAATACTTTTGTTTTTGGCTTTAGGGATGTTTGCGCGTGAAGCCAAAATTAAGCATATCTCGAGAATATCGTGGCTTGTTTCCTTTAGTGTAGCCATGATTTTCGTACATCTCCCATATCATGGCGAATTTGCAACTTTTGATATAGGACAAGGGGATGCAGCAGTGATTCGTGAACCGTACAATAAAACAATTACGTTAATAGATACTGGAGGAAAAGTAACGTTTGGCGAACAGCCAGCATGGCAAAAACAGAAGTACTTCCGTACCAATGGCGAGACGGTAATTGTTAATTATTTACATAGCCGGGGGATTAGTAAGATTGATAACTTGGTCTTATCACATCATGATCAAGACCATATCGGTAATGCTAAAGTCATATTAACAAAAATGAATGTTAAAAATGTTATTATTCCAGCTGGAATGATGCAACAATCGTCGTTTAAAACCGAAATTAAACCATATCTTAGGTCAGCACAAGTAACAGAAGTTACCAATAATATTCAAGTATCGAAACTACCACTTCAAATAGTTCACCCGTTTAAAAGTGGTCAAGCAAAAAATGAGGATTGTATCGCGTTATTTGGCCATATTGGTGGGAAAAATATTTTCACTGCTGGTGATTTAGACCAATCGGGAGAAAAACAGATTGCAAATTTCTTTCCAGATATGCATGTTGACATCTTAAAGTTTGGTCATCATGGTTCAAAAACATCGACAAATCCTGAAGTTATCAATAAATGGCATCCTGAAATTGGCATAATATCTGCCGGACGAAACAATCGCTATAACCATCCAAATAAAGAAACGCTTGAAACAGCTCAGAATAATAAAATGACTGTTTTTAATACACAAATAAATGGTATGATGTGTTATGCTGCAGTTGATATGTACAAAATAAGCCAAAAAGCCTATTTTATGGAGCTTAAATATTAAAAAATACACGTATTTTAAATATAAAGTTGGGGAAAAGTCGGGACTTTTTCGGAAGTTAGAACATATTGCTAATCTTGGACATGGCCTGCTTTTTCCCTTCGTCAGTTCCATTATTATAAAATAACGACATGTCTATTTTAGAGTGACCTAATATATTAGCGATATCTCTGGGATTGAGTCCTTCGATTCCAAAAGCTATAGTTGAGAAAGCGTGACGCATTTTATGTGGCCAAACATGTATACCAGTTTCTTTGCTGATTAATTGAAAAATCTCTGTTAATTTACTATAGCGTATGTGTCTTGCTAAGTGATTTACGAAGACGAAGGAATCAGGGGACATTATGATGCCGTTTTTTCCATATGTCTCACGAGCTTCGTTTATAGTAAGCTTTAAGTATTCTTCAACTAATGGTGTCATAGGGACCCAACGCTCTGAAGAAGATGTTTTTGGGGATGTAACTTGACCATGCAAATTAAGAACTTCAAATATGCCGATCATGTTATCTTTTATATATTTAAGCTTTAATCCGCTTATTTCTTCATGTCTAAGACCGAGCGTAGTTAAGAGAGCCATTGAGCGTTCCTGATTTTTCAGAAGCGGAGATGACTTAATAAAATCGAATACCCTATTAAACTCCGATCTAGTCATCGATGTATCTCGAGCTGTTGTGCCTGATACTTTGATTTTCTGGATCGGATTTTTTATTATGACATCATTTAACAAGGCATCTGCAAATACAGTAGCTATGGCACTGTTAAATGTTTGTACGGTCTTCTTGGAGTAATTTTTCTCAATCGTCATTTTTGTTAACCAACGTTGATAATCACCACGATTAACCTTAGCCATTTTTATTTTTCCCCATTGCGGATAGAAAAGTTTTTTAAACAATGAAATCTGGCGAGCATATGTTGTGTAACGCCAGGACCCATTTTGAATCTTTTCTTCGCAATATTGCTCAAAATATTCTTGAACAGTGATATTTAACTTAGTAATATTCTTTTGAACATCATTAATAGCCTTGTTTTTACCAAGCTTAGCGGCATCAAAAGAAATAAAACCACTTCTTTCAATGTTGTGTCGTTCACCGTTATAGGTCATAGAAAACTTAATACGCCAACGTTTTCCCTTACTAGTTTCATATGATTGTATTTGCGGATCTCTGCGTTCTTTTTTATATGTGTACCTCATGAATTTATTTGTTACCTTCCTTTTAATTAAACGATAGCAAGGTGTAATTAAGGAAGTAGGGCAGTTTAACGTCGTGACTTTGTGGACTATGTACGCCCGTAAGGGCATTTTTAATCACTCAAATGTTGAACAGCATAATCAGCTTCTTCTTGAGTAAACTTTTCTCCCGAATCAGAAGTTAACTGATCACGTATAGCCTCAGTAGACATATTCATATCTTTCTGATAAGTTTTTGCCTTTGACAATGCATTGGCGTTGTAATCTGCTTTCAGATTGTCAATAGCATATTGTGCGGCATCAGCAGGGAACTTTTCACCAGATTCTGATGTTAACTGATCATATATTCCCGCTTTAGACATTTTCATAACACTAGAATATGTCTTTGCTTTGGCCAAAGCAGATGAAAACTCTGTTGACACTTTTGACGAACTAGATGCAGCATTAGTACTGCTTGTTGATTTAGTTGTTGAACTTCCACTAGATGATGTTGATTTATCATTGTTTGACATATTTACAGCAATGATAATTACAATGATAGCAATAAACCATACCCAAAAGCGCTTATAAAATGGCTTCTTTTGAACATATGTCTTTCCATCATCTCCGACTATCTTTTTACTCATTATTCTCAATCTCCAGGCCTTTTTACGTGTATGCTCAGCACGTGAATCAGTCTATTAGACCTTGTAGTTTAAATTCTCTCTCAACATGAGCTGTGAGCCATGCAGGAACTTTATAGTATTCCATAAAGCTAAGCGGTGAAAAAGGTTTTTCAATTCTCATAAGTAAGCGTATTGCATTTTTATGAGCACGCAGTTCTTCTCCACGTTTAGCGTGTTCCGAGAAACCATAAATTTTTTGTGAATTGCCATCCCCATAAATAATGTGTGATAATTCATGAGCTAATCTAAAACAATAAGATACATTTGTGTCTAAATTAAGATTCATCAGTATCCCTCTGAATTCAACTAGGGATAAATCAGGTGTTGATGAATCTAAATCGCTAACATTAGTTACGTTAATTTTGTGTTTTTGGGCAATCTTTAACAGTTCAGTCTTGACTTCATCTCCCAATGAATCTCTCTTCATTCATTATCGCTCCGGTGCTTTAATTTTAAAAATTCCACGTATTCAAGGATTTTCTTTTTATCTTCTTCAGGAATAGGCTTACCATCAAAGGCAAGTAGTAGCTCTTCTTCGAACTTTTTATCTAGTTTATTTGCATGTTCATCATTCTTATTCTCAGGCGCGTAAGAGAAAGTATTTTCATCAGGAATGTATCCTGCTAATTCAATAATATTATTAACTGGTTCTCGGAGACCATGAGCTAGTTTCTCAATTGTTGAAATTTTAGGAATATTTCGCTTGCCATTCTCTAACATCGAAACAGTTGAAGGGTTTAAATCAGCCCACATAGCAACTTGTCGTACAGAATAGCCTTTACTTTCACGAATTGCTTTAATATTCGCACCGAACTGTTCTTTGGTTGGCATAATAAACACCTTTCATTGTTTTCATAATATATTTATTTTACCAACGGCTAAACAAAAAGCAAACAAAAAGTAATACAAATACACACAAAAGTGTTGACAAAACTAAACAATAAATTTATAATTAATACATACCTTAAGAAAGGAGTTCTCGTAATGGGTACGACACTAGAATTTAAAGATCCAGATGAGGTTCGTGGAATCATAGCTTTACAAGGTGATACTTTGAGAAGCTTTGCAAAACGCGTGGGTATAAGCGAAACTTCTCTAAATAGGTATTTGTTTAAGACAAAACGATTAAGACCCACCACTGCAAAAAAAATATCCGACGGATTAAACGCAAAAGTAGGTGACATTTTTTTGCTCTGAGTGTTGACAAATCTAAACAAAATATTCAAAACGATAGCAAGGTGTGAATATGGAAAAAATAAATACAAATGAAGTATTGGATAATGTATCCAAATTATTTCAAGCGCAACTTGAAGAAATTAACAAGTTGCGTGAACAAAACGAAACATTAGTGTGGAAGAGTAATGCAATAGCAGCCAAAGAAACAGGGTTGGGTAGTACTTACTTTGACCGTATAAGGCATAAACTCCCACACATTGATGTTTCGGATGAAGAGTCGGGAACAACATCTGTTGTGTATCCCAAAGCAGCCGTAAAAAAATGGCTCGATGAACACACAGAATTTTATTGATATAAGAAAGGAGGTTAATGATGTGGTTTTTACAAGTCATAATGGTGTTTATTATAGCCGCAATAATATTTGTTGGTGGTTTGATTCAAGGAGAGGCGCAAGAGCGCGATCGACAGAAAAGATTACGCCATATTAAACGAATGGGTGGCACAGATGGTAGCAACAAATACATGCGAGTTAAGTAGGAGAAAAATATGGAAGAAAAAAATGCAGTGATAATTGAACCAGCAAATGATAAAGAATTTGGAACAAGTTTATTGAATTCGAGAAATTGGGATCGAATTGTCATTACAGATTCAAACGGAAAAAAAGTAGCAGAAATAGACGGCGAGACCGCAACTCCTGCTACTGGATACTTAGTTAAAATGTATCCAAATTTTGATTAACCCTTTGGCGGGTGAGGGTCATGTCCATAAGAACTACGGTCTCTAATTTGACCATTACGACCGTGTGTTAGCTCCTCAGACTTTTGGTTGCTGGCAATCTCTTTAGCACGCTGTATTGCGTCTGATTGTTTGTCAAAGTTTGCTGTTGCATGCGAATTTCCTTCACCTTTAACATTCCAACCACCATTACCGTCTGGGACGACATGTTGATTTTTACCCATAAAATAAAACTCCTTCTTTGAATCGATTTGGATAATCGGATGCGATTAAATTTGCAAACGTCAGTTCGTAAAAAGACTTTATTCAATAACGTTTGTTCCTATATTATAACTCAAATGAGTAATAGAGAGGAGGACATAAAATGGCTTTGACATTAGCTGAAAAAATAAAACTTAGACTTGATAACATTGGAAAAACTACTTATTGGTTATCAAAAGAAACAGGCATAGCTTTCGGAACACTATATCCAATTTTGTCCGGAAAAAGAAAATACCCAACATTTTCCACAATTGAAAAAATAGCTGACGCATTAGATGTTAGCTTAGATGAATTTAGAACAAACAAAAAATGAATTCCATAGAAAATGGAATTCATCAAATTTAGATACTAGTATCGCTTGTATGTTGTTTAGAGCTTTTTATGTGGACGAACACTGATAACAGCGTTCACTTCAGGATAAATGTCTGTGTGCACGAGGTTTAATTCTTCCTCAAGCGCATTAGCAGTATTAGCAACATCGACTTGGTTGAATTGTGATAAACAGAATCCTGTTTCACCTTGTTCAACTTTATCCTTAATCATAACGGCAATTTTTTTCTTAAAAGCCATATGAAACCCCCCTTGTTCGTTTACTTAGCCTGGTGAGCTAGTAATTTAACAATACCACTTTCTGGATTTTTAGACAAAAAAAAGCAATCACGAAGGGAAATAAGTGATTGCTCGTAAAACATAAAAATTATTCGAATAAATTTTATAGATTAAGTATATCAAACAGAATAGGAAAAGCAAATGAATGAATTAACTCAACCTCGAGTTGGTTTTAAAGACGGTCAAATACAATTCGAAAATGTTGATCAATTTAAAAAAGACTTTGAGCGAATTATAAAAAGACATAGTAATTTTATAGTAACTGAAGACACAATGAAAGGAGCTAGAGCATCGCGCGCTGATTTACGCAACGCAGCCAAAGAGTCAGCAGCATGGCGGAGCAAGGTTAAAACAGAATTATTGAAGCCGTTTGATGATGTTTCTGAAATTGCGACTGAATACGAAAAAAAAGTAAAAGATGCTGCTGATGAAATAGATAAGGATATTAAGGTTTTTGAAAAAGTAGAAAAACAAAAGCGTAAAGATGGACTAAATGATTTTATTGTTCAACGTGCAGATGATTTAGATGTTAATCCTGATTTTGAAATTAATGATAAGTGGTTTATCAAGGGCAACTTTAATGGAACGGTTCCTAAGAAAGCATTTGTGGAAGAACACATTGAACCGCAATTCGACCTTCTTGTTAAAAATAAAGAACAGCGAATTGCTGACACGGTGGCCATTCGCAATTATGCAGAAGGTAAGTCATTTGATCCAGAAGGATACATTCATAATCTTGATTTCAAAAGTTTAGCCGAAATTATGAGTGACATTGATCATGATGTTTTAAAACGTCAAAAACGTGAAGAAGCTGCGAAGGCAGTTGCTGAGATGGAGGCAGAAAAAGATCTAGAAAATCACATTGACGAAGTCACAGTAGACAATCGGGTAATAAATCAATGTACTGGTGAGATAGTTAGCGAGGTTCCACACATAACTGAAATATCTGCTAACTCAAACACAGTTAATCAAGTAGCAGCATCCCCAGAAATTGATTTAAAGAGTCAGCAAACTTTTACAAGACTACTTTATGTTACTGGAACTATTGAAGATCTAAATGCGGTGGCCACGTTTCTTAACGCTAATGATATTGAGTTTAGAGGTGAGTCATGAGAATTTATGAACCAGGTCAAATTATGCCAATGGGTAACATGTATTTCATTTATGGCGAAGGTGGAACTGGTAAAACAACTTTGGTCAAACAATTAAAAGGTAATAAATTGCTGCTTAGTTTTGATGGGTCAACGAATGCTTTGGTTGGAACTAACGATGTTCGAGTATTTGCATATGATCACACAGATGCTGCTACTCTGCAAAATCAAGTTTCGCTACATCTTAATGAAGCATTGATGAGTGGAGTGTATAACGCAGTTATTTTAGATAACATGACAGCTTTACAAAATTGGGTTCTCGAGAACATAGATAACGCCAGTAAAGATAATCGTCAAAATTATCAAAAGTTACAGTTATGGTTCCGTGATTTGGGAATGTACTTGAGAGCATCAGGGTTGACTATTTTGGCCACAGCCCATCAAATTGACAATGGTTCAGCTGGTTTAGTAGGTGGTGGTCGTTATGAAGCGGATATGAATGCTAAAACTTTTAATGCGTTTAGTGCACCATTCGATGTTGTTGGACGCATATATAAGGAGAATGGACAGCGCTTTATTGATTTAGATACAGAAAAGGGCAACCACGCTAAAAACAGAATTGATGATCGTCTGCTGATAAAAGCAGATGAACTGATTGAAGCAAAGAAAGAGGAAAAATAAATGGCATTTGGATTTGTAGTAGATAGTAATAATGTTTTGGGACAAGTAATTGAAGAGTCAGGGAAATACAACGTACGAGTTTCTGATACGTCAACTGTGACAATGTCAAAAACTAATAAGCAAATGGCTGTACTTGACTTTGAAGTTATTGATGGCGATTATGCTGGCGGAAAAATTCGCTTTGACAACGTTGTATGGGATGAAACATCATCTGAAGCTATTGAGCGTTCTAAGAAGAGTTTCAACACAGTATTGGTTGCTGCGGCAGTTCCTGATGGTGTGCAACTAACAGATATTAATCAGTTTGTTAACGGGTTAGTTGGTAAACAAATGAATGTGTCTGTTGAGTGGGAACAAAACAATAAAGGGCAATACAATTTGGTTGTAAAGTCACACAACAAGTTTGACACAACTGGTAGCAAGCCTAGTGGAGTTAAGCGACCAGAAGGAGCTATGTTGCCTAATAACAGTGCTAGTTCATCATTTGGTGGTAGCAGTGCTTCATTCGGCTCACAAGCCCCAGGAACAAGTAATAATAGCACTAGCTTTGGGCAGAGTACACCAGCACCACAACAAGGCACATTTACGCCAAATCAAATGTTCGGTCAAGGCTCACAAACGCCACCAGCTGGACCAGATCCATTTGCTAACAAAGGTCAAGCGATTGAAATTGATGACAAAGACTTACCATTCTAATCAGTTTGTAAACGATATGGCGTAACCATACAAGAGGGTGAGAAGCCCAATGGAGAATATTATGGCGCAACATTTTATTGTCATTTATGATGACGTTTTAAAAGACAAAAATATCACCAATCTTCAAAAACTTTTATTTGGTGAATTACTTTCCCTTGCAAATGCTAATGGTTATGCTCACCCATCTAATAAATATTTAGCTGAAAAATATGGTGCATCGTTAAGAACAATTGAAGATGGTGTTAAAAATCTCGAGGTAAGTGGTTATATAAAACGTCAAACGGAACAGGCTGGAATGAAGAGAATTAGAAAGATCTATATTTCTATTAAACCAGTAAAATCAGAACCACAATTATCCGTGGCTGGGAACCACGAAAATCGACAAAAGGAACCACGGTCAGATGTGGCTGGGAACCACGGAAATGAGGGTTATAATAACCAAGCTATTAATAACCAATTAATAATACCCCCTACCCCCAAAGGGGAAAATGACGGTGAAGGTCAATCTTCGATTTCAAAACAAATCGATTCAGAAATACAAACCGAACCAAAGGGGAGCGAAGCGACACTTTTAGCCACCCGCGAAGCAAAAGAAGAAAAAAAGTTACGCGAGCAAAAAGAAGAAGTAACAGACTTGAATTTGAAAATGCTTCGATATGCGCGTTTGGCATTTGGAAAATCTGAAATCGAAGTTCCTGATACAAGTAAAGGGATGTTTTCTGGCTTGATTAATCGCAATGTTGATTTTCAAAGTTTTATTGATGTGACAAATTATTTAGCAACTAAATGGACGCCAGAATTTGTGGCAACAAAACCAGTGATTAAATACTTGGTCAATATGTCTAAGTGGGACGAAAGAGAAAACGAAGCACGATCAGCTGGATTTATTAATTCAAAATCTGTTGTGGCTAAACAAGCAGAGAGTCAAGAAGCGCAGAGCAAGAGAAATCAAGAACATGAATTACAGCGTTTGGCCAATGAACGTTATCCAATCATCAAACGTTTGTATATTGAAAAGTACGGACGTGAAAAGATACCACTCCCAACGTTCCACATGCCAGCTTTTGATAATCTAGCAGCATGGGAAAAATTAGTAAATGGCGATGAGACAGCCTTAAAACATCTTCACAAAATTGTTGAAGCAGGTGATTAGAAATGTATGACACACAGATAGAGCATCAGTTATTAGGTGCCATTATGGTATCCAATGATATCGGCGGAACTATGGCAGACATTAATGGCCACGTGATAACAGAAGACTTTTATGATTCACAAGCAAAAGCTATGTTTGAACGGATTAAAGGCTTAATTGATGACGGAAAACAAGTTAATCCGATGACTGTGGCCACGAAAGAAATATCAGTAGATTTTGTTGCAGATATTTCTGTCTTAGGGATTACGTCACATATTGCTGTTAGTTTAGCTGATCAAGTAGCCAAACAATCTGAAACCCGTAATCTGTATGTTACGGCTCAACAAGTTATGAGTTATTTAGCTAACGGTGAAGATGTTGATTTAATTAAAACTAATTTAGTTGAATATCTTTCTGAAGGTCGTCGGGACACTCTAGACACAACCAAACATATCAGTGAGGCTGTGATGCCCACTCTGGAAAATATTGCTGAACAACGGACTCAGGAAGGCGTTCCAGGAATTACTACAGGTTTCAAAACAATAGACAAAGAAATTGGTGGATTACTTGATGGCTCATTAACAATTGTGGGTGCTCGACCAGCCATGGGAAAAACAGCATTTGCATTAAACATGGCAGAAGGTGCCGCACGTTTGGCTGATAAACCAGTCTTGATAATCTCTCTTGAAATGAGTAACGATATGCTGGTTAAACGAATGTTATCGACACGGAGCCTTGTTGATGCTGAGAAGATACGTGACAGTAAATTAACAGATCAAGAGTTTAGTGATTTAAGTTATAATGCCGAAAAACTTGGCCAATTACCAATTTGGTTTGATGACACACCAATTCAAAGTTTTTCAGACATTCGTAGTCGTGTATTGAAACTCAAACGTCAACAAGGTGAACTTGGCATGGTACTTATTGATTACCTTGGATTAGTTGAAACGGGTAATGAAAAGAATAGTAGCCGAGTGAATGAAGTTTCAAAAATTAGTCGTGGACTGAAAGTTTTGAGTAAAGAAATTAAGGCACCAATCGTTGCCTTAGCTCAACTGAATCGTGGTGTGGAACAACGTACCGATAAACGTCCAATGCTTTCTGATTTACGTGATTCAGGTTCAATTGAGCAAGACGCCGATAATGTCGCTTTCTTATATCGTGATGATTATTACCGTAATGAGGGTGAAGAGGAAGCAAACGATGATGAAATCTCACAAGTTGAATTTATCGTGGCCAAAAATCGTAATGGTAAGCGTGGTACGGTAACACTTTCTTTCGACAAGAAACATAACCTTATGACTGATTGGCGACCAACGTATCATTCACCTAATACTGATCAAGGATGGTAAACATGTATACAGGAGAAGAAACATTCGCAGAAGCCGATGCAAAATATACAGTGCAATTGATTAGCGAAGTCTCTCGAGAATATTGGACAGGCACACAAGGCGCTAATGTGACTATTGAAAAAATATTAGAAAAGATAAACAAACACAAGGAACGTGTACGAATGGAAGGGTGACTATGCCAAGAGAATACACCGGTAAAGTTATTGCATACGACGGGCAAAATTTAACAATTAATGTTGACCAAACAAATATTGATTGGCAAAAATTGTTACGTTACAACAAGGGGCAAATTCCTAAAGTTGAGCTAGTATTCGACGACCAGGAACGACGATCGTTATTACAAAACAAACATATGCATGCGCTCATTGGTGATATTGCTTCTTGGCAAGGTGAGGACCCTGAAGAAGTGAAGCTATGGTTCAAATGGGCTTTTGCCAATGCTTTCGAACTGGAAAACATAAAGACCAGCCTTATGACGATGGAACAGGCAAGTAACTTTATCAGTATATTAATCACTTTTGCAGTAAAGCATGGCGTGCCACTCACAAAGTATCGCCCATTAGAAATGTTAGCTCCAGACGATATATTCAAATATGAATATCAATGCCTTATGAATAAACGATGTGTCTTGTGCGGTGTCAATCCCAGTGACATGCATCACTTAGACACGATTGGTGCTAATGGTGGGAATCGACAGAAAATAAATCATTTGAAATTAAGGGTAGTTCAGTTGTGCCGAGAACATCATCAAATGGCTGGCAACATGGGAGTTGAAACATTTTTAGATCAGTACCATTTGACTGGTATACGCGTGAACACTGAAATTGCTAAAATACATAGCTTAAATATTAAATAATGGGAGACGAAAATGAATAAAGTAATTGGACTTAAAAGCAAAATAATTTATTTTGAAGGGGATGGCATTGCATGCCGTCGATTTATTAATCAAAATTCGCTAACCAGAAAAAGTAAAAAAGGTGGCGAGACAAAATCAACATTTGGATTTTCCGAAGCTCTGAGAATTATTGAGGTTTAAAAATGATATTTAAATTTGATATTGAGCCAGTTGCACAAGCTAGACCAAGAGCAACCAAAGTTGGAAAAAGTATTCGTATGTATGATCCTAAAAAAACAGCAAATTTCAAAACTGATTTAAAAATGATGGCTCAAATAGCTAAAAAAGTGAGAAAGTATAAAATACCTGATGGTGCTATCAGTGTGAACATACAAGTCGTTAGACGTGTTCCTAGATCTTGGACTCGTAAGAAACAACAAGATGCAATTAGCGGAATGATATACCCAGTCACAAAACCAGATTTGAGTAATTACATAAAAAGCATTGAGGATGCGCTTAATGGTGTTTTATGGCAAGACGATAACGCAACGGTTCAGTTGATTAGTAGTAAAAAATACGGTCAATCAGGACGAGTTGTTGTTGAAGTAAATAAGATATAGTGGGAGGCACCATGAAAATGAAAAAAATAACTAAAGCAACAATCGTATCTTTGGGAGCAGCGGCACTATTACTAGGTGGAGCAGGAGTTGGTTATGCAGCATCAAACTGGCAAGGACATGCTAACATGGTGCAAATCCAAATCAACCTAGATAAGTTGGCAAATCAGTTGAGCAAGAACAAGACTGATTTAACCAATGCACAGCAAGCGTTGCAACAAGCTAACAATAGTCAGACAGACTTACAAAATCAATTAGCACAAGCTAAGTCTGACTACAAGGCGTTGCAAGACCAACGCACAGCAGATCAAAATGATTTCAACGATCAACTAGCTGGTAAGCAAGCAGAAATTCAGCAGAAGATTCAGGAAATTCAACAAAAAATTCAAGAAGGTAACGATAAGGTTGCCGACAAGCAAAAAGAAGTTGATGTTTTGAATCAGAAAGTATCTGACTTGAACAATCAATTAGCAGCACAAAAACAATCTAATGATGCGGATATGACGCAAGCTATCAAGGATGCACAAGACACTCGTGACAAGTCAGATCAAGTGGTCAATCAATACGTTGATAAATAATTGGTAAAAAAATTTATAGATGATTTACAGAAATTTATGGTGGAAAATAAGAAATAGCACACGCAGTTGACGTGATTAAAAGGGGATGACGAAGGAGTTAATGTGGCGGACAAAATTGATGAACTATTATCAGACTATTTTTCTGGAAAAATAGAAATGCAGATTAAACTGCGCAAACTAGATTTACAAACACCTCTGGTGCATGATGAAAATATTGGTGGGGGAAAAGCTCAGAATAAGCACGTAAGGCCTGTAGATGATATGCTAATACGTGAAGATGAAGATACTGTTTTGCACGAACTGTATAAGCTCAGAGACCAACAGCAAATGATTAAAGACGTATTATCCACATTCGATGCTGAATTAATTCGCATGGCCAGTTTACGATATGATCGACGAAAAAGAAAAAACGAGTGGAAGCACATTGCTTTGATATTTAATGCAGATGAAAGTACTTGTCGTAAGAAAATACGTAAATTCAAAAAAGAGTTCAGCAATAAATTTTGGAAATTTGATTAGTCTGTGGATAACTTTAGTATTAAAAATGTCGCCCGTTTTGTGCCCGTTTTTGGCCAGAAAAATGTGTAATAATAGTATTATCAAATAATTAATAGATTAGAGTGAAAACAACCTAGTAATTAGTAGTGCACAGTGTTAGTATAGTTTGTAAGGTGTCTCACATAAATATTCCTGTTACTTTATTTAACTTCTTTCTCATCAAAAGGAGTGGGGCACCGTACATAAAAATGTTAGTGACAATGGTAACTTTGTGTGCTAGCATTTAGCGTGTGGTGACCCAAGCATTCTATACTCTCCTGAAAAAAGTATTGATAATATCGTAAAGTGATATGGGTCACCAAGAAAGCATCTTAACGGATGCTTTTTAGTTGGCAAAATTTAGTAGTAATCGCTTTCGGAAGATGCTATTATTAATGAGGTGCCTTATATTGGAAGCAATATTCGTGATGTGTTCTTCTATGATTATTGTTGGGGTAAGGCATCGTACATAAAGGAGAGATAATTATGATTGCATTACATATTTTCTTTGGATTAATGATATTAGTTGGTGTTATTATGACCTCAGTGTCATTTCAAGGAGATACTGACAAGTTGACTAAGCTTCAAAAGTTTTCGTTGATTTTCACAACTTCAGCAATTGGATTGACCGTAGTAGCTGTCACAGCAGTATCTGGGTCGATTTACATTGCTTTAGTTATGTTCGTAGCGTTAGCTCTGTATGAGTATTATGCATTTCTGCATAAAGCTGCCCAGAAATAAATTGAATATTTTAAAAGCTCAACCGCGTGAATAGGTTGGGCTTTTTGTTTGAAGCAAGCATAATCAAATAAACAAGGTTATTGCTCATCCTCTAAAAGCGACGTTATACACGCTTCGGAAAAAGCCACTGTGTATGTAAAAATACGATAGGTTAGAATATCTATCATTATGGATAGCAACATGATTGGCATGTTCGAGTGAACGTTTATCTCGCAGTCACGTACTCACATATTCGTTTACTCGGTTAGAAAAAATATGAAGACATCTTATATAGGGTTCAAGTCCCTATCTATCCGTTGCGTCACCTACTCCGTGATGAATCAATAAGCCGTTTCACTCGGGGTAGGAGAGCAAACATACAGAAATAATTGCAATACTAGTTAAATTATTTCTGTATGGGTGAATGTAACACAGATCCGTTTCGGTTCGGGTGAAAAAGTTGGTTCGAATCCAACCATTCACATTGCGGTCACTCGCAAACACAACTTAGGATAATGACATTTGCCTGCTGTTATCGTACATAGTGGTAGTTTCTATTTTGAAAATAAACACATTGAACAGTCAACTGTTGCACAAATACACAATGAATGAAATAGCAGTTACTTGATTAAGCGCCTTGATAGGAGTTTGTTAATAAATCACGATAGAAAATAACTATTTACCAATTTGTAGATGTTGTTAAACAAATATTGAATAAACATTATTTAATTTATTTGTGTTAAGATAAAATTAAGAGATTATAAAATGATGATGCTTCCTAAATATAAGGAGTTAAAATGGTTGAACAAAACAGAAGGGCAGACATAAAGGTTGTTGCAGAAAATATACATCAAAAAGTAATGCGAAACAATATTGACAATGAAAATTTAGCCACTTACTTAATGTCATGCAACATCGGGGTTTACTCTGGTGATTTTAGTAGTTCTGAAATATCTGCATATATAACGTTTAATCATGATCGAGACAGACCAGAAATATATGTTGATGGTTCTCAAAATGATCGACGTCAGATTTTTTCAATAGCCCACGAACTTGGACATTTAGTTTTACATTGGCGGTTTGTTCCAAATAGCGATAATGGGTCGACCCTATTTAACAAGCCAGATTCTATTCCCGGGAAAAAAGAAAGTATCTTGGCTGTAAATTATCGCCGTTCGGATGGATATAAGGCTGAAGATTTGGAAGCAGAGTATGAAGCTAATTATTTTGCTGGTGACTTTCTTGTTCCTGAAAATAATGCTATTGACTTTTTGGAAGGATATCAAGGTCTTGGATTTTCTGATGCCGAATTGATTAAGCGTATGAAAGAAAACTATTTCATTAATGATCAAACTGCACGAATAAAGTTAGATGAATTGAGAGACGTTGTAGACATATAATATAATGGAAAATGACGCCCTCAATAATATACTAAGCCAAGGTAATGTGAATAAAAAAATTGTTGATGACGTTAATCTTCCATCAACAGACAATTTTAAAGATTTGAGTATAACACATAGCATTGGGTCTGCAGATCAAGATGAAAAAAGAACTAGGTTAAAGCAAGAACAGTTGAGATTGAAGACTGCCCAGAATATATCAGACGCTTTGCTTGTTGAGTTAAAAGACAAAAATATACTCAGAAACAAATTAGTATTATTTTTAATGAAGTACTTCAATATAGTCACTTGTGGTATAGGTTTTATAATTCTTCAGCCAATAGTACTCATTAATTCGAATGTTAAAATAGCTCTGATAACAGGTTTGTTCGGTAACCTTTTAGGATTGTTAATTGTTGTATATAAGTACGCGTTCGCAGACACGTCGAAATCTACCAAGGATATTGATATACTAATTAAACGCACTAATTCAGAAAAAACAGAGCTTTCAGAAAAACAAAGCTCAAACCGTAATATGACCTAAATTGGCCATTGTTTGCACCTTAACAGGTGCTTTTTATTATGTCAACATTTTTGTAATTCAACGATTAAGTGAGATATAATGGTTTTGATTACATTATGAGGGAGAACTTTATGTCTGAAGAATTTTTTACAAAAGTACGGAGAACTATAGGTTTTGATGGTTTGATATCTACTATTATCGGTGCACTTATAGTATTTTTACCAAATCGAAGTGCCAGAGCTGCTGCCGGCATGATTGGTGCTGCTTTGATCGCGGTTGGTCTTTTTAAGTTAATTTCTGTGTTTAGAAGAGATGCTGAAAATGGCATGGCCAGATTAGGTAACCTAATCGTTTCAATAATTTATCTGGTAGCTGGAATCTTTATTTTTGTGGATATGCAATCAGCCTCGATATCGCTTATTTTGGTCGTTGGTATATTAACTGGTATAACTTGGTTGATTGAAGGATTTGTTCAGTTGGCTATTTTAAATAAACTGGCTACAAATAAAACTTGGTCTACAATATCAGCCATCATTAGTATACTAGGTGGTGCAAGTATTCTGTTTAGTCCGATGTGGGGTGGTTTGGTTGTATGGACATTCTTTGGAATCACATTACTGATCATTGGTATTTTCAAGTTAATCCAGTATTTTACATTAAAAAATTAGTCTAAAAAAACCCGCTAGTTAGTTAAATCTAACGGCGTTTTTTAGTACATAAAAATTTACGGTCCGATTTGCGAATCTAAAACAGATGCGCAAGTTGGGCCTTTTGTTTGGAGTTAAACATGAATGAAGCAGAGAAAAAACTACGCAAGAGACGTAGGCATATTAAGCAAGCCACTGATGTTAATCGCAAGCACGCTGACATGATGAAAACAGAGAGCATTGCACGGCACAAGCGCTCACGTATTCAGGTTAGGTCAGAAGTGATGGAGAATAGGCAGATTGTCTACAAGAGCCACATGAAGTGGTTAGAGAATTAAAAGCCTATAACGTATTATGATGTGAACAACATTTAGGAGAATAGATATGGCATTAGCAAGAGAAGAGATTAATTTAGAAGACATTAAGCGTGAATCAGATGCTGATTTGATAGTTGAAAACATAATACAGTCTACGCGTATGATCTCTCGTTTTCAGGATAGGCAAGTTAAGATGCTTGATGAGATAAAGTTGCATAAAGAAACTATTAGCAAGCTTGAAGACGATATTCGGCTTCTAAAAAAAGAGAAGAGATGGAACATGTTATGGCATAATATCTTAGAAGAAGGTATTAATCATACCCAAATAGCATTACTTGCTGCGGGAGTGATTAATGTTTTGTTTACCTTTTTCATGAGTAGATGAGTTAATGTTCTAGTTACACATTCAGTCCTCTATAGTATAATCGTTCTATTGGAGGTTGCAGATATGAAAAAATGGGAAGATAAAGTACAAGAGAAAGCTCAAAATCTTTGGGAAAATCATAAAGTTGCGTTGTTGGTATTTATACTAGTGTTTCCACTAGTAATTCAAATTATTTTTAGTGTCTTTAATATTATAGCTGAGATGGAATTATGGAGTTTTAGATTCCCAGATTCATCCAATTGGATTGGATTTTGGGGTAGCTATTTGGGTTTTATACCATCTGGTCTAATTGCGTTTTTAGTTGCAAAACAACAAATCGATTCGGAAAATAAGTTAAATGTTTTGAGAAGGTCAGAGAGTATCAAGCTAAGTGATTTAAATTCTTTATATGATATTTTATTAGAGATGGCAGACTGGAAAAATACATTGGGATTGATAAATTATTCTGAAAAACTTGTTCGAGAAGGAGGAAAGCATCTCTCTAAAAAAATTGTTTTAGATTTGTATTCAGGTGAAATTGAAACAAAAAAATCTAAAAATAACTTAACTTACATATTGAAGAATTATGCGAAAAGATTTTCAGAAAAAAGTGATGTTAATAAAAATTTAACTACGTTCTCTGAAAACTATCTTGCAATCACCGTTGATATGCACTTAATGAAAGCTTCGATGACCGATGACAATGAGATTTCATTCGATGATAAACGACTTATGAATTTAATAGAGACAAGTATCGAGACCGAAGAGTTATACGAAAAATTAATTGACAGTATACTTAGTGAGGTTAATGCGATAAGTAATGCATGAATAAAATGCGCATAAGTGCTTTTTATTTTTCACTAAAACATTGAAAGGAGGTGACTTAAATGACATGAAAAAGTATGAAGAAGCCGAGCGAGATTATAAAGATGGATTAATCTTATCTGATATTGCAGAAAAATATGATGTTTCTGTTGGTACCGTACGCTCATGGAAATCTCGACATTGGACCAGTAACGTTGCAACAAAAACGCAACGCGTTGCAAAAAAAGTTGCAATAAAAAAGGCGACCGAAAAAGCTATTGATAAATTAAACGATAGCGAACTAACAGAAAAGCAAAAGTCCTTTGTATTGGAGTATCTCCGTATTTATAATGCCACACAAGCGTACATAAATGTTTATGATTGTACATACCAAACAGCTAAAACGAATGGTAGTATCCTACTAACAAATACTAACATTCAAAATGAAATAAAGCGTCTGCGCAAAGCTAAATTACAAGAGCTTAGCGTGGACGCTTTTGATTTAATGGAAGATATGGTTATTGAGGCACGTGCCGATATTGGCGACTACATAGACTTTGGAAAATATGACATGTTGCATATTGATTCAGAAGGTGATGTGAAACTGGACACTGAGGATAAACCTGAAATATTCCATAAGTCCTGGGCACAATTCAAAGACAAGAATAAAATTGATACTAAGCCAATCAAGTCTATAAAAATGGGTAAAGATGGTCCAGTAATTGAACTACACGATCGTAATAAAGCACGTGATAAATTGTTGGAATTATTGAAGAGTGATAGTAGCAATACTAAAATTGAGATTACACAGTTTAGTGAGATAAATCATGACAACAATTAAATGGAATCTACCAAAAATGGTTAGTAGCGCATATGCACCACTATTCAATACAAAGCATAGATACATTGTTTATAAGGGAAGTCGTGGAAGCGGCAAGAGTGAAGCTGAGGCCACAAAAGTTATTTATGACATAATCACTAAAACTTATGTTAATTGGCTTGTGTTGAGACGATACGCAAACACTAATAGACAGTCAACATTCACATTATTACAAAAGGTTGCTAATCGCATGGGCGTTGGCAACCTTTTTCAATTCAATAGTTCTTTACCTGAAATCACGTATAAGCCAACTGGGCAAAAAATATTGTTCCGTGGTGCTGATAAGCCATTGTCTATTACGTCTATATCAGTTGAAACGGGCAATTTGTGCAGGTTGTGGGTGGAAGAGGCCTATCAGTTAGAATCTGAGGAGGCATTTGATACGGTTGATGAATCTATGCGAGGGATCATTGATAATCCAAACGGATTTTATCAAACAGTACTAACCTTTAACCCTTGGAATGAGCGGCATTGGCTTAAAAAACGTTTCTTTGACAAAGATACACGAGTTGGCAACTCGTTAGCTCTCACAACGACATACAACGATAATCCGTTTCTTGATGAAGATTACGTTAATCGTCTTTTAGAGATGAAGGAGCGGAATCCAAGACGTGCTAGAGTTGCTGTTGACGGTGAATGGGGTGTTGCTGAGGGTCTTATATACGAGAATACTATTGTTGAGAAATTTGATATTAAAGAAGTGCTCAAAGGTGCTCGTATTGTTCGTGGTGTGGATTGGGGATATGGTCCCGACCCAACGGCGTTTATAGAATATGCGATTAATGTCAGAACTAAAGATGTTTATATATTTAAAGAAATGTACAAGCAGCATATGCTCACAGATGAAATATTCAAATGGTTATATGTAAATGGCTACCAGCAAGGTGATATTAGAGCTGATTATGCTAATGGTGGTGACCGCATGATTCAAGAATTAAAAAATAAGGGTATTAAGGGTATGAAACGTGCCCATAAGTACGAAATTATGTTTGGCGTAACTTATCTGCAAGATTACAAAATACACGTATTACCTTCTCTTGAACATACAATTGAAGAACTTAACTCATACGTTTATGACACCGATAAAGAAGGTGGTTGGGTTGGAAAGGCTGTTGATAAAAACAACCATCTAATGGACGCAATGAGATATGCAGTAGAGCCGTTGATTATGACTAAAAAGAGCACAACTGATCGCATGGAAGCATTTAAGCAGTTAGGACTAGGTAGGTAATTATGACAATAGACTTTTTAAGTAAAACAAGATTTGGACCTGATTCAAATGAAGTGTTTAAGATGTCGACCATTGACTTTAATAGCATTGCAGATATGGGTTCAACCGAGTTTATTGAGACGTTAAATAAATACATCATAGCCTTTCAGACCAATCAGTTATCAAGATTGAAAGAGTTAAAACGATACTATCTTGCTGATAACAATATCAAGTATCGGGAAACAGGTCGTGACACCAATCGTGCTGATAATCGTATTGCGAGTGACTGGGCTAAGTATATTACGGTTTTTATGCAAGGATATATGTTAGGTAATCCAATTGCATATGACAGTGACGATGAAGGTCTGATAGATAAAATTAATGATTTTTCAAAGCAAAACGGTGCTGACTATCATGATGGATTAATTGAAACTGATCTAAGTATATATGGACGTGCGTATGAGCTTGTGTATTCCAACGATGAAGCCCAGGAATGCATTACCAAATTGGAACCAGAGCAGACATTTGTTGTTTACGACGATACCATTGCTGCTAATTCATTGTTCGGTGTGCGTTTTTATCAAATCAAATATAGTTCGACTGAAATTAATAGTTTTGTTGAGGTTTACACAGCCAATAATATTTATTATTACAAGTCTGATATGGAATCATTTAGCGGAATGAAATTTGTTGACATGGCCGAGCACGCTTATGACGGTGTACCTATCAATGAGTACAAGAACAATGAGGAACGTTTGGGCGATTTTGAAAGTGTGTTAGATGGTATTGATGCCTATGACCTTTCGCAGTCTGAATTGGCTAACTTTCAACAAGATTTAAATGATGCGTATCTTGTGATAAAAGGGAATCCAGTTACAGGAACCGATGAACCAGAATATGAAACGGATTTGGATGGCGAATTAATCATTAACGATAATGGGCACCCTATACCAACAGCTAATTCTAGTACTGATGCTTTTGACAAAATGAAAGCAGCAAGAATGCTGGTACTGGATAATAATAATGATCCAGACGGACCAACACCCGATGCATTCTATTTAACAAAGACATACGATGCAACAGGTGCTGAAGCATATAAGAAGCGCCTAGTTGATGATATCCTTAGGTTCACGTTCACACCAGACACTAATGACCAAAACTTTGCTGGTACACAATCAGGTGAAGCCATGAAATACAAGCTCATGGGTAATGACAACTTACGTAAGACTAAAGAACGTTTAATGACACGTGGCATTATGCGACGTTTAAGGTTGCTTGGTAACGTTTGGTCTATCAAGAATAGTGTGTCAACAACAGGCAGACGGGAGGGGCTGTATAACTTGATTAACGATGTACAGGTCAAGTTCATACCTAACGTGCCACAGAACGATGAAGAGCGTGTCTCACAGCTTAAGCAGCTATACGGTGTTATCAGTGATGAAACATTGTTCTCACTGCTTGAAACATTTACAGGTGTTGACGCTGACACAGAGATGAAACGATTGGCTGATGAAAAACAACAAGATGTTGATAACTTTCAAGCACAAACCGGTTACTCACAATTGAAACCTGATGATGGAGAAAATAATGAAACTTAAATTAGCCGACTATTCACTGTACTCAATTGAGTTTTTATTTGTTTTCTTTGTCGTTAAAAAATACGTATCCAACGTAGTTATTGCGATTGTAATTACATGGATTATTGTCGCTACCACTCTTTCATTAGATGAACTTAGAAATAAACGAAACGGTGGTGTAAATGGCTGATAATTATTGGGAAAAGCGCACAAAGGCAATAATGGACTTGCTAGATGTCAAAGATACAGAGCTAACTACTGCTTTGTTGAAAGAATATAAAGCTGCTTCTAATGATATTGCTCGAAAGATAGATAATTTTTATGAGAAGTATGCTGATAAGAACGCAATCTCGTATGATGAAGCCAGAAAGCGTGTAAGAGCTGTTGACCTTGACGACTATGTTAAACGTGCAAATGCTTATCGAAAATCAAATAAGGATAATCCAGAGCTATTAAAGCGATTAAATGCACAGTACGTGACATCTAAGATTAGTCGGCTTGAATTATTAAAACTAGAAATTGATTTTAGGATATTGCAAGCCAGCAACGCGCAATCGGATACATTTACCGCATATCTAGCTAAAGAAAGTGCCTATATATTTAATGCTTTGACGGCTGGAAAAGTTATCAAGACATTAAATGAACGAGAAGTACAATCTATTCTGCAAATGGAATGGAGCGGTGCCAATTACTCGCAACGTATTTGGCGTGATAATGATGTACTGGCTAATAAATTGAAAGATGAGTTAGTTAGAGCTGCGATTAATGGTACTAATCCACGTGTCACAGCTAAGAAGTTACGTGATACATTCGGTGGTACTAAACCAAACACAGAGCGACTGGTACGTACTGAATCAACTTATGTTGCTAATGCTTCAACAGCAAAAAGATATGACACTATGGGTGTTACTGAGTATGAATTCATGGCCGTTATGGATAACCGAACATCATCTATATGTCGTGAATTAAACGGTCAAACATTTCCAATCAGTGAATTTTTACCAGGAACAAATGCACCAGCAATGCATCCGAACTGTCGAAGTACAATTATCCCGGCAGCAAGTGATCTAACTAAATACAACAAATATCTCGATTCAAACACGGCAGATGACTTGCCGGACATGGATTGGGATTTTTAAAAGGAAATAAAAATGTCAAAATATCAGAAAAAACCTGTAACGATTGAAGCGTGGAAATCATACGATTTTAGTTTAGATGACAAGTTGCCTTTTTGGGTTACTAATGCATTCATTAGTCGAGAAGTTGGCGAAACAGGAAAAGAGGGCTTTGATTACTATGTAAATACACTTGAGGGAAAAAGGTACTTTAATAACGGTGATTACCTAATTAAGGGTGTGCATAATGAAATTTATTCATGCAAACCTGATATTTTTGAAGAGACATATACAAAAATCGATTAAGCACTGATATTAAATTGTTGGTGTTTTTATTTCGACCTGAACACGTCGTTAAATCTATTCAAATAAGCGTTTATGGGTTGTTACTGACGTTGTGTGTGGGCTTAATTGTGTGCATGGGACATTGAGATGGTAACAGTGTGTATGGGCTACGAAATAGGAGAACTTAATTATGGCTGATGAACCAAAGACACCGACAATGCAGGATAACATTAATGCCCAAAATGGATTAAAACCAGATGTGACATTACCTGACGGCAAAACAAATGATAATGCTGATGATCAGCTAACATTCACACCTCAGGAATTTGATTCGGAAGTTGACAAGCGAATTGCTAAAGCTTTGGAAACAGCTAAATCAAAGTGGAACGAAGAAAAGCAAGATGAAATTAATCGAGCTGAGCAACTGGCTAAGATGTCTGCTGAAGAGCGTAAAGAAGCGGAGGATAAGGCTAAAGCTGAATCCTTAGAAAAGCGTGAAAAAGAGCTTAATATGCGTGAATATCGCTATGAAGCTAAACATCAATTAGAAGAAAATGGCTTACCTAATTCATTTGTTGACATGGTTTTGTCAGATGATCCTGCGACAACCAAAAATAATATTACGGCTGTTAGATCTGAATTTGACAAGGCTATTGAGGTTGCCGTTACTGAGAGGTTGAAGGGTAAAACGCCACAAGTTGGTGGCGCAAGTCAGTTAAACAAAAACTTGAATGATATGACTTTGTCCGAAATGACAGAGGCTTATCGAAATAACCCAAACTTATTGGGTTGAAATTTAGGAGGAAATAAATTATGGCAGTAACGAATTTAGCAAATACTATTATTCCAGTAGTGTTTGACAAATATGTATTAAATACTATTTTAAAAACTAATCGTTTTATCCAATCAGGAATTATGGTTCCTGATGATAAACTTGGAAATCAATTATTACAACCAGGGGATGAAATTACTATTCCATTTATAAATGATTTGTCAGGCGATCCACAAGCATGGACTGATACTGATGATATCGACGTTGATAATCTTACAACTGGTTCACAACGTGCGATTAAGTTTCGTCAAGCCAAGGCTTTTGGTTCAACTGAAATTTCACGACTAGTTTCAGGAGCACCTATTGCCGAAACTATCGCGAGCCGTTTTGCAAACTATTGGAACAATGTTGATCAAGCTATTTTGAATTCAACATTACAAGGTGTCTTTTTAAATACTGAGGTTGCTAACACAAAGTTATTTGACCAAACTGTTGTGTCACCGGCGACACCAACTTTTGGACCCAAAGGTTTCTTGGCAGCTATTGGATTACTGGGTGATTTGCAAGACCAATCTTTTAAAAAGATTGCAGTTAATTCATCTACATATTCACAGATGAAGTTCCAAGGAATGATTGAAACGATTCAACCTCAGAACTCTGTAACACCAATCAACTACTATAACAACATGGAAGTCATTGTTGACGATGATATCCCTTTGGAAAAAGGTGGTATTGCTACGGCTTACATCTACGGTTCAGGAGCGGTTTCGTATTCAACGGTTCCACATTCAACGGAGGTGGTTCACGAAGCATTGAAGCAAGGTGGACGTGATTCAGTTGTAAGTAAGCGTGTTTCAGCAACTCACGTTAACGGTACAACTTTGGCCAAGACATTTAAACCAGCAGGCCAAACAACTATCACGGAAGAATTGGCAAAGGGGACCACTTGGGATATTGCTGATGGTGTTGACCCACGTAATATTCGAGTTGTTGCTTATAAGTCAAAGCTTGATGATGAATTTGTTCCTGTTGCTTTGAAAGGAACATCCAGTGGTGGGAATGAAAATAACTCAGTTAATGAAACGTCAGCCAAACCAACTGACGCTAATACTGTCGATGAGATTAAGGTGTGGTTAGATGCACACGGTGTGTCTTACCAACCAAACACCGTAAAAGCTGATTTATTAGCATTAGTTAACGACACAGACGCGTAAATCTGTTGAATGGGGTGCGAAACCCATTAGGGAGGAACTATGGTCGATAAAACGGACAATTTAACAAAAGTTAAACTGCTGGTTTCCATTGGCGACACTAAACAAGATGATCTATTAAATCTATTGTTGGAAGATAATGAAGCACGGTTGTTAAGTTACATCAATCAAGATGGAAACAATATCGCGACATATCCTACCGAAATATCATGGCTACTACGTGAAATTACGGTACGGCGTTTCAACCGAATTGGTGATGAGGGTAAAAAATCATCTAGTGAGAGTGATGTATCAGCTACCTGGTCTGATGATGATGTTTCTGACTATGCTGTTTATCTCAACAAATATCGCACTAAAAAGGGTGGCAACGGTATTGCGAGGTTTGTCTGATGAGATACAATGACCGCATCAGAATCATTTACAATCAAAAGGAAAACAATGATGGTTGGGACGATGAAGTCGCGCCTGTTACCACTGATTATTTACCTTGCCGTATTACTGATGCCGGTGATGAATTAAATATAGGCGTCTTTGGCAAGTATGAATCAGGAGCTCAAGTAGTCCACTTTAAGAATAAAGTTCCAAATATGGACTATGTTCTGATAGGTGTTGTAGATGGTGTCATCAAACGTAAACCGAAAGCTATCAAGCAAGCGCGAAAAAATACGGTTGTTATTATAGGTTCGGTGTAATATGGCTAAATCAAAAATGATAATCACGTTTGATGGTGCTGACGATTTGATAAAAAAGTTTAATAGGCAGCCATCGATTATTCAGCGAGAGGCCGGAGATATTATTCTAAATACCGCCAACCGTGTTGAAAAAAGAGCTAAAAGTTACGCCCCTGTCGACACCGGATATTTGAAGCAACACATTGCTTCTGAAAAGACCGGAATGTTAAGTGCAGACGTTACTTCAAGTGCTGAATATTCTGTTTATCAGGAATTTGGTACGCGTAAGATGGCAGGCAAATCATTTATGCGACCAGCCGTGAAACAAGAGTCACCGTTTCTATTTCAAAAGCTTCAAAACTTGCTGAAAGGAGGGCTTAGATGACATCACCAATGAATACGTTGATAAATAGTATCCGTGACAGTCTTAAAGCTGGCGACATTCCAGTTAAATCACGACTACCTGATGCAACAGTACCTGAACCATTCATTGTGATTGGTACTCACTTTGATGATGACGCACCCTCTGGAAAGAATGGTTATGAGGTACTAACAACAGATTTACAAATTGATCTATTCTACTCAATCGATAGTAGAACAGCGTTGGAAGACGAAATCTACAACGTTAAATCACTAATTAAACACGCCACACCACAAATCACACGAGTGACATCAAACACAATTACCGACGATTCGGTAGGACGAGATGTCTATCATGTGATTTTTATTGTGACAGCAATTATTTAAAGGAGATATATACATGGCATATGTAGATAACGGTGTTGAAACCACAAAAGGTACGCCCACATTAGGTAAAAAGATTTGGTACTTCATTCAAGCAACGAGCGCAGCAGTTGGAAGTAAAGCAATTTTACCTGCAGCACAAACAGATGGATCAACAAGTATTGAAGGCGACTCAATTGATGAACAAACAAAGTTTGGACGAGTTGTTATGCCTTCAACTAATGAAGATTCTATTGAATTGTCAACATACGTTGTGCCTGGTGACAAGGCAATCGACATTATCAAAGATGCAAAACACAACGGACACCAAGTGAAAGTTTGGCGGGTCAACGTAGATAAACGCTTCGCTGTACAAGAGCAAGACGACGCCGAACCAGCACAAACCCATCAAGCATTTCCCGCAATGTTTGGCTATGGAGTAGTCGATAGTCTCGATATTGATGATGGGGACGATTTAGTTAGTGCTGACTACACATTAAATATCATCGGTAAATTGACCGACGGCACATTCCCATTGACTGATGAACAATTATCAGCATTGGAAGAGTTAGCCAAATTCGAACGCCCTGGTGAAACTACTGGCGACTTTGGATCTGACGACTTAGGACAATAAGGGCATATGCCCTCTACATAACAATTGAAAGAGGATTAAATCATGGAAGTAACAATCGGTAAGAACACATCAACTTTGAAATTCAACTTTAAGGCCTTGTTTAATGCTAACCGAGATTTTAGCAACGTTGATGACAACGGGAACAACTTAGGGGACGGTGCAACAAATCTATTTACTCGTATCCTGATGGGTGACACATCAGTAATTGTTGACATCATTAAAGTTGCTGGAAATGTTGGCAAGGCATCAGAAAATGACATATTTAATGCGGTTGATGAAATCACTGAAGAAGGTGAAAAGATTGATGAAACGCTAGACGAATTGAAGGATGAGTTGAAAAATAGCGGTTTTTTCAAGAAATCAATCATCACGCAGAAGGAGAACATCGAGGAAGCCCTTCCGAATCTGAAAAAGAAGGAACAAACGGCAGAGGTAAAGCAACAAGTGGCGGCCATCGAACGTATTCTGAAATTGTTGAACGACAATCTCTAATCGAGACATGTGCAAGATTCGGGATATTTGATATTGATTGGGTCTTAACCTTATATCGATGGGAGTTGGATGCGGTAATTAAAGGTGTGCAAATGGCTAACATTGATGAACGTGAACGTTTAGCTGTATTAGCTGCAAATATAGGATATTTTAGTAATGCGAAGAAACCTAAATTTAAAAAGGTATTTGATCGTGCCAAAGAGGAACGCTTACTCGAACAGGCATACAAGCCAGAAGAGGCACAAACTGTCAAGCAAAAACGAATTGAGTTGTATAGCAAAGTAGCTACTGCATTTGGTGGAGAAAGGGGTGAAAATGGCAACATATAATGGTGGAGAAGTTGTTGCGCACGTTGGAGCTGATATATCAGACTATCAATCAGCGATGAAATCACTCTCCAGTTCTACCAGCAGTGCTATGAGCAGTACAAGCCAGGCCATCTCTAGCATTGGTAAAACGTTAGCGGTAACAGGGGCGGCGATAACGGCTTTAGGAGTTAAATCTTTAAAAAGTTTCGGAAGCTTTGAGCAATCATTGAACCAAGCCGCGGTTATTGCAGGTGGAACATCAAAGGATATTAAAGGTCTTTCTGATGTGGCTGCTAAAATGGGAGCAACCTTACCAATAAGTGCTCAAGATGCTGCAGATGCCATGGTTGCAATGGCTCGTGATGGAGCTTCAATCAGTACAATCAAGAAAGAATTTCCAGCGATTGCCAAAGCGGCCACTGCTGCTGGGGCTGACTTGCAGACGACTGCCTCTGTTGTTCAACAATCGATGAACATTTGGGGCGACTCGTTGGAAAGTCCACAGCAAGCCGCTGCTATTCTTACGGAAACAGCTAACCTTTCTAACGCGTCAATTGAGGACATGCAACAGGCATTGGCAACTATTGGTGGTACTGCATCTAATGCCGGAATCAGCATGACTGATACATCTGAAGCTATTGGATTGCTGACCAACAAAGGTTTCAGTGCTGCACAAGCATCGCTAGACTTAAACCACGCATTGGTCTCAATGCAAGCTCCATCTGATAAAGCAGCAAAACAAGCAGCGGCATTGGGACTTAATTTCAATGATGCACAAGGTAATATGAAACCTTTACCACAAATATTGAATGAAATAGGCAACTCGATGGATGGTATGACATCATCTCAAAAAGCTGCAGCCCTGAAATCAATGTTTGGATTATCCGGAATGGCTGCTATTCTGCCCTTGATGAAATCTGTTAAGGATAAAACCAACAACACAACTACAAGTTGGAATGCGTATAGCAAAGCAATGCAAACCGCTTCATCAGATTCTGCTACAGCATCGAGATTTTTAGATGGTCAAGCAACGGAGATGCAAAAAAACGTAGGATCACATCTAGAACAAGTTGGTGGTAATTGGGATAGTTTGTCGATAGCGTCTCAAACTGCAGCAAAGGCAATTAATGGCGCTTGGGTAGATATGGTAAATAACGCACTTCAGTGGGCAACGTATTCTAATAGTGCTATAGCTAGCGGAATAAGGGGGTTTCTTGGATTAGCCCCTGTTATTGGCGCGGTAACTGTTGCTTTAGGAGGTTTTTTAACTGCAGCAACTAAAATCGGCAGTGCTATGAAAACTGTTGGAACAGCTTTGAAAGGTTTGTTTATAAGCCCGCTCGGTCTTGCTGTCTTGGCGATAGCTGCATTAGTGGCTGCTTTTGTCTACGCTTATAACACTAGCGAACAATTTAGAAAGACTATTCAAAACTTAGCTAACTCGTTTAAAACAGCACTAGCACCTGCGTTTAATTTTATTAAAAACACAGTTATGTCATTTGTCGATACTGCCGTTTCTGGTTTCAAAAGTTTTGCTGATAATGCTATTAGTTCATTTTCTAAGGTGACAACTGGAATGAACTTTAATAAACTTTCAGATACTGTCGTTGTTGTTTTTAGCGCTCTTATGGATATCGTTATAGCATTTGGTAATGTTGTTACAGACGTTATTACCGTTATAAGTAACACTGGATCAGTCAAATCGTCTTGGTTGTCTGTTAGTTCTGTTTTATCCGTTGTAGAAACCGTTGTTGGAGTGGTTAGAGATTCAGTGGTTTCGTTAATCACCGGATTTTTATCGACAGGAGCAATACAATCAGCCTGGAATGCAGTCACGGCTGTAATTGGAGCTGTTATTTCAATTGTTTCTGCATTGTGGTCTGTTATTCAATCTACAATACAATCATTTGGGGGTGCCGGAACAGCTGGTCAAGTATTTGTAAATGTTGGTCAATTCATTGGTAATGTTGTAACAATTATAGGGACTGTTATAACAGCGGTGGCTAATTTTATTTCTGCTGCTATGAAAATACAAGCAGTCAGAGATATTATCCAAGCTGTTGTTGTAACAGCCGGTGCTCTATTAGTTGCTTTTAAGGCTTATTCAATTGTTGTAACCATCATAACAAGTGTTAAGTCAGCTATCGAAACAGCAAGAATTGCAATGATGCTATTTAACGCAGCCCTTGTCGCCACTCCTATAGGATTGGTAGTTACCGCCGTTGTCGCCTTAGTAGCCGGTTTGATTTATTTCTTTACAATGACTAAAACCGGTCAAGCGTTGTGGGCTGGTTTTGTGTCGTTTTTACAGTCATCATTAGCTAATTTGGTTTCTATATTTCAAGATATTGGAAATACTTTTGTGATCGCTTGGCAAACAGCTGTATTAATAGGCGAAAACTTATGGATGGAAGCATCTGATTTTATTTCTAATATATGGATTGGCTTAACACAAATATTCAGTTCTATTTGGGAAAGCATCAATAACGTGATGGTGACAATAGTTTCTGGTGTTCAAACCGTGTGGGCAAATTTATCGGCAGCTCTTTCTATATTCTGGCAAGCAAACGTCATTTTGTTTACTACAATATGGAATGTGTTGGTAACGGTAATCACGACAATTGTTAATGCTATTATGGCTGTTTGGAACGGTTTCACTGGAATCATAAGCGCAATATGGAACGGTGTCTTGGCGGTAGCTAGTGCGGTATGGAATGTAATATTAACGACTATTACAACGATAGTAACCACAACTGTTAATACTGTCTCGTCTATATGGAATGGATTGATAGCAATTGTATCTGAAATATGGAATGCGGTATCGTCTGTCGTTTCTTCGGTTTGGAACGCGATTGTTAGTATTGTTAGCTCGATGGCAAGCAATGCTGTAAACACATTACAATCAATTTGGTCTGCCATATCGGGAGTTGTTTCATCTATTTGGAACACAGCCAAAGGAATTATATCAGGCGTGTGGTCTGCTATTGTTTCTGTTGTATCGTCTATGGCTGGTTCTGCGTTCAATGCATTGCGGAGCATTTGGTCTGGCATATCAGGTTTTGTTAGTGGAATATGGAATTCAGCAAGAAACGCAATATCTGGAGCTTGGAGTGGTATTGTAGCAACAATACGCAGCATGGCAAGTAATGCGTTTGGCAGTTTACGTGGCGCTTGGGGCGGTGTAGTTGGTTGGGTTTCTGGAATATGGAACAGTGTCAAAGGCGCAATTATGGGGGCGATGAACTTTAGTTTGTTTGGAGCTGGTAGTGCAATCATGAACGGTTTCTTAAATGGTTTGAAGTCTGTTTGGGGAGCTATAACTTCTTTCGTTGGTGGTATTGCTAGTTGGATCAAAGCCCATAAGGGGCCGATTAGTTATGATAAAAAATTGCTTATTCCCGCCGGTACTGCAATTATGGGTGGATTTGGAAGCTCCTTAAATGCAAACTTTGCTGACGTTAAAAAGTCGGTTTCATCTTATGCCGGACAGATTGCTGATGAGTTTGGACAACAAAAGTATGAGGCTAGTGCTCAACTAACAGCAAGTAGTACAGGAGTAGCCGGACAAATAAATGGTGGATTATCTGCATTAAGCGATGAGGTTTCTGAACAATCAACACAAGCACCGGTTTTTGAAGTTCACAACGAAATCGTTGGAGATAAAATTACGACGACGGTCAACAGTAAAAATGCACGTAGGCAGGCTACGACAAAATTGATTACAGGAGGTATTTAATGGATTTATTGATTACAAACAACGCGACGAGTGTGAGATTAAGCAGTAAAAACATTGTCACCTTTGATTTCGATGAAAGTACGCCTAGTCTTGCTGCAAATACTATATCTTTCAAAGGGCGTAACGGGAAATTGAATTTTGGCGGCGGCTATCTGGAGAAAAAGTTAATTTACACTGGTTATATGCAAACAAGTAGCCAATCGGAGTATGAAGCTAAACGTAATTGGTTGTATCAGCTTTTAGGCAGTGCAACACCCTATTACATCACACCAATCTATTCTGATGCTGCTCAATATGGTTTTGAGAGACCAGGGCAAACAACGGGCAACAAGTTAGGACAAACAGGTGGTGTGGAAAGCAACAAGCGCTTTTATGTAACACTTGAGGACACGTTTGCACCAGAATTAGCTGGGAGTGTCAATAATAACCAAATTTATAAGTTAAGCATTAGTTTCATAACGGTTGTATTACCATTTGGAGAATCAAAACCAAAAACGGCTACTATTACAAATGCGATACCTTATGCAGGAACAGTCACGGCATCTCAATTGGAGGTGCCTTTTTACATACAATTAACTGCTAAGCAGGTAGCAAGTTCTATTTCTCTCAAAATAGGTTCGCGAACATGGACTTATAGTGGAACTGTGGCAAGTGGCGACGTGTTCAAGATAGGTGGCGTATATAATCTCAAAAACACGCTGTCAGTCAATGACAACACCAATCTTGAATACTTTGTACTAGAGCCGTCCACAAGCGGCACAGTAGCCATCGCCTGCTCTATTACGGCAACGATTGAAATTCACGACTACAAGGAGTTGTACCTATGATTACATTTAAAAATATCACCGGTAATAAGTTCCTTGCGGTTGGAACTATACAACGTAAAAGTGCGCTGAACGGCGAAAAATCACTAACTGGTACGTTGTATGATGGCGATGATGTATTAAATAAAATTGACAAAGGCTGGTCGCTTGAATTTGACAATGAACCTTATATAGTCACTTATTTTGAACGTAATGATAACGATAATAGTGTCTCGTTCGATGCAATTCACAAGTTTTTCTGGGACATGGCAAAAAATGTTCTCTATTCAGAAACCAGCGGCAGCCACACGATTAAGTGGTATTTAGATCAAATATTTGCTGACGCAGGATATACTTATGCACTCAATTTCAACCCTAATGCAATCGCAAAAGACAATTGGGGGATGAAGAATAAGCTTTCCTTGTTCAATGACATTATTACTAGCATTGAGGGGGAATTTGAGATAAATGGTACGCTTGTTTCAATATTTAAAAACATTGGAACGGATCTATCTACTATTGTTCGATATGGTTTCAACTTGTCCGATATGACAATAGAAAATGATGCATCAAGTTTTGTCACTTATGGTGAAGGTTTTGGAGCTTACGCGAACCAAGAAAATATGACTGGTGATAGGTTGCACGTGACCTACACAAGCCCATTAGCTAGTGTGTACGGAAAATTACAAGCAGAACCTATTGACGACCAACGCTATACAATTGAATCTAATCTATTAGATGCTGTCAAATCCCAAGTTGATGGTAGTTTCTCTATTTCCGTTCATTTGTCTTTATATGATTTATCTGTCGCTGGGTATCCTTACAAAATGGCTAATGTCGGTGATTGGCTTACTGCCGTTGACGAGAACCTAGATTTCAAACAAAGAATTCGCATTATCAGTATCGACGATGAATTTGCTGCTGACGGTACACGTATTAGTTATAGTGTTACAGCTGGGGATATTGGATTAACGAAAAAATATCAAGATGCTAACGCTTCAATAGCGAATAAGGTAGAATATGCAGTGATTTCTGCTGGACAGGCAGCAACAGATGCTAACATTGCTTTAATTTCGGCAAATGGAAAGAACAAATCATATTATCTAAATGACATTAACGATTTACCAAAAACTGCCAACCAGGGTGATCTTGCATGGGTCCAAAGCGGCGATGGACGAGTATTATACATCTATACTAAAAAAGCAGACGGAACGTACTACTGGGAAAAACGTATTGATCCAGAAATGGGTGAGCAAATCGAGGCTGGCGTAAGTGAAGCGATAGCACAGGCAAATGAAAACACTGCCGCAGCAATCGAACAGAACAATATTTCCCAACAAGAGGTGATGAACGACATTGCCGAGTCGCAGGCTGATTTAGCTATCAAAGATGGTGACTTCAACAATAAGGCACAAGCAATGGCTGATAAAGCCTTACAAGATGCTAAGGATAACACAGCTACAGTTGCTAAAGACACCTTAGACACAGCTAACCAGAACATAGCAGATGCTAAAACGGCTTTATCATCTGATTTACAAAAAGAGGTTTCTAATAGAACTGCTGCTGTAAGCGCATTAGACATTAAAGCACAAGGTTATGTCAACGATGCAAAAAACAGTATCTCTAAAGATATAACTAAAGAAATAAAAGATCGTCAAGATCAAGTATCTGCTTTAGATACTAAGGCGCAAGGATATGCAGACACAGCAAAACAAAATGCTATAGATGCAGCTACAACAGCTGATGGAAAAATCAATAAAAAAATTGATGACACAGCATCTAGTTTGACATCAACAATTAGTCAAAATAAATCTGAAGCTAATGGTAAAATATCTACTGCACAATCAACAGCGACTCAAGCTTTAAATGGTTTGAGTACTAAAGTTGAAAAAACAGAATACGATAAGAAAACTGGTGATTTAACTACTCAATTAAATACCACAACCACAACTGCTAATCAATCCAAACAGGATATTGTTTCCATTAATCAAAAAGATGGCCAACAAGATTCTAGAATGAACACGATTGAATCAGACGCCAGTGGAACGAAGCAAACTGTAAGTCAATTACAGACGGTACAAGGTCAACAATCGGGTTCGATTAGCACTTTGCAACAACGCGCCGATGGTTTCGACGCAACAGTAACTAAGGTTAATAACTTATCTACTGGCGATCGGCATTATATCTTAGATACCGGAAACCCTAAGACACAAACTTCTAACGGCAAGGACAATCAGGATTTTTTTAATAGCGCATTGTTATATGAACCTCTTAAAAATTGGGGTGTAGCAAATGCTGACTATATAATATCATTTGATTGGTCGTTAAAAGATGTACTTTCTTCCAATATGACGATTGGAGTTTTCTTCAATCAATCTCCATGGCAATCGAATTATAAAACAATTCCAGCAAACCAAAAAAATGGTCACATTGAAATCAACTTTAAATTATGGGCTCAAATGTTGGTTGCGGATAAAGACGTTACTGGTATTACTTTCAGAATCAACAGCCAGATGGCTTCTGGTAATCAAATTACTTACTCTAATTTGTTTATGAAGTCTGGTAATGTTAGCAATACGTGGACACCAGCTCCAGAAGATGGTGAGCAAGCAACTGCAAAAGCGCAATTAACTGCCGATACCGCTCGCACTGAAATTTCTAATTATAAGACGGACGCAGATGGTCGAATTAGTAAGGCGCAGTCAGATATCACGCAAACAACTAGTCAAGTGGCGACTAAAGTTAGTCAGAGTGATTACAACGCTAAGACTAGTGAGTTGACAACTAACGTCAACAACATAACACAGACAGCCAACCAGTCGAAGCAAGATATTGTCGCTATCAAGCAAAAAGATGGTGATCAAGATTCGCGAATGACGACTATAGAATCTGACACGAATGGTGTAAAAACAACCGTTAGCGCAATTCAAACTAAACAAGGACAGCAAAGTGGAGATATTTCTACGCTTCAACAGAGAGCTGACGGATTTGATGCTACTGTTACTAAAGTCAACAATCTGGCCGTAGGTGGGCGAAACTATCTCATGGGTACGATTAATAAGAACTCTACGGTTGGCGCTAATGCAAACAACCAATCGAAAGCTCTATATAAAATAACTCTATCTTCCTTGGACGCACTATATAAAGAGTTCAAAAAGACTAGTGACTACTACACTTTGATATTTGATTGGGAATTTACAGGAACTAATCCATCTGGACAATTCATTCCTCAATGGAACATAGCTCCTTTTGGTATCGGTGGAAAATACACCGTTATATCAAGTGACAACACCAGTGGTACGGTTATATTAACTGCTAATATAAATAGTAATTGGTCGGGAGTTTCGAGTGTTCCTTATATGGGAATTCGATTCGACAATGTGCCAACAACGGGAACTGTAAATATTTACAACATGCGGTTGATGTCCGGAAACCTAGTTTACCCTTGGACGCAAGCTCCCGAAGATATAGACAGGGCCACCGCCAAGGCTCAATTAACCGCAGATCAAGCAACTACTAGTTTAAACGCTTACAAAACTGACGCAGATGGAAGAATATCTAAAGCGCAATCTGATATTATTCAGACAGCTAAAGATGTTACTACTAAGGTTAGCCAAAGTGATTACAACGCCAAAACCGGACAGTTGTCAACGGACGTTTCTAACGCGCAACAAACCGCGAATTCTGCTGTTACTACAATTGGATCGTATAAGACTTCAAATGATAACAGAGTAGCCGCCGCGGAAACTAAAATTTCCCAGAATGCTAATGACATTACTTTAAGAGCTACAACATCAGATTTAAACGCTGCCAAGTCTGATTACACAGCACAAATTGCTCAAATAAAAGTGGATGCTCAAGCGGTTACGACTACTGTGACGCAAGTCCAAACCACAGTTAATAAATTGAATCAAAACAATTTGGTTAACAATTCTCAATTCAATCCCGATTATTCCGGGTGGCATGTGGGGAGCCCTTGGGGTAAATCTGTTACCAATGAACTTTGGAATAATGGTGTTGAAACAAGTACAGGGGCGATGTGGGTATGGCATGACCAAAGTAAATCAGGAGACTGGATATATTCTGATCCAATAGCCGTTTATGCAGGACTTAAAGTGTCGGCTGCGATAACCGCCGCCATGCCTTCACCGCCAAGTAGCGGTACACCGTTGGCTCTTTATATTAGAACGTACGATGCTAATAGGAACACAGTTGATAGTTGGGGGTATAACATTCCGAACGGACAACTGAGCGGAACGTTTAAAAAATTTTCTAACGATAATAGAACTTTAACAACAGGTGTCAAATATGTTTCCTTGTGCTTGGCTTGGAACGTATCTGGACAAATTTCGTTTGGAAAACCAATGTTGATGTTTGGTGCTACTACAGGTGATTATGTAGCCGGTCCATATAACAACAATGACAAGGTAGCTGCACAGCAAATTACTATTGATGGAATAACTAACACAGTAACGCAACAGGGCAAGAACATCAATTCTGTAACATCTCGCGTTCAAACAGCCGAAGGGAATATCAGCACAGCGACTGATAACATTTCTGGATTGCAAAGCAAGCAAACTCAAACAGCTAATCAGATTACGCAAGAAATAACTGATAGAACTAAGGGCGATTCAAACACATTGCAAAGCTCCAAAGACTTTACTCAAAGCTCTATCACGAGTGCAGTTAACGGATTAAATTCAACTATATCTCAAACAGCTAATGGTATATTGGCACAGGTTGAATCAACCAACATGGTAGTTAATTCAGAGTTCGACCCACTAAATGGTACCTTTTATAGGCTAACTAATGGTGGTTCAACGGGTTCACAGTTAGCAGAAGCATGGAGCGCCACAAAAGCTACAGGGTTTGCAGATTGGCCGGTTGTAAATGGTTCCAGGGTAGTGTCTTATGCAGTAGGTACCTGGTATTCAAGTGCATTAGTATCTACTAGTGCTGGGAAAGCATTTAGTGCATCGATTGTTGCAGGACGTTCACCCGCACCTACGGTATCAACAGCACTTGATTATAGAATTGGGTTTTGGGATTCAAGTAGGAAACTGTTAACTACAGCCAGTGCAGGAAACATTATAGATGGAACAGCATATAAAGGCATTCAAAAGTATGTAGTGGAAAATAAGACAGCACCTGCTAATACAGCATTTGTATCAGTTATTATTGCACACTCATCAGCTAATGCTACTGATTATATAACTAGACCATCTTTGAATACGGGGGCCAAAGCCTCACCATACACACCAACGTATGGCACGTCTAGCAGTTCTACAGTATTATCACTGTTTAAAGACAATTGGTCTATAGGTATCACTGATAATATCAGTAAAATTACCAGTGGCATTGTTGGTAATGCATCTCAAATGAGCCTCATTAGTAAGAATGTGACGATTGATAGTCCTAACACCCAGATTAAAGGTACAGCATGGATACAATCAGCAATGATTGCTAACGGTGCTATAGGTTCAGCACAGATTGGTGATGCAACAATTACCAGTGCCAAAATTGCACAGTTAGACGTGGCTAAATTGGCTGGTAATGTCAGTTCATTTATTCAATCAAACTGGAATGGTGTTTACGGAAGCACGGCAATAACCAGCAGTGGTATGACAGTTACATCACCTGGAACCGTTGCTCTGTTTAACGTAAATGGGATGACGTTGGACGGTGCCGGGGGTATGACCAGAGTAGCTAATGGATTTACTCAAATATATAGCGCCACTCATGAAAATGTCGGCATGATAGGTCATCAAAAAGACAAACAACACACCAACGTTGATTATATTATGTTTGGATTGAATGGCTATAGAACAACTAACGAAGGGGATTCCCATTGGGTTGGCGGTTCCGATTTCTACGGCGGTGATGGAATGGGATTTGGCGTTTCCAATAAAAGTGGAGGTTATGATTTGAAATTACGATGGGATAGCGACTTAATAGCTGGCTATAAAGGAGAATTACAAGGTTGGCACGCCAGCGACCAATTTATTTTTGATAATAAGACGTTTCATAAAGGATATGCGGATTTTTCAGGTGGCGTTACCTTGTCAGGGGCATATGCAGAAGGAACACGTTCCCTTCATACTCAAGGTATGAGTATATCGACCGGAGCAAAGTGGTTTGGATTCATGGATGGGAGCAATAGCACGGGGTTCGGTACGGACCAAACACAGGACGTATTATTCTATGTCAAAGGGCAGGTATATAGCTTGTATACAATGCTCGGGAAACTTGGAATGAGATGAAAGATAGGAAAGTAAAATGAATATTAAAAAGTATAATTTAGTACCAATATTTGAATTTCTAGGAAAAATTAATTTAGTGGGTGCTGCTTCAAGAGCACGAACAAAATTAAACAAGGAAATTGGCAACGCTATTAATGAATTACAATCTGACGAAGTGGCTTTGGCTGAAGAATTAGGCGGCAGGGTTAATGATGAAGGGCGGGTCGTTTTCGTTTCAGAAGAAGACTTGAACGAAACTGAAGCTGCTGAATATTCTAAAAAAAAGCATGCTGAATTTACCAATGCGCAATCAGACTTACGTCAAGAGGAAGCTATATTCAACGAAGCTACAAAGGATCAATTTAATCGTTTAAAAAATGCTCTATATGACTATGACGAAAAACTTAGCGGCCAGGACGCAACCGTGTACGATATCTTGTTAGACGCATTAGAAGCTTGAACAGTTACAAGCCAGTATGCTGAAAGAAACTACCGCGTGGGTGCGACGCCCGATAAATAAAAGCACATAGGAGAAATAATCATGAATATGACAGTTGGAGATTTACAATTTAATTTTGTCGATGGTAAGTTAACGTTGAAGTACGCTTCGGTTTCATTCAACGCAGGGACATTTCCTAACAATTTAAACGGAAACTTGCAAGTAACAACAGATGATGGCATCAATCCAACTTCCGCCACTTTAGAAGCCGACATTAAGGCGGCTGCTAAGACTAAAATTCAAGCGTTGATTGCAGAAGAGCCTGCGGAAGCGGAGGGCTAGCCCAATGGATGCTATTCTAAAATATTTATTTGCTAATTTAAATGGGGCTACTGAAACAGCAGTCCTTTTTATTTTGGTTTTTTTTGATACATTTTTAGGTTCATTGTGGCGTAAACGTAACAATGTAGCACGTACTAGCGGTGGCGGTTTAGGTGGATTGATTACATCTATCCCATTGGCTTTAATGCCGGTCGTGATTTGGGGTTTCACAATCTTAATTTCAATTGTTCCAACACATCTAGGTGGACGTGATTTCTATTTTGACCCATTAATATTTGATGTCATTTCATTCATTGTGACTATGATCATCGGGTCTTATATGCTGAAGTCTATCTACGCCAACATGCAGTTAGCCGGTATTGATATTCCAGGTTTCCTATCCAAGTGGGTTGAAGATGAATATCACGTCAAGTTGAAAAAGATTGAAACAGAACCAGAAGCAGCAAACATTACAGAAATAGGAAAGGAAAAATAAAATGGGCGTAGATATTTATAAAATGGTCGGTTGGTTCTACGACAAGCGTGGAAAATTAACTTATTCAATGTTGGGTTCACGCAACGGAGCAGACGGGACAGCTGATTGCTCTGGTTCCGTTACACAGGCGATTTATAGTGCTGGCGGAAAAGCGTACAACTATTTATACAGCACAGTGACTATTGGCGCTTACCTAGCCGTCAATGGATTTGAACGTATCGCAGTTAATCAAGATTGGGAAGCTAAGTTCGGTGATGTTGTTTTGATGTCATGGGGCAAAGATATGTCTACCTCTGGTGGTGCTGGCGGTCACATTGGTGTAATGGATGGTGCCACTAATTTTATTTCCTGTGATTACTGGACGGGCGGACAAGCTAAAACAGCTGTTAGTGAGCATGATTGGAACGAGTACTACGATATTGAAGTAGCAAACGGATTGCAATATGTAGAAGTATGGCGTTACAACAGCAATAGTCAAGCCGCGCAATCAATCAACAGCAACGCACCAAAAGTTCCTGTATCTGGCGCGGTAGATCAAATTCTAAACGTGGGGGAATATTTCTCAACAAAGAAAGCTTACCGTATTGACCATTACGAATATGTAAATGGTGTTGAACAAGTCATTAGTGAAGAATTAGCAGGTGGTTCCGATTGGGATTGGACTAACAACGGTTGGGGATTGAAGTCATTTGAAATTGTTGACAAGAACGGTAACCTTCAAAAGGACCAATCAACAGCGGTTGGAAAATACATGCAGTTGCATAATCCTAACCGCATTCGTGTCGCTGAAGTTGATCCAGATACAAACGGGATTGGCATTGATACGCGTTACGGCCGTATTTGGGCTAGTGCTGCCACATTAACAGAAGTGAAAAATAATTAACTAAATTAAATGGAACAGCTACTACTACTATATCTATCACGTCAATTAATGATGTTTTCGCTGATTATTTCGGTAAGTCATGAGACAAAAGATTATAAACAAAAAATAAACATAAATATGTAAAATTATATATAAATTAGTATTTTAAATACTAATATGGCATTTTTTTGATTTTTTTTTCGCTTATGATATAATACTTTAGAAAGAAAAGGAAGAAAGTATGGCTAAACTGATAAATATTAGAATTAATAATATTAAAAACGTTCAAAATGGTGTTGTATCATTCGTAGATCAACTAGGTATACCAGTAAATGTAACTGGAATATATGGACAAAACGGATCGGGAAAAACCGCCTTGATTGATGCCGTTGCATTAATTAGAGACCTAGTTAAGTACAGAACTGTGCCTATCGATGGAGCGTTGCTATCGAACACAGAAGATAATCACATTGAGGTAGTTTTCGATGATGAAGAAAAGCAACAATTCATTAAATATTCGGTTTGTTTAAGGAATGTTGGTGATCAACCTAATATTATAAGTGAAGAATTAAAGATAAAAAATAAACGACCACATAATTCATTCAAAAGTTATTATATCTATGATGCGAAAAACAGCATATTGAAAGTGAGAACAAAAAACCTGCCTAATAGTTTACGAGTTATGGCAGATGTGACTTATGGTGATTGCCACAGTTTTATGGTTAGTAAACAGTTCTTAACATGGTTAGATAAAGGTGAAAAAACGACAGAGCCACTCAAAGATGCGTTAAATGGTATTTTAACATTTGTTTCTATCATATTGAATGTACATGTTGTAAGTGACGTTATTGCTAACTTATCAAGTATATTTTTGCCGATGACTTTTGTAAATCATGATATCATGGATATTCCAACATCAGGAGTTGTTTCTGTTGGAACCCAGGATCCCTTAACACAAAGTCAATTTGATAAATTCAAAAAAGCAGCTTACAAGGTTAATAAAGTTTTGCCAGATATTATACCTGGTGTCGAGTTAGACTATCGTAATACAGAAAGAATATCTGATAACGGTGACGAAAAAGAGTATGTTGTTGAGTTATTTACTCTGCGTTCTGGGAAACGGGTTCCATACCGAATGGAATCTGTAGGTATCAGGAAAATAATTTCTGTTTTATCATTTCTTATAGAAGTATATAACAATGAAAATGCTATTGTATTAATTGATGAATTTGACGCAGGGATTTACGAATATCTTTTGGGTGAGATTGTTGACATTCTTGATAACGACGCAGATGGCCAATTAATTTTTACATCTCATAATTTAAGAATTTTAGAAACCCTATCACCAAGAAATATAATTTTCACAACAGTTGACAATAGTAATCGCTATACTCGTTTTGAAAGCTTAAAACCAACAAATTCTTTGCGAAAGAGGTATCTAGCTGAAACGGCTGTTAACGAAAGTAAGTACTACGAATCAACAAACAAAGCAAAAATAATTGAAGACCTAATTACTGCTAATATTCCTGAGGATTCGGCAGGAAATGAAACATCAGTCTCAAAATTCTTTCAAAAAAAGAATGGAGGTAAATGATGGATTCAGAAAAATATGTACTGCTATTGGTAGAGGGTAGGGATGAAATCATACTACTTGATTCAATTATCAAACAAATCAATAAAGAGTTTAATATTATCACTTCTCCCATAAAGATAGCGTTACAGTCAGATAGTATTTTAACTGATGCTAGAGGTAACACATCTAATGCCAAAGACATTATTCATAACGGTATAAAAAAATCTGATATTGATTTAAGACAGATAATGCAGGTTTATAAAATATCCGATGTTGATGGGTGTTGGATTTTTGATGAAGACCATGAAATTGATCCAGAAGAAAAAAATCACTTTTCTTTTGATTCAATTCAAAAGAAAATTTTCTTTGATACTGTCAAAAGAAATAACCAGTTGAGTCAAGGATGGGCTCGGAAAAGAAAAAGGTTAATAAATATGTTTGGAGAAAAACAAACAGTAACAATTGACCGATACAAGTTTTCCTATAAAATATATCTTAATAATGTTGCTTTAGAACATGTGATTGCTGACAACATAGTCCGTTCAAGTGCCTATCAAAAGAAAAAATACGCGCTTGATGTCAAAAATGATTTGGAAAAAGCAATGGATGAACTGGGTAGTGATGCTGCGTTGCAGTTTTTTAAATCAAAAATAAACAACTGTGCGACTAATACAGAGTTGAACATATCTATTCAAGAAAATCCTTGGTTATCAGTAAGTGGAATATATTTTTTGCTTTTGGACATTATAAATGTGATTGAAAATTATGCTTCGCAAATTCAAAATTCAGAAAAAATTGATGAAGAAAAAAGCTAAAATTTTTTCGGTTCACACACATCCAAACAAATATAATAAAACTAAAAACAACCCTGGCAGACATTTATTCCCTAAGATAATCCTTCACGAATGATTGTCGATTTAAAACTAATTCTGACAGGTTTTATTTTTGTGTTGAACATTAAAAACGACTAGATTAGTTACTAGCCGTTTTTTCGTTTATGCACACCTTGCTATCAATGTTATACTTGATTAGTAAAATATAAAGTTGGGGAAAATTTGGGAACAACCCCCGTAAATGCTGTCATATCAACTACAGGTATGATGTGTTATGAATATTCAGGATTAAACGGACATTTTAAGGTAAAAATACCCCATGAACCTAAAACAACTACAACAGCAAATTGAAAATAATGCCATGGCAAACTTTTATATCGTGACAGGAGAAGAAGAAACATTGCTAAGCCACGCAAAATCAATGTTTAAGGGATTAGTTGATCAAGAAGATCGTGACATGAATTATTCCCAGATTGATTTAACCGAACAGACATTGGATGTAGTAATTAATGATGCTATGTCCGTGCCTTTTTTCGGTGATCGTCGTGTTGTTGTGGTCAAAAATCCACAATTTTTGACTGCTACAGGAAAAGTTGGGGATCGTGATCAAGAATTATTATTAAAATTATTTGATCAGCCAGTATTACAAAATATTGTTGTTTTTTTTGCCAATGACTTAAAATTAGACAAGCGTAAAAAATTAGCAAAAGTCCTTCTGAAAACGGCTGAAAATATTTCTTTACCAGCTCTTAACGAGCGCCAGGCGCAACAGGCTATCGTTCAACAACTAGATCAGCGCTCGTATGCCATAGAACCAGAAGCACTTCATGAATTAATGCAGCGTACTAATGCCCAGTACACAGATATGAAAAACGAATTGCCTAAACTAATAACCTATGCGGAACAGACAAAAAAAATAACACTAGACGTAGTATCGGCATTAGTTCCCAAGACACTGACAGCTAATGCGTTTGATTTGGTAGACGCAGTTATTAAACGACGACCTCAAGAAGCACTAACCCTTTATCATGATCTTTTACAGAATGGCGAAGCCCCGTTGCGATTAAATGCTGTTTTAACTAATCAATTTAGATTACTTTTGCAGGTTGCAGGGTTGTCTGGGAATGACCAAGACATTGGGGCGCAACTCAAGGTTCATCCTTATCGAGTAAAATTAGCCAAAGAAGCATTAAGGTCTTATCCACCACAGTTTGTACGAACAGGGTACCTAGGTATGATTGATATCGAAACACAATTGAAATCCACATCTCAAGATCCAGAACTTTTATTTGAGCGGTTTATTTTAAAAAATTTTCAGTAATATTTTTTATTGAATAAGAACACTTGTTCCTGTGATAAAATTATAGTATGCCAGAATTTCTTATCGCAGCAGACAATAGAAGAATTATTCACGTTGATCTAGATGCCTTTTATGCCCAAATTGAAATGCGTGATCATCCTGAGTTGCGTAATCTGCCATTGATCATTTCGCGTGATCCTATTGAGTCAAACGGACGTGGTGTTGTTGCGACTGCTAATTATGCCGCCAGAAAATTAGGAGTGCATTCAGCAATGAGCGCTGCCGAGGCCAAAAGATTAGCGCCAGATGCATTTTTCATGCGACCTGATTTTCAGAAATATAAGATGATATCTCAGCAAATTCATCATATTTTTCATCAGTATACTGATAAAATTGAACCTATTGCATTTGATGAGGCATACTTAGATTTAACAGATAGCGTACTCACGGGAGCGACATTAGCGGCAAAAATTCGTCACCAAATTCTAAAAGAAACGCAGTTAACCAGTTCAATTGGTGTTTCGTACAATAAATTGTTGGCGAAGTTAGCATCAGAATTCAATAAGCCAAATGGCGTTACTGTAATAACAAAAGATAATGCATTAGATTTCTTGGCAAGATTACCAATTTCCTCTTTTCGAGGAGTTGGGAAAAAAACACAAGAAAAATTTGCAGTGCTGGGTGTTGAGAATGGCGCACAATTGCGCATGATACCTCAAGAAACGTTACGAGCTCAATTTGGAAAAATGGGTGAACATTTGTTTTGGCAGGCTAGAGGTGTTCATTTTGGCGAAGTTCAATGGCATCGTCAAAGACAATCCGTAGGGAAAGAAGAAACCTTTGATCAATTTGTACAAACAAGAGATGAAGTTAATCTAGAATTCAAAAAATTGGCTGTGGAAATTGTTGAAATCATGAAAAATAAGAAATTAGTAGGACGTACGCTAAATATAAAAATTCGTGACAGCGACTTTAATACTATCACACGTTCTGTAACTCAAAGTGTGCCTTTCAAATTAGAAGCTGGAAGTATAGTATCTGTAGCGCAGACAATATTTGATGAGAATATGAATGCGGCTTTTTCTATTCGTTTATTGGGAATATCACTTAGTAACCTACAGTCTAGCGGATTTGAGGAAATAACGCTGTTTTAATGTTACAATAATAGAAAATAATAATTAGAAAGTATAAACATGTCAGTAATCGAAGAACAAATATTAGAACAGATCAAGCGTTACGATACAATAATTATTCATCGGCATCAACGACCTGACCCAGACGCTTTTGGTTCACAGTTGGGTTTGAAAGAAATATTAAAAGCAAGTTTTCCAGAAAAAAAGATATATGCTGTGGGCAAAGAAGTTCAAGGATTAGCATGGATGAATGAAGATGACAATTTCATGGATGTTATACCCGATGCTGCTTACAATAAGGCTCTTGTTATTGTAACTGATACAGCCAATGCACCGCGTGTAGATGACCAACGCTGGCCAGATGGTTTAGAAGTTATTAAAATAGATCATCATCCAAATGATGAATCATACGGGGATTGGCAATGGGTTAAAGATGGTCACTCCGCTACAAGCACAATGATTTTTGAGTTTTATGAAAAACTTAAGGGTCAAGGATTGGTGATGACCAAAAAAGCAGCGCGCCTATTATATATTGGTATTATTGGAGACACGGGTCGATTTATGTATAGTATCGATTCAGAAACGTTCCGTGTGGTGTCAGAACTGTTTAAGTATGATTTTGATTATCAAGAAATTCATCATGCGATGGCAACCATTTCGGAAAACGCAGCCAAATTGTCAGGCTATGTTTTGCAAAACTTAAGCATACTGCCATCGGGATTTGCTTATGTTATTTTAACTAAAGAATTGTTAAAGCAATTTGACTTGAAAGATGCCGGGACAGCTTTTGTTGTACCATTACCATCAAAGATAGATTGTGTGAAATCATGGGCTATTTTTGAAGAACAAGACGAAGGAAACTATCGTGTCAGACTGCGCTCACGAACAATTGCAATTAATAAGATTGCAAACCAATTTGAGGGTGGCGGTCATCCAATGGCTTCAGGAGCTTGGGCGCAAGATCAAGGTGATATAGATCGCTTAATCAATATAGTTGATAGTGCTCTTAGCGAGAAGCAAGACGCAGAAAAGGAAGATTGATGGCTGAAAAAGCAAACCAATTTGGACAATTTAATTTAAAAAAGGAAGTTATTGACGCATTAAGTGCTATTGGTTTTTATGAACCAACTGCTGTGCAAGCAAAATTAATTCCTGATGTTTTACAAGGACGAGATGTGGTCGGACAATCGCAAACTGGTTCAGGAAAGACGCACACATTTTTGATTCCAATCTTGAATCAATTAGAGCAGGATAACGAATACGTACAGGCAGTAATTACGACACCGTCACGTGAATTGGCAGCGCAAATTACCAAGGCGATGAAAGAATTTTCTAATCAGCTAAACACTGATATTTCCATTTCTGAGTTTGTCGGTGGAACAGACAAGCAACGACAAATTAAACAATTGGAAAATCACCAACCACAAATTGTCATTGGGACACCGGGTCGGATTAAAGATTTAGTAGAGTCTGGATCATTGAAGTTACATGCAGTTCATACGCTTGTTGTAGATGAAGCTGATATGACGTTAGATATGGGATTTTTAAATGAAGTCGATTATATTGCAGGTGCAATGCCTGAGGGTCTTCAGACATTGGTGTTCAGTGCGACAATGCCAGAAAAGTTGAAGCCATTCTTGAAAAAATATTTAGATAACCCACATTTTGAAGCTATACCAGTGTCAACGGTCATTGCCGATACAATTGACAATTGGTTATTAGCTACTAAGTCAAAAGATAAGAATGACATTATTTATCAAGTATTAACTATTGGTAATCCATACTTAGCATTGGTTTTCGCTAATACCAAAGAGCGTGCGAAGGAAATTTCGAGTTTTTTGCGTGGACATGGTTTGAAAGTGGCCGAAATACATGGCGATATTGAACCACGTGAACGTCGACGTGTGATGAAAGCGATCCAAAACTTAGAATACCAATATGTCGTGGCAACAGACCTTGCTGCACGTGGTATTGATATTGAAGGTGTTTCGCATGTCATTAATGATGATATACCTGCCGAATTAGAATTCTTTGTTCACCGTGTGGGTCGGACGGGCCGTAATGGTTTGCCTGGATTAGCCATTACGTTGTATGGTCCAGATGAAGAAAATGAAGTTGCTGAATTAGAAGCCTTGGGTATCACTTTTAAGGCTAAGCAAATTAAGGGCAATGAAATTATTGACGTTAAGGATCGAAGGGCTCGTGTTCAGCGAGTAGCCACAACCAAAAAATTGGATTCAACTATGGTTGGTATGGTTACAAAGAAAAAGAAAAATGTCAAGCCAGGTTACAAAAGACGCATTAAAAATGCAATTCAGCGTAAAAATCAAATGGATCGTCGGATATCTCAACGACAAGAAATGAGAGCAACACGCAAAGCAAACAAACAACGTGGAGAACATTAAAAAAAGGACTTGGAAATTTTTCCAAGTCCTTTTAGTATTCAAGGAAGTAGGTTAATTACTTAACGTACTTAGCTAAACGTGACTTTTCACGTGAAGCTTTGTTCTTCTTGATCAAACCTTTTGAGTAGGCGTGATCAATAGCTGAAGAAGCAGCCTTGTATAATTCTGCTAAGTTGTCTGTACCAGCAGCTGCAGCTTTTTCAAACTTTTTTACAGCTGTACGGTAAGCGCTGAGTTGTGGTTCGTTACGGTCGTGTTGCTTCTTAGTAAGACGAACACGTTGAATTGCTGATTCAATAACAGGCATATGTCTTTTCTCCTTAAATTTGATACGAGGTTTTCAAGTAATCCTAAGATTAACGACGCAAACCTAAGCGTTGGATCAATTCACGATAACGTTGAATATCAGTATTGCGGAGGTAACGTAATAAGTTACGACGGCTACCAATCTTCTTCATTAATCCACGTTGTGAGTGGAAATCATGCTTGTGAGCTGCCATGTGTGTGTTCAACTCGTTAATATCAGCAGTTAAAACTGCGATTTGTACTTCAGCTGAACCTGTATCGCCTTCGTGGCGGGCGTATGCCTTGATGATTTCGTTCTTACGTTCTTGTGTAAGTGCCATATTTATATCCACCTTTCTAAAATGTCGCCAGAGACTGCGTAAAGCGATGGTGAGCCGCTCAACAAAGTTACTGGTCGTGTTGTTTGTACAACATTCTTAATTATACAGGAATACCATTGAAATGCAAGGCGAGAGATTGACAAATATGTGATAAAATGGACTAGTATATAAACACTGAAAGGAAGTGTGCCTACAGAAATGTATGCACCCGCGGATATTTATGGCCGAAACAACAATCACACGTGACGAAGTTGCCCATGTTGCAGGGTTAGCCAAATTAGCTTTTAACGATGCTGATCTTGACCAATTTACAACACAATTGGGTGATATCTTGAATATTTTTGATACGTTGAGCGAGGTAAATACTGATGATGTTATCCCAACATACTCAGTAACGGAAAATGTTAATCATTTGCGTGAAGATGTCGCAAATAACTGGAATCAAAAACAAGAACTTCTTAATAATGCACCACTTGAAGCTGCAGATTTAATTAAGGTTCCTGCAATTTTGAATGGTGAGGGGGAATAACATGACAATTAATTATTTTGAGCATGATTTAACTTCTTTGCACAATCAGTTGGTAAACAAAGAAGTAAGTGCGGTAGATTTGACACGTGCATCGCTTGATAACATTTCTAAAACTGATGATAAATTAAATGCATTTATTAGCACAAACCCAGACGAAGCTATAGCACAAGCTCAAAAAATTGATGAAAAATCTGATTTTTCGAATGTCTTGACGGGTCTCCCTTTGGGATTGAAAGATAATATGGCAACCAAGGGCATTCAAACAACGGGTGCTTCGCATATTTTGGAAGGTTTTAAGCCAATCTATAATGCGACAGTGGTGGAAAAATTGCAAAACCTAGGGGCGGTTTCTGTTGGAAAGACTAACATGGATGAATTTGCCATGGGTGGTTCAACAGAAACCTCATACTATAAACAAACATCAAATGCGTGGGATCATAGTAAGGTGCCAGGTGGATCATCAGGTGGATCAGCTGCAGCAGTTGCCGCTGGACAAGTGCCATTTGCATTAGGGTCTGATACCGGTGGTTCAATTCGCCAGCCAGCTGCCTTTAATGGAATTGTTGGTTTAAAGCCTACGTATGGTCGTGTTTCACGTTGGGGCTTGTTTGCCATGGCTTCTTCACTTGATCAAATCGGGCCTTTCACAAGAACTGTGAAGGATAACGCAACAGTACTAAATGCTATTGCTGGTTTCGACGAGAAAGACTCAACTTCATCGCAGCGTGAAGTGCCTGATTTCACTGCAAAGTTAAGCGGTGATGTTAAGGGCTTAAAGATCGCTGTGCCAAAAGAATACTTTGGTGAAGGTATTGATCCAAAAGTTGCCAAGCAAGTCAAGGCTGCTATTGCACAATTAGAAGCATTGGGAGCAACTGTTGACGAAGTAAGTCTTCCACACACTAAATACGGTGTAGCTGCATACTATATTATCATGTCATCAGAAGCATCATCTAACTTACAACGTTATGATGGTGTGAGATATGGTTTCCGTGCCGATGACGTTAAAAACTTGGAAGATTTATATGTCAAAACACGTTCAGAAGGTTTTGGTGACGAAGTCAAGCGTCGTATCATGTTAGGAACGTTCTCATTGTCAGCTGGTGCGTATGATGCTTTCTTTAAGAAGGCCGCTAAAATTCGTACATTGTTGATTGAGGACTTTAATAAGGTTTTTGAAAACTATGATGTAATTGTTGGACCTACTGCGCCAACAGCTGCATATGGTCTTGGTGAAGAGGTTGATGACCCTACAGCAATGTACCTGGCAGATGTTTTGACTATCCCAGTAAACTTAGCTGGTCTACCTGGTTTGTCAGTCAACGCTGGATTTGTTGATGGATTGCCTGTGGGCTTGCAAATTATTGGTAAGCCATTTGACGAACAGACTGTTTATCAAACAGGATATGCTTACGAACAAGCCAGCCGTTTGTTTGAACAACATCCTGACGTTGCGAAAGAATATTAAAGAGGAGGGGCACACATGGGAACTGGAAATTTTGAAACAACGATTGGACTTGAAGTCCACGTTGAAATGCAAACAAACTCAAAGCTGTTGTCACCTTCACCGGTTCACTATGGTGACAAGCCAAATACTAATACAAACGTAATTGACTTTGGTTATCCTGGTGTTTTACCGGTAGCAAACAAAGGCGCATTGGAATATGGTATGCGTGTTGCGCTGGCATTACACGCACAAATTTCGCCATTGATTCGTTGGGACCGTAAAAACTATTTTTACCCTGATAACCCCAAGGCTTATCAAACAACGCAATCACAAACACCAATTGGTACTAACGGTTACTTAGATGTGACATTGGCCGATGGAACGGTAAAGCGTGTCCGCATTGCAGAAATGCACGTTGAAGAAGATGCGGGTAAAAATACACACGGATCTGATGGTTATTCTTATGTTGATTTAAACCGTCAAGGGACACCATTGATTGAAATTGTTTCAGAACCTGATCTTGCTTCACCAGATGAGGCCTATGCTTACTTAGAGCAGTTGCGCCAAGTTATTTTATTTACAGGTGTTTCTGAAGCTAAGATGCAAGAAGGTCAAATGCGTGCAGATGTCAATGTATCACTCAGACCATTTGGATCAGATCAGTATGGAACAAAAGTTGAAATGAAGAATATTAACTCATTCAACTACGTTCGTAACGCATTGATTTTTGAAGAAAAGCGACAGGCAGAGGTTTTGCGTTCTGGTGGTGTAATTCAACAAGAAACTCGACGCTATGATGAACCAACTAAATCGACAATCTTAATGCGTGTAAAAGAGGGAGCAGACGATTATCGTTACTTCCCAGAACCTGATTTATCTCCGGTGGTCATTGACCAAAAATGGATTGATGAAGTTGCTGCAGACTTACCAAAATCATCGAGTGAACGTCAAGAAGCCTATGTAAATGACTTGGGAATTGAACCTTATGATGCAGAAGTTTTGACACAGACGCTTGCTATGTCTGATTTTTATGATGCGACTGTATCTTCAGGAGCTGATCCAAAACGCGCTGCTAACTATCTAATTGGTGATGTGAATGCTTATATGAATAAGAATCAAGTTGAGCTGCAAGACACGCGTTTGACTCCTGAGCATTTAGCAGGCATGATTAAGTTGATTGAAGACGGAACAATCTCTACAAAGCAAGCCAAGCAAGTCTTTGAAGCGATTATGATTGGTGAAGAGCCAGAAGCCTTTGCTAAGAAGCATGGTCTGGTTCAATTAAGTGATCCAGATTTGTTGTTAGGCTGGATTACTGAAGTATTGGACAATAATCCGCAATCTATTGAAGACTTCAAGGGCGGTAAAGATCGTGCTACTGGCTATCTTATTGGGCAACTTATGAAAATGTCCAAAGGACAAGCAAATCCAAGTGTTTTGAATAAGTTGTTGTTGTCAGAGTTAAAAAAACGATAAACGTTGAAAATGTAAACTAGTCAATAAGCGAGATTTTTCTCGCGTACATATTGTAAGCTGAAAGGAAAAGTGTTTGCCGGCATGAAACGAGCAAGAATTATCTATAATCCAACTTCGGGTCGAGAGGCTATTAAACGCGAGATGCTTGATATCCTCGCAGTTTATGAAAAAGCTGGGTATGAAACTTCGGCTTTTGCCACTACACCAGAACCACTGAGTGCGGCGAAAGAAGCAAGGCGTGCTGCTGAGGCTGGTTTTGATCTTATTGTCGCAGCAGGTGGGGATGGAACAATTAACGAGGTTGTTAATGGATTATCTCCCTTAACAAAGCGCCCGATGATGGCAGTCATACCGGCGGGTACAACCAATGATTATGCACGTGCACTAAAATTACCTCGCGATGAGCCATTAGAAGCAGCAAAAGTAATTTTGCAAAATGAAACCATTAAAATGGACATAGGCAAAATTGAAAAAGATAACGGAATTAAGTATTTTATGAATATTGCCGCTCTAGGAACTATTAGCGAGGTGACGTATGCGGTGCCTTCGTTGATGAAATCATTATATGGCTATTTGGCCTATTTGGTTAAGGGAGCAGAGCTGATTACTCGAGTTAAAGCAGTTAATGCCAAGGTTATATTTGATGATGGTGAGTATTCAGGAAAAACTTCGATGATCTTTTTGGCACTGACTAATTCTGTCGGTGGCTTTGAGTCCATCGTCCCAGATGCAAAGTTAGACGATGGTCGTTTTACGCTCTTAATCATTAAAGAAGCTAACTTGGCACAGATGCTACAGATGGTGGCGCAGATGATTAATGGCGGTAAGCATATTGATAATCCTAAGTTAATCTACAAGAAAACCAACAAAGTAGAGATCTTGCCACTAGATAATGACCAAATGAAAGTGAATTTAGATGGCGAATATGGTGGTGATGCGCCAATGAAATTTACTGATTTACAACAACATATTGAATTTGTAGCCAATCGTTCAGGCATGTCAGAAAATTCTGTAAGTGTTGCTAAACGTAAATTTGTTGAAGAAGCCGAAAAACTAGATACAAAGTAACATCAGTAAGGCGCTAATTATGGTGCCTTATTCTCATTTTAAAGTGCGTGTCAAAAGGCGCAAGAAAGAAGCAAATCATTATGGCGAAAGCTAATCGAGTATATAAAACCGAAGCACCAGTAGCTAAAAATCAGGAAATTGAAGCAACCGTGATTGATATTACATATCAAGGCATGGGTGTTGTTAAGGTTGATAATTTTCCGATATTTGTAGTTGATGCTATTCCGGGAGAAATTGTCCGCGTGAGTGTCACAAAAGTACTAAAAAGCTACGCATTTGGGCGTGTAACAAGACGTATTCAGGAATCCGAAAATCGCGTTCAAAATGCCAACAAAATAGCAATTACCACAGGCATTGCACCGCTAGCCAATTTGAAATATGAGGCACAACTGGCGTTTAAACAGCATCAAATTGAAGAATTATTTAAAAAGGTTAATGTAGATGTTGATGTGGCGCCGACTATTGGTATGGAAAATCCAACAGGGTACCGTAATAAGGCACAAGTACCTGTGCAAATGATAAATGGTAAATTAGAAACAGGTTTTTATCGTCGTGGGTCACATCGTTTAGTGCCAATTGAAGATTTTTATATCCAAGATCCCAAGGTTGATGAAGCAGTTCGTATTACGCGAGACATTTTACGTGAATTAGGTGTTTCCGCGTATGAAGAAGAAACTAAAAAAGGCGTTATTCGTCATATTATGGCACGACGGGGCTATTATTCACATGAATTAATGGTTGTTATCATCACGAATACTAAAAAGCTGCCTAATAGCGACTTAATTGCCGAAAAACTCAGTGCAAAACTACCTGAATTAAAGAGTGTTATCCACAATATCAATAATCACGATACCAATGTGATTATGGGACAATGGAATGAAACGATTTGGGGTGAAGACGATATTCACGATCAATTAATGGGTAAAGACTTTGTTATTGGGCCAAACTCTTTCTATCAGGTCAATCCTCAAACCACTTCGACCTTGTATGCGCTCGCAGCTGAAAAGGCTAATTTGAAACCGACTGATGTTGTTGTTGACGCTTATTCTGGTATCGGAACAATTACGTTATCTGTTGCGGATAAAGTGAAAAAAATATATGGTGTTGATGTTGTTGAAGGAGCAATTGAAGATGCTGAAAAAAACGCCAAAAACAATCAAATTACAAATGCCGAATTTGTATTGGCTGACGCACCAGAGCAAATGGCAAAATGGGCGGATGAAGGATTAAAGCCAAATGTTGTCTTTGTTGATCCACCACGCAAAGGGTTAACACAAGAATTGATTGATGCAGTTAAAGCAATGAATCCTGAAAAATTTGTATATATAAGTTGTAACCCAGCAACACTTGCGCGTGATGCTGTTCAAATTTTGGCTGCAGGATTTGAAATCGAAGGTGCAGTTCAACCACTGGATCAATTCCCACAAACAACTCACGTTGAAAGCATTACAGTTTTCAAAAAAGCTGAAAATTAATAATTTAGATCCAAACAATATGCGGTACGCATCACTATGAGATTGTCCTTTCATAGCAGATGTGCGCTGCATTTTTCAGTGTGTCACAGAAATGTTTATTTGATATGTTAAAATGTAGTGTATAGAAAGAGGTATTCAACATGGCTAAAGTTGCTGAAACACCAATGATGGTGCAATATCATGAGATTAAAAGTCAATATCCTGACGCATTCGTGTTTTATCGTTTGGGTGATTTTTATGAGTTATTTGAAGATGATGCAGTGCTTGGCGCAAAATTGTTGGAGCTAACATTAACAGCACGTAATAAAAATTCTGAAAATCCGGTACCAATGGCTGGCATTCCACACCATGCTGCTCAGAATTATATTGATATTTTAGTTGATCAAGGACACAAAGTCGCTATAGTGGAGCAAATGGAAGATCCTGCCACTGCAAAGGGAATGGTGAAGCGTGACGTGGTGCAACTCATTACCCCGGGGACAAAGCTTAATAGTGGCATGGGCAATGATAAGCAAAATAATTATTTGGCTGCGGTGTTACCACGAGATAATCGTTATTTTTTGAGTTACATTGATTTATCAACGGGTGAATTAAAAACCACAACACTAAAGCGTTTTAGCGATGTAATTGATGAGCTCAGTTCACTTGAAGTTAAAGAAATTGTGTTATTAAAAGATGATGAAACAACAGAACTAGGGATAGCTAATAAGCTTGCTGAACGGGGATTGGTAATTTCTACTCAATCTGACGTAAATGTTAATGCTACAGTTAGTTTTTTGACACAGCCTTTGGTACATGAAAATGAAGCACAAGTAACCACTATTTTATTAAACTATATATTTGACACCCAGCGCCGTAATTTGGATCATATTATTCCGGCTCAAAATTATGAACGCTTGGCTTATTTGAAATTCAACCAAGATACACGGACTAATTTAGATCTTGTAAAAAACGCAAGGACAAAAAAGAAAGCAGGTTCCTTACTTGGTCTAATTGATGAAACTAAAACCGCTATGGGAGGTCGGTTACTAAAACAATGGTTGCTGCGTCCACTTCGGGATACAGAAGACATCAATGAACGTTTAGATATGATTGAAGCATTTCAAAATGAATTTTTTGTACGTGGCGCGCTACAAGATCATTTGAAATCAGTATATGATTTGGAACGTTTAGCAGCTCGTGCTGCTATGGGCACGATGAACGCCCGAGAATTAGTACAATTAAAGCGATCATTATCTGCAATTCCAGGTATGAAGTCCGTTCTGTCCTCAAGCCAAGGTATTTTAAATCATGCTAGTCAACGACTAGAAGATATGAGTGATTTAGCTGGATTGATTGATGAAGCAATTGTTGATGACCCTCCGATTAGCATCCGTGAGGGCGATATCATCAATGATGGATTTGATTCAAAAATCGATGAATATCGTAACGTTTTGAGTCAAAATCAGAAATGGCTGGCACAATTAGAATCCGATGAGCGTGCTGCAACTGGCATTAATTCATTGAAAGTTAAGTACAATAAAAACTTTGGATTTTTCATTGAAGTATCTCGTGCAAATGTTAGTAAGTTAGAAGAAGGGCGCTATGAACGTAAGCAGACCCTGACTAATGCTGAAAGGTTTGTTACGCCTGAACTGAAGGAGCACGAGCGTTTAATTAACGAAGCGCAACTCAAAAGAACCGAGCGTGAATACGAATTGTTCATTACGATTCGTGAGCGTGTTAAAGCAAATATTTCTCGTTTACAAAAGTTGGCACGACAGGTAGCGCAATTAGACGTTCTAGCAAGCTTAGCAGATGTTGCTGACAATAATCGCTTTGTTCGTCCCACATTTACTGACGATAATATAATTAATATTAAGCAGGGACGCCATCCAGTGGTTGAAGCAATATTAGAAGCCGGTGAGTTTGTTGCTAATGATGTGAATTTGGATCAAAATACGGCAATGCAATTGATCACGGGGCCTAATATGGCTGGAAAATCAACCTATATGCGGGAGTTAGCGTTGATTGTTATTTTGGGTCAAATGGGCAGTTTTGTTCCGGCCGAAAGTGCCGTATTACCAATATTTGATCAAATATTTACCCGTATTGGCGCCAATGATGATATGGCAATGGGTCAATCGACATTTATGGTCGAAATGGCGGAAGCCAACCTAGCATTGCAAGAAGCCAGCGCGCACTCATTAATATTATTTGATGAATTAGGTCGAGGCACGGCAACTTATGATGGTATGGCATTAGCTCAAGCCATCATTGAATATTTAGATGCTCATGTACATGCTAAAACATTATTTTCAACCCATTATCATGAGTTAACGGCATTGGCAGACAAACATGAAAATATTAAAAATGTTCATGTGGGCGCTGTTGAAGATGAATCGGGTGAGTTACACTTCTTGCATCAGATTCAACAAGGACCAGCTGACAAATCGTATGGCATTCACGTTGCTGCACTAGCCGGATTGCCTGACGAATTAATTGCAAATGCAACAACAATTTTATCAGGATTAGAAAATCAAGAAGCATTAGTACCTGAACCAAAAGCTTCAGGGTTGTCTGAGCAAGTGGCATTGTTCAATGTTTCGGATGTTGATCCTAAAACAGAAACATTATTTCAAAAATTAGATAGCATCAACATATCAAAAATGACACCGCTAGAAGCATTAAATGTATTGGCAGAATTACAAAAATTGAGGAAGTAAGACAGTGCGCATACATGAATTATCAAATTTATTAGCTAACCAAATTGCCGCTGGTGAGGTCATTGAGCGTCCAGCCAGTGTTGTAAAAGAATTAGTTGAAAATGCTATTGATGCAGGGGCAACACAAATTGATGTCATCGTAGAAGAAGCCGGTGAGTCATTAATTCGTGTTGTCGATAATGGTGAAGGAATTAACCCAGAAGATGTACCGTTAGCTTTTACTAGGCATGCTACTAGTAAAATTAGCAATCGACATGATTTGTTTAATATTATGTCTCTTGGATTCCGTGGAGAAGCTTTGCCGTCGATAGCAGCTATTTCTGATGTAACCCTGAATACCACTACTCAAGAAGCGCCAAGTGGGATCATGTATCATATCAAAGGTGGCAAGCAAGTTTCTGCAACGCCAGCCAACGGACGGCGAGGAACGGTGGTTTCTGTTAGAGATCTATTTTACAATACCCCAGCTAGATTAAAATACTTGAAACGGCCGCAAACAGAGTTGTCTCGTATCGCTGATATTATGAATCGTATTGCGTTGTCATATACGAATGTTGCCTTCACTGTAACTGCTGATGGACGTAATATTTTACAAACAAATGGGGATGGTAATCAGCAACGTGTTATCGCTGCGATATATGGACGTGACGTTGCGCAAAAAATGCGTGCAATTACCGGCGAAGATGATGATTTTAATATTACAGGGTTTGTGTCATTACCAGAACTCACGCGAGGTTCGCGGGATTACTTAACGATATTGGTTAATGGCCGTTTTATTAAAAATTTTTCCGTATCAAATGCAGTTATTCGTGGATATGGGTCAAAGCTGATGGTTGGTCGTTTTCCAATGGGTGTCATCAACATCAATACAGATCCTTTATTAGTTGATGTTAACGTACATCCGCAAAAAGCTGAAATTCGATTATCAAAAGAAGCCGAACTATCAGCATTAATTATTGATACTATTAAATCTTGCTTTGCTGATGAAAATTTAATTCCAGATGCTTATGAAAATCTATATGGACAGGCTCAGACTAACAAAATTGAGCCACCAGCACCAAAGCAAGTAGCACCATGGGCTAAGCCAGATATGGAACAGACTATTGCGATCAATACAGGTATAGATAGCAATGAAGTGGTCATCAATCAAAAGTCAGATTTGATGAACGATGCAGTTAATGAGTTTACTCAAAAATATGCTCACGAACCTAACTTGCCAATATTTGATGATGAAATAACTGTGCAAGTTTCTGAAGATATATCTAGCTATAATAAGCCAGAGATATCAACTCAAGAGGAGTTAGACATTTCGCCAAAGAAACCGAGTGGATTCCCCAACCTAGAGTATATTGGACAAATGCATGGTACGTTTTTGTTTGCTCAAAGTAGCGAAGGATTCTATTTGATTGACCAACATGCTGCACAAGAACGTGTGAAGTATGAATATTATCGAAAAGAAATTGGTCAGGTTGGCACGGATAAGCAGCGAATGTTAGTGCCAATCACCATTAACTATTCTGTAGCTGATATGTTGAAGATTGCCGATAAGGAAGCCGAATTAGAGGCTATTGGCTTGACGCTAGAACCATTCGGGCCAACAACAGTAATTGTCCGTGAACATCCAACATGGTTTGAAAAGGGCCAAGAGACTGAAACGATTAAAGAAATGGTTGATTGGATATTACGAGACGGTAATTTGACAGTTGCCGAATTTCGTGAACGTACAGCAATTATGATGAGCTGTAAACGCTCAGTCCGTGCCAACATGCATTTAAGCGACTTACAAGCCCGGACGTTGATCGAATCACTTGCCTCGACTGAGAACCCTTATAATTGTCCTCATGGTCGTCCAGTGGTGACGTCATTTACACTAACTGAAATGGAAAAAATGTTTAAACGCATTCAAGATTCACATGAGGCATGGGAGGAATATGATAACCATCCATATTAACCATTTGTAACACATTAGTTTTTCTAGTTACTTCATATTTTTTGGGATAGATTTGTTATCACATTATTATTTAATAAAGTAAAAATGGATTAATTTTTCACTTGCGTAACTCAAAATTATTCGATAAAATATGATTTCAAACAATTGATGGGAGAAATTGTAATGGCATTGAATACAAAATTAAATCAAACAAAAAATAATGTTAAAAAAACTACTAAAATTATTAAAGACAATAGTAAGCAAGTTGTTCAAAATTCAATTGAAGACTTCAAACATGATAGTGTTCCTATGGAACATAAGAAGTAACCTCTTAATGCTCTTTACATAAAATCTGGTGATGATCTTGTCTCGAATATTTATTCACAGCACATGGCTTTGGGAAAAAATGATTTGTGCGAGGCATATGCTTTTACAAGCGCTTACAGTTGCGTTATACTTATCAGACAACATCGAATATCATTCAAGGAGGACGCTCATGTCATTTGAAGAAAAGTTTGATAATGCTAAAGATAAAATTGCTGGTAAGGCAAAAGAACTTGAAGGAAAAATTACCGGTGATAAAGCACGTGAAGTCGAAGGTAAGACCCAAAATGTTAAGGGCGAAGCCAAAGATGATGTACAAAAGGTTCGAGATGTTGCCCATGACGATGTCGATGCCGTAAAAGATGCTTTGAAAAATAAAAAAGATAATCCAGAAAAATAATAAGTTTACAATTGCATATCAAAAAGGCTGGCTAGGGAATTCTGATCAGCCTTTTTTGTATGGTATAATTAGACTTGCGGACACAACTGTCTTTTCTATAGGGTAGTTTGAAGAGAAAAATAAAAGGAAAATAATAGAGAAAAATAGTTGACATTTGGACAATATATTTTCTATTTACTAGGTTCTACAACAATGGCTTTTAACAATAATGATATAATTATTCGTTTACGTTACGCACTCAACATAAAAGATGCTGATATGATTAAAATTTTTAAATTTGGTGGCGTAACAATAGATGAAGATCAATTACACAACCTATTGACAAAACAAGCAGAAGATACGAAACGTGATGAGAAGGTCGCTACAAAAATACTTGAATCATTTATGAATGGCTTGATTATTTCACAACGTGGTGAAAAAATTGGTCCCGATTTAAAGCCTGTTCCACCAACATTTGATATGGTCAACGAGGCAGCGATAAATAATGTTGTTATCAAAAAATTGAAAATTGCGATGGCCTATACTAGTGATGATTTAATTGGTTTCTTAAAAACGGCAGGTATTCAAATTTCTAATAGTGAGTTAAGTGCAATATTGCGTCGACCGGATCATCGAAATTATAAACCGGCTGGTGATCGCTATCTTCGTAATATTTTAAAAGGGATGGCCATGGAGTACCGTCCTGAGGATGTCAAACGCACAGCAAGAAAGTAGTATTGTGAACGTTTTCATATATGTGTACAATTAAGTTAGAGACTTAATTATAAGGAGGAAATATATGGTAGAACGTACTTTTATGATGATTAAACCGGATGGCGTTTCGCGTGGCAAAATTGGTGAGATTATTCAGCGAATTGAGCATAAAGGCTATGCGATTAAAGCGATGAAAATGGTACAACCTACTCCTGAATTACTAGCAAAGCATTATGCTGAACATGTGGGCAAATCATTTTATCCTTCGTTAGTGCAGTATATGACTTCGGGCCCGATTATTGCGATGATTGGAGAAGGAACCAACATTGTATCGGGCTGGCGAACAATTATGGGAACGACCAATCCAACACTAGCTGCACCGGGAACTATTCGTGGTGATTTAGGTCGTGAATGGGAAGGGGAAGCTGTTATGAATATCGTTCATGGTTCGGACAGTGTTGAAGCGGCCGAATATGAAATCAAATTATGGTTTGCGTAATGCAGTGTAAGATGAATGATGTTTTTAATAGTTAAAGTGAATTGATTAAGCACTCACGGGAATTGATTTAAATCCACTTGGGCGCTTTTTTATTTTGTTTTTTCAATAATATATTAGCGATTTAACATAATTTTAAAGAATTACCTAAAGTTTGGTAAAATAGTACATATGGACTTGGAGACAAAATTTAATGCAATTAGAAAATATTGAAATACTAGAGAATCATTCACTAGCACCATATGCTTATACGCAAGCTGGTGGATTGGTTGATTATTTAGCCATCCCCAAAAGTATTCATGAATTGAAAGTACTGGTGAACTGGGCTAAAGAGTTAGGCATGCCTGTGCAAGTTTTTGGTCGGCTATCCAATTTAATCGTTCGCAATGGTGGTCTACGGGGACTATCCATCTTACTACATGATTTACGGGACGTCGTTGTGGATCAAAATAAAATCGTAGCATCAGCTGGTGCTGATTTAATTTGGGTAACTGAGCAAGCGTTTGAACATGGGCTGAGTGGTTTAGAGTGGGGCGCAGGAATTCCAGGGTCAGTTGGCGGAGCTGTATTCATGAATGCAGGCGCTTATGGGGGGCAAGTTGATATGGTTGTGTCATCTGTCACTGCTTTAATGCCAGATGGCACTCTGCAAAATTTTGAAAAAAAGGCATTGGAATTTGGTTACCGAAAATCTGTTTTCCAGAGCAACGGTGGCATTATAATTAGTGCGACTTTTGAATTGCAACCAGATAGTTGCACTGCTATCAGGACACGAATGGATGAAAATAATTTTAAACGTGCTAATAAACAACCACTAAATTATCCATCGAATGGCTCTGTTTTTAAGCGGCCAGAAGGTTACTTTGCAGGTAAATTGATTATGGATTCTAAATTACAAGGTGTCCGCCGCGGCGGTGTTGAAGTTTCCAAAAAGCATGCGGGATTCATGGTCAATATCGCACATGGCACCGGTAATGACTATGAGGATTTAATTCATTATGTACAAAAAACAGTGTATGAAAAATTTGGTGTGCATTTAGAAACAGAAGTCAGAATAATGGGAGAGCGTTAAGGAATGGCAATATTAGAATTAATTGTAATATTAATTGTTGCGGTAACCATCTCTAACATTGTGTCGCATTTTATACCTGAGATACCTATCAGTTTATTTCAGATTGCGATTGGTCTCTTTCTAGCACTGGTATGTGGTATTTACGTTGAAGTTGATTCAGAGTGGTTTATGCTATTGTTTATAGCACCATTATTGTTTAACGATGCATGGCGTTTTCCAAAACATGAACTTTGGGAATTACGTGGGCCGATTTTAGGTAATTCAATTATTTTGGTTATCTTAACAACGTTAGTCGGTGGATTTTTAATGCACCTATTAATGCCTCAACTACCAAAATCAGTGGCTTTGGCCCTAGCGGCTGTGATATCACCAACTGATCCGGTGGCCGTACAAGCCATTGCTCGGCGTGTGAAGCTTCCGGAAAATGTGATGCATATTGTTTCAGGAGAAAGTTTAATCAACGACGCGAGTGGGTTGGTTAGTTTTAATACGGCGATTAAAGCCACCATCGCAGGTACTTTTCTAATTGGTGAAGCCATTGGAAACTTCTTTTGGATGACTATTGTCGGATTAGCTGTTGGGCTAATTCTTGGTAGTTTTGTTAGCTGGCTACGTGACTCTTTTGATCGTGTTGGCTTGAATGATGTGGTTTTCCATACGGTTGTGACTTTGTTAATGCCATTCGTTATTTATTGGGTTGCTGAGGACATTTTTCACTCCTCTGGTGTAATTGCAGTTGTGGCTGGTGGCGTTCTATCGAAAATTTTGAGCGATCAGCATATGAATGCGCGTTCACCTGAAATAAATGTGGTCACAGTACGTACTTGGGAAGTATTTGTTTATTTGCTAAATGGCACAATTTTTATCTTACTAGGTATTGAACTTCCTGCTGCCATGAAAGATATTGTGCGTAGTACGCAGGTTCATACGGGTATGGCCATCTTTTATGGTGTTGCCGTTTGGTTTATCATATTTACTATTCGTACATTTTGGGCTTACGGCACGCAAATTACATATCATTTAAAACATAAGGAACGCGCCATTTCTTTTAGAATGGCAATCATATCGGGCCTTACTGGTGTTCGTGGTGCGGTTACAATGGCCGCTGTTCTAACCGTTCCATCGACTATTGCAGACGGATCGGCTTTTCCACAACGTAATTTACTCGTTTTTGTGGCGGCAGTAGTGGTGATTATTAGTCTGTTGGTGGCCACAATTATGTTGCCAATTGTTACCAAACAACGAACCACACATGATTTTACACAACCAGAAGTGGGCGAAGTTGAAACATCAAGTACCCATGAATCTAAAGTTGATTTAACTGAGGCACAAGCAAGAATATTTTCCATTCGAATTGGTATACAAGTTCTCCGTGAGCAACAAAATGATCATAATAGAATTATTGTCTATGAATTAATTGGTAGAAAACAACAAATTATTGACCAGATTTATCGACAGTTAAACAAAAGTAATGATCATAAAGTTAATATTGAAGATGATCGAGAATTGCGACGCGTCGCATTAGAAGCGCAACGAAATTGCTTACGTCAACTGCTCGCCGATGAAAAAATATCTATACTAACTTATTCTTCTCAAAATCGACGTTTAGATCGTCTAGAGAATATGATTGATTCTGATAAACACTATCATTTATCTACCCAGTGGATTATTATATTGTGGCGGCGTACGCTAAGAAGTATTCGGATTTGGATTTCGGATGAGTCAACCGACCAATTTCGTGAAGAAAGTTCAATGGCCACTAAAGAAATGGCCAAGGAAGCCATTCAGTCTTTGTCTGAATATATGGAAAAGTATACAGGTGATACTGTTTCACATCGAATGGAACGCCAAGCGGCTTATAATTTGATTATATTTTATCGTAATCAGATTGAGAAAGAACGTCACCCTGATACACCAGAACAACGTGAACTAGATGATAGATATCGAATGGAATTGGAAATCAAAGCATTAAATGTGGAACGTGAAACGATTCAACAACTTTATGAACAAGGGCGTATTTCAAGACAAGCAGGCGTGAACATACGTCAGTTTATCAATTATGCCGAAACAGCTGCTCTAGCAGGAAGGGATGAGGAATAGCTAAGTATGAATATTCTACTATATTTTACATTTAATAACCTAATGCATGTCATTGACATCGCTATTATATGGTTTATTTTGTATAAGCTCATTCAATTCGTCGAAGGAACCCGCGCTTTGCAGATATTGTTTGGAGTAGGCTTCGTTATTTTGGTTAAGGTAGTGAGCTGGTACCTTGGTTTAGTAACTCTATCGTGGATTATGGATCAAATAATTACATGGGCTCCAATAGCAGTGGTAGTTATTTTCCAACAAGAGATTCGACGGGGATTAGAAAGCTTGGGACGACGTTTGGTCATTCGTCGTGCTCGTGTAGATAATTCTAAAGAACATCAACTAATTAAGAGTCTAGATGATGCTTTGCAGTATATGTCTAAACGACGAATAGGTGCATTAATTACGATAAAACGTGATGGTAGTTTAGATGAATATATCAAAACTGGCATAAAATTAGATGCCTACATTACCGGTCAGTTATTAATTAATACGTTTATTCCTAACACACCTTTGCATGATGGTGCCGTGATTATTGATGATGATCGCATCGCTGTTGCTGCAGCATACTTACCATTATCAGAAAGTACGCGAATACCAAAGGAACTGGGAACACGGCATCGTGCTGCTGTTGGTATTAGTGAAGCAAGTGATGCAATTACAGTGGTTGTTTCTGAAGAAACAGGGGAAATATCGATTACTCAAGGGGGGGATTTACTTCGCAATATGGACCAAGAGTCTTACATGAACTTTTTTGAACATCAATTTTTGGTGCAAATTGACGAAGAAAATGACAAACACTGGTGGCAAAAGATTGGAGGACGTTCAAAATGAAAAAAATAGGACAGTCTAAAATCGTTAATTTGGTGGTTTCCTTAGTTATCGCTATTTTACTTGCCGCTTATGTTTCTAGTACGAAACAAGGTACTGCTACCAACAATGGAGGGTCAACAAATTTTTCAACGTTGATTCCAGAAAAAAGGGCTACCCTAAAGGTACCTTTAAATTTACAAGTTGATTCAGATAAATATGTTGTTATCGGCGCACCGTCAACAGTTAAGGTTGGTATTGAGGGATCGGGACCACTGGTGACAGCTGCACAGAGTCATAATGACATTCAAGCTAGCGTAGATTTACGTAGCTTAGGTGTTGGTAAGCACAATGTTAAGGTGGCTTTACGAGGCGTTAACTCTTCCCTAACATCTACGGTAACGCCACAAACAGTCACGGTGACAATTTCCCAAAAGAAATCGGCAAAACTGCCAGTGCAGGTTAGTTTCGATAAAAGTAAGATTGCGACCGGATACACGGTTGGAGATACAACATCAGATCCAAAAAATGTCACGATTTCAGGACCTAAGGCTAACGTCGAAGCTGTGAGTTATGTAGATGCCAAAGTGTCACTTGATAGTGGTGTTAAACAGTCTGTCTCACAATCTGTCAAACTTGTTGCACGAGATAAAGATGGTAATGCAGTTGAGGTTAATATCAGTGATCCAACGGCGAATGTCACGTTAGATGTAGAACCTGAAGACAGTAAAAAAATGAATTTGAGCGCAACAATAAACAATGGTGACAGTGATGACTATACGATTACATTTGATCCAAAAACGGTGACGGCATATGGTTCTTCTGATATACTTAAATCGGTGGACACTATTAATATACCAGTGGATGTTGGAAATATTAGCAATAAAACAACGCGTACTATAGAGATTCCTACACAAACAGGGATTGTTGAATATAGTGTTTCAAAAGTAAAAGTAACTATTACACCGTCAAACACCAGCTCAACAAGTAGCAGTTCGACGGGGAGCACGAGCAGTAGCTCTAGTTCATCATCTTCATCATCCTCTGAATCAACAAGCAGTACAAGTAGTAGTACTCAAAGTAGTGCAAGCACAACATCAGAAACTAAAGGACAGTAAAACATGTCAGAATTTAATCTTAAATATTTCGGAACCGATGGTGTAAGAGGTGTTGCAAATAAAACACTTACACCTGAGCTTGCTTTTCGTCTTGGCCGTACAGGTGGTGCAATATTAACCAGGCATGCCAACGATGAAAACAAGAAACCAGTTGTTATTGTAGGTCGTGATACTCGAATTTCAGGCGAAATGTTACAACAAGCCATTATTGCAGGATTTTTATCAGTTGGTATTGATGTGCTGCGGTTAGGCGTTATTACTACGCCAGCTGTAGCTTTTCTGGTTCAAAATTTAGAGGCAGACGCTGGTGTGCAGATTACAGCTTCACATAATCCGGCAGCTGACAATGGCATAAAATTCTTTGGAAATGATGGTTTCAAATTATCTGACCAATTAGAATATGAAATTGAACAATTATTAGATGAATCAGAAGATACACTACCTCGTCCCAGTGCTGATGGATTAGGTGTCGTTAATAATTATCCGGAAGGCGTTCAAAAGTACCTAGAATTTCTTCAAAAAACAATTCCAACAGACCTTAATGGTATGCGAATTGCTCTTGATGGTGCTAATGGCGCTACCAGCGGTTTATTGGCACGATTGTTTGCGGATTTGGGAACAGATTTCGTAACATTAGGAACAGAACCAAATGGGCTAAATATTAATGATGGCGTTGGATCTACTAATCCAGCGGCGCTTGCTGAACTTGTAAAAGAAAATGATGTACAAGCAGGTCTAGCATTTGATGGTGATGGGGATCGATTAATTGCTGTTGATGAAAATGGTGAGATTGTTGATGGTGATAAAATTATGTTTATCACTGGAAAATTCTTAAATGAACAAGGGCGTTTAAAGCACAATGCAGTTGTCTCAACAGTAATGAGTAATATTGGTTTCTATAAGGCGTTGGCAGAAAACGATATGACTAGTATCAAAACAGCAGTCGGTGACCGCTATGTTATGGAAGAAATGATTAAATCGGACCATAATCTTGGTGGCGAACAGTCTGGTCACATTATTTTTCGTGATTGGGCAACAACTGGAGATGGCTTACTAACGGCTCTACAATTGTTATATGTAATGAAAGAGACGGGAAAGAAGCTATCTGAACTGGCAGCTCCTGTTCATATTTATCCACAAAAATTAGTGAATATAACTGTCGCTGATAAAGAAGAAATTCAGCATGATCCTGATGTTATTGCCAAAATTGCTGAGGTTGAAGTACAGATGGCAGGGGACGGTCGAGTATTAGTCCGCCCTTCAGGAACAGAACCTTTACTACGTGTCATGGTGGAAGCACCAACGCAAGAGTTAGTGGAAAAGTATACTGAATCCATCGCAAATGTTGTTCGTGAAAAATCTGGACTATAAAGCATACGATTACTACTATGATCTTTAGATTGAGTGGCTATAACTTTTCGAAAAGTATGGCCACTTTTTTGATATAATATACTATAGACTACGCTTTAAAAGGAAAATAACGTGTCACAAGACAGTTTTAAATCATACATTTTAAAAAAATTTAATATCTCATTTAATGACGAAAGCTTATTAACAGAAGCTTTAACGCAACGCAACTATTTGAATGAACATCCGGACGAAAAAGGTCGCGACTACCAGCGTCTGGAGTTTCTAGGTGACTCTGTCATGCAAATGATTGTTGCTGAGTATTTGTTTAAGCGCTATCCTGACTGGCATGAAGGTCAATTGACCGAAATGCGTATTGCAATGGTTCAAACAAGATCATTTGCGCATTTCTCACGCATGGTTCATTTAAACGAAGGTATTCGTTTAGGAAAAGGTGAAGAGATGAGCGGGGCGCGGGATCGCGACTCATTGCTTGAAGATATTTGGGAAGCTTTTATTGGTGCATTGTATCTAGATCAAGGGGCAGATGTCGTTAGACAATTCTTAAATCAAACATTATTTGCAGCAATTGATACAGACTTTTTTGATCGTTTTATTGATTTTAAAAGCCGATTACAAGAGCGATTACAGACCAAAGGGTCTGTGGATATTGATTATCAGACCGAAAAAGAGGAACAATTATCAGATAATACCCAATTATTTGAAGCGAGTGTCTCCGCTAATGACAAAGAATTAGCGCGTGGTACTGGTAAATCCATCAAAGATGCTGAAAAAGCAGCTGCCAGAGCAGCACTAAAAATACTGGAAGATAATGTCAACTTATGAAACTAAAATCACTTGAAATTAGCGGATTTAAATCATTTGCTGATAAGACAATGATTGAACTAATGCCGGGGATGACCGGTATTATTGGACCTAACGGTTCAGGAAAATCAAACATCATTGAAGCGATTCAATGGGTGATGGGTGAACAATCTGCCAAAGATTTGCGTGGGACAAAGATGTCCGACGTTATTTTTGGTGGTACCGATAAACGTGGTGCGTTGAATCGCGCTGAAGTGTCAATTACTTTTGATAATTCTGATCACTATGTACAATCTGATTTTAATGAAATTCGAATTACACGAAAGTTGTATCGATCAGGTGAAAGTTCCTATTTAATTAATGGTGTTGAGAGCCGGTTGAGAGATATTCATGAATTGTTTATGGATACTGGTTTGGGACGTGAAAGTTTTTCAATAATATCCCAAGGACGAGTTGAAAGTATTTTCAATGCAAAACCTGAAGATCGACGCGGCATTATTGAAGAAGTCGCCGGCGTGTATAAATACAAGCAAAATAAAGAAAAGGCGCAAAAAGAATTAACCCAGACAAGTGATAATTTGTCACGTGTGGCAGATATTATTCATGAGATTGAAAGTCGAATTGATCCATTAGCGGAGCAGGCGGCAGAAGCAACAGATTATTTAGCTCAAAAAAAACGTTTTGATACGTTAGACAAGGCGCGATTGGCATGGTCAATTCATGATCTTAATGGTCAAATATCATCAACGACCAAACAAGTAGAAACACATGACAAACGTGTTAACCAGACGAAGCTAGCACTAGATGTTGTCAATAAAAAATTATTAGACAAACGTCAAGAACGTGTTAGTGCACAATTGTCACGAGATAGCTTACAGGCTACAATTCTAGAGTGTACTCAAAAACGTGAACGTTTGATTGGCGCTAAAAATTTAGGAGCACAGCAAATTTCAACGCTAAATAGAGATGTTGAAAGTGCTAAAAAACAAGAGTTTGATTTACAAAATCGTGTTCGGAAATTAGATGAACAAATTAGCCAAGTAGAAAAACAAAAAGATGGGTTACAAAAACAATACCAACAATTAAAAATTAGTCTTGGACAATTTGATACAAGTGTACAAGTTGAGTTACAACGTGAAATACAAAGCAAAATTGAAGTAAATCGACATCATTATATTCAAACAATGCAGGATATAGCTACACTGCACAACACGCAAAAAAATGACGAAAAGCTATTACAGCAGCTAGAAAGTCGTCAAAAAGTGTTGTCAGCACGTCTTGATAATGAAAACGAAGAGTTAACAGCTATTCAAAGAACGTTTAACAAAAAAGAACCAAATATTGATCATGATGATGTGAACATTACAGAACTTGAAAAAAATGTAGCAGATTTAAAGCAAGACATTGGTAATGAAGCAAAAATATATAAGTCCACAGAGCAAAATTGGTACAAGGTATTAGATGAATTAAACAAGGTACGTAGTCATCGCGATGCACTCAATTCTTTAGACGAGTATGCTGGTTTTTATCAAGGTGTTCGCGCGCTGATGAAGCCACAAACTTTAGAAAAATTTAGTGGTATTAAAGGGGTTATTGCTGAATTAATGACCGTTCCCAGTCGTTATGCTTTGGCAATTGAAACCGTATTAGGTGGTGTGTTACAACAGGTTGTAGTAGATAATACATCAACGGCCAAGCAGGTTATTTCTTATTTAACAAAAAACCGGGCGGGACGTGTTACAATTTTACCAATGGATACCATCAAATCACGTCACTTAAGCGGTCTGGAAGCAGTGCAACACATGGATGGTTTTATAGGAGTTGCCGCGGATTTGATTGATATGCCTGAGGAAATGTCTGCTATTAAAGCCAACATATTAGGGACAACCGTTTTGGCGGAAAATTTAAATCAAGCAACTGAAATTGCCAAACGTGGACATTTTCGTTTTCGCGTGGTAAGTCTAAGTGGCCAAGTTGTTAATGCTGGTGGTTCTATGACAGGTGGCGCAACCCAAAAACGTGGCGCAACCTTATTGAGTCGTCAATCTGATATTGCTGAATTAAGTGAACGTACGGATGAATTAACTGTTCAAGCAAGAACATTAGAAAAAACACTGCAGTTGAAACGTTCAACTGGTGAACAGTTACAAGAAAAATTACTTTTGACGCAAGAATCATTGCGAGCAGCTCAAAATGATACTAAAAAAATTGATTATGAGTTATCGCGGCAACAGGATGCTATAAAGCAACAAAAAAGAGCCGTGCAAGCTATTGAATATGAATTGAAAGAAGTAAGCGAACAACAACTAGAACTGAAAAATCGCATAGTAGAGTTTAGTACTAAAATCGAAAATATTGAACAACAAAAACTGGATCAAGAACAGCTGACTGCCAAATTAGCTCATGACTTAGAGACAGCTTCAATAAAATCACAATCAACAAATGAAGAAAAAGCCACGTTGCAAACTCAGTTTGCAACAGTTGGTGCTCAGCTTGACAGTATTAATGGCCAGTTGAGTTTATTACAGAATCAACGTAATGAACTACAGAGAGAGCATAGTACTGTAGAAGAAAACTTAAAAAATCTGCAAAAACAATTGGTTATAGCGCAAGGTAATGTAGCTAATCAAAGTATAATTGATGATATGTCGCATCAACTTGATGCCACACAAGAAAAGTATGACAATATTAATACACAAATCGTGGCTTTGACGAACAGCATCACGGATTTGGAAGAGCAATTTGCAACGCAACAGGAGACTTTGAGAACGCTTATTGGATCACAAAGTCAGTCTGCAGCGCACTTGGCTCGTTTGCAGACACAGATAGAAAATCTGCAAACGCAATTACTGACGCAGTACGATGTTGGCGATGTGGAAGCTTTGTACCAAAAAGTTGCTGACATGGATTTCCAAAATATTACCGAACAGTTGCGCTTAGTTAAACGTAGTTTAGATGAAATTGGCAATGTTAACATTGGAGCTATTGAAGAGTATGAGTCTGTAAAAACACGATTTGAATTTTTGACAAAACAACGCGATGATTTGAACTCAGCTAAAGAGACACTGCTACAAACAATTGATGAAATGGATACGGAAGTACAAGTTCGTTTTAAAAAGACTTTTGATGCAGTTGCGACACATTTTTCAGATATTTATGCCAAAATGTTTGGCGGTGGTCGTGCAGAAATTAGCTTAACAGATCCAGCCCATTTATTAACAACCGGTATTGATATAACAGCGCAACCTCCTGGTAAAAAGTTCCAGCAAATGAGTTTGTTGTCTGGTGGTGAAAAAGCATTGACTGCGATTACGCTGTTATTTGCTATTTTGCACGTTCGCCCTGTTCCTTTTGTTGTGCTTGATGAAGCCGAAGCTGCGTTGGATGAAGCAAATGTGGCGCGTTTTGCTAGATATTTACGTGAATTTGCTGGTGATACACAATTTATCGTTATTACGCACCGTAAGGGGACGATGGTGAATGCTAATTTGTTATATGGTGTGACGATGCAAGAAGCTGGCGTGTCAAAAATGGTCTCAGTTGATTTAGATCGAATGGAAGAAGCAGTTTCATAATTGTATAATTTGTTTAAGAAACAGCTATATGCTCAGAAGCGTGTATTACTTGGATTAGGAGAAAAATAAATGGGATTATTTGATATTTTCCGTAAAAAGAAAAATGAAACGGTTGAGCAGGAGTCTGCGTCAGAATCCACTGAAATTTTGAGTGAATCTGAATCTAATAGTGATGCTTCTGAGGATGAGCAAAGTACTGCTGTATCTGAAAATACGTCAGCCGTGTCGCAACCGATGATGGAACAAGTTGGTTTAGTTAACGAAGATGAAGCCAAGATTTGGCAAGAGGCGCTTGACAAACAAAAAATCAGTACCCCACAATTAACAGAAACAGAAACAGAAACAGAAACAGAAACAGAAACAGAAACAGAAACAGAAACAGAAACAGAAACAGAAACAGAAACAGAAACAGAAACAGAAACAGAAACAGAAACAGAAACAGAAACAGAAACAACTGAGCAACAAATTTACGATGCGGGATTGAAAAAGTCACGTACTGGCTTTGCAGATAGATTTAACCGATTTTTGGCTAATTTCCGTTCGGTGGATGAAAATTTCTTCGAAGACTTGGAAGAAACTTTAGTTGGTGCGGACGTTGGCTTTGATATGGCTATAAAGATTAGTGACGAACTTCGAGAAGAAGTGAAATTAAAAAATGCGAAGCGTAAAGAAGACGTTCGCGATGTCATCATTAAAAAAATGGTTGATTTGTATGAGGCTGACGGTATAAATGAAGATGCCACAATGAATTTTGCACCCAAAGGACAAACAACAGTTATTCTATTTGTGGGAGTGAATGGTGTTGGTAAAACAACAACGATTGGTAAATTGGCAAGCAAGTATCAAAAAGCAGGTAAGTCTGTTTTGTTAGCCGCAGCGGACACATTTCGTGCTGGTGCTACCAAACAATTGCAAGAATGGGGTGAACGTGCGCATGTACCCGTTGTTGCTGGTAAAGAAAAAGCGGATCCTGCTTCTGTTGTCTTTGCAGCAGTTGAAAAAGCTCGCGATGAAAATTATGATGTTTTATTTGTTGACACGGCAGGTCGATTGCAAAATAATGTTAATTTAATGCAAGAACTAGAAAAAATGAAACGCATTATTCAGCGTGAAATTCCTGAAGCACCGCACGAAGTTTTGTTGGTTCTTGATGCAACAACCGGTCAGAATGCATTGCAACAGGCAAAATTGTTCAAAAATTCATCCGATGTCAGTGGTATTGTGTTGACAAAAATGGATGGTACAGCTAAGGGCGGTATTGTTTTTGCCATTCGTAATGAAATGCACTTACCGGTTAAATGGATTGGTTTTGGTGAAAAAGCTAGTGACCTGCGTGAATTCAAGCCTGAAGAATTCGTTTATGGGCTATTCAAGGAATTGGTTGAATCATGAATTTAGCAAAGAAGACTCACATTAACGAACTATTTGGTTTCTATGAAAAATTGTTGACAGATAAGCAACAAGCTTATTTACGTTACTATTTTGAAGATGATTACTCTATTGTTGAAATCGCTGAAGCGGAGACCGTTAGTCGCCAAGCAGTATCAGATAATATCAATCGAGCTATTGAACAACTTGAAAAATACGAAAACATCCTTCATTTGCAAGTCGATTTTGCAAAGCGACAGTCATTAGAAAAGGATGTTGAACAATATATCGAGACACATTATCCAGATGATAATGTGTTAAAATTATTGGTACAGAAGCTTTTAACGACGGAAATTGATAACTAGAAGGGAAATGTGCACAAATAGTGTGTACAGTTTAATAACCTATGGCATTTGAAAATCTAACAGAACGCCTATCAAAGGCAATTAAAAATCTGACAGGACGTGGCCGTGTTAGTGAAGAGGATTTGCGCGCAACAATGCGGGAAATCCGGTTGGCCTTATTAGAGGCCGATGTTAATTATGACACAGTGAAAAAATTTGTGGCCAATGTTCGCGAAAAAGCAAGTGGCACTGATATCATGGAGGGTTTGAATCCAGCACAACAAATTGTTAAGATTGTCAACGATGAATTGACTGCAACAATGGGTGAAGAAGCGGTGCCGTTAAATAAGTCACCAAAAATACCAACAATTATTATGATGGCTGGTTTGCAAGGTGCTGGTAAAACCACAACTGTTGCCAAGCTGGCCTACAAACTCAAAAATGAAAATAATGCCCGACCATTATTAATCGCTGCAGATATTTATCGTCCTGCTGCGATTGATCAATTAGAAATACTTGGTCGTGACTTAGATATTCCAGTTTTTTCAATGGGCACAGACGTCAACCCACGTGACATTGTTCGAGCTGGATTAGAGAAGGCTGCTGAGAATAAAAATGATTATGTATTCATCGATACAGCTGGACGTCTTCAAATTGATGAAGAATTGATGCAAGAATTAAAAGATATTGCAGAAATTGCTGATCCTGATGAAATATTATTGACAGTTGATGCCATGACTGGGCAGAACGCAGCGGAAACGGCCAAAGGTTTCTCTGCTTCACTTGATTTAACGGGTGTTGTTCTAACAAAGTTAGATGGTGATACGCGTGGCGGTGCGGCATTGTCCATTCGAGATGTCACTGGAAAACCAATTAAATTTGTTGGTCAAGGTGAAAAGCCTACTGATTTAGATGTGTTCTATCCTGATCGTATGGCTTCGCGTATTTTGGGCATGGGCGATGTCTTAACGTTGATTGAAAAAGCACAACGTGATTTTGACGAAGAAGAGCAAACTAAACAGCTCGAAAAAATGCGTCAAAATACCTTTGACTTTAATGACTTTGTTGCACAATTAAAACAAGTACAGAGCATGGGGCCAATGGAAGATTTGTTAAAGATGATTCCGGGAATGGCAAATAATCCAGCTTTAGCTAATGTTAATCTTGATGCTAAACAATTCGCTCATTTAGAAGCAATAGTTGGCTCAATGACACCTGAAGAACGAGAGAATCCTGATTTAATCAACCCTTCTCGTCGTCGTCGTTTGGCGGCTGGTGCTGGTCGGCCAATTGTTGAGGTTAATCGTATGATCAAGCAATTTGATCAAATGCGTAAAATGATGAATCAAGCAACTAATGGGAACTTTGGTGGCATTGATAAAATGATGAGTGGTTCAGGCATGGATATGTCCTCAATGATGGGTGGCATGAATGGTGGAATGCCCAAAGGAAACTTAGGACAGAAAATGCAAAACTTTGCTGTAAAACAAGCTGCACGTCGGCTGCAAAAGGCTAAAAAGAAACGTGGACGTAAGTAATGAAAAGTATGGAACGTATTTTACCAGTTTTTGTATTTGTCGTGTTACTTGGATCAAATTTACTTAATATTTCTCATTTTTCATTTGTATCAGTTTTCTTTGCTGTTTTTTGGCCACTGGTGGCAGGCGTTTTTGTCTTCGGACTCATAAAATTATTGTGGTGGTGGGTTCAACGATAATATACTTTTATTTTCAATATATCTAATGTTTGTTCGTATTAGACCGTTTATGTATAAAGGAATCGATAATGACACTTAAACTTATAGCATCAGATCTAGACGCAACTTTTTTACGAGATGATAAAACAATTAATGAACCACTCTTTCGAGAAGTGTTGCAAAAAATGAAAGCACAAAACATGCAGTTCATTGTAGCGACTGGTAATCATTTGCAAAAAGTTTTAGAGTACTTCAAAAACTTTGAAGGTGAGTATCAAATCATCGCCAATAATGGTGCTGAGGTGATGTTAGATGGTGAAGTGCAAAATGTCAAATTTTTGCCCAAGGAAGCATTGAAAACTATTGTTTCTGTAACTGAAAAATATCTCGATGATGTTGCGGTGGGATTGGCGTTTAATGGACAATCAACTACATACATGTTAAAATCACAGGCAGCAATTGGTGACACCTTCAAAATTTCCTCAGAATATTTTGAAAACTTAACATTAGTTGACAGCATTGATGATGTAGTCGAACCGATTTTGAAGTCAACAATTGTTTTATCTCATAATGAAGTAGCTTATATGAATGATCTCAAATCCATTTTAGGTAAAGTTGTTCATGTCACTACTTCGGGGTACGGTGCGATTGATATTGTTAATGCTGATGTAAACAAAGCCAATGCACTAAAGTATATTGCGGATGCATTGCATGTTGATGCGAAAGATATTATGGCATTTGGCGATGGATTGAATGACATGGAGATGTTGGAATATGTTGGGCATCCGGTTGCGATGACTAATAGTGACCCGGAATTATTTAAACATGATTTCGATATTTCTGTAGCCGATAATCAGCATGATGGCGTCTTAAAAACAATATTAGAAAACGTTTAACACACTTGGCGTGTGTTTTTTTGTTATAGTAGAAAATAAGGTGATTATAATGATAAAAAAAGACGGACATACTCATACACAGTTTTCTCATCACGGCAGCACAGAGCAGCTTGATATGTATATTGAACGAGCTATTGATTTGGGATTTACTGAATATGTTGTTACAGAGCACGCACCGTTGCCACAACAATTTTTAGAAGAATTTGTTGGTCCTGATGATGCACGTGATAATTCTGCTATGGCAATTGATGAGTTAACATTTTATAAATCTGAAGTTGAGCGAGTGAAAGAAAAGTTTAAAGATAAAATAAACATCAAATCTGGTTTTGAAGTAGACTATCTAAAAGCATATGAAACTGACATACGTTCATTTTTACAGAGAGAATCTAATTGGATTGATGAAATTGTTTTATCTGTGCATTTTTTACCTAACAATGAGGGGAATGTTGCACCTATTGATTACGAGCCAGATACATTGTCAGCATATTTTAGTGACGAGTGTCGTAATCCTCAAATATTATTTAAACGTTATTATGACGCAGCTATTCAAAGTGTAAACTTTGATACTGGGCTAAAAGTGCCTGTGCGAATTGGACATATTACGCTCATTCGAAAATACCAAAAACTATTGCATTTGCCAAATTTTGACGAATCTGTCAAGCAACGGATTACTGAATTGTTAGCAATTATTAAGCAAAAAAATTATCAGTTAGATTTTAATGCGGCTGGTTTTAGTAAGCCATACAATGGTGAAAGTTACCCTACATTTGATATTGCTGAGCAAGCAAAAAAAATAGGTATTGAGCTGGTTTATGGTTCCGATGCGCACGAAGTGAACGCTCTAGGATTATATTATGATGAAATGAAAGAATTGATTGTAGATAAAAAATAGGGGATTAGTAGACATAAAGAAGATGCAGAGAAAATTTAAATATATGATGGCAACATTTTTTTTAGCCGTTATTATCATCCTGTTTTTAATTATAGGGAAATATATGCAAAACAATAATTCTGTTTATAAATTGTATCGTACTTGGAAAACACAATATGTTAAGGGTAGTGCTAACAGTTCGTTTGTTAATGGTAGTGACAAAAGTGGTGAAAAAGTAGCCTTGTCAGAATCTCAAGGTTACGGCATGTTAATTACGATGTTAGCCGCTCAAAAAAATCAGGCAACGCAGTCAGATTTTGATAAATTTGTTGTATATTATAAAAATCACACGCTGAGTGAGCAGAACCACTTAATGGCCTGGAAACAAAATCAGTTGAATAATGAAATGAAAACTCTTGCAGAAAATAATACTAATGCGACTGATGGAGACATGGATATTGCATACGCATTGTTAATGGCTGATCAAAAGTGGGGCTCAACTGGAAATTTTAATTACAAAAAAATAGCCACTAACATATTAAGTGATTTGCTCAAACATAATTATAATGATGAGAACGAATTACTAAGAGTAGGAAATTGGGCGAAAAATGATGAGAAGTACAATAATTTAATTAGGACCTCAGATTTAATACCGAGCTATTTTAAAAAATTTTATGAAGTAACAAATGATAAACGATGGCAAAAAATCTACCTTAAATCTATCAAAGTCTTAAAAAATCTAAGTGGTGAAAATAAGACAGGTTTAATACCAGACTTTGTTTTCATCACTCACAATAATATTTCTAGCGTATCACCAAATACATTTGAAAGCGCGAATGATGACAAGTATGCTTGGAATGCTAATCGTGTACCACTCAGGCTTGCTTTCAATACATCTAATAAAGAGTTGAAAAACATTAATAAAAAAATGTTAATTTTTTTCAATCAACAGAAAAGTATTAAAGCTGTTTATGGTTTAGATGGGCATTCAGCAAATAACTATAGTTCAATGGCGTTTACCGCGCCAATTGCCGTTGCAGCGTACCAGCAGAAATCAGAATTTAAAAACTTTTCGAATACCTTACTGGAGCAAGTTGATAGCAATGATCTATCAAACAGTTATTATGCAGATACATTAAAAGTTTTGGCAGCGTTAATGATTAAAAATGATTTGAAATAATTTTCAGGAGAATTTATGAATACACTTATCTTAGGCATTGAAGGAGCGTTGCTGTTTCTGACCGTCGTATGTTTTTGTTTAGGAAAAAAATATCATATTTTAAAACAGGTATTAATTGTTTTGTATATTGTCACAATGGCGGTTTATTTAATATGGCGTATAGGTTGGACCATACCTACGAATAACGTTTTGAGCATTATACTTGGTATTATTTTAGTGCTTGCTGAATTGGGTGGCTTTTGTCTATCATTAGTTTTCTACAGAATGTTTTTTAAAAAATTTCAGCGACCGGTTCAAAATCTTGATGTTTACGCAGATGGTCAATATCCTACGGTAGATGTTTTCATTGCAACTTATAATGAAGAAACACCCATACTAAAGCGGAGTATCGTTGCTGCACTACTAATGCACTATCCTTCTCCTGAACTGGTTAACATATATGTTTGTGATGACGGTAGCAGAGAAAACGTCAAGAAGTTATGCGAGGAATTAGGTGTGCATCATGTGGTCAGGGAAACACATGAGCATGCTAAGGCAGGCAATCTTAATCATGCTTTAAAAGTATCTAGCGGTGAATTGGTGGTTACTATGGATGCTGATATGGTTCCTCGCACTGACTTTTTAGAAAAAACAGTAGGTTATTTTCATAACAAAAACATGGGCTTTATCCAAACACCACAGACTTTTTTCAATGATGACCCCTATCAATTTAATTTGTTTGCTACTAATACCATTGGTAATGATCAAGATTTCTTTATGCGCAGTATTGAACAGCAAAAAGATGCATTTAACGCCACAATGTACGTTGGCTCCAATGCAATTTTTAGGCGTAAAGCATTAGACAGTGTTGGTGGTTTTGCAACCGGAGTTATTACTGAAGATATGGCAACAGGCATGTTGTTACAAGCTAAAAAATGGGATACGGGTTTTGTCAATGAAAACTTAGCGAGCGGTTTAGCGCCAGAAACTTTTGGTGATCTCATCAAGCAACGTGATCGCTGGGCTCGTGGAAATATTCAGGTTGCAAAGAAATGGCATCCTTGGCGTGTTAAAGGTCTTGATTTGATGCAGCGTGTTATCTATACAGACGGAATACACTATTGGTTTTCTGGCATATATAAACTCGTGTTTCTCCTTGCACCTATATTATTTTTAGTATTTGGGCAATATAGTCTTCAAACAAGTTTTAGTCAAATTCTAATTTTTTGGTTACCTGCTTTCATTGCTTCTCAGTTGACTTTTAATTTAGTTAGTGAAAAGAAGCAAACAGTGATGTTGAGTAACATTTATGAAACTGCTACGGCTCCTTTTATGGCTTACGGTGTTTTTAATGAATTGTTCCTGAAGTCTAAGCAGAAGTTTGCTGTCACACGCAAAGGGGTGAATAGTGAAGATAGCTTTTACAATTGGCGAACAGCTTGGCCTATCATTGTTTTGTTGGTATTATCTCTTTTGGGGTTAGTCAGAGGGATTTGTTTTATATTTGGCATATGGGCGAGTCCATTTCCTAAAGAAGGTATTTATATTAACATTTTCTGGTTGATTTATAATTCCTTTGCCTTGATTTTGGCAAGTTATTTGTCAAACGAGCGACCACGACTACGAAAATCTGAGCGTTTTCAAACAGAAAAAAGTATTGTTATAAATTTCTATAACTTGGGGCAAGTACAAGGTCATATTTTAGATTGGAACGAAGATGGTGCGCGAATTGCTCTGATGTCCCAAAATAAAAATAACTATACACAAGGTGAATTTGTAATTGATGGGAACCAATTTAAATTTAATTGCGTTTGGCAACACCAAAGTATGGAAAAGCTAATTATTGGTGTTACATTTGATGATTTAAATCTATCGGCGTATGAATATATCATTGAGCATACATATGCGCAATCCTCGACACTGTACCAAAATCCGCAATATTCAAATCAATTGTGGCATATTGTTGTGAAGTGGTGGGTTGACACACTCCGAAAACGGAAGGCGCATTAATAATGATAAAACGAAAAAACAAAAACTTGATAAATAGTGGAGAGCAACTATGACTGAGCATCACGAGCAACTGGGAGTTATTAAAGATTTTTATTTTGTGATGCAGCCAGTTGTTAAAATTTCTGATAAACAAAAAGATAAGATTGCGTTTTACGAAATATTATTACGTTCGAAGAAAACAAGGCAATTTCCTGGAGAAATATTTTTCGACTTAATCAAAAGTCAATCAGGAAATCAAATTGTGCTTTCTTTTTTTGAAAAACAATTAAAGGAAATATTACAAGAAAATCCTTGTACTAAACTTTCAATTAATTTTGAAATAATACAATTTAAATCACCACAAACACATGAATTCTTCGAAAGAATGCATACTTGGGCACCCAATATTATTGTTGAACTGACAGAAAGATCCTATGCAACTAATGGCAGCAATTATTTACTGGATGCTGTCAAAAAAATCAAAAAAATGGGCTATAGAATTTTTGTTGATGATATTGGTACAGGTCGGAATACCTTGTCACACGTACAGGACAATGTCAATTTAGTTGATGGTATTAAGTTTGCTTGGCCACATTTTAAAGAGGATTCTTGCCAAATTAGTATTTCATTTTTGAAAGAATGGGATAATTTAGCCAAAAAAAATAATTTGGCCTTTGTTTTCGAAGGTGTTGAAAATGTTGATACTCAAATATTACTACAAAAAATGGGTATCATTTATCAGCAAGGTTGGTTTTTTGGTAAACCTAGAGAGGATATGATCGAGGCACAAAAATGTTAACCTATTTGTTTAGTTATCTATTGTTGATGTTGGTTATAATGAATTTAGCTATTTCTACGTTAATGAGTATGCAATTTTTAATGTATAGCAATTCCGGTAGCCGTTATGAACAATGGATAAAACCAATAATATATATTGCTATGCTTTATACATCAATGTCAGTTTCTTATCATTTTATTGGTGTTGTAGCACATGAATATTTACTCGCACTTTTAATTTTTTACTTGGTTGATAAAAAGCAAGCCATTCTTTTGGTTATTATTACACCCTTTGTAAGAATGCTATACATGCTATTTGTGGATGGTCACTTAACAACTGTTAATGTTTTGGCTTCACTAGTAGTAGCTGGAATGGCTATATTTTATATGAAAGTATTTGATAAATATGTTTCTAATCAAACACTCTCAATGATTCTTTCTGAAATATTTATTGTGGCCACTAGTCTTTTTTTTGCTCCCTTCATTCCCCATGTTGTGATATATAGTATCTTCAATCAACCAACGAATTGGATAATTCGTGCCACTGTAGCTATTATCACGATTTTAATAACTCGAAAAGTGTATTTTCAAGTTACTAATTTGCAAAATAAGAATATTCAACTGCAGAAAGAAGTTATTTTCGATAAATTAACAGGTTTTTTTAATTATAAAAAATTTGAACAAGATATCTTGTTAGGTCCTGACAAACAGACAAATACTGGCATTGCAGTTATTGATCTGGATTATTTTAAAAATGTTAATGATACCTACGGACATGAAGCTGGAAATAAAGTTTTACAGGAATTTTCTTTATTTTTGAGAGAGCGCCTAGCCTACAAACTAAATTCAAAAGATTTAGGAATTTATCGCTATGGCGGCGAGGAATTCGTTTGGATGTTTGATCCCAATAATTTTTCTGATATCGGAAAGTTCTTAAAAAGCATGCAACTTGAGCTGAGTAAACTGCCTCTAGGAGATCAAAATCACTTGATGAGTTTCTCGGCTGGTGTAAGTTTTTCAAAAAATTATAAGTTTAATTTAAAGATGACTTTTGATATTGCTGACGACCTAGTTTATCAGTCTAAGAATACAGGAAGAGGCAAGATAGTTATTGAAGGATAAAATGATATGAGAATGCATATTTTATTATATAAAAATAAGTATTGACATATATAATAATTGATGTAAAATGAAAATAACTTAATAATAAATTTAGCTGAAGTTGAAAAAGTAGTTAATTACCGTGTTGTACAGGAAGTGCTCAAGCTAACGCATTGAGATGAGCGCCAGCATAATTAATGAAAACACACCAACGAGCTGAATGGTTAAAAAGCCATTCCGGAAATTCCCGATACCGAATAAGCCTGCGTGAGTAGGTTATTGAGCTTTTTTACGTAAGTAAAATTGAAATCAAGGTGGGAACACGTGAAGACGTCCTTGCAAACTAAAATATTAGTTTGTGAGGACGTCTTTTTATTATATGGCATCTAGGAGATGAACATGAACGATAAAGTATTAGCGGCCGGTTCGCGAGACGAATTTGGTGAAAAATTACAACAAAAACAGAAAATTTCACAGATGATAACTACAATCTTAAATGATGCTGATTTTACACCGATTAATACACCATTAATCGAGCGCGAGAGTACATTTGATAAATATCAAAACAAGAATGTTTTTCGTTTGTTTGATCAGGTTGGAGAAAATTTAGTTTTACGTCCAGATCTGACCTTGCCGATTGCGCGTTTTTTATCAGCCAATCGACAACAAAATAGTATGTCTAGACTTTATTATATAGGGGATGTCTTTAGGCGAACCGACAGCTTGTCGGGTGATTACAATCAAGAAACGCAGGCCGGCATTGAGCTGATTGGTGATCAAAGTTTTGAAGCGGAAATTCAAGCACTAGACACGATGCTTAAATTTGCGCAAGAGTTTGGGATTGTGGATGTACAAGTGGTTTTGAGTGATGCCCGTTTTATTGATGTGGTTTTAGAAAATTTGCAATTAGATCAAGACTTGCGACAACGTATGAAGCAAGCTATTGAGCAAAAAAATGTATCGGTCTTTGAGGAACTTCGGGCCACTATTCCTGATTTCCCGGAAGGGTTGGCTGGCTGGCCCTTAGCATTTGGTGAAGATGGCGAAACAGTGATGTGGCAACTGCAAGAAATACCGGCAGTTAATGATATTATCAATGATTGGCTGAAATTAGCAGAATATACGCACAAACATTATCCAGCAGTTGCAGTTACGGTTGATTTGGCAGCGGCTTCACCGCAACCATATTATACGGGCACAATTATACGTGGTTTTGTTCCAAGTTTAGGTCGTTATTTATTTAGCGGCGGTCGTTATGATCGTTTGTTAGAAAACTTCCAGAATAAATCATTACCGGCGGTTGGTATGGGATTAAATATTGAAACAATTTTAGCTGACTGGCGACGTAAGCCTGAGGAAATGAAACCACAAGAACCTATTGTGATGGTACTTGGCAAGGGACGTGTTGAAAAAGATGCACGACCATTATTGAAAGCGGCTGGTATTGATACTTCGTTATTAGAAAATCCAGCACGTAAATTAATATTTGATAGTGCTGACGGAAAATATCGCTTTATTTTGGTAAAACCGAGTGATGTCGTTAAATATCTTGATCGTGGCATTGGTGATGTCGGTATTGTTGGCTCTGACACGATAGCTGAGCAGGTACAAAATCATTACGATGTGCTTAATTTGCAGACAGGCAAAGCAGAATTCGTTGTCGCTGCGCCAGAAGGTTTTAATCTTGATACGCCAACGCGAAAGCGAATTGCCACGAAATATCCCAAAATTGCGACCGAGTACTTTAGTAATCGTGGGGAAGATGTCGAATTAATTAAGTTAGAAGGTTCTGTTGAACTTGGACCACTCACTGGTCTATCGGATGCTATCATTGATATCACACAAACAGGAAACACACTGCGCGAAAATCATCTGCAGGTTTATGATGCGGTTGGCCCAGTAGCTACCCACATGCTCGTTCGTGCTGGCGCCTTACTGCGTTTTCAATTAGAGCTTACGAAAGTAATCAATAACCTTGTTAATATTTTGAAAGAAGAAGAACAATGAATATTATTAAAAATGAATCACTGGAAGCAATTAAAGCTCGTATTCGTCAGCAAACAGAGAAGACGGTTGATCCGCAAGTAGAGGCTCGTGTAACTGATATTATTAAAAATGTTCGCGCAAACGGCGATGAAGCTTTGAAAGAATATGGAGAAAAATTTGATGGTGTCACTTTAGATAACTTAAAGGTGACCGATAGTCAGATTGAAGAAGCCTTTAATCAGGTTAATCCAGCCGTCATTAAAGCACTAGAAAAAGCTGCAGATAACATTCGAAGCTTTCACAAATTAGAGATTGGTGAATCCTTTGAAGATAATCCCAGTAATGGTGTGATTCGTGGAACAAAGGTGACACCACTATCAGCTGTTGGCATTTACGTACCCGGAGGTACTGCAGCTTATCCTTCGTCTGTTTTGATGAATGCTATTCCTGCTAAAATTGCTGGTGTTGAAAATATTATTATGGTTACACCACCGCAAAAAAATGGTTTAAACCAAGCTGTCTTAGCTGCCGCTAAAATAGCAGGGGTGGATCGCATTTATCAAGTTGGAGGGGCTCAAGCAATTGCCGCTTTAGCATATGGAACTGAATCTATTCCACAGGTAGATAAAATTACTGGACCGGGTAATGCCTATGTAGCGACGGCTAAGCGTGACGTATATGGTCAAGTAGATATTGATATGATCGCAGGACCATCAGAAATCGGGATTTTAGCTGATGATTCAGCAAGTGCAAAGGATGTAGCAGCAGACTTACTCTCACAAGCAGAACACGACGTTAATGCACGCGCAATTTTGATCACTAATTCTGAAAAATTAGCAACAGCAGTTTCAAAGGAGGTCGAAGACCAACTTAAAGTCTTGCCTCGTGAAGCTATTGCGCGTCAAGCAATTGAAAACAATGGTTTCATATATTTGGTTGATACGATTGATTTAATGATTGATCTGATGAACGCTGTAGCACCTGAACACTTGGAAATACAATTAGAAAATGCGTATGATTATATTTCTAAAATTAAAAATGCTGGGTCAGTGTTCTTAGGGCAGTATGCTTCTGAACCACTTGGTGATTATTTAGCCGGTCCAAACCACATTTTGCCAACAGGTGGTACAGCACGATTTAGTTCACCGCTAGGTGTTTGGGATTTCCAAAAGCGCATTCAGTATTTACAATATTCTGCTGAAGCATTATTGGCTGATTCGGCTGACGTCACAGTATTAGCACGTGAAGAAGGATTAGAAGCGCACGCCCGAGCAATTGAAAGTCGAGAAAAATAATATGTCCAGAACTGCAACAATAAAGAGAGATACTTTTGAAACACAAATTGAATTGACTTTAGATCTTGACGAACAAACACCGATTAAAGTTGACACCGGCATTGGTTACATCGATCATATGTTAACTTTGTTTGCTAAACATGGCCGCTTTGGTTTACAAGTTGATGTGAAGGGTGACTTACAAGTTGATAGTCATCATACGACTGAAGATATTGGTATTGTGCTAGGAGAAGCATTTACCCAAGCTTTGGGTGATAAAGTTGGTATTGAACGTTACGGTGCCCAATTTGTCCCTATGGACGAAACACTAACCCGCGCAGTGATTGATTTATCAGGGCGTTCCTACCTAGTTTTGCATGCCGAACTTACTACACCAACATTGGGCACTTTTGAGACAGAGGTTGTCGAAGATTTTTGGCAAGGTTTTGCTGATCAAGCAAGAGCCAATGTTCATATTGAAGTCCTATATGGTCGAAATACACATCATAAAATTGAAAGTATGTTCAAAGCTGTTGGTCGTGCAATGCGCCAAGCAGTTACTATCAATCCGGAAATTAAAGGGGTTAATTCCACCAAGGGGCGAATTTAAAATATTAGATGATTTTGTGAAGTTAAATCGTATAATACAAAGGAGAAATATATGGCGATTATTATCGTAGACTATGGCGCGGGTAATATTAGAAATGTCATGAAAGCAATTGAATATACAGGATTAAATGCCAAAGTTTCTCAAGATCCTGCCGAGATTGCTGCCGCTGATGGTCTGGTAGTGCCAGGAGTTGGCGCTTTTGCCTCAGCAATGGATAAACTTCGAGAACGTAATTTGGTTGAACCAATAAAACAGTTTTCAAATAGCGGTAAACCATTGTTGGGTGTTTGCTTAGGGATGCAGTTACTTTTTGACTCATCAACTGAATTTGGTGAAACGACAGGTCTTGGGCTAATTCCTGGGCAAGTGGTTGAATTACCTAAACAAGAGAATTATAAAGTACCGCAAATGGGCTGGAATCAGAACAAAGTGAGCCAAATCAACCAAATCACTCGAACAATGAATGATAAATATACTTACTTTGTACATAGCTATTATGCGGTAACGGATTCAAAATATATTGCGGCAACTGTTAATTATGGAAAAGTTGATGTACCAAGTGTTGTGGTTAACAAAAATGTGATTGGTGCCCAATTTCATCCAGAAAAATCTGGACAAGATGGATTAGAGATTTGGCAAAACTTTAAGGAAATGGTAGAAAACGTATGATTTTTCCAGCAATTGATTTATTAAATGGTCAATCAGTTCGCCTTTATCAAGGGGATTATGAAAAAGAAACCACAATTAACCCAGATCCATTGAAACAGGCAAAACAAATTGAAAGCGCAGGTTTAAAGCATTTACACCTGGTTGATTTAGATGGTGCAAAGGAAGGAAAACCAGTTAATCTAAATGTTATTCAATCTTTACGAGAACAAACAAACTTGTTTATTGAACTTGGTGGCGGTATCCGGACTCTTGAACAGGTTAACCAATACTTAAATATAGGTATTAATCGTGTGATTATTGGATCAGCAGCTTTGACTCATCCGGAACTTGTGCGAACAGCGGTTGCAAAGTATGGCTCCGATAAAATTGTTGTTGGTGTTGACGGCCGTGATGAAAAAGTTGCCACACAAGGTTGGCTTGAAAATTCTGATACGAGTTTTGATGATATTGTTGAAGCTATGTTATCAGTAGGTGTTTCGAATTTTGTTGTCACCGATATCGCCAGAGATGGGACCCTATCAGGTCCTAACATTGAGCTATTATCACGTTTACAAAATAAATTTCCTAAAAGCAATATTATAGCTAGTGGGGGTATTGCCAATATTAAAAACGTTACAGATTTACAAGCAAGCGGTATTCACGATATTATTGTTGGCCGAGCACTTTATGATGGAGATGTGACACTAGCTCAATTAAAGGAGGTGGATGGATGACTTTAGCCAAACGAATTGTTCCAGCATTAGACATTAAGAATGGTAGAGTAGTTAAAGGGGTTAATTTTGTCAATTTACGTGAAGTAGGTGATCCCGTTGAATCAGCGAAAGCCTATCAGGCTGCTGGCGCTGATGAGCTAGTGTTTTTAGACATTACAGCAACTTTGGAAGAGCGGGATACCATCATGTCAGTCGTTGATGCTGTTTCCAGGGAAGTATTCATCCCCTTGACCGTTGGCGGTGGTATTCGAACGACAGAAGACATGGGTCGTTTAATTAAAGCGGGAGCTGATAAAATATTTGTTAACTCTGAAGCAGTAAAGAACCCAGCGCTAATTACGGACGGGGCTAAAATATTTGGCTCGCAAGCTATCGTCGGCGCAATTGATGCTAAATGGGATGAATCGGCTGGTATTTATCGGGTCTACGTTTCTGGCGGATCTAAGCCTACAAGTCTTGATGCTATTGAATGGGCCTCTGAATTAGTCGCTCGTGGGGCTGGCGAATTGCTAGTAACAAGTATGGATGCCGATGGAACAAAAAAAGGGTACGATATTCAACTCTATGATCAACTAGCAGATGCTGTGAATGTACCAGTAGTAGCCTCGGGTGGTGCTGGTTCAACACAAGATTTTGTTAATTTATTTGAGAAAACTAAAATTGACGCAGCACTAGCTGCTTCAGTATTTCATTTTGGTGAAATTAAAATACCAAATTTGAAACGAACACTGAAAGATGATGGTGTGGAGATACGCATATGATTGGAACTGAACCGGATTTCAACAAGCAAAGTCAAAATGGTTTGATCCCTGCTGTCATTGTCGACGCGGAAACAAAGGCATTTTTGATGCTAGGCTATATGAACAAAGAAAGTTATTCATTAACCAAAAGTACTGGGCAAACTTGGTTTTGGTCTCGTGAGCGACAAGAATTGTGGCATAAAGGGGAGACTTCGGGTAACATACAACAGGTCGTTAGCATGACATTAGATTGTGATTTAGATACTCTGCTAATTCATGTGAATCCTGCAGGGCCAGCCTGTCATACTAATGCTTACTCATGTTTTTTTAACACGATAAAAGGTGAAGGTTTAGCAGATGCTAATCAAGCAACCATTGCAAATAAATGGACTGATGGTTATTTTCCAAAAGAGTAAATACCACACTAAAAGGAGAAATGATGCCACAACAAACAATTGAAGAACTTTATGAACAAGCACTTGAGCGCAAACAAAATCCCCAAACAGGATCCTATACTGATTATCTATATCAAAAAGGATTAGATAAAATTCTAAAAAAAGTGGGAGAAGAAAGCACGGAAGTAATTCTCGGCGCCAAAAATAATAATGAAGAGCTAATTTATGAAACTTCAGATTTATTGTTTCATTTAATGGTCTTATTAGTTGAAAAGGGTGTCAGTTTAGATGATATTAAAGATGAATTAGGGTCACGCTTAGGAAAAAAATCATTATTGCATGAACGCGCTGATTGGCGAGGAGATAAGAAAAATGAAAAAGACAGTTAAAGCTTTAGCAGCTTATCAAGCAGAATTACCAGTAGAAACTGTAAAAGCAAAGTATGGATTGCAACATTTAGCCCGCTTATCAGCCAATGAATCTGTGTATGGTCCATCACCCAAAGTTGCTCAAGCTGTACGTGCTGTTTCCGATGATATTTTAGGTTATTATCCAGATGGACAAGCGACAGAACTACGTGAAGCGGTAGCTAAGTTAAATCATGTTGACCCACAACATTTGGTGTTTGGTGCTGGCGCAGATGAATTGATTGAGCTGTTGACTCGTGTTGTGTTGGAACCAGGATCAAATATTATTATTCCCAATCCGACATTTGGTGAATATGCGATGCATGCACAAATCGAACAGTCTACAACAAAAAAAATACCCGTTAATGTTGATAACGGGCATGTTGATTTTGATGCGATTTTAGATGCTATTGATGATAAAACTGCTATGGTATGGATAGCTAACCCCAACAATCCAACAGGGGTATTCGAAACAACCAGCTCCATTAAGCGCTTTTTGGACAAGCTGCCAGCAAATATTACGTTAGTAGTGGACGAAGCCTACTATGATTTTGTAGATGAACCTGATGCTACCGTGGCACCTTTGGTAGCTGAGTACACAAACTTGGTTGTGCTACGTACCTTATCAAAGGCATACGGTCTAGCTAATTTACGTGTTGGATATGGCATTATGCAAGATCCCCTTTATAGTGCGATGCAAGCAGTTCGTTTACCGTATAATTTATCAACCTATCAGATTGTTGGTGGCACGGCTGCTGTATTAGATCAAGAGTACTTGCAGAAAAATGTCCAACGTTTTCAAGTAGAGCGCCAAAAGTTCCAAGATTTTTTGACTAAAAATAAGTTTAAGTTTTATGAATCACAGGCTAATTTTATTTGGATAAAGGTTGGCGAAACGAAAAAAGTTGGTCAAAAATTATTAGAACAAGGTTTCCAAGTCAACGATCGACTTAATCCTGAGTGGATTCGTATTGCGTTAGGTACACCAGAAGACAATGCTGAATTAAAATTAGCTTTTTTGAAAGCTACAAACAAATAAATTCACGGATACACAAAAATGTTGCGTCATTAAATAACGACGCAACATTTTTGTGTTATTAAATTTCACTTCTTTACATCAATAGCCTTACAAAGTGTTTGCCTGATTTAATACATCTTTGAAGCGCCAGTCTTCTTGGTGGTAGGCTTGTTCCCAGAACTGCCATTCTAATTCACAACTTTTAAGAAAAAACTGTGTGGCCTGTTGGCGTTGTTGAGTTGTTGCATTTTCTGCCAAGCGATCTATCCATTCAAAGATTTTGTCAGATAGTGAAACTTCCGAATCATCATCTGTATTATCATAAAAATCAATCCAGCTTTTGAATGGGTTATCATTTGTGTTCGCTTTCTCCTGAACTTGTTTTTTTGCAATTTCATTATAGGTCCAAGGGCACGCCTGAAAAGCAGCTAGAATATTTAATAAGGAGCCGGTGTCAGCCGCACGATACATATGTGATTCGTATAGATATGCTTTAGGTGTTGGCGTGGCGTGTTGCAATGTTTCATATTCGACGCCGGCAACGTCACAAAAAACATGATGGGGATGAATTTCGCTATTTAAAATGAAATCAATTGAATCAGCAAAAAATTTCATTTCATTACGATCAGTTAATTTTGTAATGGCATTGGCATAAATTTTGATAAATTCACTAAGATATTGGAAATCTTGTTCAACGTAAAAAATCAAAGCTTCTCGGGGAACGTAACCGTCCGCAATGCCACGAACAAATGCGTGATCATGAATGGCTGTCATAATTGGTGCAGCTTGGGTGCGCAATTCTTCTGAAAACATAATTTCTCCTAAAATCTTTACATGTCCAACAAAAAAACTCTCTCTTGACTATAGGCAAAAAAGAGTATCTTTTGTAAAAAGAATACCACTTTCCTACGCTAGTATTGACTAGATCAGGTTCGAAGGGATTGATAAGTAATATCATCTCAGCCAAGAAGGCACCCCTAGTGGACAGCATATATTTTTTTTAATGAGATTAGCATAGCATTGAAAAATTAAAATTGCAAATGGTTTTATGGTGTAGCTAATGGGCTAGAAAATTTCTTTGCATTTAAAATTAGAATGGGTTATACTAATTCACGAAGTTAATATTTTATCTGGGGTACCGTAAGGTTGAGATAATACCCATTGAACCTGTCAGGTTAATACCTGCGAAGGAAGAATAAGTTAGATTAAGATGTCTTTTTGATGCCATCAATCACTAAATTCTTTTGTGGTTGGTGGCTTTTTGTATAGACACTTATACTATAAAAGGTATTTTATCGAAACATACAGCCTCGAAACAAGAGGAGAGATGTTTATGGAACAAGTAGAAACAGTAACAGCGGGATCAAAAGGGAAATGGTCTTTGCGAGAAGTCATTTTAATGGCGTTGATTGGTATCGCCTTTGGTGTGATTTATTTTATTATGGATCCAGTGTACACAGCACTTGATGCAGTCTTAGTTCCGCTTGGGTTACACCAATACACCATTGCAATCACTATTGGGCCATGGATGATGGCAGCCCCATTGGCTAGTTATTTATTGAAACGTGTTGGTGCGGGATTAATAGGTGAATTGCTTGGCGCCACTGGAGAAGCCTTGTTGGGCGGCTATTGGGGTGTTGCAACACTAATTTCTGGACTTATTCAAGGTATCGGATCAGAGCTTGGTTTTACTTTGACAGGATATAAAAGCTGGAAAATGGGTTTGATTTTGTCAACATTTACTGGAACATGCGTGACATTCATCTGGTCATTGTTCCACGATGGATATCTACAATTTGATTTTGGTATGCTAGTTGGGTTGTTTATTGTTCGCTGGATTTCAATTGCATTTTTTGCTGGTCTATTAGTTTACTGGATTGTCAACTTGCTAGAGAAGTCTAAATTATTAAAAACAAACCGATAAGGTCAATAAAAGTATGACGGAATTAAAGGCCAATCATTTAGATATTAAATTTGACGATGAAATTATCTTAGAAGATATTTCACTGGAGATTAGACCAGAACAATTTATATTATTAGTTGGTTCATCTGGATGTGGCAAATCAACTTTGATGACTGCCTTAGCTGGGTTATATCCTAAATATGGCGGCGAATTGTCACAGGAAGTGTCTTTGAACCATCAGTCAATTGCTCAAATCAAAGCGAACCATCGCGCTAAAAAAGTTGCCATGCTATTTCAGCATCCAGATCAACAATTTGCCATGGATCGCGTAGAAGATGAATTGATTTTTTCATTAGAAAATTTATCTTTAACTACCGAGGAAATTGATAAGAGAATTAATTCTGCTTTATCAGAGGTAGGAATTGAATCACTGCGACACCGAGAACTTTCATACTTGTCAGGTGGAGAATTGCAAAAGGTTGCTTTAGCTGAAACATTAGCGATGGGTGCAGAAATTATTTTATTGGATGAACCTTTTGCGGCCGTTGATCCAGAGCATCGACATGAGTTACAAGTATTGTTAAAAAAATTAGTTGATCAAGGACATGGTATTTTAGTTTCAGATCATGACACAAGTGGATACGAAAATCTGATAACAGATTTATATCGTATTGAAAATCGACATATAGCATGTGTTGATTCTACAGCTTGGTCTCCTTTTTTTAAACAAGATGTAAATGATAGTATTGTTACTAATGATGAATTTAATGAGTCTGTGTTTAGCATGGCACATGTGACGGTAAACAACGGTAAACAATCCATATTGAAGAATAGCAGTTTTGAGTGGGCAAAAGATAAAATCACATTAATTACTGGACCCAATGGTATTGGAAAATCAAGCTTACTGCTTACTTTTGCAAGATTACACGATTATGAGGGTTCGTTGTTGTATCAAAGGAAGCTACTCGATAAACTTCGTAAAAAAATATATGCTAGGAAAGTTGGTTTAGTTTTTCAAAATGCAGCTGACCAATTTTTAAACATTACCGTTTCTGAAGAAGTTGAGCAGGCTAGAGCCCATAGCCATCACGCTGATTATTGGACAACTGAGAAGGTTGACCAGTGCATGCAAAAGTTAAATTTAATAGGTCTTGAAAAGCATAGTGTTTACGAATTGTCAGGTGGCCAACAAAAAAAGCTACAAATACTGATTATGTTAATTATTGCACCCGATACCTTGCTGTTAGATGAGCCATTATCTGGATTGGATACGAATTCTATTCAACATGTCATGCAAATCATTAAACAGTCGTCAAATGACCTTGAACAAAGTATTATCATGATTTCACACCAAACACACGGCATTATTCAATATATTGATTATCATGTTCGCTTTGATCAAAATGGTTTGAAATATGAAAGTGTAGTTAATTCATGAATGAAACACAAAAATTACTATTAGTATTGCTTATTTCGATAGAAATTGCGTTCACAAAATCAGTTTATCTCAATCTGTTTTTAATTGTTGTTAGTATTTTGATTTTAATAGTGACTAAAAGCCATTTGAAAACTTTTGCTCGATTATTGATTGTATCAATTTTGCCGGCAGTCGGATCATTCACCTCATTTTATTTTTTTGGTACAGGAGACGAATCACAACGATTACATTTTGCACTAGTAATGACCACACGTGTAGGTGCTTATGTATTCATGGGTGCGGCATTTATGTCGACTATGGTTTTGTACGAATTATTACGTTCTCTTGAACAAAATGTCAAAATGTCCGCAACCTTTGTATATGGCATTCTGGGTGCATTGAGTTTTATTCCCAAAATTATAAATTCAGTTAAAACGATTCGGGCAGTGGGGCTGATGCGAGGTGAGGTCTTGAGTTTTTGGTCGCCTAAACTTTATTTTAAAGCCATTAGTCAAGCATTAATATGGTCAAATAATTTAGCGATGGCTATGACCTCTCATGGCTTTGAAGAAGGTGAAAGCCGTAGCTACCACCGATTATTTCCAACAAAAGTTTCTGGGTGGTTAATCATTGGCGTCGTTATGCTACTCATTCAGTACTGTTTATTTGTTATTAAGCTTTGGTAAACAAATGTGTTAGACTATGATTATGAAATTAAAACAAGCAGATTTACTTTTTGTAAAAAATGGACATAGCGATCTGGATGAGGGTATTGCAGAATCAACGGGAAATTTTGTTCATGTTGCGATATTAGCCGACGAAGAAAATGTCATTCATGCAACAGCTGCTTCAGGCGTTTGTTTACAATCGCTTCAGCTTTTTTTAGAGAAAAATAAAAGTGCTGATGTTTACCGCACAAATGTTAAAAATACGAAGCGAATTATTTTTAACGCTAAAACGCATTTGGGTAAACCCTATAACTTTTCTTTTCAGCCAGGTACGAACAGCTTCTATTGTTCACAGTTTGTAGTGACAGCCTTTGAAGACTTTGTCAAATTTAGTGAACAACCAATGTTTTTTGGAGACAGGCGAAAACAAATTTCTGACTTTTGGGCTGCTTACTATAAGGAACTAAACGAGCCGGTGCCAGTTAATGTTTTGGGAACAAATCCTAATGACATGTCTCACGATCCGCAGTTACATTATGTTGGAAAAATTGACTTATAATTTAAATTAGTAAATACTAAAAAGCCACAATATATAATGATATTGTGGCTTTTTTAAGTGTTTATAGGGGAACATATCAATCAAATTTTAGAGTTAATAGAACCAAGTGTCATAAATAGTGATTGGTTCGTGACGCTTTTGTTGCGTTGTCAGATACATCTCTTCTATTCGTTCGGCATCGGTGTTTGCAACATCTTTGCCTTCCAAATAATCGTCAATGACATCGTATCTAACACCCAGCGCAACTTCATCAGGCAACTGTGGGCGTTCATCCTCAAGATCTGCAGTAGGTACTTTGTCGTATAGATGCTTTGGGGCGTGTAATGCTTCGAGAAGCTGCCTTCCTTGTCGTTTATTTAGACGCCACAAAGGGTTAATGTCTGTGCCGCCGTCACCATACTTGGTGAAGAAACCAGCTACAGCTTCAGCTGCATGATCAGTTCCGATAACGGCACTATTATGCTCGCGAGCAACAGCATACTGGGCAATCATACGTACTTTTGGTTTAATTGAACCGCGACTCATGTCATCAACGGTTAATCCACCAAGACGCAGTGAACCTACCAGAGCATCGGTTGCATCTTTGATATTTGTTGTTACTGTTAAATCAGGTTTGATAAAATTGAGTGCATCTTGGGCATCGTTTTCATCTTGTTGTTCACCGTATGGCTGCCTAATCGCAACAAATTCGAACTTTTGATTCGTTTCTGCTCGTAGTTCAGCAATAGCAAGTTGGCCAATTTTACCAGCAAGTGTGGAGTCTTGACCACCACTTACTGCAATAGCTAAACCGGTGTAAGCACTGTGAGTGAGATATTGTTTCAGAAAATTCACAGAGCGCTTGATTTCAATGTTTGGGTCAATAACGGGCTGAACGTGCAGATCAGCAATTATTTTAGATTGTAAAGGTCTCATTTGGTCATCTCCTGTATATTGTTTCGAATGTCATGAATTAAATTCATTTTAGCATCATATAGCTTTTGAGATAAGTCAACAGGATAGGTTTCAGGATTCAGTATACGTTTGTATTCATCCCATAGATCGTTTAACGAATGTTTGGCGTAGCTTTTAATTGTAGTAATATCAGGCAAATCATAAATTAGGTCACCCTCAACAAAAATATCATGTAGCATCGGTTGTGCATCGAAATTTTTAATGTTCTTAGAAATAACAGGATGATTGGGATCAAACATGTGCAAAGTTTCCAATTGGCTAGGATTTTCATCATCGAAAGTCAAATAATCACCTTCAGATTTGCCATCTTTACTATCTGTTATTCGCCAAACTTGCTTTTTTCCAGGGGTTGAGATTTTTTCAACGTTGTTTGACAATTTAATTGTGTCATCGCCGTCGATACTAACCATCTTGTATACCGCACCTAAGGCAGGTTGATCATATGCTGTGATTAATTTTGTGCCAATTCCCCAGACATCAATTTTTGCACCCTGAATTTTAAGATTTAAAATGGTGTTTTCGTCTAAATCATTTGATGCATAAATTTTGGCATTCGTGAATCCTGCTTCATCTAACATGATACGAACTTTTTTAGAAAGGTATGCCATGTCACCTGAATCAATTCGAACCCCTTGAAAATTAATCTTATCTCCAAACTCACGGGCTACTTTGATAGCGTTTGGAACACCAGATTTTAGTGTGTCAAATGTATCTACTAGAAAAACAACATTTTTATGTGTTGCTGCGTAGGCATGAAAAGCATCATAATCGTTGTGGTAAGCTTGAACAAGCGCATGAGCATGTGTGCCAGAAATAGGAATATTGAATAGTTTTCCTGCACGAACATTAGATGTAGCATCAAAGCCACCAATAAAAGCAGCACGGGTACCCCAAAGCGCAGCGTCCAATTCCTGAGCACGCCGTGTACCAAACTCTAATAGGGGGTCACCATTTGTTACACTAGCAATACGAGCTGCTTTAGTAGCAATCAATGTCTGAAAGTTGATAATATTGAGCAGTAAGGTTTCCAATAATTGAGCATCGACCAGAGGTCCTTCAACTTGCAAAAGCGGTTCATTGTTGAACATCACTTCACCCTCATAAGCCGAACGTATTGTTGCAGTCAAATGCCAGTTTTTAAGGTACGTTAAAAATTCAGTGTCGTATAGGTCTAATGATTGTAAATAATCAATATCGTCATCAGTAAATTTCAGTTGATTTAATATTTTGACAATTCGTTCTAAACCACTGAAAATAACATAGCCATTATTGAAAGGCATTTTACGGAAATAAGCCTCAAAAACAACGGGTTTTTGATCAATACCTTGTTTCCAGTAAGTATAAATCATATTAATTTGGTACGCATCCGTATGGAGCACCAGTGAGTCATCAGAATACATGTTCAAGTCCTTTCCTTCCATTATAACAATATTTTTTAGTTGTTACTTAAATTAATAAGTATTAATTATATGTCAATTTGATTGTAGTTAGATACTCAAATATTTAATTCTTGTAATAATTTTACGAGATGATTAAATTTTATAATGGCTTAATTCTTCTAGGGCTATTAAACAGTGGATTTTTGAATTAAATTCGAAAATAGGACATTTTTTGTCCTATTCTTATTGAAAAAATAGTTGTAGTATTTAAGTTATAGCAATTTAAAAAATAGCACTGGAGGAAATAGTTTAGTAATGAACAATACGATTAAACTTATGAAGTTACCTGATTTAACAGTAATCAAGCATAGTGGTGAGGGGACACAATTCTATGCCTATAAAATTAATTTTATTTTAGAAAAACTCAATTTATCAGAAAATATTATCAACGATATCAATCGTGATTTATATCAAATGTTGGCGAACCAAGCGAGTATCACAGCAATAGAAATTCGTAATTTATTGGTTTCCTTACTTAAAAAATATGAACAGCTGGATGCTGTGGATGCTTACAATTCATACTACGTAGCTGATCAACAAAAATTTTCCGATGCTTCAAATGTTCAAAAACGCATAGAGAAACTTTTTGCACAAGATGAGAGTGTCGTTCATGAAAATGCCAATAAGGATAGTCGCGTATTCAATACGCAACGTGATTTGGAAGCGGGAGCAGCAAGTCGTGCATTAGGATTACAAATGCTGCCACCTTTGGTAGCCAAAGCACATTTACGTGGAGATATTCATTGGCACGATTTGGATTATTCACCAGTCACACCAGCTACCAATTGTTGTTTGATTGATTTTGAAAACTTGCTAACAAACGGCTATAAAATTGGAAATGCGTGGGTAGATTCACCACATTCTATTCAAACTGCCACTGCGCAGATGGCCCAAATCATTGCTAATGTTGCATCTTCACAATATGGTGGTTGTTCAGCTAATCGGATTGATCAGTTACTTGCGCCTTACGCACAAATGAACTATGACAAGCACCTTGTTGACGCCAAAAAATGGATTGATGCTGACCGACAAGAAGAGTATGCCAAAGAGAAGACTTGCAAGGACATTTACGATGCGATGCAAGGACTGGAGTATGAAATCAATACGTTGTACTCGTCGCAAGGGCAAACACCATTTACAACTGTTAATTTTGGATTGGGAACAAGCTGGTTAGAACGGGAAATCCAGAAAGCTATTTTACAGATTCGTATCAAGGGACTAGGGAAAGAGCGGCGCACGGCCATTTTCCCAAAATTAATTTTTACTTTGAAAAAAGGGCTGAATTTTAGTCAAGAAGATCCAAACTATGATATTAAGCAATTAGCTTTGGAATGTTCAACCAAACGTATGTATCCTGATTTATTAATGTACGACAAAATTGTTGAATTGACAGGTAGTTTCAAAACACCGATGGGTTGTCGTTCATTCTTACAAGGCTGGGAAGATGAAACAGGCGTTGAAGTTAATTCTGGACGTATGAATTTGGGTGTTGTTTCAGTTAACTTGCCACGTATTTCCCTGTTTGCTAAGGGTGATATTAATCTGTTCTGGAAGATTTTTGATGAGAAAATGGCGCTATGTCATGATGCGCTAGCTTACCGGATTGAACGTACCAAAGAAGCTGTACCAGAAAATGCACCATTACTGTATATGTATGGTGCTTTTGGCAAAAGATTGAAGGCCACCGATAGTGTTGATGAAGTGTTTAAAAACGGTCGCGCTACGATTTCATTAGGATATGTGGGCGTTTATGAAACATGCATTGCATTCTTTGGTCCAGATTGGGAAAAGAATCCTGAAGCACATCAATTTGCTGAAGCAGTTGTTAAAAGAATGCATGATTATTGTCAAGAATGGGCAGCAGAGAGTGGTTATCACTATAGTTTGTATTCGACACCAGCCGAATCTTTGACCGATACATTTTGCCATCTTGACCAAGAAAAATTTGGGGCTGTTCCTGATATTACTGATAAGCAGTACTATACCAATAGTTTCCACTACGATGTTAGAAAGCATCCAACACCATTTGAAAAAATAGCATTTGAAGAGACGTTCCCAAAATATGCGTCGGGTGGTTTTATCCACTATTGTGAATATCCTAACTTAAAACAAAATCCTCAAGCATTAGAAGCTGTATGGAATTGGGCCTACGATCACGTTGGCTATTTAGGAACCAACACGTGCATCGACAAGTGTTTCAAGTGTGGCTTTGCGGGTGAATTCAAATCAACAGCGCGTGGCTTTATGTGTCCTGAGTGTGGTAACCATGATCCTGAATTGTGTGATGTGGTCAAAAGAACGTGTGGCTATCTAGGAAATCCTCAGCAACGACCAATGGTTCATGGCCGACATGTTGAAATAATTTCACGTCAAAAGAATTTAACTAAGGAGATGATTGAAAATGTCGCGACCTTTGCGAAAACCAAACAATCCGATGCCCAAAGAATGGACCGCGCAAAAGTATAGTCAAAATTATGTAGCTGACTATAAAGCCTTCAATTTTGTTGATGGCGAGGGGGTTCGTTGCAGTCTATATGTGAGTGGTTGTCTGTTTTTATGTCCCGGCTGCTACAATGTTGCCGCGCAAAACTTTCATTTTGGACAGCCCTATACACAAGAACTAGAAGACCAAATTATTGAAGATTTGAGTCAGGACTATGTCCAAGGGCTGACGCTGTTAGGTGGGGAACCATTCTTAAATACAGATGTATGTCTACAGCTCTGCCGTCGGATTCGGAAAGAATTTGGCCATTCGAAAGATATTTGGTCGTGGACTGGTTATACATGGGAAGAGCTGGAACAAGAGACCTATGATAAGATGCGGTTATTATCCTTACTAGATATTCTGGTGGATGGTCGCTTCTTGGAAGAAGAAAAGGATTTAACATTACAGTTTAGAGGTAGCGCTAATCAAAGAATTATTGATGTACCTAAATCGTTGGCACAAAATGAAGTTGTCATTTGGGATAAGTTAGTACGATGATTTATTAATAGTAATTTTTGGAAAATGTGTACACTCGTTTTTATAAAACGAGTGTACACATTTTTTTATTGATTAATATTTACAAATGAAGTTCTTCATCAAAAAAATGTTGGCGAAAATGATTAGGAGTTATTCCGGTTATCTCTTTGAAAGTTTTGACAAAATAGCTTGCGGTTGAAAAAGATAGTAAATTTGAAATCTCCAGTAATGTGAGATTCGAAGCAATCAACAATTCTTTTGCCGTATCTATTTTGGTTTGCCTAATGAATTGAGTGATCGTTATTTTATACTCTTTTTTGAACGCTGGATTCAATGTCTTTTTCGAAGCATTCAGTGCGGTAGCAATGTCATCGAGTGTAATGTTTTCGCTAATATGCTCTTTTATATATTGTTTAATTCTTTGGTGGAGTGGTAAAAAATTGTGAACCCTATGGTTTTGTACAATTTTAAAATAATGCCAAGTAATTTCTCTAATAACTTGAAAAAAATTCAGGAACTGAGGAGATAGTTCAATTTCTTGAACAAGCTCATTATGCAATTGAAATGCTGACTCGACAGGGTACCCCCACTGGATAATCGCTCGGTTTAAAATTGAGACATAGGAAATAAGCGTATCTTTTTCGCCTCTAATCATGTTGTTGGAGGCAAAACGTTCACCAATTATTTTTAAACGTGACAACTTTTCAAGTGCTGAGATTAAACTGGCTTTACGTGAATAAACAATTGATTTGATAATATCAGTTTCTGCATTAAAAAAAGTTTTTGGATCAAAGGATTCGCTGCTTTCTTTTTTGATGTGGAGTTTATCTGAAAACTTTGTAATGTGGACTTCTTCTTCTGGCGCATCGTTAGAATTATATAAAGTATAGATGATTTGAGAAATGGATTTTAGATTTGAAAGGGAATGTAACATCATTAACTCACTACTCGTTGATAGTGGATCGTCGTATTTAAAAGAGAAGCAAACGATGCTTTCTTCATTGACATGGCAAGTTAAAATATGACCAGAATTATAGTCTAGAGATTGATAAATGTGATTTGTGAGCAGCTCAATATTATCAATTAATAAATTCACAACATTTTTATTGGAATTATCAGTAGATTCATCTAAGTAATTTACTTGTTTTGTGGCAATGTCAATCAAAATAACATCAGCATTTAAAATGTTTGCTAACTTTTTAATATCTTTCATTACTTCTCCCGGAAATTACATTTAATCACTAAACGTGTTATTAACATTTGTTCTCTCTTTATAAAATATGTTTATTCATAATTGTATAAAAACTATTGAGTAATAAATATAACATCAGGAAGCAAAATATCTTTTTTTGATATAAACTACCTTTTTTTATCATGAAATTGCAAAAGGATTCATACATAATATGAAGTACTTGTGATCATATAGCTTAATTTCGAGAGAATAATCACATGTAATTTGTAGAGAAAGGTGGATAAAAATAGAGAAGTACATCACATAGTTACAGATTCTGTAATTGGTGAAAGTCATAATATATTTTAGCCTGTACTAAACTTTTATCAAAAAGAGTTTGTATTTTTAAAATTGCGGTTCTCAATACAAACTAGCAATTTTAACACTTTGTGAGAGAAGTGATGATTTTTAAAACAAGAACGCTGAAGAGTTCTTAGAAGGGAGAAATATGAAAAATAACATTCACAAGATTGTGAACGGCTTATTTCTGCGTGTCTTTGGAATTTTGTTGATATTGTCAACATTAGTAGCAAATGCGCTGATGATTCCACTAACTACAGTATCTGCTGCGAGTGATATTACGCCACAGTATACGAGTAATAGTACAGGCGTATTTCCCACTAATTCGTGGACTATTCCAGGTCAAAATACGGTAATAAATCATCAAGGTGGAGATGCTAGTAATGGCTGGGACAAGAATAGCAGTTGGAATGGGGATTCATCTGATACATCAAAATCATATTTGAAATTTGGTACTGACACTAGTAACCCAGATTACCAAATTCGTAAGTATGCTAAAGAAACGTCCACACCTGGGTTATACGATGTCTACTTGAATGCTAAAGGCAATAAATTAAAAGTTTACAAGCCGATTGACATTGTGTTAGTGGTTGATATGTCTGGATCAATGAATCCAGAAAGTAATGGTGGTACAGATAGAATAACAGCGGTTAAAAATGGTATTAGCGATTTTTTCAAACAAATAAAGAATTCTGGGTTTGCTCAATATGTTAATGTTGGCTTAGTTGGATTTTCCAGTCCTGATAAATTTGGTATGAATGCACAAGGTTATGTTACTGGGCCAATTAGCCGAAGTGATAATCAGGATAATATAAATGATATTTTAAATAATAAGCTGAACAAAGCTAATTTTAAGGGTGGTACGTTCACACAATTAGGGTTACATCAAGCTCAGAATATGCTTTCCGGTCAAAGCAGTGACAATAAGAAAATGTTAATCTTGATGACTGACGGAGTTCCTTCTTATTCAAACAAAGTTTTATCTGCTGTTTCTTCTAATGGTATGACTCTTGGTACGTCATTTGATTACAAAAATTATAACGCCCCAGGGGTTACTTCAGCATTTAATAATAATAAGTATAGATGGGATAGTTACACACAAAAATACATATCTGATGGCGTAAATTTTTATTATAACGTAGATGGACTGCCAATTAAAGATACATGGTCAGGAACATTAGGAGAAGCAGCTATCTCAAAAAAAATAGGTACAGAAATTCATGCTTTAGGAATTCAGCTAGCTGATGATTATTATCAAGGAAATAATGTTTATCTTAGTAAGAGTGAGATTCGAGCACGGATGAATCTTCTTGTTTCCCCGTCTCACTATCAAGACGCAAATGATGCAGTAGGGGTACAAAAATATCTTTATGATCAGGCACAAACAGTCCTAAGTCAATTCAACACGGTCAACCAAGGCAGTATTTCAGATCCGTTAGGTTCTCAATTTATTTACGGAGATGACACGCCGACGGTTAAGAGTGTAGGAAGTAGTGTTGTTCAGAATTTACCAACAGTTACCAAATCAAACGGAAGTATCTCTGTAAGTAATATTAATCTGGGGAAAGATCAAGAAATTCAAATACATTATCAGGTGCATTTAAATACTGAATCAGATAATTTTAAACCGGATTACTGGTATCAGATGAATGGCAAAACAACATTTACACCGACAAAGGATAGTAACGCTGTAGAATTTGGTGTTCCTTCTGCGAAAGCACCTGGAACGGTGCTAAAGGTTATCAAACAATGGCAAGAGTTGACAGATTCATCGAAGCGACCAGATAGTATTAATTTTGAAGTAACGCGAACTACGAACAACCAATCAAACGATTGGCGGGCGACTGGTACTTTGAGTAAATCGGATAATTGGTCTAAAACTTTCAAACAGTTGAATAGAAATAATCAATCGGTTTCGTTACCAGCTTATGATAACAAAGGTGGAACGTTCAATTATCAGGTGCTAAACGAAAGTACGGATGGTTACGTTTCAAGCATTACTAACAAAACAAATGAGTCAACGATAACAAATACACAATATGGTTTGATTATTGATAAGTATGCAAGTAACTCGAAAAATAAACTCACTGGTGCTGAATTTATTGTTAAATCAACGGATGGAAAGCAGTCCTATACATTAAAAGATAATCAGCTACAGCAACTGACACCAGGGGATTACACCATTCAAGAAACTAAGAGTCCATCTGGGTATCAACTTGATTCTACGGTTTATCCAATAACACTATCGCAAGATGGAAAATGGTCAAGTAGCGGTCAAGGTATTAATGTGAAATCACCAACCACGGATGGCAACGGCTATAAAGATGGTTTTTCTATTGCTACTGACAAATCAAACAATACTGATAAGAATAATGTTGTTAGATTTGTCAAAAATGATACTTTCAAGAAGTTTAATCTGACAGTTAATAAAGTTGACAAAACAACTGGAAATGCGCTAAAAGGTGCTAAATTCACATTAACTGACTCTGATGGCAAAACATCAGTTTACAAAGAAACCGATCCAACGTCGACTTTCACTTTTGAAAATCTTTCATCAGGAACATATACTTTGAAAGAATCAAAAGCTCCTGATGGATACATTGCTAGTAAAGATGTCACAATAATAATTTCTGATGATGGCAGTGTTAAGGTAACTAACAATAATGGCGATTGGAAATCAACTTTACAAAATGATGCAGGTAACAATCAGATTAGCCTAACGGTCAACAATTCAAATAAAACTGTTTTTCCATCTACAGGTGGCACTGGTATTGTGCGCTACATGTTGATAGCTGGTGCCTTTATATTAATTGCCTTGGGTGCTAGCGGTTATTATATTTTCCGAATAAAGAGGGGGAACCGATCATGATTAAAAAAATGATTGTGTTTATCATTACCTGTATTTCATTTGGGTTGCTTAGCTTGCAACAAGACAATTTAAAGGTTTTAGCCGATACTGATAACCAATTTACGATAGAATTGCATCATCAGTTGAGTGTGTATGAATCAAATCCAGTATCCTATACTCCTGGCAGTAACGTAACATTTCAATTGTATGATTTGACGGCTGATTACCAGAAGCATGAAAATGATGAAAATTATTTTGAAGATTTGAAATCTCAAAATCAGGGTATTCAAAATTATATTCAAGACAATCATATTCGTTTGATGGATACTAAAACTACTGATGCCAATGGACAAGCAACATTTCATGTTTCAAAAGAATATGGAAAAGCTTATCTTATTGTGCAACAAAAAAGTAGCCAACTTGAAAGTGATGGTTTATCCTATGAGCAGGTTAGTGATCCAGTCGCATTTTCGCTAAGAAATCAAGATATGGATAAAAACAAGCTTGAAATTGAGACCAAATCTGCTATTGTGACACGCATACCATATTTTTTTAAATATGGAAAAACGCTTGATCATAAAGAATTACCATTAGCAGGTGTCAAATTTGTGTTGTATAAAACAGTTGACAACCAAAAAAAATACCTGACTGATGACAATAGTTGGAAAACCACTGATGACCCATTACATGAAAAAGAAGTAAAAAAAGTCGTATCTGATGATACCGGTTTAGTTGCTTTGAATAATAGTAAGCTACCCACGGGTCAATATTATTTTCAAGAGGTTCAAACATTAAAGAACTTTGAAATATCTTCTCAGGCAAAACACATTAGTGTTAATATCCCAGCAGTCACTAGCTTAGCTAATGTACCGCCAATTACTGTTAATGGCGAGCCGTTGTCTAAAATAGCTGCGGGTGTGATACCTAATGACGTGTATCAAAATGCAAGTCCGAGAGTTTTGAATTACCAAAAAAAGCAACCCACTAAGAAACCACCGTTTAGCTTGCCATTCTTACCAGAAACAGGAATAGCAATTGGTTCAATTTCTTTAGTCGGTTTGTTGATTATTTTATTGGTAATATTGATAAAAATTTATAAGAAGAAATTACAATTAAAAAGGAGTTTTAAAAATGAAAAGTAAATCATGGTCACAAATGGCTAATGCGATTTTACTCGTACTTCCTCTTTTAGTATCAGCCTTGTTTGGTATTACTAATGTATCTGCGGACACAACAGATAGTGTTAATGTTACATTGCATAAAAGGGTCTTTGATGAAGGACAAGTACCGGATAGTAAGACCAATACAGGTGAAGTAGATAATAATTTTGGTGGAACGCCATTAGCAGGTGTTACTTTTACAGCTTATGATGTAACTGACCATTATTTGAACTTACGTTCTAGTGGTGACACTGCTGAAAAAGCATCCCAAGAGGTTCAATCTGATGCCGCTGATGCTGCACCAAGTTACGCCACAAAAGTTGCAGAAGGTGTAACAGCTGGAGCCGATGGCACAGTAACTTTTTCAAATTTGAAGTCTAAGGACGGCGATAAAGACAAGGTTTACTTGTTTGTTGAAACAAATTCACCAACAAATATTACACAAAAAGCTGCTCCAATTGTGTTAGCTTTACCTGTTTATAAGTCAGGGTCAGACTCAGAAATTAATTCTGATGTTCACGTTTATCCCAAGAACGAACAAACTGATGCTATTACAAAAGATTTAAGTGACGAAAGTAAAAAAGATTTGATTGTGACATTGCCTGATGGATCAAAGGTTTATAATGCCACTTATGGTCAAAAATTTGGTTATCAATTGCAAATAGCAGTACCATGGAACATTGCGGATAAAGATACATTTAATGTAGTTGATACGCCCAACTTAGGTATTGATGATGATGCTACTACGGTAAAGGTTGCAGGATTAACTGAAGGAACTGACTATACAGTTTCAGCAACTGATGCAACTGACAAAAATGGTAAAGGTTTTAAAATAACATTTAATCCAACTGCAGCTGCTGTTAAGGCTGCTGCCGGTAAAAAGTTAACAGTTACTTATGATGCTACCTTGACTAATGCTGCTGTTCCTGACAAAGCATTAAACAACACTGCGACTGTTAAAATTGGTAATGATCCAGAATCATCAGTAACAGGACCTGAAATTTACACTGGTGGTGTGAAATTTGTTAAGCAAGACAAGCAAAGTGCTGCAAAGCTTGCTGGTGCAGAGTTCCAGTTGGTTAAGTTAAATGCTAATGGTGACAAAGTTGCCTACGCAACGCAAGCAACTGATGGTTCATACACATGGGCATCAAATAATGACTCAGCGACAACATATACATCAAATGATCAAGGATCAGTTGAATTAAAGGGTCTTGAATATTCAAACAAGTTGGCTGATGGTCAAAGCTATGCACTTGTTGAAACAAAGTCTCCAGCTGGTTATGCGCTTTTGACAGCTCCTGTTAAGTTTACAGTTACTAAAGGAAGCTATGCTGACAATCAAACAATCACTGTGACAAACATTAAGAAGGGTATCTTACCATCAACTGGTGGTTCTGGTATCTACTTGTTCTTGATTGCAGGTGCACTTTTGATGAGTGGCGCATATGTTTGGAATAAGCGTAATAAAAAGAACCAAAATATTTAATCATATTTGAAAACTAAAGTGCAAACCATGTTCGTGGTAAGCACTTTTTTTATAAAAATGAATACTATGTTCATAATTCTTTGGAATAATGGTTTTCATTGATATTATGAGCCGTGGTTTCAAAGGATAACTAGAACGATGGCAGAACAAAAACAAAACAACGCTAATATTTTTCTGAAACTGTTCATTGCATTAATGTTTTTCATTGGTTTTTTGGTGTTCATGTATCCTTTTATTGCTAATGGCGTGAATAATTATGTGGCCCAAAAAGAATTAAATGCTGTGAATCAACTAAATCAAAGCAATCAGAAAGCCAGTGCCAAGAAACTCGAAAAATTAATCAAAAAAAACAAACAAAAGTCAAAAGAAAATCAACAACTTGGTATATCACCTGTCAAGAATATCTTGGGGCAAACGCTGGAAAATGTACCCAAGGAGAGTAGAGAGTACTATCAAAAGCACTCGTTAGGAAGTATATTCATTCCTAAAATATCTCTGAGTTTACCGGTGTTTGATACAACGACTGACAGCCTTTTGTATAAAGGAATTACATTATTACCTGGCAGTTCTTATCCTGTTGGTGGCAAAAGTACGCATACCGTTTTGATGGGGCACAGTGGTTTGCCTAATCAAGAATTATTTACTCATCTGCACGAATTAAAAAAAGGCGATAAGTTTTTTTTGAAAGTGTATGGGAAACGTTTAGTTTATCAAGTTATTCGAATCAAAGTAGTTTTACCAACAGATCTAAGTGATATCACAATACAAAATAACCAAGATTTGGCAACGTTGGTCACATGTACACCCTATATGGTAAACACACATCGATTGTTAGTTACTGGGAAAAGGGTGCCGTTGGATAAAGGTTCATTTGATAAACAAGAAAAAAAGGCAGTATCATATCAAGGAAAATATTTGTTTTGTCTGACAGCACTGATTCTTATTTTTATGGCTTTAATTTTTTATATCATCAAACGTGAGCTTATTGAACTATTGTCACATAAAAGAAATTATCAGTTATCATTTTTTGTTTATAATAATGGACGTCTCATTTCTGGTTATAAATTCACTGTAGTAGATTATTTTGGTAAAAGAATATTAAATGACCAAGGTGAGTTATGTGAGTCTACGAGTGACTCAAGAGGCTATGTATCGTTTGGTGAAATTAATGGTGGCAGGTATAAAATAGTTCCGATGAATCCAAACATGAACCTCAAACCTTTTAAAGCGATAGTTAAACATTTAAAGGATAAAAAATTCTATATAAAAAAAGTAGTTAAAAATGGTTACCAAATTCAAACAGAAGGTGATGCAACAAATGACTAAGCAAACCAGTAAAAAAAAGAATAAACAAAATATATTTTTAAATATTATTTTTCTTATAGGATTTTTAGTAGCGTTGTATCCTTTTTATGTCGGTGCATTGAATCATTTTATTGACCAGCAACGAATCAAGACAATTCAAAAGGAAACTAATCAAGATATATCAGCAAAAGAAACACGTATGCAACAGAAAAATGCACAGTTAAGAAAAGATGGCATTCAACCTGGGAGTGACCCATTTTCTGGTTCCACTTACAAAGAGCATGTGGTATTGAAGAAGCATTTAATTGGTACAATTAGTATTTCTAAAATTAATGTGCATATTCCGCTTTTTGATACGACAAATGAAGAAACACTTAACTATGGCGCAACCGTCTTACAAGGAACATCTTTTCCTCTGGGTGGGAAAGGCACGCATAGTGTTATTTCGGCGCACCGTGGCTTAGCTTCACGAATGTTATTTACGAACTTAAATCATGTTAAGAAAAACGATACTTTTGTATTAACGGTATTTCATAAAAAATTAGCCTATAAAGTTTTTAAAATTGAAGTTGTCAAACCTGAAGATTACCAAGGGCTGCAAGTTGAACCTGATAAAGACTTGGTAACGCTAATAACCTGCACACCTTATATGGTCAATTCACATCGTTTGTTGGTGACAGGATATCGAGTTCCTTATAATAAAAATATGGCAAAAAATATTGAAAATGCTGATAAGTTTAACAATATCAAGCAAGCTCTTATTATTGTTGGCATCATTTTATTAATTGCATTGCAATTTCTTTTCTTGTATAAGCGCATCATACGTATCAAATTAGCTAAGAAAAAGTTTGATTTATCATTTTATCGTTTAGATGCTGATGGTAATCCCGTTTCATCTGTTGCCTTTCAATTGTTTTCTAAGAATAAAAAAGTTGCTTTAAAAAGAGATGGAGAATCATTAATTCGCCATTCAAATGATGAAGGGCTTGTTACATTTGATGATATTCCAGGCAGACTCTACTATGTTAAAGAGGCTACAACTAACAAAAATAGCGGGGTTATTGCTGGTGTAAAAAAGCTAAAGGATAAGAATATGACCTTTTATCCAACTAAAAAGTCAAAACCTTTTTTCCATTCGGATAACAATAAACTGTGGATTATTAGATAATGTATGAACTCAAAAAAGTAAATATATTTCGATTTAATCTTACCAATTCTCTCGTGCTATAATAAAACAATGAAAGAATTTTTAACAAACAATTTTGAGCAAACACAAAGTTTAGCTAGTAGAATAGCATCATTTGTTTATCCTGGTTTAGTGATCACGCTGAATGGTGATTTAGGAGCGGGGAAAACAACCTTTACCCAGGGATTTTCACGCGCTTTAGGTGTGAAGTCAAGGGTTAAGAGCCCGACATTTAATATTATGAATACTTATATGGCGCGTGATTTTCCCATTTATCATTTTGATGCTTATCGATTGGAAATGACTGGTGCTGCTAATCAAGGATTCGAGGATTTTATCGGTACGGATGGTGTAACGCTTATTGAGTGGCCGCAATATATGAATGATTTGTTGCCAAATAATCGATTGGACATCACATTTACTCGAGGTGAGGATGATAACGAACGAACAATAAGTATCGCAGGTGTTGGTTCAGTTATTGAAATTGAGGAAAAACTATGACATTCGATATGAGCCAGCCGATTGCGTTCAGCTTAGAAGAAGCCAGCTTAGCTAGAGCTGCTGAATGGCAACAATTAATTCAAGAATTAATGACGGAAACAGATACTTTTTTGATTGCAAGTATGCGTGATGGGGATGAAGTACCTGTAAAAAACGATGCGCCGGCGATTACTTTGTTGTTGATTGCTGAACAAGGTGAACAATCATTACCGGTAGGAATAGGATCTATCGAAAATGAAGAAATCGGTGTGGCTATTTTGAAACAATTTCACGGTGCTGGTCTTGGTCAGGATTTAATGCGGTCACTTCTGGACTGGGCTAAACTTAACGGGTTATCAAAGGTATGGTTAGATGTACAAATTGATAATGACATCGCCGTGCATATTTATCAGAAATACGGGTTCTTAAGTGTTGATGAAAAAGAGCACTTTACCTTACCAAATGGTCGTGATACAGAGTTACAAAGAATGATCTTGGAGTTATAACTATGAATTTTGTAGCAATGGATTTTGAAACAGCAAACCGCGAAAAGCATTCGGCAGTTTCTATAGCCTTAGCAATTGTGCGTGATAATCAAGTAGTTGATAAATTTTATTCATTAATCAAGCCGGAAACAACGTTTAGCTCGTACAACACAGCTATTCATGGTCTCCATCGACAAGATGTAGCTGACGCGCCAAAGTTTCCCGAAGTTTGGCAAACAATTTCACCTTTTTTCACAGAAAATAAATTAGTGGTGGCCCACAACGCATCATTTGATAATAGTATCTTGAAAGGAACATTGCAGTATTACGATATTGATGAACCGCATTATTTGTTGTTGGATACGGTTCAAACCAGTCGTAAATTATTTCCAAATTTCGAAAATCATAAGTTAAACACTGTTGCTGGTAATTTAGGGATTACATTGGATCATCACCATAACGCGCTTGATGATGCAGTAGCCGCAGCCAATATCTTAATTTATGAATCTAATCATTTTGGAGCAGAAGTACTTAAGCCATATGTTAAAAATAAATAAATAAAAAGCCGTGCAATTTATGCATGGCTTTTTATTTATACATTAATTTCGAGAAGAATCGGTGCGTGATCCTGACGTGCACCCGTATCTATAACACAGGATTCTGTGACGTTTTCAGCGATTCGATCACTAACCAAGTAGTAATCAATTCGCCACCCGGAATTATTGATTTTACTTGTTTTACTAATTTGTGCCCACCAAGTATAAACACTTGGTGTGTCTGGATTTAATGATCGAAAAGTGTCTGTAAATCCAGCATCCAATAGTGCTGAAAACTTTTCCCGTTCCTGGTCAGTAAATCCAGCAGAATGACGATTTGGTTTTGGGTTTTTTAAATCAATTTCTTGGTGCGCGACGTTCATATCACCACTAAAAATAACTGGTTTGGTAGCGTCTAGGCGCTTGATATATTCACGATATTTATCATCCCACTCACCACGTTCAGGTAGACGTATCAACGAGCTTCCGGAATTAGGTGTATAAACAGTTGATAGGAAAAAAGTTGGAAATTCTAAGGTGATGATGCGTCCCTCTAAATCCATGGGACCTGGCGCACCAATAGTAGGATATTCCACCTGAATAGGTTCCACTTTGGAAAGCACCATCGTGCCAGAGTAGCCAGAGCGCGCAGTACTAGAATTTACATACAAATGATACTCTGGAAAAAGTTCTGCAATGGCTGTCGCTTGTTTTTTAGTTAAGCCTGTTGATTTCAATTTTGTTTCTTGGATGGCAAAAACGTCAGGGCGTATGGTCGCAATTTCGTTTAATGTGCTCCAAGTCATTTCACCACGGACACTTTTGTGTTCAACTGCAGCATTGATGGAATCAATATTCCATGAGATAAATTTCAAATTTTCGTCCCCCTGAGAGTTATATAAATATTTTAACATACTGTTTGTTTTCACGTATTAGCGAGCATATCGATGCATAAATTCAGGTATTGAGGCACTGATTTCTGTGGGTAGTGTGATGTAGCGGGTTTCAGCTAGTTCGTCAGCAATAGCAGAATGAGCATAGACCGCCGCTAAAATTGCTTCGGAAAACGACAACATAAACTGTGCCGTAAATCCAGCAATCATTCCGGCGAGTGTGTCACCCATGCCCCCTGTGGCCTGATAAGGTCCACCAACTGGTATTTCAAAAGCGCAGTCATTGGTATAAATTTGAGTATGATGTTGTTTTAAAACTAAAATCGGTTCAACATTCATCCTTTGTTGCGCTAGCATATTAAACGCTTCAAAGGCTTGTTCATTGATTGTCACACCACTTAGACGTTGCCACTCCATCTGATGTGGTGTTAAAACGAGTCGCGATTTTGGCCACTTTAGTTTATGTTTAGCAACTAGAGTTAAGGCAGAACCGTCAACGATGAGTATTTGACGTGGCAAAATAGCATAGAAGGTATGTTGTACTAAATCAATACGATCGCCTAAACCTGATCCGATTAAAACAACGTCTGATTTTTTAATATACTCGGTCAGATCCTCATTAAAATCAACAACCATTGCTTCTGGTAGGTGACTATGTAAAGCGGTAAAGTTTGATGGATCTGTGGCTACGGTTACTAGTCCGGCACCAGAATTAACTGCAGCCAATGCATTCATAATCACTGCACCACCAAATTGTGCCGTGCCGCCAATGATTAAAACACGGCCATAGGTTCCTTTGTGTGAGTCCTTGGCTCTTTTTTTAATAACTCGGTATAAAATATCTTCAGTTAATGTTTTCATAGTTTAATCCTTAACATTATTCTACACGATAGTTTTGTTTAATGCACAAAGAAGGTGATAGGAGTGCTCATCTAGCGTGACTTTTTATGTGACTCATTATGTAGATAGTGTACAATATGTTTATGGAAAAAAATAGTTTTATTCTCTCTGATGAGGAAAAATTGTCAACTGAACAAGTGCATTTGATTCAAGATGTGGTTGACTTTGCAAATCAGGGTTTGAAGCAAGAAAAAAAGAAAGTATTTATTATTGAAGGGGGCGCTGGTTCTGGGAAAAGTGTTGTACTATTTGAAATATTTAAACAACTTCAACATGCTGTTTTAAATAATGAGTCATCAGCACTTTATCAAACTAATAATTATTTACTAGTCAATCACGCCGAAATTTGGAAAATATATCGTAATTTAGCAGGGAAAACTGAAGAATTAAAAAAGAAACAGTTCCTAAAACCCACAACTTTTATTCATCAAATGGATAAAGAGCAGCGTCATGCAGATGTTGTATTAATTGATGAAGCACATTTACTATTAACTGAACCTGATCGCTACAATAAATTTAATCAAACCAACCAACTGGTCGAGATTGTCAAACGTGCTCAAGTTATCATTTTAGTTTTTGATAGCCATCAAGTCTTAAAATTCAAAAGTATGTGGACTAATCAAAGGTTGGAACAAATCGTTTCACAGTACGCACCAACGCGTTATCAATTAAGTAATCAGTATCGTATGCTAGGTAATAACGAGCATGTTGTTCAATGGATTGACAATCTAACGCAAAATAAAGAAATTTCAACATTAGGCCTCGTTGACGGATTTGATTTTCAGATTTTTTCCAATGCTAATGATCTCTACAGAATGATTCAACAAAAAAATAAGCAGGTAGGAATGTCACGTTTGTTAGCAACAACGGATTATCCGTATACCGTTAATCGCGGTACCTGGTATGTGACGGTTGATGATTTCAAATTACCTTGGGATCAGTTAGACACAGGTACAACACCATGGGCATTGAGACCGGACACAATTAATGAAGTAGGATCAGTGTACACAATTCAAGGTTTTGATTTGAACTATGCTGGTGTGATTATTGGACCCAGTATCACACTTGATGAAGATAAAAATAAAATCGTGGTTCATACCGAAAAATATGAGGATAACGCCGCTTTTCGACAAACAAAGGGTCATTCATTTAGTGAGCAAGAGAAAGAAGCTATTATGCTGAACGCGCTAAATGTGCTATTAAAGCGTGGCCGACAAGGGTTATATATTTGTGCTGCGGACCATGCATTGCGTAGAAAGCTAGCCACGATTATTAAAAAATAGTGGTTATAGCGCTATATAGTATATGGATACTTTGATTATTTAATCCTTGTTCCTGACATGAATATTAGAAAAAAATGCCATAACAGGGTATAATTATCATATGAGTTACTAGAAAGGTTAAAAAAATATGACAGTTGATTGGAAACAAGAAACAGAGAAACGTAAAGCAGCCTATATCGAAGATTTAAAAGCCTTATTGGCTGTTGAATCTGTTCGTGACGATTCACAAGCAACGCCTGATGCACCTTTAGGTCCTGGACCAACAGCTGCCTTAGTTAAGATGTTGGCTACTGCTGAGCGAGATGGTTTCACTACCAAAAATATTGATAACATTGTGGGCTATATTGAAATTGGTCCCAAAGATGCTGATGAATATGTCGCTATTTTGTCTCATGTTGATGTGATGCCTGCAGGCGAGGGTTGGGATACCGAACCATTTGAACCTGTTGTAACGGATGATAAGATTATCGCCCGTGGTGCTTCAGACGATAAGGGGCCAGGAATGTCAGCCTACTATGCTTTCAAAATTTTGTCTGATTTGAATGTGCCATTGAAGCGTCGGGTTCGTCTGATTTTTGGAACTGATGAAGAAAATGATTGGACGGGGATGACTCGTTACTTTGAAGTTGAGCCAGAGCCTGTATTTGGCTTCTCACCTGATGCTGAATACCCAATCATTAATGGTGAAAAGGGTAACGTTCAAGTAATCATTAAAGGTGAAGCCACTAATGGTGGCACTGTTAAGCTTGTTGATTTTGAGTCTGGATTACGGACAAACATGGTCCCAGGTATTGCTCGTGCAACGGTAAAATCATCTCATTCAGAAAAAATTGTGACAGAATTCCAAGAGTTTTTGGTAGAAAATCCAAAGGTATCTGGTTCAACTGAAACTGATGGTGAGATCATCAAATTTGTCTTAAACGGTAAGCAAGTTCATGGGGCAATGCCAGAAACAGGAGAAAATGCTGGGACTTACTTAGCAAACTTCCTTCAAGACTTTGATTTTGGTGGTACAGCTAAGTCATTCTTAACGTATTTGGGCACACCAGCACACAATGATACTGTTGGCGAAAAATTCGGTGTTAAGTATACTGATGATGTGATGGGACCTTTGTCTATGAATGTCGGTATCCAGAAATTTGTTGATGGTGGTGAGGTCTTTATCAACTTTAATTTCCGTTATCCAAAGGGAATCACACCGGAAGAAATTGAAGCGGGTCTTGCTTCTCAATTGAATGGATGGGATGTGAAACCAACTATCGGTGGACATGCTCAAGTGCCTCATTATGTTGCACCTAGTGACCCAATTGTGGAAACACTACTTCGTGTTTATCATGATCAAACAGGATTGCCAGCACACGATCAAGTCATTGGTGGTGGAACATACGGTCGCTTAATGAAACGCGGTGTCGCTTATGGCGCATTATTCCCAGACTCACCAGACACAATGCACCAAGTTAATGAATTTGCTCTGCTTGATGATTTGTATCGTTCAATTTCGATATACGCGCAAGCAATTGCCGAAATTACTAATTTGGACTAAACAGCTCTTTAGGGCTGTTTTTTATTTTTGTTTAATTGATTTAAATTTAATGTTGAAACGCTAAAATAGTAAACAATCAAACAAAGGAGAAACGACTATGACACTATTAATTATTGTAGCTGTAGGTTTAATTGGTTTTTCATTGAAAAAAGTTTTACGTGTCGGACAACCGCAGCCAGTTCGTGTGAAAAATGATCGCTAAATAAATTAACATCCTCTTATATTCGATATAATAAGTGTATATTATCATGTGCCTTATTTTGAGTTAAACAAGTATCGATGTATGGTGATGAATGAAGTAAATATTAATAAAAACATAATAATGATAATAGTATTAGCATTATTATGTTTTTTTATGAGCTTAATGTTAGAATGGTGTTTATTATTAATCCAAGGAGTACAGTAGTTCTATGTCAATCCAAAATTTTCTGATGGAATTAAAAAAAAGTAAATGGGTAGATTTGTCTCATGAATTTGGACCAAACTCACCGCATTTCCCAAAATTTAATGCGGCCTCTGCAAAAACGATCTTTACTAACGAAAAGGATGGCTTTTTGGTTAAAGAATTTAGTTTCGTGGGTCAGTACGCCACGCATATTGACCCGCCAATTCATTTTGGTGCTAAAAGTGGCGAATGGGTTACTGACATTCCGTTGAAAGATTTAATAGCCCCATTAGTTGTTATTGATAAATCCGACGTTGTCAAGAAAAATCCGGATTATTCACTAACAGTTGCTGATATTAAAGAATGGGAAAATAAAAACGGCTTAATACCAGAAGGTGCTTTTGTTGCTTTTAGAACTGATTGGTCAAAACGCTGGCCAAATCAAAAGTTAATGGATAATTTAGATAGTGATGGTCAAAAGCACTATCCTGGATGGTCAGCTGAGGCCATTGAATATATTTATGAAACGCGCCATGCAATAGCTAATGGTCACGAAACTTATGACACGGATACAGCTGTAAATCAACCAACAAAAGGTTTTATAGCTGAAGAACTAGTTTTGAGGTCAGGACATTATCAAGTTGAAATGCTAACACATTTGGATGAAGTTCCGGCTACCGGAGCAATTATTTCTGTTATGACACCCAAGTTTGAGAAAGCGCCAGGTTTTCCAACTCGCGTAATTGCCTACTTACCATAATTTGTTGTAGGGTGCACAGCTATAATAATGAAAACGCCATAAAATGCTATTTCTAAAAAGTATGTCAATTTGTTTTATTTGAAGCGATAAAAATAGATAAAATGGTTGTGATATTCTTGAATTTAGTCTAAAATTATATAGTATTGAAAACTCGGAGGAAATAACATGTCTAAGTGGACACCAGCTGCGGATGAAAAAAACCAAGGCACATTAGAATTTGAAATCGCGCGTGCGCAAGTTGAAGAAGGTTTGGAACAAGCTTTCCAACGTAACAAGAACGAAGTTAGTATTCCTGGATTCCGTAAGGGTAAGGTAACTAAGCAACTCTTCTTCCAAAAGTTTGGTGAAGAAGCTTTGTACCAACAAGCAATGGACATTGTTTTGCCTGCTGCCTATGAAGCCGCAATTGATGAAGCTGGTATCACACCAGTTGGTCGTCCAAACATCGAACCCGTTTCAATGAATAAGGGTGAAGCTTGGACTTTAAAGGCTGTTGTCAAGACTGCCCCTGCTATTAAGTTGGGTGAATACTTGAACCTTGAAGTTGAAGCACAAGACGAAGAAGTTGCTGATGCTGATGTAGATGCTGAAATCAAGCGTTTGCAAGATGGACAAGCAGAATTAGTTTTGCAAGAAGAATCAGTTAAGGCTGAAAACGGCGATACTGTTGTGATTGATTTTGACGGTTCAGTTGATGGCGTTAAGTTTGATGGCGGACAAGGCAAGGACTTCTCTCTAGCTTTGGGATCAGGTCAATTTATTCCTGGCTTTGAAGAACAATTAGTTGGTCACACAGCTGGTGAAGATGTCAATGTTAACGTAACATTCCCTGAAGACTATCAAGCTGCTGATTTGGCAGGCAAGGAAGCTTTGTTCGAAGTAACAATTCACGAATTGAAGCGCAAGGAATTGCCTGAATTAGATGATGAATTTGCCAAGGATGTTGATGAAGAAGTTGAAACATTAGCTGAATTGAAGGAAAAGACATCTAAGAAGTTAGCTGATGAGAAGGCACAAGCTGCTAAAGCTGCGTTTGAAGACGCTGTTATTTCTAAGGCAGTTGATAATGCCTCAGTTGATGGCGATGAAATTCCAGCAGAAATGATCGATGAAGATGTACATCGTCAAATCGACCAATACTTGGGACAACTTCAACAACAAGGTATTTCACGTGAAATGTTCTTCCAAATTTCAGGTCAAACTGAAGATGATTTGCATAAGCAATTCGAAGAAGGTGCTGAAACACGTGTAAAGACTGGCTTGGTATTAGAAGCAATCGTTGCAGCTGAAAAGATCGATCCTTCAGCAGAACAAGTTTCTGAAGAAGTTGCTAGCTTGGCTGCGCAATACAACATGGAAGAAGATAAGGTGCGTGCTGCTATCTCTGAATCAATGTTGAAGCATGACATTGCTATGCGTGAAGCTATTAAGAAAGTTACTGATTCTGCTAAAGCAGTTTAAGTTCAAATTAGTTTGATTTAAAAAACACTTCAGTTTGAAGTGTTTTTTTGTGCACTTATTATCTGTAATTAAAAAAATAATATTTTGATAACACCAAAAATGGTGAATCTTATGCCTTACGCTGAACCTGAGCGTAAGGTATAATGAAAGGGTAGTGTCATTCATAACAGTGTGGAGAAAGTAATGGTACAGACAGAATCAAAGCTTGAGAATCAGTTGATTGCACAGCTCGGGAAATCTGGTTGGCAGTTTCGACCAGAATTAAATCATTATAGTTTGATTGTTAATCATTTTCGTGTGCTTTTAAATCGACGGAATATTGACAAACTAGATGGTACACCACTGACTGATCAAGAATTTCAACGATTTTTAAATGAAATTGTGGGATCTAAATCAATCTATCAGTTGGGACGCTATTTACGTGGCGATGATCAATTTCAAGGTGGAAGAGCACAAATACAGCGTGACGATGGATCAGACATAACGTTGTCGTTTTTCGATCCTCGTGACGCGGAAAATAATGTTTATGAAGTTGCTCATCAAGTTGTTGTGAATGACAAATATGAAAATCGTTATGATGTCACATTGCTAATTAATGGTTTACCACTTGTTCAAATTGAGTTGAAACGTCACAGTATTGAAATGTCACAAGCGTTTCAACAAATATTGCGGTATCGTCGTGAGTCATTTAATGTTGGTGGTAGTTTATTTCGATATTTACAGATTTTTGTGATCAGCAATGGCATGTCATCACGTTATTTTTCTAATAATGATGGTGAGTTAAATAAAAATTTTATTTTCAATTGGTCTGATGAAAATAACAGGTGGATTGATGAAATTGAACCTTTTACTGCCAGTTTTCTTTCTCCTCTGAATATCCATGAAATGATTTCAAAATACACAATTTTTGATGCGGACCAAAAAGTAATGAAAATTATGCGCCCATATCAGGTGTATGCGCAAAAATCCATCATGAGTCAGGCTGAAATACATCCCGCTACAAACGGGTATGTTTGGCATACAACCGGTTCTGGCAAGACAATCACAGCTTTTAAAGCCGCATCTCAGTTGGCACTTCATACAGACGCACAGAAAATTATTTTTCTTGTTGATAGACGTGATTTGGATTCGCAGACAATTAATAATTTTAATGCCTATCTACCAAGGCGTGCGGATGGACAATCGTCAATTGATCGTACAGATAATACGTCCGTTTTAGTTGAACAACTTAAAAATTCGACAGACACGTTGATTGTGACTACTATTCAAAAGCTTGCCAATGCTGTAAAAAATCCGCGTCATCGGTCAGTTTTAGAGCCATACAAAGAACAGCGTGTGATTTTTATTGAAGATGAGGCACACCGAACCCAATTCGGTGAAATGCGTAAACAGGTCAATAGCTGGTTTAAAAATGCACAACATTTTGGTTTCACTGGAACGCCTATATTTAAAGAAAACATAGGGGCAGATGGGCGTACAACTGACGATATTTATGATACCCGTTTGCATACTTATTTGATAAAAGACGCTGTACGCGACCATAATGTATTACCGTTCAATGTCACCTACATCAATACTATTCATAGCAAAGAAGATATTGAAAATTTAAACGGAGAAGTTGAAGCGCTCAATATTAAAGAAGTGTATGAGAATGAAAAACGCCTAAATCAAATTGCACAACATATTATCCTCAATCATAGTAGCAAAACGTATAATCGCCAATATAACGCTATTTTTGCTGTTTCAGATACGCGAACAGCTTTAAAGTATTACGATATTTTTAAAGAAATAAACAATGATTTGAAAGTAACGACGATTTTCACATGGGCCGCTAATGAAGAAGATAATGACGAGCACCAAAAGGACGACACATTAACTTCCCGTCATGGCTTGGAAAAAGTCATTGATGATTATAACGACAAATATCACCAAAACTTCAGTACAGATACATTTTCCGATTTCTTCAACGACGTATCTAAACGTATGAAGAATCATGACGCCAAATCACCTGAAAATAATATTGATGTTTTGATAGTTGTCAACATGTTCTTGACAGGTTTTGATGCACCGACACTGAATACGTTATATGTTGATAAAAACTTGCAATACCACGGACTCATTCAAGCTTTTTCACGAACCAATCGTGTTCAAAAAGCGCCAAAAGATTACGGCAATATTGTGGCATACCGTAATATCAAAAGTAAAACAGATGAAGCGGTCCAGCTTTTCTCGCAAGGGGACAAGGCAGCGTTTTTCGCACCGAGTTATGAAAACTTAAAACTAGATTTTCAACAAGCAATAAGCGCCTTGAGGGACAAGGTAGCTACACCTGAAGACACAAATCGGTTATTAGATGAGGGTGAAACAGCGGAACTTGAATTTATCAAACTATTCAGAAATGTCATGTCACTTCAAAGTCGTATCAGCGTTTACGAAGAATTTGATTGGGCGGAAATTGAAACAGAGCTCGACTGGACGCAACAAATATTTGATGATTTCAAAGGCAAGTATGCAACATTCTATGAACGGCACAAGGCACGACAAAAAGAAAAAGCATCAATCATCGATGATGTAGATTTTTACCCCGAGCTCCTGATGGTTGATGCAATTGATGTTGATTATATCAATCGCCTTATTTCACAAATCGACTTATCGTCACCTAATGCACGGACTGAGGGTGTAGAAAAAGTAAAAAAAGCCCTTACTAACAATACCGAACCTACGCTGTTTTCTAAGCGTGAATTGTTAGAACAGTTCTTGGATTCCGTTATTCCGGAGTTGAATGATGATGCGGACATTACAGGCGAACTTAACCATTTCTTGGCGTATAAGCGTCAAGCTGAAATTTATCATTTTGCAGAAGAACATCGTTTAGAGCCATCCCAGTTAGCAGAACAAGTCGCTGAATATGAAGTGAGTCAACATGAAAATTCTAAAGCACTTAGTGAACTGACCACGGGCATGACATTCAAAGAAAAAAGAACAGCAAAACAATCTATTAAAAACTTCATCATTGAAACTGCCAAAAAGTTTGTGATGAATTAGAGAGAACAGACATGTCAAATACCAATCAAACGCAGCAATCGCAACAAGCTGAATTACAAAAGCGCTTCTGGAAAATTGCTAATGACTTACGTGGCAATATGGACGCTAATGAATTCCGTAACTATATTTTAAGCTTAATTTTTTATCGGTTTTTATCAGATAAAATCGAAGATTATGTTAATAACAATTTATTAGAGGCTGAAGATGTCGACTTTATTCAAGCCTATGAATTAGATGATTATCGTGAGGGAATCCAGGAGGAGGCTTTAAACGATTTAGGCTTCTTTATTGAGCCTAAATATTTGTTTTCAACTTTGGTCAAAGAAATTAGCCAAGGTAAATTTGATATTGAAGATTTACAGAATGCAGTGATTGCTGTGGAAAACTCGACCATTGGGCAGCGCTCGGAAGATGATTTTCGCGGGTTATTTGAAGACCTAGACTTGTCATCTTCAAGATTGGGTAGCACGCCAGCAGAACGTTCTAAAATGATAGCTGCGGTGATCTTAAATTTACACGATTTAGAAATTAAACATGATGAAATTGAAATTGATATTTTAGGAGACGCCTATGAGTATCTGATCGGTCAATTTGCTGCCAATGCTGGTAAAAAGGCGGGCGAGTTTTACACACCACAGCAAGTTTCTAAAATATTGGCTAAAGCAGTGACTTTGGGTCGTGAGACGTTAAAAAGTGTGTATGATCCGACGATGGGATCTGGGTCATTATTGCTGCGTGTCGGAGATGAAGCCAAAGTATACAATTATTTTGGGCAGGAACTTAACGGTACAACTTATAACTTGGGTCGAATGAACCTCCTGATGCATGGTGTGAACTATACCAACTTTAATGTGCAACAAGGGGATACTTTGGAAAATGATCATTTTGGTGATCAGAAGTTTTCTGCCGTGGTTGCTAACCCACCATACTCTGCTAACTGGAATCCAGATGGTAAGTTGGACGATGAACGATTCCGAGCATACGGTAAGACAGCACCAAAATCAAAAGCCGATTTTGCTTTTGTGGAACACATGTTATATCATCTTGCTGAAGATGGGACAATGGCTGTGGTCTTGCCTCATGGCGTACTTTTTCGTGGTGCGGGAGAGGGCATTATTCGCCGTTATATGATTGAAAATATGAATGTTTTGGATGCTGTGATTGGCCTGCCAGCTAATTTGTTTTACGGTACAAGTATTCCAACGACTGTTTTAGTATTTAAGAAAAATCGTTCGACGAAAGATGTCTTCTTTATTGACGCTTCAAATGATTTTGATAAGAGTAAAAATCAAAATACGCTGACCGATGCTCATGTTGACAAAATTATTGAGACCTATGCAAAACGTGAAAGTGTGGATAAATATGCACACGTTGCAAGTTTTGATGAAATTGTTGAAAATGATTTTAATCTGAATATTCCACGTTATGTCGACACATTTGAAGAAGAAGAACCTATTGATTTGGCACAAGTTGAAGCAGAATTAAAGGCTGTTGATATTGAAATCGCCAAAGCGCAAGCCGAATTTGACGCAATGGTAGCTGAATTAGTGGAGACTAAAAATGACTGATAAAACTATGCCTGCGTTGAGGTTTAGGGGTTTTTATGATGCTTGGGAACAGCGTAAGTTGGGAGATTTAGCAAATATTGTTCGTGGAGCAAGCCCAAGACCAATTCAAGACCCAAAATGGTTTGACAAAGAGAGCAACATTGGTTGGTTAAGAATCTCAGATGTAACAGAGCAAAATGGTAGAATTTATCATCTTGATCAGCACATATCTAAATTAGGCCAAGAAAAAACACGAGTTTTGACAGAGCCACATCTACTATTAAGCATCGCTGCCACAGTTGGTAAACCATTAGTAAATTACATTAAAACAGGCGTACACGATGGATTTTTGATATTTTTAGATCCTTTATTTGAAAGAGAATTTATGTTCCAGTGGCTTGAAATGTTTAGACCCCAGTGGAAAAAATATGGACAACCTGGTAGTCAAGTAAATTTGAACTCTGAATTAATTAGAAATCAGGACATACTGATTCCTGGTAATACCGAACAACAAAAAATAGGTTCGTTTTTCAAACAACTCGACAATCTAATCACTCAAAACGAGCGTAAGATTGACCTTCTAAAGCAATTAAAACAGGCGTATTTGCAAAAGATTTTCAGTCAGGAACTGCGTTTTGCTGGCTTTAGTGATGCCTGGAAAGAGTGTGAGTTGGGAGAATTTTTTGATACCGTCACAGATTATGTCGCAAACGGAAGCTTTGAATCCCTGAGAAATAATGTTAAATCATATACCACAGAAAATTATGCATATATGATCAGACTTCAAGATGCGTCAAATGATTGGAAAGGGCCTTGGCTTTACACTGATCAAGCAGGGTATTTGTTTTTATCTAAATCAAAGTTGTATTCGAATGATATTATAATGTCTAATGTTGGTAGTGTAGGTAAATTCTTTTTAGTACCAGATTTAGATAAACCCATGACTCTAGCGCCTAATGCTGTTCTGATTAAATCTTCAACAAGTAATAATCTTTTTCTTTATCAAATGATGATTGGCGAAACCATGCAATCGAAGATAAATAAGAAAGCTACACCGGGTGTTCAGTCTAAAATTAATAAAACAGATTTCAAGAAAATCACAACTAAAATTCCACAAAAAAAAGAACAACAAAAGATTGGTACGTTGTTCAAACAACTCGACAACCTCATCGCCCTTCACCAACAAAAGCTCAACCTCCTCAAAAAACAAAAACAGGCTTTTCTTCAAAAAATGTTTATTTAAATTCCAGCAAATAACCAGCAAATTATAAAACGGTGTCTATCTTACGTAGACACCGTTATTTTTTACATCAATTGTGCTAAATGTTTCATGACTAGATCATTATCTTGATTTTCTAATTCTTGAATGACGTGAATGTAAGTTTTTTGTGTTGTTGTCATATTTGAATGTCCCAACCTACGTGCCACCGAAGCAACTGATACGCCTGCGTAAAGCAATAATGAGGCATGTGTGTGGCGCAGGCCATGAATTGAGATAACTGGTATCTCAACTTGCTTGCAAAGTGTGGCTAATCTGTCATTCACTGTCGCATTGTAAACACGTCCACGGACAAATATCGGCTCATCTCTTGGTAGATTGCGAACGATGACTGAAAATCGTATCGCAGTTTGCCAATCAATTTGTACTTTTCGGACCGATGAATTATTTTTTGTTGGCGCAAAGTCAGCTTGTACCGCTTTATAATTCCATGTTTTATCAATTGTGATAATTTGTTTTTCAAAGTCAAAATCTGCTGGCGTCAACCCTAAAGCTTCAGCAAAGCGCAACCCCGTTTTTGTAATGAGTAAGATAAAATAATCCCAATTAACTTCGTCCTGTAAATTCAATTGTTTTAGTAGAGCCTGCACCTCAAATTGGTTCAAAAATTTTGGCTTATGCAGTCGCTGAACAGTTCCTTTAACCACAATTTTGCGAGTCGGATCTCGTTTTAGAATATCCTCTTCCATGGCATCTATAATCGAGCTTTTTAAATGATGATGAAAATCCATAACTGTCTGACGCTCATGATTTTGCGCGAAATCATTAAGTAATTGTTGATAAGTTGAACGTGAGAGTTTACTTGTTTTGAGTCTTGGTGCAAGCTTAACGAGATGTTGATGTGTTATAACATATTTTTGATAAGTAACAGGTCTGACAGCGCCTTGTTTATAAAGCGTCATCCAGTCCTTAAAATATGCGTGAAACGTCTGATTTTGTGTCATAATAGACACCTCCAAATAAAAAATTAGTCGCAACTTGTTGTTGGACCAATTTACATTAAACCATGTTAATGTTAGATAAACATTTTTTGGAGGTAGGCTTGTTTTTGTTTTTTGAGGAGGTTGAGCTTTTGTTGGTGAAGAGCGATAGTATTGTCTAGTTTTCTAAAGAAAGCGGACATCAAAATTTGTTCTTCGTAATTAGGGAAAGTTATATGAATATTCATGAAATCATCATAGTTAATATTTAACAGTCCATCCATACGAGCCCCAGAAGATACTAATTTTCCTAGTTCTCTATCAGGTAGCTTAGTTGAAAACATATACTCAATGAAATCAGCTGACGTATTCGCTAACGCTTTAAAACTATGGTAAACTCTTGGAACAAGTGCTTCTTCATAATTTTTTAAACTGAATACAACGCCGTATTTAGCTAGCTTAGAATTTCCATGATTATACGATAGTTCGCCCTTTTTCAATAAGGTATAATTCTTTTTCTCATTACCTGAAATATCTCCAGAGAATCTATCTTTTTGATCTAACCAACCACTGCTAGCAGACATTGTTAGTGTAGGTAAATCCATTCTCCCGTCGTTAGATCTTACTCGCTCAGTAACATCTTTTAACTTACGCTCTTTCCAGGCATTACTAAAGCCAGCAAAACGCAGTTCCTGACTAAAAATCTTTTGCAAATACGCCTGCTTTAATTGCTTCAAAAGATTGACCTTACGCTCGTTTTGAGTGATTAGATTGTCGAATTGTTTGAATAAAGAACCGATCATTTGTTGTTCTTCTAAACTTGGTATACTTATCTCAAAACTGGCGTATTCTTTTGCATTTACACCAGGTTGCCCTGAGCGTTGTGAAGTAATACGAATAAAATTTTCATAAGAGCTAGTAAATGTATTTTGAAATACAAAATTCGAATCAAATTCAGGTTTTATTCGTACTCTTATTAAGAATCCTGCATAGTAAACTAGCCCATCAGATTCAGTGTATATATAACTTTTACCAACACTAGCTCCCGTACGAGCAAACAAAAGGTCATTTTGTTTTAATTCATAATTATCAGCTGAACTGAAATCTATATCTGGTGAGGTTATAGACTCACTATTAAACTTCCGACTTGAATCATCTATATCTGTAATACGAATATATTTATGAATTCCATCAAATTTTTTAGCTGAAGCATTAAGTCCATATTCAAAACTATTAGTCAAATCCCCCAACTTACGCTGTTCCCAAGGAAACTATCATGTCATAAATCCAAAAATCCTAGAACTTAAGTCAACAGAAAAACACAAAAATAAAAGAAATAAGATCTAAAATATAAATTTGAAACACGGTTTATAAGACTGCCATAAAATAGTATAATGGTAAGATACGAGCTGCATATAAAATATATATAATCTGCATAAAAATGTAGCGGATCAATAAAAAAGGAAAATCATGGCGAATACACCAAATTTTGAAGAAGAAATACACTGCAGTTTTTGTGGAAAATCTGCAAGTGAAGTAAAAAAGATTGTTGCCGGGCCAAATGATGTTTACATTTGTAATGAGTGTGTCGCTTTGGCTGAAGGCATTATTGAAGAAGAATTGACTGTAGATCGTGCAGCAGAAGTGTTGTCACTGCCAACACCACACGAGATTGTTAATGAGTTAAATGATTATGTTATTGGACAAGAAGATGCTAAAAAGACTCTGGCGGTAGCTGTATATAATCACTATAAACGTATTAATGAAAACGTGGCGCCAACATTAGATGTTGAGCTACAAAAATCAAACATTGCTTTGATGGGGCCAACTGGTTCGGGTAAAACTTATTTAGCACAAAGCTTGGCACGTATTCTGAACGTACCATTCGCAATTGCTGATGCAACTACATTGACTGAAGCGGGTTATGTTGGTGAAGACGTTGAAAATATTATTTTGAAATTACTGCAAGCAGCTGATTTTGATGTTGCAGCAGCTGAGCGTGGTATTATTTACGTTGATGAAATTGACAAAATTGCTAAAAAATCAGAGAACGTCTCCATCACACGTGATGTTTCTGGTGAAGGAGTTCAGCAGGCACTATTAAAAATGCTTGAAGGGACAACTGCCAGCGTGCCACCTCAAGGAGGCCGTAAGCATCCACAGCAAGAGTTGATTCAAGTGAATACGACCAACATTTTGTTTATCGTTGGTGGTGCGTTTGCTGGGATTGACACAATCATTAAGGAACGACTGGGCGAACGAGTTATTGGTTTTGGTTCAGATGCAAATGAAAACGCTGAGGCTTTGAATGACGACAATATTTTGCATCATGTGCAACCAGAAGATATGACCAAGTTTGGGTTAATTCCAGAATTTATTGGTCGTCTGCCTATTGTAACTGTGTTAGACGAGTTGACTATTTCTGATTTAACAAGAATTTTGACAGAGCCTAAAAATGCTTTAATTAAGCAATACACTGCTCTTTTGGGTCTAGATGATGTTGAACTTGAATTTCAACCGGATGCATTGGATGCAATGGCTAGTGTTGCGATTAAGCGACACACTGGCGCTCGAGGATTACGCTCAATCATTGAAAATGTGATGAAGGATGTCATGTTCGATATTCCCAGTCGTGATGATGTTGCTAAAGTTATTATTACCAAAGCCAGCGTGGAACAGGGTGAACAGCCAGAACTGCAATTAAAAAAGGTGAGTGAATAAATGGATGTACACAATGTCGAAATGGTGATGAGTGCTGTATCAGCGTCTCAGTATCCAACAGACGGAAAACCTGAAATAGCTTTGGTTGGCCGTTCAAATGTCGGTAAATCTTCTTTAACAAACACACTAATCCAACGAAAAAATTTTGCTCGCACATCTTCACAACCAGGTAAGACACAAACGTTAAACTTTTATGATGTTGAAGATAAATTATATTTCGTTGATGTTCCTGGGTATGGATATGCTAAAGTTTCAAAGGCCCAGCGTGAAGCTTTCGGTGTAATGATTGAAGAATACATCACTAGTCGTAAACAGCTACGTGGTGTTATTAGTTTAGTAGATGCACGCCATGAGCCTAGTGAAGACGATATCTCAATGTACGAATGGCTACATTACTATAATATTCCAATTTTAGTTGTAGCAACTAAGTCAGATAAAATTTCGCGCGGTAAGTTTAATAAAGCTGAATCAGTCATTAAAAAAGCATTAAGCTTTGATAATGAAGACAGTGATTTCCAATTTTTCTCATCGGAAACAAAATATGGTAAAGATGAAGTGTGGCGTTGGATTGAACAACATATCTAAAATGTTGGCAGAAATGCCAACATTTTTTTATTTTCGCCGCTAAGTTCTATTGGTTGACGTATCTTAAAACCAGCGTAAAATTAAAAAATAAAAAGAGGATTTTATGACAAAATATAACGATGAAGAATTGCGTGCTCGTTTGACACCGGAAGAATACGAGGTGACTCAACATGCGGCGACAGAACGCCCGTTCACTGGTAAGTATGACCAATGGTGGGAGGATGGTATTTTCGTTGATGTTGTCAGTGGTGAACCATTGTTTAGTTCAACGGATAAGTACGATTCCGGCTGTGGTTGGCCATCATTTACAAAAGGAATCGATGACGACGAGCATTTACAAGAAAATACAGATCGTTCATTAGGAATGACAAGGACAGAAATTACTTCAAAAGAAGCGGCATCTCATTTGGGTCATGTGTTTAATGATGGATTACCTGACCGTGGTGGCTTAAGATATTGTATCAATTCAGCTAGCTTACGGTTCATTCCAAAAAAAGATTTAGAAAAAGATGGCTACGGCAAATATTTGAAATTGTTTAAAGATTAGATTAATAGCTGGTTTTTGGACGGCAAAATCTCCCTAAACTAATCGGTTTTTTAGGCTATTTACTGATATAATGAAATAAATAATTATTAGGGAGAATCTATAATGGTTGAGGAACCAGTCTGGCATCGTTTTTGGCGCTACTTTAACCCCGTGAACATTTTCAAAGAATTGTTATTTGGCTGGAAATGGGCTGAAGGTGTATTGTTTTTAGTACTGATTTTACTGCAATTACTAGTTTGGACACTGGGTGTTGTTCACAATAGCACGCTCGATTGGTTTGGCTTGGCAACCGGGATGATGAACATTATCACTGTTGTATTGGTCGCCAAGGGTCGTATAACAAATTATTTTTGGGGCCTGATTTATTCTGTTATGTACATGCCATTGGCCTTTCAGTCACAGTTGTTTGGTGAGGTTGCTTTAAGTGCATTTTGGGTTGTTATGCAATTTGTTGGTGTTGCAGCTTGGCTTGGCTTTATGAAACGCGATAATTTATCAGAAAAAGACAGTCAAGATGTGGTAGCGACTAAATATATGACCTTCAAACAATGGCTTCTAGTTATCCCAGTATTCCTAGTTATATTAGTGATTGTTGGTATGATTTTACATCAGGCTGGGTCAAGACAACCGTACATGGATGGATTGACAACAACCATATCAATGGGGGCTCAAATTCTGCAAACCGCAAAGTTTGCGGAATCATGGTATGCTTGGCTACTCTTTGATATAGTCGAAATTGTTTTGTGGGGACGTGCTTGGACGGGACATGCGGATCCTAGTGCGTTTGCTATGTTAGGTATGAACCTCGCCTTATCTGTCAATGCTATATACGGTATTATTCAGTGGCGAAAGTTAACCAAAAAAGAATGAACATGCGCAATGTTCAAATTTTAATAGGATATAATTAATAAAGTCATGAGAACAATTGCAGGGAACTTATTCACAGATGATCTTCAAGGTGACAAAATTGGCGTTTTCTTTGGTACGTTAGCACCAATGCACGTAGGGCACCAAGCAGAAATTTATAAAGCGGCTGCCTTAAATGATGGTGTCGTTGTTATTGCTTCTGGTTACACAAACGATAGAGGGTACCAAATCGGATTATCCGTTGAGAAACGTTTTCGCTATTTGAGAGAAGCATTTAGTGACGAAACAGATATTAAAGTTGATTACATCAATGAAGACAATATCCCAATGATGCCTGATGGTTGGGATGAGTGGACACGAATAATTGTTGAAACGGTTAAGCGTAATATTGTTAATAAAGATGCAACGATTACATTTTATACCGGTGAGAAAGATTACAAAAATCAATTAGAAACAAGATTACCGAAGAACGGTCAGTTCAAAGTGAGCTTGATGGATCGCACTGTATTAAAAATATCAGCAACAGATATTCGAAAAGATCCTATTGGAAACTGGGATTACATTAACCGTGTTTTTCGACGCCATTTTGCTAAAAAAGTCACGGTGATGGGATCAGCTTCAACAGGAAAATCCACATTAGTACGTCGTTTGGCTCGAACAAGTAATTCACCATTTTCAGAAGAGTATGCTCGTGAGTATCAAGAAAAATCGAATGTTAGCGATGAAGAGTTAGTCGTTAAAGACTACATCCGTTTAATTCAAGGGCAATATGATGCGAACTCAAGAGAAATTAATTCTCCAGCTAACAATGGTCTAACGATTTTTGATACTGATGCAATGGTGACCAAAGTATATGCAGATATGTGGTTAAACGATGTGGATAATGCGCAGCTGAAGCCATTGTTTGATAATACAATTGGTGAGGAGTTGATTGACTTAATTCTACTTATTCCACCGGTGACTCCTTATGTTGATGACGGCTTCCGAAATATGACAACTTCAGATAATGATTCGCGTTGGGCTTTCCACCGCCATTTGTTAGAAGTGATTGAAGAATATGGATTTACGGACAAACTAGTAATTCTTGATGCAAAAGGCGATAGTGATGATCCTTATGGATATTATGCACGTTACTTACAAGCACTAGATGCTATTCAAACTAGAACAGGATTTAATATTAAGCATATTTAGAGAAAAACTGGTTTTATACCGGTTTTTTTTGAAAGGTAAAAATGATAAAATTACGACAATTCAAAACAGAAGATTTAGCGTTATTTTGGGAAACAGCTTATAGTGATCCGCAAGCTGAGTGGACTAAATGGAACGGACCATATTTTAAAGATGTGTTACCTAAAAAAGACGATTTTATCAATAATATTGGCCCTGAAAGATTCGTGAATAATATGAATCGGCGGGTTATTTTATACGACGGTCAAATTATTGGTGATGTGAGTGCATATTTTGAGGATGGACAATTAAAATCTTGGCTTGAAGTAGGAATTGTTATTTATCAACAAGCAACATGGCAACAAGGAATTGGCACCCGTGCATTAGGTATGTGGTTGGAAATATTATTTGAGCAATATGACAGTTTACCACATATTGGTTTAACCACTTGGTCTGGTAATAAGGCTATGATGCGTGTAAGCGAGAAACTGGGCTTGAAATTAGAAGGACAAATCCGACAAGTGAGATGGTGGCAAGGTCAGTATTGGGATAGCATGAAATACGGCATTTTGCGAAATGAAATGACGCCTATAAGCCCCTCTGGTAAAATAGAGTTATGATGAAACAATACGCACAAATCATTGTTGATGTGCCAACAATGCAAACTGATCAGCCTTATACCTATGCCGTTCCGGAGAATATGATAGATTCGCTATTGTTGGGCATGCGTGTGACGGTGCCTTTTGGTCGCCGGAATGTGATGGGATTTGTTGTTGGTTTAATCGCTTCAACTGACTTACCAGAGGAACAAGTGCGCCCAATTCAGCAAATATTAGATTTAACACCGGTATTAAATACAGAATTACTAAATCTATCTGATTACTTAGCCAGTGAAACATTTGCTTTTCGAATTACAATTTTACAAACGATGCTGCCAAATGTGTTTAAAGCAAACTACGAGCGTACTTTAAGGATTATTGACGAAGTGGATGACGATGTACGTGATCGTTTATTTAAAGGGCTTGATGAGATAGCTTTTAAAACAGGCGACTTTACTGAGCAAGATATGGCAACTTTGCTTAAGCTACGTCGTCAACATAAAATTGATGTAGAAGTGGCAGTGCATGACAAGGCGAAGATAAAGACACAATTAGCTTATCAGTTCAGTGATGATGTTGAATTTTTGGAGGATGAGTTAAGAGGATTACGATCTTCAGCAAAGAAACAAGAAACGTTGTTGCAGTTCATACTCGGTCATTTGGCTGAAACATGGGTGAAAAAGGACCTGCAGGATGTTATCGATATCAGTGACGCCGTCTTAAACCAAGCTGCAACTAAAAAATGGTTAATGAAAACAAAAGTGGAGCTTCTTCGCGATCCATTTCATGCTGAAGTTAAACAAACAGCGTTACTTGAGTTAAATGCGCAGCAACAAGAGGCCTATGAACGTATTTCTGGTACATTTGATGCGCAAAGGTTTCAACCATTTTTACTTGAAGGTATTACTGGCTCAGGTAAAACTGAAGTTTACTTACAGGTGGCACAACATGTTTTTGAGCAGGGAAAAACGGTTCTTTTTTTGGTGCCTGAAATTGCCCTCACGCCACAAATGGTTAGAAGGGTCAAAGGCCGTTTTGGTGCCCAGACAGCAGTTTTACATTCGGGATTAAGTGATGGTGAACGCTACGATGAGTGGCGTAGAATTGAGCGTGGTGATGTGAAAATTGTTGTTGGTGCACGTTCTGCTGTGTTTGCCCCACTGACAAATATTGGTTTAATTATTGTTGATGAAGAACATGAAACAACCTATAAACAGTCTGATAATCCGCGGTATGATGCCAGAAATATCGCACTCTGGCGTGGTCAATACTATCAAATACCGGTTATTTTGGGCTCAGCGACACCTTCTTTGGAGAGCCGTGCGCGAGCACAACGCGGTGTTTATGAACTATTAACACTGACACAGCGCGCAGGAGGCGCAAAACTACCGAGCGTTAATGTGATTGATATGAAAGAAACGCTGTCACGAAGACCAGAGACCAATTTTTCGGAAGAATTGCGTATCAAATTAGCCGACCGTTTGGCGAAAGATGAACAAAGTGTGTTGATGCTCAATCGCCGAGGATTTTCAAGTTTCGTGATGTGTCGAGACTGTGGTTATGTTCCATGTGATCCTAATTGTAATTTAGCTATGACACTGCACATGGACACACATACACTGAAGTGCCACTACTGTGGTCATGAAGAAAAAATACCCACTATCTGTGCGCAATGTGGTTCTAAACGTATACGTTATTATGGGACTGGTACAGAAAAGGTTGAAGCTGAGTTACAAGAATTATTTCCTGATGCGCGGGTGATTCGTATGGATCAAGATACGACACGCAAAAAGGGTAGTATGGATAAGATGCTTCAAAAATTCGGTAATCATGAGGCAGATATTTTATTAGGCACGCAAATGATTGCTAAAGGACTCGACTTTCCTGATGTCACTTTAGTCGGTGTTTTGAATGCAGATACCTCTTTGGGATTGCCGGATTTCCATGCCAGTGAACGTACATTTCAATTGTTGACCCAAGTTAGTGGGCGAGCTGGACGGGCTAAAAAACCTGGTGAGGTGTTGGTGCAAACGTTCAATCCACAGCATTATGCAATTACTTATGCTCAAAATCATGATTATGAAGGTTTTTATAGACAAGAGATGGCCGTCCGGCATGCTGGAAATTACGCACCGTACTACTACACGGTTCAGATACAAGCCAGCCATTCAGATGAAAATCAAGCAGCCATTCAAATGCTGAAAGTTGCGCGCTGGCTACGTTCGCATGCTAAGAAAGATGTGATTATTTTAGGACCTTCGCCAAAGCCAATCGCTAAAATGCGCAAGCGCTATTACTTTCAAATTATCCTAAAGTTTAAAAAACGTAATGAAATGGACACGTTGCTACAGGAACTACAAAATCGCGCACAAAAGGCTAAAGGTGATTTGCAGCTAAGCATTGATCGTGATCCTGTCTCATTTATGTGATGTGTTATAATAAATACTGATAACTGTCCGAGATTGCTCGGACATTTTTGTGTTATCGTGCGAATAAAAAATAAAACACCCTAACACAGCTGTTTGAGAGGTATAAAATGACATATTCAGTAGTATTAATGGGCACTCCAAGTTTTGCAGTACCGATATTAGAAGCGCTTCTTGAAAATAATAATTATGATGTGAAGGCGGTTGTGACACAACCCGATCGCCCACAGGGACGCAAGCATACTTTAACACCAAGTCCTGTTAAAGTTGCAGCACTGGCGCACGACGTGCCTGTTTTACAACCAGAAAAAATAAGTGGTTCTCCTGAGATGCAACAAGTCATTGATATTAATCCTGATTTCATCGTGACCGCAGCATTTGGACAATTTTTACCTACAAAATTATTAGACGCGGCCAAAATTGCTGCAGTTAACACGCATGCTTCACTATTACCAAAATATCGAGGTGGTGCACCAGTTCATTATGCCATTATGAATGGCGATAAAGAAACCGGTGTTTCAATTATGTACATGGTCAAAAAAATGGATGCCGGTGATGTTATTGATACGATAAAAGTTCCAATTACGAGCACCGATAATGTTGGCACGATGTTTGACAAATTAAGTATTGCTGGACGTGATTTGCTATTAAAGACACTCCCTAAAATCGCTACCGGTAATATTGACCCAGTAGTACAAAATGAAGAAGAAGTTACTTTTTCACCAAATATACCGCACGACATGCAGAATCTTAATTTTGCGACAGAAACAGCCCAAGAACTAGACTGGCATATACGTGGTTTATATCCAACTCATCCAGCTTTTGTGCAGGTTTTGGATCAACGCGTGAAAATCACTGATGTGACACCCTTGCCTGAATTAACAGCGCAAGAACCGGGCACCATTGTTGAGAAAAGCAAAAAACAATTAAAAGTGGCCTCCGCAAATGGTACGGTTGTTCAAATCAACCGACTACAGCCGGCAGGTAAATCAGAAATGGCGATTAGTGCCTATTTAAATGGCGCTGGAAAAGATCTTGAAGTAGGTCAGAAATGGGCAACAATTAATGAGCGATAAACGAGTTTACAGTGACAATCCACGTGTTTTAGCAGTTCAAACACTAGCCAAAATAAAAAATGGTGCATATTCTAATCTACAATTAAATCAAGTGATCAAGCAACATAAGCTGGGTGAAGCAGATACTCGTTTATTAACAACTTTGGTTTACGGTGTCATTCAGCATCGCTTAACTTTTGAGTATTGGCTTGAACCTTTCGTAGGTAGCAAAAAAATTGATCCATGGGTTCGGGAGCTGCTATATACAGCTATTTTCCAAATGGAATACCTAGATAAGATACCACAGCATGCCATCTTTAATGAATCAATTGAAGTAGCTAAAATACTAGGGCATGTTGGAACAGGAAAATTTGTTACTGCCATCTTGCATAACATTAGTCGTAAAGGCCTTCGTAGTGTTGCCGACATTGGTGATGACATACAACGCCTTTCTATTGAAGCAAGTTTGCCGGTTTGGTTGGTTGAAGAGTTGATTAAGCAAAATGGGGATGAACGAGCACGCCAAATCATTGCTACAATCAATGATGCACCTAAGCAATCCATTCGTGTTAATACGTTACTAGCTACTGATCAAGCAGTGGTTACTGCGCTAGAATCAGAAAATCTCACTATTACAGCATCTAGCGTTGCTGCACATGCGTTTTTAGTCAGCGGTGGGCATGTGGCCAGTTCTAAAGCATACCATGATGGTTGGTTAACTTTGCAGGATGAAAGTGCGATGCTACCAGTAGAAAGTTTACATTTGACGCCTGAGGTTAAAAGTATTTTAGATGCAGCGGCGGCACCTGGTGGAAAAACCACGCAACTTGCACAATACAGCGCTCCAGATGCTGTGATTACGGCCTTAGATGTTCATGAGCATAAAATTAAGTTAATTAACAACAATGCTGAGAGATTACACGTAGCCGATAAAATTCATGCACGTGTCCTAGATGCAAGAAAAGTTCCTGAACAAATTGACAAAAAATTTGATCGAATTTTAGTTGATGCACCATGTTCAGGATTTGGTTTATTGCGTCGAAAGCCTGAAATTAGATATGATAAAACCTTGGAAGATGTCGAAAGTTTAGCTCGTTTACAAACACAAATTTTGGATTCAGTTAGCCAAAACCTTGCAAAAAATGGTATCATGGTTTACAGTACTTGTACAATCTTGCGTCAAGAAAATGACGATGTTGTAACAAATTTTTTGGAAGACCATCCAAATTTTGAATTAATTCCAACGGAAACAACGTATAAATTAAAATTAGATCATGGCGAAAAAGCCTTACATGTGTATCCCAATGATTACCATACAGATGGCTTTTTCGTTGCTACATTGAGGAAAAATGATTAATGGCAATTGCCTATCGTACGGATCCTGGATCCAAGCGCCACGACAATGAAGATTATGTAGGTTCTTTTATAAATAAAGTTGGACGGACAATGGTGATCGTTGCTGACGGCGTTACTTCGAATGAAGGCGGTGAGGTTGCCAGTGCAATGACTGTTGAGCACTTCGGACATGCTTGGGAAAGCAATGATTTGGAGACAATTGTTCCTACAATTGCGTGGTTAAAAAAACAAGCTAAAATTGAAAATGATGCTATTATAAAGGCCGGGCAACGCTTTCAAGAGCTGTCACAGATGGCAACGACCGTTGTTTTGGCTGTATTGTTTGACGAAAAAGTTGTGATTGCTAATTTAGGCGATTCCAAAGCCTTTTTGTTGCATAATAATCAATTAACCCAACTGTCAAATGACCATATTTTAAAAAATGAAATCATTCGTAGAGGGGCTATGGCCAGTGCAGATGCTAGTAACATGGTACACGCTAATAGTGTGACACGATTTTTAGGTGTTGATGAACACGCAGATATTGAAATTTCTCAACACGATTTTGTGGCAGATGATATTTTATTTCTAACATCTGACGGTATTACAAAAGTATTAGACTACAAGACAATTAAGCAAATAATGCGCTACGAAGAACCACTTGATATTAAAGTTTTTGATATGATTCAGCAAGCAAATGAAAAAGGCGCACCAGATAACGTGACGGCGGTACTCGTCACACATGAAAAGGATTAGAGATGTTACCAGATACACTAGTTGACAATCGATACCGTATTATAAAATCGCTTGGCGATGGCGGTATGGCCAATGTTTATTTGGCGCATGATGAATTTCTTAATCGTGATGTAACGTTTAAAATGATGCGTCTTGATATGAAAAATGATGTAGATTTGGCAAAACGCTTTCAACGTGAGGCCTTATCAGTAACAGAACTGATTAATGACAATATTGTCCAAGTATACGACGTTGGTGAGTACCAAGGTTCACAATATATTGTCATGGAATATGTTGATGGTACAAATCTTAAATCATATATTGGTGAACATTTTCCAATTGCATATCAACAAGTTGTTGATATTATGATGCAAATATTAAACGCAGTGCAGGCTGCACATAATGCAGGTATTATTCATCGTGATTTAAAGCCACAAAATATTTTAATTGACAGAAATGATCAAGTGAAGATTACCGATTTCGGTATTGCAATTGCTAAATCAGAGCAAGATTTGACGCAGACACATACCGTGATTGGTTCAGTTCATTATTTGTCACCAGAACAAACCCGTGGAGGCATGGCATCAGCAAAGTCTGATATCTATGCACTTGGTGTTATGCTATATGAAATGCTAACGAAGCAAGTGCCGTATGAAGGAGATACGCCGGTCGCAGTAGCACTAAAACATGCAACTGCTGATATGCCTTCAGTACGTGATTTTGATCCAAGAATTCCCCAAGCACTAGAAAATGTTATTTTAAAAGCCACAGCTAAGAACCCACAGGATCGTTATTTAGATGTCTCAGTTATGGCTGAAGATTTAAAAACAGTTCTATCGCCACGTCGTTCAAATGAACAACGATTTGCGCCAACTGCGGATATTGAAAACGAAACGCGCATTATTCCGATGGAACAAATTCAAGACCAGCTCAAGAATGGTGTTTCCTCTGTTAATGTTTTACCGGAGGAAGTTCCTGAGGAACCATCAGTAAAAGATCTGATCATTGAGTATGGTAAAAAAGGTTACGCTGTTAAAAGTATCGCAAAAATTGTTGACCGGACACCTAATTATGTTAGAAGTGTGCTTCGGGGCAATGGCATCAAGTATCGTGAAAATAAATTACCTAAAATTTTGGCTTTTGCAGTGCTTTTTATTGTTGCTATTATTGCTATTTTTGCGTTTATTCATATTCAGGCTAGTCAAATCACTGTGCCGAGCTTATCCAACTTAACAAGAGCCAAGGCTGAAAAGAAAATACAAGAAGCTGGATTGAATGTTGGTAGTGTGACTTCGACAACTTCGACAACCATCAAAAAGGGCAGTGTTGTGCGTTCAACGCCTAAAGAAGGAACTGACGTAAAAAAAGGGGACAGTATCAACTTGGTTATTTCCTCTGGTAAGGCAAAAGTGCGTTTTGGAGATTATGTTGGGTCGGATTATGATGTAACAGCAGCACAATTGCGCTCGCAAGGATACGAAATTCAAAAAGAACAACAAGCGTCAGATAGTGTAGCTGCAGGCATAATTATAGCTCAATCTATTAATGCCAATGGGAAGGTAGACCCTACAGCCACAAAGGTGACTTTCACTGTCTCAACAGGACCGGTTAAGATTACTGTCCCTGACTTCACTAAAAGTAGCACACAAAGCGATGTTCAAAATTGGGCATCACAAAATGATGTCACTGTTAATTTTAATACGACTTACTCCAATTCTGTTAAGAAGGACCATGTTATTAGTCAATCAATCCGTGGCGGATCAAAGATTACAAAAGATAACACCTTATTAATTACGATTTCACAGGGACCAGAACAATCGAGCTCAAGTAGTAGTAGTTCATCGTCTTCTAGTTCTAGCAGTAGTTCCTCAAGCAGTTCAACAAGTAGTGAGGATTCTAGTACTACATCATCGGACAGTTCCACATCTGAGAGCTCTTCGAGTCAATAACAACGTGTCTAAAAGTCGATATTATCGGCTTTTTTTGTTATGATTAATGGTATGAAAACAGGACGAATTATTAGATCGCTCAGCGGTTATTACGATATACAGTTACCCAGTGGTGACATTCAAAGAACGCGAGCTCGCGGTGAATTTCGGAAATCTAAGCAAAAACCGCTAGTTGGCGATTTTGTTGATTTTGAGAGTGAAAATGACGAGGGCTTTATTTGGGCAATCCATGAACGGGAGAACTTTTTAGTTCGCCCGCCAATAGCAAATATTGATATTGCCGTTATTGTGACAGCCGCCAAGGAACCTGATTTTGCACCAAATTTGTTAGATCGTCAGTTGGTGGCACTTGAAGCTGCAAACGTAAGACCGTTGATATATTTTTCTAAAATGGATTTGCTGGAAAAATCTGAACATGAGAAAATAAATCACGTCGCTAATTATTATCAAAGTATTGGTTATGATGTTATTTTTTCAGATTCAAAAAGCGCTTTTGAAGCGCTTAAAATGATGTTAAAAGACCATGTTTCAGTTTTTATGGGGCAAACGGGAGCTGGAAAATCAACATTACTGAATCATCTATCGCCACAACTCGGGCTTGAAACGGGTGAAGTTTCTAAAGCGTTGAGTCGAGGAAAACACACAACACGACAGGTAACGTTGATTGAGGTAGATGAGGCTTTGATTGCTGACACGCCAGGATTTTCTTCATATGAAGTGTTTGATTTTCCTGTTGAAGAATTAGATGATTATTTTCCAGAGTTTGTTGAAAAACGTCAAGATTGTCGTTTCCGTGGATGTTTACATCTGAATGAACCAGGATGTGCCATTAAAGAGGCTGTAGCGGTTGGCACAATCACACAGTCAAGGTATAATAGTTATAAGGCGTTTTATGAGTTGATTAAAGCGCAAAAACCAAAATATAAAACAGACAATTAAAAAGAGGTATATCATGTCAGGAATCATTGCACCATCAATTTTGAGCGCAGATTACACAAATTTGGAACGTGACGTCAAGCTTGTTGAAGCTGCTGGTGCAGAGTATTTGCACATCGATGTTATGGATGGTACTTTTGTGCCCGCTATATCTTATGGTCCAAATTGGGTCAAGCAATTGCGTCCGGAAACTGATTTAGTGTTAGACGTTCACTTAATGATTCAAAATCCAGAACGCTTTGTTGAAGAATTTGCGGATGCTGGTGCAGACATCATTGGTGTTCATGTTGAAGCAACACCACATATTCACCGTGCTTTACAAATGATTAAGAACAAAGGTGTCAAAGCAGAAGTTGTTATCAATCCAGGAACGCCAGTATCCGCAATTGAAGCAGTACTGGATATGGTTGATCAAGTACTAGTTATGACTGTAAACCCAGGATTTGGCGGACAAAAGTTCTTGCCATCAACGCTGCAAAAAATTGAACAACTACAAACATTCCGTGAGGAGCGTGGCTTTGACTTCGATATTGAAATTGATGGTGGCGTGAATAACGAGACGATTAAATCAGCATATGATGCTGGTGCAAACGTTTTTGTGGCTGGATCGTATGTGTACGATAAAGTAGATCCTGCTGCAAAAATCGGTATTTTGAAAGATTTGATTAAATAATGCAGATTAATATCTTAGCCGGTGGGCCAACGGAATTATGGCCCAAAAATTTATTTCAGGAACAAGGGATGTGGATTGGCGCTGATAGAGGTGCTTGGTATCTATACCAAAAAAATATACCAATGATCATGGCGGTTGGTGATTTTGATTCTCTAACAGATTTTGAATTAACCACAATTCAAAATCATTTAGCCGCGCAAAAAATTATTCATGTCAAGGCCGAAAAAGATGAAACGGACACAGAATTGGCCTTGATGTACGCTCAAGAAAAAGATCCCGATATTATTAAAGTATTTGGTGCTACTGGTGCACGAATTGATCACATGTTGAGTAATTTGTGGTTAATGGCTGATGAAAAGTTTGAAAGTATTGTTGAAAAAACGAATTTTATTGATAATGCAAACATCGTGAGCTATGTTACACCTGGCTTAAGTGAGATTGCAAAGTATCCTAACTCAAAGTATTTAGGATTTATGCCGCTCAATGATGTTGAGAACTTCAAAATAATAGATGCCAAGTACCCATTGACACTAACAAAAAATAAGTATAAAATGTGGTCATCGAATGAATTTATATCAAATTCAGTTCACGTGTCCTTTGATACAGGAATCATAATGATTACGCAGTCTGTAGATGGAGAAAAACAACATGGCAGTTAAAACAGTAGAAGATGCAACTTTTAATCAAGAAACAAACACGGGCGTTAGCATAACAGATTTTTGGGCAACTTGGTGTGGTCCATGTCGCATGCAATCACCTGTTCTGGATGTGCTATCTGATGAAGTCGGCGATGTGAAGTTTGTTAAAATGGATGTGGATGCTAACCCTGAAACTCCTGCTGCATTCGGTATTCGTGCTATTCCAACGCTTTTGATTAAAAAAGATGGAGAAGTTGTGGAACGCTTAACGGGATTCCATAATAAAGAACAATTAGCAAAGATTTTAGCTAAATATACAAATTAACTTGTCAAAGGGTTGAATTTCTGGTAAAATTTAATATTGTTGTAGAAAGAGCTTTTAAAAAATAAACAGCTCGAAGAAGGAGGGTTAAACATGGCAAAAGATGCTATTACTGGTGCGCGTACACGCTTTGGTAACCAACGTTCACACGCGTTGAACTCAAGTCGTCGTAGCTGGAAGCCAAACTTGCAAAAAGTTACGGTTAAAATTAATGGTGCTGCACCAAAGAAAGTTTACTTGACAGCACGTACTTTGAAGGCTGGATTGAAGAACGGTTCTATCGAACGCGTTTAAGCTAGTATTTCGTTAGCTTGCTGACGTCGTAAGACCACCATGGGGTGGTCTTTTTTATTAATAGATAGAACACCTCTCAATGCAACTTAATTTATGTATGGTAAAATATACTTAGTAAACTCTTTGTGAGGAGGAAATGCATTTATTGTTATACTTTAGGGTGTTGATAAAAGACATCTCAATATAACGATAAATGTTCTTAAATTTTATGGCAATTATAATTAAAACAAATAATGGCGATATTAGCCTTGAAAATGATGTTATTGCTACAATTGTTGGTGGATCTGCAATTGAAAATCCTGGTGTTGTTGGGATGGCATCTAAAGCAACTTTTCGCGATGGCGTTAATCAGATTCTGAATCGGGAAAACTATGCTAAAGGCGTTGTAGTTCATCAAAAAGATAGTGGTGTTGCAGTTGATGTCTACTTAGTTGCACAGTACGGTACTAAATTGTCCGAGATTTCAAAATCAGTTCAAGGTAAAGTAAAGTATAATCTTGACGCATTTTTGGGTATTCATGTTTCTGAGGTTAACGTGATTGTTCAGGGTGTTCGCGTCAGTGACTAGGAGAGATTATGTCAGTTAATTCACTAACAAAGATTACCAATGTTGAATTTGGTAAGATGATTAATGCTGCAGCGGCTGTACTTGCTGCTAATGCAGATAAAATTAATAAATTAAACGTATTTCCGGTTCCTGATGGCGATACAGGAACGAACATGAGCCTTTCAATGGCGAGTGGTGCGCAGTATGAGCGTGACTCACTAGAAACAGAAATTGGTGCCTTGGCCAAAGCTACTTCCAAGGGTTTACTGATGGGAGCACGTGGTAACTCAGGCGTGATATTATCACAAATTTTTCGTGGCTTTTCCAATAGTATGGCTGGAAAAGAAACACTATCGGCACGTGATCTAGCTGATGCATTAATGAGTGGTGCACAAGTGGCATATAAGTCAGTGATGAAACCTACTGAAGGAACAATCTTGACGGTTATTCGTGAGGCGGCAGCTAAAGCAAACAAGGTGGCTGAACAAACAGACGACATTGTTGAACTGATGGCTGCTGTTCAGGAAGCAGCACAAGTAGCTCTGGATTCAACGCCTGAATTGTTACCAGTCTTAAAAGAAGTGGGTGTTGTTGATTCTGGCGGACAAGGACTTGTTTTCGTATTGCAAGCTTTCTATCAAGTGATCAGTGGTGATTTTAATGAAGAAGATATTAAAGCACCTGATAATGCTGAGCTTGATCAAATGGTCAAGGAACTTCATGCGGGAGCGCAAGCTAGTAGCAGTTTAGATCCAGCAGATATTAAATATGGTTACTGTACTGAAATTATGGTTCAGATTGGTAAAGGCACAACATATGATCATGATTTTGATTACCAAAAGTTTTACGATTATTTAGCAGAATTAGGTGACTCTTTATTAGTTATCAACGATGATGAAATTGTTAAAGTACACGTGCATACTGAGAATCCTGGTAAGGTAATCAGTTGGGGAACACATTTTGGTTCACTAGTTAAAGTTAAAGTCGACAATATGCGCGATCAACAGCAAACAGTTATTGATGCACAACGTGCAGAAGAAGCACGTGTTGAAAAAATAGCTGCAATGCAGGTCCCAGTATCTGACACAGCAGTAATTGCCATTGCTGCTGGGGATGGTATTGCTGAACTTTTCAAAAGTTTAGGCGTTCATACTGTGATTTCTGGTGGACAGACAATGAATCCATCAACTGCTGATATTGTTAAGGTTATTGAAGATAGTGGCGCAAAAAGGGCTATTATTTTACCGAACAACAGTAATATTTTCATGGCAGCAGAACAGGCAGTTACATTAGCGGAAATTCCAGTAGAAGTTGTTAAAACACGTACAATTCAACAAGGGTTAACAGCGATGATGGGCTATAACCCTGATGCTGATTTGGAACAAAATGCTGCAGAAATGTCAGAAATGATGGCTGATGTAAAGTCGGCGCAAGTCACACAGGCAGTTCGCGAAACTAAATTTAATGGCCATGAAATTCATCATGGTGATTGGATGGGGATTATCGATGGTGACATTGAAGTCGTAGCTCACAATGTTGAATCAGCTGCGCAAGAAGCTATTCAAAAAATGATTGATGATGATTCTGAAATTGTGACAATTATTTTTGGTGAGGGAACAAAAGCTAAAGTTGCACAAAAGTTAAAAGCATTTGTGGAAGAATTAGATGACGGTCTAGAAGTCGAAGTTCACGATGGTGGACAACCATTGTATCCATTCTTCATATCAGTTGAATAATAAAAAAGACGTAAATTCAGTACTACACTGAATTTACGTCTTTTTTATTATAGCCAGCCTAATGCGCTAATAGCTGCGTATATTACTGATCCAGCCATTAAGATAACCATAAACCATGACATAATTAACGTCATTTTTTCGAGACGTGTCCGTGGTTTTTTATCAATTTTTGGCACCTTGTGCTGGTTTAACTTTGATTCTATTTCGGCTTGTAATTTTGTGTTAACCGGTCGATGGTTTTGTTCGTCAGTCATTGATATCACCTCTAATATATTACTTTCTAGTCTAACATATCTTCTAAAATAATTGAAATTTCTACGCGAATTCGTTAAAGTTAGATACGAGGTAATTAACATGCAATGGTGGATTTGGCCACTCGGTGGTTTTATTTTTTGGACAGTTGTCATTATATTTAAGAAATGGACAGCTTTAAAACAAGCATCTATTAAAACATTAGACATTATTACGATTCCTAACTGGATTGTATTGCACCAAACAATGGGTTATCTATTTGGTATTAGCTTTGTTCCTTGGTTTTTACTTGTATGGTTGGTCGTTGGGATCTTTTTAGCTTGGTTTTTATTGCAAAATAACTGGCGATGGCAAACATTTTGGCGAAGGTACTGGCAATGGAGTGGTTTATTGGCCGCAATAATTGTCATTTTGATAACAATTATTGGGTTATTCCTCCACTAAACCCCACATTTTTGAAGCGCAGTTATCCTTGATAACTGCGCTTTTTGTGTGCTGAAAATTTACTAGTTTGTGACAAAACAATAATTTGGGTGGAGTGAAGTGGGGAAATGTGGTAAATTAATAGTATAGAAATTTTAATGGAGGTGGCTCTATGTTCATGGGTGAATATTCACATACGCTTGATACAAAGAGTCGCTTAATTATTCCGGCAAAATTTCGTAATCAACTCGGTGATCAATTCATTATTACAAAATGGATGGAGAAATCACTTCGCGCTATGCCGATGGCAGTTTGGGAAAAATTGCAAGAGCAGTTAAATCAATTACCATTAGGCAAGAAAGATGCACGTGCTTTTAGACGTTTTGTTATGGCTGGTGCATTAGAAGCCGAGTTTGATAAGCAGGGACGAATTGTTGTTCCTAATAATTTAAGAGAATACGCGTCACTAGAAAAAAGTGTTGTAGTTACCGGTGTTGGTGATTCATTTGAAATATGGAGTGCAGAGAATTGGTCAGCATATACGACTGAAACTGCGGATGATTTTGATAACATTGCTGAAGGTTTGGTAGACTTCGACCTTTAAACGAATTAATAATACAAGTTTTAAGAAAGAGGGCTGCTATGCCATTTGAACATGTAACAGTACTCTTACATGAGGCTATTGCTCTATTAGATATTAAACCAGAAGGAACTTATGTCGATGCTACATTAGGTGGCGGTGGACACACTGGAGAAATTTTAAAGCAACTCACAACCGGTACACTTTATAGTTTTGACCAAGATGATACAGCTATCCAATATAACGCTGAACAATACGCAGATGAAATCGCTGCTGGTAAATTAGTTATAATTCATAAAAATTTTCGGACATTAACCTCCGCATTAGCGGATTATGGTGTGACAGCAGTTGATGGTATTGTTTACGATTTGGGTGTTAGTTCTGTGCAATTTGATGATGGTCAGCGAGGGTTCAGTTATAAATATGATGCTGAACTTGATATGCGCATGGATCAACGCCAAGCATTAACAGCTAAAACAATTGTTAATGAGTGGCCGTTTAATGAATTGATGCGTGTTTTGAGCCGTTATGGAGAAGATCGCTTCCCTAAGCAAATTGCTCGAAAGATTGAGCAGCACCGTGAAAACGCACCAATTAATACGACTTTTGAATTGGTAGACATCATTAAAGAAGCAATTCCAGCACCCGCCCGTCGAAAGGGTGGACATCCTGCAAAACGCTCATTTCAAGCATTTCGTATTGCTGTCAATGACGAATTAGGTGCCTTAGAAGATTCATTAACTCAAGCACTTGAGTTATTAGCAACTGACGGCAAAATTAGTGTGATTACTTTTCAGTCATTAGAAGATCGCTTAGTAAAACAAATGTTTCGTGAAAAATCTTCGGCACCAGAATTACCTGCTGGTTTGCCAGTGCTACCGGGGCAATTTGAAGCTGATTATGAGCTATTAACGCGCAAACCAATTTCACCAAGCACAGAAGAGATGGCTATCAATCACCGTGCAGAGTCGGCGAAACTACGTGGCATAAGAAGAAAATAGACTAGATGCTGTGGTCTTACATAAGATCAGCAATGATAAATAAATTGGAGAATATTACATGGCACAAAATGCATATCAATATACACCTTTAGCACAGCAAGCACCTTTAACAGCATCTCAGCCGCGTACTCATAGTCGTACTAAATATAAAGCAGCCGCTTGGACAAAAAAAGAGCGAATAATGGTAGCTATTGTTGCCACTGTTGTTTTGGCATTGATGGTTGGCGTTGTTTATACAAGCATGCAAACGACCAAAACAACAGCCAGTGTAAACGCAGTTCAAACCAAAATTGATGAAACTAAGCAAAATAATGACGATTTACGTACACAGGTGCAAACAGCCATGAGTAAAAAAAATCTAGATAAGGTTGCAAAAAAATATGGCATGACACTGTCTGACAACAGTGTGCGCAATATTAATCAATAATTATGAAAAACAAAGTGAGACGGATACCACACAAAAAAATCACGAAAAACGCCAAGACCTTTGGCGTTCTGCTGCTTATCGCAACGACCATCGTGATTTTAGGACTTGGTGTGCGTCTTTTTATTATCGCGGGTAATAAATCGGTAGATGGTCATAATCTTACAAAAGCCACACGTGAGGCCTTTATGGGAAAACAAAATATTATTGCCTCTCGTGGCAAAATATTTGATTCGGACGGGCAGGTGTTGGCAGAAAATACCACAGTCTATAATATGTACGCAATATTGAATAAAAATCAGAAAGATACTGATGGTAAGCCATTGTACGTAACGGACAAAGCTAAAGTCGCTCGTGAGTTAAGCAAGGTAATCAATCTAAAAGAAAAAGAAATCTATAAACGCTTGTCCAGTAAACAATTTCAAATTGAGTTTGGTACCGCGGGTAAAAACTTGACGATTTCGCAACATAATAAAATTGAGAAAATGAAGCTTTCAGGTATCTCATTTACCTCACATCAGGCTCGAACATATCCTAATGATCAGATGGCTTCGCATCTGATTGGAAATGTGAACATGGTTGAAGGTAGTAGTGGTCAGTCAACTATATCTGGCATAATGGGTATTGAAGCATCAGAAAACAAATTGCTATCAGGTAAAAACGGTATCAAGAGTTATCAGGGGCAAAAAACTGATAGCAGTAAAAGTGTTAAAAATGGAGATGACGTTTATCTCACGTTAGATTCTTCGCTACAGACAACGTTGGAAACACGAATGGATACATTTGTGAAAGCCACTAAACCAACAGCAGCAGTTGCTGTGTTAATGGAAGCTAAAACAGGTCGTATTGTCGCAGCAACGCAACGACCTAATTTTAATCCTAATGATAAATCAGATACTCCAACAGTTTGGTCCAATTTGTTAGATCAAGGAGCCTTTGAGCCAGGATCTACCATGAAAGGCATAACATTAGCTGCAGCTATTGATACTGGTAAGTGGCAGCCTAACGCAACCTTCCAGTCAGGAACTTATCTGATTGACGGAAAGGAAGTGACAGATTCTTTTGGTGATGATCAAGGACAAATGACATATCGAGAGGGCTTCTGGCGTTCATCGAACGTCGCATTTGCAAAAACAGAGCAAAAAATTGGTGCACAGACGTGGAAAAATTATTTAGAAAAATTCAAGTTTTTGCAGTCAACCCAGTCAGGGCTAAATGGCGAAGAAGCAGGGTCAATCTCGTTTTCATATGCGATTGATCAAGCAAACACAGCGTTTGGTCAAGCAATCCGTGTTACACCCTTGCAAATGATACAAGCTTATTCAGCAATTGCCAATAATGGTAAAGAAATTAGACCGTACTTTATTGATAAAATTGTCAATTCGTCTACTGGAGAAATAGTTAAACAAGGCAAAACAACGACAGTTGGACATCCCATCAAAGCTAGTACGGCAAAGCAAGTCAGAAAATATATGATAGATGTTGTTAATAAGTCGGATGGAACTGCTAAGGAATTTGATCTTAGTGATTACGGTTATCAGATTGCTGCTAAAACAGGTACAGCTCAAATCAGTGAGAATGGTCAATATTCACAGACTTATAAAGATGCTATCCATTCGGTGATGGTTCTAGCGCCGGAAAAAAATCCAAAATATATATTCTACATGGCTGTCAAGCAACCCTCAAAATTGCCTGACGGTGATATTCAACCAACAATGAGTAAACTATTTAAGCCTTTAATGCTCCAGGCTTTAAATGATAGTGATAGTGCGGTAAAATCAAAGACAACTAAACAAACAGTACCTAATGTAGTTGGGCAATCTATTTCAAGTGCAAAATCTACAATGACAAAGGCTGGATTTAGAGTTGCAGTTGTGGGATCAAAAGGTAAAATTACTAGTCAGTCATTGTTAGCTAATCAAAAGTCATTGACAAACCAATTAGTAATTTTGACTGCAAAAGGAAACACATATATGCCAAATATGATTGGTTGGAGTTTAGTTGATGCGCAAACATTTGCTAATAAAATAGGCTTCAAACTAACGTGGAAAGGTTCTGGATTTATTTCGGGCCAAAGTATAGCTGAAAACCAACTTATTGTAAAAAGTAGTGTTGTGTCAATTGCTTTAAAAGAGAAGGAGTAATGGGAGAAAATGACAGAGTATTTTTGGGCATTCACCCGTGCGTTTATTGTTACTGTAATATTCATGCCTACGGTGATCAAATTTTTAAAACAATCTAAAGAACAGGCCGTAATTCGGAAACTTGGGCCTGACCATCAATCTAAAGCAGGTACACCAAGTATGGGTGGGGCATTGTTTATCGCAGCTGCATCGCTGAGTGCACTGATTGGTAGTGTCGCTTATTCGGGTAAAATTGGATTTGTAATGGTACTTATACCCATCTTGGCAGTTGTTGCTTACGCAATTATTGGTGGCATTGATGATGCGTTGAAAATGATTCATCATGCGGATGATGGTTTCCGCTTCATACCAAAACTTTTGGCGCAAACGTTATGTGCGGTTGTCATCATGATTATTATGTGGATTATGCAAATACCACTCATATTAAATATACCGTTTATTGGTGTTTTTAATTTAGGAATCTTTTACTTCATTTTCCTGTGGTTTTGGCTTGTGGGTTGGTCAAATGCGACTAACTTAACAGATGGCTTAGATGGTCTACTAACGGGGACAAGTCTTATTGTCTATCTCGTATATACGTGGATTGCTTTAGGAGTTCATAACCATATAATTGTGATTTTTAACGCCTCAATTATCGGTGCGTTGGTTGGCTTTTTGTTATTTAACAAACCAAAAGCAAAAATTTTTATGGGCGATACCGGATCTTTAGCTTTGGGTGCTGGGCTGGCAATCGAATCAATTGTACTTGGCATTCCTTTTTCACTTTTATGGTTTGGGTTGATTTTTGTTATCGAGACCCTATCAGTAGTTATTCAAACAATTGGCTATCATTTCTGGAAAAAGCGAATTTTTCCCATGGCGCCAATACATCACTCATTTGAAAAGTTTGGCTGGAATGAATGCCAAATTGATGCCTTGTTCTGGATTGTAACTGCAATCATAGGAGTTATTGGTATTTTGTATATGAGTTAAAGCGGACATTAGCCGCGTACATATAATAGAAATCAGGTTAGTTATGCGAGCAACAGATTTTAAAAACAAAAAAGTAATGGTATTTGGTTGGGCGCGCTCAGGAAAAGCAGCAGCACAACTATTAACAAAATTAGGTAGCAAAGTTACAGTGGTCAATGGCGGCGAATTTGATGCGCAAGATGCTACTTATCGATCGTTATTGGCTGCTGATGTAACATTGATTGGCATGGACAATGCCGAAACGCTTGATAGCACATATGATTACCTGATTAAAAATCCTGGTATTAATTATGACCATCCTTTAGTGCAAAAAGCTGAAAAACTTAATATTCCTATATTGACAGAAGTTGAGATTGCCTTGAGCACTTTCAATGGTCGCTTGATAGCAGTAACTGGCTCGAACGGAAAAACAACAACTACATCATTAATTCGTGATATGTTGAAGGCTGACGGCCAAAATGTAATAACTGCGGGAAATATCGGTGTTCCAGTTAGTGAAGTGGTTTTTGATTTAACTCGAGAAGATACTTTATTATTGGAGTTATCTAGCTTCCAATTATTAGGACTACCTGATATCCAACCAGACATCGCGTTGGTTACTAATATTTTTTCAAATCATTTAGATTACCATAAAACGCGCGCCAACTATGTTGCTGCTAAATTCCGTATTACGCGTCATCAAAATGCTAATCAATACTTGGTTTTAAATGCTGATGGGCAAGATACAGAAAAGTTTAAAAATGAAACTGAGGCTCAAGTTTTAGAATTTTCTAGAACAAACCAGCATTTTCCAGTTGCATTTTCGAATGGTAATTTGACATTAACAGATGAAATTGTGATGCCTACTAAGGATATTAAGTTAGTAGGACCACATAATCAGGAAAATATTTTAGCTGCTGTAACAGTAGCTAATTTAGCCGGTGTGTCTAAACCAGCTATTCGAGAAGTTTTAAAAACGTTTAGTGGTGTAGCACATCGACTGCAATATCTGTTCACAGCCGGTGATGTTAAATACTATAACGATTCTAAAGCAACAGATATTGAAGCCACTCAAACCGCTTTGGATAGTTTTGATTGTCCAACGATATGGATTGGAGGCGGTTTAGAGCGTGGCGATGATTTGAAACGTTTGCTACCAAATCTAAAAAATGTGAAGGCAGTTATTGCTGTTGGAGAAACGCAACAAAAAATTGTAACACTTGCACGTGAGGCTGGAAAACCAGTGATTGCTGTGACTGATGTCGAACATGCTGCGCCAGTAGCTGTTCAATTAGCTTCACCAGGAGATGTAGTGTTGCTTTCTCCGGCACAGGCAAGTTGGGATCAATATAGTAGCTTTGAAGAGCGCGGTGATAATTTTGTTGCATCACTGAAAGAAACATTGAATTCATGAGAGGACTAAAATGAAAATAATTCTATCGGGTGGTGGTACTGGTGGTCACATTTACCCAGCATTGGCACTAGCTGAAGTCATTCGTAAACATGAGCCGGATACGGAATTTTTGTATGTTGGTTCAGAACGTGGTGTGGAATCAAACATTGTGCCGGCCACAGGCATGTCTTTTGAAAAATTAACTGTTCAAGGCTTTAAAAGATCTTTTTCATTAGAAAATATCAAGACAGTATCATTATTCTTAAAAGCGGTTAAAGAGGCTAAAAAGATTATTAAGGATTTTGATCCTGATGTTGTAGTTGGAACAGGTGGATATGTCAGTGGCGCTGTTGTCTATGCTGCCCAAAGGCTGCACATCCCAACTGTTATACATGAGCAAAATTCAGTGGCAGGCGTTACAAATAAGTTTTTGTCACGTGGTGCAACTAAGATAGGTGTCGCTTTTGATGCTGCGCTGTCACAATTTCCTAAAGACAAAGTATTTGTTGTAGGAAACCCGCGGGCCCAACAGGTGGCATCTATTAAGTCTAATTTTTCATGGCAACAAATTGGATTGAGCGATGAAAAGCCATCATTATTGATATTTGGAGGCTCTCAAGGGGCACCGCCAATCAATTTAGCTGTCATTGATGCTATGCAAGAGTTTAATAAAAGAAATTATCAAGTCGTTATTGTGACTGGTCCAAAGCGATATGAAAATGTTTTAGATCGGCTGACTACACAGCCAGCAGATAATGTTCGAATTTTACCGTACATTGAAAACATGCCAGAGGTATTGGCAAAAACGTCGGCTATTGTATCTCGAGCTGGTGCAACGTCTATTGCTGAAATCACGGCACTGGGCATTCCATCAATTCTAGTGCCAAGCCCCTATGTTACTGGTGACCATCAAACAAAAAATGCACAAAGCCTAGTTGATGCAGGCGCTGCATTGATGATTACTGAACCAGCTTTGTCAGGGAAAGCATTATTGCTAGCAGCGGATTCGCTGTTATTAAATGAATCTGTTAGCAAAACAATGACAGAACAAGCTAAAAATGTTGGCATCAGAGATGCTGGAGATCGTTTATACGCGTTAATATTGGATGCAATTGGTGAATAATGGAGAAAATTAAATCACAATTTATGAAGCGACGACCGTTACAACTTTGGATTAGTTTGACGGCTTTTGTTGTTTTAATTGTCGGTTTAATTTTGAGTTTACAACCATGGCGTACGATTAGTTCAGTTAACATTGATTCGAATATGTTAACCAAACAACAAGTTCAAAAATATGTTGGCCTTAACGATAAAACACCACGCTGGCGTGTTCTTGGACAAACGACTTTCATCGCGCATCAATTAATAAAAAAAGATGCCAAAGTTTATTCTGCTGATATTGATTTGGACAGTAATGTCGTTTCAATCAAAGTTGTTGAAAATATTAGTGCAGGATTTGTGAAAAAAGATGGTCAATGGTATGCACTTAACCGTCAAGGGAAATCAAAAAAAGTTGATAATCCTAACGGAAATGCACCAATTTATAGTAACTTCAAAAATAACGCGCAACTGACTAACACGGCTAAAACTTTCTCACAGTTTGAATTATCATTAAGGCAGAACATAAGTCAAATCATATATTCACCAACCAAGGACAACAATAATCGTTTGAAGATTATTATGACGGATGGGAATACAGTTTTGGCTACGCTGAAGACATTTGGGAAAAAAATGATTTATTATCCTGGTATTGCAGCTCAAATGCAAACCAAGGGAATAATTGATTTACAATATGGTGCATATTCCTACGGATATGGTTCTAAATAGAACGGCAAATGAGTGGTAAAACACCTCATTTGTATGGTACCATTAGTACTAGGTATATTTTAAAAAAATAATTTATAAAGGGGCACGACGCATGAATAATTCAGGCGTGACGGTTGGATTAGACATCGGAACTACTTCAATCAAGGTTGTCATTACACAAATGACTGGTAATCAGTTCAATGTAATTGGTGCAGGAAATGCCCCATCTCGGGGCTTGAGACGTGGTGTCATCGTTGACATTGATGCGACTGCAAGTGCAATTCGTGAAGCGATTGACCAAGCACAAGAAAAAGCAAATATTCAAATCAGTGAAGTCGTAGCTGGTGTTCCAGCTAATCAAATTAAAATTATTAATGTCGACGGTTTAGTGTCGATTGCTAATCAGAATAAAAGAATTACATATCAAGATGTACAAAATGTTGCAACACAGGCCTTGTCGCGTGGATTGCCAGCTGACCATGATGTAATAGAATTGGTCGCTGAGGAATTTGTAGTTGATGGTTTTGATGGCATCAAAGATCCACATGAAATGATTGGTGTTCGGTTAGAGATGCATGGCATTGCTTATGTTGGGCCGGAAAAAGTTTTAGATAACACACGGATGGCTATTCAAAAAGCAGGATTAACTTTACGAGAATTTGTATTAGCACCATTGGCCATGGGATCTATCATTTTAAATGATGGGCAGCAAGATTTTGGAACTGTTCTTATAGATCTTGGCGGCGGTCAAACTAGTACTTCAGTTATCCATGATCGAAAACTCAAATTCACCTTCGTCGATATAGAAGGTGGAGATAATGTTACTAAAGATATATCAACTGTGTTAGGGACATCATATATTAACGCTGAGAAAATCAAGCGAGACTATGGATATGCAGATCCTTCGCAGACTGTGTCATCTAACGAATTTCCAGTAGAGGTTATCGGCGAAGAATTTACTAAGCAATTTGACGAACAGTATCTTTCAGAGATTATCGCTGCACGTTTAGAACAGATGTATACGCGACTATTTGAGCAATTAAAGCAAATTGGTGCGTTGAATCTACCAGGTGGTTTTGTTCTAACTGGTGGCAACGCTGCCTTACCGAAAATGGTAGACTTTGCAAAGCGAGTTTTGGGTGATAATGTCCGCTTGTTTGTACCAGATCAAATTGGTTTGCGGCATCCAGCCTATTCGCGTTCGCTATCCTATGCGATGTTTGCTTCTCGTGAAAGTATGACACAACAGGTGATTAAGCAAACTATTATGCAACGTCATGCAGTTGAACAACAAACTTCCATGTTACCAGAAGAGTATGGGGATGAAGTTGTGCAACAACCTGTAGAAAGTTTTCAGTATGATGGTGAAATTGTAAATGACCCGCAACAAGGCTGGTTTGGCAAAATGCGTCAAAAACTCAGCAATTTATTTAATGAAGAATAATCGAACATTTAAGGAGACGACTCATGGATTTTTCAATTGATGACGCGCAACAAGCAGGCGCAATCATTAAGGTTATCGGTGTTGGAGGCGGTGGTTCCAATGCTGTTAATCATATGATAGAAGAAGGTGTTAGCGGTGTCGAATTTATCGTTGCCAACACTGATGTACAAGCACTAGACAAATCAAAAGCAGACACAAAAATTCAAATTGGTCCTAAATTGACCGGTGGATTAGGTGCCGGTTCTAATCCTGAAAGAGGAACCAAAGCCGCTGAAGAATCATCAGAGGCAATTGCTTCTGCCATGACAGGGGCTGATATGGTAGTTATTACAGCTGGAATGGGTGGCGGAACTGGTAATGGCGCTGCTCCAGTTGTAGCACGTATTGCCAAGGAGCAAGGCGCTCTAACCGTTGCTGTGGTTACTCGTCCATTTAAGTGGGAAGGTCCAAAGCGTGGTCGTTATGCTGCCGAAGGTCTTCAAGCACTCTCAGAATCTGTCGATTCTTTGATTGTTATTACAAACGAACGTTTGAAAGATCGTATTGATTTGCGCACGCCATTGTCAGAAGCTTTTAAGGTAGTTGATGAAGTCGTGGCACAAGGTGTTCGTGGTATTTCAGAATTGATTACAAACCCAGGCTTTATTAACTTGGATTTTGCTGACGTTAAAACGGTTATGCAAGATGCCGGACCTGCTTTGATGGGTGTTGGACAAGCCAGCGGTGAAACGCGTGCAGCTGATGCAACTAAGCAAGCTATTTCTTCTCCATTGTTGGAAGTTGATATGGCAGGAGCTGAAGATGTTTTGTTAAACATCACAGGTGGTTTGGACATGTCATTGTTTGAGGCGCAAACAGCCTCAGAAGTGATTAGCCAAGAAGCCGGTCACGATGTCAATGTTATTTTCGGTACTTCAATTGATGAAAACCTGGAAGATTCAATTCGAGTTACAGTGATTGCTACTGGTTTACAAAATGTGACTGAAAAACCTAAAATGACTGAAAACACTGCTGCCTCAGCTGCAAATGTTTTTGGTTCTAACGTTAATACAAGTAGCACAACAAATACAAATGAAGCGCCAATAAACAATTCTGTATTTGAAAAGCCAGCACCTTCAAATGCTGCGCCTAAGCCTACAATGGCACAAAATGATCCATTTGCAGACTGGAACATTACGAATGATACAAAAGATGTATTCTCTGAGGAAAAACGTTTTGACGATGTTCAAAAGCAATCTTTTGATGTGTTTAATACGCCAACTTCAAGTGCATCTGTTGATTTGTCAAATGATGATGATAATGATCAGCCACCATTTTTCAAGAAGCGTTAAGGAGAACTTATGGCATTAGGTGATACAATTAAGCGTCTTTTCAGCAATGAAGAAGACGACTATTACGAAGAAGATGGGTATGAACAAAGTCAGCAGCAAGAGCAGCAGACAACACAACAAACTTCTTCACAACCACGATTTGTTAGACAAACTACCCAGTCACAAACTCCTGCAGGATTGAACAGCGCTAACAGTAAAATTGCTTTATTTGAGCCTAAAGTTTATTCAGATTCTCGTTCAATTGCGTCACAGATACTTGGCGGTGAGGCTGCAATCGTTAATTTTACTCAAATTGATGAAGCTCAAGCCAAGCGCATTTTAGATTTCCTAGGCGGTACAATATACGCTGTTAATGGGGAAATTGAACGCATCGGACAATCAATTTTTTTGGTAACGCCGAATACATTTGAGATTTCTGGCACATTGACGGATAACCTTGAACCAAACAGCCGGTACTAATACACATGATAATAGAAATTATTAAATGGGTTTTTAACCTGATTCAATATTATGAATATGCCATTGTCGTTTATATCTTAATGTCTTGGCTTCCTGGCGCACGTGAATCTGGCTTGGGGCGGTTCCTTGGAAAAATTGTTGAACCTTACTTAAGCATGTTTCGTTTTATTCCGCCTATAGCAATGATTGATTTTTCACCAATTGTCGCCATAATTGCTTTGAATTTTGCTCGTAGTGGTTTATTACACTTGGTTAATTTGTTTCTATGACAAACAAGCTATCAACAATTAGTCAACATTTTCGTTTAAATGAACAACCATTTGTAAAGCAAGTTGATAATTGGATTCAACAATCTAGAAATGAATATCGTAGTATTTTAACACGATTTCTCAATCCACGGGAACAGTACATTTTAAATGTTTTAGTGAATCATGCTGCTGATTTAGCTGTTTACTTTAATGGTGGTGTTCAAGGTGCGGAAAGCCAGCGTGCTATTCTTATACCCAAGGAATATCCTCAAGATGATTTGGAATTTGAGATATCATTGCTTGAAATAAAATATCCTACTAAATTTGATGACCTGCATCACTCAACTATTTTAGGCTCAATGATGTACAGTGGAATTAGTAGAAATGTTATCGGTGATATTTTATATGATCAGACACACAGCCGATGGCAAATCATCATTGATTCAAAGATGCAACATTACATGCAACAGATGGTTACCAAAATTGGTCATGTTCAAGTGTCTCTAATAGAATGTGATCTTAATAACGTACTACCCCATATAAATGACTGGGAAGAAAATTTCTTGTTGTTATCTTCTTTACGACTTGATACGGTAATTTCAGCTGGATTTGACCTATCGCGTTCTGGTGCTAAAAAGCTAATTGAAGAAAATCAAGTGCGCGTGAATTGGAGCGAAATAGCTAAACCGGATGTAGAATTAGCAATCGGTGATGTTATTTCAGTCAGAAAGCATGGTCGAGTTCAGATTAAATTGCTTGACGGAATAAGTAAAAAAGGCAAGATTAAATCCATTGTCAATATTATCCGGAGATAGTGAGCAAGTATGAAATAACTGTAGTTGTGAACGCACAAAACATATTAAAGGAGAAAAATTATGGCATTAACACCTGATGAAATTTTGAATCATGAATTTACAAAAAAAGGCAGCAAAGCTTACATTGCAACAGATGTCGACGCATTTCTGGACCAGATTAACGGTGATTATGAAGCCCTGATTGCAGAACGTGATGAATTAAAGCATCAAAATGAACTAGCTCAAGTAAAGATTGAAGAGCTAGAATCAAAACGTGATCAAGTGAATCAATCAATCTTTGTTGCCCAAGAAGCAGCTGATCGCTTGAAGCAAGATGCTGATGTCGAAGTGAAAAAGCAGTTGACTCATGCACAAGAATCAGCGACGAAAATTATTAATGATGCTCGAGCAAAGGCAGATGCTGATGCTGTTCGTTTAGCCCAAGAAAATGCTGATCTAACGAACGAGCAAAATCAATTACGTACTGAAGTTGAAGATTTTAAAAATTCATTCTTGCAATTATTGGAATCTCAGCGTAAACTATTAGAAAGCGATGAGTTAGCAGAAGCAGTTCATCGTTTACCAATGGGGCAAGTAACTGCTCATCGTATTGGCGAAATCGCTAAGGCTGAGCCAGTAGCTATTCCTGAACCTGATGAAGAACAGAAGGATCCAGAGTCAAGCGAGGAGCAAGGCCCTGTGGTAGTGTTTCCGGGATCAGAACAAAACAAAGACGATAAATAATTATAAAAAGCGTAACACAGCAAGGTTGGCATTCATACGTGCAGCGAGTCATGGTGGTTAGAGATGATCGTCCCTGATGTTGACCAGATCAGTTACTATTTTGTTTAGCTGAATATCAATATTTAGTAAGCTAAGCCGGTGAGGATCGTTAAACCCCAGTTGAGGGCAGCATTTTTATGCTGCTAAACGTTGGGTGGTACCACGCTATTGCGTCCCTATGCTTTCGAGCATAGGGGCTTTTTATATTTATTATGGTTTAAATAAATTTGTTTAAAATGGCTAAAAAATGATAAAAAGGAGAATTTATCAATGAAATATAAAGATACATTAAATCTTGGAAAAACAGGATTTCCAATGCGTGGTTCGCTACCTAAAACTGAACCTGAGCGTCAAGCAAAATGGTATGCACAGGATTTATACCAAAAAAGATTGTCCCAAAATCAATTGAAACCACATTTTAATTTGCACGATGGGCCACCATATGCGAACGGAAATATTCACATTGGTCATGCTTTGAATAAGATTACTAAAGATATTATTGTTCGCTATAAGAATATGGCAGGTTTCTATGCACCGTATGTTCCAGGCTGGGATACACATGGTCTACCAATTGAGCAACAATTGACAAAGCTGGGGCACGATCGCAAAAGTATGCCAAAGCATGAGTGGCGTAATTTGGCGAAAGATTTTGCTCTGAAGCAGGTTGATACACAACGTGCTGACTTTAAGCGACTCGGTGTGTTAGGTGATTGGGATAATCCATACATAACTTTACAACCTGAATTTGAATCAGCACAAGTTCGAGTTTTCGGTACCATGGTTTCCAAAGGATATATCTTTAAAGGCGCAAAGCCAGTTTATTGGTCATGGTCTTCTGAATCTGCATTGGCTGAAGCTGAAATTGAATATCATGATATTGATTCAACGTCTTTGTTTTATGCAAACAAAGTTAAAGATGGTCATGGTCTCTTGGATGAGGATACGTACTTTGTAGTTTGGACGACGACACCCTTTACAGTGACGGCTTCTCGTGGAATTACCTTAGGTCCTGATTTTGAATATTCGGTGGTGAAACCAGTTGGGGAAGACCGTAAATTCGTTGTAGCCACAGACTTACTTGAAACAGTGGCGCCTAAGTTTGGCTGGGAATCATGGGAAACGGTCGCTACTTACAAGGGACAAGAACTTGATAAGATTACTGCATACCATCCATGGGATAGTGAGCAAGAAGAGCTAGTTATGAATGCTGATCACGTTACCCTAGATTCTGGAACTGGATTGGTCCATACTGCTCCTGGTTTTGGTGAAGATGATTATAATGTAGGTAAAAAATATGGTTTGCCTGCTGATGTCACTGTTGATGCCAAAGGATTTATGACGGCTAATGCTGGTCCTGATTTTGAAGGCAAGTTTTACGATGATGTTGTTGGTACGGTGATTAATAAGTTAACCGATGCGCGCTTGTTCTTGGCAAAAGAGAAAATCACGCATTCATATCCATTTGACTGGCGTACAAAAAAGCCTATCATTTGGCGAGCCGTGCCACAATGGTTTGCATCTGTTGAAAAATTCCGTAGTGAAATTTTATCAGAATTAGATAAAGTTGCTTATTTCCCAGAATGGGGAAAGGTGCGTCTGCACAATATGATTCGTGATCGTGGTGATTGGGTCATCTCACGCCAACGTGTTTGGGGTGTGCCATTACCAATCTTTTATGCAGAAGATGGGACAGCTATCTTAGATGAAACTGTCATTAGCCATGTTGCCGATTTATTTGCAGAACATGGTTCCAATTATTGGTTTGAACATGAAGCTAAGGATTTGTTGCCTGAAGGCTATACTAATGAACATTCTCCAAATGGTGAATTTACCAAGGAAGAAGACATCATGGATGTGTGGTTTGATTCTGGTTCTTCATGGAATGGCGTATTGAATACACGTCCACAATTGGACTATCCAGCTGATATGTATTTGGAAGGATCTGATCAATATCGTGGTTGGTTTAATTCTTCATTAATCACTTCAGTTGCTGTCAATGGTGTAGCACCATACAAGGCTATCTTGTCACAAGGATTTACCCTTGATGGTAAAGGTAACAAGATGTCAAAGTCACTGGGTAATACGATTTCTCCTATTGAAGTGGCCAACAAGCTTGGTGTTGAAATTTTACGTTTGTGGACAATTTCTGTTGATACATCGCAAGACATGCCTGTATCAAATGAAATTTTGAAACAAGTTTCAGAAAATTATCGTAAGTTGCGTAATACATTGCGTTTCTTGATGGCCAATACAGCTGATTTTGAGCCAACAAAAGATGCAATTGCTTACAGTGATTTATCTGCACATGATCAGTATTTCTACGCTTTAGAAAATGAGTTCGTTGCAGATATTCGTAAAGACTATGATAATTATCAATTAAATGATATTTTCAAGCGTGTTATTAATTTTGTCAACGTTGACTTATCAGCCTTTTATTTGGATATTGCTAAAGACGTCGTCTATGTTGAAGCCCCAACAAGTCATGCCCGACGCTCTATGCAAACCGTATTTTATAAAACGTTAACTGATCTTGTACGATTACTATTGCCAGTATTACCACATACTGCTGAAGAAGTATGGGAGTATTTGCCACATGAAACAGCTGAATTTGCTTACTTGACAGATATGCCTGGGGTAGAGGATTTGGGTGACACGACAGCACTGTTTGATCACTGGGCAGTGTTTATGAAGTTACGCGATGCAGTTAACAAAATATTAGAAGAAGCGCGTGAAGCAGATTTGATTGGTAAAAATGCTGAAGCAGCTTTGACAATGTATTTGACGACTGAGCAACAAAACTGGTTAGCAGAATTGCATGCCGATGTTCGTTTGCTTCTAATGGTATCGCAATTGCATGTTCAAGATGTTCAAGACGCTGAGAATGCTAAAGATTATGATGGTTGGCAGTTGGCTGTTGCTCATGCAACAGGCGGTGTTTCTCCACGAGATCGTATGTTCCATGAGGACTTAGGTGCTGATTCAGCTTTCCCAGAATTATCAAAACATGAAGCTGAAATCATACGCGAGTTTTATCCAGAAGCTGTAACAGAGGGCTTGGAGTAAATTAAAAACATTACACTTTTATTATGTGTAATGTTTTTTTGTTTGGCAATTATTTGTTTAGTGAAGGTGAGTTTTTAGTAATTAGTTTGTTATTTAGTTGTAATTTTGATAAAATAATGGGTAAAGTGTTTATAGGAGTAGGGCTTATGGGCGAAAATGATCAACTTAAAATTTGGCAAGATGAATTAGTAAAAATTATTAACGATTTAAACACACCACACACACTTGGTGGCATTACGAACCCAGCAAATCGTAAACATGATTCAATGTTGGCGCGTCGAGCACTAGATAATTTAATTATTTTGAGTGAAGAAATTAATACGGCGCGTCATAGCAATGATGAATAGTAACTCTGAAACAATGCCCTTCTGATTTTAAATGTATATGTCAAGGTATGCTACTTGACATATATATTGGTATATGGCATAATTATATAGTAAATTAAAAGTGTAAAAAGCACAAAAGAAATTTGGAGGACTACCACAATGGCAGTTAAAATTCGTTTGAAGCGCATGGGTGCAAAGAAGCGTCCATTCTACCGTGTCGTTATTGCTGATTCACGTTCACCACGTGATGGCCGTTTTATCGAAACAGTTGGTACATATAACCCAATCTCACAACCAGCAGAAATCAAGTTGGATGAAGAAAAGATTTTGTCATGGTTGGGTAATGGTGCACAACCATCTGACACAGTTCGTAACTTGTTGAGCAATGCAGGTATTTTGGCAAAGTACAACGAATCAAAGTCAGGCAAGAAGCCAGCTAAGAAAGCAACAACTAAGGAAGCTTCAGCTAAGAAGCCTACAGATAAGAATACTGTTGCAGAAATCAAAGCATATTTGGATGCCCAAGGCACTGCATATACTTCATCTGCTAAGAAGGCTGATTTATTAGCACTTGTTTAATATAACTGACGAAACAGTCGCTTCTATAATTGGAAGCGACTGTTTTTATTTATCGAATATCGTGTGTCGATAATAACATCATTAATAAGGGAGAATTAATATGTTACTAAGTTTTGTAAATGTTACGCTGGTATTTTTGATTGGAACATTGCTTGTTAATATCATTGCGGTGGCGTTGAATCGCAGAGTAAAATGGTTCATTTTGAGCACCTTGATTGAATTTATTTTGGCCTATGTTGTGCTGTATATTCAGTTGCCGCCAAAGAATATGACAACACTGATCAATGTCAATATTTTATTTGCATTTGTTGCAGCAATTATTAATTTAATTGGCTATGCTGGATTAGCTTCTTTTGATAAAATTCGTGATTGGGGAAGCAAAAATTATGCCAAAGATGTGAGTGACCGTACAAAAACTTATTTCTTTCGTCGCTATATTTTTGTTGCAGTAGCACCACTTGTTTTGTGGATAGCAGTAGGTGCTGTGTCTTTTGTCACAAAGCTAACCAGTATTAACAATGTTTATAGTTCAATACCAGCTAAAACTAAAGGGTCTTCGGAGTTGTTGACATCCGCTAAGGATATGCCAATTGCGCTGGCACCTGATACTGCCAAAAGGAAAATGCAACAAAAATTTAGCGTCATTCCTAATTCAAACATGTATGAATTGGACGGGATTACTGCTCAAGTAGTTAATGGTAAATATGTTTATGTGGCTACAGTAGAGTTTAATGGTTTTTTCAAATGGTTAAAGAATAAATCAGTTCCAGGATATTTCATTATTAGTGCAACTGATGTTAACGCACAACCAAAATTTGTTAAGGAACGATTAAAATACAGTCCATCGGCGTATCTCAATAATGATGCTGCTCGTAAAATATATGCGTCAGCACCAACTTATGCTAGCATGGGCAATATGAATTTAGAAATTGATGAGAATGGTACACCATATTATATTCAAACACTATACCGTGAATATGGTGTTTCAGGACGAATGAAGTTCAATGAATTTAAAACAGCTGTGTTGAATGCGCAAACTGGTGAAGTTAAAATTTACGCGGCGAATAAGGCACCAAAATTTATTGATGCACCTATTACAAGTTCCGTAGCAAATAAAATGAATGAATTTTATGGTCGATATCAAAAGGGTTGGTGGAACCAAACATCTTTTGGCGCAAAACGTGATGTGAAAATTCCAACCGATAATGGTGTTTATGCTTCGGGTCAAATCACACCATTAATTGATTCAAAGGGGAACTTATTGTACTTCACTGATTTTACGTCTGGTAATAATAATCAGGATTCTGCTCTTGGTTATTCATTAATTAATGCTCGAACGGGTGAATTAACTTATTATCGTGACACCCATTCAGGACTAATGGACTCAGATGGTGCGATCAGCATTGCAGATAAAATATATCCCGAGAAAAAATGGGTAGCACAAATGCCAATTTTATATAATATTGATGGCACACCAACATGGGTTGTTTCATTATTAGATAGTAAGGGAATCTTTAAAAAGTACGTATATATTAATGCTATTGATAACGACATTGTCGTCGATGGTGATAATGCCCAAGAGGCACTTGATGATTATCGTAATGATTTAGCTTCAAATAGTACAAACAATCACTCAACGAACAAAAAGTATGATAAAACCATTAGCGGTAGCGTAACACGTGTTGCATTAATTAATGATGGTAAAAATACGATTGTTAATTTCATGGTCGAAGGACAGTCCGCTGTCTTTAAGATTGACGCAGATAATGCGCCTAAGGCTGTATTCTTAAAAGAAGGCGATAAAGTCAGTTTCAAAGCAAATATGTTAGATGATGCGAAGATTGCGACAATCGAGAAAATAACGATTGATGGGTTAAAGTAAATAGTCATAGGAATTAGAAAAGCGTACGAACAATCGTGCGCTTTTTCTGTTAAAATAACATTAATAGTAAATGGAAAGAGGTGTGACATGGCTTTTTTAGAAGTTAATTATTATTCAAAAGTGCTTGGTATGGATCGTGTGATGAATGTTATTCTACCCGAATTATCAGATCATAACCCAACTTGGACAACAGAAACTCTGAAGGATATTCCTGTATTGTACCTTCTCCATGGTATGTCAGGTGATCATGCAATTTGGCAACGTCGGACATCAATTGAACGTTTAGTAAGGCAAACACCTGTGGCAATTGTAATGCCGTCTACTGACTTAGCTTGGTATACTAACACAACCTATGGATTGGACTATTTTGATGCATTGGCACGTGAGCTACCTGAAAAAGTAGCTAGCTTATTTCCACAAATATCAACTAAAAGAGAAAAAAATTTCGTAGCCGGACTGTCAATGGGTGGTTACGGTGCGTTTAAGTTGGCCTTGGGAACAAGTCAATTCAGTTATGCCGCCTCTCTTTCCGGAGCATTAGTAGGCAATCCGAGACAAGAAGACTTTTTAAATATGGAAAAGCTTTCATATTGGCAAGGAATTTTTGGCGATTTTGATGATTTTGCTGGTTCTAAAAATGATATTTTAGCTCTCGCCAAGACGTGTCACAAGCGACCAAAACTATATGCATGGATAGGAGAACAAGATTTTTTGAAGCCCATTAATGATGTTGCTATATCAACTTTGCAGCAATTGAATTATGATATTACATACGAAACAGCACCTGGCACACACGAATGGTATTATTGGAACAAACAAATTGAACGCGTGTTAGAATGGCTACCAATTAACTATGTTCAGGAAGAGAGATTGAGTTAATGTCACTCAATGTTGTAATGGGTAATGGTCAACATGACTTAAGATCCGAAATGTTGACAATGATTCAACAGCAATTTCGTCAAAATAAGTTGCTGACAGTTTTTTATATTGTCCCTAATCATGTGAAATTCGATAGTGAGGTCAATGTACTGCAGCGCTTTTCAATAATGAATGGTAACGACGACAGTGAGTTGTATGCGCAAAGTCGTCTGCAAGTCTACTCATTAACCCGTTTAGCTTGGGCATTAATGAAAAACACACCAGATCGGCAACCAGATATCGTCGAACCGACGGGATTATTTATGATTGTTTCAAATATTTTACGTGAACAATCAGATAATTTACCAGTGTTCTCACGGATGCAAACAAAAAGTGGCTTTGTGTCTGCATTGGTTGCCCAGTTGGTCGAGTTACGCGCTAGTAATGTCACGCCAGAAAATTTATTAGAAGTTCTTGAGAAATCTGCAGATAATATATTTCTGAGACAAACACTTAATGCCAAGTTACATGATTTGGCGATCGTGGCTGATGATTTTAATGCTCGCATGGGTGAGAATCAAATTACAGGACAGGAAACATTGATTGCCTTTGCAAAACAGTTGGCTGATCTTAAACTATCTAACGTTGCATTTTATTTTGATGGGTTTAATGGGTTTACCAGTGCAGAAATGATGGTAGTCAATCAATTAATTACTACTTACCCAGTGACAATGGGTATCCTCGGTGACCCTGAAAAAATGGGTCAACAACGAGAAGGTGATGTGTTCTTTAAACCAATGACAACGGTTGAACAATTATCCATAACAGCACGTACTGCACAGCAAGAAGTGGCTATTACTGCTGCTACAAAAATGAGACCACTATCAAGGACCGCGCAACAGGTTTTAGGCGCTTGGGCGTGCCTAGGTGAGTACCGCAATTTTACTGGCTCACGAGATGAGGTACACTTGAATGTTTTTGCGGCCGAAAATCCAATTACTGAAATTAAAGAAGTAGCACGACGTATTAGGCGTTCACTAGTTGATGATCCAACATTACATTTACGTGATATTATTATTTTGTCACGAGATTTAACACCGTATCAAGCACATATAGAAGCAGTCATGTCGCAATTTGAATTACCATATTTTTTGGATATGGATGTGAATATGATGAATCATCCCTTGGTAGAGCTAATATTGAACTTGTTAGCACCTAATAAATTTCAGTATCAGACGATGTTGGCGATTTTAAAGACAGGATTGTTACGACCAACTTTTGAAAATAAAATTGTTTCACACGACGAGTTTTTTGATATCGTTTCGCACATGGATAACTATTTATATGCTTATCGACCATATGAATCAAGGTGGCGTGATTTTTCACGACCATTTAAACTTTTTCAAGTGACGCGAGATGACGATGATACAGAAATTTCAGAAGACGAAAAAGTTAACAACCGCTTGGAATATCTACGCCACTTTATTGTCGAAGCTTTTGATGAGTTGGATGACGGATTTGCAATGGCTAAAAATTTGCGTCAGTCGGTGACGCATCTCGTGTTATGGTTACAAAAATATCATGTAACCGATGCTCTTTTAGAACAGCGTGATGATTTTATTGCACAAGGAAATTTATCTCGTTCACAGCAGAGTGAAGAAGTTTGGCAAATGCTGACAAAAACTTTAGACGAGATGGTTGAAATTGATGGCGAGCGTAGTGTATCACTCACTGATATAGTGACCACGTTGCAAGCTGGTTTGTCTGGCGCAAAATTTTCTGGTATACCGAATAATTTGGACCAATTAATGATTTCAGAAGCAGGAATTGTTCAAAATACGCAGTATAAACAACTTTATTTTATTGGTGGCACACGTCAGAATTTGCCAGCACAAGTAAAAAATGCAGCGCTGATCAATGATGCTGAGCGATCAATTGTGCAACCTGCTTTGCAGTCAGGAACTAATCCGCGTTATTTGCAAAACACTGCACAACAGCAGATGGCAGAAGAAAACCTTCTTTTTTATGGAAGTTTGATGAGCTCCATCGGGTCAATAACACTTTCTTACCCAATTTTGGAACCAAGTGGACAACTAGCAGAAATGTCACCGTTTTTCAAACGATTAGTAGATACATTTAATAGTGAAGTAGAGGTAATCGGTAGTATACCAAGTAGCGCGGCATCGCTATTAAAGCAATATGTTGGGACAGCAAGAGCAACTTTGTCTGATTTGGTTAAAATTTTACCTGTTTACGGCCAGACAGCAGCTTTTAAAGCCGTCCAAAATGTTATTTCCAATACAATGCAAGATAGACTTGAACGTGTGTTATCAGCACCAAATTATCAAAATAATACTACAAAATTAAAGCCAGAATTTATCTCGGCTTTGTTTGGTGAACGACTAAACGTCTCTATATCACAGTTGGAAAGTTATTATAGTAATCCATTTGCTTATTTTCTCCAGTACGGTTTGAAGTTGCAAGAGCGCGCAACGAACGAACTGAATGTGGCTCAAACTGGTACGCTTTATCATGCGGTTTTTGAAAATGTGCTCCATGAATTAATTGTAAAAAATAAAAGTTTACGCGATATCACTGGGGATGAATTACGTGCTTTAGTGCGACAACATATGCAGAGTCAATTAGCGTTACCAGCGTTTGAAATATTAAATGACTCTGGCAAAATGCGGGCAACTACAAACTATTTGACACGTGTCTGTGAAACGCTAGTACTGAATTTACAAGCTGCGGCACGAGAAAATACGAGCAAACCAGAAGCAGTTGAGCAACTATTTGGTTTTTCAAAGGAGTCATTACCACCACTTTCTTTTGCACGTATGCAAGTGCGTGGTAAACTTGATCGTTTTGATAAGCAAGATGTAAATGGCGAATTCGGTACAATCATTGATTATAAATCAAATGGCAAAACCTTTAACTGGGGTCAAGCTTACGATGGTTTGCAAATGCAATTGTTAACTTATTGGGACGCTGCCCAACAAAGCGCAGAAAAGCTTGGTGTCGCGGCTATTGGAGGTGCTTTTTTTGCCAAAATATCTCCAGAAAAAACCAAAATAACGGATAAAACAGATCTTAATGCGCTATTTACTGGCAAATTAATACCAGAAACTTTTAAGTATCGTGGTCTTTTTATTTCTGAGCCAGCGTATGTTTCTGCGCTGACAACTTTAGAACCACAAGAAAAATCAGCTCACTATCCAGTAGTATTACTGAAAAACGGTGCGTTAGGAAAGATTGGTGTAGACGCAGTTGATCCAGATGAGTTTGCTTTATTACTACAGCGTAATCGTGAAAATATTATTACTGCGGGAGATCTCATTTTGTCTGGGTATTTTCCAATTATGCCAGTTGAAGGTGGATTGACTTATTCTCCTTATCTTGATATTATCCGTTTTGATCGTGCTTTGGGTGATGCTTATAAAGTGCAGTCGCCAGCTGATAAAAACACAATCATTAAATTATTGAAAGGTGGTCAAGATTAATGGCAACCAAATTCACAAAAAATCAGCAACGTGCAATTGAAGAAAAGGGTCATAATATTCTAGTTGCTGCATCAGCCGGGTCGGGAAAGACGACTGTTTTAATTGAGCGTCTCATTCAAAAAATTTTAAGTGGTGTGAGTGTCGAAAAATTTTTAATTGTAACTTTCACAAACGCTGCTGCAAAAGAAATGCGGGAACGTTTAGAAGTCGCTATTGAAAAACGTTTAAAGGTAGCTGATGAAAGTCAAAAACGCTTTTTACAAGAGCAACTCTTGATATTACCAGCAGCGAACATTTCAACCATAGATGCGTATGCTTTACGAATTATTGAAATGTATTACCACGTCATTGGGTTAGACCCACAGTTTCGATTATTGTCAGATACGGCTGAACGTAAATTATTGCAACAAGATGTTTTAGCTGATGTTTTAGCTGATTTTTATGATGAAAATAACATTCATCATGAGCAGTTTTTAACATTAGTAAATAATTTTGGTAATCCAAATCAAGATGACCAGTTACAGAAAATCATTTTAAGGTTATCAGATTTTGCAGAAGCCCGCGCTGACGGAAATGAATGGTTAGAGAAGCTACGTGAACCTTATGAAGTGACGGGGGAACCACTGACAGCAACAGCGTTATATGTACGCAGTATTCGGCCAATTATCCTAGAAATTATTAAGGATCTGATTAAAAAAGTTGAAGAAGTACAACTTATTATTACAGGAATTGATGAACTCAAAAAAACACAAGATGCTTTTCTTGAGTTCCAAGATTATTTATTATTAATCCAAGACAAAGCGATGGTTGGACCTTGGGATGAACTTCGGGAAGCTATTTTAGACACACCAAGTGGTAAGATTAATTCTCAAACAAAAGCGATCAAAGAAGATCCGGATTTGTCAGCCACGCTTGAAGTGGCTCGACAGATTAAAGGGCAGGTTGTTGGCGTCAAATCGCAAATGAATTCATTGATAACATCTTATTTTGCACTCGATGAAAAGTCATGGCAACTAGTGCAAAAAGAATCTTATAAGCTAATTGATACGCTAATTCTCGTAACGCAAGCATTCCGAGAATCATTTAGAAGGACCAAGCGCGAAGAAAAATTACTTGATTTCCCCGATTTAGGAACTTTGGCGTTAGCAATACTATCAGATGATGTTACCAAACAAACAATCCAAGGGCAATTTGATGAAATTTTAGTTGATGAATATCAAGACATCAACCAATTACAAGAAACTCTGTTAACTAGTGTCTCGAACGGGCATAATATGTATATGGTTGGGGATGTGAAGCAAAGTATTTATGGCTTTCGTCAAGCAGAACCATCTCTGTTCACAAACAAGTATAAACAATTTGCGAAAAAAGAAAGCGATGATATTCGTATTGATTTAGCGGATAATTTTAGATCGCAAAACAACGTCACCAATATTACGAATTTGATTTTTACGCAAATAATGGATGAAACACTTGGAGATATTGCCTACGCGGGTGAGGCAAAACTAGTTCCGAAAGCCGCTTATCCAGATGATGTACCTGCTGTATTTCATATGGACATTATTGTCGAAGACGCTGAAGAAGATTTGGAAACCGATACGGAAGTATTTGAGAAAAGGCAGGCCCAATATGCTTTGCTAGCCGAAAGAATACTGAAGCTACGTGAAACTTCAATATTCGATCGTAAAGCTGATCCAGCCGGTCTTCGCCCAGTGCAGTACAGTGATATTGCCATTTTGACACGAGCTAAGTCGGGCTATATTGACCTTGTGTCAACCTTACGTGCGGCGGGAATTCCCGTTCAAGTTGAAGGTGTCGGTAATTATTTTCAGACGATGGAAGTGTATCTGATGCTCGATATATTGCGCGTCATAGATAATCCACATCAGGATATTCCATTAGCCGCGGTGCTACGTTCCCCAGTTTTTAACTTTGATGAGAATGAGTTGGCGGCAATTCGTATTGCAGATAAAATGCATGATTACTGGACAGCGTTGCAAGCTTACGCGCAACAAGATCAAAAAGCGCAAAATTTCCTCAATTTAATTGAAAAGTGGCATGCAATTGCGACACAAAACGATTTAGTAGCATTAATCTGGGCTATCTATGATGATACGGCGTGGCTTGATTACGTTGCTGGTATGCCGGGAGGTGCACAAAGACAAGCAAATTTGCATGCGTTATACGAATATGCGCGTACCTATCAAAATAATACGCATAGCGGTTTGTTCCGTTTTATTAGATATATTGAACAGTTGCAGTCTGGTGACAGCGATTTAGGCGAAGCAGCACAAGAAACGGATGCTCAAGCTGTAAGGATTATGACCATCCATGCATCAAAAGGATTAGAATTTCCAATTGTATTTTTACCAGAATTTGATAAATCATTTAATACCCAGGATTTAAAGGGCGGCCTATTGATTCAAAAAAATGAAGGTGTAGGGTTAGAGTATATTCAACCAGATGCTTTGGTTATGATACCTACATTACAAAAGCTTGTAGTGCAGCAGGCGTTAAAGCGACAGAGTTGGTCTGAAGAAATGCGCCTCTTATACGTTGCCCTGACGAGAGCTGAACAGCAATTGTATATCGTTGGTTCGGTTAAAGTCAAGGGAGAAGCAGGGAACCAATCATTAAAATCTTTGTGGCAGCAATCCAAGAACGCCAATGGGCAGTTTTTACCAGAATTTTTGCGCTTACAAGCCGATTCATATCTAAAATGGACTATTATGAGTTTAGCTCGTACAAAAAATAAAGTACTAGAGGATTGGCTTGGTGATGGTCAATTACCAAGGTTGGTGGGATCTGAAACACCATTAACAGGAAAGGTGGCTGTTACACTCACGAATCAAAACGAAATTCATGCACCAATAGCGAGTGCTGAAGGGAGTGAATTAGTTGAGGATGGAACCTATTCGCCGATGGATTTTGATCGAGCTAAAACAATTTTGAACTATCAATATGCTAACTTACAAGCAACACAAACAGCGGCGTATCAATCTGTGAGTGAAATCAAACAAATCTTTGAGGACCCGGATCTTGCTCAAATGCAGACGGCCGTTATTACTGAAAATGGACAGTTACAACCTGCTAATGTTTTGAAGGTTGACGAGTTACCTTTACCAGATTTCATGAATGATGGTTCGCAAAAACCATCAAGCTCTGCGGTAGGAACGGCAACACATTTGATCTTACAGTTGATTGATTTTACCAAAATTAATACAGTACAGAGCATAGAAAAATTACGTGACGAATTGGTTGAAAATAAAAGAATTTTGCCTAGCGTGGCACCACTAATTGAAATTGATGAGATTCTTGCATTTTTGCAATCCGACTTTGCCAAACAAATCATTGCTCACCAGAAGACGTTGCACAGGGAAGCTACTTTTGCTATGATTATGCCAGCCAATGATATTTATGACACACTAGAGGATTCTGCACCAGTGTTAATTCATGGTATTATTGATGGGTATTTTGTTGATGAAGCATCACGAACAGTCACGTTGTTTGATTATAAAACTGATTTTGTTCGGAATATTCAAATAGATGAAGACTTGGCTAAATTGCAGGCACGATACAAGGGACAGCTTCATTTGTATCAACAAGCACTTCAACGGGAATATGTTGGTTATCAGGTTGGTGATCCACAATTAATTGCTTTGAATGTCGGTCGAGTAATTAGTGTAAAATAGACAATAAATATTACTTATTGGGTTTTACACAAAAATGTCATGGTGAAGTAATGATAAAATATGAAACAATCTCTTTTTTAAACGGTAAACTAACATTATTTAAAAAGAATGATCAAATTGTGTGCATTAGTCTAGCTGATGATGGTGTTAGCGAATTTTTAAATGACTTTCCAGAATATGAATTAGAACAGCAAGTATTGCCAGAAACAAGTCTTTTTCGAGCGTATGCTGCTGGTGAAAAGATTGATTTCTCGCGGATTAAGATTGGGTACCTTAAGTCCACTGCCTTTCAAAGAGAGGTATGGCAGGCCCTAAATACCTGTCATGAATTATTAACGTACGAGCAGTTCGCAAAAAAGATTAATCATCCCACTGCTGTTCGCGCTGTAGCGACAGCGATTGGTAAAAATCCTATTCCAATTATTAATGCCTGTCATCATATCTTACCTAAGAGTGGTGGTGCGGGTAAGTATAGATACGGTACTGACATTAAAAGAAAATTATTAGTATTAGAAAACCTATTAGAGAAGTGAGAAACAGTGCGTCAGTGAGATTTTATGACGCACTTTTTTTGTATTTCCGTTTGTAAAACCTGATACAATAGACTTATGACTAATACAGAAAATTATTTTAAAGTTGGCACAATCGTAAACACACATGGTATTCGTGGTGAAGTGAAAATCATGGCGATTACTGATTTTGCTCAAGATCGCTTCAAAAAGGGAGCAGATCTATTTATTGATACAAAACAGGGACGTATCCCTGTCAAAGTGCAGTCATCACGACTACATAAAAACATGTGGTTGGTTTTATTTGTTGGCGTAACCAACATTAATGAAATTGAAAAATATAAAGGTGATGATGTTTATATTGAAGGTACAGCTCGTCCAGAATTAGAAGACGATCAGTACTATTACGATGAAATTATCGATAGCACTGTGGTTGATTTGGATGGTAACAAAATCGGTGTTGTCAAGGAAATTATGGAAACAGGAGCGAATGATGTTTGGATAGTTCAACGTGACGGTCAATCAGATGCCTTGATTCCTATGATTGATGATGTTGTTAAATCAGTTGATGTTGACGCCAAATTAATTACAATTGACGCTTTAGAAGGGTTATTAGATTAATGAGAATAGATGTTTTAAGCTTATTTCCCGACATGTTTGCACCAATGCGCCAATCAATTATTGGCAAAGCGATTGATAAAGGGGCGTTAGACTTTCAAGTGACTGATTTTCGAGATTTCACCGAAAATAAGCATAATAACGTAGATGATTATCCATTTGGTGGCGGCGCTGGCATGTTATTAACACCACAACCAATATTTGATGCGATGGCCTCTGTTGAAAAGCAAGCTGGTGGCAAAGGACGTGTGATCCTGCTGGATCCAGCAGGTAGACAGTTCAACCACGAAGTTGCCCAAGAATTAGCTACTTATGACCATTTAACTTTTGTTGCTGGTCATTACGAAGGGTATGATGAGCGCATTCGAGAATTAGTCGATGATGAAATTTCACTAGGTGACTATGTTTTGACAGGTGGAGAACTCGGCGCGATGGTTATTATCGATGCCACAGTACGTTTTCTACCCGAAATTTTAGGTAATGCAGCAAGTGCTGAGGGAGATTCTTTTGAAGATGGTTTGTTAGAATTTCCGCAGTACACACGACCAGCTGATTTTCGGGGACGAATGGTTCCGGAAGTCTTGACTAGTGGTAATCACGCCAAAATTGCTGAGTGGCGATTAAAGGAGTCATTGCGCCGTACTTATTTACGCCGACCTGATTTATTAGAAAAGCGGCAGTTAACGCAACAAGAGCGGAATTTGCTGGATAATATAAAGAATGAAGAACAGTAAAAAGTTTTGTGAGAAAAAGTAACAGAACTAGCAAACAGATATGGAGGAAATGCGTTTAGCTATTTCAGGTATTGTGAATAAATACCTGATTACTCACGCTTCTAAAATTATGAAAATAGCAATAGCAGGGTTTGGTGCTTTAGGCGCTCGAGTTGGTGTGATGTTACAACAAGCTGGCCATGAAGTTACAGGAATTGATGGCTGGGCTGCACATATTGCTGCCATAAGCACAGATGGGTTAACAGTGCATCAAGATGATGGGGCAACAAAAAAATATTATATTCCTGTTATGACAGCTAAAGAAATTGATGGTAAGTTTGACCTTATTATTTTGTTAACGAAGACCCCTCAATTAGATATGATGTTAACAGATATCAAGCACATTATTACTAAGAATACCAAGCTGTTGGTTCTTTCTAATGGTCTTGGTAATATTGAGGTCATGGAAAAGCATGTTAATCGCAATCAAATTTTGGCTGGTGTGACTTTGTGGACATCAGAATTAATTAATCCTGGTGAAATTCGCGTGACGGGAACTGGGTCCATCAAATTACAGGCAATCGGTGAGGCTAACGCTAAACCAATTGTATCGGCTCTGAATAAGGCTGGTCTCAATGTGACATTATCTCAAAATGTCATTGAAGCAATTTGGCATAAAGCGGGAATTAACTCTGTCCTTAACCCGTTAACAGTTTTGTTAGATGCAAATATTGCAGAGTTCGGTATGGCTGGAAATGGTATGGATTTATCACTAAATATTCTGGATGAAATAAAAAAAATTGGTGAGTTAGAAGGAATTAACGTTGATGTAAACGCGATCATGAAGGATTTAGCCTTACTCATACGACCTGAAAATGCTGGAAATCATTACCCATCAATGTATCAAGATATTAAAGCTGGTAAACATACAGAAATCGATTTTTTAAACGGTTACTTCGCTAAATTAGGATCTGAACATGATGTAGCTATGCCATTTAATGCTCTGGTAACAAGATTAATTCACGCTAAAGAAGATATTGAGCGAACAAAGTTAGCTAAAAAACAGGAAACTTTTGAAATTTAATCTTAATTAAAGTAAAATGAGTGTAACTGCTTTTACTTTTAATTTGTAAGGAGAAATAACATGGCAATAGAAACTGCAATATTTGCTGGTGGCTGCTTTTGGTGCATGGTTCAACCATTTGATTCTTTGGATGGCATAGAAAAGGTTCGTTCAGGCTATACTGGTGGTCATGTTGAAAATCCAACTTATGAGCAAGTACTAACACATACTACAGGACACACAGAAGCTGTTAAAATTTGGTTTGATTCCGAAAAAATAAGTTATCGTGAACTAGTCGAAATATATTGGGAACAGACTGATCCAACTGATGCAATGGGTCAATTCCAAGACCGCGGTGATAACTACCGTCCAGTGATTTTTGTAAATAGTCCTGAACAACGTGAAATTGCTGAAGAATCTAGAGCCGCATTAGCAGCTTCAAATCGTTTTGATGAACCCATCGTGACGAAAATTGAAGACGCCAAACCATTTTATGAAGCAGAAGAGTATCACCAGGATTTTTACAAGAAGGATCCAGAACGAGAAGCACTAGAAATGGCACAACGCTTGCAATTTAAAGCTGATAAGTGGAATTGAATTTAACCAATATATTTTAAGATAAATTCAATTTAAATGATATGAAAGTGAGCGGAAACGCTCATTTTTTGTTATAATTGACTAGTTATGAACGTTATTAAGAAAGCGCTCAGTAGGTAAAATGAATGCAACTTGAATTTCTCGGGACTGGCTCTGGCCAACCATCTAAATTTAGAAATGTTACAAGTATTGCGCTTCGCCTCTTAGACGAACGCAATGCTGTGTGGCTTTTTGATGTTGGTGAAGCAACGCAACATCAAATTTTAAAAACCACTTTGCGACCACGTAAAGTTGAAAAAATATTTATTACACATTTGCATGGTGATCATATATTTGGATTGCCGGGATTCTTAAGCTCACGTTCCTTTCAAGGTGCTGATAAAAATGAGCCCTTAACTATATATGGGCCTAAGGGTGTTAAAGAATTTGTTCAAACGGCACTACGAATTTCCGAAACACGTCTATCGTATCCAATTGAGTATGTTGACTTAACTGAAGGTGTCATCTTTGAAGATCATACTTTTCAAGTTGTTGCCGCACCAATGCGTCATCGTATTGAGACCTGGGGATTTCGTGTGATAGAGAAAGATCATCCAGGCGAACTATTAGTTGATAAACTAAAGCAGGAAAATATTCCTTCTGGACCAGTATATGGACAACTCAAAGCAGGAAAAACAGTTACACTACCAGATGGGCGTATCGTTAATGGTCATGATTTCATTGGTAAAGCCCAAAAAGGTCGTATAGTAACTTTCATTTTAGACACTCGTCCTAATGATAATGTAGAGTGGTTAGCAAAAAATGCCGATGTTCTGGTGCATGAGAGTACCTATGGTTCAAGCGAAGAAGAGGCGAAAATGGCCAAAGCCCATGCCCATTCAACAAGTGCAAATGCTGCAAGTGTGGCTCGTCGGGCACATGTAAACAAATTAGTATTGACACATCTTTCAGCTCGCTATATTGGGCCGATGGTTAAAGAATTAATACACGATGTCCGTCGCAACTTTGCTAACACGTATGTGGCACGCGACTTTGACATTATTGATATTCCTTTTAAGAAAGATAGTAATGAATCAAAATAATTGGAACATTCTGCCACAACCAAGTGAAAAGGTTGTTCGGCAGTTAAGCGCACAACTAAATATTAGTCAATTTATGTCAACAATTGTGGCTCAAAGGGGTTATACAGATTCAGAAGCAGCTTTTAAATATCTACAACCAAGTGTAGAACAATTGCATGATCCCATGTTACTTCATGATATGGATAGAACCATTGAGCGTCTACAGGACGCAGCTTTTGGTGGTGAAAAGATTGTTGTGTACGGTGATTATGATATGGATGGTGTCACTAGTACAGCAATTATGGTTGAAGCCTTAGAAGTATTGGGGGCAGATGTAACACCTTACATACCTAATCGCTTTTCAGATGGCTATGGGCCAAATATTGATACGTATAAAAAACTTATTGCTGATGGTGCACAATTGATTGTGACAGTAGATAACGGTGTTAGTGGTCAAGAAGCTGTTGAATATGCGATGAGTCAAGGTATTGATGTCATTATTACTGATCATCACGAAATGCCTGCCACATTGCCAAACGCTTATGCCGTTATTCACCCAAGACATCCAAAAGGCCAGTATCCATTTGGTGATTTATCTGGCGCTGGTGTTGCTTTCAAAGTTGCCCAAGCATTATTAAATGAAGGGCAACCAGTTGAGGATCAAACAGAGCTACCAACTGAGTTGTTGGATCTCGTTGCGTTAGGTGAAATTTCTGATATGGTGTCTTTGACTGACGAAAACAGGGTTCTAGTTTCATGGGGATTGAAACAAATTAATGTTTCGCCACGTCCGGGTCTAACCGCAGTTTTGAAAAATGCGGGTAAGAAAGATAATGAACCAGTTATTTCAGAAACCGTTTCATTTAAGATTGCCCCTCGCTTAAATGCTGTTGGTCGATTAGGGGATGCTAGCTTATCTCTACAACTTTTGTTAAGTCAAGATCCAGAAGAATCAACTGCCATTGCTTCTGAAGTTGAGGCCATTAATGCGCAACGTCAAGAAATTGTTGAAGAGGTATTTGGGTCTGCAAAACAAATGGCTTTGTCAGACGAGTACAAAAATGATCAAGTCTTGGTTATTGCTGGTCAAGATTGGCATCAAGGAATTTTGGGTATTGTGGCTAGTCGATTGGTGGAACTATTACAAAAACCAACAATTGTTTTAAGTTTAACGGATGGTGTTTATAAAGGATCTGGTCGGACTTTTGGTGATTTTGACCTCTATCAATTTATGAATACCTTTCACGATTTGTATGATACGTTTGGTGGGCATGCCAGTGCACTAGGACTAGCTATTTCCCCAGAGCAACTAGATGTATTAAAAGAGCAAGTTCGTTTGAACTCAGCTAAATTACAAATTCATGCCAAGCCGATTAGTATTAATACGACACTGTCGGTTAATGAAATCAGCACTGAAACGTATGAAGAACTACGCCTGCTTGAACCTTTCGGTACTGGAAATCAGCAACCAGTGTTTGGATTGCAGCAACCAAAAATTAATAAAGTAACAACCATGGGAAACTTAAAGCAACATATTAAGTTAGCTTTAGAAAATAATGTTGAAGCAGTTGGCTTTAACCATCCAGATTGGGTGCCTATGGTTGCTAATCCAGTAGGGATATCATTTGCTGCGACTCTGGGTATTAATTATTTCCGTGGGCGCAAAACGATACAGCTTCTACTAACTGCTATTAATACATCAGAGGCAACTGATGAAAATGCTGCTCATAAAAAGTTTTTTGCTCAAGTATATAAATTCATTTACGCACATCAGGATCTAAATTTTGCGCAGAACTTGGATAAAATAGCGAAACAGTTAAATATCAATAAGAACGATTTGAATATTATGATTCAAGTATTTATTGAATTAGGATTCGTGCATGTTACCAATGGATTTGTTACAATTATTTCGGGAGCAGCACAAAAACCCTTAACCACGTCAATAACATACCAAAAGTATTTGGCAAATCGTTAAAAAGAAAGTATGAGCGATAGCTCTGAGATTTAGAATGACAGTAGATTTACATGATTTTGTTGCAACAGTTGAAGATTACCCCGAACCAGGTGTTAGTTTTCGTGATATTTCACCATTGATGGGTGATGGTGTGGCCTATAAGCAAGCAGTAGATGCTATTGCTGATTTTGCTAAACATTTAAACGTTGATTTAATTGCTGGTCCTGAATCACGTGGATTTATTGTAGGTTCTCCGCTGGCGTATGCGATGAATATCGGCTTTGTTCCAGCTCGTAAAGGTGGCAAATTACCTCGTGAAGCTGTATCAGCATCATACACATTAGAGTATGGTGGTGTTAATGAGTTAGAAATTCATAAAGATGCTATTAAGCCAGGACAACGTGTGCTGATTGTTGATGATTTACTAGCGACAGGTGGCACTATTAATGCTACACGTGAAATTATTGAAAAACTTGGTGGCATCGTTGCTGGTGTAGCTTTTATTATAGAATTAGAAAGCTTGCAAGGCCGTGAAAAAATTATGAAAGCTGGTGAAGTGCCATTCCTAGCTTTAATGGAATATTAAGTTTTTTTAAGCTTAGTGTAATTGGCAGTATGCCGTAAAATACTTAGAACAATAATATACATTATATTGAGGTGCTACTGATGAACAATAGTAACATTAAAGAGTGGTTTATACGCTTTTTCAAAGGGATATTCATTGCTCTAGGGTTTATTCTTCCTGGTGTATCCGGTGGCGTATTAGCAGCAATTCTTGGCTTGTACGAACGAATGCTGAACTTCATGGCGCATTTGAGGCAGAATTTTAAGAAAGATTTTTGGTTTTTTCTACCAGTGGGTTTGGGTGGTATCGCTGGTATTATTTTATTAAGCCGACCATTAGAATTTTTGCTTGTTGAATATAAAGCAATTATTTTGTGGGGGTTTGCTGGTGCCATTGTTGGTACTTTACCAGCTCTGACAAAGGAAAGTGGCAAGCATGGGCGGAGCCCGAGCGATTGGATATTATTCATCGTCACAATAGTTGCTGGTGGATTATTCCTATATAATATGACGGCCATCTTTGGGACGATGCCAATTAATTTCTTTTCTTGGATGTTGGCGGGGGCACTAATCGCGTTAGGCGTTATTGTCCCGGGATTAAGTCCATCAAACCTGTTGCTATACCTAGGATTATTTGACCCAATGTTAGCCGGATTTAAACGTGCTGATATAAGTGTATTTTTGCCAATAGCACTTGGTGGTATGTTGACATTAATCCTTTTTTCAAAATTAATGAACTATCTTTTACATCACTATTATGCTAAGGTATACCATTTCATTTTAGGTATTGTTGTGGTGTCAACGCTTTTAATTGTTATTCCACCAGTCGCTGATTATAGTGGCTTTAACATAATGAGCGGATTTATAAGTTTTATCTTATTCATCCTCGGTGTATGGGCTGGTCACTGGATGAGCGGCTTAGAAGAAAAGTACAAATAAAAAACGATCATGTGATAATTTCTATCGCCAGATCGTTTTTTTATTGTACTAACCAAACTTGATCACTAATAAAATCAAATGGTTGATGATGTTGATTTAATTTTTTGGGGCGTGCTAGTTTTGCATTCTGCCAAAATAATTGTGAATTGGTTGCGCCATTTTTTTCACCAATGACAATAAAATCACCATTAAAGTGTTGCGCACGTAGGCCTTGTAGAACTTGCCAGTCCGTTTCATCTGTATCAGGTGCCCAGCTTAGAATAACCACATCATAGGACATTGCTTTTATAGCTTCCAATGCATCTAAACAGATAACTTCTGTCCATAAATCAGGATGCTGTATATCTTGACCGTGCCAGTCGAAGTTATCTGTTGCGATGACGTTATTGCCAAAAAGGCGCAATTGGCTAGAAATAACGCCATTTCCTGACATGATTTCTAAAACTCGTCGGCCATCAATAAATTGATTTAAATCCGATAACCAAAGCTTATTTGGCAAATGCCAGACGCCAAAAGACTTAATAATTGTTTGTCGAAATTCAGAAAGTAAATCATCAAGAGGCATCAGTCGTAAATCGGATAGAATATCTTGACTAGAAAAACTAAGCTGAGGTAGGGGGTTTTCGGGTAAAGTATGCTGAGCAAGGGACTGTAATGCCTTACGAGCTGCATTTATTTTAACCAACGTATCTGGGCTGTCAGAAAATTGCTGAGCATATTGCGCTAGTTTAATCTTCATCGTCATTTGTTACATCACGTCGATGGTTTACCTTGGTACCGTCCTTACTAATATGTATGTTGAAATGTTTACCATTTCTAACAAACTCAAATTCGTTATCTTTGATATTTTTTCTGAAACGCCAAAATGCAACTAAGCCAATAATGCCAGCAACAGCAGCTATAATTAAGGCAACGAAGAGTGCAATGCCAATAATGCTAAGTACGACCGGAACTGCTACGCCAATAATTGTTAAAATGACAGGAATCAAAATTAACAGCCCAATAATCGCTGTAACCACGGCCCCAATAAATTGAAATATCTGTTTCATAATATTTTTCCTCCTTGTTTATTATACTATAGTTTTGGAGAGTTTTATTAGATTTATAAAAAAGTATTGACATATAAATGTTATTAGGGTATATTATTACTCATAGAAACAAGCGAGTAATTCGCTCAAAAAATGGAGACGCATCATGGCTAAAAATGTACAAGCACATCAAAATAACGCACTCCTCCTCAACCTCCTTCTCATTTGAGTCTAGTAGGTTGTTATTTGAGCAATAATCAGCTACTAGACTTTACTAAAAGAGTCAGAGTAGCTGGTTAGGTAGGAAACGTCCTAACGAGCAATCGTTGGGACGTTTTATTTTTCTCAACGATTGTTAGTAGCTCATATTGGAATTAAGTTATTAAACAGGAGAAATAACATGGCACAAAACGCAATTACACCACAACATAAAATTGATACAGATCAAATTAAAGAAAAAGTAGCTCAAGAAAAAGAGTCAGTTCGTGACACTGTTTATAAAGTCAGTGCAGCTGTCTCAAACGCCATTTTGGTTACCTTGGGTATGGGATTGTTGCTGCAGACGATTGCAGGATTCATCCACTGGGCACCGATGGTCCAAATGGGTGCAATCACTAAAATTATGTTACCAGCAGCATTTGGCGCCGCGATTGCATCACAAATGAAAACGAATACAATGGTTATGTTTAGTGCGATGGCTGCCTCAGCGGTTGGTGCCAACGCTGTTTTCTTCACAGATAAAGCCGTGGAGGGTGTAACAGCAACCGGATACGCTGGTGCACAAGCTGCTGGTTCAGCCATAATGACCACTGGACAACCAATTTCAGCTGTTATGGCTGGTGTGATTGCCGTATTGTTTGGTAAGTGGTTGAGTGGTAAGACACCATTAGATATGGTTATTGTACCAGCGGCGACCACAATTGTTGGCACGGTGTCAGGGTACTACTTGGCAGCTGTTACGACACCGGCATTGGTCGCAATCGGAAAGTTTATTGCTTCGAGTGTTGCAGTTAATCCAATTATTGGTACAGCCATTGTTGCAATGGCCTTTGGTGCAATGACCATGACACCAGCCTCCGCAGCAGCTTTAGCTGTGGCAATTGGTGCAACAGGTGTAACTTCACCAGAGGCTGCAGGAGCAATCTTAATCGGTACAACGGCTGTATTCGTTGGCTTCCCTGCAATGTCATTTCATGAAAATAAAATTGGCGCAACAATTGCTCAAGGTATTGTTACACCAAAAATTCAATTTCCAAATTTGACTGAAAATCCTGCCTTGATTATTCCACCAATGATTGGCGCAGCAATTGCTGCACCAATCGCAACAATCGCGTTTAATGTTACTGCACCTTTCTCAATGGCTGGTATTGGATTTAATTCATTTATCGTTCCGTTGGCATTGGCTGGTTCAAATCCTGCTGCATTTGCTGCTTACATGATTATCGGTGTAGGTGTTCCCGTGATTGTTTCATTTGTTGGTTATCGTTTCATGCGTAAAATGGGTTGGGCAAAGCCACAACAATTGCACTTGGAGATGATTTAATATAAAAAAGCATGAGTCGCTAATTGAGACATCATGCTTTTTTATTTTGTGTATGTTGAGCGATAGGATAAGTTATTTGGCCCTTTGAGCCAGTTAAAGTGTTTTAATGGATTTGATTTTACGCCCCAAATATCGAGTAACGCTGCAATTGCAATATGAACAGGAGCCTGAGCATCAAATGTGACATTCAATTGATTATATAGACCATCTGGTCGATTTTCCGGTTTCACACTAAGCAATTTTTTGGTATTGTGGTATATGAAGTATCGATTTGCAATGAAATTACCAGATATTAACCAGCTTAAATGTCGAACATAAACAAAGTCACTAATATGGCCTAGTGTAAAACTAATTGACCCGACGATATGCCCACGGTAGTTGAGGGTAAATCTTGGTATAATACCATAAGATGTTTGGCGGATGCGCACCAAAACGCGACCGGACATGTCTTGAACTTGAATTTCGTCAGATTTTTTACCAGAACGGCCAGACACTAAATAAGACGCTTTAAAATCTTGGTCGAAAACAATGTTGACGCCATCATTAATACTATGTCGTTGACGTAAGTAATATTTTGTCATTTGCAAACCTCGTATTCAATTACAAGTTTATCACGAAAGAAGAAGAAAATGCCATTATCACATACAACTTGGGCACCAGCTGTTAAAGCCAAGTTAAATCCTGAGTATTTAAAACAAGTCGCGCAGTTTATTCAATCAACTTACCGGGAAGATGCTCATATTTTTCCACAGCAAAAAAATATATTTGCTGCTCTTGAGAAAACACCTTTGCCTGAGACGAAAGTGGTCATCATGGGGCAAGATCCATATCACAATATTGGTCAGGCCCAAGGATTGAGCTTCTCAGTTCCTGAAAACGTGCCAGCACCACCTTCCTTACAGAATATTTTAAAAGAGCTTTCGACAGATGTTGGGCCTCGTCAATCACATGATTTAACCAGCTGGTCCACACAAGGTGTATTGCTACTAAATGCTGTCTTAACAGTTCCAGAAGGGCAGGCTAATGCGCACCAAGGGAAAATTTGGGAGCCGTTGACGGACAGTTTGATCCAAATTGCTTCTGAAGATGATGCACCGAAAGTTTTTATTTTGTGGGGAAAGTTTGCCCAATCGAAACGTCAATTTATTGATGAGTCTAAGCATCTCGTCTTAATGAGTGCCCATCCAAGCCCACTATCAGCTTACCGTGGCTTTTTTGGAAGTCAACCGTTCTCAAAAGCAAATCACTTTTTAGTTGCTAAGGGGCGACAACCTATTGATTGGCTGAAATGAGTGAATAAATTCACAAATATTGCTAAATACACAGACTTTTGTGTAGTTGTCTGTTACAATTAAATTGTAAATAATTAATTCGTAGCAGCGAATTTGGAGGAATTTATGGAACTTTTTGAGCAATTAAAAAATAAAATTACCGGTCAAAATAAGACAATTGTATTTCCGGAAGGTGAAGATCCCCGTATCCAGGGCGCAGCTATCAGATTAGCAGCTGATAATTTGATCGAGCCAATATTATTGGGGGATGCACAGGAAATTTCAAAAACTGCCCAAGCCCATAACTTTGATTTGTCGAACATAGAGACGATTGATCCTGCTTCATATGATGAGAATGAATTGGCAAAATTAAATGCGACACTTGTCGAAAGGCGCAAAGGGAAAACAGACGCTGAGACAGCTGCCAAATGGCTACAAAATGTTAACTATTTTGGGACAATGCTGGTTTATACTGGCAAAGCTGACGGTATGGTGTCAGGCGCAGTACATCCAACTGGTGATACAGTTCGTCCTGCGTTGCAGATCATTAAAACGGCGCCTGGCTCATCACGTATCTCTGGTGCATTCATTATGCAAAAAGGCGAAGAGCGTTATGTATTTGCGGACGCTGCCATTAACATTGACATTGATTCGGACACGATGGCTGAAATTGCAATACAATCAGCCCACACAGCTCAAGTGTTTGATATTGAACCAAAAGTTGCGATGCTTTCATTTTCAACTAAGGGCTCCGCGAAATCACCCTTGGTCGATAAGGTGGCAACTGCCACTGCATTGGCTAAAAAGTTAGCACCTGAACTGGCGGACTCAATTGATGGAGAGTTACAGTTTGATGCTGCGTTTGTTGAATCTGTTGCTGCCGCAAAGGCGCCTGATTCAAAAGTCGCAGGTAAAGCGAACACATTTATTTTCCCAAGTCTAGAAGCAGGTAATATTGGCTATAAAATTGCACAACGCTTGGGTGGGTTTGAAGCGATTGGACCTATTTTACAAGGCTTAGCAAAGCCTGTTTCTGATTTATCGCGAGGAGCCAATGAAGAGGATGTTTATAAAGTAGCTATTATTACTGCTGCGCAAGCATTATAAGTATATAAAAAAAGACCTAACTGAAAAGTTAAGTCTTTTTTTATGCGGATAACAGGAATCGAACCTGCACGGTGTTGCCACCATACCGACCTGAACGGTACGCGTCTGCCAGTTCCGCCATATCCGCGGTTCAACTTTTTTATTATACCTGAAAAAGTAAGGGTTGACAAATTTTTCTGGTATAGTACTATTAAATTATTCAAAGAAGCAGGGATGTATTATGAACAAATTATTCTTCAATCAAACATCATCCTCCACTCGACCACTCATGTGATCGGGATTCTTTGCGTACAGATAACGTAGAAATGACGGACAACATGGGTGTGTATACTTGTGTTGTCTTTTTGTATATTGAAAGGGATTTTTAATGACAAACTATAATTTTTCTGCTGGTCCAGGTGTTCTACCGACGCCAGTTCTCACTAAGATTAAAAATGAATTCATCAAAAATGAATTTACGCATATGTCCATCATAGAAATCTCGCATCGCTCCACGCAATTTGAAGAAATCATTAACAGCGCTGAAGAACGTTTGCGTGATTTAATGAATATATCAGATGATTATGGTGTTGCATTTATTCAGGGTGGGGGATCCACGCAATTTGAAATGTTGCCACTTAACTTTGCCAATAATAAGAATAGAATTGCTGTTTTAGATTCAGGTAACTTTGCCTCAAAGGCAGCGCAGGCAGCAGTTACTATTGGGAAACAAGCAACAATTTTGGACAGCTCCAAAGTGGATCATTATCATCATTTACCTATGTTATCTACAGATTTCAACGCCGATGAGTATGATTACCTACATCTAACGACCAATAACACAATCGAGGGTGCTACTTACCACCAATCGATTTTGCCTAAAACCGTTGGTCGATTAACAGCAGATATGAGTTCAAATATTTTGGCAGAGCCATATGATGTCAATGATTTTGATGCTATTTTTGCGGGGGCGCAAAAGAACCTTGGGCCAGCTGGTGTTACGGTTGCTATCGTCAAAAAAGATTGGTTAAAAGAACAAAATATTGAAAATGTAGGTTCAATGTTGCGTTATCAAAACTACTTGGACAAGCATTCAATGTATAATACACCGCCAGTATTTTCGATTTACGCTCTGAACTTAGTACTTGAGTGGGTACAAGAGCAGGGAGGCGTTGACAGTATGTATGCGCAAAATATTGAGAAGTCTTCAAAATTGTATGATTACCTAGATAACTCTACATTTTATCATGCATTGGTTGATGAATCGGCACGTTCACTGACAAACGTTGTCTTTACTACAGCAGACTTAAAACGAGATCAAGCAATAGCCAAAGACGCAACTAAAGAAGGTTTATTTAATTTAAGTGGTCATCGGTCGGTTGGTGGTTTCCGTGCTTCATTATACAATGCACAACCTATTGAAGCAGTTGATGCCTTAATTACATTTTTGAAGAAAGCAGAAAATAATTACAAATGACAAACATTAAAACTTATAATGCTATTAGTTCTAAAGGACTGGACTATTTGAAAGACCATCACTACGACATTAACGGTAATGATGCGCCAAAAGGCATCTTGTTACGTTCACAAAATTTACACGATGAACCAATCGATGATAATGTTCGTGCCATTGTTCGTGCTGGTGCTGGCTTTAATAATATTCCTGTTGAGGAATTATCAAAACGTGGTATTGCTATTTTTAATACGCCTGGTGGGAATGCAAATGCCGTGAAAGAACTAACAATTGCATCACTAGTTTTGGCAGCACGACCAGTAGTTGGTGCTATACAATTTGCTAATGATACACGGGGCGGGGATGTGTCTTTGCGCACTGAGTCAAATAAAGGTGGTTACCGTGGCACAGAACTAGCAGGAAAGAAACTGGGTGTTATTGGGTTAGGAAACGTTGGATCAAAAGTTGCTAACACCGCCTTAGCTCTTGATATGGACGTTATTGGTTATGATCCTGGGTTGAATGCCAATACAGCTTGGCGTGTCGATCGTCATATTGTTCATGCAAGAAGTGTTGAGGAAGTATTAGAGCAAGCCGACTATGTGACTGTTCATATTCCATTAGAAGAGAAAAATCGTTATTTCATTGATGCGGATAAATTGCATCTGATGAAGCCAACGGCTGCGTTACTCAACTTGTCAAGAGGCGGCATTGTTGATGATGAAGCTGCAAAGGAAGCGTTGGATAATGATCAGTTACGTGTCTATATCACTGATTTTGCTGACAGTGTTTTGTTTGATAATCCTAAGGTTATTATTACGCCGCATATTGGTGGATCAACTATTGAAGCAGAGGACACGAGTGCTTTGATGGCTGCACGTCAACTAGATGAGTATTTAACAACAGGAAATATTGTAAATTCAGTTAATTATCCAGATATTAATGAACCATTCACGACTAAGTATCGCGTTGGTATTATTCACGAAAATGTGCCGAATATGTTGGGACAAATTTCAAAGTTCTTTGGTGATCATAATATCAACATTGAACAGTTAAGTAATCGTGCTGTTGGAAATTATGCCTATACAATGGTGGCAATTAACGACTTTACTGAAGAACAACAAGAGTTGGTAAAAACGGCTTTGGATGAAATTCCACACGTTATCTTAACTCGTCGTTATGTTAACCCAAGAATATAAAGAAGGAAAAACCAAAATGACTAAAGAATTACAAGAATCAGCAATCACAACGCTCGCACGTCGAGGTGTGACTACCAATGATATCGCCGAAGGCACACGTACATTTTTGAGTAACAAATACAAAGATACCATTAATGAAGAAGTATTGGCCAAATCTATTGCACATGTTCTTTACAAAGATGAAGTAGCTGATATTATTTTGACTGCGATATACCTTGATGAGCAAGCAGAAGTTATGCCCGATGACCAACCCTTAAAAGCACGCTTGCAACGCGATGCCAATGGTCATAATGTTGATGAAATTTTGGCAATTGCAATTACGCAACAATTTTCTGCGGCTGCAACAGTGCATTATGGTTTGTTAGATGACCTAAAGCCAGGGTTAATTGGAGAAATTAACGACAAGACCGATAGCATTAATGTTTACTTAGACGATATTTTGGCAGCATTGATTGCCAGTTCAGCAATGTCATATTTGGAGCTTTTGGGCGGTAATCAATATTAATGATTTAAACTGTGCTTACTGGAAATTGTAGTTATTTTTTGTTAAAATAGAAGCGTTATTCATTAATTTCAAGGAGATGACACAATGTCAGGACATAGTAAATGGCATAACATTCAAGGTCGTAAAAACGCCCAAGATGCTAAGCGTGGTAAAATTTTTCAAAAGATAGCGCACGACTTATATGTTGCTGCAAAGGCCGGCGGTGCAGATCCAGATATGAACGCGTCATTGCGATTAGTTGTTGAAAAAGCTAAGGCCGCTAACATGCCTAAGGAAAACATACAACGTGCGTTAGATAAGGCTTCTGGCGCAAATGGCGCTAAGTTTGAAGAAGTCACTTACGAAGGGTATGGTACTGCTGGGGTAGCTGTTCTCGTCGAAGCGTCTACAGATAATATTAACCGCACGGTATCAAGTGTTCGTAACTCATTCAAGCACGCTGGCGGTGCATTGGGAACTTCAGGATCAGTGGTATTTCAGTTTGATCGCAGGGGTTATCTTGCTATTGATCGTAGTGCGTTTCCCGATCTAGACGAAGACACAGTGCTAGAGGCTACGTTGGAAGCAGGTGCGGAGGACGTGCAAACTTCTGATGATGTTTTTGAAATCTATACAGAGCCAGCTGATTTCCAAGCTGTTGAATCGGCTTTGACAGAAGCTGGATATGTTTTTGAAGACGCAGAAGTGACAATGATCGCTCAAAATCCAATGGACATTTCAGAAGAAGATCGTGAGAAGTTGGATAAGTTAGTCGATGAATTAGAAGATAATGAAGACGTTTTGGCAGTTTACACAACCGCTGATTAGGTAGGTAAAATACATCAATGGATGTATTTTTTTTTACAATTACTTTCAAAAAGGACAATAATTGTCTTTCATATTTAGCTGAAAGAGCAATAAACTAAGACATACACTATAAATGTTAGAAATAATTAGTAATATTCTCAAAATATAATTTATAATTATGGTAAAATGGATAAGTAAAAAGCGATTAACGTATTTAATGTTCGTTTTTTACTAAAAAAGCAACATTGATAGAGGGACACTCACGGATAGGTGCAAACAGATTAACTATTTTTTGTAATAGTTAGTTTTCTCCGACAAGCCTATCCCGTCTGAAAGCAGCTATTAGTGTTATAGGAGAAAAAATATATGTCTGGTGTAATTGTTGTTGGTTCGCAATGGGGTGATGAAGGAAAAGGAAAGATCGTTGACTTTTTCGCGGAACATGCGGACGCAGTAGTGCGTTATCAAGGTGGTAATAACGCAGGACACACAATTTGGCATGGTGATACAAAATTTGAGTTATCAGCATTGCCATCAGGAATTGTCACAAAGGGACAACTTGCTATTTTGGGTAACGGTGTGGTTATTAATCCAGAAGCATTGTTAGCAGAAATAAAAGAAGTTGAATCTCAGGGTGTTACAGTTGAAAATTTGATTATTTCAAATCGTGCGCATGTGATTATGCCTTATCATATCGCATTAGACAAAGCATCTGAAACAGCATCAAATAATCGTATTGGTACAACAAAAAAGGGTATCGGCCCAGCTTATACAGATAAAATTTCACGTGTTGGTATTCGTGTTGCTGATTTAATTGACCCTGAAATTTTTGGTAAGTTATTAAAAGAGTACTTACCATTCAAGAATGCGCAATTAACCAAGTTATATGGTGAAGAAGCGCTTGACTATAATGAAATATATGATAAATATGTTGAATATGGTCGTCAATTGGCACCGTATGTCACTGATACATCTTACTTACTTGGTCAACAAATGAAAGAAAACAAACGTGTAGTTTTCGAAGGAGCCCAAGGGGTCATGTTAGATGTAGACCACGGCACATACCCATTTGTTACTAGTTCAAATCCAACTGCTGGTGGCGTTATGAATGGCGCGGGTGTAGGGCCAAAGCAAATTCAAGATGTTGTGGGCGTTATTAAAGCTTATACATCACGCGTTGGCTCAGGACCATTCCCCACAGAATTGTTTAATGATACAGCGGACCATATTCGTGAAATTGGTCATGAATACGGTGTTGTGACAAAGCGCCCACGCCGAATTGGTTGGTTAGATGCTGTTGCATTGCGTCATGCAGTGCAAGTATCTGGCTTAACGAAACTAGCTATTAATTCATTAGATGTTTTATCTGGGTTAAAAGAAGTTAAAATTGCAACATCATATACTTATAAAGGTGAAGAAATTCATCATTTCCCAGCATCAGATACTTGGTTCCAAGGACTAGATGTTAATTTTGAGACATTGCCTGGTTGGGATGAAGATATTACTGATGTCACGAAGTTTGACGAATTACCAATTAATGCACAAAACTATTTGAAAAGAATTTCTGAATTATTGGAAGTTGATCTATTAAGTTTCGCTGTTGGCCCTAAGCCAGAACAGACACATTTATTGCGCCCAGTTTGGGAATAAACAGTACAATTAATAAAGCAAATAAGATGAATAAATTCGTCTTATCTGCTTTTTTTTTATTAAATATACAATAAAATAGCATATATTCACTTTTATACTGTATATAAACGAAATATTATTGCATATTTAATCAAACGGGGTTAATATATAATCATCGAATAGCTAAAGAAAAAATGATGAGGGCAAAATTATGACAGACACATTAGTATTAGCATACTCCGGCGGTTTAGATACTTCAGTAGCCATTCCTTGGTTAAAGGATAAAGGGTACGATGTTATCGCAGTTGTTTTGGACGTTGGGCAACATGGCAAGAATTTAAATGAAATTCAAGCAAAAGCCTTAAAAGTTGGTGCCAAACAATCAATCGTTATCGATGCAAAAGCTGAATTTGCAGATAAATATGTTGCACCAGTTATTAAAGCTAACATGATGTATGAAGGCGAATATCCAATGGTATCAGCCCTGTCTCGTCCATTAATCATCAAAAAGTTAGTTGATATCGCACATGAAAATGATGCCGTTGCGATTGCGCATGGCTCAACGGGTCATGGTAACGATCAAGTACGTTTCGAGGCCGCAATTCATGCATTGGACCCTGACATGAAGATTGAAGCACCCATTCGTGATTTCCAGTGGTCACGTGAAGAAGAGATTCAATATGCACAAGAACATGATGTTCCGGTACCTATTGATTTAGATTCACCATACTCAATTGATGAGAACTTATGGGGACGTGCCAATGAAGCTGGTATCTTAGAAAACCCATGGAACCAAGCGCCAGAAGATGCATTTGCATTAACAACTGCCATTGAAGATGCACCAGATACACCAGAATTTATCGATGTTACTTTCGAAGCTGGTGTGCCAGTTGCGCTTAATGGTGAAGTATTGTCATTAGAAAAGCTCATTGTGGCGGTTAATGAGATTGCTGGAAAGCATGGTATTGGCCGTATCGATCATATTGAAAATCGTTTGGTTGGTATTAAGTCACGTGAGATTTATGAAGCACCAGCTGCAGCTGTACTGATGACAGCACATAAGGATTTGGAAGATTTGACGCTAGAACGTGATGTTGCTCATTTCAAGCCAATTGTGGAACAACAGCTAGCTAATTTGGTTTATGAAGCGAAGTGGGTATCACCATTGTTTGATAGTTTAATGGCCTTTATTGATAGCACACAACAAAATGTCAATGGTGTGGTTAAGATGAAGTTGTTTAAGGGTAATGCCACTGCGGTTGCCCGCCAATCTGAACACAACTCACTATACGATGAAGATTTGGCAACATATACATCATCATCATCATTTGACCAAGCATCTGCGGTAGGCTTTATCAAATTGTGGACACTAAGTAATACGGTTTATGAACAAGTCAACCATGTCCATTCACAAGCGAAAAAGAACACAGTGAAATAAAAAATACGAGCCTAGCTCGTGTACATAGATAGCAATAAAGGGAGTAATGAATAATATGAGTGATAAATTATGGGGTGGTCGTTTTACTGCTAAAGCTGCAGAATGGGTAGATGAATTTGGTGCTTCAATTCACTTTGATCAAAAAATGGCAGCTGAAGATATTGAAGGTTCGATAGCACATGCGAAAATGCTTGGCAAACAAGGCATTATAAGTCCGGAAGAATCAGCAAAAATCGTTGCTGGTTTGAAAATCATCAATGAAGAACTCATTGCTGGAAAAATTGAGTTTGACGTTAAAAACGAAGATATTCATATGAATATCGAATCATTATTGACCGAGAAAATAGGTCCGGTGGCAGGAAAATTGCATACTGCTCGTTCCCGTAATGACCAAGTGGCCACTGATTTTCATTTATGGGTCAAGCATCGTTTGCCCCACGTTCTAGAATCTCTAACCGAATTGCAAGAGGAGTTGTTAACTTTGGCGACAACTCATGCAGGAACCATCATATCTGGGTATACGCATTTGCAACATGCGCAGCCAATAACTTATGGTCACTATCTTCTTGCTTACTTTGAAATGTTTCAACGTGACTATGAACGTTTCGAATTTAACCAAAAGCATACAGACATTTTGCCGTTAGGAGCAGCGGCATTAGCCGGGACAACTTTCCCGATTGACCGTGAATTTGTTGCTTCAGAACTGGGATTTGACAGTATTTATCACAACTCATTAGATGCCGTGTCAGATCGTGATTTTGCTTTAGAATTCCTGTCAAACGCCGCTATATTAATGATGCACCTTTCCAGAATGGCAGAAGAGTTAATTTTGTGGTCAACTTACGAATTTAATTACATTGAACTATCAGATGATTTTTCAACCGGCTCGTCAATTATGCCACAAAAAAAGAATGCTGATTTTGCTGAATTAGTTCGTGGAAAAACAGGAAGAAGCTATGGCGCATTAATGGGTCTGTTGACAACGATGAAGTCATTGCCACTAGCCTACAACAAAGATATGCAAGAGGATAAAGAGCAGGTCTTTGATATTATGGATACGGTTCTAGCCTCTGTTAAGGTGTTTACGGGTATGCTAAGTGGCTTGACGGTTCATAAAGAGCGTATGCTGGCCACAACACAAGATGATTTTTCGAATGCGACTGAACTAGCGGATTACTTGGCCACTAAAGGTGTACCATTCCGTGAAGCCCATGCAATTGTGGGTCAATTAGTCTTGACAGGTATTCAATCAAAAATGCCATTACAAAAAATGTCTCTGTCTGATTTGCAAGCCGTAGCCCCACAAATAGAAGAAGACATTTACGACAAACTACAATCTGAAACAGCAGTTAACCGACGCACTTCGTTAGGCGGTACGGCTGTTGAAAATGTTAAAAAAGAAATTGTAAGAAATAAAAAAGTTTTGGAGGCAAGGTAATGCATTCACATTTTCAAGGAAAATCTTTTCTTAAAGAAATTGATTTTACAAAAAAAGAGCTAGAAACATTCATTGATTTGGCTGCGCACTTCAAGTATTTAAAGCAAAATAATATACCGCATAAATACCTTGAGGGCAAAAATATTGCCTTGTTGTTTGAAAAAACTTCAACGCGTACGCGTTCTTCTTTTACCGTTGCTGCAAATGACTTAGGCGCTCATCCGGAGTTTCTAGGTAAAAATGATATTCAATTTGGCAAGAAAGAGTCCCTGGAAGACACGGCAAAGGTTTTTGGGAGCATGTACGATGCAATCGAATATCGCGGATTTTCGCAAGCTACAGTGGAAGGATTGGCCACTTACAGTGGCGTGCCAGTCTGGAATGGTCTGACAGATGATTGGCATCCAACACAAATGTTAGCTGATTTTCTTACCATTAAGGAACAACTAGGCCACATAGCGGGTATTACCTTAGCCTATATGGGTGATGGTCGAAATAACGTTGCTAATTCTCTGTTGGTAACAGGGGCAATATTAGGTGTTAATGTGCATATTGTATCACCAAAAAGTTTGCAACCAAGTGAAGAAATTCTAAATATAGCCAACCAAAAAGCTGCTGAATCAGGTGCAAAATTGCTTGTTACAGATGACATTGATGATGGCGTAAATGATGTTGACGTCTTGTACACGGATGTGTGGGCTTCGATGGGTGAAGAAGATACGTTTGAAGAAAGAATAAAGTTATTATCACCTTATCAAATTAACGCAACATTAGTCGAAAAAACAAACAACGAACAGGTAATTGTGTTACATGATTTACCAGCATTTCATGATTTGAATACTAAAATGGCGCAAGATATTTATGACAAGTTTGGTATTAAAGAGATGGAAATCACTGATGAGGTCTTTCATGCTTCATATGCGCATCAATTTGAGCAAGCAGAAAACCGGCTACATACAATTAAAGCTGTCATGGCAGCAACTTTAGGAAATATGTTTATTCCGGAGCTGAATTAAAAATAGCAACAAGAAAAAGGAGCCTAAATAATTAGGCTCCTTTTTCTTGTTGCTTTGAATTTCTAATGAAATAACAGAAAGAGGTCACTTAAGTGGTTGCCAGCGCCAATCTTCTACTTCGGGCAAGTCCGTTCCCTTTGACCTAGTATACGCAACGTGTAGGTCGAGCTTATCGGTCATTTCTTGCACGAGGGCTGCTTGCTTGGTGCGAATATTTTCTGGCAAGAGATTAATAGCAGCTTTAACTAAATTAAATCGATCAATTTTGTTAAGAACACGCATATCAAATGGTGTTGTAATGTCACCAACTTCTCGGTAACCATGAACTGCTAAGTGGTGATTGTGTCGTTTGAAGAAAATAGATTCAATCATTGGTTCATAGCCATGGAATGCAAATAATACTGGTGTGTCAGTAGTGAAGTAAGCATCAAATTCATCATCACTTAAGCCATAGCTGGCATCGGCCCGTAGTTTAAATAGATCCAATACATTGATGTAACGTATTTTTAATGATGGTATGTGTTCGTGCAAAATTTGTATTGCTGCTAAACTTTCTGTCGTTGGTTCAGAACCAGCTGAAGCAATAATAATATCAGGTTTTTCACCTTTGTCAGTACTTGCCCAATCAATGACACGTAATCCTTGCGTAACAAGCTGTTTGGCCTCAGTAGGTGAGAACCACTGTAAGCGGGGATGTTTGCTGGCCACAATATAATTAATCTGTTGCGTTGCTTGCGCAGCATGTTCAAATGTTGCGACCAAGCTATTAGCATCCGCTGGGAAGAACTCGCGAATGAAGTCTGGTTGCTTTTCATACAACATTGTTGTTACACCAGGATCTTGGTGTGAGTAACCATTATGGTCTTGTTGGAAAACAGTTGAATCAGCAATAATATTTAATGCCGGCACGTCCTTACGCCATGAAACGTCATGAGAATGATTCAACCACTTAAAATGTTGCACAATCATGTCATCAACTTCACGAATAAAGACCTCATAACTGGCAAAGAATCCATGACGACCGGTTAGCGTATAAGCTTCAAGCATCCCCTCATCATAATGCTCTGATAACATAGAATCAATAATACGGCCTTCAGGTGCCATGAATTGATCATTAGGTTCTTTGATTGGTAATAGCCATTGGCGATTAGTTGTTTCAAAAATGTCTTGGAAACGATTAGAAGCTGTTTCATCTGGGCCAAAGCCACGGAAGTTAGTAGGATTAAGTTTGATGATATCACGCAAATAGTCACCTAACAAAATAGCATCTTGAGCTAAGTTATTGCCTGGCTGATTATTTTCTACCAAATAATTGTCAATGTCAGGTAAAATCAAAGGTTTGATAATACCAGCATTGGTGACCGAATTATTGGCCATACGTAGCTCTTTTTTCGGTAATACTTCTTGGATAGATTGTGTTAACTGACCGTTTTCATCAAATAATTCATCTGGTTTGTAAGATTGTAACCAATCAACAAGTTGTGGTATATATTCAGGATGATTTTGGTCAGCAGGAATTGGAATTTGGTGTGCACGAAATGAATTTTCAATTGGCTTGTCATCCCAAGTTTTTGGCCCTGTCCAGCCTTTAGGTGAACGTAAAACAATCATTGGCCAAAGTGGTCGTGTAATCTCTTCATTTGTCTGCTGAACGGCTTTTTCTCTAATGTCTTTAATCTCAGTAAATACTGTGTCCATGGTTTTTGCCATTTCTTCATGAACTTGCATAATCGGTTTGTCAAAAGAACTTACAAAGTAAGGGTGCCATCCCAGACTGTGGAAATACTCGGTTAGTGTTTCATCAGATTCTCGAGAGAGAACTGTGGGATTCGCAATCTTGAAGCCATTTAAATTCAAAATTGGTAATACAGTACCATCATTTTTAGGATTCAAAAATTTATTAACATGCCATGAAGTGGCTAGGGGTGCTGTTTCTGCTTCACCATCGCCAACAACAACCGCAGCAATGAGGTCTGGATTATCCAATACAGCACCAGCACCGTGCAAGATAGAATAGCCTAAAGCACCACCTTCATGAATCGATCCAGGTACTTTAGGATCAGCATGTGAAGCAACGCCACCGGGGAAAGAGAAACGCTTAAACATTTTCTGCATACCCGCTTCATCCTGTGTGATTTCTGGAAATGCTTCGGTATAACTACCATCAAGATAAGCATTTGAAATCATTACTTGTCCGCCATGGCCAGGCCCCTCAATGTAAAACATATTCAAATTAAATTTATTAATAGCACGATTTAAATGGGCATAAATAAAGTTTTGACTAGGAATCGTGCCCCAGTGCCCGATTGGGTGAATTTTAACTTGTTCTGCCGTTAACTTTTCCTTAAGCAATGGGTTATCTAACAAATAGAGTTGTCCAACTGACAAATAATTGGTAGCTCGCCAGTAGGCATCTAAATTGTTCAGGTAATCTGTTGAATCGATATTCATTTGATACTTCCTCCAATTTGTGACAATGCATACACAAAGTGCATGCTACGATTGCGTAAAAAATATTGCAAGATATAAAATTAACTTTGCAAAGTATAGTGAAAAGTTCAGAAATAAATTGATAATTAATCTGAACCTGGCGAACACCAATTCATTATCAAGCCGTGTTTTTACATATTCATCGTAAAGGTTGTTTTTTGAAAAGTCAATACCAATACATTAATTGGTACGACCCAATTAATGTATTGGTATTGACTTTTATGGTTATAATCGCGTCATAACGGGAATTAGCGTCTTAACATTACTATTTGATAAAATAATTTGTTTGCATACTTCTGAACAAGTGTGTTACACTCGATTTTGTTATTAGTCGATTAATTAACATACTAGGGGTGCTTTTAAAAAAGCTGAGAGAGAAGAGATAATCTTTGAACCCTTTGAACCTGATCTGTAGCAAGCAGCGTAGGAAAGTATGAATATATGATTTTTTTGCAATCATATAAACAGCCATACTATATCTAAGAGCGTTTGCAATATAACTGTTATTATTGCAAACGCTCTTTTTCTATGTGTTGAAAATTTAGGAGGCAATTTTGTGAATCAACGTGTTTTTTTGGCGGCACCTTTCAAACAACTTTTGAATCAAAACAATCGAGTCAATACGGAAACTACACAGGCACTGCAGCAAGTAATGCAAGTGTTAGAAGATAAAGGAATGTTTGTGGATAATGCGCACAAACGAGAGAATTGGGGATTAGAAATGATGACCCCTACTCAATGTACAGATGCTGATTTTAATTCCATAAAAAATTGTGATGTTTTAATGGCTTTTCCGGGTAGCCCAGCATCACCAGGTACCCATATTGAAATTGGCTGGGCGTCAGCATTTCATAAAAAGATTATTTTGCTTTTAAAGAATGATGTTGACTATGCATATTTGATACGTGGTCTTGGTGTAATTGGGGACGTAGAGTATATCTATTACGAAAATATGAATAGTTGCCTTTCACAAATAAGTAATGTGATAGACAATTATCTACAACACAATAAAGTATTGTCAAAGTAGCGTTGAATGAGGGAGTTGAGTTAAATGACAACATATGAAACCTTTGATGATGCCTATATAGCCGAACTAAATGAAATATATCATCATGCAGAATTTTTCAATGAGCCCAGAGGATTTAGTAGTCGGGAAAAATTAGGTGTTAATTTTAAAATTGAAAATCCCGTACAGAGAATTGTATATAGCCAAACGAGAAAAACAAATATTATCTTTAATTTTGCGGAGGCATTGTGGTATCTAACAGGAAACAATAGCTTGTCTTACATCAGCTATTACAATAAACGAATGCCTGATTATTCAATGGACGGGCAAATACTAACCGGTACGGCATACGGCAAAAAGCTGTTTCATTTTGGGGAACAAAACCTAAATCAATGGCAGAACGTTAAACAAGAACTGCTAAATGATGCTGATTCGAAACGAGCGGTAATCCAAATATTTGATGCGCACGAATTAACAATTAATCAAAATTTAGATGTATCTTGCACATTGGGATTGCAGTTCTTAATTAGAAATAACCAACTTAATATGGTGGCTTACATGCGAGCAAATGATGCGTTTCGAGGCATAGTAAGTGATATTTTTTCATTCACCTTTATCCAAGAATTTATGGCACGAGAGTTGAATCTTAAAGTTGGAAAATATTACCATAGCGTGGGCACAATGCATATTTATGAACCTGATAATCAGTGGGTGACGCATGTGCTCAATGAATCAAATGATCAAACATTTATCTCTCCTAAAATGCCGCAAGGAAATAATTGGGCGATGGTACATGAGCTAATGCATTATGAAGAAAAATTAAGAAAAAAAGAACTAACAATGAATTGGGTGGACATTCAACAGACTGAGTTATCGTCGTATTGGCAACAAATATTGGCCTTATTTAGTATTTACCAAATGATTTATTATCACGAGGAAGTAGACCAGGTGTTATTTGACCATCTTTTGCCAGTATATCAACATCTTTTGCTGAATAGATGGCCAACGAAAATGAGTAGGGGGATGGTGTCCAATGACAGAAAATTTATTTAAGGATGAAGTCGTGGCTAATCAGTTTAACGACTATAATGACGTATTAGAACAGGTTTTGGGATATAATTTTGTTTTGTCGATTTTGAAATCGACTCAAGCAAAGAAAATATTAGACTATGGATGTGGCCCTGGAAAAGTTTCGCTGCGTTTAGCAAACCAACTATCAGCCGATATAGTTGCGGTTGACGAGTCTGCTAAAATGATTGAAATTGCGAAAAGAGAGCGTAAGCATCAGCAAATTGATTATAAAATTGTTAAAAAAGATAATTTAGATTTTATCTCTGATAATTCAGTAGATGGTGCGATTGCGTGCTATGTTTTTATTAACAATCAGTCTGAACAACGAATTTTAAAGATTATGAGGGAAATTTATCGAACATTGCGACCAAACAGTCACTTCATCATTTTAGATACTAATCCAAATACCACGGGTGTACCATTTTCAACTTTTCAAAATGGTGAACCGGGGAAATCTTATAGTTATGGTGAAGAACGTGTTGAAAAGTTGAATCTGGACTCGCAAGAAAAACTTATTTTGCATGATTTTAACTGGCCAAATCGTATGTATGAAAAGAATTTAAAGCGAGCAGGATTTAGTGAAATTACAGTTCGGTATCCAAAGTTAGAAGATTTTTCAGCAGAACAAATCCAACAAATAGAACAAGAGTATCACTATAAGAGTTGGTTAAATGAAAAAACACAAGCACCATTTATTTTATACCAAGCTATAAAAAAGTAGATTTTTCGAGGAACAAAAAAAGACCAAAGCATTTGTTTTGGTCTTTTTATTATTTTATTTTCAGTTTTGAAACTAAACTAGCATCGGGCGTAACATATAGTGTTTGCTGTCCTTCAAAAATAACAAAACCTGGCTTTGAACCATTTGGTTTGCGCAGTTTTCCGGCAGGTAAATAATCGACGGGGACATTGGCAGATTCACGCGCCTTGCTGAAGTAAGCAGCGAGCTTTGCGGCCTCAATAAGCGTTGTATCTGAAGGATTAGAATCATGAATAATAACGTGTGATCCTGGTATTTTTTGGACGTGTAACCAAATATCTCGACGATCAGCTTGTTTTAATGAAAGTCGTTCGTTTTGCAAGTTGTTTTTACCAACTTCAATCAACGTACCATCGGAACTTTCGAATTTATCAGGTTTTGATACCTTTGGTTTTTGTTTATTTTTCTTATTGGCTCGAATGTATCCCTCAGCGGTTAATTCGAGGCGGATATCTTCTACGTCCTTTGGAGATGCAACATCTAATTGTGCGACAATATTATTAAAATAATCAATTTCTGCGTCGGTCAACGCAATTTGCTCATTAACAAAATCTACGGCCGTACGTAATTTACGGTATCTGTTGAAATATTTTTCAGCGTTTTTCAGACCGTTTAGTTTAGGATCTAAGGGGATTTCTAGTAAATTATTATTATCATAATAATTTTCAATAGATACGCTTTTCATTCCTTTTTGAACGAGGTGAGGGTAGGTAATTAACAAATCGCCTTTGACTTTTAACTCATCAGCATTTTCAGCGTCTTCAAGTGTTTTTAATAATTTTTTTCGCTTAGCCGTATTTTTTTTCAATTCGTTTTTAACAACCCGAACGAGGGTACCGGCTTGTTGGTTGACACGTTCTCTTTCAGCTTTTCCGATGTAATAGGCGTCAAGCATGGTGCCTAACGTTGGAAATTCTTCTTGTGACACGCTGTCTTGCAACCAGTCAAAGGCAGAGTAGCTAAGAGAACCATCTTTTGAAGTGAAAAGTGTGGGGGCGAGATGGTCAAAATGAGCCAACCATTCACGCGCATGCGCTAATTGATCACCTGCCTGATTAATTGCTCGAGCCAATGCTTCCGCGGATTCTCTTCCGAATCCCTGATACGTTTTTTGAATGTATTTAGGCCATTCTTCGAGAGGTGTATCTAGGATCATTTGAGCTAAACCATCTAGCCCTGCAGTAAACGGATTCTTCAAATTCTGGGCAGGCGGCAAAACATAAGTTGCACCAGGAATCAAAGAACGGACACGATTTTGGTCGGCAGGAACATGTTTAATTAGTTCCAGGATACGGGCATCACTTTCACGAACTAAAAATAGGTTTGAGTGGCGTCCCATCATCTCTAAGGTTAAGCGGATTTCTTGTATGTCCCCTAATTCATTACGTGCATTAACGTAAAAATTAATGATACGATCATTTTCAACTTGCTCAATTTTTTGTAATTTAGCGCCTTCTAAATAGCGTCGTAAAAACATTACGAAGTTGGGTGCAGTTTGCGGGTTTTCGTAGGGAATACGTGTGATTTGGGCACGTGCGTAGCTGGGATGAGCACTCAGTAGGAGCGGATAATTCTGCCCATTATTACGGACCACGAGTACAATTTCATTTGGGTAAGGTTGGTGCACCTTGGTGATGCGGCCACCTGTAATTAAATCATTTAGTTCATGCACAATCGCGTGCGTAAATAGTCCATCTAAGGGCATTCTGTGTACTTCCTTTTATCATTTGTTGCAGCCGAGAAAATATTTATATCATAGTTACAAACGTTTTATTTGTTTAATTTATCATTCTTTAATTGTATCACGTAATAATAGCGGAGTTGGCTCACTTCTAATATTCGTATGCATAAAAAAACAAACTACTTAACCTAGAGTAGTTTGTTTTTTATTTAAATCAATGGACAGGCAAGGGGCTGCTTGTCTCAATGGCGGAAACGATTTCTTCCAGTGATTGGCTACCAAAAATAACATTATCGCTATTATTAATAATCATTGCGGGTACACTCATGATATGATGTGACTCGCGTAGTTCAGGGAATAATTGCAAGTCAATCATTTCGGCAGTTACATTATCATTAATTGCGGCAATGTGTTGGCAAGCAGCCACAACATCTGGACAAAAATGACAAGTTAATGACACACCAATATTCAGATCTGTTTTTGGTAAACGCTGTATACGTTGGACAAGCTCTGTATCAATTGTTTGACCTGGCCCAGCAATATTATAGAGCGCTAGAACTAGAGAATTTAACTCATGTCCGGTAGGAATACCACTAAATTGAATTCCAGTATCTTCATCATTGTCAGTAAGCAATCTAAAGTTTGGCATGTGGTGAACATGATATTTGCTTTCTAGTTCAGTACTAGTAGGTTCCATTTTAAATTTCAGATGGCTACTTAGTTGGCTAAACTCTTCCAAAAATGAGGAAAGTTCATGACTTTTTGATGAGTCGTCTGTCAATTGATGCAGGGTAACATCTTGCGTAAGTTTATCAAAAATAGGTTGTAAGGCTTGTATAATTTCTTTTGCGAACCACTGTCCAGTGTGAGTAGGAAGGGCAGAATGATCAGTTGCATCAATAGTACTTGTAGGTCCTTTAGTAACGTCAGTTTTTGGAGTGGACACTGCGGAACGGTTAACCGGAATATTAAGCCTGTGCTTTTGTTCTGACACAAATAGCTCTGCACTAGTAGCGGCATTGGCACCATCAGAAGCCGCCGTGACGATTTGTCTAAGTGGCTTAGAAATGACATCCCCAGCAGCAAACACCCCCGGAATATTCGTTTGACCCTGGGAATCAGTCACAATATATTTGTGCTCATCCAACGTAATATCATGTTGGAACATTTTTGTTTGCGGATCTGTGCCTACGTAAACAAAAATACCAAATGTATTATCACCATCAGCAACATGGTAAGTAGTTTGCTCATTTGTTTTGTTGTTAATAAAGGTTGCATCAGTTAAGTAGTTTTGACCAGCCACCGTTTGAATTTCTGTGTTTGGCCAAATGGTGATATTGGGGTTGAGGCGTGCACGATCAGCAGTTAGTGGCGGGCAAGTAAAGTCATTAGATCGCATCACAATGGTGACATGACGTGCAAATCTTGTGAGGTAATCAGCTTCTTCAGCAGCAGCATAGCCACCACCGATGACGAATACTTCTAATCCACTAAATAATTCACCATCACAAGTTGAGCAATAGGCCACACCACGGCCTCGAAAATCTTGCTCACCTTGGAAACCAACTTGATGAGGTTCAGAACCTGTAGCAATGATGATGCTACGTGCATGGTAAGTATCTTTTTTACCAGTAACTGTTTTTATGACCTCATCACTAAAATTGTAATTAGTCACGGTATCAAAAACGAATTGAACACCAAAACTTTTTGCCTGTTGCTGCATTCTATTGACTAATGCTGTACCATCAATTGTTTCAACAGCAGGATAATTTGCAACAGTTGAGGTTGTTGTGACTTGCCCACCAATTTGGTCACCCTCAATAATTAAGGTATCCATTGTTGAACGGCCAGCGTAAATACCGGCTGATAAACCAGCAGGTCCGCCACCTATAATAATTGTGTCATAAATGTGTGGTTCAGTCATTGCGTAACCTCTAAATTTTACCAACTAAGTCTAAGCTCGGAGCAATTGTGTCTTCACCAGGGTGCCAATTGGCAGGGCAGACACGGTCCCCATGTTCAGCAACGAATTGTGCAGCTTCAAGTGTACGTAAGATTTCTTCAGCATTGCGGCCAATACCCATGTTGTTGATGGTATATGACTGAATTTTTCCTTCAGGATCAACAATGAAAGTTGCACGGAAAGCCAAGCCTGCATCTTCGTCTAAAACATTAAAGAAACGAGCCAATTTACCAGCTGGATCAGCCAACATAGGATACTTTACTTTAGCAATTGTATCCGTAGCTTCTGCCCAAGCCTTGTGAACAAACTCGCTGTCTTCAGATACAGAATAAATTTCAGCATTAATATTTTGGAAGTCAGCGTAGTGATCAGCTAAGTCACCCAATTCAGTAGGGCAAACAAATGAGAAGTCGGCAGGGTAGAAGAAATAAACACCCCATTTACCTAAGGTATCTTGCTTAGTTACTTCTGTGAAATCACCATCGTGATATGCATTCACTTTGAAATCTGTTATTTCTGAATCAATAAAATTTGTAGTCATAATTTCTCCTTTTCTTTGTTAGAACAATTCTAATCTGTTTTTATTATACAACGTTCTGAATTCAAAAATCAAGAATCATTTTAAATTAAATTTTTGAATGTGACGAACATAGCATTCATCCTAAAATAAAAAGCAATATTTGTGGCGTATTTTACATAAAAATCACATAATGTTATAATGAAAACATTGTATTTACATATGAAAGGAACCCAATGAATTACGACAATTACGTCCCGAAAGAGTCAAGAAAAGAAGTTAGTCAAGAGAGAATTAGATTTCTGAAACTGTTAAGTAAGGTAGCGGTAGTATTTTGTTGTTTGATGTATATTTCTTATATTCCACAGATTACAGCTAATCTATCCGGAAATCCTGTATCGGTACTTCAACCATTGTGTGCCACGGTCAATGCAACTTTGTGGGTGACTTATGGCTGGCTAAAGACCTATAAGGATTGGCCTGTTATTCTAGCTAATATACCAGGTGTAATTTTCGGTGTTGTTACGGTAGTAACGGTCTATGTTCATTAAAAATCAAGTTATAGATAATAAAAAGCGTTCGGCTAAATGATTTAGTCGAACGCTTTTTCAGCAGTTATTTTATTTTTATATTTCGTTTCAATAGGGCGCTTTCCTTGCCATTTAAAATATTTTCAACTTCTATAGCAAAGGTTTTGCGACGTACAGGACGATAACGCTGTAAAAATTTTAATCCAGGAATGCGTTGCAGGGTTACAAGAATAATAGCGGGAATATAAGAATAAATTCTTGATTTATCATAGACAATACCAGGATAAACATTATAAGCTCTGTCGTTTAATAGGGCTTTAGCCGAGTGCTCTACGGTTAATTTGGCCCGCAAATAGGCATTTAAAAAGAAAGGTGTCGCATTGGCGGATACAAACAAAAACTTAGTTTGGTGCGTTGTCGCAAGAACATCCAAGAGTCTTTGCGCGGGCTGAACGCTACTGTTTTGGTAATTAATATGTTTGAAAGGGTTGGGTAGCAATATTCCTACAGCATCGACAACCCAATCCGCTTCTCTGAGCAAATCTTGCCATTCTCCAGGCTTATTTAAATCAGCAGCGTGGTAAGTGACTTGGTCAGTTGCGTCAGTGGGACTGAATTGGTGCCGTGATAAACTATGCAATTCAAAGTCCTTGTTGTTCAAAGCTGATAAGATACCCTGACCAACAAAACCTGTCCCACCAACAACAATTATTTTTTTGTTATCCATCATAGCTCTCCTTGATTTTAAAATCGTATCGTGCTAAAAATTAAACAATTTGTGTGCCATGGACCTCATTAACGCCTAGAATATTAGCTATGGCTTCAGCATTCATTTTTGTTACACCGCCACCAGGTAAAATGGTTAAATTTGCTGGGGCGCTGTTGACTAGTGTTTGCAAATGGGGCAGTGACTGCATGATTGGTACTGACAGTGGACCACCATGAGTTAGTATCCGCTTGACACCATGGTCAGATAGCCAATTCATCGCATTTTGTTGTTTATGGTTTGCGATTTGATCAAATGCCATATGCATGACAACTTGTAAATGCAATTTATGAGCGCAACCAATTAAAATAGACATACTATCAAAGTCTAGTTCATCGGCGGAGACAGCACCAAAAGTGACTATCTCACCGCCAACATCAGCAATTATTTGCATGGTATCCAACATTTGTTCGACTTCACTACTACTATATTCAAAATCACCACCACGTGGGCGAACCATGGTAACAACAGGTAACTCATTAGCAATTGCTAATGTATCAATAATTTTTTTAGTATCAGGTGTAATGCCACCTAAATCAAGTCGTGAATTTAATTCAATACGATTGGCCCCACGTGATATCATTTCACGAGCGCGCTGCACGGAATCAACCGCGGCTTCTTTTATTTTAATCATAGGTAATTAGTTTTTGCCTTTAAACAAAAAAACCCGTTCATTATGAACGAGTGTCATTGTTACTTTTTATCAATAACTTGCTTGCCGTTGTAAACACCAGAAGGTGAAACGCGGTGTGAAACGCGATATTCACCCGTTGTTTGATCCAAAACAATGTTAGGAACGTTCAAGCCGATGTGACCGCGACGATTACGCTTGTGAGACTTTGAATTCTTGTTTGATGGGGTAGCCATAAGAGCACCTCCTTTCGTTTCAATTTATCAACTAGTCAAGTTTACCGAAGTTTTAAATATTTGTCAAGGGCTACGGCTTATTAATGTCAAGGAAATTTACTTGACATGGGATTGGATAATTTCTTGAGTATATACCTTATGGTGGAACCATGAAGATTGAAAGACACCGATCAAGTCATTACCGACATATAGCATATAGGTTAAAAATAAGACCCAGTTTGCATCGCCATGGACAGCAGTCAATCCCCATAATAGTACTTGAGCAACGCCCTGAATAAGCCACATGGCAAAAGCTTCTGAAAAACGGAAAGTTGTTAACAGGGCACCAACGAGGCCAGTTGCCAAGACAGCTGAATCAGCAACTGGTCTTGGTGTGTGCAAAACCTGTGTTTCAAATAGATAAGCTGCAATGAAAGCGACGATTGCTGAGCCGATAAGCACAGGGTACCAAAAAGATTTACCATGCTTTTCACCACGAGCATCGGTTTCGTGTATGAACCGAATCCGCTTTTCAACATCAATTGCCCAGCCAGGCATGATTAAAACGGGAATATCAAGTAATACAATATATACGGCTTGTAATACCGCATCGGCGGGGTTATTGGCTTGGAGTGCCATCGCGATATAAATTAAAGCAGAAAGTAAACCGAAAACGCCATTTAAGGGCCGTGCATTGGTGATGGCCAATGTTGTTGTAAATCCTAAGATTGCGGCGACAAATGTCCACCATGTCATATGATTAATGGGAGAACCGGCAAAGAATGAGCTATAGGTAATGACGAGATAACCAAAAATTAATAGAATGTATGAGGTCCTTGTCCAGCCAGACATCTGATGAACGTACCACTTGAATGAAAATAGATCTTTAAATGTAATTTTTTTTGAAGACATAGCGTAACACTTGCAGTGATAGGTATCCGTTGGATAGCACTGCACCTTTCTGATTGAGATTAAAAGTGCGTTGTATTGGGGTTTGTTTGATAAAACAACTACCAATCAGAATGAATAAATACGATGTTGCTTTCAATAACTCGTTTATTATTTTGAATCATTTTTTCTCCTTTTTCTATTTAATTTGAGTGTACAACACAAAATTTGACTTGTGTTGAAATTTCAAACTAAAAGACAATTGTCGTCCATGTTACAATAATAGTAAGTGATTGTTAGTTAACAATTTCGTATAAAATAGTTTATAAATTGTTTGTAGAGGTTGGGTATATATGAAGAAACAAGACATAACAAGTGTTTTAGCGATACATGTCATTGTATTATTATTTTTTGGGTTTGTTTTACTAACACCAACGCATTTTACTTTCCTGAATTGGAACATTTTTTTGGCGTTGTTGCCATTAGATTTTGCCATTATTGTAAATATTAGTAAACGCCGATCCATACAAATTATTTTCAGCTTGTTATGGCTATTATTTTATCCAAATACGATGTATATGATTACCGATTTTATTCATCTGCAATATATTGGTATCGGACTCACTGTTCGTATGCAATACTTCAATTACGCGGTGTTAGCAGCAGGGGTCTTTATGGGCGTTGTTTTGGGGATGTTAAGTATCGAACTGATTTTAAAGCATTATTTCCATAGAAGGCATGAACTATTACAATTGGTTCTGATATTTGGCTTGTCATTGATTGCCAGTGTTGGTATTTATCTTGGCCGTTTTTTACGTTTGAATTCTTGGGATGTTTTCACACAAACACATCGCGTGGCAAGGTTGGTCGTGTCATCAACTAGTATGCATATGCTGGCGTTTGTTACACTATTTGCTGGCGTACAGTTTGCCATTCTGGTCATCAGTCACTTTGGTATTAGCCTTATCCACAATGTAGTTGACAAAAATGAGGAAACAGAGTAAACTAATAGATGTTGAACAAGTAGAAGCACCCGCTTCTCGCCAAGTGACTATGTTGCTTGGCAGATACAGTTGTACGAAAGTACTGCAAGTGTGGAAGTGGGTAAAGATTAAGTTCTTGGCCCACTTTTCTTCTTGATTCACAAAATAAATTTGGAGGTGCCTGACAATAGCACGTCAACCACGACAAGTTGATTTAGTCAACGAAAATATCCGCGCCCCACGTGTTTTGCTTATCCACGATGGTAAGCAAGAAGAAATGTCAACACGTGACGCACAACAGTTAGCGAATGATGCAGACATGGACTTGGTATTGGTGCAAGCTAATGCAGAAGTTCCAGTTGCCAAGATCATGGATTGGGGTAAAGCGAAGTTCGAAGCTCAAAAGAAGCAAAAAGAACAACGTAAAAACCAAAAAATTGTTCAAGTTAAAGAAGTTCGCATGTCACCAGTGATTGATTCTGGCGATTTCGAAACACGTAAGAAAGCAGCAATTAAGTTCCTGTCACAAGGGAATAAGGTTAAGCTTAATTTGCGTTTCCGTGGTCGTATGATTACTCACCAAGACATTGGTCGTGAGGTCTTAGACCGCATGGCTGAAGAACTTAATGACATCGCCAAGGTTGAACAACGTGCCAAAATGGACGGCCGCCAAATGTTTTTGGTCTTGGCACCACGCGATGCCAAGTAAGTTAGTGTTTAGTAGCTTGCTATAGTAAGCATAAACAAAAATCGTAAAGTAGGAGAATTGGTCACATGCCAAAGATGAAGACACACCGCGCATCAGCAAAGCGCTTTAAGAAGACAGCCAATGGTGGCTTGAAGTCAGCTTCAGCTTATACTTCACACCGTTTCCACGGTAAGACAAAGAAGCAACGTCGTCAATTGCGTGGTACACGCATGATGGATTCAACGACTGTAAAGACATACGCTAAGATGTTGAGCACGCTCTAATTTCAAGGTACGTCTAATTATTTAATTTCTAGGAGGAAATACCCATGCGAGTTAAGGGTGGTACAGTGTCACGCGCACGTCGTAAAAAGTTTGTTAAGTTGGCCAAGGGTTACCGTGGACAACGTCGTATTAATTATAAGGTTGCTAAGCAACAAGTTTACAAGTCTTACTTGTACGCTTACCGTGATCGTAAGAACACAAAGCGTAACTTCCGTAAGTTGTGGATTGCTCGTATCAACGCAGCAGCACGCATGAACGGTTTGTCATACTCAAAGTTGATGCACGGTTTGACATTGGCAGGTGTTGAATTGAACCGTAAGATGTTGGCTGAAATCGCTGTTTCTGACTTTGACACATTCACAAAGTTAGCTGATCAAGCCAAAGCAGCATTGTCATCTGACAACGTTTTGGTTCAAGCACGTACAGCGGCTACAACTGACACAACTGTTTCAGTTGAACGTTAATCATTAAACTAAAAACGCTTATAGCGTTTTTTATTTTGATTAAAAGTTGACAAAGTAGATAAAAATTGTTTTAATAATATTATCAAATAAATGAGAAAATAACATGACATACCAATCAGCAACAACTGAACAAATTATTATCAGCATTATTATCATTAGATAGTGATAAGTGCTGAAATTTTTTAGTGCCTATCACAACATAACGTGATAGGTAGCTGATTGATATTGTTCAAGAGACGAGCTACTAGATTCATAGTAACTCGTCTTTTTTATTTTCTTAATAAAACAGAGGAGAAAATGACAATGTTGCCATTAAAAGTATAGCTTGTTTAGCTATAGAAAATAAAACATGAAATATAGGAGAGTAATAATGGTTGAGAAAAAATTGACATGGAAACAATTAGTTTTAGTGGCATCACTTATATTTGGGATGTTTTTTGGGGCGGGAAATTTGATTTTCCCAATCCAATTGGGACAATTATCAGGCGGTAATTGGTTACCGGCGACAATCGGTTTCTTGATTACCGGAACGGTTGTGCCGTTTTTGGCGATGATGGCAGTGAGCTTAACAAACAGCCAAAGCGTTTATGATATTGCTAAACCAGTAGCGCCTTGGTTTGGTACAGTTTTCTTGGTAGCTATTCATTTGACGATAGGCCCATTTTTTGGGACACCGCGTACAGCAGCGACAGCTTTTTCAATGGGTATTGCGCCTTTTGTACCACTTAGATACCAAGGCGTAGTTATGTTTGTATTTTCCGCTGTGTTCTTTGGTTTAGCTTACTTCCTAACTGTCAAGGAATCGGGGTTATTGAAATGGGTCGGAAAATATCTTAATCCACTTTTCCTAGGCTTATTACTGGTGGTGCTTGTTTTGTCATTGGTTTTGCCAATGGGGGATACACATCAAGCAGTATCTGCTGCTTATCAAAGTAATGCAGCATTCCAAGGAATTCTGGACGGTTACAATACGATGGATGGTATTGCGCTGTTAGCTTTGGCGGTATCAGTTGTGTACGCAGTCAGAGGATTAGGCTTTCAAAAGCAACAAGTATCTAAGGTATTGGCAAAAGCTGGTTTGTTAAGCATTCTAGCTGAAGCGGTATTATATGCGGTATTGGTTTTGGTTGGTACTACAAGCTTAGGTTTGTTTAAAGTTTCTGATAATGGTGGTGCTGCCTTTGCTCAAATTGTTAGCCACTATATGGGCAACTTTGGGACGGCGTTGACAGGGGTAATCGTGACACTAGCTGTATTTACGACAGCAATGGGGCTGTTTGTATCATTTGCGCAAGACTTGCACCGTGTATTTCCAAAAGTGAGTTACCTATGGTGGCTACGCGTTATTGCATTTGGATCATTCGTTACAGCTAATGCTGGATTGACGAACATTGTTGCTTGGTCAGTACCTGTGTTGATGTTGCTTTATCCATTTGCCTTAGTCTTAATCTTATTATCGCTTTTTAGTAAATATTTCAAAAAATCTCCAGTAGTTTATCGTTTTGTAGTTGCCTCTGTTACTGTACCAGCTTTCCTTGATGCATTAGCTAGTTCACCATTGGCTACAACCAGCCACGTCCAAAGCTTAGTTAATGGTTATCACCACTTTGTACCGTTTGCGGCCCTTGGATTTGGTTGGGTTGTGCCGGCAGTTGTTGGTACGGTTCTTGGTGTGAGTGGTTATTTGTTAACCAATAGCAAGCGCGTTACAGCACTGGATTAAAATTGATTTGTTTTTAGTATCAGTTTAAATTATGAGAAAATTAGCCTTGACGTCAATTTTTTTGGTATACTTTTATATAGCAAAATGAATTGGAAGGAAAGGTGTTCACGGCTTCACTAAAAATTAGGGAAGTGGTGTGCATTCGAAAATATCATGGGAAAATTTGTTGTAATGGATCATCCTTTGATCCAACATAAACTTACAATGATTCGTAATAAGAATGTTGGGACCAAAGATTTTCGTGCATTAGTTGATGAAATTGCGATGCTAATGACGTATGAAGCAAGTCGTGATCTTCAATTGGAAGACGTTGAAGTGGAGACACCAGTTACTAAGACAATCAAAAAGCAACTTGCTGGTAAAAAGCTTGCTGTTGTGCCAATCTTACGTGCCGGACTAGGTATGGTTGATGGTATCGTGCAACTAATTCCAGCGGCTAAAATTGGGCATATTGGTATGTATCGTGATGAAGAAACGCTTGAACCAGTTGAGTATTTCATCAAGTTACCAGAAGATATTGACCAACGTGATGTCTTGTTAGTGGATCCAATGTTGGCTACTGGTGGCTCAGCAAAAGATGCCATTTCAGCATTGAAGAAGCGTGGTGCAAAGCATATTAAGTTGATTACACTTGTTTCAGCACCGGAAGGCGTTAAGGCAGTGCAAGAAGCCCATCCAGATGTTGACCTTTATACGGGTTCTCTTGATGAAGGCTTAAACGAACATGGTTACATCGTGCCAGGACTTGGCGATGCCGGTGATCGTTTGTTTGGTACAATGTAAATCAATATCATCGTAGTCTGTCTGTAAAGGCAGGCTTTTTTATTGGTTTCGTGACGGAACTTAAGCAAATGGCAAGCTATTATGATACAATAAACAGCGATTATGTAACGAAGCTAAAAGGAGCATTTAATTATGAAACGACGATCTCAGATTCGTCCTAAAAAGCATCATAGAGTGCGCAATACTATTCTGACAATTATTGGTCTATTGTTTGTTGTCGGACTTGGTCTAGGCGCCTATGCATATACTAAAGTTAACCACACAATTACAAAGATGCAAAAGACGTCAACAACGACAAAGTCTGCTGATAAAATTACAAATAGTAAAAAGCCAGTTTCATATCTTCTTTTAGGAACTGACACGGGTGAGCTTGGTCGTTCGTATAAAGGGCGTACGGATACTATGATTGTTATGACAATCAATCCTAAAACCAAAACAACAACGATGACATCAATCCCGCGTGATACATTGGTAACAGTTAGCGGACAACAAATGAAAATCAATGCTGCCTATGCATATGGTTCAGCTGCTTCAGCAACACAGGCTGTTGAAGACTTGCTTGATATTGACATCAATGGTGGTTATATATTGATTAACATGGGTGGTTTAGTTAAAATGGTCGACGCAGTTGGCGGTGTTGATGTGACATCACCACTCACATTCACAACTGAAGGTGATGACACGCAAGCTGACTCTAAGAACCAGTATTCATTCGTATCGGGTAAAACGTATCATATGGATGGTGAAGAAGCCTTAGCCTTTGCACGTATGCGACACGAAGACCCTAATGGTGATTACGGTCGTCAAATGCGTCAACAATTGGTCATCAAAGCCATTTTGAAAAATTCAGCCCAAGTTGGGACTGTGTTCAATGATTCTTTCTTGACTACCGTTTCTAATAATGTGCAAACCGACGTTTCAACTAAGTCCATGAAAAACTTGGCGTTGAGCTATCGTGATGCATTTGGTACGGTTAAGCAGGATCAGTTAAAGGGTACCACGCAAAGTATTTCGGGATTGGGGTCAACAGAAGTCATGAGCCAAACAGAAATTGATCGTGTTCATAAGGCAATTACAGCCCAAATGGCACAATAAAAGTTAAGTAAATTTTAGGATTGTCCTTGAAAACTCTTCGCAGTTTTCGGGGACTTTTTATTTGGCAACATTATATGTATAATGAAATAGATATTGAAAATGAAAGAAGTAACTAATGATACAGTTAAAATCACCTAGAGAAATTGAAGCTATGCGGCAATCTGGTGCTATCATCGCTGGTATGCACCATATGTTGCGTGATCTCATTGAACCAGGTATTGATACATGGGAAATTGAAACAAAGTCGCGGGAATATATTGAAAGCCATGGCGGCGTGCCTTTGCAGATTGGTTTTGAAGGATTCAAGTATGCTACGACTATCAGCATAAATGATGAGGTGGCGCATGGTCTGCCACGTAAAGGACTAAAGCTAAAGAACGGTGATTTGGTGAAGGTTGACACAGTGGTTGGCTTGAATGGCGCCGTATCTGATTCAGCATGGTCTTATGCTGTTGGCGAGGTAACACCAGAGGTTCAAAAACTGATGGATGTAACCAAAAAGGCGATGTATTTGGGTATTGACCAAGCGATTGTGGGAAATCGTGTTGGTGATATTGGAAATGCTATTGAGCAGTACACTGAAGTTGAACACCATTACGGGGATGTGCGTGAATATATCGGGCACGGTGTTGGACCAACAATGCATGAAGAGCCAAATGTACCGCACTATGGTAAACCAGGTCACGGTGTGCGTTTGCGTGAGGGGATGGTCATTACCATCGAGCCAATGATTAACTTAGGTGGCTGGAAGGTTGAGACTGACCATACAGAAGCCGATGGCTGGACAGTACGAACAGCAGACGGTTCATGGTCGGCACAATACGAACATACATTAGCAATTACAAAAGATGGTCCGAAGATTTTGACAAGTCAGGATCCGGAGTATGATAAACGTTACTCATAATTGTCATTTTTATGTAATGTTTTGTATGCTACAGTTTAATAATGGGGACAGGGGATTTTGCTCTTTTTGCGAGCAGTCCCTTTTTATTATGGGAGAAAAATATGCTGATAGATTTACATAGTCACTTATTACCAAACATAGATGATGGGTCCAAGTCTCTGCGAGCTTCTATACGTATGGCCAAGGAAGCTGTAGATAGTGGGATTAAAGCTGCGTTAATGACGCCTCATCATATGAATGGCCATTACGTGAACCATAAAGATGATGTCATCAGACTAACATCAGAATTCCAAAAGCACCTAGATAATAATGACATTGGACTCCAAGTATTTCCTTCGCAGGAGGTACGTATCAATGGTGGCTTATTGCAGGCTTTGGATGATGATGATATTTTGTTTGCTGACGAAAGTAACCGCTATCTTCTACTGGAGTTTCCAGATGATGATGTGCCTACATATAGTAAAGATATGATTTTTCAAATCATGCAACGTGGTATTACTGTAGAAATTGCTCATCCTGAGCGAAATACTAAAATAATGTCCACACCAAGTATTTTGTTTGATTTGATTGAAGCAGGTGCGGTGGCGCAGGTGACAGCAAGTTCTTATGTAGGTACCTTTGGTAAAAAAGTTGAGAAGTTTGCTGAAGAAATTATTAAGCATAACTTGGCTCATGTTTTTGTTTCTGATGCGCATGACTTACCAAATCGTGATTATGAGATGGCTGAGGCCATGGCAAAATTAGAGAAACAACTGGGACGGGACTATCAAGAATTGTTTGAGACTAATGCTGAAGCAATACTTGATGGTGATAATGTCACGAGCTTGGTTCCAGAACCAATCGTTAAACGTAAGTTTTTTAGTAAATTTTAGAGAATAGAGAGATTAATGAACTATGAATAATGTTCTTGAACTACGTCAATTATGGCAGATTATTCGAAAACACTTCTTTTCAATTGTTGTGATGGCAATCATTGGTGCAGCTGCCGGGTTTGGCATTGCTAAGTTTGTCATTGCACCTACCTACAGTGCCTCAACAAGCATGTTGGTTAACCGATCTGCTGATGACACGAGTACCGCAACTGCTAACTTGTCTGATCAACAGGCCGACGTGCAACTGATTAATACATATAAGAATTTAATTATTTCTAGCAATGTTCTAGGAACTGTATCAAAAGAATTAAAAAATCCAGCACCAATTGTTGTACAAGAGGCCCAAGATGCTGAGTACAAAACGCTTGCTGATGGTACACAACGTCTAGTAACGCCAGCAAAAAAGAGAATTACAAAGCCTTCAACGAAGACAAAATATAATCTAACCGTTGAAGAGCTGAAAGATATGATTTCTATCAGTAACCAAACTAATTCGCAAGTCTTTTCAATTAATGTCAAAGCCAAAAATCCTACGTTAGCTGCTGATGTGGCCAATGAAGTTGCCGATGCGTTTAAAGATAAAATTGGTGGCTTTATGAAAATTAATAACGTCTCGATTGTCGATGCAGCGAAAGCCAATAAACAACCGGTTGCACCAAATGTTAAGTTGTTTACTTTGGCAGGATTGGTTGTACTTGGTGGATTAACATTCTTGTATATGCTTGTTAAAGAATTATCGGATACAACCATTAAGTCACCGGATGAAATATCAGAAGCATTTGGTATGACAAACCTTGGTATTATTGGTCATGTTAAGCCAATTAAGCACTTCAGTATGTCTCCCAAGGTAGAGATTGCTAAGCCAGAGAGTCATAAAACACCACGATCACGTTTGAGCCGTTTGGATCGCGATTAAAGATGAGGAGAGCAGAATGAGTTTTTTTAATAAAGGACGAGCTGTTGGTAAAGATGGTCTGTCTGTTGAGACAATGACCAAAGGCGCTCGCTTAATTACCGCAGCAGAACCAAAAAATCCCGTGTCAGAACAATTCCGTACCTTGCGTACGAATATCGAATTCGCCTCAGTAGCGAAAGGTGAAATCAAAACGTTATTAATTTCTTCGGCATTACCTTCAGAAGGTAAGTCAACCGTGACCGCTAACCTAGCTGTTGCCTACGCGCAACAAGGGAAGAAAGTGTTACTAGTTGATTCTGACCTTCGCCGTCCTACAGTGGCTGTGACATTTGGATTGAATAAAAATGCTAGTGGGCTAACGAATTATCTTGGTGATTCTGAAAAAGAGGTTGGGTCAATTATTCATCGCACGGCCATGGATAACCTCAACGTCATGCCTTCAGGACCAATACCACCTAACCCAGCGGAGCTCCTGGGATCAGGTCGTATGACGAACTTAATTACCCAGTTGAAAACACACTACGATATGATTATTTTTGACGTTCCGCCATTCCTGATGGTAACAGATGCACAAGTGTTGATGTCGAAAATGGATGGTGTAGCCATTGTTGTTAATGGTGGTAAAACGACTAAAGGTGCGTTACAACGAACACACGAAATTTTGAAAATTGCTGAAGCACCAGTACTTGGATTTATTTATAACGATCAGAGTCGTAAAAAGAAGGGCAGTGCTGGTTATGGTTATGGCTATGGCTATGGTTATGGAGAAACTAAGGGTTAAGTAATAATCATATATTGGGAGATGGGAGAAATATATTGGTTTATAGAAAATTTGTTAAACGATTGCTTGATTTATTACTTGCAATCCCCATGTTAATCATTTTATTGATTCCTTTAATTATTGTTGGAATTATTATTAAGCTGACTTCGGAAGGTCCAGTTCTATTTATTCAAGAACGGTACGGTAGGAATTCGAAGCCTTTTGCGCTGTATAAATTTCGTTCAATGACAAACAAGGCACCAGTAAAAGCAAATTCTGAATTTGAAGACATTACAAGCTATGTGACGTCTTTTGGTATGTTCATTCGAAAAACATCGGTAGATGAATTACCACAGTTATGGAATATTATTAAGGGCGACATGAGCTTTATCGGACCCCGCCCGCTGGCTAAGACTGATGAAAAGGTATTGTCTTTGCGAAAAAAGAACGGTGCCGATCAAGTATTACCTGGTATTTCAGGATTAGCACAAGTTAATGGGCGAAATAATCTTTCTGATGAAGATAAGGCAGCTTATGATGCTAAATATGCAGCACACTTAAGCTTTAGAGTAGATATGTTATTGACTGTGGAAACGTTTGTATCTGTATTGAAACGTGACGGCGTATTTAAAGAAACAGTGATTGATGATAATAAGTCAGATAAAGATATGGTGAGGCATGACGAAGAAAGTATTGATGTTAGCAGCAAAGGCTAATTGACCCTACTTACTACAAATAATTGTTCATTAAGTTTATAGTTGTGAGCAATACGTAACTCTTTAAGGAGATAATAAATAAATTTTGAGATAGTTTATTTATTTAACTATAAGCGATAATGCTGTACTTTTAATATTAAATAATTGTTTTGATTTGTAAAATTTGGGGTAATGTTACCAGCTAATTTGAATTTTAAAAGATAAAAAATCTGTGACAGGTTATTTATATGATACAGATTGTTTATTCTATGTCACTACAAGGAGGGAAATTTGAACAAATTCACAGTTTTAATGTCAGTTTATGAAAAGGATGATGCAAATTACTTTATTGAGGCCGTTCAAAGTAATTTTCAACAGTCTGTGAAACCGAAGGAATTAATCTTAGTTGTGGATGGGTTTATACCGAGACAATTAGAAACGGCAGTTAGTACTGTTAAGAATCAATATCAAGGTCAAATTAGGGTCATTCGTCTCGAAAAAAATAGTGGTCTAGGACTTGCACTTAGAGAAGGAATGAAGCATATTCAGACAAACTTAGTTGCAAGGGCAGATTCAGATGATATTTCGGATAAGAATAGGTTTGAAAAACAATTATTGGAATTTTCTCGTGAACCTGACTTGGTCATAGTGGGCGGTTTAGCCAAAGAATTTGTGGGCGATGTAAGTAATATTACATCTTCAAGGCGCTTGCCCAAAAATGATATAGAAATTAGAAAATTTTCAAAATTCCGAAGCCCTTTTAATCATCCTACTGTCATGTTTAAAAAGGATGAAATATTAAAAGCGGGAAATTATCAAAGTTTTAAATCCTTTGAAGATTATCATTTATGGATGCGAGTACTAAATTTAGGTGGTCGAGTTAAAAATATTGATGATGCTGTTGTGTTTATGAGAACCGACACTGGTATGTATGGTAGACGCGGAGGAGTAACTTATGCTCTTCGAAATTTGAAGTTGAGATGGTTCTTCATGAAGATTGGCTCGATTTCTCTCTTTGATATGTTATTGGTAGATATTATTCTAATTATTACCGCATTAATTCCTACCTCCTTTAGGTCAGTATTGTATAAGATTTTTCTAAGAAAGAAGTGAATTATTAAAATGTTGAAACGAATAATAAAAAGTAGGTTTGTTCAATCGATAAAAATTGCTAAGGTTATTTATTTACCTTTTTATATTAATACTCAAAAGAAATTACAAGTTAAAGTTTTGCCACCACTTGAAACAGTTAAACGTATAAATGAAGAAAAATTATCCATAGGACGTTTTGGAGATGGCGAAATGAGAATAATGTTTCAACAGAGAGATATAGGCTTTCAAAAGTTTGATCCAAAACTTGCAAATGAGTTGTTCGAATCAGCAACTCCTTCCGGTAAGTATGTCATTGCAATACCGCATGGATTTGTGACGACAAAAGATGATAATTTGAGAACTGCTGTTTTTTGGTGGAAATATGTTTTTGAGAATAAAAAACATATTAGGACTTTGACCGACCACGCTAAAACGAAATTATTCTTTGATACTAATTTCAGTAGAACAACCACAGAGCTTAAAAATACGGATACTGTTGACAATGTGATTAGGGAAGTTAAAAATATTTGGTCAAATCGTTCTGTTATTATGATTGAGGGCAAGCAGACTCGCTTTGGAATTGGAAATGACTTGTTTGACAATGCCTTGGTAGTTAGGCGTGTTGTGGGACCTGCAGAAAATGCTTATGACGCTATAGATAGTTTAGAAGAAGTTGTTGTGGAATTGAGCAAACAGTTGATTGATCCAATCGTTTTGATAGCGCTTGGACCAACAGCTACTGTCTTGTCGCATAGAATTTTTAGTTTAGGGCTACAAACAATTGATATTGGTCACTTTGATTTACAGTATGAATACTATTTAAAGGGATCTCGCCATCGAGTTAAGGTTTCCGGCAAGTATGATAATGAAAGGGGAACTACGGGACAGGAGGAGAATTTTAGTGATGAGTCTTATAAGAATCAGATTTATAAAAAAATTTTATGAAAGGAGGGAACTGATGAATGATAGGTAAAATAATCTACACACTGAAAAGAAACACAGCTGTTAAGGATAAATTGAAATTGTTAATTGCATTGTTGTATTTTCCAGTAATGTTAAGTGCGTACATATTTTCGAAAATCAAAGGGAACAAAGGGAATTTATGGCTGATAAGTGAGATGGGTATTGATGCTAAAGATAACGGACGAGACTTTTTTGAATATATCCGCATCAACCATCCCGAAATTCAAACAGCGTTTATTTTAAAAAAAACAGCGCTTGAATATAAAAATATCAGTAGTATTGGTCCTGTAATAGAGCCTGGATCATTTGAGCATTTTGTTGCTGTCTTCAGATCTGATTTTTTAATATCTACTCATGATCATTATGTCTTACCAATGAAATGGGTTAATTGGCGGGAATTTAAAGAGTTATATGGTTGGATGGTTCCTGACTTAAAGTTCGTATTTTTGCAACATGGTGTTGAACAATGGAATGCTGAAAAAAATTCAAACTATAATAGAACGAAATTTGATTATTTTGTTACAAGCACACAATCTGAATTTGAAGAAGTTTCAAAGTATGGATATCCATTTGGTAATGTTGTTAAAACAGGGCTGCCAAGGTTTGATAAATTGAATTCCGTTGATAATAAATTATTGCGGAATAGAGAACGAATAATTTTATTTTCACCAACATGGCGTCAATATCTAGCAAATGTTTCAGATAAAGAATTCTTAAGCTCTAATTATTTTAAAACGATTAATTCAACATTAAATAATGAAAAGGTGCTGGGGTTGTTGGATAAATACAGTATTGATTTACTTTTCATGCCACCACATCATGAAATTCAAAAATATCTTCACGACTTTTCAGGTGGGTCTGATCATGTTAAATTGATTTCTATAGACGACCATTCATTAAAAGAAGTATTAAAAGACAGTTCCCTAATTGTTACAGATTATTCAAGTATTTCAATGGATTTTGCATATATGAATAGGCCGGTCATATACTTTCAATTTGACCAAGACGAATTTAGCAAGGGGCACTATCAATATAGCGATGACTATTTTACTCATGAGCGTGACGGATTCGGCCCTGTTGTTACAAATATTGACGATTTAGTAGCTCATATTAGTAAAGTGATAGAAAGAAATTTTGTAATGAGTGACTACTACATAGATAGAGTTCAACATTTTTTTGATCTCCGTGACAATGATAACTCACAAAGGCTATACAATATTCTTATAGGGGAAAGACATGATTGAATTTGTAACACTGGTTGTTACCTATGGTAGTGAAGATAGAGTGCAGAATTTAGTTAAAACAATAAATAGTGCCCTGAAACAAGGAACACAAAAAGTTTTCGTAGTTAGTAATGGTGTGCAATACGATATAGCGAAAGTTTTGAGTATTTTTGAAAATAAGGTAGATTTAATTAAGTATGACTTTAATGTGGGATCTGCTGGTGGATTTGGCGGTGGAATTAAGGAAATTTTAAAATCTAAGGAAGTTAACGATGAGACATACATCCTTGTATTGGATGATGACGTCAAAGTCGATGATGGGTTTTCAGAAAAGTTAGAATTATTAGAATCGAAGTTCAGATGGAGTCCACATATATGGTCTATGTTAAGAAGAGGACGTGATTCAACATTCTCTGCTAATTGGGACAGAAGCATGGAATCGTACAAAAATTCAATAGCTGGTTTTTCATTGAGAAATAAATTTTTGCTACCAAAAAAACAACGAAAAAATATTGAAGTAGCGGAACCAACGTTTATTACGTGGGCAGGTGTCGTTGCTCAGAAAAGTGTATTAAAAAATGTTGAATTGCCAAACGAAGATTTTTTTGTTTATGAAGACGATGCTCAATTTTCATTAAATGCACAACGTAAAGGAATTAAAATTCGAAAAAGTGAAAATTTAACGTTGTCAGAAATTGGTGAATCGTGGTTTGAGGATAAAAAAAGAAATTCTGGATATAGTATTTTTTACAAGAGTGCAAGTGATGAGGGGTTAGGTCGATTTTTATATATGCTTAGAAACAATGTCTATTTAATTCGAAATAACGGATTACTTACAAGTAATCTTATATATTTTACGAACCTAGCGATTTTTGTTACTTTTGGTTTTATTAGGTACGGGCATGGAACCTTCCGTTCGATGAAACGTTTAGTTTTGGTTATGAGTGCTATCCATGACGGATGGAGTGGTCATTTAGGTCAAAACATCAATTGGAAATTATAAAATCCATTGGAGTAAAGCTTATGTTATTTGTTTTAACAATCATAGTATCATTTATTGCTAGTCTATTATTTAAAAACACTCGAATAATTGGTGCGCTAGGATTTATATCATTGGCTTGGCTTGCTGGAACAGCTGATGAGAGAACAACCACCGATTATGCAGTATACAAAATACATTTTAACTCTATTGGTTATGAAGTTTCGCCCTTTGAGAAGGGATACACAGTCATGTCAGCATATTTTAGCCATATAGGATTTGACTATGCAGAATTTCGATTGTTGTTTGTGTTCCTAGCCTTTACCATACTATTTTTCGGTGTAACATTGTTTACTAAGAATGTTGCAATGTTCACTTGGATATATGGAATAACAGTTTTTTTTAATGATGCTACACAAACAAGAAACTTGATGATGATATCTATGGTTATATTGGGAAGTGCTATATTTCTTAAGTTTTCGTTAATTGGAAAATGTCTGGGCATCTTATTAATTCTATTTTCATCACAATTTCATGATTTGGGATTTTTATTTATTTTAATCATACCAATTTTTTTAATTAACGAAAAAATTCTTAAAAAAATAGAAGTTTGGATAATCAGTGTGGCGGGAATAATTTTGATGTTTGTGACTATTTTTGGAAATTCAATACTTCAGAGGATACTTGTAAAGTTTTTGACTTCATTTTCTTCACGTAATGATTCCGCAAGTAATGTTCAAAATAATTTTTCAAGAGGAACTAGTATTTCTATAATTTTACTTATTTGGATTACTGTATTATTAGTACTTTATTTGTCTAACAAATTCATATCTTCTCTGAGCGAGACTCAGAAAATTAGAATAGATCAGTTGAAAATGTTATATAGTGGTATTTTTATATCCATAATCACTTTATTCTTGATTGTTATGTCACCTGACTATTCTAGAATATCTAGAAATGCATTTTTGTTTTTTATAATTTTAGCCACTATATACATAACCGATAGTCAACCCAAAAGCAATTTATTTAAGCATGGAAGAATTTTGTTTGTACTTTCGTTAATTTTAGTAACTTATACACATACAATGATATGGGGACCGGATTATCAAAATTCCATCGCTTATATAGCAAAACTAAAAAATTCTAATATTATTAGTGGAGATTAAGAATGACAAAATATTCTATTGATGCAGTTATTGTGACATATAATCCAGATATAAGATTGTTACTGGATAATGTTAAAGCAATAATAAATCAAGTTGACAAAATTTTTATTGTGGACAATGGATCAGATAATTTGAATCAATGGAATTCTATCATTAATTCGTCAAATGTTTCAGTGTTTCCTCTTCTTGAAAATAAAGGGATCGCCTATGCTCAGAATTTTGGAATAAAAAAGTCCAAAGAGCAGAGTTCTGACTGGGTATTAACTTTGGATCAAGATACAATTTTACCAACAAGCTATGTTGTGGAAATAATGAGAAATCATTTTCCGGGCAAAGTAGGAATTATATCTGGAAGATTTATTGATAGATCATGGAAAGAAATTAATAGTATTTACAATGAGAAGCCAAATATTGAAGAAGTTAATGAAATTATTTCATCCGGAAATATAGTAAATATATGTGCTTGGGAAAATGTCGGTGGCTTTGATGAAAAATTGTTTATTGATTATGTTGATTTTGACTTTGATTATAAACTTCATCGACAAGAGTACGCGATATATAGAGTTAATAATGTTATATTTGAACATGAAATTGGCAATGGAATACCTGAATCGATGATAAAAACATTTTTAGGATTGAAAAAAAAGCATGTTTTTGACCATTCAGCATACAGGCTATACTATATAAATCGAAATAGAATTATAGTGAGAGCCAAGTTTCCAGAGTATGGTTCTCCATACAGAATGATGGTCCGAGAATTAATCAATTTGAAAGAAATTCTTTTATTTGAAACACCTAAAGTCAATAAATTAAGGTTTTCTATTAAGGGGATATTTGCAGGAATGTACTACTTGTTTAGTGGGAGATATTTGGATGAAACCAACTAAGAAATCACGAGTTTTAGCCACTAAAAAAAACGTCATGTTTGGTGTTACTTTTCAGTTACTTACATTAATCATGACGTTTGTAGGTAGATATTTTTTCATTCATAAACTTGGTAATTCTTATTTGGGTCTAGATGGGCTATTTAAAAATATTCTAAGTATGTTATCGTTCACAGAATTAGGTATTGGCGTAGCAATTACATCCTCTCTTTATAAGCCCTTAGCTGAATCAGATTACGTATTAGTGAAATCATTAGTATCATTATTAAAAAAAATATATTTAATAATGGTGATTATTATTATTTTTTCGGGTAGCATCTTGACGTTATTTCTTCCCTTTTTTATTAAAGGTATTGTTCCTGATGGGACACGTATTGCTTTTGTAGTGTACTTTATGAATTCTGCAGCGAGTTATTTCCTTGTGGCCAATAGATCGCTTTTGATTGCTGATCAAAATGGATATCTAAATGCATACAATCAATTTGTGTTTAATATGGTTGCGCAGGTAGCTCAAATTATCACATTATTTATTTTTAATAATTATGTAGTTTATTTGCTTGTGTTACTTATTTCAACAGTTCTTTCAAATATTACATTAAACAGGACTGTCAAAAAGAAATACCCAATACTCGATAATGTACATCCCAGTCCAGTTCCAAAAGAAATAAAAAAAGATTTGTTGCAAAATGTTACCGGAATGATTTCTTCTAAATTGGGAGGAATTATATTAAACAGTACAGATAACTTGGTTTTATCCTATTTTGTGGGATTAAGTGTTGTAGGTATTTACTCAAATTATTTGATAGTTGTCAACGGATTAACTACTCTTTTAAATACTGGAATTTCTGCTTTAACGGCTTCTATTGGTAATTTAGGTACAGAAAAAGACACAATTAAGGAAGAAAGAACATTTTATCAATTGTTCTTAGGGAACAGTTTATTAATTCAAATTATCAGTTTTGCAATGATTATTTTTCTACCTCACTTTATTTCTGTATGGGTCGGTAGTGAGTACCGGCTTTCTCTTTGTACGACTTTTGCAATTGTTTTTTTATTCTTCTTGAACCAGTTACGTCAGATTTCCATTTCTTTTCAGATTGCGCATTCCCTATTTTGGCAACAACGTTATAAATCAATATTTGAAGCGGTTTCAAATCTAGTGATTTCTATTATCTTAGTTAAGTATTTCCATTTAGGTGTTCTGGGTGTTGTTTTGGGCACTATTTCTAGTAATTTTTTAGTAAACTCTTGGTGGGAGCCACTGATTGTTTTCAAGTCTGGGTTGAAAGTTGGATTGAGACACTATTATTTGCTGTTCATAATTGAAATTATTGCTGAGCTGTTATTACTTAGTTTGGGCATGTATGTATCAGTGGCTGTTCATTCAATTATTATTAAAATAATAATTTTCACAGCTATGATGTGTTTTTTAATCATTATTACCTATTTTTCCAGTAAGGATTTTAAAAACTTTATACATAAAATTTTTCGAAGTTAAGTTATTATACTCTGCTTATTAAAAAAGTAATAAATTTAACATACTTGCTGACTGTTTGATACTCTTCCTCGATTAAATTTCTATGCACAATATTAGATCATATATATACTGTTTTGTTCTAGAAACTATTAATTTTTCAAAGTTCTATAATTGGTCTTTTTAAGTCAAAATTAAACAATAATTACGGATAAATCGCTATACTAAATAATAGGGATAGGTTGTTTTTTTTGTTTTAAGATTATCTGTGCTAGGAGACTTATGTCGAAACAGCAATATTCTTGTCTCTTCATAATTGTTTTTTATGGTAATTATAACTATTTATCAATACTATAGCTAGTTAATTGGAAATATGGATACGGAGTAAGGATTTGATTCTAAAAATTAATGGTTTGTTTATTAATTATCTATAGTCAAATCATAACTTGGCTGGATTATTGTAGCAACAGAAAATATGTGAGAAACTAAGAATGAATCAAGATGAATTTAAAGTATCAGTTGTTATAGCACATTACAATGCTGGAAATTATATCAGAAAAGCGCTCGACTCTCTGGTCAGACAGACAATGAACCAAGATGATTTTGAGGTAATTATTGTTGATGATAAGAGTACCAAGCCATTAGATATTATTCAAGAATATGAGTCTAAAATTAAGCATTTGCGAATAGTTGTCGAAGAGCGGAATCATGGCTATCCAAGCATTCCAAGAAATCATGGGATAGCAAAAGCACATGGGACATTCATCATGCTTATGGATCAAGATGACAATTTGGCGGATGACACCTTGTTGACTTTTGTTGAATTTGCTGGCGATGATTCTGATGTGATTATTGGCAAATACGCTGAGGGTAAAATGTACAACGGCACACAAGTTCCCTTTAAGAACGGCACGAACATTAAAAACGCGAGCATTATAACGGATCATATTCTCAGTACGTTAGCACCACATAAGATGTATCGACGGGCGATGTTAAATCAATATGATGTTAGGTTCCCTGACAGTAGTTACATTCCAGTCGAAGAGGATCAAGTTTTCAACATGAAAGCCTATTCTGTTTCGAGGAAGATTTCTATCTTAGCGGATAAAGATTACTATTATTGGAATCAACGAGAAGACTTTGGTAATCTGGGTAAGAGCTCAAGTTATACCTACAATGAACCTTGGAAATACCTCAATATCTTATCAGAGGTATTCAATATTATTGAGGCGTCTCCTAATTGGACTTTGGCAGAGCAATCTAGGCTTAAGGCAATGTATATTGGTCGACTATTTAATAGTTCATATACCACTGTGATAGAAATTATTAAGCTTCAAAAAAATGAACAAGAGAGAGAGAAGCTAATTGCTGGTTTGAGAAAAATTATCAATGAGCGTATGGATGCACAAAGTATTAACGAAGTTCGCCAAGCATCGCGATGGATGGTTCTGGGAATTAAGTATGGTATGAACGATGAGGAACTATCGAACTTAGAGACAGAATTGTTTTCAGGTGAGAAATCATTAGCGCAGAACATACAATGCATTAATGGCGAGACAGTGAAAAATCTGTCAATCCATGGACAATTATGTGCAATTCCAGTTGACTTTTTGAAGAAAGAAAAGATACTTGGTTCGAACTAAATTAACGGACACTATTCTTTGATGTAAAATGCATTAGCATATATAAGGAGAGAAAAATGAAGGGCATTATCCTAGCCGGAGGTTCCGGTACGAGACTTTATCCAATCACCAAGGCAACAAGTAAGCAGTTGGTGCCAATTTATGACAAGCCAATGATTTATTATCCATTGTCCGTTTTGATGTTAGCTGGTATTAAGGATATTTTGCTCATTTCAACGCCCGAATACGTTGGACGCTTTGAAGAACTATTTGGTAATGGCCATGAAATTGGTCTAAATATCGAATATGCAATTCAAGAAGAGCCTCGCGGTTTGGCCGATGCGTTCATTGTTGGTGCTGACTTTATCGGTGATGACGCTGTGGCTCTGGTGCTAGGTGACAATATTTTCTATGGCGCAGGGTTATCAGAGAAGTTACAAGAAGCTGCTCTGAAAACATCTGGTGCCACAGTGTTCGGTTATCAAGTCAAGGATCCGGAACGATTTGGTGTGGTTGAATTTGACAAGGATGGCAAGGCTTTGTCCATTGTTGAAAAACCAGAACAGCCAAAATCCAATTACGCCGTAACCGGTCTTTATTTCTATGACAATGATGTCGTGGAAATCGCTGCCAATGTTAAACCGTCAGCGCGTGGTGAAATTGAAATTTCTGATATTAACCAAGCTTATTTAGATCGTGGTGATTTAGATGTTCAAGTCATGGGACGTGGTTATGCGTGGCTTGACACTGGAACACACGACTCTCTCCTTGAAGCTTCTTCCTTTATTGCAACGATTCAAAAACAACAAAACTTAAAAGTTGCTTCATTAGAGGAGATTGCTTACCGTATGGGGTATATCGATATTGCTCAATTAGAAAAATTGGCGCAACCATTAAAAAAGAATGATTACGGTCAATATTTGTTAAGAATTGTTGATGAAGAAGGGGAATAAGGCGTTAAGATGACTGAAGAATTTTTTGAGAAAAAATTGGCAGCACAACCAATTACAGCTATTCCGGGGATGATTGCTTTCGATATTCCTGTTCACGGTGATAATCGTGGTTGGTTTAAGGAAAACTTCCAAAAAGAAAAGATGTTACCTATTGGTTTTCCAGAGTCTTTCTTTAAAGAGAACAAGTTGCAAAATAACGTGTCCTTATCACGAAAGGGTGTGCTACGTGGCCTGCATGCTGAACCATGGGATAAGTACATTTCTGTGGCTGATAATGGTCGTGTGTTGGGATCTTGGGTTGACCTACGCGAAGGTGATTCATTTGGACATGTCTACCAAACGGTTATTGATGCCAGTAAGGGCATTTATGTACCACGTGGTGTGGCTAATGGATTCCAAGTATTGAGTGAAACGGTATCATACTCATACTTAGTCAATGACTACTGGGCACTTGATTTAAAGCCAAAGTATGCCTTTGTGAATTACGCAGATCCTGCTTTGGGCATTGAATGGCATGATGTCGAAAATGCTGAAGTAAGTGAAGCAGACAAAAATCATCCTTTGCTAAAAGATGTCGTGCCACTAACAAAAGAGCAATTGTAATAGGAGAACATTCATGACTGAATATAAGAATATTTTAGTAACGGGTGGTGCCGGCTTCATCGGGGCGAACTTTGTCCGTTACATTGTCGAAGAACATCCTGATGTTTTTGTGACAGTTTTAGATAAATTAACTTATGCTGGTAACAGGGAAAACTTAGCAGGTTTGCCTGAAGACCGCGTGAAATTAGTGGTTGGCGACATTGCTGATGCACCATTGGTTGATCAATTAGTATCTGAAACAGATGCCGTGATCCACTATGCCGCTGAGAGTCATAACGATAATTCATTAAAAGACCCATCCCCGTTTGTACAGACAAACATTATTGGTACATATACCTTAATTGAAGCAGCACGCAAGTATAATAAGCGTTTCCACCATGTATCAACTGACGAAGTTTATGGCGACTTGCCATTGCGTGAAGATTTGCCAGGGCATGGTGAAGGGGCCGGTGAAAAGTTCACACCAGAATCACAATACCGTCCTTCAAGCCCTTATTCATCAACAAAGGCTAGTTCTGATTTGTTAGTTCGTGCTTGGGTACGTTCGTTTGGCTTGCCAGCTACTATCTCCAACACATCAAACAACTACGGCCCATACCAACACATTGAAAAATTCATTCCTCGTCAAGTGACGAATATTATCAGTGGGATTAAACCAAAGTTGTATGGAAACGGTAAAAACGTCCGTGATTGGATTCATACATACGACCATGCGACTGCAGTTTGGGCAATTTTGACAAAGGGAAAAATTGGCGAAACTTACTTGGTTGGTGCTGATGGTGAAAAAGACAACATCACGGTATTGCGCGCTATTTTGAAAGATATGGGTAAAGCTGAAGATGACTTCGACTTTGTTCAAGATCGTTCAGGCCACGATTTACGTTATGCAATTGATGCCACAAAAATTCGCGAAGAGTTGGGTTGGACACCAAAGTATACTGATTTTGAAACTGGCCTAGCTGATACCATTCAGTGGTACAAAGACAATCAATCTTGGTGGCAAGCTGAAAAAGATGAAGTTGAAGCCAAGTACGCACAAAATAATCAATAAAGTTAAAACTCACGCATGTGAGTTTTTTGTCTATGAGGGAGAATTGGAATGAAATTTTTAATTACAGGTGCTAAGGGTCAATTAGGGCAAGAATTACAAAAGTTATTGCGCGAACGTGGACTAGATTTTGTCGCTTTTGATTCAAAACAGCTCGACATTACGAACAGCGCAGCTGTGTTATCAGCATTTGAACAAGAGCAACCGGATGTTGTTTTGCACGTGGCGGCGTACACAAAAGTTGATCTAGCCGAAGATGACGGGCGCGAGTTAAACTGGCAGGTTAACGTTGATGGGACTAAAAATGTTGCCGATGCTGCTAAGTTATACGAGGCGAAGCTGGTAGCCGTTTCAACAGATTATGTTTTTGATGGCACCAACGAGGGCGAATACCTCGAATCAGATGCGGTTAACCCGCAAAATTCTTACGGACGAGCTAAACTAGCCGGTGAATTGGCCGTTACTGAAAGTGGCGCTGATGCCTACATTGTTCGCACAAGTTGGGTATTTGGCGAGTTTGGTAATAACTTCGTTTACACCATGCAACGCTTGGCAGCCACGCACCCCAAGTTGACAGTTGTGAATGATCAACTGGGACGGCCAACTTGGACACGTACTTTGGCTGAGTTTATGCTTCATTTGGTAGATACTAAGGCCGCCTATGGTATTTATCATTTGTCTAACGACGATATTGCCACGTGGTTTGACTTTGCTCGGGAAATTTTGAAAGATACAGACGTTGAAGTTGCCCCAGTAACTAGCGCAGAATTTCCACAAAAAGCTTACCGACCAAAGCATTCAGTGATGAGTTTGAAGAAGGCTAGGGCGACAGGATTTGAGATTAGTACTTGGCGCGAGGCACTGGGGGAGTTTTTGGCAGGGATAAAGTAGTAGTAGTTAAATTCATGCTGATGAGATAAAAATATAGTTTGGAAAGAAGCCTTATCTTATATGGAGTAAGGTTTTTTGTTTGCTATTTTACTTGTGAAAATAATATTTAATAACATACATTTTACAATAAGTCAAGCAAAACGACTCGAAATACGTCGGGTTGAAATTGTCATTCGTTCTAATTTAATATGCAAGTACTTACTTGTATTAAAGCTATTGATACAAAATATTCTAAACAAAAATCGTTAAGATAGTAATTAACTAAAGTATAAATATTATTGTGAATTAATAAACGATTATAAAAAAACATATTTCTGTTGTTTTGATTTCACATTGTAACTGGTACAATGATAAGCGTTTGAGTGTATTAGAAAGGAGGAATTCATGTTAAAAAAAGCACTATTAGCTCTATTGGGAATGTTAACTGTAGCGATTGTGAGTGCATGGTATATTAATTTTTCACCTCAAAGAACGTCAGTATCAACCACATATCAATACAAGAAATCATCAAGTACATATCAATTTCAAAGACTTGCAGAAGACGATACTAGGGTCACTTTGCCAGCAGCAGGTCACTGGCAAGATGATTTTTCAGAATTAACGAATACTGTATTGGGATTATCTGGTCAATTCAATATTTTTTCAAAAACAATGGACCTTGATGATCGACCAATAGAAGGTAATTTTGCTACACAAGACATGATTAGAAAAGGTGGCAGTTCAGCTGGTCATAAGGGGATTTCCTATCTTCAAAGAAGCATACAGTCTAATAATGATCAGGCAACATTTAATAACGATACTTTAATTTTAGGCTCGTCTTTTAAATATTTACAGCCAACAGCAACCGATGGACGATCAACAATCAACGGCTTAAAATTAAACCAAACACCAAAAGTATTACGGCAAGATACTGATAATAATGAATATTTGGATATAGATACAGAACTCGCGAGGCTATCATCTGTATCAAAAATAATCGCCAACCACTCCAAAAATAATAATGCCACTGTTGAAAACAAGTGGGGTGGTACGATAACAATTGATGCGAGTCATATTCCATCGGAAGATAATGTCGAGTATTTAACTGTTAAAGCAAGTGATTTTCCTGGCTATTCTTTGTCAATTAAGGGAATATCTGATGTGGAGAAGGTCGTTATTACAATCGATACTTCCGGTGTGAACAATTTTTCAACAGGTAGCATGGCTTTTGATTCGGTTTCGAAAAGCAAAAATATCATGTTTAATTTTTATAATATAGATTCTGAAACTAATTATACAGGTAATGTTGATTGGCAGAGCAATAATAAAGAAACAAGTAATGCCATATTATCGCCTGAAGGCATTGTCACACTGTCTGGTATTGGTACGTTTAATGGTAACATTGTTGCACATAAATACGTAGGAAATAACACTTTTCCAACAAGTAGTACTTTTCCAGATTTGGAACTGCCAATTGATAGAAACAATGGTGTGTCACCAAAGTTAATCTCTGCTCCAGATGTAGATTTTGGTTCTCACAAGATGAATAGTGAAACAAGTTTGATTGGTAATTGGAAAGGTAACTGTCAAGTCAGTGGTGAAAAAGGTAAAGAAATAAAAATTAACGTTGAATTGGCTAAACAGTTCACATCAGAAAATGGATCATTCGCTAATGATGTTAGTTGGCAGTTAGTGAAGAGTGATTACAGCTCGGGCAGCTTAACAACGTCTTTACAAGACTTTACAACAACATCGGCACGTATTAATTATTGGCCCTGGCAAGATGATGGGACTGGTAATTTATTGTCTGATTGGAGCTATAACAAAGAAAAGAAACAATATAGTTTCTACGATATGCAAGTATCTAATTTAGACACAATAACAGAAATAGGTAATTATACTGCAACGCTGAGATGGACATTGGTTGATAGTCCATGAGAGTCTACATGAAACTAAAAAGATTCTGTTGTGTGTCTTATCCAGCTACGTAATTGCTAGTTCTATGACTGTTTGTTCGGCTAATGTTGGGATCTGCAATTGAATCTCACGCGCAAATAAGTTTTCAAATACCTGACTATATACCTGTTGAGCAACAGCCAACCAATCAAATGTCCACAGCTAAAGGTACATTAGTGAATGCACCAATGGCTCATGGTAAATTTGGCCGTCAGTTTGGTTATGTCTCAACTCGAAAGGAGGTGATACCGGTCATTACACGACTACCAAGTGTAGCTGTAACACATAGGCAATCATTATCATACATATTATGCAGTGTTATCATCATTACGATGGTGATTATTTCAGAGAATAAGAGAACAGAAAAAGGGAAGAATTATGATTAACAAGAAAATTTTAGGACTAGCAGGATTAGCAAGTTTGGGATTAGCAACAACAGCACCACTCGCTGTGGTACATGCGGAGACAGCTTCAGAAATAAAATCAAAAGCAACAATTACATTTAAGGAAAATACAGAAGGCGAAAACTCTGTATTAAATCCAAATAATCCAATTAATGAAGATGGCAGTAAGAATATTATTACTCCTGATGATTCGACTGAGGCGACTGGGACAACGCTTAGAATTGATTATGCCTCATCATTTAATTTTGATAATGGTAACGAGTCTAATAAAATATCAACATCGACACAAAAATATAAAGCAACTCTTCCAACATATAGTGGTCAAGAGAGCCCTAATTTTGTTCAAGTAACTGATGCCCGATCAGGTGATGCTAAAGGTTGGAAGCTAAGTGTTCAACAAATGGGACAGTTTAAAAATGGCGATAGTGAGTTAAAGGGTGCAACTATTACTATTAATGATGGGACTTATGCTTCTGGAAACGAATCTGGATTTGACAACTCAACAAATCCAGAGACTTCAACAAATCCTGTGACAATAAGTTTGCATGAGGGAACACCCCTCATGACTGCTAAAGCAGGTCAAGGCCGAGGTACTTCGTTATATACAATGAAGAATGTTGAATTATCGGTCCCTGGTTCTACTGTTAAAGAAGCAGGAACATATACAACAACACTTAAATGGACATTATCTGATACAGCTGTAGAATAATGGTTAACTTTTTCAAGAGGACATTAATATGATAGTTAAAAAAATTTACGGATTTTCATTGGCAGTGTTCATAGCAATGTTTTCTTTTTTTGTATTTAATAACACAGCAATTGCTGCTGAAATGAATTTTTCAGTAAACACCGTTGTTCCCGATAATCAAATTGATAAGTCAAAGACATATTTCAATCTGAAAATGAATTCGAATCAACAGCAAGATATTATGGTTACGTTGAAAAATGATACAAAAAAAGATATCACTGTTGAAGTTGGCGTCAATACTGCCAAAACAAATTCCAATGGGGTTGTCGAATATGGTAAATCCAGTATAAAAAATGACAGCTCTTTGAAATATGACATTTCAAATATTGTCAAGGGTCCGTCAAGTGTTGTAATCCCCGCCAGCTCGTCTAAAAATGTTGCTTTCCATATTACTATGCCTAAAGAATCATTTGATGGTATATTACTCGGTGGTTTGACATTTCAACAAAAATCAAGCGAAGTAAATCAAGATAAAGCCAAAAACGGCACAACGGTTCAAAATGAATACTCATATGCGGTGGCTATCTTATTAAAGGAAACCGATAAAGTGGTTGATCCTAATCTTAATTTACTTCAAGTCAATCCTGGACAAATAAATTATCGCAATGTCATTAACGCCGAACTTCAAAATGATCAATCGGTCTTGATGTCTAAAGTATCAGTTGATGCCAAGATTTATTCTAAAAATGGTAAGAAACCAGTATACACATCGATTAAAAGTGATATGCAAATTGCGCCAAATAGTCATTTGACTTATCCTATTTCATTAAATGGTACGTCAATGAAGGCTGGTGACTATACGCTGAAAATGAAAGTTACAGCTACAGCTAATAAGCAAGTCAAAAAATGGACATTCACTAAAGATTTCACGATTAAATCAAAACAAGCACGAGATTTAAACAAATCAGATGTTGATGTAAAAGCGAATACTAATAATAGTAATTGGCTGTACATTTTGATAGGTGCTGCATTGTTAATCATAATCATTATTTTGATTGTCGTGATTATTTTACAGCGCAAGAAAAATTCTAATCAGTAACCAAAAAGCAGAAACACCATTCGTTTCTGCTTTTTTTCAACTTTTAATTAGAATATTTTATTGGTACTATAATAAAAAAGGCACGATACAATTCGGCGACATTTAAGGAAATAGTGAGTGCAATGTTGAAAACAGCTAATTTAAGAAAAATTGCTTCAAATATAGAGTCTGAAAGCATCAAACATTATCTAAATGATTTAGGTGTGCTATCTATTCGTGAAAGAGAACTACAAGGGATTGAGCGATTAGTGCGTCATTTTATTGATGAGCAGGTACCCTTAAATTTTTTTTATATTGGTTACAGTATGCCAAAAATTAGTAAGGAGTTCGATTTATTAGCCTTTGATCAAAGGCATCGTGTAGTTAATATTGAGCTCAAAAGCCAAGCTGATTATGATGAAGAGAAGGTCAGAAAACAGTTAATCAACAATAAATACTATTTGTCACAAGTTGCTAAAGAAATTAAACTATTTACTTATAACTCAGATTCAGACATTATCTACACATTAACTGAACAAGATGAACTAGAGGCAACAGATGTATCATCAACGCATTTGTTTTTGGCATCAGAATTTTATCGGATACTGGCAACTTTCGATAGTATAGATGTGGGCAATTTAGATAGCTTGTTTAAGGTCAATTTATATTTAGTTTCGCCGTTTCGAGAAACACATGCTTTTTTAGAGGGGGACTATCTTCTGAGTCAACAGCAACAAGTACTTCAGAACAATATTTTAACAATAAGTGAGTCAGGTTTCTATGCTGTTAATGTACCATCTGGGAATGGAAAAGCACTGATGCTGTACGATACTGTTAAAAAATTGAGCAAAAATAATACTGTCTTAATTGTTCATGTTGGGAAATTAAATGCCACTCAATCTAGCTTGAGACGAAATTATGACTGGAAAATCATTCCAATTCGCCAGTTCATGAAGAAGATAAAGTCGAAGAAGTTACAAAACTTTGATTACATTTTTATTGACGAAGCGCAGAATCTATCAATTAAAAATATCAATTCTTTGGTTAACTATTTCGAAATGCAACCCACCAGGTTATTTTTAATTGGTGCTACCAGTTCAAATACCAAAAAAAATATTGATAATGACTACAGCTTTTTGACAATTGGGTAACAGCTGCCGTCAACCTATTGTAAATTAGCAGGCATTATGTCAAAATGAGTACTTAAGGTTAGAACATTGCTAATTGTTTTTTTACTTATGGGAGAGAAGTGTTAATGAAAAAAATATTTGGTATCATTGCCGCTGTCATTGTTGTTATTGTGGGGATAATAGCCTTAGGGCATCAAAATAATGATTCTTCGAAAACATCAAAATCGTCAACAACAGTTAAAGTATCGAAAAGTTCATCGAAGACTTCGAAAAGTAGTTCAGTTGAAAAATCATCTTCATCAAGTTCTTCATCTGTTAGTTCTTCCTCTGAGCAAACGACATCATCTAGTTCATCAGAAAACTCGTCAAGTTCAGAGTCGTCATCTTCAGATAGTTCATCATCTTCTAGTTCTGTAAGTTCTAATACAACGGATAGCCCAACCTATGATCCAAACAAAACCGTTCAAGGCGTTGAAGTGACATCAGAAATGATTGCTGAAACACGTAAGCAACTTATTGCGGCGGGATTACCAGCGGATCAATGGGCACCAAGCGATATCAAGAAAATTATCACTGAAGCTTCTCAACAAAACATGTCAGTTGTTGATTACGCAAAGGCTAATTTTCATAATTAAAAAAATTGCTGACATCGGTCAGTGTACATATGTGGGAGTGTGTAAATGAATAAAATAACTTTTTGGTCGAGCATCGCAGCGGTGAGCATTGCTGCTTCATTAGTAGCTGTTGGTCAGGCTCATGCAGCTGATGGTGTACCTGCTATCACAGCAGGTACTTCTGGCTTACCTAGAATGGATGTTGTGGATGTTTCCTCTAACAATGGAACTATTTCTGTAGCTGATTATAAGAAGATGCAAAATTATGGTGTTAAAGCCGTAATTGTGAAACTTTCAGAAGCCGATTCATATAAAAATCCATATGCTAAATCGCAGATTACTAATGCTAAAGAAGCTGGCCTACAAGTTGGAGCATATCACTATTCATGGTACGCTTCAAAAGCTGACGCGCAAGCTGAAGCAAAGTATTTTACTAATTACGCAGCCTCATTAGAACTACCAAAAGATACGTTGATGGTTGATGATTTGGAAGAATCATACACAAAAAATAGCAGTGTAACTGCCAATGCAACAGCCTTTAACGCGCAAGTTAAAGCTGCTGGATATACAAATACTTCTACTTATACATATGTTTCTTATGTTAATGAAACGAACTTGAATTTTTCATATATAGGTAATAATCGGGTATGGATGGCACAATATCCATACCAGCCAAGCGCTAGTTCTTTATGGAATCAATCATATGGTATGTGGCAATGGAACAGTAATACTAGTTTTCCTGGCGTAAAAGGAACATTTGATGTTTCGATTGATTATCAAAACTTAATTTCGATTAACGCCAATGGCTACAATAATGGCATTTTCTATCAAAATGGAAAGCCGGCCAGCGGATATATTTACTCACCATCACAATCAACTGCCAATGGTGGTTATAACTGGTTTGAAAATGGCAAACCATACACTGGTTTCCGCTATTACATGGGCACTTATTATTGGTTTATCAATGGTGTACGTCAGAATGCCGGTTGGCGTGAAGCTTGGGGCATGAAGTATTACACTGATAATACTGGTCGTGCCTTACAGGGCATTCAAATTATTGATGGGCAAGCTTATGACTTTGGTACAAATGGCACCTATAATTTGAAGGGGATGGCTAGTGGATACTTGTACTCACCATCTTACTCAACTGCCAACGGTGGCTATAACTGGTTTGAAAACGGGAAACCATACACTGGCTTCCGCTATTATACGGGTACTTACTATTGGTTTGTGAACGGTGTTCGTCAAAATGAGGGTTGGCGACATGCATGGGGTTACACATACTGGACAGATAGCACGGGTCGTGCTGTTCAGGGACATCAAAAAATTGATGGTAAAGACTATTACTTTGGTGATAATGGCACATATTACATGCGCTAATTCATGAGGGCGAAAGCCTTTTTTATTGCAAAAAATTAAAAAAATATTGAGAGTAAAAATATGAAGCGTTATTATTACATGGATATTCTGACAATACTTGCTACGATAGCAGTTGTTTTCCTTCATACCTCAGAATATGCTTTTTCAAATCAAACTGGTGATTCGCACTGGATTATAGCGGTAATACTTCAAGTTACCTTTATTTGGGCAGTGCCAATCTTTTTTATGATGTCTGGTGCCCATTTGCTAGATTATCGCGAACGATATGATACAGTAACTTTTTTCAAAAAAAGAATGACCAAGGTTTTTGTGCCATTTATTTTTTGGTCATTTGTGTGGTATATCTTAAATCCATTTATATTTCATCAACCAACTGATTATCATATCGGTCAATTTATCGATGCAGTTATGCACAATAGTATCCAGCCGATATTTTGGTTCTTTTATTTTGTCATTGGTTTCTATATCAGTGCACCACTGTTAGCTAAAATTACGAATAAAGCTGATAAAACACTAGCCTTATATTTATTAGCAGTGAATATGATCTTTGTCAATATCTTAAGTTACTACTATGAAGTTCGTTTACAAACAGATAATTTTTTTCTACATGGCATACAAATAGGTGCTGCTGGTGGCGTTGGCTTTTTCGTGGTTGGTTGGTACTTAAAAAATACTGTTTTACACAAATGGCAAAAAAATATGCTATATGTGGCTGCCTTAGCATCAGTAGCCATCATGATTGCGTTGACAATTTACCTCTCCATCAAAAGAGGCAAATTTGCACGCGAAGTCTATGATATTTGGGGATTATTTGGATTTATACTCTCCATCGGCGTATTTGAATTTGTTAAAAGTCATTTGGCGACATATCAACCGAGTCCTAAAGTGCAACTTGCTTTGCAAAAAGTAGCCAGTACATCGCTTGGTGTGTATGTGATTCATGAATTCTTCATTTACTTTGCTGAGAGAAAGTTACATATTGCCGACAGTTCGCTAAAACACATGATCATTTTGCCGATCATTGTATGGTTAGCATCAACTGCTCTTGTACTAATTATTCATAAAATTCCATTGCTAAATAAAATTGTATAGATTAAATAAAAAAAGACGTATACGGCGTCTTTTTTTATTTATGATATACGCTTAACAAGCGAATGTAATACTATTGAAATGATAAGCGTTTATACTTAACAAAGATATATTATAAGTAGTATAAAGTGGAGAGTTCATATGAGAAAAAAGTTATATAAGGCTGGGAAATTATGGGTAGCCGGAGCTGCAGTTGCAGCTGCAGTCGTGGTAGCACCCAACATTGTTAGTGCGGATACTACGAACAGTACAACTACTGCAGATGCGACTACAACATCTAGCGCAACCGAATCGAGTATTTCCTCTACGGAATCAGATGACAACAAGGTAGATACTAGTAACACTGATGCGGTCACTGTTACAACTAATAGTGATGATAGCAATTCTAACTCAGCAGAGACATCAAACAGCGATGCTAAGGTTACTAGTAACAATACTGCTCAGAAGGATGAGGAAATAAAAGCTGAAACCACAAATAATCAAGATACAACATCAACTACCGCAGTAGCTGAAACAAAAACAGCAGTTAATACGTCTGAATCAGAAAGTGGCAGTAATAACGAACAGTTGGCTGAAACTGCTACAGATAATGCAGAAGTAAATGATGCGTCTAGTCAGAAGCAATCAACTCCATCTGTAGAAAAACTAGATGATAGTGTTTCAAAATATTTGAATTCAAAAACAACCGTTGTCACTAAAAATGCTGATGGTACGTCAACAACTAACATGACTTATGCTAATTTAAAGGATGTTGCTGACAATATTGCTAGTTTAAATCCAGACACATCTGTTCCTTATTTTAATGCTGATGCGATTAAAAATTTGCCAGCAATGACAACGGCAGATGCACAGACTGGTCAAATTCAAGACTTGGATGTTTGGGATTCTTGGGCGTTACAAGATGCAAAAACAGGTGCTGTTGCAAATTATCATGGCTATAATATCGTGTTTGCCCTTGCTGGTTATCCTAAAGAAGATAACGATCAACATATTTATATGCTCTACACTAAGTATGGTGATACAGCATTAAATAATTGGAAAAATGCTGGCCCTGTTTTTGGTTTCGATGCGAAATGGAATGAGCAACAATGGTCTGGATCTGCAACGGTCAATGATGATGACAGTATTCAATTGTTCTACACAAAAACAGATCAACCGATGACTGTTCAAAGACTAGCAACAGCAAACTTATCAATGTCTTATGATGATTTAGAATTGAATGTTGCCAAAGTCAATAATGATTACGTTATTTTCGAAGGGGATGGAGAAAATTATCAAACTTTCGAGCAGTGGGATAAAGGCGGTAATTATGCGACAGGCGATAATTTCACACTGCGTGATCCTCATGTTATCGAAGTAAACGGAGAACGCTACTTAGCTTTCGAAGCTAATACCGGTACAAACAATTATCAAAGTGATGATGCCGTAAATGACGATACATATTATGGCGGAACAGAAGAATTTAATCAACAAGCCAAAGTTGATACACTACAGAACCCAGATAAACTGAAACTATCAAAAAAGGCTAATGGTGCGATTGGCCTGATTAAATTGACTAAAGATCAAAATAATCCTACAGTTGCTCAAGTTTACTCACCACTTCTAGCAGCTAATGGTATTACCGATGAAATCGAACGTGCTAATATTGTGCCATTGAACGGGAAATTTTATCTTTTTACAGATACACGTTTGAGTAAGAGTGTTGTGCCAACAGCTGATTTTAATATTAATGTTGGTATGATGGGTTATGTATCAGATAGTTTGTTTGGGCCTTATACACCATTGAATGGTAGCGGTAGTGTGATTACTGGGACGCAATTATTTACTTCAAGAACTGATACGTATTCATATTATGCAGTACCCGTTGAGGGACGTAGTGATTTATTATTGGTCACTTCATATATGAGTAATCGTAATGAAAAAGCTGGGACAGGAATGAATGCCACGTTTGCACCATCATTTTTGATTCAAATAAGTGCTGATGGTATGAGCACAAAAGTATTGGATACTGTTTTAGCTCAAGGTACATGGACTTATGATGGCAAAAGTGCTAGCGTTGAGGAACTTGTAGGAAATAAAGCAACATCAGAATTAACTGATATGAAAATTGGTTGGGTTGACAATAAGTTTTATGTTGATAATGAATTAGCCAATGGCTATGTCTACGACTATATCAATACTAGTTATTATTTGTTTAAAAATGGTGTTCGCTTAAGTGGTGTGCAAAACTATGCAAATTCATATTATTATTTCGATCCAGTAACATATAAAAGAGTTGATAATGAGATTCATCAAGATAATACGGGGAAGAAATATTACTTCGGTAATGACGGCCGTGTGAAGCAAGGCCAATTTGCTGTGAATGGTGTTGCTTATAACTTTGGTAACGATAAAACCTATTATGAGCGAGGCTTTGCATCAGGTTACTTACAAGATGTAACGGATAATAATCAGTGGTACTGGTTTGAAAATGGTTCAAAGTACACTGGGTTCCGTTATTATATGGGCACATATTATTTCTTTGAAACAGGACAACGTCAAGAGAGTAAGTGGGAAACAGCCTGGGGTATGAAGTACTACGTTGGTACTGATGGTCGTGCAGTACAAGGCGTTCAAATTATTGATGGACAAGCTTATGACTTTGGTACGAATGGAACCTTCAACTTGAAGGGGACAGCGAGTGGCTACTTGTACTCACCGTCATTGTCAACAGCGAATGGTGGTTATAATTGGTTTGAGAATGGTAAGCCATATACAGGCTTCCGCTACTACGAAGGCACTTATTACTGGTTTGTGAACGGTGTTCGTCAAAATGCTGGTTGGCGTGAAGCATGGGGCATGAAGTATTATACGGATGCTAGTGGTCGTGCATTGCAAGGTATCCAAATCATTGATGGACAAGCATATGACTTTGGTACAAATGGTACGTATAATTTGAAGAGTGCAGCGAGTGGCTATTTGTACTCACCAAGCTATTCAAAGGCCAATGGTGGTTATAACTGGTTTGAGAATGGTAAGCCATACACAGGATTCCGTTATTACATGGGCACATATTACTGGTTCGTGAATGGTGTTCGTCAAAATGCAGGATGGCGTGAAGCATGGGGCAAGAAGTATTATACAGATGCCAATGGTCGAGCATTACAAGGTATTCAAAAGATAGATGGTCAGCAATATAATTTTGGAAATGATGGCACATATTACTTACGTTAAAGAAGAGGCGAAAGCCTTTTTTATTTTGTTTTGAGGCATGATCATTCTAATTTAGAAAGTACTGTAATCTATGGCTACACTCTGCACCTTTACTTAACTATGGTAGATTCATTTTAGTAATTCATATAGTTCAATAAAACACATGAATGATTTCATATATTAATATTTAAAAAAATTTATATACAATTAAAACATAAATGTTGATAATAGAATCGATATTGATATTTAAAGACTTATATTAATATTATTATTTTAATGTTTATTTAATTCATTTTTGTTCAACAATGAACTATGTTATACGTTTAACAACTTTTTGTAATATTTTTGAAATGATGAACGTTTATACTTAACGTAGTTGCACGAGATGCAATAATTCTAAATTGGGAGTTCTTATCGATGAGAAAGAAGTTATACAAGGCGGGGAAGATATGGGTAGCTGGAGCAGCAACAGTAGCAGCTATTTCTATGGGAGTGAGTTCTGTTAGTGCAGACACGGTTGGTAATACTACAACAACTGACACAGAAACACTGAGCAAAACAACTGATGTGAATACTGACACAACAGCTCCATCAGATGTTAATAAAGAAACGACAGTCAATTCAACGACTCCTGATGCAACGACAACTGAAGCCAATCAAGAAAAGGCTACAGATAGTACTACTAAGACAGTAGATGCTAACAAAGAAACAACTGATGATAAAGAAACTACGTCAGTTGATGATACTAAGAGTGCAACAACTGACGACAAAGCGAATGTGGCAGCAGTATCATCAGATGATAGTTCGAAAAAAGTAGCGGACAAAAATGCAGCAACTGACGCTACTACTGATGATAAAAAAGCGACCACCTCAGTTGTGACACTAGACGACAGTGTGTCAAAAGATTTAAACTCTAAAACAACATTAGTTACTAAAAATGATGATGGTACCTCAACTACCAACATGACATATGCTAACTTAAAAGATGTTGCGGATAACATTGCTAATTTGAATTCAGATACGTCTGTACCATATTTCAATGCTGATGCAATTAAGAATTTGCCAGCAATGGCAACGGCAGATGCGCAAAGTGGTGAAGTACAAGATTTGGATGTATGGGATTCTTGGGCACTACAAGACGCAAAAACTGGTGTCACTGCAAATTATCATGGTTACAACATTGTTTTTGCTTTAGCAGGTTCTCCAAAAGAGGATAACGATCAACATATTTACATGCTTTACACTAAGAATGGTGATACAGCAATCAATAATTGGAAGAATGCTGGGCCAGTCTTTGGCTTCAATGCATTGTGGGATAAGCAGCAGTGGTCTGGATCTGCAACGGTCAATGATGATGACAGTATCCAATTATTCTATACAAAAACTGACCAACCACGCACAGTACAACGTTTGTCAACTGCTAACTTGTCAATGGCATATACGGATACTGAAGTTCGTGTAGCAAAAGTTAGTGATGATCATGAACTCTTCACAGGGGATGAGGAGCATTACCAAACTCTGCAACAATGGATCGATGCAGGATACTATGATACGGGAGATAACTTTACCTTACGTGATCCGCACGTGATTGAGGTTGATGGAGAACGTTATCTAACTTTTGAATCCAACACAGGTACTGAGAATTATCAAAGTGATGATGCTGTCGATAACATGGATTACTATGGTGGAACTGATGAATTCAACCAAACAGCAAGAGAAACAACATTGGCAAATGCGGATAAGTTGAAATTCTCAAAGAAGGCCAATGGCGCTATTGGATTGGTGAAGCTTACAGGACAGCAAAATAATCCAACTATTGGACAAATTTATTCACCACTTCTAGCAGCCAATGGTATTACCGATGAAATCGAACGTGCTAATATTGTGCCATTGAACGGGAAATTTTATCTTTTTACAGATACACGTTTGAGTAAGAGTGTTGTGCCAACAGCTGATTTTAATATTAATGTTGGTATGATGGGTTATGTTTCAGATAGCTTATTTGGACCTTATACACCGTTGAATGGTAGCGGTAGTGTGATAACAGGAACACAATTAGCTGAATCTAGAACAGATACTTATTCATATTATGCAGTTCCTGTTGCAGGACATAATGATTTGTTGTTAATTACATCATACATGAGTAACCGTGCTGAAAAAGCTGGCGTTGGACTTAATTCTACGGTAGCACCATCATTCTTAGTTCAAGTAGGTGCCGATGGTAAAACAACAAAAGTACTAGATACTGTTTTAGCACAAGGAACATGGACTTATAATGGTAAAGGCAGTGTTGACGAACTAGTTGGCACAAAAGAGACATCAAACATAACTGGTAAAAAGATTGGTTGGATTGATAATAAGTTTTATGTCAATGATCAAGTAGCTAATGGTTACCAATATGATTATACGAATGACGCGAATTATTTGTTTAAAGATGGTGTTCGCCAAAGTGGTGTGCAAGCTTATGACAATACCTATTACTACTTTGACCCAGTAACGTACAAACGAGTAGAAAATGACATCCGCAAAGCAACTTGGGGATTAGAATATTACTTTGGTAACGACGGTCGTGTGAAGCAAGGTCAGTTTGCAGTTAATGGTGTTGCTTATGACTTTGGTAATGACAAAACATACGCTAAGCGTGGTTTTGCATCAGGTTACTTACAAGATGTAACGGATAACAATCAGTGGTACTGGTTTGAAAATGGTTCAAAGTATACTGGCTTCCGATACTATCAAAATACTTATTACTTCTTCGAGTCAGGACAACGTCAAGAGAGTAAGTGGGAAACAGCCTGGGGTATGAAGTATTACGTTGGTACTGATGGTCGTGCAGTACAAGGCGTTCAAATTATTGATGGACAAGCTTATGACTTTGGTACGAATGGAACTTTCAACTTGAAGGGGACAGCGAATGGCTACTTGTACTCACCATCATTGTCAACAGCGAATGGTGGTTATAATTGGTTTGAGAATGGTAAGCCATATACAGGCTTCCGTTACTACGAAGGTACTTATTACTGGTTCGTGAACGGTGTTCGTCAAAATGCTGGTTGGCGTGAAGCATGGGGCATGAAGTATTATACGGATGCTAGTGGTCGTGCATTGCAAGGTATCCAAATCATTGATGGACAAGCCTATGACTTTGGTACAAATGGTACGTATAATTTGAAGAGCGCAGCGAATGGCTATTTGTACTCACCAAGCTATTCAAAGGCCAATGGTGGTTATAACTGGTTTGAGAATGGTAAGCCATATACAGGCTTCCGTTATTACATGGGCACATATTACTGGTTCGTGAACGGTGTTCGTCAAAATGCAGGATGGCGTGAAGCATGGGGCAAGAAGTATTATACAGATGCCAATGGTCGAGCATTACAAGGTATTCAAAAGATAGATGGTCAGCAATATAATTTTGGAAATGATGGCACATATTACTTACGTTAAGAAATAATAACATCTATAGAAAATAATAAAATAAATAGCAATCCTGATTTTAAAGCAGGATTGCTATTTTTCATAATTTTACTATATTATTAACAGAGAGGAAACATCATGCAACGACATAGAATGAGAAAAGTATTATCAATCATAATGGCGGGAATAGTATTGTTTTCGATTGGTTGGTTAATATGTTTGAAAAACAACAGCAAAAATATGACACAACAACAATTACCTCAAAAATGGCATTTAAACGGCTTATCTAAAAATGGGTTATCAAATGATACGCAAACTATTTTAAAAAATGGTCAAAAATATGAACTGTTCTATTTGGTGGACACTGGTAAGGGATTGGAAGCAAATCAACAAAGAACTCGTTGGGCTCGTTCGGTATCTTCAGATTTAACAACATTTAAAGTAGCCGATAGCGCCGATATCAAACCAGTTTCCCAACAAGAATCAGTTGCCACAGGTTCTATTGTCAAAGACGCAGATAATTTATCTGGACATGGTAAAAACTCATTACTGGCTTATGCTACGAAATACATTAATGGTAATCAATGGACCTATATGTGGTATTCGACTAATCAAGGTGAAAATTGGCATGTTGCTCATAATGGCAAGCCAGTAGCAAAACCATATAAAGAAGGAAAAGATTTTCGAGACCCTCATGTAATATATGATTCTGATGCCAAGCAATTTGTCATGACAGTAGCTGAGGCGGATGATAACAATCATATGAAAATTGGATTTTATATTTCCAAAAACGGCACAACCTGGCAATACACAGATAGCTTTTATTCACCACGGGATTTAGGTACTTTAGAAGTTCCTGAAATACATCAAATTTATCAAAAAAATAATAATCAAAAGCAATGGATTTTGTTTTTTGGTGCTAATGGTTTTGCTGATGATTTTCAAAAAAGTACCGGCTCATACTACGTTGTTGGTCAATTGAAAAACGGCCAGTTTGAAGCTGAAACTGATCCAGAACGTGTTGATTTTGGTACTGATTATTATGCTGCACACAATTATCAAGAAAATAATGAACAATTGCTTGGCTTTGGATGGATGGGTAACTGGGATTATATTAATCGCGTTAGTGATGATATAAAGTATAAAGGCAATTATTCGGCGTTTAGAAAAATGTTTTTAAGTTCAGATAATAAATTAAAAACATCAAAAATTATTACTAATGGTCTATTTGACACAAAAAAGAAAACAGCTCTGGTGAGGGCGCACAGTAAAAGTCGCATCAAAACCAATAAAGCTGCTTACAAAATTAGTACCGTTGTGAACGGTAACCAAAAATTGACTATTAGAGCTGGCAATGGAGATAGCAATGTTTCCTTTCATTTTAATAATTTTGACAAAAAACTGACGGTACATCGCCAAAGTAATTATGTTACAAATGATGCTTATAATAAGGACTATAACACCAATTTGTGGGGAGATTGGTCAGAAAAGGTTGATTTTTACGTTGATCAATACAGTATTGAAGTATTCTGGACAAAGACTGGACAAGTAGCTACGTTTGCTAAGTACAGTAATGATAGTGGTGATAACATTGTATTCGATAATTTAGATAATAAAAGTTCAAGCCTAGTCGTTCAGGAAATGAAGTAAACATAAATCTCATAATTTGATATAATTCTATGAAGGGGCTATTATTAGGCTAACCGTTTATTGGTCATATGACTAAATTAAGGACAACTTAACAACATGCAAGTTGCAAAAAACTATTTATACACTGCGGCATATCAGCTGCTTAACATTATTGCACCATTAATAACAATGCCATATTTAGCGCGAGTTCTTGGTCGAAATGGTGTCGGTGTTGCAAGCTGGACTAATTCGTTTGTAACCTACTTCTTATTGATTGCAAGTCTTGGAATTGTTACATATGGTAGTCGCGAAATTGCCTATGTAAAAGACAATAAGCAAGCAAGACAGCAAAAATTTTGGGAAATCCAAATTATTCACACGATTGCTGGAATCTTTTCCTTAGCGCTATACTTTTTATTTTTGAAGTATGGTGTGCAATTGAATAGTAATATTGAAGATAATCAAGTTTATCTAATCCTTCAAACTTGGGTCATTATTTCCGGTATTCTTGACATTTCTTGGTACTTTATGGGCATGGAGGATTTCAAGAAAACTGTCCTACGAAATGCCCTCGTTAAAATTGCAATGACAGTATTGATATTTGTTTTAGTGAAAACACCAAACGATATCGGCAATTATATTTTGTTACTCGGGCTGTCACAAGTTTTCGGTAACTTGTCAATGTGGTTTTATTTATTTAAAAAGATATCATTACCAAACTGGCATCAACTTGATTTAAAAGAACATGTGAAACCAATATTTATGATGTTTTTACCAACTATTGCGACTCAAGTTTATTTACAGTTGAATAAAACAATGTTGCCGTTCTTTACTAATTCAACAGATTCGGCTGGATTCTATGATAATGCTGATCGAATTATAAAAGTCTCGCTGGCACTGGTTACATCTGTTGGAACTGTAATGCTACCTCGGATGTCTGCCCAGTTTGCCAAAGGGCAATTTGACAAAATGAAGCAGAATATTACACAATCGATGGATTTTGTCTCCGCACTGTCAGTTCCAATGGCCTTTGGAATGGCTGCTATTGCCCCTACAGCCATGATTTGGTTTCTGGGTGAGCAGTTTAAAGTAGTTGGTCAAGTCATTGTTCTTCTATCCCCAATTATTATTTTCATTGGCTGGAGTACGGTTATTGGCACGCAGTATTTGGTGCCAACCAAACGTCTGAATGAATTTACACTATCTGTCACTATTGGTGCATTAGCCAATGTGCTACTTAATTTCTGGTTAATTTATGTGGCAGGAGTGAATGGTGCTGCGGTGGCTACAACGATATCAGAGTTCTTGGTGATTGGTTATCAGCTATACGTTACGCGTAAAGACATGAATATCTGGCATCATTTTTCTGAAATGTGGCGTTATATCATTGCGGGATTAGGGATGTATGTTTCGGTTACGATGATTAGTCAATATCTAGAAATCAACATCAAAAGTACATCAATAGAACTGGTATTAGGTGTCTTTATGTATGTCCTAATTCTCATTATTTTACGAGCACCAATTCTTAAAAAAATACCCTTACTAAATAAAATAGCGAAATGACGCTTTTTTTCTGGTATAATGGTAAAGTTATATCATGCACATATGTGCACGAATGAGGTGGAAAATTGAAACGCAAACTAGGTTATTTAACCGCAAAACGGGGTTTAGATATTAGCGTATCTTTGGCGGCGATGTTTCTATTGTCACCAGTGTTTGCTATTATTGCCTTAATTATTATTAAAGATAAGAAAACAAGTAAAATTATTTATGCACAAGAGCGAGTTGGCCAATATGGAAAACGCTTTAAAATATATAAATTTCAATCCATGGTTGACAATGCTGACAAAATATTAAAACAAGATGCTGATTTATATGCTAAGTTTGTAGCTAGTGGTTATAAGCTACCTACAGCGGAGGATCCTCGAATCACTAAATTTGGAGCATTCTTGCGTAAAACATCTCTAGATGAGTTGCCACAGTTTTGGAATACTTTGAATGGAACGATGAGTATTATCGGACCAAGACCAGTTGTAGAAGATGAGTTAGTCGAATATGGGGAAGATATTGATAAGTTTTTATCAGTAAAACCTGGTGTATTTGGTTTGTGGCAGGCCAGTGGTCGCAGTAATATTGAGTATCCAGAACGAGCACAGATGGAATTAGATTATGTTGATCGTGCTAATTTGCGATTTGATTTTTATATTTTGTTTAAAACAGTAATTGCAATATTTAAGCGCGATGGTGCATTTTAATTTTTAGGAGAGAAAAAATGAGTTTTTCGTTAATAGATTTAGTTAAACGACTGTTGAAAAATAGTTGGTGGATTCTTATTCTGGGGATTGTTATGGGAGCATCTCTTTACACATATGCAAAACACTCTGTGCTGACGGCATATACGGCTGAACGATATGTTATTGTTGCAAAAAGCAACACGGGGGTTAAGGATCCAAATTCTCGTGTGCAAGCAGATCAAATGTTAATTAACACTTATAAAAAGATTGCTAGCGATCCATCAGTTGTTAATCAGGCTAAAAAGCTATCCACAGTGTCTGTTACAAAAAAAGAAATTGTAAGCGCAATTACTGTTTCACAACCAGACCAAACGCTGATGATGCGTTTTAGTGCTTCCGCTGCAACTGCCAAAAAGTCGGTTGCAATCGCTAACGCATATGCTAAAGCATTTTCAATCGAAGGAAGCAAGTTATATCCTGACATGGCCAAGCCATTATTGTTATCGTCAGCGAAAAAGGCTGATGTACTCTCCGGCACAGTTTATAGCCCTAAGAAATTAGCCGTATTTGGGTTTGCCTTTGGTATTACCTTAGGCGCATTTATCATATTGCTTACTGGTATTTTTCAAAACTATAAGCGAATGATGACTAAGACAACAAAGTGAGGCACCGCTGTGGCAGCTTTTTTACTACCAATCACATTTTTCTCTAAAACATATTCATATAGTTTTGCTGAAACAACAATGATGATTGCTTTTCCAGTATTTGTACTTTTAATATTGTTGCAGATATATCGCTTTCCATCTCGTATTGCAAAAATTATTCCTAGCGCGCAATCTTTTTTGCTAGCGGGATTTTTTTTGGTTATGCAATTTATCGCGATGTTTTTAAGTTATCAGCATTCTGGTGACTCAATTCAAACAACTGGTATTATTCGTTCAATGATTTTTTTGGCGGGGTGGATTGTCACTGTCTATATGTCTTGGGCATTAATCGTCCTCACGGTCACTAATCATAAAGAGGAACGATTATTTATTAAAAGTGGACTGATTAGTTTACTGATATACATGGGAATCGTTTTGGTTCCACAGTTGTTGGTGACACTGAATAACTTTTCTATACGTCCGTACGTTAATGCCATTGCACGTCTGTTCGAACGACATTGGATGGGGCGCGATTTCTATGCAGCCGGTAGCTACGCAGTTAACAATTATCGATTGAATGGTTTTGAACCTGAAGCTGCTTTTTTAGCTAACCTATTAGGTGTCGTTTATTTGCCAATCATTTTAGGTATCGCGATAACAAAACAAAATTTTTGGCATTTTAAAAAGCACGTTGCCTTAGAAAAATGGTTTAACTGGGCCTTTATTGGTTCGATTTTAATGTTTTTGGTACTTGCCCGAACAACAACGGGACTGATCACATTAGTGGTAGCTGCCGTACTCTGGTTTTTATGGAGTAAACGTGATGATAAAATTATTTTAATTATTTTTGGTATAATGGCTATTGTTGGTATTGCATTAGGATATTTCTTCGTGCAGCCAATACATGATATTTTTTATAATTTCTTATTCAACAAACAAGGGACTTCTAATCGACTAGGTGGCACCATTGCCTTAGTGCTGACATTCCTATCACACCCACTCTTTGGTGTTGGTTATGGTTTCACAGGGTATTTCATTATGGATTACGTGCCAAAGTCTACGACCTATAATCCAGAGTTTCAGCAAGTGTACAGGCACATTGGTTATCCTGTGCTCAGTGATGGAATTGGTTGGTTTGCGACGTATGGTTTGGTTATCATGATACCAGCATTGTGGATGCTAGCTCGTTTAATCATACGTTCGTTGGTAGTACAACACGAGCTTAAAATACGTCAACCAGAAAATTGGCAATGGCATTTAGGCACTCAGATTAGCTTTATGATTATGATTATTTTAGTCGCTGTATCGTCGTTGTTTGTTATTCAAATTTTCTTATGGCCATATTTGTTGATGTTTTTCTTTTATCGGCAAATGCTAATTAATCAAGAAAAGGAGTTAGCATTGTGACTTTATACATTGCAACACATAAACCGTATATCATGCCAGAAGATAGCGACTATCAACCAATATTTGTGGGTGCGGCCCAACATGATAGTGTACCGGATGGTTATCAATCTGATGCTGTTGGACAAAATATTTCAACTAAAAATCCTAACTTTAATGAGTTAACTGCAATTTATTGGATTCGGCACAACACAGACACACCGGTCGTGGGGCTACTTCATTACCGCCGTTATTTGGGTAAAAAAAAGGGTCACAGTTTATCGGCTATCCTAACTGAGTCACAAACTCAGGAATTATTGAAAAAGGCTGATATCATTTTGCCTCAAAAGCGAAATTACTATATTGAAAATCAACGTGATCATTATTTACACGCACACACGGCTGAACCTTATAATATAATGAAGGAAATTATTGCTGCGGATTATCCAGAGTATTTACCTGCTTTTGAGAATATGGAACAGTCGACATCGGCACATCTTTTTAACATGTTTATCATGCCGCGTAGGTATTTCAATGAGTACACAGATTTCATTTTTGAAGTGCTTGGCAAAGTAGAAGCAAAAGTAGATGTGGATAAGCTCGAGGGTCAAGAAAAACGGGTATATGGTTTTCTAAGTGAACGATTAATGGATACTTGGGTTAATACGAAAAAGCTCACTGTAGCAGAGTGCCCAGTAATAGAATTAGAGCGCACAAACTGGTTAGATAAAGGGTATAATTTCCTTAAAAGAAAGTTTTTCCCAAATACAAATAAAAAGGTACATTTCTAATGACAAATCAATTTAATACAAAAAATTATGACTATTTAATCGTTGGTGCAGGGCCATTTGGCATGATTTTTGCACACGAAGCTGCTAAACGCGGGAAGCGCTCACTTGTAGTTGAAAAACGTCCCTATATTGGTGGAAATACGCATACGCACACAGAACATGGTATTACTGTTCATGACTTCGGTGCCCACATATTCCACACTGATAATAAAGAGGTGTGGGACTATATTCGTAAATTTGCGGAATTTAATGGGTATCAAAACCAAGTGGTGGCCAACTATAAAGGTACGCTTTATAATTTGCCATTTAATATGAATACTTTCTATCAGATGTGGGGTACTAAAACACCTGATGAAGCACATGCAAAGATTGAAGAACAAAAGCAAATTGCACTAAAAGATCTTGGGGATCGCCAACCACGTAACTTGGAAGAACAAGCAATCTCATTGATTGGAACAGATATCTATAACAAACTCATTAAAGGTTATACGGAAAAACAATGGGGTCGGAAGGCTACTGAATTACCAGCTTTTATTATTAAACGGTTGCCAGTTAGATTTATTTATGATAACAACTATTTCAATCATCGTTACCAAGGTATTCCTGTAGGCGGTTACACTCAAATTTTTGAAAATATGGTCGCAGAATCCAATGGATTAGTTGATGTTTTGACAGATACAGATTTCTTTGATTACAAGGAAACGTTGCTATCAGAATTTCCACGTGTTTTGTACACGGGCATGATTGATCAATTCTTTGATTATAAGTTTGGTGAATTAGAATACCGTTCCCTGCGTTTTGAGCATGAGGTTATTGATTCAGACAACTATCAAGGTAATGCCGTGATTAATTACACAGATTCCGAAACACCATACACACGGGTAATGGAGTGGAAACATTTGGACGGCCTCGCTGATGAAGGTAAAACAATCATCACAAAGGAATATCCACAGGAATGGGATCGATCAAAAGAAGCCTATTATCCTGTCAATAATGACAAGAATACACAGATATACAAAGCATACGCTACAGAAGCTCGTAAGAGCCATCCAGAAATTATTTTTGGCGGTCGCTTAGGAAAGTATCGTTACTTTGATATGGATCAAGTCTTCAATGACGCATTCAATACTGTACGTCAAGAGTTTGACATTGATCAAGAGTTTAATTTTGCTCACGATCAAGTAAAATAGCTCAAGCCCATTAGGGCGTACATAACGTATGAGGGGAATCATAATGGAAAGTACAGTCCAACGACACTTAAAGAAAAATATATTATCACTAGTTGTTCCTGTTCATAATGAAGAGGCAACGATTAATATTTTCTATAATACTATTGAGAAGCTCAAACCTAATTTGACTGCTGATGTCCATTATCATTTTATTGATGATGGCTCGACAGACAGTACACTATCGATCTTACGAGATTTATCTAAAATTAATGATAATGTTCATTATATTAGTTTTTCTCGTAATTTTGGCAAAGAAGCGGGCCTTTATGCTGGGTTACAGCAAGCGGATGGTGACTATGTAGCTGTTATGGATGTTGATTTGCAAGATCCACCTGAACTTTTGCCAGAAATGCTGAGAGAGGTTCAAAACGGTGAATATGATGCTGTTGGAACCCGTAGAGCCAATCGTAATGGCGAGGCAAAAATTCGGTCATGGTTTTCCGAGCAATTTTATACTTGGATGAACAAAATTAGTCAAACGCATCTTGTTGATGGCGCACGAGATTACCGTGTCATGACTCGACAGATGGTAGATGCTATTTTGTCATTAAGTGAAAATCAACGTTTTAGTAAGGGTATCTTTACTTGGGTTGGTTTTAACACGAAATACATACCATTTGAAAATCGTGAGCGTGTTGCGGGGAACACATCATGGTCATTCTGGTCATTAACAAAGTATGCTATTGAAGGCGTAGTTTCATTTTCAACGGTACCTTTAACTGTGATAACGGTGCTAGGACTATTATCATTTGTTTTGTCACTATTGAGTGCTGCCTTTATAGTGATTAGGGCATTGCTTAACAATAATAGCGTCGCTGGATGGCCATCAATGGTAACCATTGTGCTATTTATTGGTGGCATTCAATTATTGAGTCTGGGCGTTATAGGTCGTTATATGGCTGCTATTTTTTTGGAAACAAAAAAAAGGCCTATCTATATCACAAAAGAAGAAAAGTAAGAGGAAATTTTTGTGATTTTTAAATTATTAAACAATATAATTATTGTTATAGGAGTTGCTTTCTTTTTTTTAGTGTCTTTGATTGCAACTTTTCAACACTCGTCAAACCAGTTGTTTAATCCTCTCACTTTGCTATGTGGATCAGTTCTGTTATTTATACTGCTGGTACTTTTTTTAAATTATTTCCAAATTATTTCTAAAAGACTGCAAAGAATTTTATTTTATTTGTTTGTTGGTCTAATTATTTTTACTCAGTTTACTATAATTTTATCTACGCATAATTCACCTTTCACAGACACTGGATACATTTATATTCAAGCACAAAATTTATCACACAATGTTTCTGATTGGAATTATTATTTCAAAATTTATCCTAATAATGTAAACATTGCTATTTTTTGGAGTTTTATATATCGATTCTTTAATTTTTTTCACATAGTCAATCAGCTCAGAGCTACGTACATTATCCAATTATTGATGTTGGATGGAGCAATCCTTTTTACTAGCTATACTGTAAAAAAGCATATCAATGTTAAACTGGGGAATATATTATTATTCTCGTTACTGTTATATTTACCTTTAACACTATTTACAGAATGGATATATAATGACAGTATTTCATCTACATTAGTGATTTTGTTACTCGGTTTACTTTGTCGTGTTTGGTACAGTCAGTCTAGATTTAAATATTTTTGGTTTTTCTTGGCAGCGTTAGATTTAGCTTTTACTTTCATACTAAGGCAAAATAGTGTTGTGATTATAATTGCTTTATTGATTACTATTGTTTTGATGGGCCAAACACTTCGTCAAAAATTTGTACAAATCAGTATTCTAATAGCGACTGTGATTGTTGTGTATTTCGGGTCGAGCGTTATACAAACAGCTCAACGCTATGAACGTAATAATCAGGTTGTAACACCTGCTACAAGATACATTAACATGGGCTTGAATCCAAATACAAGCGGACAAATTGATGGGAATGACGCTTGGCTGTATGAACAACCTGGACGGACTCCTAAAGAAAAGAATAGGCTATATCTTAGTTCCATCAAACGTCGTCTACTTAACTATTCAGTTGGTTCATTATCAGAACATTTTCTAAAAAAAGCAACATATATGTACGGTACGGGATTAACCATACAGGATTTCTTTTATTGGTACGCCGGAAATAAAAATAATCTAGAAGAATCAATTTTAGACCGGTTTGGTGTGACCTTAGTTAATGGTTTTCAATTTTTTTACATATTGCTGAGCGTAATGACGTTTGTCTTTCTTTGGCGCCATTTAAAAAATAAGCGTTCGATTCCTCCAGTAGTATTGTTTAGTGTGTTGGGTGTATTAGGTGTTTGTGCTTTCCAAGTTGGTTTGTGGGAAGTTCGAGATCGATATAGCCTATTAGCTGTGCCGTTTACTGTATTTATTTTTTCATATGCGTTAGCTGAACTAGACATTGTAGGATGGATTAGTCGATTCGGTAGTGTATTAAAACAAGACGTAATTAGGTACTTTATTATAAGTACGGGTTTGCTAGTTTTTGGTTACTTATCAAACTATTCGTTGACAACACAGTTAGTTGAAAAAAATAACGTCTCGATTCATCAGCCATATGTCGCATATGCAGGACAAAGCGATGTAAAAATAAAGGCTCATGACAAATTAAAAATAACATTTGATGTTGAAACAACGGGAAATACTGGTATTTTTTATAATTCTGCGTATAGTATTTCTTCAGACAGTAAATCACAGCAAGTAAAAAAATATTTACCGCTTCAGATCTCTTTGATGAATACTACATTGCATAAGTCAATTGAGGTTGACAGCAATGGAAACACAAAAGCCAATACTATGCAGAAGGGAAAGTATGTCTTAACCTTGACTAATCCAACTAACCAAGCGATTTATACACAGGGAATTATTGATATAGGTAAGGCTGATTTCTCTTTTAACAGTTTGTACAGAAGTATTTCGGGGCACCCTGAGTTGATGCCAGTTATGACAGTTGCTCGATCTAGCCAAAATACTCTTGTATCGAAAAAGCAATATAATGCGATATTTACTTTATTATTTGTTATTTTATGTATCATTACATATATGTTTCGTAAAAAAGATAAGATACTGCCTTTGAATAAAAGCAAAATATAGTACCTGCTTGACTTTGGCAGACAGCATTAAATTTTTACGGTATAATAGATTTTATAACATTGGGGAGAGTGCATAGCACTGTTCCTTTTTTAGAATGGAAAATAAAATGAAGATACGGAATAAAATATTTAAATTTTTACGGCTTAATTTTTTGTTTCTTTGGTTATCAATTATCGCACTTTATATTATTCAAGTGGGAGTAATGATCACCGATCCGGGATATGGCACTGGTGATTGGGGGCGTAGTGCTTGGACAAATGGTATCCAATTTGTCATCAATCAAACGACCTCGGCCGGTATAAACGTATTGATTCTAATGATATTAATGTGGCTTATTACTCTTATTAGTAATCGGATACCGGTAACAATTATCGTAATGGCTGTTTTAACAGCCATCGTAACGGTTGCTGAATACCAATTGATTAACGTTAGACAAGAAGCAATAACCGAGGCAAGTCTACAAGAAGTGACGGCTTTTGGTAATTTGATTGGAATGTTAGATATCAAATTAGTAATAGCTTTTGTGGTAATTCTAATTGTTATGGCGGTGTTACTTTTCATTATTTACCGTCGCAGTAAATGGATTGTCTTTAGATCAATTCGCTGGCGTGCAGTATTAATGATTATTTCTATTTTGGCGTTAGTGCCTTTCTTCCAAATAAACTCTGATCAAAATAAAGAAACCTTTATTAAGCTCGGGGATGATCCTAAAGTATGGGATTCACTTTACGATGCTGTTTCTAATGGTGGAATTGTCGCGTTGCTAAATTCACGAACGACAGATGCGATGGTACAACCTAAGGGTTATAGTCAGGCCACGATGAAGAAACTGGTAAAAAAATACCAAGGCGAAGCAAAAAGCATCAATGCAACACGACAAAATAAAAACTTTAAAAACCAAACAGTTATTTATACGCTCAGTGAATCTTTAACAAAACCAAGTTATGTGCCAGGATTGACAATTAGTGATAATCCTTTAAAAAAGCTCAATAATATTATGAATACTACAAGTTCTGGCCATATGGTTTCCTCAGGATATGGCGGTGGTACTGCTGGAATTGAATATTCGACCTTGACGGGATTTAATATCACAGCGTATAAGCCAACAATTACGATGCCGTATTCACAATTAACAAGTAGCATTAATGAAAAATCAACGGTCACTGGACAGTTTGATAAAAAAATTGTGGTCCATCCATATGTGGGTTCGTTTTACAATCGACGTGCTGTGTACAAAAATATGGGTATTAATTATTTCTATACAACTGACAGTGACACACCAGTCAAATATACAGCTTCAGTTGGTGGCGGCAATCATGCTAGCGACACTTCAGCATATAAAAATGTGCTTTCTAAAATTAGTAGTGGTAATGACAGCCAATTCATTCAATTATTAACAATGCAAAATCATACACCTTGGACATTTTCCGGACGTGATTACAATGTTATTGAGCCAACTGATTCAAATGCAGATTTGGATACGATAGAATCTTATTTGCAGGGACTTCATTACACGGATAACGCTACACAAGCATTTCTTGATAAATTAAACAAATTAAAGCGGCCGGTTACACTGGTCTGGTATGGGGATCACTGGCCAGGAATATTTAGCTTCGTGAACACATCTACAGATGCTTTATCAGCGCATTCAACACCCTATTTTATTTGGCAAAATGATGCAGCCAAAAAAGCTAACGGTACAGTTGATGTTTCAGAAAGCTATGCAGACCCATCTGATTTCACTGCAATGGTGCTTAAAATGAACAATATGAAGGTCGATCCGTACTGGGCATTGAAGACCGAATTGCTTGAAAAAGTACCAACAATTAACAACTACAAACGTGATGAGAATGGTAAACTGTCATTTATTGATAAAAACGGAAAAAATATTGATGAAAAATCTTTGACGGCAGAACAACAAAAGCTTGTGAAGGATTTTAAACTCGTGCAATATGATATTACGACAGGTAAAAACTATTTACTAAAAACAAAGTTTTTCCAGAAGGTGAAATAATATGACAAAAAAATATTTAAACGCCTTCTTAACGGTCATCATTGCTTTAATTGGCGTTGTGTATTTAACAAAAGTTACAGGTGATTTACATGCTTTTCATGGATTAGGTAAGCTGGTGAGTTACTTTTCTTGGCCGTTACTATTGGTGGGCCTTGCGCGATTGGCATCATTGGAAGATCGTAAACCAGGTGACATCTTTGATTGTTATTTGCTGCTTTCAACCATATTAGCAGTCATTGGATTTTTTATCACATTGCAGGTGATTCCTGTGCGCACACCATTTCAATTTGCTATGGGAAACTGGTGGGATGCTATCTCTGCTGGTGCACTTGGTAATGAGGGGAATTTGAATACGCCCTTAGGGGAAGTCTGGACGAAATACCCAATCGGTTGGTTTTTAATGATGACACCCATTGCGATGAAACTAGCCCATTATATGCATCAAAAAATTTCCGATAAACGCGTACTCATTGTTTCTGCAATAGTTTTGATGATTGCGCCTCAATATATAGGTGAAATTATTGATCTACCATTCAGCTTAAATGCAGCATTACTTGGAACAGGTTTGCTCGTTATGAACGATAGTATTATTGTCAAATCTACTAAAATGCGAGTTATTTGGATTTTGATAGGGAGCATCGTTACGATAATTGCTGCTAAAATGAGTGGTGTGTACTTTAGTTATGGTCGAGCGGAAAATATATTTATTTCTGTTTTTGGTTTGATTGCTGCAATAAAACTCATTGAATTCTTATTAGATTTTGTGACGATTCATGTAAAATGGAATATGTCTAAAAAAATTTTTTTCTATACGACTGTTGGTTTTTTGTTTATACTAACATTAGTGGTAAATTTAACAATATTTTTGAATTAAGGAAAACAATATGTCTCAGAATGTCAGTGCAGTGATTGTCACATTTAATCGTCTTACTCTTCTAAAAGAAGTAATTGAAAGTTTACAGACGCAAGATACCAAGCTTTCACACATTATTGTGGTTGATAATAATAGTAAATCTGATACGCAAGAGTATCTAACCTCACTTGGCAACCAAATCGAATATGTACGTTTACCAGAAAACATTGGTGGCGCCGGCGGTTTTAATAAAGGTGTGCGCTACTTTATGGAGCACACAACCGATGACTTTGTTTGGTTGATGGATGACGACACTGTTGTGCATCCAGATACGTTAACTGAGTTATTGAAGTTTGCTGATAAGCAAGATCAATTCGGTTTCTTGTCTAGTGATGTTCGTTGGACTGATGGGCATCGTGCACTAATGAATCAGCCAGCACCAATGAATCGTTTGAAAGTAATTCCAGAGGATCAAGTGGAACCTGTGCAACTACAAAATGCAACGTTCGTTTCATTATTAGTAAAACGTGAAGTAGTTAAAAAGATTGGGTTGCCTATCACGGAATTCTTTATTTGGGGCGATGATATTGAATATACCGAACGCGCCGGTCGTGTTGCACCTGGATATTTTGTACCAAGCGCAAAGGTGACCCACAAGATGGCAGAAAATGTGGGTAGTAGTCTACTTAATGATAATGAAAACCGAACACCACGTTACTTTTATTCTTACCGAAATAAAAGATATTATGCAAAAAAACGTGATTTCTATCGTCGTAATCGTGCGTTACTACGTATGTGGGCTGAATATTTCCAAATTAAGTTTTCGAATACAGAACGAAAGCAAGAAAAGCTTGATATCTTTAAAAAGGGATTTCAGGCTGGTAAAACATTCAATCCAATAATTGAATTTGCAGATGATTTAAAGGGAAAATGAAATAGTGCCTAATTGGGGGCTATTTTATTTTTAGGAGAAATTCATGGAAAAAATAAAGTTATTGCTGACTCAGTACCAAGAAGCTATTTTGTATATCGTATTTGGCGGCTTAACAATGTTGGTTAACATCATTGCCTTTTGGTTAGCCTTTCAAGCATGGCATATGAATTCTTCTGTATCTTATCTTTTTGCTTGGTTTTGGTCTATCTTTTTTGCTTATCTTACAAACCGAACTTGGGTGTTTCACTCAACAGCTCACGACCTTAAGACGGTAATCAATGAGATATTTCAGTTCTTGGTAGCAAGAATTGCTACTGCCGTAATTGGCTTTGTTATTTTTTATTTTGGGGTTAACTTGTTAAAGCAAGATGCTCAAATCTGGAATATCATACAAAATGTTTTTGTAATCATTTCCAACTTTGCGTTAAGTAAATTAGTTATATTTAAAAAGAAGGCTTGAACGCCTTCTTTTTATTTGTTGTTTTTAGCTGCAGTAATTAAATCTTGTGCAAATTTTTGTAGTGTTGGGATATCGTTTGCTTGTGGGTTTAAATTAATTTTGACACCTGCTGCACCCTTAGTTGCGTTGGTAAGCGAAAATTGCTTTTCGAATTTTGGTACTGCTAAGCAATAATCATCCAAATAGTAGGTATCTCCTGATCCTGCAACACCGTATACGACACCCGCAAGATTTGCATCAGCTAAATCATCATAAAAGTCTAATCCTTCATCTGGCAGTGAGCCCTGATCATATGTATAGGGGACAACCACGGCAATATCGACATCTTCTAATTCATCGACCTCGGTTTGACTAATTTCAGATTTTTTTACCGTAACATCAGCATTTTCAAGCGCTTCAATAATAATATCTGCTACATCTTCATTGTTCCCAGTAAGCGTTGCATAGACAACTTGTGCTTTCATTTTATAGTCCTCTTTATTTTAATTATCAAAAGTAATTATAGCATTTTATTAAACTATTAAAAGCTACGATTTGACGAAACACCTAGAAATATGACGGTTTGTTGACAAATTCATAAAAAACCTTTACAGTCTGGTTCTGAGGCCTTAATATAGTTTAGGTGACTGTAATTTAAAACTTCACATGCAAATTTTCAACCCCTTAGGAGATTAAAAATGATACATCAATTGTTGGCTGAATTCATGGGTACTGCGCTCATGATTATTTTCGGAGTTGGCGTCCACGCTGATGAAGTGTTGAATCGTACAAAATACCACGGTTCAGGTCATCTGTTTTCGATTACAACTTGGGGTTTTGGAATAGCAGTTGTTTTGTTTATCTTCGGGGAAGTTTATATTAACCCTGCAATGGCAATGGTCCAACTTATTTTAGGAAATATTCATTTTGATTATTTCTTAATTGTTAGTTTAGTAGAAGTATTGGGTGGTGTTTTCGGCTCAATTATTGTCTATATTATGTATGCAGATCAATTTAAATTATCTGAAAAAGATATTGATCCAGTAATCGTTCGCAATATTTTTTCAACAGCGCCAGCAATTCGTAACTTACCACGTAATTTTTTTGTTGAAATGTTTGCGACATTCGTATTTTTGACAGGTATATTAGCTATTTCTGCAAAAGCGGGGGATGTTCCTGGTATGGTTCCGCTAGCTGTGGCTTTCTTAGTTTGGGCTGTTGGTATGGGTCTAGGTGGTACTACTGGATTTGCAATGAACCTTGCTCGAGATATGGGGCCTCGTATTGCATATACAATTATTCCTTGGAAAAGACGAGCCTCCAGTGATTTCCAATACGGTATTCTTGTGCCCGGAATAGCGCCATTTGTTGGTGCAATTTTCGCTGCCTTATTTTCAAAGTTTTATTTAGGCCTGTGAACGCTTACAATCCAAACGTTCGCTTAAAATTATAAAAAACACTGTTTCGTTCGGTTAAACCGAACTTTTTTTATTTTTGTGAGAAAATACTAATTTAATTACGAACGCAACAAGTAAAATAACTGGTAAAATAATTGAGTAGAGAAAATTAAATAAAGTTATTCTGGAGATGAATATGCACACAAACGTTGAAATGCAAGCATTGCTAGTTGATACTGTACGACGAAAAGTTAGCTATCCTCTCAGGAAAAAAGTAACGCTTGGGATACTGGGTGGCGTTGCTATTTCTTTGGGATTTTTAGCAGCAATACGTGCAATGGCACCACTAACTGCTCTCCAATCTCCCGTTGTCTCTTTGGTCGGCGCATCTTTATTTCCGGTCGGACTAATTATGATTGTGTTCACTGGACAAGAGTTAGCTACTGGAAATATGTTTGTTCTTGGTTACGGCGCTTTAAATCGTAATTTGGGTTGGTTACGTTATTTTTTTGAAGTAATACTGATAACTTTGCTCAATGGACTTGGTGCGATTTTATTAGCCTATATTTTTGGACACTATTTAGGACTGACTAAGGTGGATATTTATGGCAAACAAGTTGCGACAATGGCAATGTCTAAAGTAACTCCAAGTATGCCGATGATCTTCTTTTCGGCAATCGGTGCGAATTGGTTGGTGGCGATGGGTGTATACTTAGGTATGGTCGCCAAGGATACCATTGGGAAAATAGTAGGTATGTGGTTTCCAGTCATGATCTTTGTGTTGATTGGATTCAATCATGTTATTGCTAACTTTTTCTTGCTGCCAGCTGCTTATTTTAATGGTACGATTACACTGGTACAAATGTTGCATAATCTTGTGCCAGCATTTTTAGGTAACACGTTTGGTGGCTTATTACTCGCTGCTTCACTTTATTTCACAAAGGACAAAAATAATGCTTGAACGATATTCACGAGAACAACTCCGCGACATCTGGTCGCTGAAAAATCAATATCAAACATGGTTAGATGTTGAAATTGCTGTTGACGCTGGTTGGGTCGCCGAAGGCCACATTCCAGCCGAGGATCTTGCAAAAATACGTGCAAATGCAAAATTTGATGTAGATCGAATAGCAGAAATAGAATTATCTACACGACACGATGTAGTTGCATTTACACGTAACGTATCTGAATCTTTGGGTGATGAGCGCAAGTGGATTCATTATGGTCTAACTTCAACGGATGTTGTTGATACAGCACAAGCTTTACGTTTGCGCCAAGCAAATGATATGATAAAAAAAGATTTGCAAGACTGGCGTGAAGCAATTAAAAAATTAGCTGTGCAATATAAAGACACAGTTATGATGGGTCGTACGCACGGGGTGCATGCTGAGCCAACAACTTTTGGTTTGAAAATGGCACGTTTCTATGCTTCAGCAACACGCGCTATAGAACGTTTTGAACGTGTTGCGGCAGAGGTAGAAACTGGGAAACTTTCAGGTGCCGTTGGTACATTTGCAAACGTGCCACCACGTGTTGAAGAAGTTGCTATGAAAGAACTTGGGCTAACCCCTCAACCAGTTGGTTCACAAGTACTACCACGTGATTTACACGCAGATTATATCCAGACAATTGCCTTGATTGGTACTCAAATGGAGGAGCTCGCTACTGAAATTCGTTCCCTACAGCGCTCTGAAATACATGAAGTTGAAGAGGGCTTTGCTAAAGGACAAAAGGGCTCATCGGCCATGCCACATAAGCGAAACCCAATTGGTGATGAAAACATTACTGGATTGGCACGTGTGCTACGTGGTTACGCAGTAACTGCTTTGGAAAACGTTACTTTATGGCATGAGCGTGATATTTCGCATTCATCTGCAGAGCGTATCATACTTGCAGATGCAACCGCATTACTTGATTACATGTTAAACCGCCATACTGGTATTCTAAATAATTTGGGTGTGTTCCCGGAAACAATGAAAAAGAATATGGACCGTACGTATGGGTTAATATATTCACAGCGTTTACTGTTGAGTTTGATTGATGCAGGATTGTCACGTGAGCAATCATATGACACTGTCCAACCATTGACAGCCCGTTCGTGGGATGAGCAATTGATGTTCCGCGACCTAGTAGATGCAGACCCAACCATCCAAGCAAACTTAACAAAAGAACAAGTTGACGATGCATTTGATTATCATTATCATTTGCGACATGTTGATGAAATTTTTAAGAGAGTAGGTCTAGCATGAAACCTTTAATCACACACCCAGCTATCAAAGGGGTGTTGGCGACAGAAACAGATATTCAAGCACAGGTTCAGCGTGTGGCTAATGAATTGACTACAAAGTTTGAGGGAAATAAAGAACGACCTATTTTTATTGCCGTATTAAAAGGCGGGGTTATCTTCGCCACCGATCTACTTCGAAAGATGCCACTGGATGTTGATTTCGATTTTGTAGACGTTAAAAGTTATTCAGGCGCAGCATCAACTGGTCAAGTCAAAGTAGTTCATGATGTTAGCATGGATTTAACTGGGCGGGATGTTGTTATTGTTGATGAAATTATTGATTCAGGAAGAACAATGCAGTGGCTGCACAATTATTTTGAATTAAAGGGTGCCTCAAGTGTGACCACAGTGGCATTGGCTGATAAGAAAGAGGCTAGAGTAGTTGATTTTGAAGTTGATTATTTTGGTTTGGAAGTGCCGGATGAATTCCTTGTGGGCTATGGTATGGACTACAATAATTTTTTCAGAAACTTACCAGTAATTGCTATTGTTGACTTTGACAAAGTTGATTTAATAAAATAACAAATTTAAAAGCATCTCATTGAGATGCTTTTTGTTGTGCAATAAAATTTTGTAGGTTAGGGCTGTATATTAGTGGTTTATGTTGCAGTTCCGTGATATTTTGGGCACCAAGTAATGTGAATAGACGTGGCAACGCTACTTGCCATGCATTAATTTCTTCGAGTAATGATTTTTGACCTTTTTCCATTAGTGTTGTGAGCATGAAACCAGCACTAGAAGTTAAAGACGCGCCCAGCATGAGACTAGTTATGACATGATTCACACTTTGAATGCCTCCTGTAGCAATTAAGGGTAAGTTATTTTTAGCCATTTTTGCTTCCAGCAAACTTTCGACAGTTGATAGTCCGTAATGATCTAAATTAACAGCTTCAGAAAGGCGATTACGCCTTTGTTCAATAATAGAAAAATTTGTTCCGTTTGCTCCACCAACATTGATAGCAGCTGGATTTAGATCGGCAATTTGTTTGAAAGTAGACTGACTCATACCAAAGCCGACTTCCTTAATTATCACCGGAACAGGTGACTTTGCGATGATTTCAGCAAGATTGTCTAGCCAATAGAATTTGCGATCACCTTCAGCCATGACAAGTTCTTGGGCGGCATTAACATGAAGTTCAATGGCATTAGCATCAATCATATCAATGGCAGTACGTACATTTGAAATAGGATGGTCGGCCCCTAAATTGGCAAATAGAAAACCATTGGGATTCTTCTTACGAACAATTGTGAATGTATCACGAGTTTCTGGTTCTTTAAGTGCAATCGATTGTGAGCCAACTGCCATAGCAATATTTGACTCAGCAGCTACCTCAGCAAGTTCCATATTGATGCGACCAGTTAAAGCTGATCCGCCTGTCATGGCTTCAATGTAGAAGGGCCATTTAAAGTGGTGTTCAAATAATTTGGTTGAAACATCAACTTCTGACACACTCGTTTCGGGAAAAGTATTGGGTAACCAACGTACATCATCATAAGTTGCACCAATGACAGGCATTGTATTTTGACGCCAGAGTTTGACACCAAGCGATAGATGTTCATCTTTACGATGAGATTGAGCAGATTCAGTCATTTTAACCTCGATTCTGTGGGGCAATTTGGACGTAATGTGGCTCAATTTCAGCTGCAAGCCACTTTTCTGGTAAATCTGTAGGTCCATTAACAACAGCAAAGCCATTATCACCAAATCCAGCACCACTGATTTTTCCTGCGGTATCGCCAAGTGTCTGCAGTAGAATTGCTAGTTTTGGCGTAACGTATTTTTGGGATAATGTGTGCCGTAAGATGGTTTGATTCAATTTTAAACCTTTTGAAAATTGCTTGTAGTCGTTTTTAATAACCGATTGAACGACGTCGTCAGCGACATGTTGACTTTCTTTGAAAAAAGAAGTTGGCAATGTTTTTGAGGCGAGTGCCTTACTTGTATTGGCGCTTTCATGTGTGGCACCTAAAAGGATTTGCCAGTCTTGCGGCCAACTGAGGGGAACGATGTTTAGTTTTTTCCAGGGCACATCTACAATTTCAGGCTGTAGCCAATTTTTATCTGCCGTTTGATATTGAGACAAATCAGGGCTTTGGTATGAAATAGCACCGCCGTATGTTATTGCTGCAACATCACCTAATGAACCATTTTTCTGCACATGCAAGTGTGCGAGCGCAGCAATTTTAAATTGAGTCAGTAACGTTAGGTTGAGTTTGAAATGGTTATTAAAAGCCGATACGATGCCTACAACCACGGCTGCAGACGAACCAAGACCAATTTTACCTGTAGGATGATTCATATTACTTTTGATGTCAATATTTACTTCTTGTAATGTTGCCCTAATTTTTTTCGTGTGAACATAATGTGTCATCAGATTCACAGCCGCGCGAACAAAACGCCAGTCATCAGTTTGCTCTGGCGTTTCTTGGTTGATATTGAAAGTTAGATCATCTGTAATGATATTAGAAGTAATAGTAGAAACTTCACGGGCTGTGGTAATTTCTATTGCTAACCCTGTAGTAATGGCAACAACAAGCGCGGTATTGCCAGGATTAGTAATTGCATACTCACCAGCCAAAAAGAGTTTACCAGGGATTAATATTTTAGTCATAAGAAATTCCAGGCCCGCTTTGAGCAATTTCAAGTTTCAGGGATGGTATGGCATGATTTAGTATGGTCACAATTTTGGGCGCTTCTTGCATTGTTGTGATAATTTTAACGTTTGGCCCTGCATCAATTGTTGCATAGGCCAATATTCCTTGATGGCGCATATCTTGTATCAAAGATAAAATTAATTGTGTTTTGTCTGTAAAATAAGTGAATGGGCTTCTTGTAGCTGTTAAATTTAAAGCATGCATACCCAAGGCATTATCTTCAGCCAAAGCACCAATTTTGTCAATATCTTGATCTAGGATAGCATGTTGCATATCAATGAATTGATTAGCCGACTTTGATAGCCAGCGATCATAATTTGGTGAGGTAATAGCACGTTTCATTCCCTCAGTTGAAGTTATCTTTTTAGGCGCATCACAAACCTCAGCAACAACCAAGGCAATGGGCAATTCAGGCGCGTTAAGGCTCTCGGCAAAAGAAGATGCGTCGTCAATACCTTTATGCCACATGGCGAAGTTACCAAAAAAAGAGCGACTAGCTGAACCAGAACCACGACGGGCTAAGCGGGATAATTCTTCCTTGGGTAGGTCCATTCCTAATTCGTGTGTAACAGCTCCTGTTAACGCAGCAAAAGCCGAAGCAGAGGAGGCTAATCCAGCACTTGTAGGTACATGATTTTCAGAAATAACCTGCAGTGGTGTAAAATCACCCAACTGTTGTCGCAGAATATCCAAAAAGCGATGAACACGAGTGGCGTCGACGACTTGGTCATTTAAAATAAAACGATCATGATTGGCAGGTTCCACAGAAGTTGTTGTGTAAAACTTGTCTAGTGTTAATGAAAGTGAGCTAGTTGTCGGTAGATTCAGTTCCGTATTTTTTTTCCCCCAGTATTTTATGAGGGCAATATTTGTATGGGCAGTAGCTTTCATAAGGGTTGAATCCATGTATTCTGTGCGCCAGCTTTATTGAGAGCATTGGCAATTGCGATTGCATCATTATTATTTCTAGCTAAAGCAAACATAGCACCACCAATGCCAGCGCCTGTTAACTTTGCTCCTAAAGCACCAGCATGATTCGCAGCATTAACTAGTTTGTCAAGTTTAGGATGTGAAATACCCAATGATTGTAATTCGTGATGGGCTGCTGTAAACATCATACCTAAATGCTCGGGATTATTTTCAGAAATATCAATCCGTATTTTTTCAGCAATTTGTCCGAGATGACTAATTGTTGACCAAGCACGTTCTTGATCATTAATCAAAAATTCTTTGACTATGCTGACAGCGTGAACGGTTTGACCATGGATACCTGTATCGGCTAATACCAACGTACCTGATAAGTTCATTTCGAATTTTTCCATTGTTTTGTTCTTGATAAACCAAATCGGGTTGCTCGAATTAACGGTGGTGGCATCTAAGCCAGAAGGTGATCCATGGGAAATGACTTCTTCAATGTTTGTGAAGTAATTCAGTTCCGTATTACTTAAAGTCGTGTTAAAGTAATCGAAAAATGCTCTTGTAATCGCAGTTGCTAGAGCAGCTGAAGCGCCAAATCCTCGTTCTTGAGGAACATTTGACTCAATAGAGAGAAGGAATGGCACATTAGTCATTTTAAATTTATTGATTAGGCGCAGTAATAGCTGTCGGATACCTTCAACGTTTGCACCAAGTTCACTTAAATCACCATGGAATTCAGCACCATCGATTGTTTGACCACGAAATGCTGGCCTCAATGTAGCAGTGACCGTCATATTTGGTAGGGGAATTGCAATGGCAGGTTCGCCATAAACAACGGCGTGTTCGCCGATTAATATTGCTTTTGCGTGGGATTGACCTACGCCATTCATTTGACTTAACATAAATTTCTCCAGATGTACTCTACTATTGTACCGCACAGTAGTATTTAGTGTAAAATATAAAAGAGAATTGCGTTGTTTAGTGCGCATAATTATTGTGTAGTAAACAGCGCAATTCTCACATAAAAAGTGCTCTAGCACGCACGTTTAGAAAGGTGCTTTATATGAACGCCAACGATACATTCGTGGTTGTCGATCTTGAGACCACAGGACATAGCGTAAAAAAAGGTGGACGAATTATTCAAATTGGTATGACATTTATAAAGAAACGTCAAATCGTTGATCATTTTGAATCTTTTGTCAATCCTGGCCAACTAATTGATCGTCAAATTCAGCAGCTCACGCATATATCACAAAAGGATGTGCAAAACGCACCGTATTTCGAAGAAATTGCACCGTTATTGCAAAATTTACTTCAAAATACAGTGATTATTGCGCACAATGTTAATTTTGATTATCCGTATTTAAATGATGAGTTCGAAAGAACTGGTTTTCCACTCTTAAAATCCGCTGCTATTGACACAGTACAGCTTGCTCAAATATTGTTTCCAACGGCGCCGGGATATCGTTTATTAGATTTAACGACCTACTTAAATATCACGCTCAAAAATGCACATCGTGCCAATGCGGATGCGCATGCCACGGCTTTGCTGTTTTTGAAATTTTGGAAAAAACTTGAAGAATTACCGGACATTACATTAAAACAATTGCAACAAGGTGATTGGCCGTTACTACGTCAAACGCAGCAATTTTTAAAGCTTGTTCATTCAAAAAACAAGCAAAATTTTGGTACCGTTGAGCAAGTCGCTGTATTAACCACTACAACAGAACAAACAATTCATTCTTCTAAATCTGCCCAAGTTGATTATCCAGAAACAAGTGACGAAAAGACAAAGTTATTTGGGCAGTGGTTAACGACAAATGTTGCACAGAACAGTTTAATGGATCGTGCCAATCAATTCTTAAATAAACGTACTGATGGCTTGCTGACCATTTTAACCGGTCCGAGAGTTGGAAAAACATTGGCCTATTTGGTTCCAGTTATTCTAAGTGGAAAAACAGCGGTTTTATTGACTAATGATGAGAGTTTACAAGCTCAGCAAGTAGACATTATTACTAATCTTACAAAACTATTTAGCCGACCAATGCAAAGTGCTATTTTGTACGAGCCATCAGAGTATATAGATGTTGAAAAGTTTGCTCAAACTTTAGAAGAAAAAAGTACATTGCAAATTCAATTTTTTAAAGCTCGTGTTTTGGTTTGGCTAACGCAAACAAAAACTGGTTTACTTCGAGAAATTTCGGTAGGTGTTCAAAATGGTGACTACGTATCATCGATTCGTGGTGACAGTCATGCACAATTTTTCGAAAAGGCTTATAAAAGTGCGCATCAAGCTAATATCATTATCATGAACTTCAGCACATACTTTGTGCAAAGTCAGAAACTGCGTGAAGAGAAAAAGATTGATAAATGGCCAGTTGTTGTCATGGAAACACCAACGCAATTTGTTGATGATTTACATGATTATTTTCACGTTTCTTTAAATGTTACGCAGTATCAAAACATTTTAAAAGGATTGAATCATCAAGAGATTGCTGGTTTGACGCATAAACAGCGCTTATTTGTTCGGCAGAGTTTAAGTGAAGCATTAAAACTACTAAAACAAATATTGCAATCCGATAATCAACGGGCTAATTTAAAGCGCGTGGAACGGTTTCTACTGATAATATTACATTTGAAGGAATTATTTGAAATTAGTGAAAATAGTATTCCTCATGAGTTCCAAGATGCTCGAGATCAATTGTTGAAGATTAGACGCTTACAGTTACAAAATGACATTGTGGTGGCAAATGAATTTTCCGAAGTTAACGGACAAACTCAAACTGAAGTCGTATTCGATATTTTGGAACGTGCGATTTATCAAGCAGAATTTGTTTCCAATGTTCATAAATTATTAATTGTGAGTGAGTTTTTACCAACAGAGGTTACGGAATTCTTACGTGATGTACCGGAGCCCTTTACTGTTGAGCGTGAATTTGTTCATAATGATTTACAACCAATTCATGTTGTACAATTGCAACGTGCGTCTCCAATAGTGCATTTACAAGCTATTACGCAGCGTAATGTTGGAGAAATACTATTAATCGTCCCCAATGAAGAACGGGTTAATCATTGGTATCAAAAAATAAAATATGCAGTGACAACGAATTATAATATTGTCGCGGAAGGAATTACTGGCTCGTTGGAAAAAATACAACGACAGAGTCAAACCAAACGAAATAATATTATTATTGTTACCCCCAAAATTTTTTCAACCATGTGGCTTAGAGAGCAGGAATTACCTGCAATTGTAATTGTTCCAGAAAGAGAAGTATGGCAACCTGTATCACGTCTAGCTTATGTTTTAACCCAAATGCAACGTCATCAAAATGGTATATTAGTTTCTCAATTGAATGCTATGCAACGTAATCGATTTAAGCAACAAATTGTCGTTGAAAAGATGAACTTGAAAAAAGGTTTAGAACAGCAATATGATCGATTATTGCATGACCTCTAACTCGCAGATCAAAATCACCATATTTTTTGGTATAATATCATGTGTACATGCCATTATGGAGGGTTCAAAAAATGATACAATTTAAAGATGATATTCGAATCCGCCAGCGACATCGCCAAGCGCGCATTCATTGGGCGCACTTCTGGTTCATAGTAATCGGTATTCTGATTATCCTAGCAGCCTTTATTTTGGGGTATTTTTACGTTTCATTAGCTCCAATGCGCCAGGCAGAAAATCGAGTTGAAAAATTAGTACGTGAAAAAACAAGCATTGCAACAGTAACACAAGTATCTGTTAATTATCGAAAGACGACCACTTATGCTGTTCTAGGGCAAACAACGACTGGCACTCAAAAAGTTGCAATTGTTCGCAATAATAAAATAAAAACATATAATCGTTCATCAGGAATGACAGATAGTCAGCTCAAAAAAATGATAACTAACAAATACAAGCCAAAAAAGTTATATTCAGCTAATATTAGTGAATACCAAGGTGTATTAGTTTGGGAGATTAGTTATAAAGGGCAGGACAATAAACTAAATTATTTAACATTAGACTTTAAATCAGGAAAGACGTATCGTGCCATTTCAGGTATGTAAGAGGTAACTATAAAGTGAAGACTTTTTCGAATCGTGTGAATGCTATAACTGCTTCTCCAACGTTAGCTATGAACGGCCTTGCTAAACAAATGCAAGCAGAGGGTATTGATGTCATTAATTTAGGCGTAGGTGAGCCTGATTTTCAAACACCTAAAAATATTTCTGACGCAGCTATTGAAGCGATTCAAGCACAAAAAACAAGTTTTTATACACCAGCCAGTGGTTTACCTGCCTTGAAGCAGGCGATTGTTGAAAATGTCAGTCAGCGATATGAAGCAGCTATTACTACTCAAAATGTTTCCGTAACGACAGGAGCAAAATTATCACTGTATGTATTGATGCAAGTTTTACTAAATCCTGGTGACACAGTTGTTACTGCTGCTCCGGAGTGGGTGAGTTATGTTGAACAAATCAAGCTAGCTGGTGGTGAACTGATAGAGGTTCATTCGGAAAGCTCGTCGATGAAGTTAACCATTTCAGATTTGGACAAAATTAAAGAAACGGTCAAGTTGGTTATTGTCAATTCTCCTACCAATCCAACTGGGCAAGTATATAGTAAACAAGAAATTCAAGATATCCTAGATTGGTCAAATACACATGGGGTCTATGTTATTTTAGACGAAATATATGGTCAACTTGTTTATAATGGTGCTGAGTTTACATCTGGGTTGCAGTTACAACATCTTGAAAACAGTGCTATGATTATTGTGGATGGTGTGTCTAAGGCATACTCAATGACAGGATGGCGTATAGGTTGGACTTTAGCGAGTTCAGAAATTATTTCGGCGATGAATAAGTTATTGGGACACATGACTTCCAATCCAACAGTAGCGGCTCAATATGCAGCAATTGAGGCATTGAATGGGGAGCAAGACACCGTTGAAAAAATGCGTCAAGCGTTTGAACAACGATTAAATACGACTTTTGAGGCAATAAACAAAATTAATGGCGTACACGTTGATGTAAAGCCGCAAGGTGCCTTTTATTTATTTCCACAAGTTGATGAAAAATTAATGAAACTTGTTGGCGTAAGTAATACTGTTGAATTATCAACGAAAATTTTAGAAGAAGCACATGTTGCTTTGCCTGCCGGTGAGGGATTCGGCATGCCAGGATATCTGCGTTTGAGTTATGCTAAAGACCAAGATACCCTTAATGAAGCAGTTTTACGTTTGACGCAATTCTTTAAAAAATATACGAAAGATTAATATAGTGATGACTGAAGAAATACCTAAAATTAAGATTATTGATGCAAAAAACTTTGTTGGAAAGACAGTGACTATTGGGGCTTGGCTCCGTCAAAAGCGTGGTAGTGGCAAAATTGCATTCTTACAATTACGTGATGGCACAGCCTTCTTCCAAGGGGTTGTTGCTAAAGCTGACGTGTCAGAAGAAGTGTTTGAAACTGCTAAAAGTTTGAAGCAAGAAACTAGTATTTATGTTACTGGTGAAATTCATGAAGATGCTCGTTCATCTTTCGGTTATGAAATGGCTGTTTCCGATATTAAAGTAATTGGTGAAAGCCATGACTATCCAATTACGCCTAAAGAGCATGGGACTGAATTTCTGTTTGACGAACGTCATTTGTATTTACGGCATCTGAAGCCGTTTGCTACTCTAAAAATTCGTAATACACTTGTTGCAGCAACATACGAGTTCTTTAACAAAGAAGGCTTTACGAAATTAGATGCTCCTGTGCTGACTGGATCTGCCCCAGAAGGAACGACTGAATTATTTGAAACGGATTATTTTGGCGAACCAGCATTCTTGTCGCAAACTGGTCAATTGTATGCTGAAGCTGGTGCAATGGCGTTTGGTAAAGTATTTACATTTGGGCCAACATTTCGCGCAGAAAAATCTAAGACGAGACGTCATTTGACTGAGTTTTGGATGATTGAGCCTGAAATGGCTTTTATGGATCAAGAGGAAAGTTTGAAACTCCAAGAACGTTATATTGCTTTCTTGATCTCAAAGGTACTCGAGAATAATGATCAAGAACTTGACATTCTCAAGCGTGACAAAGACCTACTTCGTTCATATACGCAGTTACCATATCCACGTGTGAGCTATGATAATGCAGTCAAATTATTACAAGATAATGATTTTGATGTGGAGTGGGGTGTTGATTTTGGTTCACCCGAAGAAACGTTCTTGGCTAATCATTTTGCTAAACCCGTGTTTATTGTTAACTTTCCAAAAGCAATTAAGCCATTCTACATGAAGCGCCATAAAACACGAGATGACATTGTTGTTTCAGCTGATTTATTAGCTCCGGAAGGTTATGGAGAAATTATAGGTGGATCAGAACGTGATACGGATTATGACTACCTGAAGAATGAAATTGAAAAACTAGGGTTAAACATGGATGAGTATGCTTGGTACCTTGATTTGCGTAAGTACGGTTCAGTGCCACACTCAGGATTTGGCTTGGGCTTAGAACGTATGGTGACATTTGTAACTGGTGAGGAGCATATTCGTGAAGCCATTCCATTTCCACGAATGACCAACCGTTTACGTCCTTAATTATAGTTTTGTATCATAGTATTCTTACTCGAATGTGATACACTATTTATATAAGAAAAACGTCCAATTTATTTGGACGTTTTTAAAACCGAGGAAATATGACGTTAGAAAAAAGATTACAACAGTATATTCAAGCTGGTAACACTGGCGTAAGTAATGACTTGTTGTTACATTATCAAGATGTTGGTCTAGATAATGATGATTTAGCATTGTATATGCAGGTGGAGCGTATTCAAGGGCGGGGAGATCAAGCTACACCGGCAGCTATTGCCCAAGTAATGCACACGACCGAAAAAATTGTTATTACGCGTTTGCAGAGTTTGATAAGACGAGATTTGATGCAGGTGGTAGGTGGCAGTATTCAGACTGAAACTTATGATTTTACACCATTATACGAAAAACTATTAGATGGTCAAACTACACAACGGTCGGAAATTGTGTCAGATGGTAAGAGTGCTCGTCGTGAGATTATGCAGACGTTAGAGGCAGAATTTGGGCGTCCGTTATCACCAATGGAAATGCAAACTGTTGGGCATTGGTTCGATCAGGATCACTTTGAGCCAGTGATGATGTTATTGGCCATTCAAGAGGCTGTTGCAAATAATGCCCGTAGTTTGCGTTATATTGAAACAATTTTGGCCAACTGGCAACGTGATAATATTACTACACCACAGGCAGCGCAGGTCTCTAAGCAGCGCAGACGTGGTGTAACATATAACAATATTATTGATTAATTATTTAAAAATAATATTGTATTGATTATCAAGATGAAAACCAAAAATAGGTTGATTATTTTCTGTGAGGAGAATAGTATTTGCCGGTAGTGTACGCAAACGTGCGAATAGTTGTGATAGTGTCATGGCATTAGTCTGATCATTAGCTAGCAATATAATATCCGAATGATTATTTGCATATTTTATTGCTGTCACTGGATTAACAAAGTCCTCAGTTTGTACTAATAATTTTGTATCAAGTGACATATATTGTGTTAAATCTTCTAAATCAGTTAATCTCATACGCTAATTATAAAGGAAAATCATGGAAAAAACATATCATTTAATGGCAACAGCAGCAGCAGGATTGGAATCGCTTGTTGGTAAAGAGCTAGAACGCTTGGGCTATGAACATCAAGTTGAAAATTATCGAGTACGTTTTGATGGTACACAAAAAGATATATTGAATACTAATATTTGGCTTCGTACAGCTGATCGAATTAAAATTATTGTGGGTGAATTTGATGCGACGACATTTGATCAGCTGTTTGAGGGCGTTAAAGCGTTACCATGGGAGGATTATTTGAACTATGATTCAGAATTCCCCGTCGCAGGACGTTCAAAAAAATCTGAGTTATTTAGTGTGCCAGATGTTCAAGCTATTACTAAAAAAGCAATCGTCAATAGATTGCAAGAAGCTTATCATATTCGAACACGTTTGCCTGAAAACGGTTATTTTGCACAACTTGAAGTGATGATTGATAAAGATCACGTTATGGTTACCTTGGATACAACAGGGGAATCCCTATTTAAGCGTGGCTATCGTGTGAATAAGGGTGGTGCACCATTAAAAGAAAACTTTGCAGCGGCACTAGTTTTGCTAACAAATTGGCACCCGGATCGTCCATTTGTTGACCCAACAACTGGTTCTGGAACGATTGCGATTGAGGCAGCATTAATTGGTCGTAATATCGCACCTGGATTAATTCGTGACTTTGATATTGAGAGCATGGACTGGTTTGATAAAAAATTGTCAGACGAAGTGCGTGATGCAGCTGAAGCGCAAGCTGATTATGACCGTACTCTTGATATTGAAGGGTTTGATATTGACGAAAATATGGTTGATATTGCTAGAGAAAACGCCAAACATGCGGGACTTGGTCAGGATATCACTTTCAAGCAGTTAGCTGCCAAAGACTGGACAACTGATAAACTTAACGGTGTACTGGTGACTAATCCGCCTTATGGTGAACGTTTAGGTGAACTCGAAGCCGCCCGTGAGTTATACGAGCAAATGGGTTCTGTCTATCGTAATCTACCAAGTTGGAGTAAGTATATTTTAACTAGTGACTTGGAGTTTGAAAAATCTTACGGTGAAAAAGCGACAAAACGACGCAAACTATATAATGGGGCATTGCGTGTCGATTACTTCCAGTACTGGGGTAAGCGTGTTAGATAAAAAACAAGGGATCAATGATCTCTTGTTTTTTTATTTTCAGGGTGACTATTTATGCAATATGACCAATGATAAATTTTTTCTTTGTACAATATTTTCGTGAAAAAATAATTCATCATTGTTAGAATAAAGCAACAATGAAATGAGGATTCAATATGATTAAGTCAAAGTTAGAACAAGTCGGTATTTTTAATGATAATTTAGATAAAGTAAAGCCTAGCCCAATCCATTCATTCGACGAAAAAGTTAGTGATATTCCCAATATCCTGAAACTAACAATTGGTGAGCCAGATTTTTCAGTTCCCCAGCATATTAAAGAAGCTGCTTTAGCTGCAATTAGTGCAGATGATTCACACTATTCAGTTTCAGCAGGAAAGAAAACACTACGTCAAGCAGCTAGTGACTTTTTAAATGATCGTTATGGACTTGATTTTGACCCAGCTGAAGAAATCATTACAACAGTTGGTGCCACAGAAGGTCTTTATACATTATTGGCAGCAATTTTGAATCCTGATGATAAGGTTCTGATCCCGACGCCCGCCTACCCTGTGTATGCTGAAATGACACGCATTAATGGTGGGCACCCAGTGTTTATTGACGTTTCGGAAGACGAATTCGTATTAACGCCAGATCATTTACGCGAAATTATTGCTACCGAAGACCATATCAAAGCAATCATTATCACCAATCCTTCTAATCCAACTGGCGTGACCTACACAGCAGAACAGTTGAAAGCTTTAGCAGACGTGGTACGAGAAACAGATATTTTAATCATTTCAGACGAAATCTATTCTGAATTGAGCTATGATGCACCTCATGTTTCAATGGCAAGAATTTTACCAGAACAAACAATTGTTGTTAATGGCGTATCAAAGTCCCATGCCATGACGGGCTATCGAATCGGTATTTTGGCGGGTCCTGCGGCATTAATGAAGAAAATTAATATGGTGCATGGTTTTGTCATAATGACACCTTCAAATCCTGCAATGGCAGCGGCTACTGAAGCATTTAAAAGTTCTGAAAGTAAGGACGATACATTATGGATGAAAGAGCAATATAAAAAACGACGTGACTACTTAGTTGAAAAAATGACAAAACTAGGTTTTGAAATGGCAACACCAAGCGGCGCATTTTATATGTTTGCTAAAATACCTGTAGATTTAAATCAAAATGACGTGGAGTTTGCTTATGACTTGGTAGATAGGCAACAGTTGGCAGTCGTTCCTGGATCTGGATTTGGACCAGGTGGTGCAGGATATGTACGAATTAGTTATGCGGCATCTCTGGACATGCTAGAGACAGCTATGAATCGTTTGGAAAGTTACTGTGAAGAAAAGAGAACGGTAAAAATTTTATGATTGTCCTATTATAATTTTTATGATAAAATAAATTATTTCTAATTATAAGGACGGGAATATGACATCAGTTTATATGCGACGGGCGCATGAGGAGGATATAAAATCAATTGTATCAATCATCAATAATGCCCGTTATTACCTGAAAGAACAAGGGCTTTCACAGTGGCAATCGGGATATCCTAATCAAGATACGATTGAGGAAGACTTAGTACTGCAAAGAGGATTCGTGTTGGTTGTGGATCATCAAGTTGCGGGATATACAGCAATATTAGCAGGTGAAGACCCGATATATACGCTGATAGAGGACGGTCAATGGCTAAATGATGAAACAGATTACATTGGCATTCATCGCTTTGCTATCCTTGATAAGTACCGGGGGCAAAAACTGGCGCAGCGATTCATAACTGCTATTTTGACATTTTTCTATGAAAACGGTACAAGCGATTTTCGAATTGATACTCATCCAGGTAACTTGCCAATGCAAGCTGTTATCACGGGTAATGGATTTGAGAAGCGTGGCATTGTGCACATTAATGAGGGAGAAGAAATTAATGGTGTTCGGTGGGCGTACCAACTTGTATTGTAAACAATTAAAAAACGCGAACTTTAATGGTTCGCGTTTTTTAATGCTTGCAAAGCTAAATTATGAGCTCCACGATTTTCTTTTTCTGGAACCCAATTGATCAAAACTAGAGGGTATGGTGTTAATTGTAGATTGATTTCATCAACAAGCCCTTGGTAGTGTTTTGCATAAGATTTATGCAAGGCATCAGTTACGATTTTTGAATCACTATATATTTGTACATTTTCATTGCTAGGTAGGTACTTTAATGCCCAAAGAACTGCCAAAAATTCAGCCTCATGATTATTAACAGTCTCTCTCAAGGCTGTTTTTAGCTGTTTTTGTACTTTATCAATAATTAAAACTGCGCCAGCTGACGAACGACCAGTAGATACGTCACGTGCTGCGTCAACATATAGTGTAATCATATAAGTTTCCTTTTAATTGAACGTATACCGAAAGTATAACAAATTTTGTTGAAATATTATATGTTGTCGTCGAATAATACATTGAGGATAATAAGCTATGCATTGTTAGCAGTAACTTTTTACATTCCTTTAATTGAAATCTGGTAAAATATTAGTTGAATACGTTTACAGAAAAGGGCAACACATGATACCAAGACGCGGTTTTTTTCAACCACTGGATTCAACAGGTACAATTAGTTGGTTGTGGTGGGGTATATTTTTTATGGGCAGTATTGTCGTTTGGGATGAAATGAGTTTCAAACTTGAAATCCTACCAATTTTGTTTATTATGGTGATGATTTTATTAGGCGTACTATTAGTCGTTCGTCGACGTGTTTACATCGCTGGGCCTAATCTTTTTTTGGGCCGGGTGTTATTATCAGAGTATGAAAAAATTTCTTTGAAAGATATTGAACATTGGCAGTTGAATGGTCATGTTTTATCATTTGTTCGTGCTGACCGAGAACGAAAATATTATCTTACAAAAAACATTGTGCAACAAATTAAGGATTACATGGATACTGATGGCAAATAAAATATTAATTCATATAACAGATCAAGCTGGGCGTGTTGATGCTGTGTTATCGAAAGAAAATCTGAGTTACTCACGTACCACACTCTCAAATTGGCTAGTGGATGGTACGATTTTAGTTAATAATCATAAAGTAAAACGCTCATATAAAGTTGTCAGTGGAGATACAATATCTATTACTCCACCTGAGACTCAAGAAACAAAGATCGAAGCTGAAAACATTCCGCTTGATATTATTTATGAAGATGATGATATTATTGTTGTAAATAAGCCACAAGGAATGGTCGTGCACCCTGCTGCAGGACATAGTTCTGGTACATTGGTGAACGCATTACTTCATCATTCACCATTGTCAACCATCAATGGTGAATTCCGACCTGGAATAGTACATCGCATTGATCGTGATACCAGCGGCCTACTAATGGTCGCAAAAAACGATAAGGCTCATCGTTCACTATCTGAACAGTTAAAATCTCATAAAAATCAGCGCGTGTATTACGCGCTAGTCCGTGGTGAATTTACGGAAGATTCAGGAACAATTGAAGCTCCGATTGGACGTCATAAAATTGATCGAAAAAAACAAGCAGTTATTGAAGGCGGACGTGAGGCTGTCACGCATTTTCGTGTCTTAAAACGATATGTTGGTTATACGCTGTTAAAAGTGAGTTTAGAAACTGGCAGAACGCACCAAATAAGGGTGCATATGAGTTACATTGGTCATCCAGTTGTTGGGGATCCGGTATACGGCACGGCACAGAAGCTAGATGGTACACAGTTGAATGGGCAATTATTGCATGCTAAGACACTGACTTTAGAGCAACCTACAACAGGCGATGAACTGTCATTTGACAGTCCATTACCAGATTACTTTCAGTTTGCTTTATCAACATTAACACCGATTAATAGAGAGGAAGATGAATATGCCAAATAAAGAAGTTTTAGATAATGCCTCATTACAGCGCGCGTTAACTCGTATTACATACGAGATAATTGAGCGTAATAAGGGCGGTAAAAATTTGGTTCTGGTGGGAATCAAAACACGTGGCGAGTATCTTGCACGCCGTATTGCAGATCGTTTAGAACAATTAGAAGGCGTTCAAATTCCGGTCATGGCCATTGACATTACTAACTTTCGGGATGATAAACCTGATCAGCATAACGATTTAGGTTTGAACTCAGAAGAGCGATTGAACATTTCCGAACAGAATATTGTTTTGATTGACGATGTATTGTTTACAGGACGAACTATTCGAGCAGCATTGGATGCACTGATTCATATTGGTCGTCCTAAAACGATTTCACTAGCTGTTTTGGTGGATCGTGGACACAGAGAATTGCCTATTCGAGCAGACTTTGTTGGAAAAAATATTCCCACCGCACAGAATGAAAAGATTAAAGTCTTTGTGCAAGAAATTGATGGGAAAGATGCAGTTGAAATTGTTCATTAATAACTTTTTGGTGGCTAAGGATCAATTGATATATTTGTGGGGAAGTAGATAACAGATAATCTGTTACTTTAATGCTGCATACAATACTGTCTATTTGTATACAGCAGTTTGGAGAATTATAGCTTATGATTAGACATTTAATCCTAGAAGATGGCACGGTTTTTGAGGGCCTTGGCTTTGGTGCACCTGCCACCACTTTTGGGGAAATCATTTTTCATACGGCCATGACTGGATATCAAGAAATTATCACAGATCCAATTTACGATGGGCAAATGATTGTCTTTTCGATGCCTGTTATCGGGGCAGCGGGTATTCATGCTGAGGCTTATGAATCAGTGAAACCAATGATAAGAGGAATGATCGTACATGATTTGGCTGAGGTATCAGTTAATCGGCAACGTCGTATGAATTTAGATCGTTTCCTGAAGCAACACAATATTCCTGGATTGTATCAAGTTGATACACGAAAATTGATCAGACATTTGCGAGAAACTGGGCCACAAAAAGCTACAATTGTTGACTACGCTGATGATCACGCAGTAGATCAATTAGTAGCGACAGTTTTAACAAATAAACAAGTCCAAAATACAGCGACCTCTAAGCCATATGCTAATCCCGGGCGTGGTCGTCATATTGTAGTAATAGATTTTGGTTTAAAACATGGTATTCTTCGCATGTTAGGGGATTACGATGCCAATGTTTCCGTTTTACCATATACAACAAGCGTTGATGAAGTATTAACCTTAGATCCAGATGGCATTATCCTATCTACAGGCCCTGGCGATCCGCGCTCACTGCCAGAAAGTGTTCTTACGTTGATCAGAGTATTGCAAACAAAGGCGCCGTTACTGGGTATTGGCTTGGGCCATGAATTATTTGCTTTAGCCAATGATGCAACATTGGTGGCACTCCCATCTGAACATCACGGCATGAACCATCCTATTCAAGAAATTATTTCTAGGCAAATTTTTTATGCAATGCAGGGCCAAGGGTATGCGGTTGACGAAGAATTACTTGACCATAAGAAATTATTTGTTACCTATCGTGATTTAGTAGATGGTGCTGTACAGGGACTGCGTCACCGTGATTATCCAGCTTTTAGTGTACAGTTTTTTCCAGATGCCGCTCCAGGACCATATGAAGCGACAGCAGTATTTGCAGATTTTTTTGAAACGGTAGAAGATTATGTCGAACATCACAGCTAAAAATATTTTATTCATTGGTGCGGGATCAAATGATTTTGGTCTTGAATCGGAGCATGATGCAGCCATTTATCAGGTCATGCCCGAATTAAAGGGACATGGTATTAATGTCTTTCTAATTGACGAAAACCCTTACGCATTGTCTCTAGAAAGTTTAGCGGCTGAAACAATTTGGAAGCCTTTGACAGTTGAAAACGTTAAACAGGTTATTAAGCATAACCATATTGACACGGTGCTACCACTTTTTGGTGGCGTGCGCGCGGTAAGGTTATGGGCAGATGTTGTGCAATCATGGGAGCATGGGGACGGTTTAGTACCTCAAACTCTTGGCTTGAGCATTGATATGTTACTAAGGATTAATAATCTGGCTGATTTTACGAAATTTATGGCAGAAGCTGGTTTACCAGTTATCACAAGCCATGTTGTCAAAGCGCAAGACGATGCAAACGAATTGTTACGTGAGCTTCAGGTCCCATTAATGATTAGATCTCTGCATCCAAAAAATACTAATACACGTCAGATGGTTGAGCGGTTAGATGAATTTGAAGAAGCAATTGATAATGCCAAAACACAGTCAATGACGCAAGAAATCATTATTTCTAAAGCCATAAATGGTTTGAAAGAAATTGGAATGGAAGTGTTACGAGATTTTCGCGGGAACAAGATGAAAATCGGTGCCAGTGAGGATATGGATCCAATTGGTATTCATACTGCTGATTCATTAAGTGTGTCACCAACATTAACGATTCAAGACCAAATTTTGGAAAAAATGAGGATGTATGCCTTCCAAGTTGCTGATTTATTAGAACTACAAGGTGTAATGCACGTTCAATTTGCCTTTGACGATACGACAGGTGCTATTTATATCATTAAGGTTTCACCCTATATTGATCAAATGTCTAGTCGTATGGCGCTTGTAACTGGATATCCAGTAATGCTAGTAGCCATTAACTTGGCGATGGGTATTGCGTTAGAAGACATTGTGCTTTCACACGATTTTGGTCAAAAAATGGCTATGATGGAACCGATGATGGATCATATCACGGTAAAGTTGCCAATTTTTCCATTCGGTGAGTTAGAGGAATCCAATGTTTCGGTGAATCGACAGCTGAATAGTATACAAAAGTCTGTTGGCTCGACGATTGGGTTTGGGCGTACATTCATTGAGGCTCTCGAAAAAGCCATTCGATCGGCACATTTTAACAATGCCACATTTTCACCAACAAATATGGCACATGTTAGTGATGACGCATTAATCCAGCAGCTAATTCATCCTGAAGATAATCGTGTGTTGCTACTCATTGAAGCCATAAAACGTGGTTACGAAATTGACGAGTTAGCCGAATTAACAAATATTGACGAATTTTACTTTTATCAATTAAGGCATCTATTGCAATTAGAACTTGAGATTGAAAAAGATGTAGACAGTATCGTGTCATTGCGGCGTGGTAAAAGGTATGGCTTATCAGATGGTCTAATTGCTCTTTTTTGGGATACCGATTTTAAAATTATTCGAGCCTTAACAAAGGAACACAACATTGACCCAACTTATAAAGCTTTAGAACCATCGGCCGGTGAGTTTCCAGAGAACGCACGTCAATATTACTCGACTTACGAAGAAGAAAATGAATCTGAACAGGTCAGTGATAATACTGTTCTGGTCATCGGTAGTGGTGCCTTTAGACTAGGGGATGCTGCATCTGGTGGTTATGCGACAACCGTTGTGTTATCTGAACTACGACGTCTGCAGTACCATACTGTAATTATGAATAATAACGCTAGTGATGCAACGCTGATGCAAAATTTGGCTGATAAGCAATATTTGGAGCCATTGGAAATTTCAGACGTCATGAAGGTTGTTGAACTCGAAAATCCGATAGCCATAATTATTCCAGGGAATCGACGTAAGTTAATTACGGCATTACGCGAACTCAATCAGAACGTGTTGATTTTGCCAAAGGAAAAGCATACACCAAGTGGACCGGAAACAACACAAACTGAATTTGCCTTAAACGTATTTTCTGATGGGCATCAAATTTATCCAATTAACATCACCCAACACATGGTCGGTGAAATGCGGATTGTGCCACAAATTGTTGATTTGCCAAAAGAACTAACACAAACACATTTGGAAAATCCAGGCGTGTACCAGGTAATATGGTGTCAAAATGGTAATGACTGGGTAGATCATGTTGAAGTCTCAAACATCAGTTATGATACATGGTTACGTCCTATGCCATTTGGACAAGTTGCCTTTATAAGCAAAGTAATGCAGGTTCAGTGGCTACGTATGACAGTTCGATCATTGTTAGATCGGATGACGGAGCAAGATAGAAAGTTATTGGATAATGTTAATAAATTGACACTACAAACAGATGTCCGCTTAGTGGCTTCCAATATTGATTATGAGCTCCACTTGCAACCCACAGAGCCTATTGACGGTACAAGATTTGAATTAGGGGTGGGCATCAAATATTATGAGTAAAGACAAGTATGAAACACATATGTTTACAGGTATTGTAGTTGAGCAGGATCTGTCAGGAAACTATATTCCTAAAGATGGCGCGACTTTGCACAGGTGGCGAACTGGAAAACATACAAAAGGAAAGTACAAACATACTGGGCAAGTATTTTTGACAGAAAATAATCAAAGTGTTGCTGTACTATCACAAGAAAAATTATCTTTTAATAAGCGCCATGATTATGTGCCGTTACAAAGATGGACAGAAGCAACTGTTGACTTGAGAAAACTTGAAGCATACAAAAAGGATGAATCATAAAGTTCATCCTTTTTGTATGCTTATTTTCTCAAAGATTTGGTGTTAAAGTTAAACAGGATAGCATTCAATACGATTAACAAAGCACTGAAAATAAAAATACCTCGATAATCAAATACACTGGCTACTAGGGCACCAAACATTGGACCCATGACACTTCCGATTGATTGGAAACTTTGATTATAGCTGAAGATTCGGCCAGTCATTGCTGAGGGTGAGTTTTTAGATAGCAAGGTCTGCACAGCTGGTAACATGGTGGCATCACTAATACCAATAATAAATCGAAATACCATTAGCATGAAGACACTTGTTACAAATGCTGTTGGGACTAATGCAGCGATAGCAATACAAAAACCAATTTTTATCATTCTGTGTGTACCCACGCGGTCACCAATTTTTCCAAACTGTGGCGCTGCAAAAACTGTTGCAATACCAGGCATTGCTGCCACGACACCGGCGAGAAAGGTAGTGTTGTTACTGTTGTTTGTTAACTCACGGACAAACAGACTGATAATGGGATTGATGGAGGTATTGACTGTTTGTACTAACATTGTAGTAATAAATAGTCCAAAAATTAATTGTTTGTTTGGTAGTGCATGCCAGAGATCAGCTGTTGACGTTGGATTTGAATCAGCAGGGGCTACGTGAGGCTCCTCTTTAACAAAAAACATGGTCAGTATGAATACCAAAAATAAAATGATACCGGTGATATGAAAAGACATACGATATGAAACAACTGAAGCTAAAGTACCACCAAATAGTGGACCAAGTAAATTACCAGCTGTCATACCAGTTACCAAAATGCCAAGTGCGTGACCGGCGTGTTCTTTCGGGGTTTGTGTGGCAATTAAGGCATTTGAATTGGAAATATAGCCGCCCGTAGCACCTTGAAGGGCACGAAGAATGAATAATTGCCAAACATTAGTGACATACCCCATTAAAAATAGGACAATCGCCATACCAAGTGCAGCACGAAGCATCATTAATTTGCGACCTTTTCTATCAGCGAGCTTCCCCCATAAAGGGGACACGATCGCCATAACTAAAAATGACACAGAGAAAATTGCCCCAGAATAAAATGTTAGCTGATTTTTACTAAAATGGCCTAAGGTGTCAATGTACAAAGAAAGAAATGGCATGACTTCACTCAGAGCGATTCCTGTCATAAACACACCAAACCAAAGGACCAATACGTTACGTTTCCAAAGAGATTTTTCTTGATTTTTTGACATGACTAAGCACGTTATCTCCCTATTTTTAAATAATTAAACAAGTAAAGTTTATTATTTAATTTTAGCGCTTATGACTCACTCGTGCACAGATTTAAACGTGGCTTGTGAAAAAATTAAATTTTGCTTATAATGAGAGTACGCATTGTAAAGCGTTAATAAGGTGCAAATCGTTTTGTTAAGTGATTTTGTACTCTCCGGAATCCATGAAGGGAATTGTGTGCGACATCTTTGAAATCAGTGGATCTAGCTTGCTTAAGACAGTAGTGTATCAAACACTGAAACATTGATAAATGGTCACACATTATACGCTAAAATATGGCAAAAACAAAGCATTATACAGGACCGGAAGTCCTCGAGATGGTCGGACAATACATGTCCGAATCAGATACAAAAAATGTTAAAAAGGCCTACGAATGGGCGTCAGAGTTGCACAAGGAACAGAAACGTAAGTCTGGGGAACCATATATTATTCATCCAATTCAAGTTGCTGGTATTTTGGCAGAACTGAAGATGGATACGGCAACGGTTATTTCAGGCTATCTTCATGATGTTGTTGAGGATACGACGGCTACGTTACAGGATGTTCGAGATAATTTTGGAGAAACAATTGCCCAAATTATTGATGGTGTAACGAAAATTAGTAAAATTCAATATCAAAGTTCACAAGAACAGCTTGCAGAAAACCATCGTAAGTTGCTTTTAGCTATGTCAAAAGACATACGTGTGATTATTGTTAAGTTAGCCGACCGTTTGCACAATATGCGCACTTTAGGCGCTTTACGGGAAGAAAAACAAAAGCGTATTGCAAAAGAAACATTGGAAATCTACGCGCCACTGGCTGACCGCCTTGGTATTAGTACGATTAAGTGGGAACTTGAAGACTTATCCTTAAGTTATATTGATCCCGAGCAATATTATCATATTGCTTCACTGATGAATATGAAGCGCGAAGAACGAATTAGCTACGTACAGGAAGCAGTAGACCAGATTAATGGTGCGATAAAAGATCTTGAATTAAGTCATGTTGATGTGTATGGTCGTCCAAAGCATATTTACTCAATTTATCGAAAAATGGTGGATAAGCATAAGGCTTTTGAAGAAATTTATGATTTATTGGCTGTTCGCGTATTAACGGATTCGATTCCGGACACTTATGCTGTATTAGGAGCAATACACTCAAAATGGACACCGATTCCTGGCCGTTTTAAAGATTATATTGCATTGCCAAAAGCGAACGGATATCAAAGTTTACATACCACAGTTATTGGTCCTGACGGACGTCCATTGGAAGTGCAAATTCGTACGCATCATATGCATGAAGTGGCTGAATATGGAGTAGCTGCACATTGGGCATATAAAAAAAATCGGGGCTCAAATAAAGAGGCAAATGTCGATGATAACAGTCAGCAAGCCTTAAATGTCATCCAAGGCATATTAGAACTGCAAGAAAATGCCAAAAATGCTGAAGACTTTATGGATGGTGTAACGGGTGATTTGTTTTCTGATCGTGTTTATGCGTTTACACCTCGTGGTGATGTGTTCGAACTGGCTAAAGGTGCCGGACCGTTGGATATGGCGTTTTCAATCCATACAAATATTGGGATTAAAACAACTGGTGCAAAAATAAATGGTCGAATCGTACCACTGGATTATAAAATAAAAACCGGTGATATTATAGAAATTATCACTTCTGCTAATGCTAAACCAAGCCGTGACTGGTTAGAGATTGTTTCGACACGCCGAGCACGAAACAAAATTAAGCAGTATTTTAAGCAGTTGGACAGAGAAGACAACATCGCCGCAGCACGAGAATTGTTAGCTAAAAACCTAAGAGACAATAATTTCAATCCTGCTGAGATTCTGACGCCAGAAAATATTCAAGAAACCGCAGATAAGATGCACTATCATACGGCAGATGATATGTTGGCAGCAATAGGATTTGGCGATATTGCTGTACCTGGTGTGGCTAATAAATTAACCGAAAAGATACGCGAGGCTAATGAGGAAGCTGCTACAGCGGAATTACAGCGTGAAATGCTGGAGGAAGGCCACGAAATCACTCGTGATGAAACAGCTTTCACCAAACGACAAAAATCAACGGCTGATGATATTGTTATTGCAGGAGTGGATAATTTATTAGTACGTTTAGGTCGATGTTGTACACCAGTTCCAGGAGACGATGTTAAAGGTTATATCACGAAGGGACGTGGTATTTCTGTTCATCGTGTGGGGTGCCCAAATATTCGAGCCGCTCAACTTCAAGGACAACGTCTTGTGGATGTACAGTGGGAAGATGAAAATGGCTCAAAACCTAATTATGATGCTGATTTGACTGTTCATGGTGAAAATCGCGGTGGATTGCTAAACGATGTACTTCGTAGTGTTAATGGACGAACGCGCTATGTTAATTCTGTTAACGGTCATGTGACAAAAAACGGGATGGCGCAAGTTTCTCTATCAATAGGTGTCAAAAATTCAGAACAGCTGACAGCAATTATGGATTCTCTAAACAATTTACCAGCAGTATACGATGTGGAACGCACATTTCATTAAAATATGTCAAAATATGTTGATAAGCCTCAAATAAAACAATTTCGAGGCTTTTTATGATAAAAATTGTGTCAAAACTGGAAGACGTTTGAAAGTTCTTGATACGATATCGTTTTTCACGTATGATGTTAGCAAGTAAATGTATTTTTAGAATGGAGATAGCATGAAAGTTGTATTGCAACGCGTAAGCAAAGCTAGTGTTAAAATTGACGACCAAGTAAAAGGAGCAATTAACAAAGGATATGTATTGTTAGTTGGCGTTGCTGACGGTGACGAGCAAGCAGATATAGATTATTTAGTTCGGAAAATACATAATTTACGAATTTTTGAAGATGAAAGCGGCCGGATGAATCGTAGTATCGAAGACGTTTCTGGCGCTATTTTATCTATCTCACAATTTACGTTGTTTGCTGATACTAAAAAAGGAAATCGTCCAAGTTTTACCAAGGCAGGGGCACCAGAATTTGCGACTGTTATGTATAATCAATTCAATGCGACATTAAGGGAAAGTGGATTACAGGTTGAAACTGGAGAATTTGGAGCGGATATGCAAGTTAGCTTAACAAACGATGGACCGGTGACAATTTTATTCGATACAAAAAGCGCTCAATGAGCGCTTTTCTTGTGGTTATAATACCAGCCAAATGGTATAGTACTTTCTGTACCATTTCTGATTCGGGAAATATTTGTACGATGGCGGTAGAAAACAAAAATTGTTAGTATGGTAGCAACTATCGTTAGTATCCAATCATGATAGTATAGTGATATTAGGACGGCGCATGAGAAACTAATCATAGAGCTCAGAGATACCATTGAACTAATTGACAATAAAATAACGAAAATACTAATGATGATGATGAAAAATATGGGATTATAGGCAAGTAATACACCAGCTGAAGTAGCAACTGCTTTACCACCTTTAAAGCCAATCCAGATGGAGAACGTGTGTCCCAGTATAGCACCAATACCCACTAACATTGGATTAATGCTACTATGGAACAATAAGGGAAGCAAGCCTGCTGCCGTACCTTTAAGCATATCAAGTGCCAGCACAGTTATGCCAGCTCGGATACCCAAAACACGGAATGAATTGGTAGTACCAATGTTACCTGACCCCTCATCGCGAATATCTTTATGGTAAAAGATTTTACCTACCCAAAATCCTGGGACTAGAGATCCGATCAAGTAAGAGAGTATAAACATTAATATAGTAGTAAACATAAAAAACCCCTTTAATATAAAAGCAAGTACAAGTTTACCATATATTTAAGTAGTATATGGCATAACTTATTGAAAATAAAATATTGACACTTGTCAGAAACAAGATTTTCATCTATGATAAAATAGATTGACATTAGCGCACGAACACTGGTTCGTGTATCGAAGGATAGATTAATATGCCAGAAAAAAATCATTATGATTCAGATTCAATAAAAATTTTAGAAGGACTTGAGGCCGTTCGTAAACGTCCAGGAATGTATATCGGTTCAACAGATGGTCGTGGTTTGCACCACTTGGTCTATGAAATCGTTGACAATGCTGTCGATGAAGCACTTGGTGGCTATGGAAATGAAATTCGCGTTACGATACATGATAATAACGCTATTACCGTACAAGACTTTGGCCGTGGGATGCCAATTGGCATGCATGAGTCTGGTAAACCCACACCAGAAGTTATTTTAACAGTTTTACATGCCGGCGGAAAGTTTGGGCAGGGTGGCTATGCGACTTCCGGTGGGTTACACGGTGTTGGTTCTTCTGTTGTTAATGCATTGTCGGAGAGCTTAACGGTAACCATTGTTCGCGAAGGCCATAAGTGGCAAGAAGAATTCGTGAATGGTGGTAATCCAGTTGGTACCTTACGAGATTTAGGTAAAACTAAGGAACCAACAGGGACAACGGTTACTTTCAAGCCAGATGCGACAATTTTTAGTGCTACGGTTTATAAATTTGATATTTTAGCAGAACGTTTGCGTGAATCGTCATTCTTAATGAGTGGTGTTAAGTTTACGTTAACCGACGAAAGAGTTGATCCAGTTCGTGTTGAAGAATATCATTATGAAAAAGGTCTTGAAGCGTTTGTTGGTTTTCTGAATGAAGACAAAGAAACTATCGGACCAGTTATGACCTTTGAGGGTGAACAAGAGAGTATTGTTGTTGATGTTGCAGCGCAGTACAATGATGGTTACTCTGAAACACTTCTTTCATTTGTTAACAATGTCCGTACACAGGATGGTGGAACCCACGAAGTCGGTTTCCGAACTGCGTGGACAAAGGCTTTTAATGAATATGCACGAAAAGTGAACTTACTAAAAGATAAAGATAAAAACTTAGAAGGCACGGATGTCCGTGAAGGATTATCAGCTGTTATTTCATTGCGTGTTCCAGAACAGTTTTTGCAGTTTGAAGGACAGACCAAAGATAAACTAGGAACGCCAGAGGCACGTGGTATTGTTGACTCTGTGGTTAATGAAACTCTTGGACGCTTCTTAATGGAAAATGGTGACTTCGGACAAAACTTAATCCGTAAGGCACTGCGCGCGCGCGAAGCTCGAGAAGCAGCTCGTCGCGCCCGCGACGAAAGTCGCACTGGTAAAACTAAAGGGGCGAAAGATCGTCTGCTTTCCGGGAAGTTAGCACCTGCCCAATCTAAAAATGCTGATAAAAATGAGCTCTTTCTAGTCGAGGGTGATTCAGCTGGGGGCTCTGCAAAGCAAGGTCGTGACCGTAAGTTCCAAGCCATTTTGCCGCTACGTGGAAAAGTACTAAATACTGAAAAAGCTAAGTTAGCAGATATTTTAAAAAACGAAGAAATATCAACATTGATTTATGCCATTGGTGGCGGTGTTGGAACTGATTTTAAAGTTGAAGATGCTTCATTTAACAAAATTATCATTATGACAGATGCCGATGATGATGGCGCGCACATTCAAACCTTACTACTAACATTCTTTTATAAGTATATGCGGCCATTAATTGAAGCTGGGCGTGTCTATATAGCCTTACCACCATTATACCGCGTCAAGTACTCTTCCAAGAAAATAGAAGACCAATTTGCTTGGACTAATGATGAGTTAGAATCAATTACGAGTCAGAGTGATGCACGTTATGAATTAACACGGTTCAAGGGACTTGGTGAGATGAATGCGCCATTATTATGGGAAACGACAATGGATCCCGAATCAAGAACATTAATACGTGTTAAAATTGATGACGCTGTGTTAGCTGAAAAACGTGTCACTACATTGATGGGTGATAAAGTTGATCCGCGGCGTGAATGGATTGAAGCCAATGTTCACTTTACATTGGATGAAGCCGGGTCAATTCTAGACACAGTTGATGGGGATGACACAAAGTCTAGTGATGTTTTTGAAAAAGCGCGCAATCAAGAAACTGGTACAAAATTTAAAGAACAAAAAAATGTGCCAGTCATTAAGACTTGGCAGAATGGTGACGACTGATTTCACTTGTTACTAGATAAGAATAGCTAGCTATTCAAATTATGGTTAGGTTATTACTTAATATTTTAAATAAAACTTTTTATGACATTTATCTGTAATTAGTAATTTTATAGATGTTTTAATCAAGGAGAACCGCACTTAGATGGCAGATCGTATAACCGAACTCTCACTTGAAGCAGTGATGGGGGAGCGCTTTGGGCGCTATTCAAAATATATAATTCAAGAACGTGCTTTGCCAGACATTCGAGACGGATTGAAGCCAGTGCAACGGCGTATTTTGTTTGCAATGGATCAGGATGGAAACACTTATGATCATCCATATCGTAAATCAGCAAAATCTGTTGGTAACGTAATGGGTAATTTTCATCCGCACGGTGATTCATCAATTTATGAAGCCATGGTACGTTTATCGCAGGATTGGAAAGTTCGTGAGCCGTTGATAGACATGAACGGTAATAATGGTTCAGTGGACAATGATCCGGCTGCAGCAATGCGTTATACTGAAGCGCGATTGTCTAAAATTGCTGGTGAAATGATGGCGGATTTGGGTCAAGAAACCGTGGACATGGTTTTGAACTTTGATGACACAACTTATGAGCCAACAGTTTTACCTTCTCGTATTCCTAGTCTTTTTATTAACGGCGCAACTGGTATTTCGGCGGGATATGCAACAGAAATTCCGCCCCATAATTTGAAAGAAATCAATGCCGCATTAATCTACTTACTCGATCATCCAGCCGCTACTTTATCGCAATTAATGCGCTATGTAAAAGGCCCTGATTTTCCGACTGGTGGTATTGTTCAGGGACTTGATGGTATAAAAAAAGCGTACAAAACTGGACGTGGTAAAATCGTTGTTCGTGCTAAGACAGAAATATCTGATCTTCGCGCTGGCAAGAAGAAAATTGAAATTACTGAACTGCCTTATGAGGTTGTTAAGTCAAATTTGGTATCAAAAATTGATGCCATTCGATTAAATAAAGAAGTAACCGGCATTTTAGAAGTCCGCGATGAATCCGATCGCGAGGGAATGTCTATTGTTATTGAATTATCTAAAGAAGCAAATGCCAATGGTATTTTGACTTATTTGTTCAAAAAAACTGATTTGCAGATATCTTATAACTTCAATATGGTTGCTATTCATGATCAACGACCAGTACACGTTGGTTTGAAGGCTGGTTTAGAAGCTTTCCTTTCGTTCCGAAAAGAGGTTGTATTAAAGCGATCAGCATATGAATTGGCTAAAGCACAAGCACGGCAACATATTGTTGAAGGCTTAATCCGCATGCTGTCTATATTGGATGAAGTCGTTGCTACCATTCGAGCATCTAAGAATCGTAAAGACGCTACACAAAACTTAATTAATCGTTTTGAGTTTACACAAGCACAAGCTGAAGCCATTGTCACGTTGCAATTGTATCGATTGACCAACACAGATGTGACGCAATTAGAAGAAGAATTTTCCCAGTTGAATGATAAAATTAATCGTTTGAACCAAATTATTCACGAAGAGTCAGCATTGAAAGATGTTATTCGCGAAGAAATTAAGGCAATTACTAAGGCCTATTCTTCACCACGTCGCAGTGTTATTGAAGCAGAAGTTGAGAATTTGGTAATTGATACAGCGGTAACGATTGCTGAAGAAGATGTTCAAGTGTTAGTGTCACGTAATGGTTACTATAAGCGTGCATCTTTGCGTTCCTTTAAAGCTTCGGATAATGAAAATGGTCTGGCAGAAGATGATCTAGTTGTTTTCCAAGGAACCCTAAATACGACAAATCATTTGTTTATGTTTACCAACAAGGGGAATGTTATTTATCGACCGGTTCATGAACTACCTGATACAAAATGGAAAGATACAGGAGAACATTTTTCACAGCAACTATCGAACTGGGATAAAGACGAAGTGGTGATTAAAGCTATCGCTGTTGATAATCTCGAACAAGGTGGCGCATTTACAATAGTTTCAAATGACGGATTTATTAAACAAACTACTTTAGTAGATATTGTTCCCAAAGCTTATAAAAAGAAATCTTCGATGGCTATTAAGCTTAAAAAAGATGTGAGCTACGTTGTTAATGTTGCGTACTTCCAAAATGTTAAGCGCCAAAATGTGCTATTGTTGTCACATAATGGTGTTGGTTTACGATACGCGATAAAAGAGGTGCCAGAAATTGGTTCCCGTACCTCTGGAGTCAAGGCAATGGACTTACGCGATGATGACACGATTAAAGCTGCCTTGTTTATTACCGATGATAAACAAAGTGTTGCTATTGTTGCTGAAAATGGCGCCTTCAAGTATATGCCAGTATCGTTAATTAACCATTCAAAACGTGGTAATAAAGGTGTTCTCATTTTCACACAAAAGAAAACTGTAGCCTATAAAGTTGCCACAGCGACAATATTTGATAGCAATGTGAAAGCACTTTCTATTTTGACAAAGCGTTATCAAATTCAAGAATTACAATTAAGTGATTATCATGAATCACAACGTATTGGCAATGGCCAATATGTCGTTGACACTGATAAAAATGGCGAACCGTGGATTATAAAACCGCTAACAATTTCTGAGACAAAATGATTAATTTTTGTTAAAATAAAAATATAAAATGCTAGGAGATAAACTAATGGCTAAGACTTTAGTTTTTGGGCACAAGAACCCAGATACAGATACAATCGCATCAGCAATCGCTGCAAGTTATTTATTGAACCAACAAGGTCAGGATACAGAAGCAGTCGCGCAAGGTGAGCCCAACGCTGAAACGCAATTCGCGTTAGATTATTTTAAAGTTAAGCCGCTTCGTGTAATTTCTGAGGCCGATACAGAAACAGTTGTTTTAGTTGACCATAATGAAGCTGCACAATCAGTTGATAATTTAGCTGACGTTACCGTGGAAAATATTTATGATCATCATAAGTTTGCGTTCACAAATTCTACACCCTTGTATATCACGGCTAAGCCATGGGGCTCTGTAGCAACTATTTTGTACTATGAATTCAAACAAGCAAACATTGTTATTCCTGCAGAAATTGCTGGTCTATTAGCTTCAGCAATTATATCTGACACATTATTGCTCAAGAGTCCAACGACGACATCATACGACCAACCCGCTTTGGAATCCTTAGCTAAGATTGCAGGACTTGAAGATTATGCTGCCTATGGTTTGGATTTGTTGAAAGCTGGAACAGATTTGTCATCACGCACTGATAAAGAATTAATTGATGGTGATGCCAAATCATTTGAAATGGGCGGGCACCAATTCCGGATTGGTCAAGTCAACACTGTTGATATTGATGAAGTATTATCTCGTCAGGCAGGAATTGAAGCAGCAATTGCAGAGGAAGGTTATGAAGACTTTTTGTTTGTGATTACTGATATCTTGAATTCAAACTCTAAGGGCTTGTACATTGGAGATGCTGCTCAATCAATCGAAGCAGCATTTAATCAAAAACTTGACAATAATGTAATTGATCTACCTGGTGTTGTTTCTAGAAAGAAGCAAGTAGTTCCACCATTAGAAAACCAACTCTAAAAAAATTCATACCAAATTAATTTAATTCGAATTATGAATTTTTGTGGATAAAATGTTGATAAATTTATTCACAGACCTTTACACTGGTAATCGGTTCATGTATAATAGATATTTGTATTGACAAGCAAATAAAAATTTTAAGAAAAACACTAAGGAGCAAGGATTATGCGTATCCACGTCGTTCTAGGAAATGATGAAACTGGTGAGCGTATCTACTTGACGTCTAAAAACCGTCGTAATACGCCTGACCGCCTTGAGTTAAAGAAGTACTCACCAAAACTTCGCAAAGTAGTAACATTTAAGGAGATTAAGTAATGGCAAAGAAGTCAAAGATTGCTAAGGCACAAAAGCGTGAAGCTTTAGTTGCAAAGTACGCTGACAAGCGTGCAGCATTGAAGGCTGCGGGTGACTATATTGGATTGGCAGCTTTGCCAAAGGATTCATCTCCAGTACGCGTTCATAACCGCGATTGGATTGATGGCCGTCCACACGCTTACATGCGTGAATTTGGAATGTCACGTTTGAACTTCCGTCAATTAGCACACAAGGGTCAAATTCCTGGTGTTCGTAAGGCTTCTTGGTAAAAGAAACCAGCAACTTTTTCTAATTGTTTCATTCGAAGGATTAGTATAAAAAAGCCCCAGCTTGCGGGCTTTTTTATGTTGTTGACGTATGTGCACTGTAATTTGCACTATTTTAATAAATAGGGTACAATAAATATAGTTAATTTACATAGCAATTGTAAATGGGCGGGTCACTTGGAAAAGCGGCCGGCTCATTTTTTATGGGATTAGCACGCTTATTGTCAATATAAGATAGTGTTAACGCTATATTAGTAAACGTAATTGACAAAACTATTCATCGAAAGGGGAAAATAAATGGCAAACAAAACCGAACAGACAGTTATTGACTTGATTTCACCAATCATTGAAGCACATAATGATTTACTGTGGGATTTAACGTTTACCAAAGAAGGTGGACAAAAAGTTTTACGGATTTTGCTGGATAAACCTGATCATCAATTTATTACGATGAATGATTTGACACTATTCACGCAAGAAGTTAATGAATTGTTAGATACCGTGGATCCAGATCCAATTCCTGAAGCCTATGTTTTAGATATTTCATCACCAGGCGCTGATCGACCATTAAAGGAACTATGGCATTTTGAGTGGGCTAAAGAGGCCAATGAAAATATTTTAGTATCCTTGTTTGTTGCCAAAGAAGGCCAAAAAAAGTGGCAAGGAAAGATTGCTGATCTAAACAAAGATGGCTTGACGCTGACGACAACTAATGGACGTTTGCCATTAACCTTTGACGAAATAGCTAAAGCAATACTGGATGTCCAGTTTTAAATCGTTAAAAATGGAGAAAATCAAATGAGTAAAGAATTAGTGGAAGCACTTAATGCTCTTGAATCAGAACGAGGAATTGATCGTTTAGTTGTTGTCGAAGCGCTTGAAGACGCATTGAAAGCCGCCTACAAGAAGCAATACAATACCGCTGATAATGTCGAAGCAACATTCGACGATAAAAAGGGCAACATTAGTATTAAACAAGTAAAGCATGTTGTTTTAGATGATGATCTTGAAGATGAAGAAATAGAGATTTCTTTATCCGATGCATTGGCAATCAATCGAGCATATGAAGCAGGAGATGAGATTCGCTTTGATGTTACGCCAAAAGATTTTGGTCGTATGGCGGCACAAGCTGCAAAACAAGTGATTGTGCAAAAAATGCGTGAAGCTGGACGACAAGCTATTTATAACAAGTTTTCTGATTATGAAGATGAAATTATAACAGGTGAAGTTGACCGACAAGATGCACGATTCCTATATGTGAACTTACCTGGAAATCAAGAAGCTGTAATGGCCCCAAACGATCAAATGCCCAATGAGCGGTATCACATGGGAGATCGTATTAAGGTCTTGGTTAACAAAGTTGAAAACAATGCCAAGGGACCACAAGTCTTTGTATCACGAACAGCAGCTGATTTGGTTAAACGATTGTTTGAACAAGAGGTGCCAGAAGTTTATGATGGTACTGTTGAAATCATGTCTATTGCGCGTGAGGCTGGTGATCGCTCAAAAATTGCCGTTTATACGCATGATACTGACTTAGATCCAGTTGGGGCCATGGTTGGTCAACGTGGTGCACGTGTACAAAGCGTTGTTAACGAACTAGCTGGTGAAAATATGGATATTGTGGAGTGGGTTGAAGATGAAGCACAGTATATTGCGAATGCTTTAAACCCTTCAGAAGTAACTGATGTCATTTTTGATCCAGCCAACGACCGTGCGGTAACGGTTATTGTTCCAGATAATCAGTTATCTCTAGCAATCGGGAAAAAGGGTCAAAATGCTCGCTTAGCAGCACGTTTAACGGGATTCAAGATTGACATTAAATCTGAAAGTGAAGCAGCAGCTAGCTTAGACCCAACACCAGCTGCTACAGCTGCTGACGAAAACGAAGAATAATTTGAAAGGAAATATGATCATAAATCAAGTGATTTATAGTCATACTGGTACATATGAAACCTCGTAAAATACCAATGAGAAAAGACATTGTAACGGGTGAAATGTTTCCTAAAAAAGAACTCGTTCGAGTCGTGCGTAGTAAAGAAGGTGACGTGACTTTAGACCCAACAGGGAAAGCCAATGGTCGTGGTGCGTATGTTAGCCTAAATGTAAAAAATGCAGAAATGGCTAAAGAAAAGCGTATCCTTGATAAAGCATTTGGTGTGAAAGTAGCAGATGAATTCTATGATGAACTCATTGCTTACGTTGACCATCAACAAGCACGTCGGGAGTTGTTTGGTGATAAATAAGAATGACCAAATATTGAATTTAGTTGGTTTAGCAATGCGCGCTGGTAAACTAGTACTTGGAACAGAACCTACGTTATCAGCTATTCGTGGGCAAAAGGTTTTTCTAGTTTTCTTTCCCAGTGATGGTGGTAAAAGCCAGGCAAAAAAATTCGCCGATAAATCAAACTTCTATAATATCAAACTAGTACAAGACTATACTAAAAAGCAATTAACGGATGCCATTGGTGTTAACCGAGGTGTTTTCGCCATTGCTGATCAAGGTTTTAGTCGAAAAATTAAACAATTAATTTCAGAAAAGGAGCGGAACTAAATGACAGAAGAAAAGAAATTCTCAGGTTCAAACCGTCCTGCACGAAAACAGGCAGTCCCAGAACGTAAGGAATTGCCCGCATCACAACGCCGTCATGCGGCAAAGTTAGCAGATGGTACAACGCCAGCCCAAGGAGGCTCACGTCCAAACCGTCCTGCACGTCCTAACAATAACAATCAAAATCGTCCAAATAATGGTGGCCAAAGCCAAAATCGCAATAATCAGAATCGCTCGAATACATCTACTGGTGGCCAAAACCGTTCAAATAACGGTGGAAACCGCAACAATCGTCCTGGATCACGCGTTGCACCTGCTGAAGGGCGTCCAATGATTCGAGAGAAGAAAAATTGGTCAACGAAGCCACGTGAAGGGCAAGTTGATTATTCTGCTAAACCGGATAATAGCTTGAAGCAGTACGTGAATGAAAATGAAAAGAAGCGCCAAGCTTCTGCAGCTGCTAAGCATCCAAAGAAGCCAGCTGCAGCAACTAAGCCAGCTGAAAAGAAAGAAACTAGTGCAACTAAACCAGCTACTGCATCAACAACCACTGGTGCAGGGAAGTTTGGTGGCGCTCTCGCTTCTGGTAATAATTCTGCGCGCAATAACTCACGTAAGCGTAATACTAATGGTACTGGCCAACAAACACCACGCCGTAATGATCGTCCACGCGGTTCTAAAAAGTCACGTCGTATTGCTGCTAAACACCAACCATCAACTCCAGCAACAGTACGTAAAGAACAACCATTACCAGCAGTTTTGGAATATCGTGTTGGTATGAACGTGCAAGATTTGTCAAAGTTGTTGCATCGTGATACAGCAGAAATTATTAAAAAGTTATTCTTACTGGGCATTGTTACAAATCAAAACCAAAGTTTGGATGAAGATACAATCGAAATTTTGGCAGCTGATTATGGTATCGAAGCACAAGCAAAAGAAGAAGAAGACGTTGCTGATATTGACAGATTCTTTGATGATGAAAATATTGATGAGAGCAAGTTAGTTTCTCGTCCACCAGTTGTGACGATCATGGGACACGTTGATCATGGTAAGACAACATTGTTGGATTATCTACGTAATTCTCATGTTACTGAAGGTGAAGCAGGCGGTATCACACAACATATCGGTGCATACCAAACACGTATTAATGATAAATTAATTACATTCTTGGATACGCCAGGACACGCCGCCTTCACAGAGATGCGTGCACGTGGTGCTAACGTAACTGATTTGACAATTCTTGTTGTTGCTGCTGATGACGGTGTTATGCCACAGACAATTGAAGCGATTAATCATGCTAAGGCAGCGGGAACGCCAATCATTGTTGCTGTTAACAAAATTGACAAGCCTGGAGCAAATCCTGACGATGTGATGAATCAGTTAATGGCTTATGACTTAGTTCCTGAAGAGTATGGTGGTGACACAATCTTCGTTAAAATTTCAGCTAAGTTTGGTCAAAATGTTGATGAACTACTGGAAATGATTTTGTTGCAAGCTGAAGTTTTGGAATTGAAAGCAAATCCTAATATGCCAGCACGTGGTTCAGTAATTGAAGCCCGCTTGGATAAGGGACGTGGACCAGTTTCTACTGTTCTTGTACAACAAGGAACAATGCATGTTGGTGATCCAATTGTTGTTGGTAATACTTATGGCCGTGTACGTACAATGACAAACGAACGTGGCGTTGAGCTATCAGAAGCTTTGCCTGCGACACCTATCCAAATTACTGGTTTGAATGGGGTGCCACAAGCTGGTGATCGTTTCATTGTTATGGCTGATGAAAAGACAGCTCGCGCAGCCGGTGAAGAACGTGCAAAGCGAGCACAAGAAGCAGTTCGTAATTCAGGATCAGTTGTTACTTTGGATACATTATTCAATACAATGGCTGAAAAAGCGATGAAGACGGTGCCAGTTATTGTCAAGGCTGATGTTCAAGGATCTGTCGAAGCACTTTCTGGATCACTGAAAAAGATTGAGGTTGACGGTGTTCGTGTGGATATTATCCATACTGCTGTTGGCGCGATTAACGAATCGGATGTTACTTTGGCTGAAGCATCTGGTGCAATTATCATCGGATTCAACGTTCGTCCTACACCTTTGGCAAAATCACAATCTGATTCTGAAAAGGTTGATATTCGTTTCTATAATGTCATTTATAATGCGATCGACGATGTTGAAGCAGCTATGAAGGGCCAACTTGAACCTGTATACGAAGAAAAGGTTATTGGAAAAGTCGAAGTTAAAGAATTATTCAAATTCTCTAAGGTCGGAACTATTGCCGGTGCCATGGTTGAAGAAGGTAAAATTACTAAGGATTCTAAGGTTCGCGTCATACGTGATAATGTGGTAGTGTTTGACGGTGAAGTTGGCTCATTGCAGCGCGGTAAAGATGCAGTTAACGAAGTGAAGATGGGATTTGAATTCGGATTTACAGTGGCCAAATTTAATGATGTTCACGCTGGGGACGTTGTTGAAGCCTATGTAATGGAAGAAGTTAAACCTAAGTAAGAGACCGATTACGCTGAATGCTTTTTGGTAGGTTGTGTCTTTTAATAGAAAGAAAGAGAAGGCGAAATAGTTATGGCAAATCCACAACGTGCAGGTCGTCTCGCTCAAGAAGTACAACGTGATGTTACTGATTTATTACTTAAGCGTATTAATGATCCGCGAGTAAAAGAGGTTACAGTAACAAGTGTTGAATTGTCTGGTGACTTGCAGATAGCAACAATTTATTATTCCATTTTATCTGATTTGGCCAGTGATGCTAAGAAAACTCAAGCCGGCTTGGAAGCTGCTAGTGGATTGATTCGTAAAGAATTAGGTTCACGATTGACGGTTTACAAAACGCCAGAATTGAAGTTTGTGCGTGATACATCTGTTCAATACGGAAATCATATTGAGGACTTGATTCGCAAGCTGCACACTGAAAATTAATAAATTATCAAATATTGGGCGCTCTCCATTAGGATGAGCGCTTTTTGTGTTAAAATAGTTCTATACAATTAATTTTTAAGAAAATGAGATTTAATATGACTAATCCAACTCAACCCTTCAATTCTATAGTATTGGATATGGCGCCTGACAAACTATTGGATTTTCAATTAAAAGTTCGTGATATTCCAGATATTTTACGATTAACATTTGGTGAACCTGGTTTTGCTGTTGATGAACGTATTAAGCAAGCGACTATTGATGCAATTACAAATGATCGTTCTCACTACGCTGAAAGTCAAGGTGAAACAGATTTGAGAATAGCTGCTGTTGCGTATTTTAATCGTGAGTATCATTTAAATTATAATGGTCCAGAAAATATTATCATCACACAGGGTGTGAGTGAAGCCATAAATGTTATATTTCAAACCCTCCTGAATGATAATGATGGCTTGTTGGTACCAGAACCAGCCTATGGACCTTATTTTTCTTCTCTTGATTTAGCACATGGTGTGCGTTTGTCCATTGATACAACGGCAAACGATTTTAAATTAACACCTGATATGGTCGAAGAAACCATCAAAAATGCGACGGTACCCGTTAAAGCTATTTTGATGAATTACCCAACTAATCCCACGGGAGTAACATACTCACGTGATGAGATCATTGCATTAGCTGAAACATTTACGAAGCATAATTTATGGGTCATTTCTGACGAAATTTATTCCGTCCTAACTTATGATCAAGAACATGTATCATTTGCTGAGTACATACCTGAACGCACAATTTACATTAATGGTTTATCCAAATCTCATGCCATGACAGGCTATCGTGTGGGATTTATTTTAGGCCAAGCTGAGACAATTGCGCAATTGCAAAAAACACATGGAACGCTGGTTTTCGCTGTACCCACATTTGTTCAAGATGCGGCTTTGGTTGCTTTACGTGATGTAACCGACACACCAGTAAAGATGCGTGATATTTATCGTCAACGTCGAGACAAAGTGTTATCACAGTTGCAGGCGTTAGGGTTTGATGTGGTTGAGCCAGAAGGGGCATTTTATTTATTTGCTAAATTGCCTGCTGATTTAGGTACTGATGGCGATGTGTTTGCTTTACAGTTAGCAAAAGAAGGTAAAGTGGCGGTTATTCCTGGTTCGGCCTTCAGCGATGCAGCGCAAGCTTACATTCGTATTTCATACGCTGCGTCCGATGAAGACTTGGCAAAAGGAATGAAGCGAATGACAAAATATATTGAAAAGGTACGCGGCTAAAGATGAACTTCTGGAAACGACTTTTTGGTTCAGAAAAAAAATTATCACAATTGAAGAGTACGGGTCAAATCAATGCGACTAGATTAGCGCGTAATAATGATACGCCTGTTTTAGTAGCGCCAGTGACTGGGGATTTACAAAAAATTACCGACAGCCGCGATGAACCCTTTAAAACTAAAAACGGGGTTATGTTAGTGCCGCATGGTGGTAATTTAATGGCACCGGTTTCGGGTATTGTTACTGAGTCCACTAATGATTATTTGACGCTAACAGATATTTCAGAACAGACTGTAACTGTAACTGTCGTGGGCACATCAAATGTCGTTCGGTTGGCTCAATACGGTGTAGGACAACAATTACATGCAGGTGATGTTATTGGAACGACAAATCAGAAGGTGCTATCTGCTGATCATGAAGCACTACGCATTTATGTTGTTTGGGCAAACCAAGACCTACCAAATATTCGGTATGGTTCTGTTTATGCAGGACAAAACGTCTGGCAAGTAGGGGAATTGCAAAATGACAAAGAATCAGATAGTTGATGGTTTGTTAGTTATCAATAAGCCTCGTGGCATGACATCTTTTGATGTTGTTAGTAGAGTACGCCGTATTATTGGTCAAAAAAAAGTTGGCCATGCTGGCACTTTAGATCCGAATGTTGATGGTGTCCTAGTAGTTGCTTTAGGTAAAGCGACAAAGTTGATTGATGAATTGCAAACACGGCCAAAAAGTTATATTGGTGAAATTACATTAGGGTTTTCAACAGAAACAGAGGACCTTGATGGTGAAATCGTTGATCAGCTGGATATCGTAACGCCTTTTTCTGACCAGAAAATTGATCAAGCGATACAGCAATTAAATGGCGAAATCACACAAAGGCCACCTATGTACTCTGCTGTAAAAGTTAATGGTAAGCGGCTCTATGAGTATGCTCGAAATGGTGAGACTGTTGAACGTCCAGTTCGTAAAGCGGTAATTCATGACTTTAAACGTACATCCGGTATTAAATTTATAGATGGTAAGCAGGTATTCAAGTTTGAAGCCACAGTTTCCAAGGGCACGTATATTCGCACTTTAGCCGTAGATGCAGGCAAAATAATTGGGATCCCGGCAACAATGACACAATTAACTCGAACGATGGGGAGCGGCTTCAAAATTTCTGAAGCACGTGACCTGGATTTTTTGTCCACACTATCGTATGAAGAAGTATTAAAACAAGTAATACCTATTAGAGAAGTATTGAAGTGGCCAACTAAAAATTTGAGTGAAAATGAATGGTTTGCTGTAAAAAATGGTCAGAAAATTTCTAGTTGGCCTGCAAATGACAGCTATTTGCAACTATATTATCAAAACAAACTGAAAGCAGTATATCAATATGACGAGATTGAGCAATTATGGCGCTCTCGTTATGTATTTGATAACCAATGACTATGACAGAATTAATTCGTTTACATTATCCGATATTAGATTTTAAAAAGCCGGTTCAACAGGTCGTTGCAATGGGCTTTTTTGACGGTGTTCATCGCGGGCATCAGGCTGTTTTAGCTCGTGCGAAAGCAGAAGCTGAAAAACAAGGGGTGCCCTTGGCTGTGTTGACCTATGATCCACATCCAATTGTAGCTTTTCAGACGTTGAAAAAACCACTGCGTTATTTAACACCATTAGCCAAAAAGAAGTCCATCATGAGCCAGCTAGGTATTGATCGGGTTTATGTTATGCAATTTACTTCTAAACTTGCTAAATTAGGTGGTCAACAGTTTGTAGATGAGGTGGTCATGCAATTAAACCCTGTTACGGTGGTAGCAGGATTCGACCATTTGTATGGTGCAGCGGGAACGGATAGTGATATGCTACATTTAGCAACATATGCAACTAATCGCTTTGATGTTATTACTGTGTCTGAATTTGATGATTATAATCAGAAAGTTTCTTCTTCAACAATTCGATCTATGTTAGATCAGGGGAACGTAGATGGCGCCGCACAGCAGCTTAGTCGTGTCCATTCGACATCAGGTATAGTCGTCCATGGCGAAGCTAGAGGCCGTGAATTAGGCTTCCCAACTGCCAATATACAAACACCTGAAGAGGAATGGCTGCCTGGTATTGGTATCTATGCTGTAAAAATAAAAGTATATGATACTTGGTATCTAGGAATGGCTAGCATCGGACGCAATGTGACGTTTGGTGATGCTCGTCCAATCACAGTTGAAATTAACATTTTAGATTATCAAGAAGAAATATATGGTGAGTTTGTTCAGATACAATGGTGTCATTATCTGCGTGGTGAAGTGAAATTTGAAAACATTCAAGCACTGATAGATCAACTTAATGAAGATGCAAGACAAACAAGGCATTATTTTAATACAAAATTATAAAATACAGTTTTTTGGCACTCTTATAAAAAGAGTGCTAAAAAGACTTGCATTATTTCTCAAATAGTGTATTATAATAAGTGTTAGCAGTTAGATATAGTGAGTGCTAAAAGGAGTCGATAATATGGCGCTAACAGAACGACAAAAGTTAATCTTAACCGCCATTATTTATGAGTATACACAGCGTGAGCATGCGGTTGGTTCAAAAAGTCTACAAGAACATCTAGATATTAAAATTAGCTCTGCTACGATTCGTAATGAAATGGCAGCGCTAGAATCCGATGATCTTATAAAAAAATTGCATACTTCTGCTGGTCGAGTACCATCATACGAAGGGTATCGTTATTATTTAGATCACCTGATGATGACACGCAGAGCGACTGATCGCGATGTACAAGCGGTCATTCAATCATTCCGTGGAAACTTCCATGAGATAGATGATTTGCTAGACGAAACAGCTAGGACTTTATCAAATTTAACTGGTTATACTGCGTTAATTTTGAAGCCAAGGCGAATTGATATTAAAGTTTCGGGATTTCGATTGGTTCCATTGGAGGGCCATCAGCTGATTGCAGTATTGGTTACTAATGATGGTAAAGTGACTAGCCAGACATTTAAATTACCAAATGAAATGGCGATTGAATCGTTAGAAAGTATGGTTGCATACATCAATGATCAGATGGTCGGTCGACCGGTTAATGATGTGTTGCGTATGATGCAGTCTGATGAGTTGCCTACGCAAATGAGTCGCATGATTAAAACGCCGGCAGCTTTTTTGCAACTATTTGGCGACGTGTTAGCACGATCGAACGGAGATAACGTCCATATTGGCGGCCGATTGAATGTTCTAGACTTTAGTAAAGAAACAGATATCGCTGATGTGAAGCCTCTGTTGGAATTTTTGAACAATGCTGAGGATGTTAGACAAATTGCTTCGCCAACACGAGATGTTCAAGTTAAAATTGGACGTGAGATTGGCGAGCCATTACTTTCAGAGTTCAGCTTGATTACGCGTGGATTTTTGGTACCAAATCAAGGAAGTGGTATTATTGCTTTACTTGGTCCAATTCCTATGTCATATAGTACCAATACGTTGCTTACAGACGCGTTTGGTGAAGCGTTAAGTCGCAAAATGATTGAATATACATAGCTAGGAGGTCACACTTGTGACAGAAAAAAACGAAGAAGTTGTAGAAGATAGGAACATTTCTGATCAAACTGATGAAAATTTGACCGAAGAAATTGAATCTGAAGCTGATGATTTGCAGGTGGAGCCTGATCCGAAACAAGCGGAAATTGATAAGCTAACAGAGCAAGTTAACAACCTCGAAGAAAAATTATTACGTTCACAAGCAGAAATTCAAAATATACAACAGCGTAATGCGCGTGAACTACAAAATGTACGCAAGTATGATGGACAAAAATTAGCCAGTGCAGTATTGCCAGCCGTTGATAATTTGGAAAGAGCCCTTCAAGTTGAAGCTAACGATGAAGTGTCAAAGCAAATTAAAACAGGTGTGGAGATGACACTTAAGACGTTAAATCAAGCTTTAACAGACAATGGTATTACGTCAACGGGTGAAATTGGTGAATCTTTTGATCCAACTAAGCACCAAGCAATTCAAAGTGTTGAGTCAGATGAAGTTGAATCTGACCAGATTGCACAAGTTTTGCAAAAGGGTTACATATTACAAGACCGCGTAATTCGACCAGCAATGGTTTCAGTGGCGAAATAAGAACGATTTTGCATGGTGATTCAATCGATGAGATACCACACCTTAAAAAGATGAAAATGATTTTAAAGTAAAGGAAGAAAATATTTATGTCAAAAATTATTGGTATTGATTTAGGAACGACAAACTCAGCTGTTGCTGTCCTTGAAGGTGGCGAACCAAAGATCATCACAAATCCAGATGGTGGTCGTACAACACCTTCAGTTGTCTCATTTAAAAATGGCGAAAGTCAAGTGGGTGATGTTGCAAAGCGTCAAGCAATTACAAACCCAGACACGATTATTTCAATCAAGTCTCACATGGGTGAAGCTGGTTATAAAGTTAATGCCAATGGTAAAGACTACACACCACAAGAAATTTCAGCAATGATTTTGCAATATATTAAGGGCTATGCTGAAGATTACTTAGGTGAAAAGGTTGAAAAAGCTGTTATCACAGTTCCTGCCTACTTTAACGACGCACAACGTCAAGCTACTAAGGATGCCGGTAAGATTGCTGGTCTGGAAGTAGAACGTATCATTAACGAACCAACAGCTGCCGCATTGGCTTATGGTTTGGACAAGCTAGATAAGGATGAAAAAATTCTTGTCTATGACTTAGGTGGTGGAACATTCGATGTGTCAATCCTTGAATTAGGAGATGGCGTGTTTGAAGTTTTGTCAACAAACGGTGATACTCATCTTGGTGGTGATGACTTTGATAACAAAGTTATTGACTATTTGGCAGAACAATTTAAGTCAGAAAATGGTGTTGATTTAAAGGATGACAAATTAGCTTTGCAACGTTTGAAGGATGCCGCAGAATCAGCTAAGAAGACTTTGTCATCTGCAAACGAAGCTCAAATTGATTTGCCATTTATTGCTTCAGGTGATAACGGACCATTGCACTTGCAGACATCATTGACACGTGCAAAGTTTAACGAATTAACAGCTGATTTGATTAAGAAAGCAGAGCAACCTGTTTTGAGTGCTTTGAAGGATGCCGGATTGTCATTCTCTGACATCGACGAGGTTATCTTGAACGGTGGTTCAACTCGTATTCCAGCCGTACAAGAATCTGTTAAGAAGATGACAGGTAAGGAACCTAACCACTCAATTAACCCTGATGAAGCTGTTGCTTTGGGCGCTGCCGTTCAAGGTGGTGTCATTACTGGTGATGTTAAGGATGTTGTTTTGCTTGATGTTACACCATTGTCATTGGGTATTGAGACAATGGGTGGTGTGTTCACTAAGTTGATTGAACGCAACACAACGATTCCAACTTCAAAGTCACAAGTATTCTCAACTGCAGCTGACAATCAACCAGCTGTTGACATTCATGTTTTGCAAGGTGAACGTTCAATGGCTGCCGACAACAAGACATTGGGTCGATTCCAATTAGCAGATATTCCGGCCGCACCACGTGGTGTACCTCAAATTGAAGTGACATTTGACATTGATCGTAACGGTATTGTTAATGTTTCTGCTAAGGACTTAGGAACACAGAAGGAGCAAAAGATTACAATCCAAGCTGCTGGTGGTTTGTCAGACGAAGAAATTGAAAAGATGATGAACGATGCCAAGGCAAACGAAGAGGCTGATGCTAAGAAGAAAGAAGCTGTCGATACACGCAACGAAGCTGATCAATTGATTTTCCAAACTGAAAAGACTTTGGAAGAAGTTGGTGACAAGTTGGGTGACGATGAAAAGAAGCCAACACAAGACGCTTTGGAAGCTTTGAAAAAAGCTAAGGAAGATGCCGCAGCTGATGATGCTGATTTGACAGATTTGAAGGCTAAGTCAGAAGAATTAACTAAGGTAGCTGGTGAATTAGCAATGAAGTTGTATCAACAAGCAGCGCCAAAGGACGGAGCTGAAGGAGACGCAAAGTCTGCTGATGACAACACAGTTGATGGTGATTTTGAAGAAGTTGATCCAAATAAAGACGACAAGAAGTAATTATTAAAACAAACCGCATTCATTGAGTGCGGTTTGTGTACATAAATTAGAAGGAGCGGGCGCGTGAATAACACTGAATATTATGACCGTCTCGGCGTTAGTAAAGACGCCAGTCAAGATGAAATTAAAAAGGCTTATCGTAAGCTATCAAAAAAATACCATCCAGATTTGAATCATGAACCTGGTGCTGAAGAAAAATATAAAGAAGTTCAAGAAGCTTTTGAGACGCTAGGTGATGAACAAAAGCGTGCGCAATATGATCAATTTGGACCTAACGGCGCACAAGGTGGTTTTGGTGGCCAAGGCGGTTTTGGCGGCCAAGGTGGCTTTAGCGACTTCTCCGATTTGGGTGATATATTTAGTCAAATGTTTGGTGGCGGATTTGATCCAAATCGTCCGCGCAAAGGACAAGATTTACAGTACCGCATGAACTTGACTTTTGAAGAGGCCATTTTTGGTAAGGAAACTACGATTAAGTTTAACCGTGGTGATGGTAAGCAACACGAGATTAAGGTTACTGTACCTGCTGGTGTTGAAACTGGGCAGCAAATGCGTTTGAGTGGACAAGGTGAAAGTGGTGTTAATGGTGGACCACAAGGAGACTTGTTCGTTGTCTTCCAAGTATCACCATCAAGAGATGGATTTGAACGTGATGGTGCAGATGTCTACTTAGAACAAAAGATAAGCTTTGTGACAGCTGCGTTGGGTGACGAAATTCAAGTCAAGACGGTTCACGGTGAAGTGAAGTTAAGAATCCCAGCTGGTACTCAAACTGGTAAGCGTTTCCGCTTGAGTGGTAAGGGTGCTCCGCGTTTGCGTGGCAATGGACACGGAGATCAATTTGTTATTGTGACTGTCGAAGTACCGACACGACTTAATAAAGATCAGAAAAAGGCGTTGGAAGCTTTCAAGGAAGCTACCGACGGTACAACTAAGAAAAAGAGTTTCTTCGATAAATTGTAATCAAAAAGCTCCGCAGTGATTATCTGCAGAGCTTTTTAGATTGACCAACTTAATCAATATATTTTGTATCTTCATCAACTTCCCAAGGCGATTGCATATTAATGTGATCATAATATAAGTGCCCATGTAAGTGATCAATTTCATGCTGGAAAACAATGGCAGGATAGTCGCGCAATTTAATTGTTTGCTTATTACCATCTTCATCCTGGTAGCGTACTGTTATTCGATAAGCACGAGGTACAAAGCCAGGCACATCTTCATCAACTGATAGACAACCTTCACCAACGTTTAAGGCACCTCGCTTGACGGACTCTGAAATAATTACAGGGTTGAAAATCGTGCCCTTAAAATAAGGTTCGTCAGTTGTGCCTTCTGGGTCAAGTGCAGGTATTAAAATTGATGACATACGCAAAGAGTAGCCTACTTGTGGAGCAGCTAATCCAACACCTGGACGTAGACCGTACTTCTCATTTTGTTTTTCATCTTGAGATACAACTAAATATTCCATCATATCTTTAGCAAGTTGTGCGTGTTCTTCACTCAAAGGGAAAGGAACGGACGCAGCCGTTTTACGTAGTACGGGATCCCCGTCCCGTGTGATTTTATCCATAGTAAATCTGATTGTCATTTTTTTTACCTCACAATCTAGTATATCAAACGTTATAACATGTTAAAATAAAATTATGAATGAAAATTATGTATTACCAATCGATGGTGATTGGACGACCCAAGATATTATTATTGTGACAAATTTTATAAACAGTGTGTTAGGTGTTTATGAAAAAGGATCTTCTCGTGAAGAGGTATTAAAAAACTACGATGCATACAGAAAAATAATGCCTGCCAAAAGCGAGCAGAAAAAATTTGATAAGGATTTTGAACGCCAAACGGGATACAGCATATATAAAACCATAAAATTTGTCCAAAATTCGACGAAAGACAGAGTACGCTTATGAGCACATTAAGCCCATTTGAAATTCAAGAAATTGACCAAACTGTATTAGTGTGGCTTGATGAATTGCAAAAATCTACAATAGCGGCAATGAATCAGCATTTAGATGTAGCTACTAAACACGATGCACGTGATTTAGTTACAAATGTTGATAAAAGCAATGAGCAAATAATCAACAAGTACATTCGAAAATTTGATCCAGATGCACAAATTGTGAGTGAAGAGGGATTTGGTGATAAACCAATTAGTATGGCTGGACATGTGTGGTTTGTCGATCCAATTGATGGTACCATGAATTTCTATAAACAGCACGATGACTTTGCTATTATGATAGCACTTTACATTGATAACCAACCTATTTTGGGATGGATTATGGATGTGGTAAATAATATTGTTTATCATGGGGGTCCTCAAATGGGTGTTTTTGCCAATCAATTGCGGTTAGATCCACCAGAAAATGATGCGCTTAATCAAGGAATTGTTTTATTGAGTGGTGCGCGCTTGCTCTATGGAATGTTTGGATATGATGAAATTGCTAAAAGTGCCTTGGGATACCGAGTTATTGGCGCTGCTGGTCCGTCTTTTATCCGTGTCTTACGTGGTCAGGCCGTTGGATATTCTTCAAAAATGATGTCATGGGATTTTGCTGCTGGTCAAGTTTTAGCAAAAACATTAGGATTAATTGTTTCAGATATTGACGGAAAGCAGTTAGATATGTTATCATCTAACATAGTATTAGTTGCTACGAATCGAGCGCATCGCGATATTTTGGCGTTGCATAGAAGCTAGGGAACGAAGTGTCCCTAGCTTTTGTATGTGGCAGCATTTAAATTAAAGGAGTACTAGAAAATTGGCAAATCGCGAAGACATTCGTAACATCGCTATCATTGCCCACGTCGATCACGGGAAGACGACGCTGGTTAACGAACTTTTGAAGCAATCAGACACATTGGATTCACGCAAGGAATTGGGTGATCGTGCAATGGATACTAACGATATTGAAAAAGAACGTGGTATCACTATCTTGTCAAAAAACACAGCCGTTAAGGTTGGGGACAAGCAAATTAACATTTTGGATACACCTGGACACGCGGACTTCGGTGGTGAAGTTGAACGTATCATGGGTATGGTTGATGGCGTTTTGTTGGTCGTTGATGCTTTTGAAGGTACAATGCCACAAACTCGTTTTGTGTTGAAAAAAGCTTTCGAACAACATTTGACACCAATCGTTATCGTTAACAAAGTGGATCGTCCTGGTGCACGTCCTGAAGAAGTTGTTGACGAAGTATTGGATTTGTTTATTGAATTAGGTGCCGATGAAGAAGATTTGGACTTCCCAGTTATCTTTGCTTCAGCGATGAACGGTACATCTTCTTTGTCACCAAATGTTGACGATCAAGAACATACGATGAAGCCAATTTTTGATGCTGTCTTTAATACAATTCCTTCACCAGTTGACAACTCAGATGAACCATTACAATTCCAAGTGGCAATGTTGGATTATAATGATTTCGTTGGTCGTATCGGTATCGGCCGTGTTAAGCGCGGAACAATTAAAATTGGTGACAACGTTGAAGTTTTGAAGTTGGATGGTTCAACACAAAGTTTCCGTGTAACTAAGCTTGCTGGTTTCATCGGGTTAGACCAAGTAGATATCCAAGAAGCTAAAGCTGGTGATTTGATTGCTGTCTCTGGTATGGAAGATATCTCTGTTGGTGAAACAGTTGCAGATCCTGCTCATCCAGATGCATTACCAATTTTACGTATCGACGAACCTACTTTGCAAATGACATTCCGTCAAAATGACAGTCCGTTTGCAGGTAAAGAAGGTAAGTTTGTTACTGCACGTCAAATTGAAGATCGTTTGCGTCGTGAATTGCATACTGATGTGTCATTGCGCGTTGAAGATATTGGACAAGCTGGTGCTTGGTCAGTATCTGGTCGTGGTGAATTGCACTTGTCAATTTTGATTGAAACGATGCGTCGTGAAGGCTTTGAGTTGCAAGCTTCTCGTCCACAGGTTATTTACCGTGAAATTGATGGTGTTCAATCAGAACCATATGAATCAGTTCAAATCGATACACCTGATGAATATTCATCAACAGTTATTGATTCATTGAACCAACGTAAGGGTGAGATGGTCAACATGGAGTCTGTTGGTAACGGACAAACACGTTTGACTTATATGGCACCTTCACGTGGCTTAATTGGTTACTCAACTGAATTTATGTCAGCTACACGTGGATACGGTATCTTTAACCATACGTATGCTGAATATCGTCCAGTTGTTCGTAACTGGGAACCAGGACGTCGTAATGGGGCTTTGGTTTCTATTAACCAAGGAACAACTTCAAACTATGCTATCATGGGTGTTGAAGATCGCGGACAAATGTTCGTTGGTGCTGGTGTTGAAGTTTATGAAGGAATGATTGTTGGAATGAATGCGCGTGACAATGATATCTCTGTCAACGTCACAAAATTGAAGCCACAATCAAACGTTCGTTCATCAAACAAGGACCAAACTGCTTCAATTAAGACACCACGTATCATGAATTTGGAAGCTTCTTTGGAATTCTTGAATGATGATGAATATGTTGAAGTAACTCCTGAAAACGTACGTATCCGTAAAGCTATCTTGAACACAGCTGAGCGTGAAAAGTCTGCTAAGCGTCGTAAGGCATCAACAAACTAACATTTATTTTAAATAATCAGGAACCTGCTTGGGTTCTTCGTTATGGAGCTATGGCACAATCCGGTACTGCAACGGACTCGAAATCCGTCGAGCCGCATTTCGCGGTGTGCGGGTTCAAATCCCGCTAGCTCCTTTATTATATGTTATCTCATGTTCTTATATGTACAAAAACGTTGTTATCTCAACGTTTTTTTATTTTGCATAACTTAATACAACGTTAGAAAACAGCACAGTACACAGTAGGAGCCATTTACTGTTTTCGTAACTCAAACTGCAAAAAAATTTATGTAGGGTTTATTCTTAAAATCATTCAATCCGAATAATTTCATCAAAATTTGAAAAAAATACTTGTTTGTGTAAATGATTACGACTCCAATTTTCGAGGACATATCTTTTGTGTTGATAATTTTCAAAAAAATCTGATAACTCGAATTTTTTACTTTTTGATCGTCTTAACATTTCATCCAAAAATGCCTAGTCGGCATTTTGAGTTTGCAAAGAATAATTTTTCCAATCCATGAAATTCTGTCCTTTTTTAAATCAGTATCATTTTGGCGCTAGTAATTAAAGGATATCACAAATATGGTATATGGGGTATGCTATATAAAAACATAGCCAGATTTAAAAACCATTAAATGCTTACAAAGTATTTGATAGAAAGCTGCTATTTCTTAAAATTGAACAGTGATTAGTAGCAAATTATCTCTATTCTTCTAATGTTAGAAAAATTAGGTACAAATTATGGTGAAAGTTCACTTCAGAAATTATTATAGAAACTTTTGCTTTAAAAACACTATTACTTCTGTTATGATACATAGGAGCGTGTTTCTTATTTTGGAGATGTTAATGAAGGTTATTTCGCTCTTTTTTGGGGAAAGTAGAATAGTATGATAAATAAAGTTAAGTATATAATTGGTAAGCATTTAAACATAAGTGTTTGCTTACTTTTTGCGTTATTCAGTTGTTTGATTATTTTACCTTATTTGCATGGGCCAGCCTATATCCATCAAGAGGGATGGGATGGGCGTTTCCATATGGCTCGTGTCGCAGAAAGTTATTTGAATTTAAGTCATGGTCATTTGGATCAAGCAATTCCCAGTGTGATGACTAAAACTTTTGGATCATTTGGATATCCACAAAATCTTTTTTATCCGTTGATAACTATGCTTCCAGAGGTGCTCTTGCACATAATCTTTGGCAATGCGTACGGTGGTTATTTGGCATTTATTGCTTTAATCTTTTTTTCAACGTTTATGTCAATGTACATTTGTACATTAAAAATAACAAAAAGTCGTTTCATTGCTCTATTAAGTAGTGCGCTATATGGATTTAGTCATTTTGCGATTTCTATAACATTGTTTTATCGTAGCTTTGGTGGATCTTTTATTTTTATTTTTATGCCAATTGCTTTTTATGGAATGTATCAGATTGCATTAAAAGATCATAAAAAATGGTGGATAATGTCTTTAGGGGTTGCCGGACTCATTTTATGTGATCTACCTGATGCGGTAGTTGTTGTTTTGATGTTGGTCTTTTCATTCTCAATGACATTTACTGTTAAAGAAGCTAAGAATATTAAATTAACGCGTATAGTAAAGTTAATTTACGCAGGAATGCTTTCAGCGTTACTTTCAGCGTTTTTCTTAGCACCACTTCTACAAAATTTGTTGTTTGTTAAAAATATTTCTGTCAATAAACTATTGTTGTCAAATACTGTTTTACCTACAATGAGTGTATTTTTAACAGACAAGTTGGCTTCGTACAGCTTAGGTTTATCAGGCCTAATCGTTGTATTCTTTGTTATTAATGGCTGGAACAAATTTCATCCCGCATTAAAATACTTATCAGTAGTTTTGCTGATCAATTTAATACTTGTAACTAATATCTTTCCTTGGCCAATTTTTGATAAATATTTAGGGTTCATACAATTCGTTGGCAGATTTCTCTATACTGCGACTTTTATTTCAGCTTTTCTTGGGGCAATTGCCATTGCTAATATTGTTGAAAATAGAAAGAGTCGCTACTTGCTGGTAACGCTATTTTGTTCTATTGGATTGCTCTCAGTCACTAGTCTTAATTTTAGTATTAAGCGAAACCCAAACGGCAATGCTGTTAAAATAGTTTCTTGGGATGATTTTCAAAATGCCACACTAAATAATTATGTATATGATTATTTGCCACATAATGCATTCAAAATCAAAGATAAGTTAGAACAACATTCTATTCCGTTGATGAATCCAAAGAAAGAGATACAACAAACACGTTGGACAACAGGATACGACAGCATACATTATCGAATTAATTCAGTACAAAAGTATACTGATGTTGTATTGCCAAATATCTTTTATCCTGGGTTCACAGTATACGTGAATGGGGAAAAAATGCCTGAAAAATATAATAAAAACAATGCCATCGTTGTTCCTATAGAAAAAGGTATTAGTAAAATTGATGTGAAATATGTAAAGACGCCGGTTCAAATAATTTCATTTTGGATAAGTGTCATTGCATTGTTGACTTTAATTGTATTAAAAAATAAAAAATTGACTAAGCTGTTACCATTGTTTAAAAAACATTGAACTAATTAGATTATTTAACTGCTTTAATTTTGGAGGATAACTATGTCTTGGATCTTTTTGTTGTTTGCGGGTATTTCGGAAATATTATGGTCAACTGCTATGAAGTTAAGTGATGGTTTTTCTAAAGTGGGTTGGGCTGTTATTACTGTAGTAGGTCTAATTACTAGCATGCTTTGTCTTCTGCAAGCTGTTAAACACTTATCATTTAGTCTCGCTTACCCAATATGGACAGGTATTGGCGCTGTTGGTTCAGTCCTTGTGGGGGTTATCCTTTTTCACGATAAATTCTCAACTGCTACGTGGTTTTTTGTTGCATTATTGATTGTTGCAATTATTGGAATAAAGATGACAGCCGGAGAGTGACAAGTGGTTCCCAACTGCGTTGATGGTTCAATAAAACATAATTATAAAGCCCTTATCAGTTAAGAAAGGGCTTTATAATTTTTATTTTGTGAATTAACAAATAACTTCGTACAATCATTGGACTTGCCAATGATAGCCAACAGGTAAAGCTTCTCCAGGTGCTATTCTAGTAGAATGACCTTTCCTAGTTTCCCAGGTAAAGCCATCTTGTATAGCCCATTTATATCGATCAGTAGAATTGATATTATTACTATCAGCTGTCTGGGTGGTTACAGTTGAAGTATCAGTATTTGCCTGTTGTGTTGCTTCAGAACTAGCTTGCGCTTGAGAAGCAGCAATACGAGATGATTGAACAATAGATTCGCTGTTAGAAGCTGAACTAGCGGAGATTGACGAGGATAAAGCGGCAGATTCTGAACTAGATTTTTCAGCATCAGATCTAGCTTTGGCTTGAGATGATGAAGCTGCTTCTATACTAGCAACCTCAGCACGGGAGCTCGTTTCTGCGGCTATTGAAATTGATTTGGATTGACTGGCTTCGCTGTTTTCAGATGTAGAGGAGCTACTTATTTCCGAGCTAGTTTGATTGCTATTGCTACTGCTATGATTTGGTGATGCCTCAATCAATAGAAATAGGGCAATGAAGATTAGTCCATAAGTACCTTTTATTTTATACCAAGGAGCATGGCTACGCTTCTTTTTAATGTCATTGATGGACCAAAGGCCAAGCCACCAAAGTAAAAAAAGCGGCCAAATAAATAAAAGAATAATCCAAAAAATTGGTTTTCGTTTCCAACTGTTTAACTTATTGTTGAAGTTTGCATAATCTAACATTTTCAAATTCTCCCAAATTCTCTTCAACTTTTTAACGTGGACGCCTAGCACGTGAAGGCAGAAAACACTAGCACCTCTAATTAAAAGAAGCTCTTTTTTGCATTATAGCAAACATTTTTAGAAAATATGTAAAAAATGTTATCAAAAAGCATCTTTGCGATTCGTTTGGAACACTTTCGCAAAGATGCTTTTTTATTATGAAACTGTTTTTTTCAATTTATGATAGCTATTCAAACTGCCAATAATAAATACGAGTATGCCAGTCCAAATAAAAGCAAACACAATGACCTTATGCCAGTTAAAGGCTTCATGCAAAACAAAAATGGCCATAAGCAATTGAATAGTTGGATTAAGATATTGAATAAAACTCAACGTGATAAAGTCAGTATTTTTATTGGCAACAGCGAATAAAAGTAAGGGGATAACCGTTAAGATACCACTCATAATCAATAGAATCGTAATCTTAGGCCCATTTTGTATCATCACATGTGGAGATAAGAACAGATAAACTAAAGCAATAGGTGCAACGAAGAGGGTTTCCAGTGTTAATGAAATTGTAGCTGGTAAGGGTACTTGTTTTTTGATCAAGCCATAGAAACAAAATGTAGCCGCCATTAGTAGTGTATTTAAAGGTAGTGATCCAGTTTGAATAGTTAGGATGACAACGCCAATAATAACAAGTATTAAGGCGACTATTTTGGATCTTGATAGTTTTTCATGTAAGAAAATAACTGCGACAACTACATTCATTAGTGGCATTATATAGTAAGAGAGGCTCGCTTCAGTGGCTTGCTCATGAGTAACCATATCGATATATAAAAACCAGTTAATTGAGATTAGGAAGGCACTTAATATAATCAAACCCATTTTGTGATTTTGGATTAATTCAATAATGACGTGCCAGACTTCTTTCCAACTTTTTTGAAAGGTTAACACCACACTAATGGTTACAAGCGACCAAACAATTCGATAGGCTAAAGTATACATTGCTGGGACAACACTTAATAGTTCCCAGAACACACCAAGCATGCCCCACAGAAGATATGCAGAGAGGCCTGAAATAATTCCTAGACGTTTATTTTCCATAGCTATACTCCCGAATTAAATATAACTATTATAATACCACTTGTTGCAAACGATTTATCACGTTTATGTTAAGTATTTGAATTAGTACGGATAATTATAATGAGCTAAAAGGCACAAACTCTTTCGGTTGATCAGAAGGACAGAGTGTTTTTTGCATCCAAAAGTTATCTAGCCATTTTCCAGATTTAAAACCTATTTTTTTAAACAAGCCAACATTCTCATAGCCCATTCGTTCATGGAACTTCTTACTTGTTTCATTCTCTTCAGTAATGCAAGCGATAATATGAACAACATTTTGCTTTTTTAATATATTTTCAATTTCGGAATAGAGCATTTTACCTATTCCGCGACTGCGAGCTTCTTGTGAGACGTATACGCTAATTTCAACGGTCCATTTGTACGCGCCACGACTATTAAACTCATGAGCGTAAGCATAGCCTAAAATCGTGTTATCTTCTTCTATGACGATATAAGGGTATTTCTCAAGCGTATTGGCGATTCGGTCTTCAAAATCCTGGATAGTAGGAACATTGTACTCGAAAGTAGAGGTTGTTCTTTCGACGTAAGGTTTGTAGATATTCAATAATGTTGGTGCGTCTGCTAACTTCACCGTGCGAACATTCATCATATTATTACTCCTAGTTTTGGGATAAAAAAATAATAGGTAACCATTTTAACATGAGATTGCAGGATAATAAATAGTTAAATGTAGTCAATTTGTTCAAGGGAATAGGAGTTATTTTGAGATAGGGTTCGTTTGTTGTGAAAAGAGCAAAAATAAAAAAGCGATTGGTTAGAATCGCTTTTTTATTCTTCATGCTTGGCACCAATTTGGTATATGGCTTCTTCGATATTTAAGTCTTTTTTCATTTGAGTAACAATATTTGCGCGCTGAGCAGAGCTTTTATTGATTGCGTTGACAGACATGGTAATGATTGAATCGAATCCGGTATGGAAACGTGAAGCAACACTAGCGTCAATGTTGTATTTACCAGTTTGTGCGGCTTTAACGATCGTGACAATGCCATTTTGCCCATATAAGGCATCACGAAGTGTCTGTGCATCAGAACTACTTAGATCTTTACTGTTTTCGTTAGCAATAATTTTAGCATCTTTTTCAATTGCCGCCATTGTGCTGTCTTTTTTGTAATTAAATTTACTTAAATCATCAATCAATCTTTTTATATTGGTACGCGATTCTTGTAAATGGGTATAATCAGCTTTTGGCATAGAAACATCTGCGTACTTTGGCTGTTGATTAAAAGTTATAAAGGCGATGAGCAACGCTGCAATCACGACACCCAAGGCAATAAATGCTTTTCTCATGTGGTATTCTCCCAATGTTATCTAATGTTAGTATAAATCAATTTAAGATTAAAAAAAATACTTTCATGAAACGTAATAAAATGTTATTATATTATAGTACGCGCTGGTAGCTCAGCTGGATAGAGCAGCCGGTTTCTACCCGGCAGGTCGAGGGTTCGAATCCCCCTCAGCGCATTTACACCGTTTTATCACAAATGTTGATAGGACGGTTTTTGTTTGCTTAAGTGTTGCTATATGTAGGTGTTGGGAAGTGATATTGTAGTTCTTCTTAAACTTTTACAAATCGTATTTTCGATTTTTGCGCTTTTTTGACTAATGAAACACCACGCAGTGGTTACATATCTAAACACGTTTTTCCGCTGAAGAGATATCCCCAATAGATAGTCTTCACTTGAAAGTACAGATTATTCCCAGCAAAATTTTTTTGATAAAAGCATTCAAGAAATTGAAGAAGTGCTCACAATTAAGAATAAGTGATTTACAAAGAACTATTTAAATGTTGTAGGGTTCATTTAAAGAGTTTTTTGTTATACATTCGAGACCCGCTTTACGTTCATCTTTGAGTATGATATTGAAATAGTCAAAAAAGTGCTTGCTGTAGTGCTCTTTAAATTCTCACAAGATGTCATTGCGGGTTGTGGAAGAGATTCTATAAAAAGTCACCAACTTATAATTCACAAATGTGCACAGGATTAAAACTACTTAGTAACTGTTCGGGTCATCCTGTTGGTTTTTTACAGCCTTTAGTTGCAGTGATTAACGCTTCTCTTTGGACAGGGTATGGTTGGAGTAAAACATATAAAGATTGGCCAATCATAATTTCTAACGTTCCAGGCATCTTTTTTGGATTAGTAACTGTCATTACAATTTATATTCATTAAAATAAGGCACTACGGTGCTTTTTGTTTTAAAATTAGTTTGGGAGGATTATGAATATGTGATTATTTACTGGTATGATGTTAGTAAATAACACATTGAAGGTGACGATATGAGTGATGAAGCTTCAGCAGAATCATGGTTAATGATTGGTGTATTTATTCCAATTATTTTGGTTCTTATAGCTGCTGTTTTGTTCCATTTTTTAAAAAAATAGTTTAAATTATGCCATTTTTAAATTAGCACAAAACGCTATTAAAAGTGCTTAATCATGAAAAGACAACACCAAAATAAAAACCATCAATAATGTTGATGGTTTTTGATTATTTATAAGCATTGTAGCCGTCGCTATACCCTTTAATCATATCTGGCATTTCATTAGTAAAAAACACAATGATAACAGCAACCACTAGAATGATAACCCATATTTTTTGGGCTTTGGTGAATGTTTTGAATAAAGGTTTCAAAACCACAAACGATCCGATAGCACTTACAAAGATTATAAGATGTAATAAAGAAACAATAAAATTTACCATACTTTCCCCCTAGATGTATAGATAAATTATAGCACTAACACCGTGAAAAGAAAGTCTTAAATAACATGAAAAAGTCTAAAGAACCCGAGCAAGATTATTTGTCTGGTTTGAAGCATAAAGATACTACTGATAAGTATTGCGCATCTATAAGTCCAGTCTTGGAAATTTCGTTACTGGAATTTTGATGATGTTGAAAGCATCAAAATTTATCTAGTGACATGAGAGCAATTGGTATTAAGACAGCTAATAAAACTGAAAGCAGCTGATTATTTCTTTGTATCAACTATTATCGGGAGTTGCATTCTTAGCATAGTCATTGAGGAAACATGGGTTAAAGTTTTGGTGACAGTTCTTATAAATACCCCCTTGGTTAATTATCACGTTATTTATAAAAAGCAAAAAACGCACAAATGAAATGACACAAAATCAGGGGAACATTATAAAAAATGTTTCCCTGATTTTAATGAACACAATCTTTAAAAATGTTTATAAAATCACAATGTAAGCTGTCCAGAAGTTAAACGGCAGTCACGAAAGCAATTAGACCAAATATTATGCCTGGAAAATTAGCTAAGGCGACAGGTATGTCGCGATGATTCTTTTTTAGTGCGTAGATAACCCACAAGGTACAATTGATAGCCGCCACCAGTGGTTGTAAGGGGTTCGCCTTAGAACCAGCTAGATTATCTGCAATTTGAGGGATATACGAAACATACATTAACACAGCCATGACGGTCGCAATCCAGCTTAGGTACTTTATAAAATTTGTTTCTTTCACGATATTCTTCTCCCTTTTTATTGTACGCTTTAATAATACAACGAAGTGAAGAAAATCACAACTTTTATCATATTGATGAAAAGTGGTCGCAATTTTTACCTTAAAAGTTGTAATTTTAGAATATTTGTCATATTAATTTGTACCTTTTTTAGAAATAGTGCTATTATAAACATACGGTGATCTTTTCTATATTCTATTTTATTTCATAAGATCCTTATTCATTTCATTATTGGGGGATCACCATACATAGACGGGGATGGGGATAATCATGTCTGTTAAATACAATAGTTTAATATAATAAACTATGTAACGAGTGCCTGATTAGGGTACTTTTTTATTGGAAAAGATTAGTGAATATGCTGTCGCTGCCCGTGACATGAAAAGTAATATTTCATTTAATTTCAATATGTTATGATTTACTAAGAGTGAATAATTAGAATATCTGATTGGTTAATAATTACTAACTGAAATTGATGATTGAAGAATATAGCAAATAAAGTGGGAATAACCATAATATTTTAGTCAGGAGTAAATTTATGTCAAATAAAACTGATGCACGTGTTGTACGTACTAAACACATTATTCAAGCTGAAACAATTTTATTACTATCAACTCAGCCAGATTTTTCTATCACAACCCTATTGGCTCGTGCGAACATCACGCGCGGCACATTCTACAAATATTATCGTAACAAAGAACATCTTATATCTGAGATTAATGATTCCTTGATTAATGACCTACTGGAACATACGCAACAAACTTTTAAAATAACCGACATGATCAATACGGTTAGTAAACAAGCGGCTTTTTATAATGCTGTTTTGAACCATGATATTGACAAACCATTTAGTGATGCACTATATAGTAGGCTGCGTACCCAAATGGCAACCCGTACCAGTGAGTTAAACGACGAAGAACGACGGGCGCAACAATATCAATGGGAAGTTATCAATGCTGGCTTTTGGGCCATCATGGCTAAGTGGTTAGCGGATAATATGAACATTTCGCAATCTGACTTGTTTAAAGAATTTACAGAGCTATGGCGAATCAATACCAACACGGTTGCCAGCAACGGATTGAACCTATTCGACTTTAGCAATGGTAATGAACTGATATGATGGTCATCTGAGTCATTCTGGATTATTTGAAGCTCTTTTGAAAATCATTGACTCGATGATCTATTTTTGTTATAATTAAACGGTTGTTAGCATAGCTACAACCACTCAGAACAGGTCAAAGCATGCTCGGGACAAGGGCCCGACCGCCTGTGATGGTGAGTCTAAGTATAAGGAGAAACCAATAATGGCATACGCAATTATTGTAACTGGCGGCAAACAATATAAAGTCGCTGAAGGCGACACAATCTTCGTCGAAAAGTTAGATGCAGAAGCAGGTGAAAAGGTTACTTTTGACCAAGTTGTATTAACTGATTCAAAGATTGGTACACCTTTTGTTGAAGGTGCAAAGGTCGAAGGTACTGTTGAAAAGCAAGGCAAGCAAAAGAAAGTTATTACTTTCAAGTACCGTGCCAAGAAGCATTCACATACTAAGCAAGGCCACCGCCAACCATATACACGCGTGAAGATTGATTCAATCGCGTAATCATTACTTGTAAAGGAGAATAGACTTATGTTGATGAATCAAGAAAACTTGCAGATGTTCGCGCACCACAAAGGTGGCGGATCTTCAGCCAACGGTCGTGACTCAGCTGGTCGTCGTCTAGGAACTAAGGTTGCTGACGGACAAGACTTAACTGCTGGTTCAATCATTTACCGCCAACGTGGTACGCATATTTATCCAGGCGTAAACGTTAAAAAGGGTGGCGATGACACATTGTTTGCTTTGACAGACGGTGTTGTTAAGTTTGAACGTAAAGGTCGCGAAAAGCGTCAAGTATCTGTTTACACACGTGAACAATACAATGAAATTGTTGCTGCTGCAAAGTAAGTAATAATTATTGAAAAGGCTAACGTATTATGCAGATAATATGTTAGTCTTTTTACTTACAAATGATTAACGTTGCAGATGTTATAATTAAATCAGTTATAGGAAAGAGGATTTTTATGTCAAAGTACTATGAGGCGCGTATTGCTAAATTGCAGAAGCTACTGGCCAAGCTTAACTTGGACGGTATGATTGTTTATCAAGGTTTTAATACAAAATATTTAACTGGATTTGAAGGTGGCACAGGTGATGGTATTGTAGTTGTTGGCAAGAAGAATGCTCGCTTAATTACAGATGCTCGTTACGAAGAAGACTACAAAAATAGATTACCTGAGGGTGTTGATTTTAAAGTCACACGTGATTATTACGGCGTTGCCGTAGAAACAGCGCAAGAATTTGGTATCAAGAAGTTGGCTTTCGAAGCAAGCTTACCTTATCACATTTATGATTACTTGGATGAATTATTGCCAGCAGATATTGATTTTGATGCATTGCCAAAAGCTATTGAAGTGTTACGCGAAGTCAAAGACGCGCAAGAATTAGAAGCTTTACGTAAGGCGGCTAACGCTTCAGTGAAAGCATTTAAGGACTTGCTACCCTTTATAAAACCGGGTAAGACAGAGCGTGAAGTTGCCAATGAATTGGATAGACTACAAAAAATATATGGTGCACAAAAAGCATCATTTGATACAATTGTTGCCTCTGGATATCGATCAGCATTACCACACGGTGAAGCAACTGACAAAGTGATTGAAAATGGTGAGTTAGTGACCATCGATTTTGGGTATTATGTTGATGGCTATACTTCGGATGTAACACGAACAATTGCTGTGGGCAATGTTAGTGATGAACTGAAGACTATTTATGAAATTGTTAAACAGGCTAATCAAAATGCTATTGATGTTGTTAAACCAGGAATATCGGGTAGCGAAATTGATAAAGTGGCACGTGATTATATTACAGAACATGGCTATGGTCAGCAATTTAATCATGGTGGTGGTCATGGCGTTGGTCTGGACATTCATGAAGGTCCAGCAATTAGCCCACGTTCTAGTGATGAAATGCAAGTTGGGCATTTGCTAACAATTGAACCAGGAATTTATCTAGCTAATCAGGGTGGCGTCCGTATTGAGGATGACGTTATTGTTACGACAGATGGTTTTGAAAATTTGACAGCGGCGTTGCCTAAAGATTTAATAGTTATTGAGGAATAGAATGGCACAAGAACGATTAGACTTTTTAGTATTTTATCGAGGTAATTTGGTTACGGGCTTTGATTACATATACGTAAAACGTCAAGAAGGGCATGCTTTCTGGCAGAGTGCTCTCAAGGCGCAGGAAGCAAAAGATATTTTAGATAAGGACTTTATGTTTTATAATCCACATTTAAATGACAAAGGGGAGCCTTTTAATTGGCGTTATCGTGAGGATTGGGTTGATATGACAAAAGTTTGGGATCATTTTTCAGAGGAGGCAATGGCCTATATTACGACTTGGATGAGTGAATACCGTGGCCCATCTTATGATGATCCTAGTAAAAATGATGAATGGGGTGTTCGTTTCAAAGTACCAGGGGAAAAGGAGCAATTTATTTGGGGATTAAATGCTTTTCCTGCAAATTTGGACGATTTTAGTCATTTTTTGTATCGTTTTGGACAATAAAAAGACGTCGGTTGACGTCTTTTTACGTAGATAGGTGTAAAATTAAAATATAAATCATTTCGTGATCGGCTAGAGAGGAAACCAATGGGGACAATTCACTTATTACATACAAATGACATTCATTCGCATTTCGAAAATTGGCCGCGCATATCACGCTATTTATTAGCAGGTCAGGCTAAGTATGATGAGAGCTTTACATTTGATATTGGGGATGCAATCGACAGGTTACATCCATTGACTGAAGCAACTCAGGGGTTGAGCAATGTTTCGTTAATGAATGATGTACATTATGATGGTGTGACTATTGGAAACAACGAGGGGCTTGTTTTCTCACATGACACCATGAATCATTTATATGATAATGCTAACTTTGATGTATTATTGGCTAATTTGAAGGAAATGCCTCATGATACACAACCTAAGTGGGCTAAAAATTACAAAATTTTGACCACTAAAGATAACACGAAAATAGGTGTCATAGGATTAACAGCGCCATACCAACTAACTTATCCGGCACTTGGCTGGGATCCCATTGCTATTGATGAGACGTTAGACAAGTACTTACCAGTTTTGCGTGATCAAGTAGATATTATTTTGTTACTCTCTCATTTAGGTTTGCCAACAGATGAGCATATTGCTCAGAAATATGACGTAGATGTTATTATGGGTGCCCATACGCATCATCTGCTACCGCAAGGTAAAATGGTTAGTGGCACTCTGTTAGCAGCGGCAGGGCGCTATGGCGAAAATGTCGGTGATATCACATTAACTATCAAGGGTCATCGAATTATTCATAAGTCGGCGATAGCAACACCCACTTATGAGTTAGCAGAAAACGATGATGATTATAAAACAGTTCGGAGTTGGATTGCTAAAGGGCGAGAATTACTCGAACAACAGTACGTGTGCACATTGCCTCGTGAGATAACATCAGATGAACAAGTTTATGATGGCTTACGTGCTTTGAAGCAGTATTATAATGTGCCAGTGTCAATGATTTCTACAGGGATGTTTAGTGAAGAGTTACCAAAAGGAAAACTAAGTCGCTATGAACTACTAGAAAGTATGCCACACGCAATTAATCCAATGCTAATTACCATATCTGGAGAAAAGCTGCTCTCCTTATTGCACAGTATTGACGAACAGATAACGAACTTAGCGCAGTATCCTATGAAAGGTAGTGGGTTTCGAGGTAAAATTTTTGGTTATATGCGCTTTGATGGTATTGATCGACAAAAGAATGGTGAAGTTTTGTATAATGGAGAGGCGATCGATAAAGGTAAATTGTATAAAATAGCGACACTCGATCATTACAAGTGGATTTCTTTTTTCCCAGATGTAGCGCAAGCGCCAGCAAAAATAGAATTAAATCTACTTTTGCGTGAACTTATGGCAAATTATTATGCGAATAAATATAAGGATAACTAATGGATCACGACACACTAAAAGAACGTACACTCAAACAACAAGAGGAACGCAAAGGGACTTATAAAGTTAAAAAGCTGGGTAATGAGGTTGAAATTGACCGTTTGACGCTAGAAATAGTTGAAGACTTTAAAGATGCCTTTGATGAAGATAAACTAGCCATACGATACACACCGCTATTAGCTCAGTATGATTATATTGTAGGGGATATTTCTGCTGAACAATTACGCTTGAAGGGCTTTTATAATAATAATAAAGCAGTGAATAATCATGATAAAATTCAATCTTTACAGGATTATTTGTATGAATATGTGAATTTTGGCGCACCATACTTTGTTCTAGAAAATATTAATCCTCGTGTTCCTGAGGTGAACGAGCGTTCCAAAAATAAGAATAAAAGTAAGCATCATCGGCCCGTAACTCATAAAAAAGAATCAAGAGCAAAAGTGGCTGCAGCTAAACAAAAAAACAAGAAATCATTTGTGATTAAGCAAAAATAAGAGCCATTTTAGGCTCTTATTTTTTGATTTATTGATATATAGAAACAAAAAAAGCTACAACCAAAGTTGTAACTTAATTAGTAGCTCGTGAGAGAATCGAACTCTCGATTCTGCCGTGAAAGGGCGGCGTCTTAACCACTTGACCAACGAGCCATGATCAATTTGTTATTTGCTTGAATCAAACAACTATAATAGAATAACAAGAATCTGCAGCGCTGTCAATACTTTTTAAGTACAAAATAAAAAACGTCACTAAGACGTTTTTTTAGTATATTAATCAAGTGGTACGTCAACTGCCCAGCCTTCGGGACCTTCTTGGTCACCATATTGGATGGCTGTCAAACGATCGTAAAGCTTTTGTGTCCAAGGACCAACTTCTGTTTCAGAATAGAATACGTGCTTGTTACCGTTATGTGTAATTGAACCTACAGGAGAAATTACAGCAGCAGTTCCCATTGCACCAGCTTCAGCAAACTGATCAAGATCATTGATTGAAATAGTTGTTTCTTCAGCTTTTAGGCCAAGTTCTTCAGCTACTTGAAGCAATGAATATTTGGTTACAGATGGCAAGATTGAAGGTGACTTTGGTGTTAAGAAGCGACCATCCTTTGTGATACCGAAGAAGTTGGCTGATCCCAACTCTTCAATATTTTCATGCAAACGAGGATCCAAGTAAACAACATCAGAATAACCAGCAGCATGGGCTTCATCACCAGCAAGCATTGAGGCACCATAGTTACCACCAGCCTTGGCTGCACCAGTACCACCGTGAGCAGCACGATCATAATGATTAGTAACGTAGGCTGTTGGTGTTAATCCACCTTTGTAGTAAGCACCAACAGGAGTTGCGTATACTTCAAAGACATAGTTATCTGCTGGATGCACGCCGACAACTGGGCCACCACCAAATTCAAAGGGACGTAGATAAAGTGTTGCGCCAGTTCCGTAAGGTGGGATGAAATCTTGGTTTGCCTTCGTAACTTCTTTTAAAGCACGCACAAAAAGTTCTTCAGGGACGGGAGCCATCATCAAACGAGCGGCTGAATTTTGTAGACGCTTTGCATTACGGTCAGGACGGAAAATGTTTGCACCACCATCCTTACGGCGATAAACTTTCAACCCCTCGAAAATTGTTTGACCATAATGAAGTCCGGTTGCTGCCTCATTGACTGGAATGTTTGAGTCTGTTTCGAGACCACCTTCGCTCCACTTACCATCTTTATAATAGGCACGAAAACGATAAGGAAGGTCATGGTATTCGAATCCCAAGTTGTCCCAATCAAAATCTTCAGCTTTAGCCTTTCGTTGTTCTGACATAATACGTCCTTCTTTCTTAGAAAAATATGATAAAACTACTATAACGCTTAGAAGGGAATTGTGCAATAGCTAACGATGAATCTTTTTAATGTTAATTATTTAGAAATCTCGTATAATTAAAGGTAGTGCTGAAGCCTATGAATTGGGTCATTGCACAACATCACTAAAATTATTTATCATATCAGTGATAAATCAAGTATTATTGGAGATGAATTAAAATGGCATTATTACTGGCAGTGAAAGCAATAACGCAAGAAAACCGTGAATTTCTTGCACAATATGATATTAGCGTTGTGACACCGGACACGATTACCGATGAGCAATTACCTGAGGTATTGATAAGTTATGCTTGGGATACAGAAATTGGGCATAAAATCCTTGCTAACCCAGAATCAAAATTAAAGTGGATTCAGGCGCAATCGGCTGGTGTTGACTACTTACCCTTGAAAACACTACAGGAGCGTCAAATTACTGTGACAAATGCGAGTGGGTTAAAAGCGGTACCTATAGCTCAAACTGTTTTGGGCTATATTCTCCACTTTGCTCGTGGCTTAAATGTTTATTCTACACGGAAACATTGGGAGCCTTTTACAGATCAGTATTTGATGAGTGAATTACCAGTTTTGGTGTTTGGTACTGGTCGAATTGGACAGCAAATTGCTCACGCTGTAAAATCATTGGGCGGTGTAGTTTTTGGTGTAAATACTACAGGTCGTCCAGTTGAAGGATTCGATGCAACTTATGCGATTTCTGACTATCAAGAAGCACTAGCTAAATCGCAAGTTGTTGTTGACGGGTTACCAGGGACAAAAGAAACCGAAAACTTTTTTGATGAGCATTTTTTCCAACAGTTTAATCAATTGTTTTTGTTTATCAATATTGGGCGTGGCACAACTTTGAATCAGGACGACCTACTTTCAGCAATTGATGATTCTCGTGTCAAATATGCTGCATTAGACGTCACAACACCTGAACCATTACCAATGAATCATCCATTATTTGAGCGGCCACAAATCTTATTGACACAACATACAAGTTGGGGTGAACAAGAAAGTGCTGGTCGTGTTGGTGGATTATTTCGTTTGTTTGAAAAAAATGTTCCTTCATTTATGGCTAATGGTACGTTCGTTCAAAATGTTGTTGATCTAAATAAAGGATATTGATATTCTTTTAAAAAAGCAGTAAGACTCTAATTTAGAGTATTACTGCTTTTTTGTTTATATTAATCAAAATGCCGCCAGTCTTTATCTAGTATGGCACGTGCCACAAACAACCCCAGTGGTAAGAACATGATAATTAAAGCAGCCTTGGTCATCCATAGCGCGCCAATACCGATTTGGTTATTACCAATACTATATACTGCACGATAGATATACAAACCAGGCACCATAATGACGATGGAAGGAACAGTTAAGGAAATTCTTGGATAACCATTGTAACGATTGACCATCGATGCGATTAATCCTGCAACCAAAGCGGCAAAAAATGCCGCCGCTGCGGGAGGAATAGTAGTTAAATCGACTAGTTCTAGTCGCAGAGTGTTGGCAATTGCACCAATGCATCCAGCCACAGCAGCCATTTTTTTCGAGCTGTTAAACATGATTGAGAAACCAAATACGCCGCAAAAACTGGCTGGGATACGAAGTAACATCAGTGTGATTGACGATAAGCCAAGTGGCAAAAAATTTGCTGGTCTAAAATGAACCAGCGAAGCGACTAACCAACCAACTAATGTGGCAATTAGCGTGATCATTATGGCATAAGCTAGTCTTTCCAAACCAGAGCGCATGTCTAATTTCGAGATATCTAACATACTAGTAATAAAAGGAAAACCAGGAATAACGAAGAGCATAGCCCCAATATATCCGGCTTCATGCTGAGCTAAAATATGGAAATAAAATTCGAATATTCTAAATGCAAACATATAGGTGATGCATGCTGTGGCAACACTGATAGCGACGCCCACAATGGTGGTTATAGCATGTTTACCTAAAATTGAACGGACATAGTTTCCAATCCCAGCACCAATAAATGAACAGATCATCTCTGGAATACCGCCGCCAAGTAAAAAAATGAACGCACTACATGCTAGAGCAGCAGCAAGGCCAGAGATGATCGGCGTATATTGCTTTGGTCGATTTTGAATGTCGTTAATCGTATGATGAATTTGACCAATAGTTAAAGATGAAAAATCATCTTGGATATTGTTAACGAAATGCTCTAAAATATTTAGCTTGTCGGTATTTACACCTGTATTTGGCAGCGATAATACTTGAGAATAACTTTGATTATTGCTAAAACAAGTATATTCCAATGAAATTAATCCAATATCGGCAGAGCATGTGAGGTCTAGTTTTCTAGCAACCTTATTCATTGCATCTCGCACTCGCCATGCGCCAGTACCGCAAGACAACATGAGAATACCAATTCGACCAACAATTGAGGCGCGTTCCTGGAGACTAGCATTTTTAGCTGGAATATTTTCGCTTTTAATAAAAGTGGCCCAAGGAATCGTCATATGATGGCGTAAAGACAAAGGTATTTTTTTTAACACGTGTGGATTACTATTCTTGTCCATTATTTCCTCCAATGAATCAATGAAATTAATACAACACTCCTAATTCCTTCATTATAGTTGCAGTTGCTGTCGTATTCAAGCTATTCAATAGTGATGAATAAAGGGTTAACAAGTTCTTTGCGTCCCAAAAGTAGATGAACTCCGATAGGTAAGCGTTTACATTTCTGAACATCGATGATAAGATGTGTGTATAATTTGGCAGAAGAATTCTCGAGGATTAAATATGACAAGTATAAAACAAATATTAGCACGCCATGATTGGGAAAATCCAGTGGTAACGAATTGGAATCGATTACCACTACACACGAGTATGAGCTACGCTAATGAACGAGACAAACGAGAAATTAAACAACCACGAAAAAGCCTCAATGGACCTTGGCAGTTTAGTTATTTTGAAAATCTATCAGACATTGACGAAGAATGGCGAAAAAAAGACTTGCCTACGTCAAAAATTATTCATGTTCCTAGTAATTGGCAGTTGCAGGGGGACTATGATGTTCCTGTTTATACAAACGTTACTTATCCATTTCCAGTAAATCCACCGTATGTGCCGACTGAGAATCCGGTTGGCGCTTATTCCAAAAAGGTCTTTCTTGATAATAAATGGTTAGCAGATAACACAGAATCACATGTTGTCTTTAATGGTGTTGGGTCTGCATTTTATCTTTGGGTTAACGGAGAATGGGTCGGCTATTCGGAAGACAGTCGCTTACCAGCAGAATTTGACATCACTGAAGAATTGCGAGCTGGTGAAAATCGTATCGCGGTTTTGGTGTTGAAGTGGAGCAAGGGGAGCTATTTTGAAGATCAAGATATGTGGCGAATGTCGGGAATTTTCCGTGATGTTGATCTTATTCGTGTTCCAAAAACAAGATTTCAGGATTTAGCAATTGAGACAAAACTGGATGAAGATCTTGATGACGCAACTGTTGAGGTTAGGGCACAATTAGTTGGAAATTCGGCGGATAACTTGAGTGTGACTGCTGAATTATTTTACCATGGTATGAGCTTGTTCAAAGCAACAGAACAATTTGGTAATCGAGTAATCGACGAACGTGGTACTAATGATGGTCAAGTTAGTTTAGAATTACCAGTAAAAAATCCGGCATTATGGTCAGCTGAAGTACCAAATTTATATGATATAAAAGTTTCTTTGCACGATGGGGAAGAAAACTATCAAATTGAAAATAAGAAAGTTGGTATAAGGAAGGTTCAAATTAAAGATGGTTTACTGACTTTAAATAATCAACCGTTATTAATTCGTGGTGTCAATAAGCATGAATTTAATTCAAAAACAGGATACTATGTTGATGAAAAAACAATGATTGATGATATCCGTATGATGAAGGAGCATAATTTTAATGCAGTAAGGCTTTCTCATTATCCCAACGCTTCACGATGGTACGAGCTGTGTGATCAATATGGATTATATTTAGTAGATGAGGCAAATATCGAGACACATGGTGTCAAGCCAATGAATTACCTTACAAATGACCCTAAATACTTACCCTTGATGATGGAGCGAGTGACACGAATGGTTCAGAGAGACTATAATCATCCATCAATTATTATTTGGTCGTTGGGGAATGAGTCTGGCTATGGACATAATCATGATGCAATGTATCAATGGCTTAAAAATACCGACCCCTCTCGTCCAATTCAGTATGAGGGTGGTGGTGCTGATACACCGGCAACGGACATTATTGCACCGATGTATGCACGTGTTGACCAAGATCAAGTGGAAGAGGTCAACTCAAAATGGGCTATTAAAAAATGGATTGGCTTGCCAAAAGAAAATCGACCACTGATATTGTGTGAATATGCGCATAGCATGGGGAATAGTTTAGGTGGATTTAATAAATATTGGGAGGCTTTTGAAAAATATCCAAGACTTCAGGGTGGCTTCATTTGGGATTGGGTAGATCAGGGCCTGCTCACAAAAAATAACGAAGGCCAATCATATTATGCTTATGGTGGTGATTTTGGTGATTATCCTAATGATCGCCAATTTAGCTTGGATGGGTTACTATTTCCCGATCGCACTCCAAAACCAGCCTTGCTGGAGGCAAAATACTGTCAACAATATTTCGCTTTCCAACTTGAAAAAGATCCAACTGGAAAAGTTAACTATATGACGGTCTCAAATAAGCATTTATTCAAAACAGTCAATGATGCAACCTTAATTTATCAAATTTTGTCAAATGATCAGGTGATTGAGACTAAAAAAATCAAACTCAATTTGGCACCCCAAACTGAAGAGAGAGTCAGTTTGAATTTCTCCGATAACAGCAATGAAGATGTTTATATGAACTGCCAGATTGTTCAAGATAGCACTGATGGCCTTATCCGGTCTGGTACATTACTGGCTTACAAGCAATTTATTTTGAGAAATAAACCGATAATGATTAGTGACGTACGATCATCTGATGATTATGAAGATTTCCTTATAAATGATGCGACAGACTCCTTGTCCATTTCTTTAGATGATGCTATCTGGCAGTTTAATAAGCGTACAGGTTGGTTATCTAATTGGATAAAGAATGGGCAGGAAAAAGTACTGACTCCATTGAAAGATCAATTTAGTAGAGCAGCTTTGGATAATGATATTGGAGTGAGTGAGGTAACAAATATTGATCCAAATGCTTGGTTTGAAAGATGGCAAGCAACAGGGTTCAATCACTTGAATGAAAAGCTTGTGCAATTCAATTGGACAGCATTAAAAGATGAGGTACGAATCACGACACAACATCAATTTTTATCACCGATTGATCAACATATCATGTTTATATCTAGTAAAGAATATCGAATAAATCATGTTGGTGATTTAAAAGTGTATGTGGATGTTTGGCGGCAAGTTGCCGATCCACAACCAGCACGTATTGGATTGAGTGTTCAAATTAACGCAACGACTGACGCAGTGACTTATAGTGGATTGGGACCAATGGAAAACTATCCAGATAGGCGTTCAGCGGCTATTCGTGGCAAATGGGATGCTTCCTTGAAGGAACTTTATACACCGTATGTTTTTCCTAGTGAAAATGGCTTGCGTACTGAAGTGGCGTATCTTAAATTTGATCATCATGTCATTCGGGCACTTGAACAACGTTTTTCATTTAATTTGAGTCAATTTAGTCAAGCGCAATTGTCAGCAGTCACGCATCAACACCTATTAAAACCTGAAGAGGGTGTTTGGTTGAACATTGATGGCTATCATATGGGTGTTGGTGGCGATGATTCTTGGTCTCCAAGCGTGTCGCCAGAGTTTTTATTATCAAACGATCATTATCATTATAGTTTTTCGTGGTCAAATACAGAAGGAGAAGCAAATGTATAGAGCTAATAAAAATCGTTACGAGAAAATGATATATAACAGAATTGGTAACAGTGGATTACAGATTTCAGCTATTAGTTTGGGCCTTTGGAATAATTTTGGTAGTGTGGATCCCTACGAAAACCAAAAGGAAATTATTCACCAAGCTTTTGATTTAGGTATCACATATTTTGATTTAGCCAATAATTATGGTCCTATACCAGGAAGTGCTGAAGAAAATTTCGGCAAGATTATGGCTACGGATATGAAACCTTATCGAGATGAAATGGTTATTGCAAGCAAGGCTGGTCACGAAATGTGGCCAGGCCCTTATGGTAATTGGAATTCTCGAAAAAGCATCATTGCCAGTGCAGATCAAAGTTTAAGACGCACTGGTTTAGACTATTTTGATATTTTTTATAGTCACCGTCCTGATCCGATGACGCCACTTGCAGAAACCGCACAAGCTTTAGACCAATTGGTTCGTCAAGGGAAGGCGCTTTATATTGGTATTTCTAAATATTCGAGTCAAGAAACACAAGAGATTGTCGATATTTTTAAAGAATTAAAGACGCCATTCATCATTCATCAACCACGTTATAATATGTTTGATCGTAAAGCTGAGCGAGGTTTGTTTACGACATTAGGAGAAAATAAAAAAGGTGCGGTTGGATTTAGCTCCTTAGCGCAAGGATTGTTGTCAGATAAATACTTGAAAGGTATTCCAAATAATTCACGTGCGAACAAAGTAACAATCCCCTTTTTGACAACAGAAAAAGTTGAACCAACAATTAATACGGTGCAAAAGTTGAATCAAATTGCACAAAGGAGAGGTCAAACGCTACCACAAATGGCACTTGCTTGGAATTTACGAATTCCTGAGTTGGCTAGTGTTTTGATTGGTGCTAGTAATCCAAAACAGGTCATAGAAAATGTCAAAGCTTTGGACAATCTACCATTTTCACCAGAAGAGTTGCTTGAAATTGATCACGCATTGAGCGAATATGCACCCAATCAAGCGTAATAGTTTCTTTCATTCTGGATTATTCCAATTTATCTAAAAGATAGAACCCAACGTCTCGCCGGCGACGGGTTTTTATTTTTCAATAAATATCACAAAACAACGAAAAAAGGATACAAATTACACTTTATTTGTAAACGCTTACATAGTATTGTTAATACATACCCTGAACTTAATAAAATATAAGGAGTCGAAAGATGTCTGATAAAATGAAGCAACGTTTTTCATACGCTTTTGGTGCATTCGGGCACGATGCGTATTATGTAACGTTATCAACATATTTCATGATTTTTGTTACAAGCACACTATTTGCGGGGAGTGATAAGGCGACTGAGTCCAAGTATATTGGTATTGTTACCTCACTAGTCGTCGGTATTCGCTTAGTAGAAATTATTTTTGATCCGATTATTGGTAGTATTATTGATAATACACGAACCAAATTTGGAAAATTCAAACCTTGGTTAGTGATTGGTGGAGTTGTCTCGGGTATATCCTTACTGGCAATCTTCACAAACTTTTTCGGTTTATCTGTTAGTAACCCAACACTCTACCTCGTACTGTTTACAATTGTTTTTATCATTTTGGATAGTTTCTACTCATTCAAAGATATTGCCTTTTGGTCAATGATTCCGGCGTTATCAACTGACACCGCGGAACGTGGTACTTTAGCAACATTTGCTCGCTTTGGTTCATCATTGGGTGCTAATGGTACAACTGCCTTGGTTGTACCTATTGTGGCATTCTTTACTGTGCTCACGGGTGGTAGTGGTAAAGAGAGTGCAACTGGCTGGTTCTGGTTTGCATTAATTGTTGCGGTTTTGTCAGCTGGTTCAGCAATAGTAACAGCTAAATTTTCAAAAGAAAACGAAACCGTTTTAAGGACACAAGCCAGCGAAAAATACAATATTATTGACGTTTTTAAGGCCATCCTTAAGAATGATCAGTTGCTTTGGTTAGCACTATCTTACATGTTTTACGCAATTGCCAACGTAGCAACCACAGGCGTGCTGCTGTTTTATTTTAAATTTGTTATCGGTCACGTAACAGAGTTTGCGATGGTTGGTGTGATTTCAATGATTACTGGTATAATTGCTGTGCCTTTATTCCCATTCTTGGCCAAAGTAATGACACGTCGTTATGTGTTTGCTAGTGGTATTGCCTTGATGGTACTGGCATATGTCATGTTTACAATAGCCGGTAGTAACTTGTGGATTGTTGGCCTTGGCTTAGTATTCTTTTATTTCCCACAACAACTTATCTTTTTGTCAGTGTTAATGACGATTACAGATTCTGTGGAGTATGGACAATGGAAAAATGGTCAGCGGAACGAGGCCGTAACACTGTCATTACGTCCATTATTAGATAAATTAGCTGGCGCATTTTCAAATGCTATTGTTGGGTTTGTTGCAATTGCTGCTGGTATGACCGGAAATGCAACATTTAATGATATAACGGCCAGCGGCATCCATACTTATAAATTATATGCATTTTATATTCCTGCAGCATTGATGATTATTTCTTTACTTATTTTCATGTTTAAAGTGACACTAACTGAAAAAAAGCATGCGAAGATAGTTGCAGAACTTGAATTACGCTACAGCAAGAAGTAATTAGTATAATTTGAAAGGTTGACTACTCATGAAAAGAATTAAGGCACTAAACACGAAGTTTGCTGAAAAGTTTGGCCCTCACGAAACCCAACAGTATTTTTCGCCAGGTCGGATTAATCTAATTGGTGAGCATACGGACTATAATGGCGGTCACGTTTTTCCGGCTGCAATTACCTATGGGACTTACGGTGTTGCCAGAAAACGAGATGATGATCGTATTTTAGTTTATTCGGTTAATTTTGATGAAAAAGGCGTAGTTCAGTTAGACTATAAGAAGCTTGATTTTGACGAAAATGATGGGTGGACCAACTATGTTAAAGGCGTTATCGTCAAATTAATAGAGCAGGGTTATGTACTCGACACAGGATTTGATCTGTTGGTCGAGGGCAACATTCCCAATGGTGCAGGCCTTTCCTCATCAGCGTCGTTAGAGTTATTAGTGGGTGTTGTTTTAGAGGATTTGTTTGATCTGGATGTTTCTAGGTTATCATTAGTTAAAATTGGTCAAAAAGTTGAAAATGAATACTTTGGTCTCAATACTGGCATTATGGATCAGTTTGCAATTGGTTTTGGTCAAGAACAAAAGGCTATTTTGTTAGACACAAATACTTTGACGTATGAGTTGGTTCCTATTGTTCTTGGTGAATATGCGATTGTTATTATGAATACGAATAAACGTCGTGAATTAGGCGATTCGAAGTACAATGAAAGGCGCGCACAATGTGAAACTGCTTTAAAGTTATTACAAACAGAACTTAATATTAACTCATTAGGTGAATTGACTGATGAAGAATTTGATGCCAATGTTGCATTAATTCACGACGAAACACTCGTAAAACGAGCACGTCATGCAGTTTATGAAAATCAGCGCACTTTAAAAGCAAAAAAAGCGTTGTCCGACGGTGATTTGCAAACATTTGGACAACTTATGAATGATTCTCATGCCTCTCTAAAAGAAGATTATGAAGTTACTGGACTTGAATTAGATACGCTAGTGCAGTCCGCACAAAAACAGCCAGGTGTTTTAGGAGCACGAATGACAGGTGCTGGATTCGGTGGTTGTGCAATAGCACTTGTTAAAGAAACAGCCATTTCCAATTTTGAAAACAAAGTCTATGATGACTATATGAATGTGGTCGGCTATGCCCCAGAATTTTACGTGGCACATGTCGGCAATGGCACGACTAAGCTTAATGATTAAGTAGATTGCTGCACAGCACTTAAATGTCCTAAAATATCATTGATCTGTTGCCATTCTAATGAGTGTTGTTCTTGGATACTATTGAAACTTCTTCGTTTTCGATATGCACTAGGTGTTTCATGGATGAGCTCTGTAAATGAGTGGCCGAAAACAGAAGGATTGCTAAAACCAACCTTTTCGGAAATTTGATTAATTGATAACTGGGTTGTTTGAAGTAATTGGCAAGCTTCGTTAATACGAAGTCGTAATAAAAATTTTTTTGGTGAAATACCTACATCTCGTCGAAAGAGTCGTGAGAGGTAAGAACGGTTGATTTTGATAGCATCAGCTATGTCAGTAATAGATGTGTCGTAAGTAAAATTATTATTGATATAGGCCAATGATAATTTAGTGTATTCTGACATGGGGCGTATTGTTGCGTTTTGATGCTCAACGACGTTCCAAGTGTTTTCCTTCATTAGCAACAGGAGTATTTCACTAGCAATTTGATTTAATCGCAATTCGGTTTGTGGCCTATGACTTGTTAACGTTAGTGATTCAACAATTAATTTAAGATAATTTTCAACAGTTGCGCAAGAGAAAGTATCATGGTGATTGCGAAAAGGCGAGAAGTTCTCAATTAATTGCGCTGTTTCAGTACCACCAATGGATATCCATGCATAATGCCACGGATTATTCAAATCAGCTTGGTAAAAAATTGTTTCATCAGGTCGTATAAGGAAAAAGTCACCTGCTTTCAGGGTATATTTATGATTCATGGTAAAGTAAGTTCCTTGGCCTTCTAAGACAAAGTGAAGCAAATAATGTGAACGTTTTAATGGGCCAGAAGCATGACCAGAAAAAGTCTTACTAACGCCAGAGAAATCAAAGAATATACTTGATTCAAGCGTGTGCTCATTAACGATATTAAATAATGATTTTTCCATAATTTAACGACCTTTTTAAAAATAAAATGATAGCGCTTCCAACATTAGTATATCATTTTTTAAAAATATTTATTGATAAGTGATAATACTTGTTATGTGTTATTCAAGTGATTTATTATTGGGTTAGATAAATAGTTTAAACAAAATTTTTAATTAAATGAAAGAGGTAGCATATGAAAGTTACAGAAGAAGTGTTTGGTACATTGCCTGATGGCGAAAAGGTAACCGCGTTCACGTTAGAAAACATTAATCATACTCAAGTAACGGTTATATCGTATGGCGCGACATGGCAGTCTTTTTCTATTGAGCGATCAGGAGAGAAAAAAGAATTGCTTGTTCAATTTGATGATTTAGAGCATTACTTAGACAATCCTTTTCATTTTGGAAATACTATTGGACGTGTGGGTGGTCGATTATCTAAAACTGCATACAATTTATCCGGCACGTCGTTCACATTAACACCAAATGAAAATGGGCATGTCTTACATTCAAGTGTAAATGGTTTTGATACGATTAACTGGCAAGGAACAGCACGCAACATGGGTACCGCTGCAGAAGTTGTTTTGTCACATACGTTTGAGGATGAATTTCCTGGCCAATTACAGATGAATGTGACTTACACACTTTATGACGACGATAAGTTAACAATTAAGTTTAGTGGTGAATCAACAGAACCAACACTGTATAATCCTATGACACATGTTTATTTTAATCTAGCTGGAAAAGATGCTGATATCACAAATCATGAGTTGCGAGTGGCATCTCACAAACATGTTGAAGTAGATGACGAAACAATTCCTACTGGCCGATTGGTAGAAAATCAGCATTCCAAATTTGACTTCTCACAGCTACGTAAAATTGGGGATGATCAATTTGATGACGCCTGGTTGCTAGATGAGCAGCGTGATGAAGTTGGTGTTATTGTGCAAGAGCCTGTTAGTGGTCGAACACTAACAGTCGATTCAGATCGGAATGGTGTTGTTATTTTTATGACTAATCCAGGAATCAAAGATCACGATAATGATTGGGCAGAAAATGCACCATTCACAGCACTTGCTGTTGAAATGCAAACATTGCCGGACGCCGTGAATCATGAGGGATTTGGGGATATTGTGCTACCAGCTAATCAGGTGAAGGAATACACGGTGACTTATAAGATAACAGATTAAATATTTCACTTGACTTTATTCAGCCTTACAGCTATGATTATCTATATTAGAACCGATGAATTGGAAAAATTACTGTCTGGACATGAAGAAATTTTGCGGAAGATGCGAGCAAAACAAAGACGTAATTTTGGACACCTTGGAGGTTGCTATTGATCAAGATAGCTCGTGGTTGCGCGTTAAGCAATTAAAGTGACATGAAAATGTTAAAATCTAAGGTGGTACCGTGCATTTGCGCCCTTAACGAGAAATCGTTGAGGGCGTTTTTTTCGGATTTTATACAGCAAGATAAAAAATAATGGAGGAAATACGTTTACAGTTGTTGATTATTTTTGGATAGCGATGAATATGTTAACTAACATGTCGTATACTTCAAAATTCTGATAAAAAACACTAAAAACGATAACAACTATGGCAAAACCAATATTTCAACGTCCCAAAGGAACAGCAGATTTACTGCCTCAAAAAACAGTACAGTGGCAACATGTAGAAGCAGTTGCCCGTGTTTTATTTGGTGACTATAATTTCAAAGAAATTCGAACACCGTTATTTGAAAATTTCGAAGTCTTTTCACGCTCAGCTGGTGATACATCTGATGTTGTGACAAAAGAAATGTATGATTTTCATGATAAGGGTGATCGTCATATCGCTTTGCGTCCGGAAGGTACCGCAGGTGTCGTCCGAGCATATGTGGAAAATAAATTATATGGACCGGAATTTGACAAACCATATAAGGCATTTTACATGGGGCCGATGTTCCGTTATGAACGGCCACAGGCTGGTCGTTTCCGTCAATTCCATCAAATAGGTGCAGAGGTATTCGGATCAGATTCGCCCGCATTAGATGCTGAAGTAATTGCGATGGTCATTGATTTTTTCCAAACGCTTGGGTTAAAAAATTTGAAAGTTGCGATTAATACCTTGGGAGATAAGGAGTCCAGGGATGCTTACCGACAAGCTTTAATTGATTATCTGAAACCTCATTTTGATGAACTATCTGCAGATTCACAAGCTCGGTTAGAAAAAAATCCATTACGTGTATTGGACTCTAAAGATCCCCGTGATCAGGTCTTTGTTGCAGATGCACCATCAATCCTGGACTTTTTGTCTGAAAAATCGACTAAACACTGGGAAAAGTTGCAAGATATTTTAACTGCATTGAATTTAGACTTTGACATTGACACAACAATGGTTCGAGGATTGGATTATTATAACGACACAATTTTTGAAATCATGACTACAGATGAAAGTTTAAAAGGCGCTGCAACGATTGCTGGTGGCGGTCGTTACTCTGGTTTGGTTGAGGAATTTGGTGGTCCGGAAACACCAGGTGTTGGCTTTGGTATTGGTGTAGAACGTTTGCTGGATTTATTGCAAGCGCAAAATGTTGCTCCAACAGAGGAACAGAATTTAGACTTTTACGTAGTTAACATCGGTGATACTACTGATGTTATCGCAACAAAAATTGTTCAAGCTGTTCGCTCATTTGGTTACGTTGCTGAACGTGATTATTTGTCAAAATCAGCGAAAGCACAGTTCAAGGCAGCTGATCGTCATCATGCCAAATATGTCATAACGATTGGCGAGCAAGAACTTGAAGAACAAATTGTTAACATCAAGAATATGACCAATGGCGAACAAAAGTCTGTTCAATTGTCAGAGCTTTATACCAATTTACCACTTATCATGGATGCAGAAGGGAACAAGGAATGAAACGTACTAATTACGCAGGATTAATTGATGAAACATATTTAGATCAGACAGTCACATTGACCGGTTGGGTGCAAAAACGACGTGATTTTGGAGACTTGATATTCGTTGATTTACGTGATCGAGAAGGTATCGTACAATTAACTTTTAACGCAACAAATGCGGACGCACTAGCAGTCGCTGAAAAAGTTCGTAGTGAATATGTTCTAAAGATTACTGGGCATGTTATTGAACGTGCTGAAAATCAAATTAACACAAAAATAAAATCTGGAACAATCGAAGTCGATGTAACAGAGGCGGAAATTTTGTCAACGTCAAAAACACCACCATTTTATATTGAAGATGATGTGAATGCCAATGAAGAATTGAAGCTACAGTATCGTTACTTAGATTTGCGCCGCCCTGAGATGCAAAAAAACTTGCGCATTCGTTCAAAAATTATGAGTAGCGCCATGCATTTTATGGATACTCATGATTTTATTAACATCGAAACGCCAGTACTAGCAAAATCAACACCAGAAGGTGCCCGTGACTATTTAGTGCCATCTCGTGTTTTCCCAGGGTCATTCTATGCCTTACCACAATCACCACAATTATTTAAACAATTGTTGATGGGTGCAGGGTTCGATCGTTATTTCCAAATTGCCCGTGCCTTCCGTGATGAAGATTTGCGTGGTGACCGTCAACCAGAATTCACGCAAATGGACGTAGAAACGTCATTTATGACAGCCGATGAAATCCGTGAGTTGGTCAATGCATGGGTTAAGGCGATGATGCATGACGTTGTAGATTTTGATCTTGACACGGATAAAATTCCAACTTTGACATGGCAAGAATCTATGAATCGCTTTGGTACTGATAAGCCAGATCTACGTATAGCCTACGAAATCAAGGATTTGTCTGAAACAGTAAAAAATAGTGAATTTGGTGTGTTTGCAAATGCTATTAATGGTGGCGGTGTTGTTAAAGCATTGGCTGTTCCTGGTGGGGCTGACCATTATTCACGTAAAGACATTGACAAGCTAACAAAATACATCGAACGTTTCGGTGCAAAAGGTCTAGCTTGGATGAAAGTAGCGCAAGAAGGCTTGACCGGTCCTATTGCTAAATTCTTTGATGACGAAGCACAGGCAGCATTGATTGCTTCGGCAGACGCTCAAGTCGGAGATTTGTTGTTATTTGGTGCCGGACGTGCTGATGTCGTTTCAGCGACTCTAGATTATTTGCGTCGTGAAACAGCTAAAGCATTAGATTTGATTGATCAAACGAATCCTTGGGCATTTGCTTGGATTGTGGATTGGCCATTGTTTGAATACTCTGAAGACTTTGACCGCTGGATTGCTGCTCATCACCCATTCACGATGCCAAATGAAGAAGACTTACACTACTTGAATGATGGTGAAGATCCTCATAAGGCACATGCGCAAAGCTACGATTTAGTACTAAATGGTTACGAACTAGGATCTGGATCAATTCGTATTCATCGTATGGATATCCAAGAAAAGATGCTAAAGGCACTTGGATTTACTCCTGAAAAAGCACATGAAGCCTTTGGATTTTTGCTTGAGGGTATGGAATATGGTTTCCCACCAATGGGTGGTATCGCACTAGGATTGGATCGTTTGGCAATGCTACTAGCTGGCCAAGAAAATATTCGTGAAGTGATTGCTTTCCCAAAGAATTCACGAGCTACTGAACCAATGACTGAGGCACCAACTCGTGTTGAAGGCAAACAACTGAACGAATTAGGATTGTTTGTTCCAGAAGCAGAGTAATTGTTATCAAACAAATTCGTGTTATTATTAGCTTAGATAAAACTTGGAGATAAATGTGTGTTATACATTAGATTTTTTCTCGTATAACATACATATTGATTATGCAAAAAATTGTTCACAATTTTATGAAAAACCAGTACGCTGGTCGTATTGGTGGCGCGGTATTTTATGGTGTAATCGTTGCCTTTGCAATGAATTATTTCTGGCATCCAGGGCATATTTATTCCTCTGGATTCACAGGATTTGCCCAACTTGTTTCGACTTTAACTGGCGATAGAATTCCCGTCGCTTTAGCGCTAGCCTTGGTTAACTTACCAATGTTAGCCGTTGCATGGTGGAAGTTGTCGTGGAGATTTGCTATCTTTACAACGCTAGCAGTTTTGCTCAGTTCGGCGTTAATTCCTGTCTTTGATACCACGCGTGTTTTAACAACTGACCCGTTAATAAACGCTATGTTTGGTGGCGCGCTTAATGGTATGGCGGTTGGTACAGCATTACGGTATGGCGTTGGAACAGGTGGTTTAGATGTTATTGGTCTCTTAGTTAAGAAGCATTACGGCTTTAAAATGGGACCAATTAATTTATCTTTCAATGCCTTGATTATGGTCGGTGCTGGGCTAACATATGGTTGGAAGTATGCTTTGTACTCAATTGTAGGTGTTATTATTAGTTCACGAATGATAGATGTTTTCTATACACGACAGCAGCAAATGCAAGTGATGATTATTACTACTAAACCAGATGAAATGGTGGATAGTATTCAAAATAAGCTTCGACGAGGCGTTACCATTATCGATGAGGCGCGTGGTGGTTACACTGGGCGGGAGCGTTCGGTGCTACTAACCGTTATCACGCAGCAAGAACGATTTGAGTTACGAGAAGCAATCAAAGAGGTTGATGAACAAGCTTTCTCTTCTACTTGGAAAATCGAACACACTGTGGGACGTTTCTACGAGCCAGAGTTATAGTTAATAAAAAAGGAGACAACATCATGTTGTCTCCTTTTTTTGTTCTATTTTATTTTTTACACGGTTACTGCATTTTTTGTAGAAAACTTTCGGTGAGAAAGGTAACCGAATACTATCGTGAACAAAATTGCGCCGATGGCAGCAACACGAGAGTCTGCTTGAAAGAACAAACTGGCGTAAATGCTGACGAAGAATAGCAATGTTAGTGGACTAGTCCACTTGTATCCTGGCATCAGGAAGCCATCTGGCATAAAATTAGTTGATTCACGGAATTTACGATGAGCATACATTGTCATTGCATAAACGATGATATACATGTTTGATGAGATCGATGTAATTAAACCGAATGCACTGGTAATCTGTGGTATCGAATTAATCACTGGTGATATTAACACTAAGATAGCTGTGAATATAATTGCTTTAGCAGGAACGCCATTTGATGAAATTTCACGAAAATTGATCATAAACTTTGAATCTGACTCTTCAGCTAATTGGTAGAAGTGTCGTCCTGCAGAATAGATAGCTGAGTTTAAGGCTGAAGCAGCAGATGTTAGTACGACAAAGTTAATTATTGTAGCAGCCGCTTTGAATCCAGCCAATTGGAACACCATAACGAAGGGACTTGATTCAGGTGTTTTAGCGATAACATGCCAATTAATGATCGACATAATAATAATCATGGCACCTAAGTAGAAAATCAAAATACGGATAATAATTGTATTAATGGCTTTTGGCAGAACCTCACGTGGATTTTCCGTTTCAGCTGTTGTGATACCGACGAATTCCATACCTTGGAAGGCGAAAAATACCATTGGAAAGGCAGCGAAGAACATCGAAGCACCATTTGGAAATAGTGAAAAGTTTGAGAATACATTACTAAATGAAGCGACAGTATGACCACCACTTGCGGGCGCCTTAAATCCTGTAAAGATTAATATTAGACCCGTTACAATCATCGCTACAATAGCAATGATCTTAATCATGGCAAACCAGTATTCTGTTTCACCAAATACTCTGACGGCAATTAAGTTAATCATAGTTAAAACAAACAAAAAGAGAATTTGAATTATCCAAGTTTTCCAACTTGGGAACCAAAACTTAACGTAAGTTGATACGGCTGTTAATTCTGCCATAGCTACGAAAAGTAGTCCAATCCAATAGGACCATCCAGCGAAATATCCCGCTCCAGCACCAACATACTTACTGATAAAAGAAACAAATGTATGTTGGGAAGGGTCTGCATAAAGCATTTCACCAATTCCCCGCATCATCATAAAGAAAAATGCACCAAGTACTGCGTATACAATCAAAATAGATGGCCCAGTTTTAGCTATAGAGTTTCCGGCTCCCAAGAAAAGTCCTGTACCAATGGTACCGCCAATGGCAATCATCTGTACGTGCTTCTTTTTCAAACCACGTATGGTACCATCGGCATTCATCGTTGCGTTTTTTTGTTGACTCATAAATATTATGCCTCCTCGATTGATAACAATTCTAACACAGTTATCATTAAACCCTCATTTATTAGTGAACAAAAAATAGGGTAATCTATTGTGCATTATGCCTAATCAAGTAACAAAAAAGCCAATTGAATATCGACCAAAACATCAGGCATGTCAAGGTTAACATCTAATAACTCAGATATTTTTTTCAAGCGATAATTAATGGTATTCCGGTGTACAAACATATCAGAAGCGACGGCTGTTACATTTTGATGTAAGAACATATAGGTTTCCAAAGTTTTGAGAAGACTTGGATTGTCTAAAATTGGGCCTAGAATTCTTTCCACAAAAGCATCGCTCTCTTGCTTGGGTAACAAGTTTAACATTTCTTGGGCACTCTTGGGTCTAAATCGCATAATCGGATGTGCTACTGATGTCAGCTGAAGCGCATGGTTAGCTTGTTCATAAAGATCTGCTAATGCACGAATGGGTTCTGCGACTCGAGAAAAGCCGATGGTAAAGTTATATTCTAACTTTGATTGTGATGTTAGAAAATCGTATAGTTCTTTGAGAAATGCGCGTGTATCAATTTTGTTATCAACTAACAAAATCAGTTGTTGTTTATAGGAAAATAGGAGTACAGACCAGTTTGATTCGTTAACAAACCAGCGTGTCAGTGCTTGTAATATTTCAAATTGATGTGTTTCAATGACTGTTTTTTTTGCTGTAAAGTCAATAACCGCTACGCGATAGGGATTTTTAGAATCAATATTTGCGTTCTTTAGATAATTGTCAATCGCGTCATCACTTAGCCCGTGTTGCATAATGTTCAAAAAGAAGCCAGAACGGTTGCGAAACTCAGTTTCATTTAACAAATCGGTTCTCGAATTTGAAAATCCCAATGCAGTAATTACTTGTTCGCGTTTTAAAAGTTCAAAATCTGATAGTGTCTTATTCGAACTCATAATAGCTGCAAAGGCTTTATTTTCGTTTAGAGCAGAAAAAATGGGAGAAATCTCGAAAATTGTATTATTGAAGGTAACGTGCACCTTTTGAGTTAAATTCAAATAATCAATTCCAGATTCTTCTCGTAAAAATTTGGTGAAAAAGTCACGTTGCGGAAGTAAATCAGTACTGGCATATAAGGCACGAAAATGTGAGTCCAACAAGGTTAGTGGTGCTTCTAAAATTTCCGCGCTAAGATTTAACAGATGCTGATAAGTATTATTAGTTTGCATCGTTGACAACTGATGATTAATATTAACAATTTGATGCAGTTCACCCGTATGAGTGTTCAGAATAATATCAGTAATATTTTGAATTGTTTGTGGCATCAATTCATCAGTTGGGGTCATGAGGATTGGTACTCGACGTTTGTTGGCTAATATAATAATATCACGTGGCAACTGTGATAAATGCCGGTTCGTCTTAATGCCCAAGCCAGCAGCATTATGATGATCTAGCGCGATAATTAAGTCTCGCAGTAATGTCCAATCTTCTTTGAACAAAAAGCCGGTAGTGAGCAGTAATTGACCAGGAGCAATATATTCATCAAAATCTGGTGCATCAATCATACCCACTTGGTTGATCTCGCGATTGAGCCCTTCGGCGCCTGCTAAAATTGGGTATTCTGCTAATACGGGGTTAGCTAATAATTCTTTAACGTTCATAATTGACCTCCAATTGTGTTGTTACTATTATGCCATGTTTGCTTATTGTGTACAAATAAAATTAAAAAAGTTGTGCAATATGACGATGATTATTTTTTATGCGTTCGTTACAGTAAAGAAAACATTATGAGGTGAGCGTATGCAACGTACAGAAAAGAAAATTGTCAGTAATATTTTAAAGGGATCCTTAGGTAATTTAATTGAGTGGTTCGATTGGTATGTTTATGCCTCGTTCTCTATCTATTTTGCCCCATCATTTTTCCCCAGCCATGACAAAACGGCCGCATTATTAAGTACGGCAGGAGTCTTCGCAATTGGCTTTTTGATGAGACCTCTAGGAAGTCTAGTGTTAGGTAAATATGCGGATCAACATGGTCGACGGGCCGCATTAACCTTATCAGTATTGATTATGGCCGCAGGATCGCTTGTAATTGCGATAACACCTAGTTATCATGTAATAGGAATTGCTGCACCAATCATCTTGGTGTTGGCAAGGCTATTCCAAGGATTATCGTTGGGTGGAGAATATGGTACTTCAGCAACTTACCTTTCTGAAATGGCCAGCCGCGGGCATCGTGGCTTTTATGCTTCATTTCAATATGTAACATTAATCAGTGGACAGCTCATTGCCTTGGGTGTTCAAATTATTTTACAATCAGTATTATCAGAAGAGATGTTGACTGACTGGGGTTGGCGTATTCCATTTGTTATTGGTTCTCTGGGAGCCATTGTAGTATTGTTCCTTCGTTTGAGCATGGAAGAATCTGACCAATTTAAGGCACAAAAGAAAAACAATAATGGTAGTCTACGACTTTTGTTAAAGTATCCAAAATCTGTCATGACGGTAGTTGGATTAACACTCGGTGGGACAATCGCTTTCTACACTTATACAACTTATTTACAAAAATTTATGATTAATTCTGTTGGGTTACCAACACAAGAAGTCACACTGATCAACTTTGCAGCATTATTTATTTTTATGATTTTACAACCTATCGCCGGTGCATTATCGGATAAAATAGGTCGTAAACCATTATTGTTTTGGTTCGGTATTATGGGGACAATATTTACAATTCCTATTTTTCTCACTTTGCAACAAGTGAAGACGGGGATGGGGGCTTTCTTACTCATGCTGGCTGGATTAATTATTGTTACAGGTTATACGTCAATTAATGCAATTGTTAAAGCTGAAATGTTCCCAACTGAAATTCGTGCATTAGGTGTTGGATTGCCTTATGGCTTGACGGTCGCCGTTTTTGGTGGCACGGTTGAATACGTTGCCTTGTACCTGAAAAAAATAAATCACGAAAATTTGTTTTTCGTCTATGTTACTGTGGTTGTGTTCATTAGTTTGCTAGTTTATTGGCGCATGACGGATACAAAGCACACATCTAAGCTTGATCACTAATTATGTTGGAAATTGCTATAAAATGCATGATTACAGTGTTTATAGTATTGACGATTACGTGAAAGTCTGTCATAATAGATAAGTATTTACTGCATGTCGTTTAACGAAATAAAATGCGAGAAAGGAGGGTTATCACATGGCAAAGGTCATCGTACGTAAGAACGAATCTTTGGATGATGCATTGCGTCGCTTCAAGCGTGGTGTTTCAAAAGACGGTACTCTCCAAGAATACCGTAAGCGCGAATACTATGTTAAGCCTTCAGTTGCTCGTAAATTGAAGTCTGAAGCAGCACAAAAGCGTAACAAGAAGAAGGGTCGTTAATTCGATTCTAAAACGTCACTTAGGTGGCGTTTTTCTTTTATGGTAGAATAACAATAGATTAAATTTTGAAAGGTTGATATACATGAGTTTATTAGAAGAGTTAAATAATGATATAAAGCAGGCCATGAAAGACAAAAACAAAGATGTTTTGTCAGTGATTCGCATGGTTAAATCAACGGTTATGAACGAGCAGATTAATTTAGGCCATGATTTAACAAAGGAAGAAGAATTAACAGTCCTCTCACGTGAAGTTAAACAACGTCAAGATTCGTTGACAGAGTTTGAGAAAGGCAATCGAGAAGATTTAGCTGCTGGTATTCGCGCAGAGCTAGCTATTTTAGCAAAGTATTTGCCAGAACCTTTGAGTGACGAAAAGGTTATCGAATTGGTGAAGGACGCAATCCAAAAGACGGGCGCTACATCTCCAAAAGATATGGGCAAAGTGATGGCTATTGTCACGCCTCAAGTCAAAGGAAAAGCTGACGGTAAATTTGTTGCTAATCAAGTGAAAAATCTGTTAAAAGGTTAATTGACCGTTATAGATTATGTAAACCACACATGGTAAACTATAAGTATTATAAAAAGTGCGTGATGTTGCGTACGTTAAGGAAACCGCTATGAATCCAAAAGTTGGAACAATAATTAAAGCAAACGTTACTGATGAAAATGAGAAATATTTCTTTGCACAAGTCGATGGCTTTACATATGAAATTGATAAGTCAGAACTTGAGAAGCCTCTCAAAATCGGTGGATTTGTGACTGGCTTTGCATATGAAAATGAAGGACACAAATTACAAATTACCAAGAAAACGCCTGCTGTACAGAAATCAGTATACGGTTGGGGAACAGTCGTAGCGAATCGACATGATTTGGGCGTCTTTGTTTCAATTGGTTTGCCGAATAAGGATATCGTTGTTTCTCTTGATGATCTACCAACGATTTCAACACTTTGGCCACAAAAAGGCGACAAATTGATGATTGCCATTAAAGAAGATCATAAAGGCCGTTTGTGGGGTGAAATAGCACAACAGCATATTATTAATGCTGTATCGCGTCGCGCACCGGAAAGTATGAAGTCGACCACAGTTAAAGCCACAGTTTATCGTAACAAAATGGCAGGTACTTTGGTTATTACTGATGAATATTATCTTGGTTTTATTCATCCTTCGCAACGTGACGATGAGCCACGTTTAGGACAAGTTGTAGATGCACGTGTTATCGGCGTCCGTGATGATGGCACATTAAATCTATCACTGAAACCTTTGGCCTATAAGACCATGGATGAGGATGCACAATTCTTATTGTTGCAATTGCAACGACGGGCGGATCATTTCTTACCATTCAATGATAAAAGTAACCCAGAGGCAATCAAGCGTCAATTTGGATTTAGTAAGAGTCAGTTCAAACGAGCCTTGGGTCATTTATACAAGGATAGACTAATTGAACAAATTGACGATGGTATAAAATTAGTTGAGAAATGATGCAAGAAATTGACAATGCGATAGTGGATTATCTACACTATATTCGAATTGAACGTGGCTTATCTGAAAATACAATTAAGAGTTACCACCAAGATTTGGTACAATTTGGTGAGTATCTAAATAGTGAGAAACTGGTGCTTGATCAAGTTGATCATATTGTTATCTTGTCGTGGTTGAATCAACTCAGAGATCTAGGAAAATCCAATAGTTCAGTGATTAGAATGGTTACGACATTGCGTAACTTTTTTGGCTATTTAGTGCGAGAAAAAGTCGTCGCTCATAATCCAATGAATGATGTTCGCCCACCCAAAAAAGCAGAGCACCTACCAGCAGTTTTGAGCATAGAGGAAATTGACCGTTTATTACAAGCACCGATAGAAGATACACCACTTGGTCTTCGAAATAGAACATTGCTAGAAGTGATGTACGCAACTGGTTTGCGTGTCAGTGAATTGGTTAATTTAAAAATGAGTGACCTTCATTTGCAATTGGGACTGATTCAAACACTTGGAAAAGGTGACAAAGAACGTATTATTCCAATTGGTGAAATTGCGATTGATTGGCTGACTCGATATTTTAATGAAAGCCGTATCGTTTTACTTAAAGACAAAGAGTCTCCTTATGTTTTCTTAAATGATCGTGGAAATCAAATTTCACGACAGGGAATATGGAAGATTATAAAAAAGTTGGTAACAACCGCTGGAATAACTAAAGATGTTTCTCCCCATACACTTCGTCATTCTTTTGCTACCCATATTTTAGAGAACGGTGCTGATTTGCGTATAGTTCAAGAATTATTGGGGCATGCGGACATTTCGACAACACAAATTTATACCCATATTTCGAAAAAAAGACTTAGTGAAGTGTATGATGAATACCACCCCAGAGCGTAAAAATTATGTTGACACAATCAAGACAATCAGATGAAAAAACAATTATGGGTATTTTATCGTTGCTGCCAGGGCTACGTGAAATATCTCATTTAAATGCGGAAATAGCATGGTATCATGATAATGAAGCAAGATCTTTATATGTTTGGCAAAAAGAGTCTCAAGGACAAGTACTTGGTGTTCTAGGTGTTGAGATTTATAATAATAATATTGCTATAATTCGTCATGTTGCCTTAACCCCAGAGTCACGCAGTGTCAGAAACTACTTCGACATGATTTCTGATTATCAAGAGCAACATTCTGAAGCCTTCTTAATGGGTACCTTGGATAATCAAAAGTTAATTAACAAATGGAGAAAAGCAACATCGCGAAAAACGGTCTAACAATTAAATTAAGTGATTTTGAAGGGCCAATCGATCTGTTATTACACTTAATTAAGAAATCCGAGATGAATATTTTTGATTTGAAAATTGCTGACATTACATCTCAGTATTTAGATTTTATTCATGCACAACAGGCTATGCAGCTTGATGTAGCAAGTGAATATTTAGTGATGGCTGCTACTTTAGTTAAGATAAAGTCCGCTGATTTGTTACCAGAAGAAGAGCCAGATGATTATGCCGTAGATGAAGAGTATGCGGATCCACGTGAAGAGCTGATGCTACAATTATTGACCTACAAACAATTTCAAGTGGCAAGCGAATCTTTGCGTGAACGTGAACAATTAAAACAACAATCCTTTCCACGTACTCAAATGAAGGCTCCTGATAATTTGAAACATCCCATAACTTTAGCTCCTGGTTTATCGTTAGGGGATTTACAAACAGCATTTGCTCAACTATTGCGGCGAAAAAAGCAGGAAAAACCCATCAGAAGGCATGTTACTGCGGAAACATATTCTCTTGAGGAAGCTGTTAACAACATCAATAAACATTTCTTACAGCATCAAACGGGGGATATGATTCCATTTGCTTCTTTTTTTGATGATATTTACGAGCGGGAGCATTTGGTAGTCACCTTTTTGGCGTTATTAGAAATGGCCAAAGATAAAAGATTAAAATTACACCAAGAGCACCAACAACAAGAAATTTATGTAGAAATTGAGGCGTTTGGCGAAGATGAATAATTTAAGTCAAATAGAAGCACTATTGTTTGTATCTGGCGATGAAGGCATTTCCGTGAAAAATATGAGCATTATCACTGGATTTGATCGTTCAGCAATACAAGGATTGCTTGAAGAACTTGTGTTAAAGTATGATACTGATTTAAGTAGTGCATTACAAATTCGTGAAAGTGACGATGTGTATCGCCTAGTGACTAAACCGGAACTTGGTGGCACAGTAAAACAGTATTTTGATTCACCTGTAAATGCAACATTATCGCAAGCACAACTCGAAACACTAGTTATTGTCGCTTATAAGCAACCAATTACACGTGTTGAAATTGATACAATTCGTGGTGTGCAATCCTCAGGAACTTTACAGAAGCTAGCATTACGGCAACTAGTCCACGAAGTTGGCAGAAAAGACGAACCAGGACGTCCCATCATGTTTGGTACCACCGATGAATTTTTGGACTATTTTGGTTTGAAAAGTATTGAAGAATTACCTCCGTTACCTGATTTTAATATGTTAGATTTAAGTGATGATATTGATGGCGAACTATTTACGAGTGCATTTGATGTACATCAATCAGAAAGTGAAAAAGAAAATGTCTGAAGAAGCACAGAGACTGCAAAAAATTATTGCCCAAGCGGGTCTAGCGTCCCGACGGGGCGCAGAAGAATTGATCATCAATGGGCGTGTCCAAGTTAATGGGCAAACTGTTACCGAATTAGGTACGAAAGTTACTGCAAATGATAAAGTACAGGTCGACGGTGCGCCAATTGAAGGACGTGAGAAGTTAGTTTATTACCTGTTAAATAAGCCTCGTGGGGTTGTGACAACCAATGATGATGAAAAAGGTCGTCGTACGGTATTGGATATTTTAGAGGATGTGGATCAACGTGTTTATCCAGTTGGCCGTCTAGATTATGATACAACTGGTGTTTTGTTATTAACAAATGATGGTGTAGTGGCTAATCAATTAATGCATCCTAAAACTAAAGTCGATAAGACTTATGTTGCAAAGGTTGAAGGCATTGCAACCGAAGAAAAGCTAGCTCCTTTGAAACGTGGAGTGGTCCTAAAAGGACGTAAAACTGCGCCAGCTCGTGTTTCCATTGAAAGAATTGAACCGACAAAAAGAACAAGTATGGTCCGTCTAACTATTCATGAAGGCCGTAATCATCAGGTCAAAAACATGCTCGCGAAGGTTGGCCTACCAGTGCAAAAGCTTAAGCGTGAGCAGTATGCCTTTTTTGATGTCACTGGTCTACAGCCGGGCGAGTATCGTAAATTAACAAGCGTAGAGATCAAACGCTTAAAGGCACAAGATTACAAATTGTTGCGTCGTAAGTAACACCGTGATACAATAAAATCAAATTTAATAATAACTTCAGGGTCGGGTGTAAGTCCCAACCGGCGGTGAGACATGAATTTTCATGGTAAGCCCGCGACCTGCTTTTGCAGCTGATCTGGTCAAAATCCAGAGCCGACCGTAAAGTCGGGTATAAAGAAGTCTAAAAAAGAAAGTGAAAGCTGCATTTTTTGTTGTACCCTGACAAAATCTGTGGTTTTTTGTTTGCATCTACTGGTGAGGTGAGCAAACAAGAGGAAAGAAATATGTCAATTGTTCCTGTAACGCGAGTGCAACGTACTACATTAATTGCAATACTAAGCGCTATTTCATTTGGTTTGATGCTGTTTCCCCAAGTGCCAATCATTCCTAGTGCTGATTTTTTAAAGCTAGATTTTTCAATCGTACCAGTTGTCATTGGCTTATATTGGTTAAATTATTCTGCTTCACTGTGGATCATTTTAATTCGTACCTTGCTAAAGTTAATTTTGGCAAATGAGGGGGTTAACACTTATTTAGGATTGCCGGTTAATTTATTGGTTGTTTTGGCCTTTATCACAGTTTTAAAAATTACAATGCCCAACCTTGAGCAGTATAGTAATTGGAAAAAAAAAATCATACCATTAATAAGCAGCACGTTTGTCATGACAATTGTTGCGATTGTCATCAATTGGTTTGTAGCTATACCTTTGTATGCGAGGTTTGCTAATTTCGACATTGCTAAATTCATTGGTTTAAAAAACTATTTTATCGGTATGGTATTACCGTTCAATCTTATCGAGGGTATTATATGGTTTGTCGTGAGTATGATCATATTAAGGGCAATACAGCCGCTCCAGAGAAGGTTTCATTCTTAACAAAACATTATGAGCAAAGTCGGTGTTGGTGTGGTAAAATTTTATGTGAACCAATAAAATGGAGGTCGTTTCTATGAACGATTTTGACCCAAACAACATGAGCCGCTCAAAGCGGCCCAAAAAAGATAAGCTCGAACCAAAATTTTCCCGAAAGTCAGATTCAAAATCCCCAAATAAAGGATTTCGTGTTCTGCTTGTTGTATTAGCGCTTGCAGTTATATCTTTTGTACCTGTGTATGGCATGATTGCTAATCAAAAATCATCAAAGCCACAAACGGCTGTTTCTTCAAGTACAAAGCGTTCATCAACTACTAAATCTACGTCTTCTGAGTCTTCTGAATCATCATCTTCCGAATCAAGTGCATCAAGTTCTTCTGAAGAAGAATCAGTAAGTAGCAGTGAAGCTGCTTCAAGTGAGGAATCTGCTAGTTCATCTTCTACTGAGACGGCTGAATCAAGTTCAGCATCAAGTAGTTCCACAACCACTACTGCAGTTTTGGGTGCTAGTCAAACGTTGTATAATTTTGCAGTTACACACGGGATGACAACTAGCCAAGTTATTGCATTAAATCCAGGGTTAACAGTTGATAATTACACACAGTATGCTGGTACTGCACTAAACATTCAGTAAGAGGACTTTTTATTATTATGACGAATTTTCAAGTTGCCATTGATGGCCCAGCTTCTGCCGGTAAGTCTACTATTGCCAAAATTTTAGCAACAAAGCTAAATTATGTGTATGTTGACACAGGTGCAATGTACAGAACAATAACTTTAGCTGCAAAAAAGAACGGCATTGCTTATAATGATGAAGAAAAAATAAAAAACTTATTGTCACAAACGGAAATACGCTTTGAACCTAGTACACCAGTTCAACGTGTATTTTTGAATGATACCGATGTCACGGAGGAAATTCGTTCCGCTGAAGTGACAAACAATGTGTCTGTAGTGGCTTCCTTTGCGGATGTACGTTCTAATTTAGTCAATCGTCAACGTGAAATAGCTAATAACAACAGTGTGATTATGGACGGCCGCGATATCGGCACAACTGTGTTACCAGAAGCAGATGTCAAAATTTTTCTTGTAGCAAGTGTTGATGAACGTGCCCAACGACGTTATAAAGAAAATGTTGCTAAAGGGATGACTACTGATCTCGAAACATTGAAGCGCGAAATTGAAGCGCGAGATTACAAAGATTCTCATCGTCAAATTAGTCCATTAACACAAGCGAAGGACGCTATTTTAGTGGATACAACGGGACAAAGTATTGACGATGTTGTGGCTAAAATAGCCAACATTATCGAAAATACTATTAGTTTCTAATTTACACGGTTAAACCGTGTTTTTTACTATACAAGAACTAAAATATTTGGTACACTATATTCATAGTGTAAATTGTAGGAGGACGTTTGACGTCATGAGTGAAACAAACAACGAGCTTTTAGCAGCTCTCGAGAGTGCAGATCAAATTAAGGTAGGAGATGTCGTTACGGGCGAAGTACTAGCCGTTGATAACGATAACCAAGCAGTTATTGGTTTGCATACCGGTGAAGAAGGAGTTGTGCCAGCGCGTGAGTACTCAGACGATCGTAACATTAATCTGGCAGACGAATTGAAGGTTGGTGACAGTGTTGAAGCTGTTGTCATCTCTAATGTAACAAGCGACAAGGAAGGCGTATCTTACTTGTTGTCAAAGAAGCGCTTGGAAGCACGTAAGGCATGGGAAAACTTGTCATTTGGTGAAGGTGATACAGTTGATGCTAAAGTTATCAATGCTGTACGTGGTGGTTTAGTTGTCGATGTTAATGGTGTTCGTGGCTTTGTACCCGCATCAATGGTTGCTGATCGTTTCGTGTCAGATTTGAACCAGTTTAAGAATAAAGATATTAAAGCACAAGTTATTGAAATTGATGCTGCCAAGGCACGCTTAATCTTGTCACGTAAGGCAGTTGCAGCACAAGAACGTGCAGCACAATTAGCAGAAGCATTTGAAAAGCTATCAGTTGGTGAAGTTGTTGAAGGTAAAGTTGCTCGTTTGACTGACTTCGGAGCATTCGTTGACTTAGGTGGCGTTGATGGTTTGGTACACGTTTCAGAAATTTCTCATGATCGTGTTAAGAACCCTGCTGATGTTTTGACAAAGGGTGAAACAGTTAACGTTAAAATTTTAGCCTTAGATGCTGAAAAGGGACGTATCTCATTGTCAATCAAGGCTACACAACCTGGACCTTGGGATAAGGTTGCTGAAGAAGCTCCTGCCGGAACAGTTCTTGAAGGAACTGTTAAGCGTGTAAAAGACTTCGGAGCATTCGTTGAAATTTTCCCTGGTATCGAAGGATTAGTTCACGTATCACAAATTTCACACAAGCGTATCGAAAACCCTTCAGAAGTTTTGAAGTCAGGCGATAAAGTTCAAGTTCAAGTTTTGGATGTTAAGCCTGCCGAAGAACGTATTTCATTGTCAATGAAGGCATTGGAAGAAAAGCCAGAACGTGAAGATCGTGGAAATTCAAAGGATAGTTCAGCATCACGTGCAGATATTGCTGCTTATAAGCAACAAGATGATTCAGCTGCAACATTGGGCGACCTCTTTGATGGTAAGTTCTAAGAATTCTATTGAAAAGAACTGGTTCGCCAGTTCTTTTTTTATGATAAATTTATTTATACAAAGGAGGTGCCAAAATGTCAGCACCAATAGTAGCAATTGTCGGTCGACCAAACGTTGGTAAATCAACTATTTTCAACCGTATGGCGGGAGAAAGAATTGCGATCGTTGAAGACATGCCCGGTGTCACGCGAGATCGCTTGTATGCACCAGCTGAATGGTTAAATTATGAATTTCGAATGATTGATACCGGTGGTATCGAAATCGGTGATGCACCGTTTTTAGCGGAAATACGTGGACAGGTAGAATTAGCAATTAATGAAGCTGATGTTATTGTGATGGTTGTTTCCGGCCGAGAAGGATTAACTGAGGCTGATGAAGTAGTTGCACGTATGCTATATAAATCTGATAAGCCTGTCGTTCTGGCTGTCAACAAAGTAGATAATCCTGAAATGCGCCATGATGTCTATGATTTTTATGCACTAGGTCTTGGGGATCCATTCCCAGTTTCAGGATCACACGGTTTGGGATTAGGTGATTTACTTGATGAAATTGTAAAACATTTTCCTGATGAAGCTGCCGAACAAGAAGACGATGCGATTCGTTTTAGTATAATTGGCCGCCCAAATGTTGGTAAATCATCAATTGTCAACGCTATGCTTGGTGAAAAACGTGTGATCGTCTCTGATATTGAAGGGACTACTCGTGATGCTATTGATACACGATTTGTGACTGAAGAAGGGGACGAATTTGTGATGGTTGATACAGCCGGTATGCGTAAGCGCGGGAAAATCTATGAGAATACTGAAAAGTACTCCGTGATGCGTGCTATGAAAGCTATTGATGATAGCAACGTTATTTTGATGGTTATTGATGCGGAAGCAGGAATTAGAGAACAAGATAAACACGTGGCTGGGTTTGCTCATGAAGCTGGGCGAGCAATGATCATTGTTGTCAATAAATGGGATGCGATTGAAAAGAATGATCGGACGATGTCTGACTTTGAGAATTTAATTCGCGAAGAATTTAAATTCTTAGATTATGCACCAATTGTGTTTGTTTCTGCTAAGACAGGGCAACGTTTAGATAGATTGCCACAAATGGTTAAAGATGTTGACGATAATCATCGTAAGCGTATAACATCTTCAACATTAAACGATGTCATTATGGATGCTATTGCAATAAATCCAACACCTTCAGATAATGGTCGTCGTTTACGAGTATATTATGCGACACAAGTCGCAACGCAACCACCAACATTTGTCATATTTGTTAATGATGTTGAACTTATGCATTTTTCATATGAACGATTCTTAGAAAATAAAATTCGAGAATCATTTGACTTTACTGGTACGCCAATCAAACTCATTGTTCGCGCACGAAAGTAAACGTTGCAAAAATATGTTTTTAATGTAACACAAATGTTACGAAATCCCGAAAACCCTTGATAACACTACACATTTGGCGTTTCTTATGTTATTCTAGTTACATGAAATAATGTTTCGACAGATTTCACGGAGCGCATCATGCGTTAAAAAAACTCTTATTAGGAGACAAGAAAATGGCTAACAAGCAAGAATTAGTAGATTCAGTTGCTAAGGCAACAGGTTTGACAAAGAAGGATGCTACTGCATCAGTTGACGCAGTTTTTGCATCAATCGAAGAAGCATTGAAGAACGGTGAAAAGGTTCAATTGATCGGCTTTGGTAACTTTGAAGTTCGTGATCGTGCTGCTCGTAAGGGCCGTAACCCACAAACTGGTGAAGAAATTCAAATTGCTGCCTCAAAGGTACCTGCATTTAAGCCAGGTAAAGCTTTGAAGGATGCCGTTAAGTAATTAATAGCCATTTATACCGCTGTTTTACAGCGTTTCTGGGGAAAGTTTGGGAAAGCAACTTATTGATTCCTAATATTATCCAGTATATTAAGAGCAAGCTCAACATGGGCTTGCTCTTTTTCTTTTTCTTTTTAGTATGGTGTTTTAAATAATCATTAAGGGAACTGACTAGATACAATCTAAAATTATGACTAGACTAAATCAAAATATTGAGAAGACGTATGAAAAAAGGTCGGCAAAGCGGTCAGTCAATTTAAAAATGAATTCCATGTCATTATGGAATTCATTAGATTGAGTATGAGTATTACTAGTGTGGTATTTAAAGAGATTTATGCGAACGAACACTGACAACAGCGTTTACCTCAGGATAAATATCCGTGTGAACGAGGTTTAATTCTTCTGCGAGTGCATTCGCAGTATTAGCAACATCAATTTGATTGAATTGCGATAAACAGAATCCTGTTTCGCCCTTTTCCACTTTTTCCTTTATCATATCGGCAACTTGTTTATTAAAAGCCATATGAACCCCCTTATAAATTTTACTTAACTCTAAATGAGCTAGTAACTTAAGAATACCACTTTACAAACGCTTAAACAAAAATATACGGCTTAATCCTCAAAATTATAAAAGTAATCATTAAAAAAATGACGCAGTAGTACTGCATTAATTGATCTCGATAAAAAGCGACTAGACTAGGCGTGCAGGATTACCCACAGCAGTAGAATAGGCGGGCACATCGTTTAAAACCACAGCATTAGCACCAACTTTACTATTTGCACCAATAGTAATATTGCCCAATATTTGCGCATGAGCACCAATGAAGCTGTAGCTCTCGATATGAGGGTGTCTACGTTCTGTCACCGTATGACGAGCACCCAGAGTGACACCATGTAATATGGTTACACCATCATCAATAATTGCAGTTTCACCAATAACAACACCTACGCCGTGATCAATAAATACGCCACGACCAATTTGTGCACCGGGGGCAATAAATATATCAGTTCGTTTGGCTGACCAACGAGCAATGATGGCAGCGAGCAAATAACGGTGATGAATATGAAGCCAATGAGCAACGCGATGAACCCACAGTGCATGTAACCCAGGGTAAGTTAAAATCACCATCATAAGGCTTTTTGCGGCTGGATCACGCTTTAGAATTGATTTAGCAGTAAAAAACATTTTTTCTCCACTATTATTTCAATTGATTAAAACCTTGTTCTAGGTCCTCAATTAAATCTTCAATATCTTCAACACCCACAGAGAGACGGATTAGTTCGTCTTGAATACCATGAGATAGCCGGATATTACGAGGAATGGCGCCGTGAGTCATTTTAGCTGGGATTTCAATTAGGCTTTCAAGTGCACCTAAACTCTCTGCTAAGGTAATGATTTTTAAGTTACTAATGAATTGTTCTGGATCCAGTCCAGCCTTTAGCTCAAATGAAATCATGGCACCAAAACCATTCATCTGTTGCTTGGCTAAAGCGTGGTCAGGATTATCAGGATCACCAGGGAAATATATTTTACCAACTTTATCTTGTGTTTTAAGGTAGTCAAATATTGTTTGCGCATTTGACTGGTGAGCACGCATTCTTAATCCAAGCGTTTTCATACCTCGTTGTAGGAGCCAACTTTCCTGAGGGGCCAAGATTGCACCAATCGCATTTTGTAAGAACTTAATTTTCTCACTAAGTTCCTCACCTTTAGTAACAACTAAGCCGGCAATGAGGTCGCTATGACCACCTAAGTACTTTGAAGCGCTGTGAACAACAATGTCCACACCTAAATCAATTGGCTTTTGTACATAGGGAGAAGCAAATGTGTTGTCAACAATACTTAATAAATTATGACGATGAGCAAGTTCGGAAATTGCCTTGATATCACTAATGCGTAATAGAGGATTAGTTGGTGTTTCAAGGTAAATGGCGACAGTATTATCTTGAATAGCTTCCTGAATAGCAGATAAATCACGGGTATCGACAATTGTAAATGTCTGACCTGTTCTTTTTAGGACATTGTCAATTAGCCTAAATGTACCACCATAAACATCGTTTCCAACAATAATGTGATCCCCAGATGAAAATAGTGAAAAAATAGTACTTATCGCCGCAGATCCTGATGCAAAAGCAAAGCCAGCAGTACCATTCTCTAAGTCTGCAATTAAGCTTTCTACGGCTTCACGGGTTGGGTTGCCAGATCTTGAATATTCATATTTTGCCTCGCCAATTTTAGTTTGCTTAAAGGTTGAAGCCATATGAATAGGGACAGATACGGCGCCAGTTGATTGGTCAACACTAATGCCACCATGAATAAGTTGTGTATCAAATTTCATTTTTCTTTCCTCAGTTTCCATAAATGTTTGTGCTCATGTAACGTTCGCTGCTGTCTGGGAATATCGTGACAATATTACTTTGTGGCGGCAAAGTTTCTGCCATCTGTAGGCTAGCAGCCAAGGCCGCGCCACTTGAACTACCGATAAAAAGTCCTAGGTTCTCGGCAGCATATCGAACTTGCTGAAAGGCATTGTCATCGCTAATAGTTAATGTTTTGTCAATGTGAATTGATTCGAAGAATGGTGGTACAAATTCAACACCAATACCTTCTGTACGGTGAGCATGTGCTGGGCCACCATTTAAAATAGATCCTTCGGGTTCTACAACAATATTTTTTATAGTTGGATCATATTCACTGAGATATTTGGCAATTCCAGCAAAAGTTCCACCACTACCAGCACCAGCAACAAAAGCATCAATCTTTTCGTTTTTCAAATCTGTAACGATTTCTGGTGCCAGCGTTTTGTAATATGTTTCAGGATTCGCAGGATTCGCAAATTGCATTGGCAAGTAGCTGTTTTCAATGTCAGCTGCTATCGATTTTGCTTTGGAAATGGCACCTATAATGCCTTCGTTAGAAGGTGTGTTGATGATTGTTACGCCCAAGGCTTTCATGAGTTGCTGTTTTTCAGCGCTGAATTTCTCAGGTACAACAAGAATGGTTGGTAATTTATATTGTTGCGCAGCTAATGCCAAGCCAATACCAGTATTTCCGGCAGTCGGTTCAATAATCGTTGAATTTTGATTAATTAGATTTCGCTGCCAAGCATCTGATAGTAAGAATTGTCCTAAACGGTCTTTAATGCTACCACCAGGATTGAACATCTCCAGTTTTGCAAAAATGCGACTTTGGTTTGGAACAGGTATTTGCAGTTCAATTAACGGTGTTTGGCCAATTAATTGATGTATGTTTTTGATTAGCATAATGTATCCTTGTATATTTCTTAGTAAAAAAAAAACAAAAAACGCGAAAATTCAATTGAATTCTCGCGTTTTGATAGTTTAACTGTGTAAGTAGAAAATTTTAAGTTATGATATACCCAAAAAATTCATGCTCAATAAACAGTACAACATCGAAAACGCGTTGTACTGCAGCATGTTGAATTAAATGTAGCAAAAGGTAACACCATAATGAACTCCTAGTTATGAATTGAGTTAAATATACTATAGATAAAATATTTTGTCAAACAATGTTGGAAGTGATTTTAATATTGATAGAATTTTAAATTAATCTTCTTTTAATTTCCAGTCTATATGATAAACGTATGCCAATTAAGGGTTGTCACAATGATGTGACTTTCAATGAGTAATTTAATCTCTGCTGGTAAAACACTACTGAATAAGTGAGGAAAAAAATGAATAAAAAGTCTCAGGTTGCACATGCTGTTATTTCAAAACGCTATAAAATGTATAAGGCTGGTAAGGTTTGGCTATTTGCTGGTTTATCTGCATTAGTTATTGGTGGTCTTGGTCAGATCACTGCTAGTGCGGATACCACATCGACAAACCCTGTTTATACGACAGACACAGCATCAACAACAGATAGTGCAAGCGACACAACAAGCAGTGCGACAGACGAATCAACAACAACAGATAGCACAAGTGATACAACAAGCAGTGCGACAGACGGCTCAACAACGGCTGATAGCACAAGTGACACAACAAGCAGTGCGACAGACGAATCAACAACGGCTGATAGCACAAGTGACACAACAAGCAGTGCGACAGACGAATCAACAACGGCTGATAGCACAAGTGACACAACAAGCAGTGCGACAGACGAATCAACAACGGCTGATAACACAAGTGATACAACAAGCAGTACGACAGACGACTCAACAACGGCTGATAGTACAAGCGACACAACAAGCAGTGCGACAGATACATCAACAGCTGATAACACAGGTGATATAACAAGTAGTGTGACTGACACAACAGGTAATACGTTAAATGCATCTACGGGAAACACGAGTAATATAACATTTAATTCATCCTCAGCGATAATTACAGGAGATGGTGCAACTAGTGATGGAAACACAGTCACAATTAGCGAAGCTGGAACTTACAATATTGAGGGTACAGCGACTGATGCACAAATAATTGTTAACGCACCAGTAACTGCGGCAGTAAAGTTAGTATTTAACAATGTTGATTTAGCCAACCAAATTGGTGCTGTGCTTAATGGTAAGCAATTTGGTAGTTTGTCGATTGAAGTAGTGGGTACAAACAATATCACAACTTCTGTAGTCGTTGAAGATGAAGAGTCATTAGATACAACAAATCCGAATGGCGCCATATATGCTAATGGTGACTTAACAATTGATGGTGATGGTACCTTAAATATTAGTTCAACTATGAATGGTATATCCTCTGATGGCACCTTAACTATTAATTCTGGTACGTTAAATATTACTAAGTCATATGAAGCTTTGGAAGGGGAAATCGTAACAATTAACGGTGGAACGATTAACCTGAATTCAAGTGACGATATTATCAATGCTCAGTTAGATCAAACTAAATACGATGCAGGATCTACTGATACACAAGCAATTAATATTAACGGTGGCATCTTAACCATTCGAGGAAATGGTGATGGGCTAGATTCCAACGGTGACATCAATATTAGTGGCGGTACAATCATAGATTTAATTAATTCAACGCCTGATAATGGTGCGCTTGATGCAGATGGTACAATTACATTTACAGGTGGAACAATTATTTGGGGTGGTACCGGAACAGAAGGGACGCCAGATACGGAATCAACACAAAGCTATGTAGCTATTGGATCCGTAACAGCTGGGTCAACAATTGTTATTTCAAAAGATGGGCAGGAAATTTTCTCCACAACTATTCCTGACGCGACAACGTATCTAAATATATCAACGGAGGGCATTGTATCCGGTGAAACGTATCAAGTAAGCGTTAACGGTACCTCGACGGATATCATTGCTGGTCAAGGTGGTGGCTCAGGTATGACCGCTGAAGGTGGTATGGGCAACATGGGGACACCACCAGATGGACAATTTGGTCAAGGAACTTTTCCAGGTAGTGGTAGTTTTCCTGGTGGAGAAGCACCTGCAAATAAGCCGGATAGTGCACCGTCAGCACCATCAGGAGAGAGTATCCCAAGTCCTTCTGAAAACAATGCCCAAGAATCAACTAATAACAGTGCGCCAGCAGATAATGATTCGGCCACATCGTCAGCGCCCAAAACAGAAGATGGTTCAACAGTAGTTGCAGAAGACGCTGTTGGCGAAACGGACACAAACTCATCCAATACAGTTGAGTCACCGGACAGCACTGTAACAGTTACGGCTGATTTAGAAAGCAACGATGCTGAACAAACACTTCAAACAAGTAATGACCCTGCAGAAAATGTTTCATCAGTGACGACTGCTACTAATGAAACATCAATAACAAACGAAAATGATGACAAAGCCGAGAGTACAAAAGTTACTACTTCATCATCCTCATCCTTACCAAAAACAGGGACTAGTAACGCTAGTGTGCTATCTAGTTTAATTGCGATACTGGTACAAGTTGGTTTGTTAGCAGGATTAAGAACTAAGTATAGAACATCAAAAGAGACTAAATAATTATTATTTTCATGAATCGTTAGAAAAACCGTTTATTATAAACGGTTTTTTGATTAGAACGGTTGGTTGAAAAATTTAGTGCAACATGGAATAATAAACAGGTAATTATTAAACATTATTTTGTCATCATACTAATGGCAGACTAAAAGGGATGAAAAATATGCAAAAAATAAAACTACCAATAACTGATAATATTGCTACCGAACAAGTTAATGAATTTAGAAAGTTTATAACTTCTCCAGCTATTATTCAATTATCTATAGGTGTCATTGTCGGTGGTAGTTTGACTGATTTAATCAAAAGTGTGATTAGTTTTGCTTCTAATTTGTTTTATTATTTGTCTTTACTACTATTTTCAAAAAACCACTCGGCCAAAATCAACTTAGTCTTAGACCCATTACGTAGTGTTTTTGAAAACTTTCTAACGTTATGTACTATTGCTGCATGTGTCTTTTTCTTTGTTAAATTGGTCAATAAATTTTTAATCAAAGAGGCCTCAGAGACTTTGGGTTATAACGCACAACTTGAAGAAACGAAAAAGTTAATTAAGATACAGCATGAAACCAATGAGCTACTCAAGAAATCAGTTAATCTGCAAGAAAAATTATTGAATCGAACTGAAGAGAAAAGGGATTAATTCATGTCAAGCAGAGGCTTTTTGGCCTGCCTGTAAGCGTTTGCAAAAGAAATCAATAAGGGTTATACTGAAGTTATAGGTTAGGTGAGTTTCTAAAGACGGTTAGCTGACCCCAAAACAACTTGTTCGTAGTTTATGCTATTAGTTTACAAGTATTGCCACGTGCATGATGTTAAATGACTAGTTTAAGCAAGATGATGTTTATGTTCCCCAAAGTGAGAATATAGGGCAGTTTTCGTCAAAAAGCAAGTTGTTTTTTGTTACTCAAAACGATGGTATGCTAACAGATAATTTATTTGAGTAGCGTAGCGTGCATGATTATATCAGAGAGGAAGCACTTATGATTAGTAGAATTGTTGTTGCGATAGACGGTAGCGAAGCAGCTCAAAGAGCAGTCGATTTTAGCGTTGAATTGGCAAAGAAGTTTGATGCTAAAATAGATATCGTTAATGTAATTCAGTATCCAACCATCACTTATTACGACTCTGACCAATCTTTTTATGATTCTTTGGTGCAGAGAATGACTAATACAGCATCAGCAAAACTTGATGAGGCAGCAGCTGTTGTCAAAGACGCTGAAATTGCAGTTGATACACATGTCCTACAAGGTGATGCTCGTTTTGTTTTGGCTGATCAGGTCCCAGAACAACTCAGTCCTGATTTAATCGTAATGGGAAAAACCGGTACTAATATTGTCATGCGTGTATTCATGGGTTCAACGGCTCGATATGTTTCAGAGCATGCTGAAACCAGTGTATTGCTAGTACAATAGATTTGATAAAGATGATTACGCTACTTTTTGGTAGTGTTTTTTTTGTGCAGTCATGATTATTATTCTAAATATATTCCAGCAGTAATCTAGTATAATAGTTTTTGTGGAGGAAACACACTAAACATGACAGAATTAATACAACATGAGCCAACGCAAGACGTTATTGCGCAAAGTGTTGCGGCTAAAGTAACGAATATAACTAAAAAGCAAATTAATGCTACACTAACCTTGCTTAACGAAGGATCAACTGTCCCTTTCATCGCCAGATATCGAAAAGAAATGACGGGTGAACTGGATGAAGTACAGATTCGTGATATCCAATCTATTGCAAAAAGGTCAAAAGAGTTAGTAGAACGAAAAAATACAGTTTTGAAAGCCATTTTTGAACAACGCAAATTGACTGATGCTTTGCAAAAGAGTATTCAAGACGTTCAGACGCTTCAGGGACTAGAAGATATATATTTACCATATAAACAAAAACGTCGGACCAGAGCGATGGTTGCACGAGAAAATGGTCTGCAACCACTTGCCGACTGGTTAATGACGCATATTAATAGTAATATTGATGATGATTTTCGAAATTACGTTAATGAAGCTTTACCAACTATGGTCGATGTGCGTGCAGGAGTGCATGAAATTTTGGCTGAACAAATCGGTGAAAATGCTAATTATCGTCAATGGCTACGCTTGAGAATGGCTGTAGATGGGTTGTTGGTTTCTAGCTTAAAGCGTGGTATGGCTGGAAAAGATGAGCAAAAAGTTTACGAGCAATATTACGATTTTACTGAAACAATTAAATCACTTCACAACAATAAATTTCGTATTTTAGCAGTGAACAGAGGTGAAAAAGAGGGCATATTATCAGTGAAAATTGATTTTTCTGAGGTGCGTATGATGCACTTTATTCAAACGAAAGAGTTGAACGGGCAAAATCCGACAGGCCAAGGATATGAGATATTACAACATGCCATTGAAGATGCTTATAAACGTTTTATTCGTCCAGCAGTCGAAAGAGAAATTAGACAAGAATTGACAAGCCAAGCACAAGAGCAAGCCATTAAGGTATTTGGTGACAATCTTTATCATCTTTTGATGCAAGCACCTCTGAAGAATAAAATTGTGATGGGTTTTGATCCAGGATTTCGTACAGGATCAAAATTAGCAATTATTGACAGCAATGGCAAGTTTTTAGCTAAGCAGGTTATCTATCCGCATAAACCAGCTAATGTGCAGAAACGGTCCGAAGCAATTAACACTTTCAAACAATTGGTATCAGATTACAAGGTAGAGCTGGTAGCAATTGGGAATGGCACAGCGTCTCGTGAATCTGAAGAGTTTGTTGCGGAAAATTTGCCAGCCGGTGTAAAGTATACCATTGTCAACGAAGCGGGCGCTTCAGTCTATTCTGCTTCCGAGCAGGCGCGGGAAGAATTTCCTGATTTACACGTGGAAGAGCGCAGTGCGATTTCTATTGGGCGCAGGATTCAGGACCCGTTAGCTGAATTAATCAAGATTGATCCAAAGTCCGTTGGTGTTGGTCAATATCAGCATGATTTGAATGCAAAAACACTAGATGAACAAGTAGATAACGTTGTCGAAACAGCAGTTAACCAAGTTGGGGTTAATTTAAATACAGCTTCACCTGCGTTATTAGCTCACATTGCAGGCCTAAATAAGAATTTGGCTCAAAATATCGTTAATTATCGAAACGACTTTGGTGAATTTACATCACGTACACAAATCAAGAAAGTACCACGTTTAGGTCCTAAAGCGTATGAACAGGCTGCTGGATTTTTACGTATTGTGGATGGTAAGAATATATTAGATAACACGGATATTCATCCAGAAAGTTATACCGCTACTAAAAAGTTATTGTCATTAGCAAACATAAACCCAGTAAACTTAGCGACAGATGAAGCTAATACGGTATTGAACCGATTAGATAATGAGCACACAGCGGAGCAATTAGATGTTGGTATACAAACGTTGCATGATATGATTATGAGCTTACAAAAGCCGGGACGAGATGGTCGTTCAGAAATGGTAGGGGCATTGCTAAAATCTGATGTTATGCACATTGAAGATTTGAAAGCAGGTATGAAACTACAAGGTACTGTTCGCAATGTTGTGGATTTTGGCGCATTTGTGGATCTGGGCGTCAAACACGATGGACTTGTGCATATTTCTAGAATAAGTACACGTCGTATTAAACATCCATCTGAAATTGTATCTGTTGGTGATATTGTTGAGGTCTGGATTGTTGATGTTGATGAAAAAAGAAATCGCATTGGATTAACCATGTTGGCGCCGCAATAACAGACGTTGGTTGTAATAAAAAAACCTTACCGCTTAGCGGGTAAGGTTTTTAATTTTCATTAATCAACTAGAGGTAAGATATTAACAATGGCGATACGATCACTTTCATCGTTTTTCAAGCGAGTAATAATTTCGTTATAACGAGCTTCGGACAATGGTTCCTTGCGATCAAATGATAATATTTTGTTTTCAATGTGATTACTAGTACTAGGATATTGTTCGATACGGTAGATAATAAGTAGCTTTTTATAAGCAAACGGTTGGACAATCATACCATCTAAACGATTTTCAACTGTTTCTGTGGCTTGATTAGCTGCATTCTCTTCAATTTGTGATTTTGCTTTTTTAAATAGTGACATTATTTCATCTCCGTGTTTTGTTTAAAGTAAGTCGTTAGGGCCGTAGTTAAGTTTTTGGCAATTTTCTTTTGATAACTGCTTTTACGAATATATTTCAAGTCAGCATTGTTATTGATGAAGCCATTTTCAAGTAAGATTGCAGGTTGACTAGTATTTTTTATTGCTATATAAGCAGCTGTATCAACACCTCGATTATTCAAAGGCATATTATTTAACGAGGAACTAACTACTTCTGCTAGCGTTTTAGAATTTTTGTGATAATAATATTGTGAAATACCGGTTGCTTTGGTACCCTCTGCGGAAGAATCAAAGTGAAAGGATATCTGTGCATCGGCTTTATTTTTTTCGCCAGGAATGGCTATTTTCAAAAGTGGCACAATTTTATCACTATCTCTTGTCATGATGACACGAGCACCAGTAGGTTTTAAGGCTGCCCTCACATGCCTGGCAGTACGTAAAGTGTATGTTTTTTCTTTATACTTGCCGTTTGATGATAGGGCGCCAGTATCAGAACCGCCGTGACCAGGGTCTAAAACAATAGTGGCTTCACTAATCGGTTTTGCTGTTTTCAAGATGGTTGAATTTGCCACCCAACTGGCCACCCAGCCGACTTTTTCATTGTCAGAACGGCGGACTTGCCACCAGCCGTGTTTCTTGTCTATCACAATTAGTCGTGTACCACTTTTTAGTGAAGCTAATGATTTGTATTGTCGCCCAGGGCCATTTCGAAACTGAACATTGTTGGGATGGGTAATAATCTCTTCTTTTGAAACGAGTGAAATAATTAATCCTACTACTGTAATTAATATACTGACAGTAATGATGATGCCAATCAAATTACTTAAAAGCCATTTTTTAACCATAATATCCTTGCGCACATTTTCTATTTATATATAGTAGTTTACCATATTTTTATTTTTGAAAACGCTTACTTAATTTGGAATATATTATCGTTATTATCTTAAATTTACTGTATAATATAGTTTTAGAAAAGAAAAGGATTAAAAGAGTAGACGCAGATGTCAAAAATAATGGCAGTAAACGCCGGAAGTTCTTCACTTAAGTTTCAATTGTTAGAAATGCCCGAGGAAACAGTTATTACACAAGGGGTAATCGAACGAATTGGTATGGACGATGCAATCATCACAGTTAAGTATGGTGCAGATGTTGAACCTGTTCGTTTGGTTGGTACTGAAGATGGTACAATTTCATTAACAAAAAGTGGTGATCAGAAATACGAAGCTGAATTACCAATTAAAGATCATCATGCAGCAATTGATCTGATGTTAAAAAAATTATCAGATTTAGGAATTATTAAAGATTTTCAAGAAATAACAGGTGTTGGCCATCGCGTTGTTGCTGGTGGTGAGTGGTTCAATCATTCAGTTGTTGTTGATGATGACGTGTTATCTAAGATAGATCGCTTAGCTGATTACGCACCATTGCACAACCCAGCTAATGCAATGGGGATTCGAGCATTCCAAAAATTGTTGCCACATGCGACTTCTGTTGCAGTGTTTGATACATCATTTCATCAAACAATGCCTGAAAAGAATTATCTATATAGCTTGCCATATGAATACTACGCACGCTACGGTGCTCGTAAATATGGTGCGCACGGAACTTCACATCGTTATGTAACTGAACGTGCGGCAGACAAATTAGGAATACCATTAGATGAGTTTAATGCGATTTCATTTCATTTAGGTGCTGGAGCATCAGTAACGGCAATTAAAAATGGTAAGTCATACGATACGTCGATGGGATTCACACCGCTTGCTGGCTTGACAATGGCGACTCGTTCTGGGGATGTGGATCCATCATTAATTTATTATATTCAAGAACGTGAAGGCCTTTCAAATGAAGAAATGCTTAATGTCTTAAATAAAAAATCTGGTCTATTAGGCATCTCAACTATTTCAAGTGATATGCGTGATTTGGAAAATGTTCAGGAAACCAATACTCATGCGCAATTGGCATTGGATATGTTCTACGATCGTGTGATTCGTTATGCAGGGCAATATTTTGCTGAACTGGGTCGTGTGGATGCTATTATTTTTACAGCAGGTATCGGTGAAAACGATGCAGTAACACGTGCTAAAGTATTGAAATCATTTGCATTTGCGGGCGTTGATCTAGATGAAGAAGCAAACAATGTTCGTGGTAAAGAAACAATTATTACAACATCCGGTTCTAAAGTAACTGGGTTATTGATTCCGACAAATGAGGAATTAATGATTGCACGTGATGTGGTAACATTACAAAACACAAAATAAAAAAGTTGGCGTAAGCCAACTTTTTTTATTTACTCAATTATTTTCAATTGACCCCGGACTTCATCAAGAGAATTATAGCCTTTTTCTGTTAAAATAGCTGCTAACTCTTTTTCCAAACGTTCAAAAACAGATGTTCCTTCGATTGCCAATTGTGAACCAACTTCAACTAAGTCAGCGCCACACAAAACGTGTTCATAAACATCACGTCCAGAAGTAACACCACCAGTTCCAACCATTTTAATACTTGGGTTTAACCGCTGACGTAGTGCTCTAACATTAGCTAGCGCTGTTGCTTTGACAATGGGACCACCGACACCACCAAAACCACCTTTCGGTTTAATCACAACTGTGTCAGTTTCTTCATCAATCACAAGGCCATTACCAATTGAGTTGATAGCATTGACAAAGGCTAATGGAAATTTATTTAAAATGTTTGCAATATTGTCAAAATGCACAATATCAAAGTAGGGTGGTAACTTAACGCCAAGAGGCTTGGTGAAAAATGAAAATACTTCAGTTAAAATTTCTTCAGTTGTTTCAAAATCATAAGCTGTTTGAGGCTTGCCGGGCACATTAGGACAAGATAGATTTAATTCAACAAGACCATTGAATTCTGATTCTTCTATCTTGAGCAACATATCTAAGTTCTCTTGCTTTGATAAACCAGCAACAGAGAAAAAGATCGGCTTGTCTGTTTGTTTTTGGGTAACATAATCCATGTAATAGTCAAAGCCTTCATTTGGTAAGCCCATTGAATTGATCGTGCCTAAGCCATTGGTCAATTCATGATATCGAGGTGAGACGTTACCCGGGCGAAGGCTTGGAGTTGCTGATTTCGTAACAACTGCGCCTGTATAGTCTGATGCTAGAACACTATCTAATTCGTCGCTAGTCTGGCACACAACACCTGCAGCGTTGAGTAAAATATGGTCGAAGTTGAAACCAGCGATGTTAGCAGTTAAATTCATGAAAATAATCCTTTCTGTTACCTTAAAATGGTTATCTTATTATATCTAAAACTTATTGAGATATAAACCCCCAATAATGGTTATAATAGTATTATGAAACAATTTAGAGTAGACAATTTAAAAAGTACATATGGCGAAAAGGTTCTTTTCAATGATATTTCATTTTTGATTACGGAAGGTGATCGAATTGGTTTAATTGGTGTAAACGGCAGTGGAAAAACTTCTCTTCTGAATGCCATTTCTGGAAAAAAGCCAGCTGATGCTGGAACAATCACGAAGCAAAATGACTATACAATCGGATATCTGGCGCAAGACCCTTATTTGGATGACCACTCCTTATTGATGGATGCAATCTTGTCTGGTGATCAACCAGTATTCCAGACGATACGACAGTATGAATATGCTTTGCGAAAATATGGGGAGCAACCAACAGATGAAAAAGTTGCCCAAAATTTTGAAAAAGCACAAGATGCTATGGACCGAGATGATGCTTGGACAACGGAATCTCAGGTAAAAACAATTCTAACACAGCTACATATGCCAGAGTTGCATAAAAAAGTGAGCGAACTTTCAGGGGGACAACGAAAAAGAGTTGGATTAGCCCAAGTTTTAATTCAAGAGCCAGATTTATTGATATTGGATGAACCTACCAACCATTTAGATTTTGATTCTATTTCTTGGTTAGAAAAGTATTTAGCTGCCTATAAGGGGGCAGTTTTAGTTGTTACTCATGATCGTTATTTTTTGGATGCTGTCACAACAAGAATATTCGAATTATCATTTGGCGATTTGTATGAATACCAAGGTAATTACCAAGATTATATGAGTGGAAAGTCTCAGCGTATTGAGCAGGGAAAGGTCGCTGAACACAAGCAACAGCAACTATACAAACAAGAGCTAGCATGGATGCGTAAATCCGCTCGTGCGCGAACAACCAAACAAAAAGGTAGGGAGAATGCTTTTGCTGAGTTAGAAGCTAATATGGGTACCTTGCAGCTCGATGAAGATGTGGCTGTTAATCTTGGACAGCAACGTTTAGGTAAAAAAGTAATTGTTATTGAAGATGCGACTATTCAATTCGACAATAAAAAAATCTTTGAAAATTTCAATTTACGAGTTTCCTCTGGTGATCGTATTGGTATCACAGGTGCTAATGGCGCGGGAAAGTCTACTTTTTTGAACGCAATAGCTGGGAGAGTGCCATTAACTAGCGGAATCATTGAATTAGGTGAAACTGTAAAGATGGCTTATTATACACAGGTTACTGAAGAGATTCCAGATGATAAGCGTGTGATTGCTTATTTGTCAGATGTTGCAACTACTGTAAAGGACAAAGATGGCAATCAAATTAGTGTCTCGGACTTATTAGAGCAATTTCTATTTCCACCATTTATGCATGGAACATTAATTCGACAGTTGTCTGGTGGTGAAAAAAGGCGGCTGTACTTATTGAAACTGCTATTACAACAACCTAATGTGCTTTTGCTTGATGAGCCAACTAATGATCTTGATATTGGAACATTAACTGTTCTAGAAGATTTCCTGTCTGGTTTTGCTGGGGCCGTGATTACTGTTTCCCATGATCGCTATTTTTTGGATAAAGTTGCTAATCAACTATATATGTTTGAAGGGGATGGTGTTATCAAACGCTTTGATGGCCTGTTCAGTGACTATCTGGCGATGGACTTAGCAAAATCAGCACCAGCACAAAAAGAAGAAAAAGTAGTTGCTGATAAGAAGCCGCAAAAAAAGAAGTTGACATACAATGAGAAAAAAGAGTGGCAAACAATTGAAGATGATATAGCTTCAATTGAACAAAGAATCTCCGAAATTCCTGAAGAGATGGCTCAAAATGGTACAAATTATGTCTTGCTAGGCGACTTACAAAAAGAGTTAGATTCGCTAAATGAGGACTTGGAAGAAAAAATGAATCGTTGGGAATATTTGAGTGAAATTGTGGAAGGCTTGTGATAAATCATAAGCTTTTTATTTTTGGTCTTCGTATTATTTCAAGAGGAAAATAATATGATTTTAAAACAGTTTTTATTAGGTTTACATTTAACTTCAGGCATTGGTCATGCTGGAGAAAAAAGGGTCATTGATGTAATTGCTAATCATCTGATACCAGAGAATTATCCTTGGAATATTGAAACTTTACTGGCAGTAGTCAGACCATTACCGCAACATATTGCTAAAATAAAAGCTACATATGTAGCAGCTTGTCAGAAGGCAGAAACAAGTCAGGAAAATTATTTTACTTATTTTGATGACTGCTATCCGATACAGCTCAAAGAAATATTTGACCCGCCATTAATTCTGTTTTATGAAGGTAACTTAAACGCACTGGAATTACCTAATTTAGCGGTAGTGGGCACAAGAACTGCTACGCCCTATGGATTAGAATGCTTACGATCACTATTGCCAAATGTAATAAATAGGGGAACAGCCATTGTTTCAGGGCTGGCTAAAGGTATCGATGTAATGGCTCACCAAGTTACCTTCGCCAATCAGGGCGTGCCTATAGCAGTTATAGGTACAGGATTGAATATTGCTTATCCTGCAAAGAATAAAGTATTACAACGACAAGTTGCACAACATGGTATTGTCTTAAGTGAATATGCACACGATGTTGGGCCGCATAAGTCTCATTTTCCAGCAAGGAACCGTATCATAGCTGGTCTATCATCGGCTACATTGGTTATTGAAGCTAAAATAAAGTCTGGTAGTTTAATAACTGCTAACTATGCGCTACAAAATAACAGAGAAGTGTTGTCTGTACCTGGGTCTATTTTCTCTGAAAATTCTCAGGGAACTAATGAGTTATTACAATTAGGTGCAAAATTAATTAGTCGTTCAGAGGAAGTCATTGAAAGTGTGCGAACCTTTAGCTGATCAAATTAGGTTTTTGCCGAACAAACAAAAAACAAGACAATTACTTATCTTGTTTCTTTGCTTGTGAAAGTAAGGCTGACTTAATAGCAGCGACTTTTTCGGCTTTAGTAGCTTGCGTTTGTTGACTAGACTTGTACTTAGCATTAGCTTGTTTCTGTTTAAAGTCAATTTGATATCGTCCCATGTTTTTAAACTCCTTTTGAAGTTCTCATTATACCATAGGTTCAGATTCCAAAAAGCATGAATTGGTTAAAACAATCAAAAGTATCGATCAAACCAGTGTATTTTAATCCTCACTGTGTGCAGCTAAAAATTTTTGAATGGCAACTAAAGCTAAATCATATCTTCCAGCTTGACAATGCTATTCACCACCAGTTTCTTTAGTGAAAATTTTAGTTTCAAGTGATTTTGCGTTCGTTAATTCTTGTTGTTCTAGTACCAAGTCATTAAAAGGTACATATTGATCATCCTTTCCGGCGAGTAACAATACATTTTGATTCACTAAATGTCCAATTCCTTTCACTGTATGCCTTTCAATTTCTTTTAGCAGTGAGTAAGGGGTGTCAGTACCAGTATTTTCATAGCCTTTTGTAAAGAGAAAGTTTAAGTTGGCATCAGAATGAATCAAAGTAGGGATTAATTGATTTGTTTTTTCAACGTCGTTATTTTGTAGTAATTGACGAATATGATTTCGTGTGTCTTTTGAAAAATCTTTCAAAAAAGTATTTAATCCGTCATAAAAGAAATCATAACAAACAACGTTCTTGATTCGCTTTTCGTAGGCAGCAGCACGAATAACGAAATAACCGCCCCATGAAACACCCATCGCATCAACTTCGTCTAAATTAAAATAATCAATGATTGCACTGACAGGATTTTCAAAATATGGTGTGAACTTGATGTTATTATCAATTAAGGCTCGTCCTTGACCGGGACCGTCAAATAAAATCACATTATAATCGGTTCCCTTAAAGAAATTGACCGCAACTAATATTTCTTCCATAAAACTATCAAAACCGTTGATGATAATCAAAGTTTTAGTGGCTGTGGGATTTATATTGACCTTTATGGCAGGCAAAAATGTTTTTTGATAGGGTACTTGATAACTTTCATAATCAATTTCAGTATGTGCACGGTAAAAATTATTTAAGTATCGGTGAACAACTGTCTGCTTATTTTCGTCATCTTGGTTTAAGTAAAACTGGGCAAGGCCAAAATAAGCGCAAGCGAGAGCATGATCTTCTTCTTTTTCGCGTAATTCACCGAATGAGAACCAAGTTTTGTACCAAGAAGCGTCATTTGTTAGTTTAGGTATGATTATTTTTAAATCATCTTTCACTTTTGAACTTTCTTTGATTCCTTCAAGTTGACGATTTATTTGCAAATTCCATTGTGGATTATTTTTGATATATTCATAAAACATATTAGTACCTCTTTCTTTATTTGTTAAACTCATTATAATTAATAAAATAAGGTCAAACAATTATCAGTTGATGTTAGTAATGTCCATAAATGGACGATATGATTTGACCTGTCTAGTTATGGACAGAAAAGGATTATTTTGTATGGCGGATATTAGAAAAATAAAGACGAAGAAAAACATTGAGATGGCCTTTGTTACCTTGCTGAATGAACGAAATTTCAAATCAATAACTGTGGAAGAAATTTGTAAGCAAGCTATGACAAGCCGATCAACATTTTATCTGCACTATTTAGATAAATATGACCTCTTAAATCAGCTTGTCGAAACACAGTTTTCAGTATTTGAAAAAATTGTGGATAAAAGGATTGAGGGGTTGATTTCTGGGCAATTTGAAGAAACGATTACACATTTCTACAATGAATTAGTCAACAACAAACAGATTATTCGAGCTTTATTTACAATCAATGAACCGGAATTTAATTTAAAACAAAAATTTGAGGATACATTATATCAGCATTGGCTGAGGTATCTCAGTGAAAAATCATCTTTGAAGTATAACGAATTGATTGCAAAATTTGGCGCTAGTATTGTCTTTGACACGCTTAACTGGACCTTTGAAAATGGCATTGATGATGAAACGCTGTTATTTGTGGAAAACATCAGAAAGAAAATACTTGAGATGTCTACATCTTTAAAGGAAATACATGACGAACCATAGCAAAGAGCTATGGTTTTTTAGTTATGAGAGACTTCATATAATATTGTTATTTATTATTGTATTTTATCGATAGTAAGAGTAGAATAAGATTTAGGTTATGCAAGCGCTTACATAATACCTGACAAAGGGTTTCATAGTAACAAATGAAACAACATTCCGTTTATGAAAGATAGGAGAAAAGAATGAACTATCTTATTTTGGTTAGCCACGGCCAGTTCTCAGAGGGGCTCAAGGACGCTCTGGGAATGTTTGTTGGTGATGGTATTAAAACTGTGAAAGCAATAGGGCTCCAATCAGGTGAAGATACAGATCATTTTGAAAATCGTTTCAAATCTTTATTATCAACACTTGAACAAAATTCAGAATTGCTTATTCTAGGGGACATCATCGGCGGTAGTCCACTGACTACCGTTGTAAACGTATTGAATCAAGAAAATAGGTTAGAAAGTACAATTGTTCTTGGTGGGATGAATTTCCCAATGGCACTCAATGCTGCTATTTTGAAAGACAGTTCCAGTAAAAACGAACTAATTAGCAATGTATTACGTGAAGGAGCCTCTGCGTTGAAACAATTTGAGATTAATGATGATCCAGAGGACGATGATGAGATTTGAAAGGACGAAGTAATTATGAGTATTTCATTTGTACGTATTGATGATAGAATTATTCACGGACAGACCGTGACCCGTTGGGCTAAAGAATATCCTTGTGATGGCTTGATAGCAGTTAATGATGCAGCAGCCACAAATCCTATTCTAAAGGATGCATTCAAAAGTGCCTCAGAAAAGAAAACGTTTGTTTGGACACTAGACCACTTTAAAGAAAAAGCTCAACAAGTTTTGGATTCTGATCGACAATATTTTCTAATTACGAAAACACCACAGGATATGAAGAAAATTTTGGTTGATTTTGGGTTCAAGCCTGATGATGTAAAAACGGTGATTGTTGGTCCAGCCAATGATCGGCCTGACGCAGTGAAATTAGGAAATAATCAGTCTATTACGTCTGAGGAAGCTAGAGCATTTGATGATATTCAAGCGAAAGGGTACCAAGTTAAGTTTCAATTGTTGCCAGATGTATCAATTGGCTATTGGGATGCTTTTAGAGGAAAATTTAATCTGTAGTCTAACATAAAAAGAGGTTAGAAATATGACAATTAGTTGGGTACAAGCAAGTATTTTAGGTATTTTTGCAAGTTTGTCTTCCATGCCAGGTATGGCAGGATCCACAATTGGAAATTATACACTAGGGCGTCCGTTAGTGGGTGGCTTAGTCTGTGGATTGGTTTTGGGAGATCTTAAAACAGGTATTGCTGCTGGTGTCGCGATGCAGTTAGTCTATATCGCGTTGGTTACTCCTGGAGGCACTGTTTCGGCGGATCTTCGAGCGGTCTCCTATATCGGTATACCATTAGCAATGGTTGCTATTCATGCTCAAGGATTAGTAGCAACATCAGGAAATGCTGCTGATTTAGCTAAATCAATGGGTACATTAGTCGGAACTGTTGGAACGGTGTTGTTCTACGGAACAGCAACTATGAACTTGGTTTGGCAACACATTGGATGGCGAGCAGTTGAAAAAGGGCAATTTAAGAAATTGTATGTTGTGGATTGGGGACTACCATGGATTTCACACTTTTTCTTCTCATTTATTCCAACACTATTCATGACACATTTTGGGTCTAGTGCTGTTACTGCATTGAAGACAGCATTACCAATGGATGGTATTCCAATGAAAACCTTGTTCACAGTTGGTGCCTTACTCCCCTGTGTAGGTATCGCAATTTTGTTGAAGCAAATAGTAGATAGCCCACTTGATTTCATTCCGTTTTTCGTAGGCTTTACATTTGCTGCTTCTCTAGGTTTGAACTTGGTCTCAGTGACAGTGGTTTCATTAATTTTCGCCATGATTTCATACAAGTTAGACATGGCAATTAGCACCAATCGACAAGTTGCGTCTCCGGGATCAAATACTGATGTGACCGACGATGATGAGGAAGACGAGGATATTTAAGATGGATAACTTAGAAAAAAAGAAAATTTCTCGTAAGACTTTAAACAAGTCGTTTCATTACTGGTTTTATGGCCATCTTACAGCGTTCTCTCAAGAACACATGCAGACATTTGGTTATTTGACTTCAATGTTGCCTATTGTGGAAGAATTGTATGACAACAAGGAAGATCAAGAAAAGGCAATGAAAACCTACACGGCTTTTTTCAATACAGAGCCACAGTTAGGTACTGTTATAGTCGGTGTTACGGCTAGTTTGGAAGAGGCAAGAGCCAATCATGGCAATGTTGATGATACAACAATCAATGGGTTACGAGCCGGTTTAATGGGGCCAATTGCAGGAATTGGGGACTCACTAGTTGTCGGCACATTGATCCCAGTTATTCTTGGAATTGCTTTGGGGATGTCCGACGGTGGATCACCGCTTGGTGCAATATTTTATATTATTGTCTGGAACTTACTTGGATACTTCGGTATGCGTTTTGCTTACTTCAAAGGTTATGAATTAGGAGATAAGGCGGTAGGAATTTTAGTTGGCGCTCAAGGAAAAGCGATTCGTAAAGCGATTGCAACCGTCGGTGGTATGGTTGTCGGTGGCGTCGCTGCCACTTGGGTGACCGTAAAAACGTCCTTTAAATTAACAAACTCATCTGGAAAAGCGTACTTAGTTTTGCAAGACAAATTAGACTCGGTGTATCCAGGATTATTGACCGCTTTGTTTATTGTATTTTGTTGGTGGTTAATGGCTAAGAAAAACATTTCACCTATTCGGGTTATGCTCATTTTGGTGGTTGTTGCTTTGATCGGCGTGTTAGTTGGATTTTTCAATCCTGGACTAAGTTATTAAGACATAAAGAAGGTATTTATTATGGCAAAGAGCATACAAAATTTGGACAAGGGATATCAAAGTGAAATCTCTTATCAGCAGAAAATGATTAAAAATCTTCAACATTGGCAATCCTTTTTCTCAATGATTGTTGGTCTAAGCATTCTTCTTACTTATTTCTTTGTCCATCGAAATGTTTGGTTATTTGGTACAGGATTAGTTTTAGGCACAATCAATATTTTAATTGTTTTTATCATTGGTTATGCCATTTATAGAGGACAACAAAATGTTAGTGTGATTGTTGAACGATATGATGAACTAGTCAAACCTAAATAAATTTTAAAGGTTTCTCTGTTTAGACAGAGAAACCTTTTTAGTTGTACATTCTATTATGAAATAGAATATTACTCTAAAATAACGTTTTAATGATTGATATGATAGTATTTCTACTCTTAGAGTAGGATGCTTTTTTTTTGACCAAAATAAGCGTCAAATAATTTCATGATTTTTGTGGAAAGTATATTGTACCAGAAAAAGAGTAGTAAAAGTAACTCATATTTGATTGGAGAGAGCAATTATGAAATTAGGTGATTTTTTGATTCAGAAAAGATTGGCTAAAAGGATGGGACAAAATGAAGCAGCCGATTTAATGAAAATTGATAGAAGCCGTTTATCCAGAATTGAGCGAGGAACAGTCAAAATATACGGGGACGAAATTTCTAAAGTAGCCAGAGTCTTGGATATTTCCGAAATTGAATTGTTGAGGATTATTAATGAGTATCGAGACGGATGTGACTGATTGGGGGAAAGAATATGCAAAGAATTAGCCTAAACCAAGTTCAGACCAGTGAACAATTTTTTATGGTTCCAAAAGCTCTATTTGTTGCTGAACCTTATCAGCAGATGAGAATTGAATCCAAAATGGCTTATAGCATTTTGAAAGAACGTTTCAAATTGTCTATCAAACATAAATGGATTGATGAGTCTGGCAATGTGTATTTATATTATCCAAACGACAAGCTGGCTAAAATGTTGGGCGTTGGAAAAGACAAGGTTATTAGAATCAAGAAGGAATTACAACAGTACGGACTTTTAGAAGAAGAACGACAAGGTCTCAACAAGCCAAATCGTATTTATGTTGGCAACTTAGAAATTAAAGATGTCACAGAAAAGTCGCATGATGTCAATATTACCAAGGTATTCGCAAAATGCGACTTCCGGAAGTCTCAAAATGCGAATACCGGAAGTCGTAAAACGAGACTTCAAGAAGTCGCAAATTACGACACTAGTAATACTGAGTTAAGTAATACTGAGTTGATTAATACTGAAACAGATTCTTTGGATGAGGATGAAACAAATAATATTAAGAGTTCAAATAATTTTCAACAACCTTTGGTGGTTATCGGGAAAACAATTCAGAACAATCCAGCCTTAAGAGTAGTAGTTCAAACCTTGATTCCTGACTTACTGCTGAACGAACCCGAACAAGCACAAACTGTTGTTTCTGCACTTGATCGAGGTTATAAATTTTTAACAAGTGAGCTTGAAAAAGATAATTCTGTTTTGGCACTACAAAAGCAGTTGCAAGGTGACGACAGTATCAAATTATTTTTGTTAAAGATTGGTGGTAAGCAATTGGAGTATATGCGGGATCACTTGGTTGATATTAACCAATACGGTAATTATTTTGCTAAGGGACTTGAAAATCGTCTAAAAATCGCTGTTACAACAAGTCAATCAGTATCGGGGTTCTAACTTTAAATTGAGTGAGGAGAGACAAAATGGCAAACCAATACAATATTTTTATCGCAGTAGACTTTTTCAACGCAGATATACTTTTTGTGGCTAACTCATCAGGTGAACTCAGCCGACAAGTGATTAAAGCCATTGAAAATCATGAATTAGAAAGTGATGGTGCAGTGAGGTTATACCGTACCTCTTATCAATCATTTAGGGTGATCCAAAGATTGATGCAAAATTATCGCTTACCGTTTCATCAAGTAGCTAAACCTCGGGAGCAACAACATGACGAAAACAAATACGCTTAAAAAGAAAGCTCAAAAGAAGATGGCTGGCAAAAAATACTACGTTATTAGAGTTCAGAAAATATGTGGTGATCATATTGATTTGGACAAAAAATTGGTTTCCTATTGGCATGGTGAAGGGAGCATGAGAATCAAAGGAAAGCTATTTACCGACTCAGCAGGCAACCATTATGTTGGTTGTACAATCGTCAAAGATTTAACAAGTCAACAGATTCAATGTGATACCGAAGTATTTATTTTGTCAACGGCTATGCGTGATTATTTAGCAACCCAAGCTGAGCCAATTTTAAAAATACTAAGACAAAAGAGGAACAATTATTATGCAAAATAATCATCACGTAGGACGTTTAGTTCGTGACGTAAACTTCACCGTAAGAGGTGAAAAAGCAACCAAAATTGCCTACTTCAAATTAGCTATTAATGATTTAAAAGATGGCAAAGCCACCTACATTGGTTATGTGGCTTTTAACAAAACGGCAGAATTGATTCGTGATTATGTGACTGATGTTGGTCAAGTAGTTGAGGTTGAATTTGTGATGCGCAACCACAATTACACTGATAAAAACACTGGACAAAAAATCTATGCCATGCAAAATCAAGTGACACAATTCCGCATCTATAAATCTAATCCGACGTCAAAAAAGTATGTTGATCAAACACAGGTTGCTGATACTCAGAGGACTGAAATGACCGATAATGATTTGCCACCATACCCTGACTTTAGTAGCAACGCATTTGAATATGTAGAGGGGTAAGAAAATGTCTGCAATAATCACAATAGCTGATAAATTTAGAAATATCTTTCAAAGATTTAGTCGCTTTGGTACTTGGTTTTTGGAGCATCAGCGTCGCAATTTAATTGGCATATTTAGCCTATTTATTCTGATAGCTTTCGGGACAACTGTGCTGGTTAGCATCACACCTCGACCTTCAAATTTGCCAAGTACGGAATTAAATACACCTGTTTCATTTGGCACTTTGAACAAAACAGCTAGTCTAACAAAAAGTGTTTTTAATAAAAATAATGGCGTGTTGGAATTACATTATACGATTTCTGACGGTGCTGTTTCTGACCAAGACTTGGTCGATATTAGCAAAATTAAATTTACTGCTATGACTGATCATGGTGGGAATCAAGTCACTGGTCGTGTCGTACCAACTTCAAATAATACACTCGTCGTTCAATTTAAAAACTTGAGTCATAACTTCAATGCTGTAACACTAACAGCTCATGATAAAAGCATCAACACGGCGACAGTCGAAGCACCAAGTAGCGTAGTTGTTGACAGCTCAAGTGCAAAGAAAACGGCTGCAAATAGTAATACAACCAGCGGTAAATTCATCATCAATCGTGACAAAGTTTCTAAATCAAATACGCTAACATTTGCCACTCAAAGGAAACTCGAAGTTAGTGAAAGTGAAGCTAAAATAGCGGCACAACAAAAACTGATTTCAAAGAATACGAACGCGATTGTTGAATACCAAAAAGCAATTGATCAACAACAGGCTTCAATCAAAAAGTACCAAAAAATACTCGCACAATCTGATGACTCCGATACCCAAACGAGCATTAATAATGCGCGTGATGCTATTACTCAAATACGGACACAAGTTAGTGATGCGAAAAATAATATCCAACGTGCCAAGACAAATATTAGTCAATATCAAAAGACAAAAAAGGAAGTTGAAGATGGCAAGTCGTTGTTGCCAAAACCAATTGATTTGTAAAAGTACAATCATGAAAAAAGCTCACAAAAGAGCTATTTTTTATCCGTGTTGAGCGTAAAGAAATAGTGAAACAGGCGTAAAGAAATGCCTTTACACGACAATAGTTTGGAAATCCTTTGAAAGGCCCGAACGGCGGGATAAATCCGATTAGGATTTCCTTTCCCCTTAACCTGTTCCTAGTTCACTAAATAATTTTATGGAGGTTGTATGTCAGGGATAACTAAAACAGTTAAAAATATTGATAAGCACGCACTAGAAATTATTGAAGAACATGCGTTGAAAGAAGACGTGACAGCTAATCAATTAATTCGAGAGCTAATTGAAGCCTATGCGCAACGATTAGAAAGAATAGATGCTTCAAAAAAATTGAATGCGGATATTGATGAACTGATTGATGCAAACAATAATTTAATTCAAGCCCATAATGACAACACGCTTGTCTTTGGTGAGTTAGCTAAAAAGATTATTTCACGTTTAGATTTTTATTTACCACCATTGGCAGATGATATTGAGCAAATACAAAACAAGGCTCGCCCTCAGGAAAAAAATTTGCCAAAGTCGATTAACTTTGATGAGTTTGAATAAACAAAAGGAGTGCAGATGAAAAATTATAAACGTGGTCGATTTGCGAGAAGAATTTTATTAGTTATTGTCATTTTGACAGGCGTTGTGTATTTAAACCGTGTGTCGATTTTGCAAAAAATAGTCGCAATAGGGTCTCACTCACAACTGATTAATATTGATAAACAAAGTAGCTCACCGACACAAAATGATGAGTTAGTTAATTTGAAATATACGGGCCAAACCGTTGTCGAGGTCAACAATAATCAACCAACATTTAGTCAAGAGGATTTGCAAATTAAACAGGGTGGCTGGCAAAAACTTTCGTCACTAGATTGGCTAGGCAGACCACAGGTTGCTAACGCCTTATTAAATCAAAAGCTGATGCCACCATCTCAAAAGTATCAAGCACGTGAACGGTTAACGATTAAAACAACAGGCTACCATGCCATTAAAACGGGTACGAATAACACAGACTGGTTATACAACCGTAGTCATCTGATTGGATATCAATTTACTGGACTAAATAACGAAGTAAAAAACTTGATCACGGGGACACGACAGTTGAACGCAGATAGCCATGTCAAAGCTAAAAGTATGGTGACGTACGAAACAGAAGTGGCCGATTACTTACATCAATCGAAAGATAATTATGTTCGGTATCAAGTCACACCAGTTTACAAAAATGTTGAGTTAGTCCCTCGTGGTGTTCACATGATGGCACAGTCAGGTGATGGAAATTTAAAATTTAACGTCTACGTTTTCAATGTTGAGGATGATTGGAAAATTAATTATTTAAACGGTTCGGCCGAGAAAGAAGCTAATGATGCAAAATAAAAAAATATCTAACGATAGTAAAAAGATCAAGCTATTGATCATTATACAAAGTACCATTGGTAGTTTTGTGTTTATATTGCTATATGCTTGTTTTTTTAAAAAGTTTAATATTCCTAACGGTATCTTAGTAATGCCCTTTGCCCTCATTATCCACTTGGGTATGGATGTGATTTATGGTATCAAGGTTTGGCGCATTCAAGACAAATTAATGAAACCCAATGCTAGTAGGCAGCTCATTGTCATCACGTTAATCGAGCTACTGATATTGGTTACACAATATAATTATTTATCTTGAAAGTAGGGACACAAATTATGAAAGACACTGTTGAAATTAGAGCACAACACATGAAAACACTGTTGAAGCGAAAAAACTATTTACTGAAGGCTTACGATACTTACTTACCCGAAGATATTCCGCTAGAAGTGAAATCAGAGTTAGATTTTATTGATAACGTAGTTCGTGAAATGGATGTTGATGAGCAGGTATTCAACGTGCAATCCAAAGCAATCAATATCAGAAACTCGCGAGAAGAAGAGTGGTATTTTCAGCAGATGAGTCATTGGGTGCAACGTCATCCAGCTGCTTTAAATGGACAACTTTCAAAAGGCGGCATCTACAAATTTGCATTGCACTTTTTCGTAGAAAACATTGCATTAAGTCCTAGCAATGCAAAGTTGAATTATAGTGATCTTGCCCAGAAGGTAAATCACACTGGCCCCTCTAAGGCGGACAAAAAACGGGACACACAGCTCAGCAATATCGAGACGTTACTCGGCTTTCTGTTAACCATGCAACAGCGACAATTAGAGTACATACCAGAAGGGATTAATTTAGATAATGGCTTTGTCAAATATGCCATTAATCCAATCAATCCAACAGAGTTTCAACAATTTGGCGCACCAACAGAACTCAATCCAAACAATGAGTTAGCACAATCCTATGCTGAGTATAAAAAGATTCGTAGTCGTGATAAGCAGCTGATCAAAAAATATCATCAAGCAGGAGGACAAATAGATGACGATTAAGAACAAAACACAAAGAGAAGTTCAACTTGCACAGTATATACAGCAGCTTGATGAGTTTAATTGGCATCATCCAGAGCAAGCTAATGAGATGGCGGATAGTCAATATGAACGGGACAAAACAAATTACTATACAGCTCAGATGGCTTTGATCTTAAAAAATAATTATCAAATGTCGTATAACAATATTGACTATATCTTACAGATATCAGTTAAACACGGTTTTGACTTAATTAAAAAATATAAACAAGATTTTTCATCTCTAGAAGAAATTCAGGAGGCACTTGAGAATGGTGAAGACTGGTAAATTAGGCGCATTTACAATGGGTGAAAAAAAGACAGCTATGGTGAATATGCCGGCCCATTTTGTCACGGCGAATATCGCTAACGAGAATGGTTGGCAGTATAGTGAGTTAGTTGATTACTCTCTTAAAGACCAAAATGGCAAGGTTAAAACTAGTGAGGCCAATAACGGCACAATAGAGGATGTGATAACGTTGTCAGAACAATTTGAAGGTAGTCGTAGTCAGGGCTATGCAACACGTTCAAGCGCAGTTACTGAAAATCAACCAGTATTTAGTCATGACAAGCTAAACTATGATAACCATGATATCTCTCGTTTAAAAAAAAGACTGGATGAAGCACAACAAAATGGCAACAATATCTATGAGTTGGCTTTTTCTATCAGGGGTGATTGGTTAGTGAAGAATAAACTCTATGAGCCTGAAACAAAAATATTAGATCAAAACAAATTAAAACGCGCAGAGCAAGAAGTTGCCAAAAAATTAATTAATCAGGGCTTTAGCTTGCCCTTAGGAGAAACCCCAGAAGATGTGGCATGGTTTGGTGTTATTCATCAAGATACGGACCACTTAAATATGCATCTATGGTTTGCAAAAATCAGTCCTGAAACTCGCCCTGAGATGTTAAAACAAACTGGGCCATATAAAGGACAGCAAGTTGGTGTCATACCATTAAAAAAAATTGAGAAGGCTAAACGACAATTTCGCAATCAGTTAATGTCTGAATCAGAGGTTAATAGGCGACAAGAAATATTGAAAGGTGTAGCTTCCTGTAAAGATGAAATCATTGCCAGTACAGACCAGCATTTAACCAGTGATCAATATGCTAAACATATCAAAAAAATTTATCAGGCATTACCACAAGAGATGCATGGCAAATGGCAAGTTGGTAATACAACTCTGAACAGTGGGAGAGGTAGGATGGGTAAAGCCAATTTGTTAACCAATGATTTAATTAAAAAAGTCTTGCAAAATAGCGAAGAAAACGCTTACAATAGGTTTGTCTCGTTGGCTAAAAAATACGACGATATTAATATCGAAGATCAGGGTGTGATGAGGAAAGGGCAACGTAAATGGTCCGAGAATAAAGAGGCAGAACTTAAAAAACGCTTAGCTAATCAATTGTATCGACGTTTGAATGACATAGAAGAGTCAGAGACGATTGATCGGCAGTTGGCACCAATATTTGAACGAATAAAAACGCAAAACTCTCACAAAGAGTTAAATGGCTCTCAATGGCGTTCTGAGGTTTTAAAAGATATTGATAAGCAAAGATATTCAATGAATAATCAAGCTGTCTTAAATCGTAAATCAGAGCCTCAAATTTTTAAAAATAACCGCTCAATTAATAAAATTAGTAGAATTTGGCAACAAGAAGTACGCGCTGAATTAACCGCTGAGCGGCGCTTTATGGAAAATCAACACAAAGAGGTTGTGGAACGACAACAAGAGGAATATGAAAATCATGTCTCAAGGGGAAGATAGAGGATTAATTCATGACAATCAATGACTATTTAACAATATATGCGAATGATAAAAGCGATCAATATCATCACTTGCCAGCGCCATCTGTTGCACAAAAAATAACCAGTATTTTATCAGGACGTTTTACGCCTAAGACGTTTGACCAAAATCGAAAAGAAATGTTGGCTGATAAATTTGAAGTCACTGATGCAGGATTGGATAGGCTATTGGAAATGATAACTATTGACAACAATGAATTTGATATAATTAAATTGTAGAAAAATTTAATTATATCTTTTTCTTTTGATATTTTAATATTTAAGCGCTTCAAGATGTTTCAAATCGAAGTGGTTGTAGTCAAATAATCCCCATAAATAGGTAATTCCATTCTAGAGTTCATAGTAGTTAAAGATAGACTTTTTATAAATTAACAATATTCAGAATTGTTTTGATTATGTATTTGTTGTATCTCTTGTCTTAGAAACAACAATGTTTAAATTGTATTTAATTAAGAAAATGAATTTTAAAATTGTTTCTTACCTTAAATAGTTGAAGCGTATTTGATTAATGATTCCAAACGAGTATAATATTGGACATAAAATGGTTAAAAGTCTTTATATTAATATTGTTATATAAGTAATTTTTTAATACGAATTGTGAGTCGACTGCTATCTAGCTGTAGATTGATTAATAGTGTAAGTGAAAAAACACAGTCAAAGGTGGTTTGTAAATGGATTTAAAAGCAGATAATGAATATATCTTAATCGATAAAGATATCAAAATAAAAATTGGTGAAAATACCGATATTTATGACGTCGTTGAAAATTACAATGGTACAATCCCTAAAAATCAAATTATTGAGTTTTATCAAAAAAAGTTCAATGAGAAATCGGAACGGGAGTTAGATGGATTAGAAAGTACTGAGTTAGATGATGATGATATTGACAAACCTCCTTATAATCCTGAAAATGTTGGATATGCATTAAAACTTTTTTCCGTTCTAACTCTTTTTAATTACATTTCTGGTTATGAAGGGGAGGAAGAACCAACTATTAATTTAAGGCCAGATTTTCAAAGAAACTTTGTGTGGACAAATAGAGCCAAAAGTTTGTTGATTGAATCGATGCTATTAAATATTCCTATACCGTCAATTTACTTGAATCAAAACAGTTCAGAAAGCTATTTACCAGCTGACGGATTACAAAGATTGAATGCTATTTATGAATTTATGTCAGGGGATCTTAAACTCAGTGGTTTGGAATACCTGTCGAATTTGAATGGCTTCAAATATAAAAAAATTCGCAATAGTGATAAAGAACTTCCGATACACATTAAGAGAAGAATAAGGGATTATCAAATAACTTGTTTTGTTATAAATTCCAGTACTCCGGATGAAGTCAAACTTGATATTTTTAAGAGATTAAATACGACCGGAATTAGGTTATCACCACAAGAACTTCGAAATTCGGTAACTTCAAACCGCATTCGTGAGTTTTATAAAAAAATTGAAGAAAATGAATACTTTAAGGAGTTAGTCTCAAGCTCAGTAAATACCAATAGATTTGTTCATCACGAGTTTATTTTGAGATTTGCAGGTACATTTTTGTGGCAAGTTAAACATGAAATTAACTATAACGGAAATATGAATACATTCTTGGATAAACTGTTAATTCATATGAAAAATCTGGATAATTATGAGCTTAATGAAATTCAAAATGTTTACTATAAAGTTTTATTTAAAGCATATTGGCTTTTTGGCAAGGACGCCTTTAGGAAGCCTTACACTAAACGTAAGGGCCCAATCAATACTTTGCTATATACTCAAATACTAATTAATTTGCTAAATGTCGACATTGAAATTCCAGCTAATCAAGAAGCTGGAATATTCAAGTCTGATCTTGATAATATTCTAAATACTGACTCAGAACTGTTGTTGTCTATATCATCAGCGACAAATAATACCAAAAATATTCAATTTGTAGATTCACAAATCAAAAAATTATTAAACAAAATAACGAGGAGTCATTCATCATGATTAAAGATTTGTCATTAAAAAATTTTAAATGCTATTCTGATCAAACTATTAATTTTAAAAAAATAAATTTATTGACTGGAACAAATTCTTCAGGCAAATCAACAATAATACAGTCTCTAAAGCTTTTTTCCATGAAAGCTAATGCACAGTTCACAATTGATTTGAGATTCAAAAAAGATTGGGATTTCATAGGCTTCAGTGAACTCTTGAAAAATGATGCAAACTCTGAATCATTTGAAATCGGAATTGATGGTGAGAAAAAAGTATATTCCGAGTTTTTTTTCCAACGTGCTCCGAAAAATAATTATGCATCTGTTAAGTCGAACCAAGAGCGTAATAATGAATTGAATCTTATTTTTATTAGGGCTGATCGTTTTCTAAGTACTACCAGACAAAAAGAGGGGGGCTGGATTGAATCAGGTTATGTACCTGAAAGTGGCAACCCTTTCTTTGCTGATTATTTATTTTCTAATTCTCAATCACTATCAGATGATGGTTTGATTAAAAAGATTTCGAAACTGATGGTTGAAATAGGGTTAATCAAAAATGACATTAAAATCAATAAGAAATATGATAGTTACCAAATTCTCGTCGATGACGTCGAAATTGACCATGTTGGAACTGGTATTAAATATACATTACCTCTGCTACTAACACTTATTTCGAATTATAAATCAACTATATGTATTGAAAACCCTGAACTCCATTTGCATCCTAGTGCACAAGTAAAGTTGGTCAAAGTAATAAATAAACTTGCCTATGAAATGGATAATCAAGTAATTATGGAAACTCATAGTGATCATGTCATAAATACACTAAGAGTTTTGGTTAAAAATTCTGATTTAGCAATGACTGATTTAAGTATTCTTTTTCTTAAGAATGTCGCTAGACTTGAGCCACTGTCAATTGATTCTGATGGCAGAATGAGTAAATCCCTAGATGGCTTTTTTGATCAATATGAAAAACAATTGTTGGAGTTACTATGAATCGAATTGAATTTTATTGTAATACACAATTGTTTGACAATTTAGACAGAGACATTTTGGTAAAGAGAATTAACGCATTAATCGCAATGAGAAATCTTATTCAAAAATTTGATGAAGTAACCTTGAATTACGACAAAAACATGAAGAAGATACTTGCAGACCCAATTGTTTGTTCAGATTCTAGTCTAAGAAGTATTTTAACTTTATTTTTAGCAAGCATTCATGCTAAGGAAACGGGACCTGTCCATTTTAGTTCACCAGTAATTGGACAACTCCCTGATGTTGTCTCTTTATGCAAGCCTGTTCAAAATGTCTTTTTTTGCTTAGTTTCTCCAAATTTGGGTCAGAATTGGGAAACGGATTATATTGACGTTGTTGGTAACAATTTTTCGATGCGACTAAACAACGTTTTTGATGATGATAGTACTTTAGATTATTTAGAAAATTATTGGAGTCATAATATATTAGAGCAAAAAATATTGAATGGTGATAGGTTCTCTCGTGGTGGGAATAATGTGTATGATTTTGAAGAGATATTATTTCATGATAACTTTGAATCTCAAATTGTCAAAGCGCCTATTAACATTCAAACCAAAATTTATTCAATTTTTTCACAAATTATTTTTGGCAGGAAGAGATTTGAGGATTACAAAATTCATGATGAGTCAATGTCTGTCAAGCAAAATCAAAAGCTAAAAACGCAACGAATAGTAAAGTTTAGTGGGAAAGATAAAGAAATATATTTTCACTTAAAGTTGAATAGAAATTGGTCTATTTACATTGATAATTCACAAAAAACTATATTTGTTGGACGTGTTTCAAAACATCTTAAAACTAAGAAATTTTAATTCAAAAAGCAACACCTTTAAGGTTAACAGATATATATGTTGGCATATAACGAAACGTAATTTTGTTAACGGTATTTCGATTATTGGGGAAAAATTATGGATAACTTTGATGAGAATGAATATACTCCAAGAATTTTGAATATAATCAAAGCGGCGGATAACGATGATAACTCTATAGAAACAAAGTTAACTGAATTAAGAAAATACGCAGAAATAAACGTTAGACGAATTTTGAACTTGGGTTCTGAATTTCCCTTTACACTAGGTGAGTTAAAGAATGAGAAATTTTTGGCGAAGCTGAAGGTGGGTATTCTGTCCGAAGATAGAAAGAATGAACTAATTGAAATTATTGATAGAATAAAAAAATTGGCGAATGAAGCGACACATACTCAACGTACAGAGGAGTTTTCATTTGAAGAATACGATGAAGCATTAGATGCTATATTTGACTTAATTGCTTACCAATTTGTTGATTACTTTAATGAGCATCCAATGAAACTTACTACTCAAAATGAGGTCATGAGTGACTTTTCGTTGTTACCTCCTATTATACGATTTAAAACGCTTGATAGATTATTGATAGATGATCCAGCAAATATACAAATTTTAAACAAATTTATACTTGCAATAATAAAGACATATGGCAAAAAGTCTGCTTATTTATGGCTCCATAATAACGAGTCACGAATAAGAAGTATTCAGTATCCGACTAATTCAGAAATTACTAATTATATTGAAAAATGTGGAGTTGAAAATGATTTCGGACAAATTGTAATCAGTATAAAATTTCCTTGCTTTGACAATGTTTATGATTTGTTGGAAAACAAAATTGATGATCCAAAAACGTCGGTTAATGAGCAGGGAAAGCTTTATGATTCATTCGATTCAGCATTTACTTTTTACAGTAATAATAAAAGTTTTGAATGTAATTCTGAAATAAAAAAATTACATTCTCTAATTGATTTTGTTTACATTGGTAGAAATCATTAAGTTTTTCTATTTATTTTTATTCTGTTTATAAAAAGTTTAGCTTTTTTTATTCAACTAACTTTTGGCTTAAAAAATAATTTGCCATGTTTTGCCATTTTTTTGTTGTCAAGTTATTTTAGCAACCCATTATTATTATGGAATCATCGTAAAAAATAAAAGAATTTGAAATAGTCAAGAAGTGTCTTATCTTCATTGGAAACCACTAGAATAATTATTTACTTTTTTTATTATTGAAAAATAGTTTTATGGGAATTTCGAGTTTTAATTAATTAAGTTCGAAATCCACTAATAACATTTTTCGGGTGATTGTTGTGAATGATATTTCCATAGCTTAATTGAAAGTAAATTGCTATAAAAATAAAGAGTAATTAGGGAAGGGCACTCATAAATTTCCTGTATACCAATTGAACTTTACATAACAATGACTATCCAAAGTATTGCTGTATCAACGTTTAACAAGTGTAAAAAAATAGGGCTTCCAAAAAATTTTCACAAAGTTCTCGGAAGCTTTATTTGATTACTAGCCTTTTGAAATTTCACAAGGGATTAAATTTTAGACCAATCACTAACGTTAAGAGAGTTTGATTTTTCAATTGATCAGGCTATTTATAATTCATATATTAAGTATTGATTTATGTCAAAAAAAGTGTTGATTGTTTCTTGTTCATCATCTGTTAGTATAGTTTCTGGGAATTTTGCAACTAATGAACACAGATAAAGATAATTCGGATTATTTCTTTGCGAAAAACGGAAATCTCCAAATTTGCCTTGTATTGTGTCAAATAAGTGTTGTATCTCACTCGTTGTTTTACAAAGCAAAAAGTTTTTCAAATATTCAAACTGAGTTTTATCTGAGTTATCGATGATCGATTTAGCGGTATTTACGGTTATAAACAACCATTGATTTAAACTGAAAATTTTATTAGGGCGTTCCTTCAATTTGATTTTTATGTTTTCAAAATATTTATTTTCCATAATTAATACTATAGCGTTGTTATTATGCTAGTGCAACCAATTTTAAAGTAAAAGGGACAGGGTAGATTGTATAAGTAAACTAACCCCTTGAATAAAAATACCATTCTTAATTTAGGATGTAAGCCAGATAAGCAATCATACAAAAATTCAATATTTTTCAGTTACACATTTTAAAAATATTTATTCTTGCGTTTAATACGCAGTTTCTATTTTACTTTTTTCATAAAACAAACTAAGACGACATCAATATACATGTTTATCATTAACAGAAAATCGGCATTGCATGTTATTATTGAAGTTGGTTTAAAAGGTGGTAATAATGTTCATGGAAAAACAAATTGATTATAGGCCGCACGAAAATGAGAAGAAGCGAGCCCTTGAGTATTTAAACAAAACGATTGATAAAAAACGTTCTGCCAGAGAGCAGACACTAAACAACGAGAATGAGAAGGAAATACAAGAGTTAGAAGAAATTAGAAGATTGCTGGATACCAAAAAGTATGGATTGATTTGGGAACCTCATTCTGAAAAAGTTGAAGAACGTATGAAGTTTGAAATCCCGATTTTTTCCGAGGATAAAGATAAAGAAATAATTACGAATCCCGAAAAGGAATATAATTTTATTTTAGAAGGGGATAACCTTCATAGTCTTCACCTATTAGAGAAAACTCATCGTGGAAAAGTAGATTTGATTTATCTCGATCCGCCATACAATACTGGAAATAATACCTTTAAATATAATGATGATTATGTAGAAAAAAATGATTCTTTCTTACACTCAAAATGGTTAAGCTTCATGGAGCGTAGGTTAACTTTAGCTAAGCAACTTCTTAGCTCATCTGGTGCTATTTTTATTTCTATAAATGAAGAAGAACAAGCAACGCTAAAACTTTTAGGAAATGAAATTTTTGGGGATGCTAACTTTATTGGCACTATTATTTGGAGGAAAAAACAAGGTGGGGGGCAACAAGGAGCTACATTTGTAACTGAACATGAGTATATATTCGGTTGGAGAAGAACAAATCAATTCAGATGGATTGATGAAATGGTAGAAAAAGAATATGACTTTAAATCACTACAAAGAGGATACAGCTTGGTAAAACTTGAAAAATGGGGTTCATCAGCCCATAAAGAGGACCGTGAAAGCATGTATTTTTCAATTAAAAATCCAAATGGAAATGACTTCTATCCAGTTGCACCCGATGGCGAACCTGGAAGGTGGCGTGTCGGTAAAAGCAGAATGGATAAACTGATAGCTACTGACAATATTGAGTGGTTAAAAAATAATGACAGATTAGTACCATTTGAAAAAGTGCCCATAGATACAAAAGCAAAAAAAATAATTAAAGAACGAAGCATTCTGTACAATTTTGCTACTAATACTGATGGGGATAAGTTATTAACAAAGATTTTCGGTAAAAAAGATGTATTTTCTAATCCCAAACCTATTGAATTAGTTGAATATTTAATCAAACATACAGGGGCAAAACTAGTTTTAGATTTTTTTGCAGGCAGTGGTACAACTGGGCATTCTGTAATGGATTGGAACGCAAAAAATAACGACGATGTCAAATTTATATTGGCTACAAACAATGAAAATAATATTGCTGAAAAAATAACGTATGAAAGAATTAAGCGTGTAATCCTAGGGTACAAATCACCTGAAAAAATAGTTGACAAACTGTTTGAAAAAAAGCTTCGTATTTTAGACTTTACTCAACTTAAAAATTTAGATGGCAAAACTGGTAGGCTTGAACTTTTGATGAATGAAATCGATAAGATTGCCAGTGTAAACAATGATTATGATTCCTTGAATGTCAAGTTAATTGATCAGTCAATTGTATTGATCGGAACAAAAAATTATCAGGAGACTGTTGCTGGTTTAGGGGGGAATTTAAAATACTTTAAAACAGATTTTATTAGTAAAGCTTCCCACGGCGTGGAAAATCAGCTAATAGATAATGTTCGGGCTATGGTGGAGCTAGAGAATGGCGTGGAACTTGAAAAATCATCGATAAAAATCATCATAAATTTAAAGTCTATAGAGCACACTAAGCTTGAAGGAATAGAGAAAATTTATATGCGCGAACAAGTTCATGGAATGTTAAACCGAAAACAGATGCAAAGAATCAACGAGAAAGGTATTAAAATTATAGATATTCCGGAAAATTATTTCAACAAGGAACTACGGGAGATAGGACTATGAGCTATTCACTATTCGCTTTTCAGGAGACAGCTGTAAATACGTTAAGGGATAAATTTTTTAAATCTTCCAAGAAAATTAGTGTGTTGTATTCTCCTACAGGATCTGGAAAGACAGTTATGATGATTGCTTTGATGGATAGAATTATATCCACGAATCCATCCTCATTTGATTATTCGTTTATTTGGTTGACTCCTGGTAACGGGGAACTAGAAGAACAGTCTTGGAAGAAATCATCGGAAAAATCGTTGGAACTAAAATCACAGTTTCTCACTGATGCTCTTACAAATGGTTTTTTACCGAACACAGCAACGTTCATAAATTGGGAATTGGTAAAGAACAGTAAATTTAATATTGCATTGAAGTCTGGAGAAAGAGAAAATTTGTCTGATCAGATTAAACATGCTAAAGAAAAAGGTATTCATTTTGTTTTGATAATAGATGAAGAGCACAGAGATCAAACATCAAAGGCTCAGACAATCATTGACCTATTTGATGCCGATAAAATAATTAGGGTAAGCGCAACACCTCTTTCAAATGGACCTGATAAGGATATTGTACGTGTAAATGATGAAGATGTGATTGCCCAAGGATTAATTACCCGCCAAATTGCATTAAATCAGGACGTGCCTCAGAACATAAGTATTTCAGACACAGTTACGTATTTTTTAGACCTGGCTGATCAAAAACGAATAGACATACGTAAGGAATATTCTCATTTAGGGAAAAAAATTAATCCGTTAGTACTTATTCAATTTCCAGATGAAAAGGCTGGAAACAAGGAAGAACGCAACGCATTAATTAATCGTGTACAAAATTATTTGATTGAAGGGCTTGGGCAAAAGATAGAGGATAATTATCCTACAATTGCACGTTGGTTAAGTAATGATCATCTGAACATCAAAGAAATTGAAAAAAACAATAGTCCAATTAATTATTTATTGATGAAACAGGCTATTTCAACTGGATGGGATGCACCGAGAGCAAAAATACTTGTTAAATTTAGATTGCGAAGTGATGCTACATTTACTTTACAGACTATTGGACGTATTAGGCGAATGCCAGAGCACAAGCATTATGGTCTTCCTTTATTGGATAATGGATATATTTATTCAGATGATCCACAATACATTTCGGACGTTATGAATAAAGGTTTGGCAACAAAATTGGTGAGTTTTGAATTGAATCCTGAGTCACCTGAGTTTGGTGTTAGTTCAATAAAGCCGAACGCCAATGCTAAGGTAACAAATGAAGAAGTGGTAAGACAGTTTTATAATCATCTCTACACTAAGTACGGGCTAACAAAAGTTCCTGAAAAAAATAAAGAAATTCTACAGAAGTCTGGTTATATTTTTGGTAACAATATTAGTCAGACAATAGCAACTTCAGATGATTTATCAGTTGATATATTAGAAAACACTTTGCAAAATGTTGATATTAGTATTCCGATAAACACTGATTTACATAGGCTAAGGCTCTTAGATGCAGAACAATCAATAATGAAACCAATGCATGTAAATTCACCGTCTGATGTGAATAAAATATTGGTTGAATTATTTAGTAATCGAGCAGCAGGAATTATACAGCCACCGATTACAATGCTAAAGAATTTGGAATTATGGGCTTTTATAATCAACAATTTCAAGAAAATTAGAACTGATGCCTTTGAAATGGACAGTGGCATTTTTTCAAAGCAATTGGTATTGTTTACTGAGATTAATGAAGGTAGAGCAGATATTATTCCGTTTAAAACACCCAAAGTTGATATTTATGCTACTATGGATGAGGAAAAATATACCATTCTGGATAAGAATATTTATAAAGGGTATTCCACAAGAAACTGGGTGAAACAATCTCAACCAGAAAAAGAATTTGAATTATGGATGCAAGAGTCTGATGATGTTAGGTGGTTTTATAGGTCAAAAGACCGAGGGGAACAATATTTTTCAATTGTTTACGGTTCTAAGAAAGAGGGCTTTTTTCCAGATTACTTGGTACAAGGTGTCGATGGTTTTACCTACATCATTGAGACAAAAGGAGCAGATGGTGAGAATATTGATAAATATTCAGAACAGAAATTCAATGCGCTGAGCGAATATGTCAAGGGTAGGTGGAGTGGCAACGCCCGCTTTGCATTTGTTAGAAAAGATAAAAAGCTCAACAGATTAATGTACAACAATACTCAGTGGGATGAAAGTGTGTCGGATAGTGTCCATTGGAGACCACTAGAAGAATTATTTACTTTTTTTAATTAATAAAAAACATTTTTATGAGAATGTTAAATATTAATTAATAGAATTCGAAGTTGATTAACAATATTTTGCGCACAACTATTTTAAATTATATTCAACAAGATTAATTAAAAAATTTCTATAAAAACAAAGAGTATTCTAAAAATCTTAGAGAGCAATTAGGGTAACGTGTGCATCATAATGTTCCTGTATATCAATTAAACTGTACAAAAAAAACAGTCATACAAACCATCAATATGTAAACTTTTCAAAGGTGTAAAAATTGATGGGTCCAAAAACTATAACAAAGTCTTTGGAGCCTTTGTCTTAATACTTGGTAGGATTAGTTGCTGATAAGTGTTGTATAAAAGGCGAAAGGCGCTAACTTGCAAATTAAGCAAGTTAGCGCCTTTTGTGAATAACAAAGTATTTATGTGCTTAATTGACGAGTAGATAGACTACCTGACAATGCTCCAATCACACAGCCACACAATGTCTAGTGATAAAAATAAACCGAGGAAGAGTTAACCCAACATATTTTGATCCTATATATTAAACAGGAGCGATTGACTTTTTAATTGATCAAAATGTGAAACTCAAATGTTAATAATTTCTATCACGAGAATACTATAACAGATAATAATTTAATGTTGAATGTATGCCACATTTTTTTGAGAATTACTTTTGCTTGCCAAAATGAATGAGTTCAGTTATATATATGAATCCCAATGCCATTAAACCCAGTATGAAAACAATCATATTTTGGGTGCCAATATGGTGCCAAATGCAAGCAACGATAAAAGCGGGTAAGTAGAAGTGCCAGTAATTAAAAAGATGACCAAAAATAAGAATTAATAAATAAAGTAAAGTTCCTAAAATGTGACCAAATAACCAAAAAAGGAACATTGCTAATAGACATAAACAGAAAATTAACATACTAGTATCATCCTAATCGGGTAGTTTTGTCAGACAGAGTGAAAAGAGTTCCTTTGTCACTGAGGGATAATTCAATAGGTTCTTAATCCCAAAATGCGTTTGCGTATAAGCGCAGACCAGGTAACCAAAATACCAGTCATGACCTGATTCACTCAGACCATGTGGGTGATCAACAAAAAGACGTTGCAGTCGCTTTAAAATACGCGGACTAAAAATAGCATCGTCAAAGATTGCTTGTGCCAAACCTGGATAAATATATTGGCCATTACTTTCTAAAATGACTAACCTGTTGGCATTATTAGTGGTAGACAATGTTTTAGTTGTGAGTTTTGACATGAGTTTCCTCCTTATGGGGCAGGTGACCAGTGTTAGTCCAGCTACGCATCGTTTTATAAGCGGACTGCTTAAAAGCCAAGCTAGCTAAGACATAAAAGCCAGCCAGGGTGAGTAAGACATACAACATTGTGCCATTGATGACCATCAAGATGACATCCACACTGATAATTGATGCGGCAATAGTAGTGATAACTTTGGTAATTTGATTCATAGTAGTTCTCCTTGATTATGTACGCACCAGGCAGAAACCATTTCCTGTCGGCCCTGCCTGTGATTGGTGTGTTATTTCGTTTTGACGAAGAACATGGGGACACAAGCAGCGCAGAATACAAGGGTGAGCGTAGCGAATTTACGAATCCCTTTTATTCTGGGCTAGTGCTTGTTGCTGTGGTATAACCACCACAGCTTACAAGGCACTGGTTGTGGCACAATGTTTGACTCAAAGCGAAGTGGCACCCAAGAGCAAGGCATACAAGCGTAGCGTGTTTGATCCCGCTTGCGGGTCTGGGGAACACGGCAAAAAATATTTACCGCTTACCATCTTCACGCGCAATCATAATCACATCGACTAGGTAATATAAAATATAGACCAGCATGGCAATTAGCATGAGAAGTTTGAAAACGAATACACCCATAAACACACTCCTATCTGTGATTAAAATTCCTCGTAGTCCGTTGTCTCTTGTTTGTACTCTGCACTGATTTCACGTAAATCTAAATCATCTGCTCCTAAAATAACTTTTTCGTCAAAATAGTGACGTTTACCAATTTCAACAGCCTGTGTCAGTTTCTGCTCATCTGTGAATGTATCAGGGACATTAACTGCCACAGTCCTAACCAATGTTTCCGTATATTTAACGTTGACGATTGCCATAATTTTCTCCTTAAATGGTGGTTCTGAGGGTAACGTGTTTACCCTCAGCTAATTCTTGCAGGATAAATGAATTTAAACGTAGCGCTTCATCATCTGATAAATCAATTTCGCCACTGTCGTTGCTAGTGGACTCACTGACATGAATTTCACTCCCGCCCATAGGAAAGTCATCAGACCATGAAAAGTAACGTATGGCTATATTTTCCATGACTTCATCATTCATTGTCATTAGTCTTCTGTTGGTTTTTCGTGTAATAGGTTAGTCCATTTTCTTCAACTTGATTGAACATTTGGATAAAGTCCTTATCGAGCATATTTTTATTTTTGTTCAGTTCAAATTGTGACCAAGTAAATTCCATTGCTTGATATTGACTAGGCGTAATACTGCTAGGCTTTACTTTGGTATCAAGGCAGAGTATAGCTTGATAAAACAACTTTGGGCTTTCTTTTTGCAAGGCTTGTAAAGTGTTAAAAATGGTGCTGACTAATGAGATACTAACGTTCGCTTCAACCATTTCTTCAAAGCCTTTACTTAATTGGGCTTTATAGTGACTGGTTGGCACTTTGGTCTCATTAAACAAATAAGTCATATCAGCGATTGATTGTGCCATTTTGGCGATTGGTAACTTACTAAAATCATCATAGAATTGCTTGGTCATTATTTTTTCTCCATTTCAAAACTTTTTCCTGTTGGCAATCGCTCCAATTGAGCTGGTTGCGTCGTGACGGGTAACAATTGGCATGATAACCAAAGCAACACAAGGATTGCGCAGCAACTTGCCACGTCCTTGTGTTTCTTTATAGAGCCTGTTTGGCGCTTGCGCCTTACAGACTCTTTATCATGCGATTGTGAAAACGGCACAGAGCAAACAGAACAATTTGGGCGATGCGAACGGAAGTGAGGATTTTGAACCCCCAATTAACTTTACTGGTGTGGTATCAACCACGCCCGTCAAGTTAATGATCAGGGGGACTGGGGGGGTCTTCACGAAAAAGTGGGGCTTCTTATGACATTTTATTAAAAGCTGCTAGAGTGAGCCATACCTGTATTAAAGTACAAACGAAAATGTACGTGCAGGAAAACACCCGCATTGAAAAGAGGGAAAAATAATGCTCCAAACTTTAGCACAAACATTACCAGTAAATGGGCCAACACCAGATTTTTACAGTGAATGGTCGCAGTATCTCAGCCCTTTACCACACATATTTTTAACGTTAATTATGCTATTTATGCATAGTATTGCTTTGATATTCTATTACATTGCCAATACCGTTTATGAGGCCTATCAAGACTCATTTAAACTGTTAGACTTTATGAATATTTTCTTTGAGCCTAAGAATGCAGTCTATACAGATTGGAACTTAGGCAATATTCTAAAAGATTTCCTGTATTTAGGTTTTGTCATTTTTGGCATTATGATGCTAGTTCAGTGGATTCAATACACGGCTACTTCTGGTCGGAAAGGACGTGAATGGCCTAAGGGCATCACCATCACCGTTGCAGTGATTAGTGCTTTGCCAATGATTATTGGTTTAATGTCAAATATTGGTACGACTACGGTGGCAGATGTGTCTGGCACTGATCAACCAACTATTATCACACAATTATGGAAAGGAAATTCAACCGATTTAAAGTATTTGGCCAAACACAATTTCGATATGACTAAGTACAAATTTGATAAGAATGTTTTCGCTGATGCGGATGCCAAAATAACTGGCTCTGACTATCATTCAGTAATGAGTGATGCAGGTTATACAGACGGATTAAATGATGCGCAAAAGTCTGTTTTCACTAAAAAGATTGGTGGCAATGGTAAGATGATTGACATTACTGGTGACTCACTTGTTTTGGGTAAAACATTTGCGGATGAATACCCAGTCATGAAAACCAATTGGTTAGGCATTATTGGCGGCGAGATTGTCTTTATAATCGTTGTAGCGGGGGCTATTGTGCGTTTGCTAGCCTCGGTTTACAAAATGGCTTTCATGGCAGGCTCAATTGTTTATTTCGGGCTACGTGATGGCACACAAGGTAAACGAGTTATGCAAATTTTAGGCATGATTGAGGGACAAATTACAGGCATTGTAATGATGCCAATTTCCTTAATATTTTTCTTTGCTTGGGTTGAATTTGCTTTTAATACCATTAAAAGCATTCCAAACCTTGGAATGTGGCCGTTCACCATTCTGTCGATTGCTGCCCTGTTAGCTGGTGGTAAAGGGCTTGCAGGTGGATTTGAAATGATTGAGCAATGGACTGGTGTCCGTTCTGGTCATAATCCAGTGGCTTCAATGATATTGGCTAATCAAGCGGCACACATGATTGGTGGCGCATCTAAAGCGGCTAAGAAAAATATTGGTAAAGGCTTGAATGCTCTCTCACCAGAACAAAAAAAGAAGAATCGGGAATTAGGTAAGAAAATTGCCAATTCAGGTGGTGTTCAAGGATTGGATAATAGTAAAGCACTTACTGATCATAGCCTAAGTGATACTGGTATTGATAGTACCGCACAAACCTCAGGAAAGGCAGCTAAAGCCGCTGAGGTAGCAGGACGTACAGTAGGCGCAATGAAGCATCCAGGTAGTTTATTGAAAAACACTGGGCGGGCTGCTGGTGAAAAAGTGAAAGGTGGCGTGAACAAAGCCGTTGGCAATGTCAAAGATTATGCTGGTGGTGTCGCTGATAGCTTTGCTGGTGGACAACAAGCCGTTGAAGCCTTTAACAAAAGACATTCACCTGTGACACCGAAATCAACCACTGGTAATACATCATCTACTTCTGCTCAACCACGTAACGTTCATGAAGCACTTTCAAAGGCTGCGACAAATTCACCTAATGCTCATCCAAAAGAGACAGCAGGTCAATCCAACATGAGCCGTTCTATGGCAGATGCACACCGTGGCTTACCAACTGGGAATAATTCAAACAAACCTAATGCTACTAATTCAAAAAGGCCAATTGTTAGTGGTGGGACAGTTGTTCAACCTAAAGGAGTAGGTGCAACGCCAGCAACCATGTCACGTCCAAACACACCACGTTTGAGCGGTACATTGCCTGGCAAAAAGACGGTAACGCAACCGTTGACACCAGCGCAACAAAAAGAAAAGGATCGTGCTTGGGCTGAGAGTGTGATTGCGAAACAGAAAGCCAAAAATCAAACTCAACAGACCATGTCAAGTAAAGATGACAAGTGAAACTTTTAATTTGTAGGCTAATACGGTAAAATTAACGTTAGTTGATTTTAGGGAGTATACCGATGGAGAAAATAAAGCAAAATAAAATCTGGATCACAATTGTGGTTATTGGAATTATTGTTATCGCCATTTTATTGGCCATGTTGCACCAACAAAAACAAAACAGTCCTAAAGCACAATCATCAAGTTATGCCTCAAGTGTGAAGGCATCATCTGCTTCAACATCTGAAAAGGATCAAAATACAGAAAAAGCCTATGCTAAAAAAGCCGCTAAGATGAAAGGACATGTGATTGCCCTAGGTAGTGGGAAAAATGATGTATACTTCACTAAATGGACTTTTTCGGATTTTCAAACCTATGTGAACCAGTGGGCGGAAAAATACTCACAAATGACTCAAAAACAAAAATATGCTGCAAGTATAAGTTTTGGCACCCCTGATTCCATAAAAAACAGTGATTATGATACGGAAGCACTAGATACAATTTATGATGCAGTTAAGACAGGCAAATTAAAAGATTTGGGATGTTATTATGATACGGTGAAGGATTTCAACAAGGACAATACTATGTTCAACCCAGATGATATACAATAACAAAAGTGGTCAATAATTGCAGTGAATAAATATTAAAAAGTTTGATTCCTAGTCGTTTGTGGGGGTCAAACTTTTTTCTCTGTTAACAATTAGTAGATAAAAATAGGAAATACAAAATGAGACGTTTTAGACATTTAGAGCATGGTGACCGAGTTAGAATTGAAACTTTAAGACAAGAAGGGCATACCTATGCCTATATCGCAGAGAAAATTCATCGCTCAGTCTCAACGGTTTATAATGAAATTCACCGCAATACTATGCGACCAGATGTCACTCGAAATACCGAAATATTTACCTATAATGCCGATTGGGCCCAGGTTCAATCAGAATACCGTCGAAAGAAAGCATCTATGCGTAAAACAAAGATGACGAGACACTGGCAAAAGGTTATCAACGAGTATTTAGATAGAGATTGGTCTTTACAACAAGTTGCTATGGCAACTCGTGTACCTTATTCAACAAATACGCTTTATGGTTACGCACGTGATGGCTTATTAAAATATCGACCGAAGAAATATAGGCTAAAAAAAAAGCACTACCACGGCGTAAAGACGGACCGAGAGATGTTCAAGATTCATCACATTAGTTCACGGCCCAAGAAAGTTACAGAAAGGACCGAATTTGGCCATTGGGAGGTTGATGGGGTAGAAGGCCCAATTTCCAGTTCAACGCTCTTGTTGACATTTTTAGAGCGCAAAACACGCTTTTTAGTCGCTGTGAAGACCAAAAGCAAAACGGGTAAGTCCATTAGAGAGGCTATGGCGTTCTTTTTTAGATTTTATGGTGATCAAGTTAAAAGTATGACCTTTGATCGTGGTAATGAATTTACCAATACGTCTAATGTTCTGACCGTTACGCATGAGTTTAATAAAAAGATTTACTTTACTGATGCTTTTGCTGCATGGCAAAGAGGTTCAAATGAAGAACGTAATGCCAGAATCAGAGAATACTTTCCTAAAGGCACTGTATTTACTAAAATATTGCAAGTTAGAATTAACTCAGTAACTAAACTGATTAATGAAAAGCCCTTAAGGGTATTGAATTGGCATACGCCAGCAGATAAATTTAATTTAGCCAGACGGGAGAAAAAGTCCAAAAATTGACTTATAAAATAGCATAATCAGAATGGCATTCACTCAGTGGATGCCTGTTTTTCGTGTCATTAAATTAGAGAGTGAGAATGAATTTTTTAAGTGATTCAAAACTTCGTTAAAAAAAGGGGCAAAACTTTTGGAAAAACTGAAAAATGTAACCAAAATGTAATAAACGCTAGAAACCGCACCGTATCAGATATAAACAGGCGTCAAAATTAAAAATAACCGTTAAAAAGGCTATATATTTTCTATTTGGGGTTGACATGTTCCGAAACCTTTTTAGTTAACATAATACCTATATCCCTTAAAATGAAAATAGCTTCAAACACTGGTATAGAGGTATTCCTACTTCGAAACTAGGGGTTGACAAGATTTGTTTAAACTATTATAATTAAAACAGTTGAATGATTTCAGTCGCAAACCAAATAGTTTGCGACTTTTATTGTTTGAAAGGTGGTTCCATTGGCAAATCGTATTCCGCAAGCTTTTATTGATAATGTGCGATCAAAAGTAAATATCGTTGATGTTATCGGCCAATATACACAATTGGTAAAAAAAGGCCGACAATGGACGGGCTCATGCCCTTTTCATGATGACAGGCATCCTTCCTTATTTGTTGAAGAAAACAAGCAAGTATTTAATTGCTTTTCATGTGGTCGCTCTGGTTCCGTTTTCTCCTTTATTATGGAAAAGGAAGGATACAGCTATCCTGAGGCAATCTTATCATTAGCGGAAAGCGTTGATATTCCAATTGACTCAAGTATTTCTGCGAATAATGGTAATCAAATTGATGGCACAACACAAGCAATATATCAGCTACACACTGATGCGCAACGATTGTACCAACACACATTGCTTAACACTGTTTCTGGTGAACAGGCACTAGCCTATCTTCATGATAAAAGGCAATTAAGTGATGAGATTATTAAGGAATTTGGGATAGGTTTTGTTCCGGACGATAACCTTCTATTGAGTTATGCGAAGGAGAAAAATTTATCTCATGAAATATTAATGGCTTCCGAGCTATTTATCACGAATACTGTGAGTGGTGACATGCGTGATCGTTTTTCAGGGCGTATCGTTTGGCCAATAAAAACTGAACGGGGTCAAGTTGTTGGCTTTTCTGGCCGATCGCTAGACGCTGAAAATTCAATCAAATATATGAACAGTCCAGAAAGCCCATTTTTTACTAAAGGACGTATTCTATATAATCTAGATCGAGCGAAAAACGTCATTAGACAAACGGGTACGGCGATGATTTTTGAAGGCTTTATGGATGTTATTTCAGCACACATGGCCGATGAAAAAGTTGGCGTTGCAACCATGGGAACCGCGCTAACACCTGATCATGTCCGACAGCTTTCACGCATTGCGAAAAGAATACTTCTTGTTTATGATAGTGATGAAGCGGGGCAAAATGCTGCAAGGCGTTCAATTGAGCTCTTTAAAAATAATGCTAAAGATATAGAGGTCGGTGTTGTCCATCTGCCTGACTTGCTTGATCCGGATGAAGTTCGAATACAGCGCGGATTACAAGTTTTAAAAAAGTCACTAAATCAAAGCATCTTAACACCAATTGAGTTTTTGGTCAATGCAGCCAGAAATGGTAAGAATCTAAGTAATCAAGCGCAGTATCTAACGTTCTTGCATGAAGTCATGCAAATCTTATATACAGCTACGCCAGTTGAACAAGATATTCAGCTGACTCGGATTGCAAATGAGTTTGGTACATCAAAGCAAGCATTACAAGCACAACTACAACAAACTAAGCAGTCAGTAAAAGTGCAAAATAGTCATCAATCAGTTTCGCAATCATCTCATGTTGCGAGTGACTTTAGCCCAAAGGTCCCTGAATATGAATTTGGTTTTCCAGTTGAGCCTAATCGATATCAAAAAATTTCAAAGGTTGAGTTGGCAGAGCGTGCCTTAATCATGGCAATGATTAAAGATCCGTATACGCTGGAACGTGTTAAATCGACAGCGGGATTTGCTTTTGTTCATCCTGAGTATCAATTGCTAATGATGCTGACTGAAATTTATCAACGAGATCATTTGGGGACATTTGATATTGCTCAATTTATGGATTTTATACAAAAGCCAAATTTGAATCAAAAAATTATGGCCATTGATCACAGTTTTGGCGATATAAAGGTCGAAAATGATGCGGTTCAAGATTATTTGCGTATAATTATGGAAGAAGCACCTGTGTCAAATCGTGTTCAGGAATTAAAACAACTAATTGAAATTGCTAAGCAACAGCATGATGATGCCAAACTAGTTCAACTTTCAACCGAATTAATTAACATAAAAAAACGACAACATTAGTCGAATCGATGTTAATTAAATAGCCTCATTGTAAAATATAGGAGTAAAAATGACAATTATTTCAAGTTCAAGTAAAATTTCAGATATTAAAGATTATCTTGATGAGCAAAAAATTGCTTATAATAGTCGAGCAAAGAAGGCTGAACTATTAGCTTTGGCACAAGGAAAGACTCCTGAACAAGCGGCAGCAGCTGGAAAAGCTTCAAAGCCAAAATCAGCCAAAAAGTCTGGTCCACTAAAAAATCCTGAGTACGACAAGGCAACCAAAGCGTTAATTGCTGAGTATAAAGCAGCAAAACAAATAACATATGCAGCACTTTCAAAGCGTTTAGCTGAGCCCTTTAACTTAGATGAAGAAAACATCGAACGTCTGATGGAAAAAGTTGAAGATGCCGGTATAGCAATTGTTGATGACAATGGCGATCCAGCGCCAGAAGTGTTAAAGGCCAAGCAGAACAAACCCACTGATCAAGAGTTAGCAGAAGCCGAGGAAACCCCAGCTGGTATTAAAATTAACGATCCAGTGCGTATGTACCTCAAAGAAATTGGCCGTGTCAATTTGTTGAAGGGAAATGAAGAAATTGATATCGCTAAGCGTATTGAAAATGGGGACGTCGAAGCCAAGCAAGAGTTAGCAGAAGCCAACTTGCGGTTGGTTGTCTCGATTGCCAAGCGTTACGTTGGTCGTGGTATGCAATTCTTGGATTTAATCCAAGAAGGAAATATGGGCTTAATGAAAGCCGTAGATAAGTTCGATTATACCAAAGGATTTAAGTTCTCAACGTATGCTACATGGTGGATTCGTCAGGCTATTACACGTGCTATCGCCGATCAAGCGCGTACGATTCGTATTCCAGTCCACATGGTTGAAACGATTAATAAGCTGATTCGTATACAGCGTCAATTGTTACAAGATTTGGGACGTGAACCTCTTCCAGAAGAAATCGGTGCTGAAATGGATTTGACGGCCGACAAAGTACGTGAAATCTTAAAAATTGCTCAAGAACCAGTATCTCTTGAAACACCTATTGGTGAAGAAGATGATTCTCATTTGGGTGATTTCATCGAAGATAATGAGGCAGTTTCTCCAGCTGATTCTGCAGCATATGAAATGCTCAGGGAACAATTGGAATCTGTTTTGGATACATTGACTGATCGAGAAGAAAATGTCTTGCGTTTGCGCTTCGGATTAGAAGACGGACGTACACGTACATTGGAAGAAGTTGGCCGTGTATTTGGTGTAACACGTGAACGTATTCGTCAAATTGAAGCGAAAGCGTTACGAAAGTTACGTCATCCAAGTCGTTCAAAACAATTGAAGGATTTCATGGATGAGAGTACGAATTAATTGATTGTGTTCTGAGACTTAATAATAGCGGTTCATCAACCATCCCGCTTAAAAAAACTAGGAGATACTATTTATGCAAAAAACAGTAAGTGCGCGACAAAGCAATCGCACTAGAAATATCACATTAACAGCGATTGTTGCTGCGTTGTATGCAGCAATTACGTTAGTTATAGCACCAATCGGATTTGGACCAGTTCAGTTACGTTTATCTGAGGGCTTAAATCACTTATCCGCATGGAATAAACGATATATTTTGGCATTGGGGCTAGGCGTTTTTATCGCCAATCTCATTTCGCCATTAGGTTGGGTTGATTGGATATTTGGTACCGCAGGTACCTTGATTATGACCACTGTAACTTATCTGTTGACTCGCAAAGTAACAAGCACGCTGGTAAAAATTTTAATTAGCTCTTTTGTAGTTTCTACATTAGGAATGGGTATTTTAGCAGCAGAGTTTACATTTGCCTTTAATATTGGTGCCAGTGGTTCATTTCCTTCAGGCGCATCAGGCGGTCTTTTTTCACAATGGTTGGCGTACTATATTAGTGTTTTGCCAGGAGAAATTGTGTCATTGATTGTTGGTGGTATTTTGATTTTTGCACTTAGTAAGATTATTAAATTAGACAAATGATTGAACAAAATTATACAAATAAAAATGTTTTATTAACCGGTGCTGCTTCAGGCATCGGTTTTTCGCAATTGAAAACTTATTTGTCTCAAGGCGCAACAGTGTATGCTTTAGACAAAGAAAAAATTACGTACACACACAAACATTTGCATACGTATCAAATTGACATTAGACAACACAAAAAACTAGAAATGTTGGTGGAACACATAACTAGTGATGTTTCAATTGACATTCTATTGAATACAGCAGGAATCTTAGATGATTATCAGCCATCTTTAACCATTGACTTGGAGACTTGGCAACGGGTGATGGATACAAACTTAACACCGATGTTTATTTTATCGAATGCTGTATTACCCAAGATGATTGCCTCTGGATATGGACATATTATTAACATGGCGTCTATAGCTGGCTTTACTGCTGGTGGGGGCGGGGCGGCATATACAACCAGTAAACATGCAATTATTGGATATACCAAACAGTTGGCTTTTGATTATGCTTCAAAGGGATTACATATTAATGCTATCGCGCCGGGAGCAATTAAAACACCAATGAATGCCAAAGATTTTGCTGGCGATGCTAGTATGGCCCAACAAGTTGCCAATCAAACCCCCGCAAAGCGCTGGGCTGCACCACAGGAAGTCGCTGATTTAACAATGTTTTTGACAAGCCCACAAGCTGACTATATTAATGGCACAGTAGTACCAATTGACGGTGGTTGGACATTAGGACATTGAACAAAAAATATTTTTTTCTTCCATATAATATAGTCAATCCATGTCACAATTAAATAAGGGTAGACAAATTAGATTTAAAGAGTATTTGTATTATAATATTTATTTACTGGCAGATGAATTTTCGCATGAGTGTGGGTTATCGCTGATTTGAAGTTTTAAAGTATAATGATTGCTTCATTCAAAAGTGGCCTTTTTCGAATGATTAATATACAATCACTATACCTGATATAATTATTTAGAACAATTACGAGTTTATAGGTAAAAAGCCATAACATTTTGTTATGGCTTTAGTAATTTTTCGAGACTTTTTAGTAGTTCTTGCGCATTATGACTGAGATTGTGATCCTGTTGGATCACATAGCCAAATGTTAAGTAGGCATCTTCTCCTTCAATTTTTAAATTTTTGATATCATATTGTTTATGGCCAGGAGAAACCATATTAATACCTAGCTCAACGACATCTGTTTCTAAAATGATATTTGTTAAAAGATGCTCGCTATTGGTGTAAACAGTTGGTTGTAGCGTATCTGTAGCGAAGCCACCAACATTAACTTGTTCCAATTGGTGTTCCATAGAAAAAAAATCATTTAATCCGCGGACAAATTTTAATTTTAGTAGTTCTTCAAACGAGATTGATGTTTTATTGTAAAGAGGGTTGTTATGTCCGACATAAATACACGCCTCTCTTTTTTCAATCTCAATAAATTTTAGTTTCTTGTGAGAAATAATATGTCGAAAAGCCTTTAACTGGTTTTGAGAAACGTATAGAATGCCTAGCTCAGAGAATCCTTGGGAAACTTGAGTCGTTATTTCTTCAACGGTACCTTGTTGGTGAGAAAGAATCATATCTGGGTTTTTCTGGTATAGTTCAACTAACAGCCATGACATGATATTACTGGGATAGGTTGCTACGGAAAAATTATTATTACTTGATATAGAATTTGTATCAGTAATCAAATTTACGTTTTTCAAAATATTTTCAGCATAACTATAAATTGATTTGCCATACGCTGTTAGTTTCAATCCTTTGCTAGTTCGTTCAAATAGAGGAGAGCCTAACTCTTGTTCAAAAAGTTTGATGACCCTGCTGACATTGGGTTGGGTTGTAAACAGTTTAGCGGCAGCTTTGCTCAAACTGCCACAGTTATGGGCAGTAACAAAATATTCTAATTGCTTAATTTCCATACGCACCACACTTTCAAAAAAAGTTGTTAATCGATTATAGCATTTATTCAGTGGAACCAAGATAAGATTATTTAAACATTGCGAGTAAATAGTTTTCTAAAAACAGTATACCTAACTTAGGTATGCTGTTTTTTGTTCCTGAAAAGAGATGTTATTTGTGCAATTTGTACAAATTATATTTTTAAAAAGGCAATTTAACTAATGAAATAAAATAGATAAGTATGTAGAGTAGACTGCAATATCAAATAGCGGATCCGTAAATACGAACTTTGATACAAATCAGTGCATTTTTATTTTTATTTTAAGGGAGGTATTGTCGTAATGACATACAAAAATGAACAAAACACAAACATATTGTACAAAGGGAATAAAATTGACCCCAATCGTGTCAGTGATCCAGAAGTGATGCCTTTATATTTGTCAACAGCTCATAATGTGGCAGATTTAGATGATCTGCAAAATACTTATGATCGAAAAGGTTATGCGTATACGAGGTCCCATAATGCGAATCGTGATGGGATTGCAGAACTTATGACCTACTTGGAGCAATCAGAAAAAAGTGTCATCACGAACACAGGTATGTCTGCTATATCAACAACACTCTTAGCACTTTTGACATCAGGTGATCACGTTGTGGCTGATAAAACGCTGTATGGTGAATCAATTGATTTGCTTAAGACACTAAGTAAATACGGAATTTTAGTTGACTTTGTTGACATTACAAACCTAGATGAGGTTGCTTCGGTTATAAATGCGAACACTCGAATTCTTTATACAGAAACAGTTAGCAATCCCATGATGACAGTTGCAAATATTAAGGCAATTGCAGATTTAGCGCATAGCCACCAAAGTTATCTTATTGTTGACAACACCTTTATGACGCCAGTTTTATTTCACGCACTAACTGATGGTGCAGATGTTGTGATTAATAGTTTAACTAAATTTGCAAATGGCCATGGTGATGTAACATTAGGATCAATTAGCGCTAAGGCTGAGATAATAGAAAAAATTTATAACCTTCAGGTGCTGCTGGGTACGACAGGGGATCCTTTTGATTCATGGTTAGCAACACGTGGTATCAGAACCTTAGACTTACGTGTTAAAAAACAATCAAGTAATGCTTTGTCATTAGCAACATTTTTGGAAAACCATCAGCTAATTAGCAAGGTTTATTACGCTGGTTTAAAGAGCCATCCACAACATGACTTAGCGGAAGCGCAATTTTCTAACCAATATGGGGGCATGTTGAGTTTTGAATTAAAAGGCGATCGTCAAACAATTAATAAGTTTTTACAGGAGCTAAACTTGACGAAGTATGCCATGACCCTTGGAGGCATACGAACAACAATATCACATCCAGTCTCTTCATCTCATTATGATACGCCAGAAGAAGAGAAAGCAAAGATTGGTATTACTGACCAACTACTGCGTGTTAGTGTCGGTATTGAGGATGAAGCAGACTTAATTCATGACTTTGAGTATGCATTATCTCAGATAGAGTTAGAGGAAGGTGAATAAACATGGTAGCTCCACGTCAAAAAAAGTCACACAATAATATTGTGTATATTGTCTTAGGTGTCGTTATTGTAGGGATTGTCATAGGCACAACAAAATTGGTGGGACATTCAGCAACCACCAAAAGTAAATCAGAAAAGAAAATATCAGTATTAACGTATGCTAACTGGAACCCGTTTGAATACATAAAAAATGGTAAGGTTGTTGGGTTTGATTTAGATATCTTGAAATCTTTGTCTAAAGAAGCGGGCTATCAGTATACGATTAAGAATACTGGTTGGGACTCGATGTTTACACAATTAAATTCTGGTTCAGCTGATGCAGCTATTTCTGGTATTACAATTACAAAAGATCGTCAAAAAACATATTCGTTTTCAAAACCTTACTTTGTTTCTCGACAGGCAATCATTGTTAAGAAAACTGACACAGTAATTAAAAATGCAACTGATCTGAAGAATAAAAAAGTTGCTGTTCAGCTAGGTTCAACCGGAGAGGAAGCTGCTGAATCAATCCTTGGCAAGAATAGTTCAAATATTAGCAAAGACAAAGGCGGCACAACATTTTTACAGGTTGTTCATGGGCAAGCAGACGCTGCAATTGGTGACGAAACCACTGTTAAAAAGTATGTGGCAAGTAATCCCTCATACAAATTAAAAGTTATTTATGACGATAAAAACTTTGAACCAGAATATTTTGGTTTGATGTTTACTAAAAATTCAAAATACCGTTCAACATATAACGCTGCTTTGAAAAAAATAATTGACAATGGCGAATATACAAAAATTTATGAAAAGTGGTTTGGTAGTAAGCCATCACTTGATGTCATAAAGTCACAGCAATGAGGAGATGATCAATGAGTTTTAGTTATGAAATGATTTTAGATTACGCCCCATTTTTCATGCATGGTTTACTATACACTTTGCTGTTTTCCCTTTGTGGGGTAGTTTTTGGAACGATATTTGGACTGATTATTGCACTTGGCCGTATGTCGAAAAACCCCGTTATTTCTGGAATATTTAAAACCTATATTGGTTTGTTTCGTGGCACACCATTGTTTGTACAAATTTTGATTACCAACTTTGGTGTCGTACCGGCAATTTTTGGACATTCCAATCCATATATAGCCGGTGCCCTGTCCTTGTCCCTGAATGCAGCGGCCTACATTGCTGAAACATTTCGTTCAGGTATTCAATCCATTTCTGAAGGGCAACGTGAGGCGGCTAGAACATTGGGTTTGTCTCAATTTGATACGATGCGTTTTATCATAGTGCCGCAAGCCATAAAGATAGTGATACCGGCATTAGGAAACGAATTTATTAGTTTAATCAAAGATTCATCTTTGGTATCAGCAATATCCGCACCAGAAATTACGTATTGGGCTCAAGCTATGAATGCACAATACTATGTTGTTTGGACGCCATATCTCACAGTTGCCGTACTGTATTTGATTTTGACCTTGTCAGCAAGTCGACTAATGAAACTATGGGAAAGGAAAATGGCGCAAAATGATTAAAGTAGAACACATTTCAAAACAATTTGGTACCAATGATGTTTTAAAAGATATTAACTTAGAAGTGCCAGAAAATGAAGTCGTTGTTATCATTGGACCATCAGGGTCTGGTAAATCAACATTGCTGCGACTCATCAATCACTTAGATGTTGCAACAAGCGGGTATATCCATGTTGATGGTGAAGATATAACAGATGAGAATAACGATATTTCTAGTATTCAAGCCAAGATGGGAATGGTTTTTCAACATTTTAATTTGTTCCCAAATTTAACCGTGTTAGAAAACATAACATTAGCGCCTAAGCGCGTGAAGCGCTTGAGTGTTGATGAGGCCAATGAAGAGGCAAAAAAACTGTTGGCATTAGTCGGCTTATCTGACAAAGTGAATGCCTATCCTAAATCTTTGTCTGGTGGGCAGCAGCAACGTGTAGGAATAGCGAGATCGCTTGCGATGCATCCTAAATACTTATTGTTTGACGAGCCAACTTCGGCCTTAGATCCAGAAATGGTTGATGATGTTCTTGAAGTAATGAAGGATTTAGCTAAGCAGGGCATGACCATGATCGTAGTGACCCATGAAATGGGCTTTGCCAGAGAAATAGCTAATAAGGTTATTTTTATGGCCGATGGTGTGGTCGTTGAAGAAGGATCTCCAAATGCGATATTTGGCGCACCACAGCATGTCAGAACAAAGGAATTTTTGGGAAAAGTATTATGAAAAATTGAGGAACTATATATGTCAGAAAAACGCATACACATTGTAGGTGATTTACACGAAGTTGCTATTCAAAAATTTACCAGTGCAGGATATGATGTATCGCATAGCCCGAATTATGATGAAAAAAAATTATTGTCCTTAGCTTCTGATGCAGCGGTCATTATTATGACTGATATGGCATTTGACAAGAATTGGTTTGATGCCTTGCCAAATCTAAAATTAATCGCCCGTCGTGGTGTAGGATATGATAACATTCCGGTGGAATCAGCTACCAAACACGGTGTGTGGGTGACAAATACACCCGGTGCAAATGCTATTGCTGTTGCGGAATTGGCTGTTACTTTGATATTAACAGTTTTGCGTAAGGTCAACCAAGCAACCAATAGCGTGCAAAAAGGTGAGGTATTAACATATCCAGCAAGTTTAATGGGTCATAATTTATCTGGGAAAATAATAGGACTCATCGGGTATGGTCAAATTGCGCAAAATTTAGAAAAAATATTGCATGGTTTTGGGGCGCATGTATTGGTTTATAGTCGAACAAAGCGAGAAACGATTTATGGTCAATTTGTATCGTATGACACACTACTAGCACAATCAGATATCATATCGTTACATATTCCTGCTACACCAGAAACAAGTGGTATTTTAAATCATGAAGCATTTTCAAAGATGAAAACGAACGCTATTCTAATTAATACAGCACGAGCTGCTTTAGTAGATGAAGAGGCATTGGTTGAGGCAATAAATACTGGAAAAATAGCAGGTGCAGGTCTAGACACAACAAGTTATGAGACCATAAAAACAGCTAGTCCTTTATTGAATCATGATCAAATTGTGATTACACCACATATTGGTGCAAATACAGTAGAATCCGAATACTTGACTGCTGAAAAAGTAGTGGCAAGCGTTCTTGATTTTTTTAACAACCAAAAGCCGATATACAGATTAAACTAGCACAATTAGGTGATGAAAGGTACGCCATTAATGACAAAAAATATTAATAAAAATGTTCATAACACAGGACTGTCAGGTATTCGTTTGGTTTCTAATTTTATAAAAAAGCCGGTAAACGAGGTCATTCAACTGACAGTTGGTGAAATTGATTTACCAACACCATTTGCTACCAAGCAAGCTGGCATTAAAGCGATTGAGCAAGATCACACAAAATATACTGATAATATGGGTATATTAGCACTTAGAAGAATCATCACTGAGTACGCGCAAGAATTTTACAGTGAACCTTATAATCCTGTTACAGAGGTACTAGTGACAGTTGGTGCAAGTGAAGGCATTGACCTAGCAATCCGAGCACTAGTGAATCCTGGTGATGAAGTCATCCTTGTTTCACCTGGTTATACTGCTTATACGCAAGCCGTTACTTTAGCAGGGGGTGTTCCAGTAGTTGTTGATACACGATCGAGTAATTTTAGGCTATTACCAAATCAATTAGAGGAGGTCATTAGTGAGAAAAGTAAATTAGTTATACTCAATTATCCGAATAATCCGAGTGGCGTTGTTTTATCTTCTCAAGAGTTAGTAGAATTAGCTAATGTCATCAAGAGACATGATTTATATGTGTTGACAGATGATGTGTATAATCGTTTAGTTTACGATCAAGATTTCGCACCATCTATTGCAAGTGTGCCCGATATGAAGGAAAGAACCTTAGTATTAAACGGTTTATCTAAATCGCACAGTATGACGGGTTGGCGCATTGGTTATTTATTAGGGCCAGAATGTTTAATTCATGAATTATATAAAATCCATCAAACCGATGTTGGCTGTGCCTCAAGTATCTCTCAAGAAGCTGCAATGACAGCTTTAACAGTGGATCGCGATAACCCGTCTGAGATCGTGCCCATATTTAGAGAAAGGCGAGACTATGTTCTGAAACGATTGGATGAAATTGGTATTAGCTATATTAAACCAGAGGGAACATTTTATGTCTTTGCAAATATTGAAAAGTTTGGCATGACTTCATTAGACTTCGTGAAGTTTCTAATAGAGACAGTGGATTTGGCTGTTGTTCATGGCTCCGCTTTTACTGAATTTGGTGAAGGATTTATTCGAATTTCCTATGCAATGGATTTATCAATTCTAAAAGAAGCTTTGGACAGGTTTCAAGCTGCCGTGGCTAAATTAAACAATCAAAAAAGCCTCAGCTAAGAGGTGGAAGTGTGGGGCAAATCAAAAGTGAACAAAGAATTAGAAATTTCAAGATAGCATGGATAGGAACATTTATGGCGGGCATGGCATTTAGTGAAGCCATGCCTTTTTTGGCTCTTTATATCATGCAAATTAGTCATTTTAATCAGGCACAAGTTAGTTTTTATGCCGGTATTTCATATGCGGCTTCGTATTTAGTAGTGATATTAGTCTCACCAATTTGGGGTAAAATTGCAGACCAACACGGGCGAAAACCAATGCTACTTCGCACAGCCGCGGGGATGGGGATTGTAATCATCTTATTGAGTTGTGTGACGAATATTTGGCAGATTATTATTCTCCGTCTTTGTCAAGGGCTTTTTGATGGTTATACACCCAGTGTAATTGCCTTAATTGCTGCTGAAACGCCACTTGAGGAGCGATCCGTAGTGATTAGTAAATTATCCACCGGATATATTATTGGCGGGTTAATGGGCCCGCTAATTGGCGGCGTACTCGCTACAATATTTAGCATTAGAATGACCTTTTTTATTACGGGTATAATTTTGTTATGCGTAGCTTTCATCAGTTTTTATGGTATTCAGGAAAACTTTCAGAAAATCAATACAAGTCCGACCGAAAAGTTAGCCTCATCTAAAAAGGAAAGCGTTTGGACTGTGCCAATCTTAATATTGCTCAGTGCTACCATGCTAATTCAGTTTGTAGAGAGTGCCATAATTCCTTATGTTAGTTTGATGATTAAAGATTTGTTATTTTCAGAGCATTATTTGACTATCATGACGGGTATTGTTTCTGCTTTGCCAGGTGTCGCAACAGCTGTATTTGCAACCTTTGTTGGTAAAATGAGTAGCCATTTTGGTACTTTAAAAATACTTAAATTGTGTGAACTTGCAGCAATAATAATTTATGCTTTGCTTGGTATGACCACCAGTTTAATGTTTTTTGCAGGACTAAGATTTTTAATTGGAATTGTTAACGCTGGTATGACGCCAATGATACAAGTATTATTGTCAAAAGTTAGTAATCAATTGAGTTCGGTTTTTAGTATGAGTTTATCGGCACAATCACTTGGTAGTTTAGCTGGATCTATTCTTGGTGCATACCTGAGTCAATTTATGCCGTTGAATAATCTATTTTACATTGCTAGTGGTGCCTTAATGATCAGTTACGTATTATTGAAGAAAGGAGAACTGGACAATTCAACGGCTCCTACATAAAAAAATTGGTATAAAAAACGATCTAAGCAATTAGATCGTTTTTCTTTGCACAATCATTGACAATAAATGATTCAGCAGTTATTTTGATGAAGAACTTGAAGAACTTGAAGAACTTGAAGAACTTGAAGAACTTGAAGAACTTGAAGAACTTGAAGAACTTGAAGAAGAAATACCAGCCGTTAGATAGGTATTCAAAGCAGTTTTCAAGTCGCTGTCTTTAACACTAACATTGTTTTTACGCAAAATCTTTCCGACAATGGCTTGTATTTCACTGGTGTTGCTTGAATCATTAATGAAGTCAGTCACTATCTGAGTTGATAAGGTACTACGCAAACTGCTCATTGAAGGTTTTGTTGTTTTCTTATTCAATTTAATGACATAGTAACTGCCACTTGTACCAGTTACAGGTTCCGTTGAGTAGTCGCCAACTTTATCGAGCTTGAATGCTGCAGTTTGCACGGCTGAGTCGATGCTTGTATTTGTTGAATTAAACGCTGGCATTTTACCATTTGATGATTTATAAGTACTATCTGTAGAATACTTTTTGTACACTGTATTCCAGTTATCACCGTTCTTCAATGCAGCAATTGCTTCTTTAGCCTTAGCTTCATTCTTGGCTGTAATCATCGAAATCGTCGTGTCTGAGTGGTAGTTTGTATAAGCAGTTTTCAGTTGCTTATCGGTTACCTTATAGTTAGCCTTGATGGCAGCGTTGATGATCAGATTATTTTTGATATTCTTTTTAAATTGGGCATCAGTTGTGTTGTTTGATGCCAAAACAGTCTTGAACGATGAACCGTACTGCGCCTTTTGTGCGTCGTAGGCGTTTTGTACATCTGTGTCAGAAACTTGGTCGCCATATTCGGCCCCTAGGACCTTATTAATAACCATATTAGCAAATTCTTGCTGACCAGCTGATGATGTTTTGATATCTTCGTAAAATTGCTTTTCAGTAATTTTACCAACTTTTGAAGTCATTAATGTTTTTGACGAGTTAAAACCAAGAAAGACCAGTCCGCCGACAAAAACAACGACGAGAAGCCCCCAAATAAATTTTCGCATGTGATAATACTTTCCTTTTCTAGATGCAATACTAAGTATTTTACCATAAATGAATCTAATGCGCTTTAAACTTAGATAATTCAGTATTTAAATGCTCAGTAGCTTCATTAATACGTGAAATATGTGGTTGATTTTTGAAATTCATTTTTTCGATGTCTGACTGAATATCCTCAGAAACACTCTGTATCTCTTTTAATTGTTCTGTTAATTCATGCTGTTGTAACTGGAGTTGTTTGAGCAAAGCTGTTATTTCTTTTATATTCGTGATGAGATTTTTGAATTGATCAAATAATTTCATATTATTTCTCCCAAACATCGTTACGTCGGATGTTTTAAAATTGCGAAGCAATACTATCAGCAATGGCTTGGTACTGTTCTGCTGAAAAATGAGCACTGTTATCAATAGTTGGTGCTAACACGCTATTTAGATTATCATCATCATAACGAGGAATTAGGTGCCAGTGAGAATGGATAACGGTTTGACCAGCAGAAGGACCATTGTTTGATTGGACATTTAGACCTGTAATCTTGTCGTCACTGGCTTTTATGGCGCGCGCAATGACAGGCAACTTCAACAAAACTTTTTTGGCGGTATCGTCATCGTAGTCAAAAATATTATCAACGTTTTTCTTTGGTACAACGAGTGTATGTCCAGGGGTTACTTGTGAGATATCCAAAAAGGCGAGAACGTCTTCATCTTCATAAACTTTATAACTTGGTATTTCACCTGTAATAATTTTGTCAAAAATATCCAATGTAATAATCTCCGTTTCTATTTATTATCTTTCATTATAACAAATAAGGTTATATAACAAAAATGAAGTGTTATTTTTAGTAAACAAATTGAAAAGAGACGGTCATTATCTATATTTATAGATTTCATACAAATATCATGTAATGCTTGCTATAATAAATGTATGGGATTAAAAATTAACAATATATCTGGCGGGTACGCAGGCAATAATATATTGAAAAACGTTTCTTTTGACGTGCCTAATGGTGAAATCGTTGCCTTAATTGGTCTAAATGGTGCTGGAAAATCAACGACAGTTAATCATATTATTGGAGAACTACAGCCTCAGATGGGATCAATAGTTCTTAATGATACTAATATAGTATCAGAGCCGACAGCTTTTAAATCACAACTTGCATATATTCCCGAACAACCAATATTGTATGACGAATTGACGTTGGCTGAACATTTACATTTGATGCTAGCGGCGCATGAAAAAGACAATGAGAATACTTGGGAACGTGTTGTGTCATTATTAACCATGTTTAGATTAGAGGATAAGTTAAACTGGCTACCAATCCATTTTTCTAAGGGGATGAGACAAAAAGTAATGCTTGTATCTGCATTTATGTTGAACGCCCCATTGCTAATTGTTGATGAGCCTTTTTTGGGCTTAGATACATTAGCGCAAAGGGATGTTGTATCTTTGATGAAAGAACAAGCAAAACTTGGAAATAGTATTTTGATGACAACTCATTTATTAGCTTCAGCGGCAACATTTGTGGACAGGTTCGTTGTTCTACATGATGGTAAAGTACGTTTCGTGGGCACACCTTCCGCTTTAGCAGAAGAAAATCAGTTAACAGTTGATCATCTTGATGATTTGTTTGATTTAATGCAAAAGGAGTTAGCTAATGAAGGCTAGCGATTTATTTTGGCGGCGCTTTCGAGACGAACAGCGGACAAGTGCTAAATATCTGCGATTATTATTTAATGATCATTTTGTGATTTTTTTGATTATTGCTTTGGGTGGTATTGTGCTTGCTTATCGCGAACTGCTCAGTACGCCGCAGTCGATGATGTTTTGGCGCTCTAATTGGTGGCAAGTAATCATCATTACGTGGTTACTGATAGGGCTACAGATAGGTGATTTAATTACGTACTTCAAGCCAGCAGATAGGCTTTACTTATTAGGAAACGACTCGGAAATTATCAAGAAATATTTGACGCGTTCTGTAAATTTGAGTATTTTATATGCTAGCGTATGGCAAGCTGTTTTTGTCAGTGCTATCATACCAATTCTATTGCGAATTTATGTCAGTGGTTTATTACGAATTAGTTCGTTGCTGATTTTTGCAATTAGTTATAAGTTGCTTCTATTGTTATTTGAACGAGATAAGCTATTCTTGAAGCAACGCGTGCAAACGATTACGATATTTGAAGCAAATTCAACAGCTGAGGGGCTTCTCTTCCGTGTTTTATTGCCTAGCATTTTCTTAGAATTTATCCTTATATTGACCCAGACGCAAGTATATATTTTGATGAGTGCTTGGTTGGTATTGATGGTAGTAACGGCTTACTATTTTCATATCAGCAATCATAAGGCAAACTCATTCGCAATCAATTGGGCCATCGCAACACAACAAGCACAACAACAAAAGCAAAGAGTATTGCACTTTTTTGCACTTTTTGCTGAAATCCCCAATCAACCTAAATCAATTAAAAGACGACGTTACCTAGATTTTTGTCTGCAACGTTTGATAAAGAATAAACCAGCAATGTTGCGATTATATTGGACACGTTTAGCGCGAGACACGGAAATATTGCCTTTGGTTCTTAGATTAATAATTGTGGGGATGATTATCGTAGGTGTGTTGCAGACTGCACCCGATTGGCTTGTTGCTGTAGTTGGTGCATTGACAGTATATCTTGTTAATTTTCAGTTATTGCCACTATTTTCAGATACGCAAAAGAAAATTTGGACGCGTTTGATGCCAATCACCAATTCTCAGAAACAGAGCGCATTTATTCAGGTGCATAGATTGGTGAACTACATTGTTTGCACGTTGTTGATTGTTACGGTAGCCGTGACAAGTGGCTCTTTACAACGGATACTGTTATTATTTGTATTGTTGATTGTAGTTACTATTGCGCTACAAAAAAGTTATATTCCATACATGATTAAAAAAATGAAAAAGTAACGGAGAGATTTTATGCATTTACGCTCAAAACCTTGGGCTAGCGATTGGCTGGCTGAGCATTCAGATATAGTGATTGATCAAGATCGTGCAACAGCACAAATTGGACAGTGGCAATCATTATTTGACCAAGAACAACCAATACATTTGGAGATTGGTGCTGGTAAGGGTCAGTTTATTCTTGGCATGGCCTTGGCACATCCGGAAATTAATTATATTGGCATGGAAATTCAAGAGACGGCAATTGCCATTGCAGCACGTAAGAGCTTTGATCAGGTCGGCACATTGCCAAACTTGCGTTATATTTATGGTAATGGTAATGGTGTTGAGACATATTTTGAAAAAGGCGAAGTTAGCAAAGTTTACTTGAACTTTTCTGATCCTTGGCCAAAAAAGCGTCATGAATCCCGTCGATTAACGTATAAGTCATTCTTGAAATCTTATGAAGCAGTTTTGCCAGAACATGGCGAAGTTGAATTCAAAACAGATAATCGTCATTTATTTGAGTATTCAATGGTTAGTTTTATGGACTATGGCATGCGCTGGGCACCAGAAGATTACACGCTGGACTTGCATGCCGATGAAGACAAGGTACAGGGTAACGTTGAGACCGAGTATGAACAAAAGTTTATGGCTAAGGGTCAACCAATTTATAAAATTAAAGCTCACTTTTAGAGCGACAAGAGTTACAGAGTATCATATAAACAAAAAACAACGTCTAATTTAGGCGTTGTTTTTGCTTTCTGGGGACATTTGGAGACTTGAAGATAAAAAGGTCAATGCTATCTGGTCTTGTTCCTGTTCCTTTTCTTTCAACATGTGAGCATAAACATCTAAGGTGATGCGAGTATTCTTATGGCCAAGCCTTTTTGAAACGTAATCGATTGATACGTCATTGTATAATAAAAAGCTAGCATGTGAATGGCGTAAATCGTGAAATCTTATTCTCGGTATATTGAGTTTTTTTAAGATGTAATTTAGTCTTCTGGGGAATTGTCTATTGTACTATTTTTAAATTTTATATCATTCATAGTTAGGGCGGCTATTTCTCCAAGCTTGGCACCTGCTTCTAGGGCTATCAAAATACCGAGCTCGGAGTCATTTTCAATATGCTGATAAAGATTGGATTGTTACTTGACAAAATCTTGTGCAGATAAAACATCATTATGTGCTTTGCTTTTGGTTGACCTAATCTTGACACGAGACCAATTATCCCTCTTTATCAATCTATCAATATGGGCGTTTTTTAGCGATGATTTCATAACGTCCCAAAATTTAGCAACGGTGGCGTAAGCAACCGTTTTCCTATATTAATTTAGTTTATCTTGAATAAGGGGAGTGGTTAACCTATCTAGCTTTATACATCAAATGAATTTATAACACGATGATACTCGCTAATGTATCTTTCTTGGGTATGTTCTCTTATGTCTGGTTTGCGATATCGTTCAAAAGTATTCGGGTAAGGTTATCATTGAAAAATTGCTATCACAAATCCAAATAAGAGAGGAAACTGATAATGTTTAATTTACTAAAAGAATATCATTCCGATTTTTTCACGTTAAATGACATTAAGCAATTTGTAATCATATGCTGGATAACACCAATAGAGTATAGTTGATTACAGATACCAATTATGTACCGTATTGATTAAAGAAAGTGAATGAATGCAAATGCCACATGATTTGTTGAGTTGGCTAAGTGTGGGGTCTATTCTTCTGGGTGGTTTGTGGTGGGTATTGAAGAATACCATTGTGAACTCAATTAATGGATTGAGAACAGATATAGCTAGCTTGAAAGATGAGCTAAAAATATCTAATAGCATCACGGACAACCATGAGATACGGCTTACTAAATTGGAAACGTGGAAACACGATAAATGGGAGGTTTGAAAATTGAATAAATTAAAACGATGGGTAGTCGCTTCAATTGGAGCGGTTGCCTTTTTTGGTGCAATGATCACAGGCGTGTCAGCCAATACTAATGGTATTGATGTTGCCAGTTATCAAGGAGATACAACAAGTTATTTCAATTCGTTTAAGCAAGTTGGCGATAACTTTACAATGGTTAAGCTAGGTGGACGAGGAGGCGGTGAGGGTGCTCATTATAGTAACCCGAAAGCCTACGCACAAATCCACAACGTTGATGCAGTTGGTATGCAAACAGGCGGTTACTTCTGGGCGCAAGTAGGTGACTCAGTCAGTGAAGCTACTTATTCAGCTCAATTAGCCGTTCAGGATGCACAAAATGCAGGACTGGCTAAAGGTTCATATATTGCGATGGATTATGAAGCTGGTGCTGGTGCAAATAAGGCCAACAACACAACGGCTATTCTTGCGTTCATGGATCAGATTTATGCCTCAGGGTATAAGCCTATGTTTTATAGCTACACTAGCTATGTCAACTCATACGTTGATTTAAGCCGTATCAACGCTCGTTATCCTAACGCCTTGTGGTTAGCTTGGTACTTAACTACAGCACATCAAGCAACACCACCTATGCAATATTTCCCTAACTATTCCAATGTGAAGATTTGGCAGTACGCAGACAATCATTATGGTGTTGATGGGAATGTCATGGTGGTTGGTTCATTGGATAACAACAAACCAGCTGAGCAAGTTGCATCTAAGCCTAGTCAATCAACGAACACACCAAGTACACCAGCTAAGACTCAATACGCTACATTTAGTGGTGTATATGTCGCTGATTACTGGGTAGGTTATAACAACAAGATGTATGGTGTGAACTTTGATATGAGTATCAAGCCTATTGATTACAACAACTATATTCCTATTTCAGCCATGACATTGACTGATAAATATGGTAATAAGTTGAGTAATCAATATATCCAAGGGAACAACGGACGTATGGAGTACTTCACTTTGAATGGGAAGTACAAGGTAATTAGCCAAACAGCAACAACGGTTAATGTTGAAATCGGCGGTGAACCCGTTAGTATGATGAAGGCGTTTGCCACAATTAAATGATTTAAGGAGAACACATGGATACAAATACAATTACTAAATTGATTACAACGATTGCGATTGCAGCTATTCCGATTATCGGTGGCTATATCGGGAAAGTGTTGCTAGGCAATAAGCAGGTTGTTACCTTGATTCAAGTGCTATCACCACTGGCCAAAGATGCAGTAATCGCGATGCAAAAGCTAGGCGTTACTGAGTATCTAGAAGGTGAAGCCAAGAAATCAGGAGCGGTTGCAATCGTTAAGCAAATGCTTACTGCACTCGGTCTATCAGATGCCGATGAAACATTGATTAAAAATGCAGTTGAGAAAGAATACGCTTTATTGATTAGTGAGTTAGATCAAACGTATCCCCAAATGACCGAGGAACAAGCTAAGGAACAAGAGCAAGCTGAACAACAGCAAAGTGAATTAGCCAAGGCTGATGAGCTAGCGAAAGCACAACAAGCATTAGCTGTTGCACAAGAAAAGGTTAATGCCTTACAAAATTAAATATAACAAAAAAGCTCAACTAGATTAAACTCTGGTTGAGCTTTTTTTATTTGTTTTTTGGGGCTGATTATGAGAATTATAAGCAATAAATCCAGTCATTAATGCCCCAAAAAGTGTGATAGTTCCTGTTGTAAAACCTGAAATAGTTGATTCGGAAAATAACAATCCATTTGTTAACGAAGCGTAAACAAATAATTCAAAGATACTAAAATACGAACCAATGAGGAATATAATAATTAGGAATGGATAAATCAATAATATTACAGCAACTCCGATATTGACTTGAAATACTTTATATACTTTCACAGCGTTAAAAATTATATATATTGCAAATGATAAACCAAAAAAAGATAGCATGGACGTGATGACGGATGGCAAGAGACCATTAGACTTTCCGGCTATTAACATGTAGGCTACAATCGCAAAAGCAATTATAAAGAAACAGGCGAATAAATTTGTAGTTAAATCTGATTCTTTTTCGGGTAAATCAGGCAATATTTTAGACTTTTTCAACATTCTAGGCGCAGTTAAATATTCATAAATAAACATTAAAATAACTAAGGAAAGAACAAAAAATAGTACTTCAAATAGCGAAATATGGTTAATGATAGTAATTAAAAATGTATCCATCGTCTCTCCATTTCAACATACAATATAAAATAAATACTATATTAATAATTATTTATTTGCAAGCAAGAACGTTTGTTCGTATAATGTCATAGAGGTGACATTATGAACTACGACGACAAACTAATCGAAGAAATCCAGAAGCGGTTCACGAAGAAGAAGAACACCTTGTATTGGGTGCGCATCGTGTACCAAAGATACTCCAAGCAGTTAAACGTGTTTTTTGAATACGCTAAAATAGGCATGGCCACACACTCTGAACAAATAGGCAGATACGTTGAATCTGAAAAGGATCGTATGCCTGAATTAGCGAAACGTATCAAAACAGAGACAAACGTAAGTGTGGAACTTGGTGATTTAGAATAATATGAATTTTTAATTATTGTATTTGATGATTTTATCAGTTAAAATAATCATGTAATTGTAGAGATTATGATTGCATGGCCTGATAGCATTCCGAGAAGCTTTACCCCTATCAGGTTTTTTTATTACAAAACTATATAAAAAAATATTTCAGAACCATAAAGTGTATAATAAATTTAAGCCTAACAGACTTTCTTCGCTCTATACAAAATCATTACCTGAGTTATGATTTCTCGTCGGTAATCTGTTAGGCTTTTTATTTGCATAAACTCAAGTGAACATAGTAGAATAAATTATACCAAGCAGGCATGTAGACTCCATGATAATATCCTCCAAGATGATTATCGATTTATTACAAATCCTGTTAGGTTTTTATTTAGATGAAACTCGTTAAAAAGCCGGATAGAAATCAATCTAGTCGGCTTTTTATTTTGGGGAAAATTTGGGGACTTCCTATGAATTTTGTGAACTTCTATACGGTGGTTAAATTCATTAGGATACCTTTATAACAGCTTATAAGCATTGTAAGAAATTTAAAGGGCGTTGAGACCGAGTATGAACAAAAGTTTATGGCTAAGGGTCAACCAATTTATAAGATTAAGGCTCATTTTTAGAGCGACAAGGGTTACAGAGTATTATATAAACAAAAAATATGAACTTCACCTCGAAAATTGAGTGTGAAGTTTAAGTGGCTAACTGGTTGGCAAGATTTCGGTATTGAACCGGAATGCTTCCGGCCATTTTTTTTATCCGCTCGTTATTGTAGTAATAGACATCGGTTTCTTTATTGATGATCGAGTTAGAATTAACTTCTGAGTTGGAAGAGTATTACTTAATAGTTGTGAAATGTTTGTTGTACCAGGGTTAATTGAGCACTCAAGTGTTTTTTATTTTTAAATCAAGTAAAAAACACCATCAATTAAGATGATGTTTCATTATTTATTTGCCTGATATTCCGTCTATAAAGCCGTGAATGAAGTCAGGTACTGCAGTTAATAATGTTATTATGAATGCGGCAATAATTGCTGTAAGAAAAATAGACACCCATATTTTTTGTGTTTTTGAGCGTATTTCATATGCTGGCCTTAAGGTGAGAAATGAACCAACGCCACTTACAAACATGATAAGAACTAGTATTTCAGTAATAATATTTAACATGTTTCCCCCTATTTGATTTATTAAAAGTATATCACTAAAACAATGAATGGAAAATCAAATAACTACCTATAAGAAACTAAGCAAAATAATTATTGCCAATCATATTAAAATTGTATATAATCATTATGTAAGCGTTGCCAAAAAATGTTTACAAGAATGATATTCATCCATAAATGTATATCAATAAGCTTGGTAAGCCGAGAATTACTGAGTTTGCAAGGCTTTTTCTTGAGTGAGGATTAAGCCTTGTTTTTTGTTACCAAAAGCCTGCAACCAGAAAGATTCGCTAAGGGTTTTTCATAAGCAAGGCGATTTATAAAGACCACTACATTTCCAATTATTTGTATTGTACAAATATTTTAGTGACAAGACAGGCTTAGTGTGCTAATATTTAGCTCGTGGTGATCCAAATGCACTATGTAATTTCCTGAAACTTGATTAATATACAAAATCATAACACCGTTGTTTGGATCACTTAAAAGTATCTTCGGATGCTTTTTTTGCTGTCTATTGGAGGGCGCTATACTATGACGACTTTAACAACAAGTGAAATGGGACCACTTGCTGATTGGGTGGTTTAGGGGCGATAATTGCTATTTTTGTGGGTTCCTTTTACCGTTCTCATGATAAAAAAATTCAGATTGAGATAAAGGGATATTTGTATCATTTCAAAAAAGATATCAAACGTCCTGTTCCACAAAACAAAGATCATCGGTCCAAGGAAAATTACGAAAATACATATTTTAAAATCAATGTTAAAAATGTTGGTGATATTGATATGAAAATAGTTGAGGCTGGTATTACTGACAAAGAGTTTACTTATGCTGATACTTGGCAAGATCTGCGAGAAAAGAACTATGCAAAATATAGCTTTGAGCCCAACAAAGAAATTATAGGAAAAACAGCTTTGCCTCTTAATATGCCGTGGGTTGAGGAGGAGTTAGGAGTAATTATCACGGATCAAGATGCGAAAAAAATTAAGGTCTACGCAATAGACGCGTTAGATAATATTTACTACGGCAAGTTGAAGTTTGTTAATGATATTGATGAAAAAATTAAATCCTGGCTATTTAAACGCTTAAAATGATAATTAAATTTGAATTAAATAAGTTAATTTTAATAATAAACAATTGAATTTTCTATTGATGTTTCATGATATGCTTTATGCATGGGGAAGAATTTAGTTTGAGTGAATATCTCAAATAGAACGAGTGAAACTCATTTCAAAGAATACCGGCTAGAAGACATTCTGGTCGGTATTTGTTTTGTCAATTTTGTCAAGAAAGTTAACATATTTTATATCTTTAAATGATTGATCCGATATACTAAATTTTGTAATGTTATTTAGACATTATCAAATGCCCAACCATTTGTATGTTTTATCCCGAAACTCAGGTTGGGCATTTTATTGTGTATTAAATTCTAATTGATGTATTGTCGAACGTTTAACCAGCTGTTATAAGTGTTATTGCTAGAGAAAATGTAATTAGCGTGCTAACATTTAGGTAAGATGTCCCTAGAAATTATTAAATACACTCCCAAAATGTATTGCTTCTTCCCTTCGGGGGCATCGTACATATGTGAATAGCGAAATTTTCTCATTGTCAATACTATTTAAACAAATAATAATTGGACTGAATTGGGATATCTACGTCAAGCAAAACTCGCAAAAAGTCTTTTCAACTATCAGCTAATGATTTGTGTATAAAATGGCCAGTGTGTAACATCTGGAAAACCAAGAATTAAAATAAAATTATTTTTGAACAAACTAAATGAGATTGCCCAGCAAATACTGTTGTATTCTGCCATCAATAAAACTAAAATGTGTGTATGGTTTTTGATTTGTTATTTGCCACGAAAACCAGAACTCTAATCTTTAAACCACGTGTCTGCTCATGCCACGTGGTTTTTTTGAACATAAGATAGTCAATTGACCAGGGAAATACGTTGTTTTAGCCTTTGCATAGGCATAGAATAAAATTGTGGTTTTTAATTATCCCGAAAATCACAACTCCCAATGTTAAGAACCACGTCTAACTTCTCTAGTGGTTCTTTTTTACTGTCATTTTTTATTAGAAATGTTACAATGAACTTGTAACATCAAATAAACCTCAAGGAGAACGTATTATATGTCAGTTGAAGAAAAGTTTGATAATGCTAAGGACAAGGTTGCTGGTAAAGCAAAAGAAGTTGAAGGCAAGGTTACCGGTGATAAGCAGCGTGAAGCAGAAGGTAAGGCCCAAGGCTTGTTTGGAAAAGCTAAGGATGCCGTAACGGAAGCCAAAGATGCTGTCAAAGATAGTATTGACAATTTAAAGAACGATAAAAAGTAATTAACAAATAAAAAGCGCCTAGCTTGCAGTAGTTAGGCGTTTTTTATTATGTAAAAAAAAATTTTAATAATTGCAAAATGATTTAAATGTGATATCATAAAGATATGGTTAAAGAAAAAAACATGAAGTCAGGCAACATACCATTGAGAATTGATCCCAAACTACATGAGTTTTTGGCGGAACAGGCCAGCAAGGAGGGGAGGTCATTAAATAATTACATCACCCAATTACTGATGGCTAACTATCATCCAAGCAACTTTGAAGACCGTCAATTTGTGGGTCAGGTCATTTCAGGTAAAGATATTGATATTAAAAGCGGTTTGGTCAACGTTTCTGGTATCTATTATCGATATTTGATTGATAATAGTGCTGTTGCTAAAAGTGATGAAGATTACGTGATTCTCGAGGCAAACGGGAATATCTTGACATTACGACAAATCATGAAAGATTAGAGGGAGAAGTTATGCTTTTTTTTAAGATTGTTCCGCAGAACAATGCGGGTCTTGTAGAGACGTTGGGAAAATATCGTGCCCGAAGAGAGGCCGGATTACATTTTTATGTACCGTTCTTTCAAACAATTCGTAAGGTAAGTTTGGCTATGCGCCCACTACGTCTGCCTGATTACTCGGTGATTACTGCCGATAACGCTGATATTAAGGCAAGTGTTACTTTAAATTATCATGTAACTAACGCAGTTAAATATATGTACGAAAACACGGATTCAGTTGAATCTATGGCACAACTTGTGCGTGGGCACTTACGTGATATTATTGGTCGCATGGAGTTAAACGAAGCGCTTGGTTCTACTACCAAAATTAATGTCCAATTAGCGGATGCCATTGGTGATTTAACGAATACGTACGGTATCAATGTTGATCGTATCAATATTGATGAATTACGCCCTTCTGCTTCAATTCAAGAAGCAATGGATAAGCAATTAACGGCAGATCGTGAGCGAGTTGCTACAATTGCTAAGGCTGAAGGTGAAGCACGTTCAATTGAATTGACAACAAAAGCTAAAAACGATGCATTGATGGCTACTGCCAAGGCTGAAGCTGATGCTACGAAAACTCGTGCTGAAGCTGAAAAATATCGTATTGACACTGTTCAGGCTGGTTTAGCTGGTGCTGATGATAAGTATTTCCAAAACCAGTCAATCAATGCTTTCTCAACTTTGGCTGAATCATCTAGCAATTTGGTAGTTGTGAATGGTCAGGAATTAGATCAGTTGGGTCAAATACCAGTTGCTGGTAAATTACTAGAAAAAGGACTTAAATGAAACATTTACTGATGAGACAACACTTGTTTTCGTTGGGCGGAAAGTTTGATATAACTGACGACAGTGAGAACACACGCTACACCGTTTCTGGCAGTACATTTAGTATTCCAAAGTATTTTGATATTCTAGATTTGAACAGTATACCTATTGCGCGTTTAACGCATCAAGTGTTTACTTTTTTACCAAAGTTTAAGTTAATTATTAATGAGTTTCCAGAAGAAGTTGAAATCATTAAACGCTTTTCCTTTTTAAAACCAAGATACGAAATTGAAGGACTTGGTCTAAGTGTAGAAGGTAATATCTGGGACATGAATTTTGCCATCCTGCAAGATGGACGTGAAATTGGCTCTGTTGATCAGCGCTGGTTAGCAATGACAAGCACCTATGACATTAAAATTGAGGACGAGTCTTTGGAATCTGTTGTTGTGGCGGTAGTGGTAGCAATTGATTATGTTAAAGCACAATCTCACAATTCTAGTTCTGCAAGTTCCTAGAAGAAAGCGATATTCTTAGAATATCGCTTTTTGAATCGTGTTTAAAACATTCCATGATATAATAAATGGCATGAATGATTTCTATAGAAATAAGAATATATTAGTGATTGTGACAGGTAGCATTTCAGCTTACAAGTCAGCAACATTAGTACGCGAATTTGTTAAAAGCGGTGCTCATGTTCGTGTGGGAATGACGACTGCGGCCCAAAAATTTATTACTGTACAAACATTAGCTGTTTTATCTAAACATGATGTGTTAACTGATCTTTTTCGTGATGAGAAGGCTGCGGTTACTCATATTGAATGGGCTAAGTGGGCAGACATGATATTTGTTGTGCCGGCCACTGCTAACATTATTGGAAAAATAGCAAATGGTATCGCTGATGATGCTGTGACTGCGACGGTAATGGCATCACCTGCGGCTAAAGTTGTCGCCCCAACGATGAACGATGTTATGTTTAATAATGACGCGGTTGTTCGTAATTTGAATTTATTAAAAAGTGATGGTTGGTTTATTATTGACCCAGCGATTGGTTTCTTAGCCGAAGGTTACGAGTCGCAAGGTCGCCTACCGGAACCTGTGACAATTATAAATCAGGCAGCTATTCGTATACAGGCGCGTGGCGGTGAACTAAAAGGAAAGAAACTTGTTATTACAGCTGGCGGGACACGTGAAGCGCTTGATCCAGTGCGGTATTTAACAAATCGTTCTTCAGGAAAAATGGGCTATGCTTTGGCACAGGCAGCTGCAGAGTTAGGTGCAACGGTGGTACTTATAACCACAACAAAACGTGAAGAATTGTACGGCGTCCGAGAAATAGTTGTTACTTCTACACGTGACATGCATACGGCGGTTGTGCAAGAATTTTCTGATGCGGATGTTTTCATCAGTTCGGCAGCTGTATCTGATTATCGTCCTGCTTCACAAGCTGAAAACAAAATAAAAAAAGTAGGTCATGAGAATTTAACGATTGAATTAATTCAAAATCCTGATATATTATCAGATATTGGTCATATGAAGAAAGCTGGGCAAATTGTTGTGGGATTTGCTGCTGAAACGCAAAATGTTCTCGCGTCTGCACAAAAAAAGCTATCAAAGAAGAATGCAGATTTCTTAATTGCTAATGATGTTAGTAATGTGGATAGTGGTTTTGACTCTGATAATAATAAAGTAACGATTTTATCACGTGATAAAGACCCAGAAAAAATTGAATTGTTACCAAAAATTGACATTGCGCGGGCTATATTAGATAGAGTAGTTAAAACACTCGCATAAACATCTGTTTTATGCTAAAATAAACTGTTAAATAACGTTAAAATGGAGGCAAACATGGCAGAAGAAGTAGAAGAAAATACCTCTGGATTTAACCTTGGAGATGTTTTATTAGCACCAGCTTATGGTAATTTAGAAAAACCTTTTACAGGTCAAGTTGAAAAAATTTATGAAAACTCATTGTTGGTTGAGATTACGGAAAATGCTCCAGCTGACCAACCAGCAGTTAACGAAATGAACCATCGTGCGGTTGTTCGCATGGATGAGGTTGAAGTGATTAAACACGGCCCTGCGCCTGAAAAATCTGTAAAAGACGAAGATAAGTAAAGATGTTTTGGAACTATGATTAAGCGAGCTTGAGTTGATGGAAGTCAAGCCATAGTCAAAACGGCGCGTACTAAGAGTCCAAAGTTAATAAATTTGAGTGGCGAAAGCTATTAGAGTGGTACCGCGGGCTAGGCTCGTCTCTTTGTTGATGAAAACAAGAGGCGAGCTTATTTATTTTTAGATGAATAATGCCTAAAATACGGTATAATAAGAATATCGAATTTTTGATTATAATGTATTTTTACTAAAAATCATAATTAAAAACCAAAAGGGAAAAAAATGGTAGATAATATACAAATTGTTGAGGCACTTAACGCAGTGCTAACTGACCTTACTTTACAAGAAATTTCTGAAAAACTAGAAGCACCAAAATCATCTGACCTTGGAGATGTTGCTTTTCCAACATTTACATTAGCCAAGACATTACATAAAGCACCGCAATTAATTGCAGCAGACATCGTTGCTGCAATTGATCAAGAAGGATTTGAAAAAGTTGTTGCTACTGGGCCTTATGTTAACTTTTTCTTGGACAAAGTAGCTACGTCTAATCAAGTATTGAAGACAGTATTTGACTTGGAAGGTGCCTACGGTGACAATGTGGATGGACAGGGTGCCAAAGTCACGATTGACATGTCCAGCCCAAACATCGCCAAGCCAATGTCGATGGGACACTTACGTTCGACTGTTATCGGTAATGCACTAGCAAACATCACAGCAAAAAATGGTTATGCACCGGTTAAAATAAATCATTTAGGTGACTGGGGTACGCAATTTGGTAAACTAATATATGCTTACAAAGCATGGGGTTCTGAAGAAGAAGTCAAATCAGACCCAATTGCCACTTTGTTAAAGTACTACGTTGAGTTTCACGAAAAAGCTAAGGAAAATGACTCACTAAATGATGAAGGTCGTGCTTGGTTTAAGAAACTTGAAGATGGTGATGAAGAGGCACACCGTTTGTGGCAATGGTTCCGTGCTGAGTCGTTGAAAGAGTTTTCTGAAATATACGACCGCTTAGATATAACGTTTGATTCATTCAACGGCGAAGCATTTTATAATGATAAAATGGACAAGGTAGTTGATCTCTTAGAAGAAAAAAATCTTCTAGTTGAATCACAGGGGGCACAGATTGTTGATTTGAGCCATATCAATCCAAATCTAACACCGGCCATGATTAAGCGTTCAGATGGTGCAACTTTATATATGACTCGTGACTTAGCAGCCGCACTTTATAGAAAAGAAACATATGATTTTGCGAAATCGTTGTATGTTGTCGGTGGTGAGCAGCGAGAACATTTTGTGCAGATGAAGGCCGTCTTATCATTGATGGGCTTTGAGTGGTCTGATGACATTGAACACATTGCCTTTGGTCTAATTACGTTTAATGGCAAAAAAATGTCAACACGTAAGGGTGATGTTGTTTTACTGAAGGATGTATTAGATGATGCTCATGAATTGGCTTTGAAGCAAATTCAAGAGAAAAATCCTGCTTTGGGTGATAAAGATACAGTGGCAGAAGAAGTGGGCGCCGGTGCTGTTGTGTTTCATGACTTAATGAATGATCGTACCAACAACTTTGACTTTAATTTAGAAGAAGTTGTCCGTTTTGAAGGAGATACTGGACCATACGTACAGTATACGAATGCCCGAGCAAAATCAATTTTACGCAAGACGTCGGTTCAATTGACGAGTGATGACTTGAATTTGACTGATCCAGCAACATGGGATATTATTACGACACTGAACAACTTTCCCAAGACAGTGCAACGTGCTTGGCAACAACGCGAGGCCAGTATTATTGCTAAATATGCGTTGAATTTGTCAAGAGCGTTTAACAAGTACTATGCCAACTCAAAAATATTAACAGAAGACGTTCAATTAAATGCTCGTTTGGTGTTGGTTAAATCAGTGTCTATTGTTTTGACAGAAAGTTTGAGATTATTAGGTGTCAAGGCACCTGAAGAAATGTAACTGATCTGGACAGATCAAGTGCTATTTAAGCTAACTGTTAAAGTGATGCACAAAACGGTAGTAAATGATATATTTTTAGATAACCGTGCATCATGATACAAAGGAGAAATCAATGATTTCAAAACAAGAACGGCAAAAGCTTATTTTAGATATTATCCAGGATAATATCATTGCCAGCCAAGAAGAATTGCTTGCTCAACTTATCAAGCATGGTGTTGAGACAACACAAACAACCGTATCACGTGATATTCGAGCAATGAATATTATTCGCCAAAAGAGCGACAGCGGACAGTTACGTTACCAGCAACTCAATGATACAACGAAAAATGTTCAAAATTTGGTAACGACTAACGCCGTTGATGAAGCAATCAAAGAATATGCTTCATTCGTGACTCACGTTGAGTTCTTAACGATTATTAAAACGACTGATGGTAGTGGTAACTCAGTTGCTGGCATTATCGATGACGCGAATTTACCTGAAGTTATTACGACACTAGCGGGATTTAACACAATTTACGTTACAAGTAAAAATGAAACAGATGCCGCAAAGCTAGCTGATCATTGGGCGGAATTGATAGGTTGATGAATGAAGTGGTTGAAAGCAATAAGTCAAAAAGTGTGGGATAAGTTAGGACCAATTTGGCATCGTTGGCAATTTGGTCGCTTGCTGATTATTTTATTTTTAACATTATTTTTGGTCACAAGTGCCTACTTAGCAATTTTAGCTAAAACTGCACACGTTAAAAATTTAGAAGCAACGCTCTCTCAAACGGCAACAGTTTACGATGATCAGGGTGAAAAAGCAGGCGAATTATATTCACAAAAAGGCACCTATGTCTCGTATAATAAGATTTCACAGAACATGCGAGATGCAGTTTTATCAATCGAAGACCGTAATTTTTATCATGAGTATGGCTTCTCGGTAAAAGGGATTGCACGTGCAGCTGTTTTATTGGTTAAAAACAAAATAACCGGATCTAATACTATTTCTGGCGGCGGTTCTACGTTAACACAGCAATTGGTTAAAAATGCTTATTTGTCGCAAGAACAGACATTTACCAGAAAAGCCAAAGAAATCTTTTTGTCCATGCAGGTTGAACAAGATTACACTAAAAATGAAATTTTTACGATGTACCTTAATAATGCATGGTTTGGTCATGGTGTCTGGGGCGTAGAAGATGCATCACAGAAATATTTTGGTGTTCATGCTAGTGAATTAACGACAACACAAGCGGCTACACTAGCGGGTATGTTAACTAGTCCCGCCAAATTTAATCCTATCGATTATCCAGAAGCTTCCAAGGCTCGACGTAATTTAGTTTTGACAACCATGGTTGAGAATAAAAAGATCACTTCAGCGCAGGCTAGTGCAGCCAAATCGACGACGGATACGCTAAATGATACTTATGATGATTCTGGTGATTATAATTATCCTTGGTATTTCGATTCAGTGATTAACGAAGCCATTAATACCTACGGTTTAACAGAAAACGATGTTATGAATCGTGGGTATAAAATATACACAACGTTAAACCAAAAGGATCAAACGAATTTACAAAATGATTTCGATAATTCAGCATTATTTAACTATGTTGATGACGCACAAGCAGCATCTATTGTTTTGAATGCTAAAACTGGTGGGGTATTGGCTGTAGTTGGTGGTCGTGAAACATCGCATACTTTCCGTGGCTTTAATCGTGCTAATCAATCACAATTACAACCTGGTTCAGCAATCAAACCAATGGTCGTTTATGCACCAGCTCTACAACGAGGTTATAGTATTAGTACAAAATTGCCTAACCAATCGATGAGTTTTGGGACGAACAATTATACACCAAACAATGCCATGAACGTTGAAACGGCTGATGTTCCTATGTATTCAGCTTTGGAACATTCGTATAATATTCCGGCAGTTTATTTACTTAATAAAATGGGTGTAGAGGTTGGTTATAAGAGTGGTACTAAGTTTGGCTTACCATTAACCAAAAAGGATAAGAACCTATCACTAGCACTAGGCGGATTGACCAAAGGTGTATCCCCACAACAAATGGCACAAGCATACACAGCTTTTGCCAATGGTGGTGTGATGAGTCAGGCACATTATATTACTAAAATAGTTGATGCGAGTGGCAAAGTAATTGTTAGCTCACCAAAGGCAAAACAAACACAGGTCATCAGTAGTAAGGTTGCAAATAATATGACACGTATGATGCTAGGTACCTATACGGATGGTACAGGTGTTGGATCTGCACCATCGGGTTACACTATTGCTGGTAAAACTGGTACTACTGAAAATCCTAATAGTACCAATAATGCTAGTTCGTCAAAGGATTCATGGGCAATGGCGTATACGAAAGACATTGTTCAAGCAACTTGGATGGGACTGGAAGGGAACAATACTGGTTCTTTGCCGTTAGGATTAACGTCTACAATGGGACCACTGGTTAAAACGTCTTTGGAACAAATTTTGCCAAATACGGATCAAACCGCCTTTACAGTAACAAATCCTAACACTACATCAAGTAGTACAAGTCAAAGTAGTGACTTATGGGGAACGATTCAAGATGATTTCAATAGTGGCGTTGACAAAGCTGTTGAAGGAGCGGGTCAATTGTGGAATAATGTCAAAGGATTATTTGGTAATTAATCGTTTAGATTGATTAGTGTTTCACATTAGTTATGGGTTGTGATATGATTTTAGTGACATAGAATAACGTTAAAAAAAGGAAAATAACATGACAGTAAATATTTACGATAACGCCAATGAAATGGCAAATATTTTGACAGAAACACAACAATATATTGCATGGCAAAATGCATTTAACGCAATACAAAATGACACTGATTCTAAGGCGTTGTTTGGTGAATTCCAAGAAATTCAAATGGCAGTACAACAAATGATGCAAAGTCAGCAACAACCAAAACCTGAACAAGAAAAGGAATGGGATGCTGTTGCTGCAAAAGTACAAAAAGACGAAAAAATTAATGCGCTGATGGAAGCAGAACAGGCTTTGAACACTTTGCTAACGGAATTAAATGACATCGTTACAAAACCCGTTGCCGAAGCATATTCTAAGTTGCAGAAGTAAATTAAGCTCACTATCACCGACAGTTATGCTGTTGGTGATTTTATGTAAAGGAAGTTATTTATGTTTATGAAATTTTTGAAGGAGTGGGTTTTTCCAATTGCCATTGCAATTCTTATTGTTGTGCTTATTCGCTCATTTTTATTCACACGCGTAAAAGTTAGTGGACCATCAATGGAACCAAATTTGCAAGATAACGAGAATGTGTTTCTAAACAAAGTGGCAAGTTATAAGCGTGGAGATGTTATTGTATTTAACGCTAAAGATGAAGATCCTAGGTACCAGTCTGGGGACGATAAGTATGTGAAGCGTATTATTGCGATCCCAGGTGATACAGTTGAATACAAAGCGTCTAATCTGTACGTCAATGGCAAGAAAGTTAATCAAAGCTTCATTAGTTTGAATGAACGTACACAGGGAACGGAAATGTCTTTTGGTAGCACATGGTCTCTTAAGACACTTTCCTCCGGTACGCTATGGCAGAAAAAGGATCGCAATAATTCTACAGTTCCAAAAGGTAAGTATTTTGTCATGGGCGATCATCGGTCAGTTTCAAATGATGGTCGGTATTTTGGATTTGTAGATAAAAAGCACGTTGTTGGTAAAGTCATTGTTCCATTTTGGAATAGTAACAAAACAGCTAAAGCAAATGTCAATCAAGGGAATAAAAATTTCTTTAGTAAGTAAGTTGCATTAACTTTTAAAAAATGCTATGATTACTATCAATAAAATAAAACCTTTAATCAGGTCCAGAGAGACCTGCAAGGCTTTAGATACTTTTGGTGAAGTGTACACTTTTACCCTCATTTTCTAGAACCAAGCGGTCGCTCAGATCGCTTGGTTTTTTGTATAAAGAAGGGTAATATGCGAAATTATTTGAATATAAATGCAATTAATAAAAATGACGTGCTACACTTAATACAACGTGCGTTGGCGTTAAAATCAGGTGAGCAACCTAAAACAAAATCGATAACGGCTGTAAATTTATTTTTTGAAAATTCAACGAGAACGCATAGTAGTTTCCAAATGGCAGAGAATCAACTTAATTGGAAACAGATACAAATCGACCCTCAAACTAGTTCAATGACAAAAGGAGAGAGTTTGGTTGATACATTAAAAACCCTTAAAGCGATTGGTGTGGATGTTGCAGTAATTCGTCACTCTCAAAATTCATGGTATGAAAACGTCTTACGGAGTGAAGGGCATGCAATTCCACAACTTGTAAATGCGGGGGACGGTAGCGGCCAACACCCTTCACAAAGTTTGTTAGATTTAGTGACAATTTACCAAGAGTTTGGACATTTTGAAGGTTTGAAGGTTCGAATTATTGGTGACCTAGCACATTCACGAGTAGCGCGTTCAAATGCAGAGATACTCAACAAGCTTGGCGCAACAGTGACATTCAGTGGACCAAAAGACTGGCAACCAGTTGATTTTGATTCATTTGGCGAACATGTGGACCTTGATGTTGGTTGGTCGGAACAAGATGTTGTGATGTTTCTTAGAGTACAGCATGAACGAATTACACATACTGAAAATCAAAATTTTTCGGCAAAAAAGTATCATGAAGTGTATGGTTTGACTGAATCACGTTATGAAAATTTGAAAGAAAATAGTATTATTATGCACCCGGCCCCAGTTAATCGAGACGTTGAAATTGCCGATGATTTAGTTGAAGCACCAAAATCACGCATATTTGACCAGATGACCAATGGCGTTTATGCACGAATGGCCATTTTAGAATACGTTACGGAGTAAGTAAATGCAACTAATAAAAAATGCTAAAATTTTATGGAACAATCAACTCGTTCTTCGAGATATTTTAATTGACCAAGGAATCATTCAAAAGATTAGTAATCATCTTGAAAGTAAAGCAGCTACCGTTTTTGATGCCAAAGGGGCCTTCCTTTCCACGGGATTAGTAGATGTGCACGTACATTTTCGTGAACCTGGTTTTGAGTATAAGGAAACGATTAATAGCGGATCTAAGGCGGCTGCACGCGGTGGGTTTACGACTGTGATTGCTATGCCTAACTTAAATCCAGTTCCTGATAACGAAGAGAAGATAACGAATCAAATCGCACGAAATAAACAAAATGGTGTGATTCATATTGAACAGTACGGGGCAATCTCAAATAATTTGACGTCAACTCAAGTAACCAATATTAAAGGAATGTCAGCAGCTGGGGCCAAAGCATTCACAAATGATGGTAAAGGTGTACAGACAGCAAATACTATGCTCCAAGCAATGGTCGCCGCTGCATCGGTTAACAAACCTTTAGCCGCGCATTTGGAAGACGATACGCTGGTTCATGATGGTGTCATGAACGAGGGGAAAGCATCAACAAAATTAGAATTACCAGGAATTACAGGATTGGCGGAAAGTTCACAACTTGCTCGAGATTTGGTACTAGCTAAAGCTGCTGGCGTTCATTACCATGTTGCGCATATTTCAACTAAGGAATCGGTTGAATTGGTGCGAATTGCTAAACATGAAGGTGTTCATGTTACTGCAGAGGTTTCTCCGCATCACTTATTATTATCAGAAGAAGATATCAATTCTGATAATGCAATGTTTAAAATGAATCCACCACTACGAACTCAGAGAGATCGTGAAGCAGTCATTGCTGGATTGTTGGATGGAACCATCGATATGGTTGCTACTGATCATGCGCCACATGGAAAAGAAGAGAAACAGAAGTCTTTCCGAGAGGCACCATTTGGCATTACCGGAATCGAAACGAGTTTCCAACTGCTTTATACTTATTTGGTTAAAAATGGTGTGATGACTCTAGAAACTTTGCTTGAGCGAATGATCACTGCTCCAGTCAGTGCATTTCACTTGCAAGCGCCCACTAGTATCGAAGAAGGTGCGCGAGCAGACCTCGCTCTGTTTGATCTAGATAATAACTATGAAATCGATACTAAAAGCTTTGAATCGATGGGAAAAAACTCACCATTTATTGGATGGAAAGTGTATGGAAAAACACTGGCCACATGGGTTGACGGTGAAATTGTATATAAGGATAACGTAAAATGAAAAAACGCTACTTATTATTAGAAAATGGATCAGTATATGAAGGGGAAGCTTTTGGTGCTGATGTTGATATCATGGCCGAGTTAGTTTTTAATACTGGTATGTCCGGATATCAAGAATCAATTACAGATTTATCATACCGAGGTGAAATTATTGTATTTACTTACCCACTAATCGGTAATTACGGGGTTAATCGTGATGACTTTGAAAGTTTGCGACCAGCTGCATCTGCGATTGTGGTGCACGAAATCGCTCGACGACCAAGCAATTGGCGCAAAACAATGAGTTTGCCTGAATGGGCAGAAAAAACTGGAATGCCCGGTATAACGGGCATTGATACGCGCGCTTTAACAAAAGAGTTACGTAATCAGGGTTCCATGAAAGCAGCGCTTGTTGATGAAATAACGGACGAAGTCGTTGCGAGACTAAAAGCGTTTGAAACATCGAAAACAATGGTTGCAGATGCAACAACAAAGACACAGTATCAAAACCCAACTGATGGTGTATCAATCGCGCTCATTGATTTTGGACTGAAAAATTCAATTCTTCGCTCGCTTGCCAAGCGCGGTGTTAACGTGATGGTATTTCCTGCTAATGTGGACGCAGAAACAGTATTGGCAGCGAACCCTGACGGTATCTTATTGTCGAATGGACCTGGTGATCCCAAAGATGTAAAATATGCCATTCCAACAATTCAGAAGCTACAAAAGCATTTACCGTTAATGGGCATTTGCTTGGGACATCAGCTGTTCGCAATCGCCAATGGCGCAGAAACTTACAAAATGAAATTCGGTCATCGTGGTTTTAATCATGCCGTGCGCACGATTTCCAAAGCGAGATTAGATTTTACGTCACAAAATCACGGCTACGCAGTAGAACGAGCAAGCTTAGAGAAAACAGATCTAGTTGTGACACACGAGGAAATTAATGATCAGACTGTTGAAGGTGTTCGTCTAAAAGGCTACAATGCTTTCTCTGTTCAATTCCACCCAGATGCAGCACCTGGTCCACACGATGCTGAATATTTATTTGATGAATTTTTGGATATGATAGCTGATTCAAAGAAGGAGACTACAAATGCCTAAACGTCAAGACATTAGTAAAATATTAGTGATTGGTTCTGGACCAATTGTTATTGGTCAAGCAGCCGAATTTGATTATTCTGGCACACAAGCCGCGCTCTCTTTAAAGGAAGAAGGGTATCATGTTATTTTAGTAAATTCTAATCCGGCAACGATTATGACTGACGCTGAAATTGCTGACAAGGTATACATTGAGCCTTTGTCAATTGACTTTATTGAACGTATTTTACGTAAAGAGCGTCCAGATGCTATTTTGCCAACGCTAGGTGGTCAAACTGGATTAAATATGGCTAAAGACCTTTCCGAAGCGGGAATTTTGGATGAATTAAATATCGAGTTACTTGGAACTAAGCTATCAGCAATCGAAGAGGCCGAAGATCGTGAAGAATTTAAAGCCTTGATGGAACGTTTGAATGAGCCCATTCCAGAGTCCATCATTGCAACTACTTTAGAAGAATCACTTAATTTTGCTGACACACATGGTTATCCAGTAATTGTTCGTCCAGCCTACACGTTAGGCGGTACCGGCGGAGGTATTGCTCAAACCCATGAAGAGCTTTCGGAAATTACGGCCAATGGATTAGAACTTTCTCCTGTAACACAAGTGTTGATTGAACGTTCGATTGCGGGTTACAAAGAGATTGAATTTGAAGTGATGCGTGACGCTAATGACAACGCATTGGTTGTTGCTTCAATGGAAAACTTTGATCCAGTTGGTATTCATACTGGAGACTCGATTGTGACTGCACCAGTTCAAACATTATCTGATCGCGAAGTTCAAATGATGCGTGATGCAGCGTTAAAAATTATTCGTGCATTGAAAATCGAGGGTGGTGTCAATATTCAAATGGCACTTGATCCTGATTCATACAAATATTATATTATTGAAGTCAATCCACGTGTCAGTCGTTCTTCAGCGTTAGCTTCAAAGGCGACTGGATATCCGATTGCCAAAATGGCTGCAAAAATTGCCGTTGGCTTAACACTTGATGAGATCATCAATCCAGTAACTGGCACGACAAAGGCAGAGTTTGAACCAGCATTAGATTATGTTGTGTTTAAAATTCCACGCTGGCCATTTGACAAATTTTCAACAGCAGATCGTCGCCTAGGCACGCAAATGAAGGCAACTGGTGAAGTGATGGCTATCGGTCGCAATATGGAAGAAGCCATGTTAAAGGCTGTTCGCTCACTAGAGATTGGGGCTATTGGTTTAGATGATATAACCTATAAGTATCTTTCAGATGATGAACTGCTAGCAGCATTAATGCCTGCTCGAGATGATCGTTTGTTTATGATTGCTGATTTATTGCGCCGAGGTGTTTCAATTGAAACTATTCATGATAAAACACTAATCGATGAATTTTTCTTGGATAAAGTATTGCATGTTATCGAAATTGAGCAAGACCTTGCCAGCCATGTTGGAGATATTGATCAGTTGCAATATGCTAAAAAGAATGGGTTTGCTGACGAAACAATTGCTAAAATCTGGGGCAAGACAGCTGCTGATATTAGAACACTACGCAAAGATAAAAAAATTAAGCCAGTTTATAAAATGGTTGATACTGTTGCGGCAGAATTTGAATCGGCAACACCGTATTATTATGCAACCTATGAACAGGAAAATGAATCGATTATTAGTACAAAAAAATCGGTACTTGTACTAGGTTCTGGACCGATTCGCATCGGGCAGGGTGTTGAATTTGATTATGCAACTGTTCATGCTGTTAAGGCTATTCAACGGGCTGGATATGAAGCGATTATTATGAATTCTAATCCAGAAACCGTTTCAACGGATTTCTCTATCTCAGATAAATTGTATTTTGAACCACTTACCTTGGAAGATGTTCTCAATGTGATTGATTTAGAGAATCCAGTCGGTGTGGTGGTGCAATTCGGCGGACAAACTGCAATTAATTTAGCTCAACCTTTGTTAGACAATGGCGTAAACATTTTAGGAACCTCTGTAGAGGATCTAAATCGTGCCGAAGATCGTGAAGCATTTGATCAGGTCATAAAAGAACTTACTTTACCACAACCTGTTGGTAAAACAGCAACCACAGTAGACGGTGCATTAGCAGCTGCACAATCCATTGGATATCCTGTATTGATTCGTCCTTCATACGTTTTGGGTGGTCGAGCAATGGAAATTGTTTCTTCTGACGATGAACTCCAGGACTACATGCAGCGTGCGGTCAAGGTTTCAAATGATCATCCGGTATTGATTGATTCGTACTTAGTGGGACAAGAAGCAGAAGTAGATGTTTTGTCAGATGGTGAGACAGCTGTAATCCCAGGTATTATGGAACATATCGAACGGGCGGGGGTCCACTCAGGGGATTCCATGTCAGTTTATCCACCACAATACTTGTCACAAAAGGTTCAAGATGAAATGGTGCAAGCCTCTATTAATTTGGCTAAAGCTATGAACACAATAGGGTTGATGAACGTGCAGTTTGTTATCCATGAAAATACGGCATATGTTATCGAAGTAAATCCACGTGCATCACGGACAGTACCGTTCATATCGAAAGTCACGCATCTTCCGCTCGCTCAATTAGCAACAAGAGTTATGTTAGGTGAAAAATTGTCAGAAATGGGATTTGAGACGGGACTTGTTCCTAACGATGATATGGTGCACGTTAAAGCACCAATATTTTCGTTCACAAAGTTGCCCGATGTTGATTCTTTGCTCGGCCCAGAAATGAAGTCTACTGGTGAAGTCATGGGGTCAGATATTAACCTGTCCAAGGCGTTGTATAAGGCCTTTATTGCTTCTAACATCAAAGTACCACGTTACGGCAATGTCTTATTCACAGTTGCTGATGATGACAAAGAAGAGGCGCTCGAATTAGCAAAGAGATTCAATAATTTGGGATTTGCTTTGTTTGCAACTGCCGGTACGGGTGCTTACTTGTCAGACAATGACTTGCCTGTGGAAGTACTCGATAAAATTTCGGAATCAGATAATAATGCGGTTGCAGCACTGCGTCAACAAAAAGTGCAGGTTGTTATTAACACAACTCAAGCAGATGACCGTGCTGAAAGCGATGGCCGCTTGATTAGAAATGCTGCGATTGAAAATGCCGTGCCTTTGTTTACTGCCTTAGACACAGTTAGTGCCTTCTTAGAAGTATTAGAGTCGCGCAGTTTTACAGTGAAAGAAATGCACTAAACTTTTTCAAATAAGCTTCGGCTTATGTGCATAGGAGGATCATAATGACAGAACAGCCAGTTTTTATTGCTTTGGACTTTCCTGATGCAGCTACTACTTACAAATTTTTGAAGCCTTTTTCAGATCTAGTAGAAAAGCCAGCATTGAAAGTTGGTATGGAACTTTTTTATCGTACGGGACCAGAGTTCATCACAGAACTACGTGTATTGGGCTATACAATTTTCTTAGATTTAAAACTTTACGATATTCCAAACACTGTTGGTCGTGCAGTCGCTAATATATCAAAACTAGATGTACAATATTTAACTCTGCATGCAGCTGGAGGGGAAAAAATGCTAGAAGCAGCTGTTGCTAATAAAAGTGAAGCGTTAAAATTACTTGCAGTGACGCAGCTAACTTCTTTTTCAGAAGCTGAGATACAAGAGATACAATTAACCACAGCAACTACTGAAGAAAGTGTTGCACATTTGGCTGAGCTTGCTTACTCGGTGGGCATAGACGGGACAATTAGTTCACCCTTAGAGGCTGGTTTAATTAAGTCACACACGAATGATCGATTTTTACGTATCACACCTGGTATTCGTTTAGCTGGTGATGAAGCTGGAGATCAAGTGCGTGTGACTACGCCAGGGGAAGCCAAGAAGTTGAATTCAACTGGATTAGTTGTTGGTCGATCAATTACACAATCGACCAACCCAGTGGCTGCATATCAACGTGTTGTCAATGAATGGAGAAAATAAATGACAGACTATAAACAACAAGTAGCTAATGATTTACTTGAAATTGGTGCCGTAAAATTTTCGCCAGAAGAACCTTTCACGTGGGCCTCGGGTATTAAGAGTCCAATATATACAGATAATCGGATGACCATTGGGTTCCCTTCGGTACGTCAAAATATATACAAAGGGCTGTCTGAACTAATAAAAAAAGAATATAGTGACGTTGAGATTATTGGTGGAGTGGCTACTGCAGGTATTCCACATTCAGCTTGGGTAGCTGAAGAATTAAATAAACCAATGGTCTATGTACGTTCAAAACCCAAAGATCACGGGGCAGGTCGTCAAACGGAAGGTGCATTGGTAAAAAATCGTAAAGTCGTTTTGATTGATGATTTGATATCAACAGGTGGGTCTGTGTTGGCCGCAGTAAATGCGGTGCGTAAGGAGGGAGCAAGTGTCCTTGGTGTTGTTTCCATATTTTCTTATGAATTACCAGCTGGTAAAAAAAATTTTGCTGAAGCAGGACTAACATTTAACTCACTGACAACATATTCACAACTAATTGAAACAGCCGTTAAGCGTGGGGATCTCGATAAATCACAAGTTGAAACCTTACAAAACTGGAAGGAAAATCCAAATGCTTGGCAAGCATAATAAAAAGGCTCATCAGAGATGTGCCTTTTTATTTGGTTTTTAATAAATAGCGTCGCGATACAGTCCGATTACTTTTCCTAAAATAGAGACTTTTTGCAAAATAATTGGCGCCATGCTGTTATTTTCAGGTTGTAAGCGATAATGATCGGCTTCACGGAAAAAACGCTTAACTGTCGCTTCATTGTTATCATTCATTGCGACAACAACATCTCCATTATCAGCATTCTCTTGCTTACGTACGATAACTTTGTCGCCATCTAGAATGCCAATGTTAACCATTGAATCACCATGAACATTAAGCATGAATAGGTCACCATCAAATTGCATTAAATTATCTGGGATAGGGAAAAATTCAGTTGCTTCTTCTTCTACTGCCAAAATTGGTGTACCCGCTGTAACCATTCCAAGTACCGGAATTTTTCCGGGTGTGGTTGAAATCCCAAGCATCTCTAAACCAATATCGGTTACTTCAATCGCACGAGCTCTTGGTTTAGAAGCATCTTTTAAAAGATAACCTTTTTTTACCAGACGTTCGATGTGACCGTGAATAGTTGAAGAAGATGATAATCCAACAGCTTCACCAATTTCTCGGACGGTTGGTGGGTAACCATTTTCTGATTGTGCTTCATGAATAAATCGAAGCACTTGAATTTGTTTGCTTTCTTGTGTAATTGCCATGATGGGTTTCCTACTTGTTAAATTTACTATCATCAGTATAACGGAAAAACACGAACAAATCAAACGTTTGTTCGTTATTTTTTTAAAAATTCAACCTAATATTAAATAAATAATAAAAAATTCGTGTTATTTATTTTTGTAACGAACAAAATGGTTCATATTGAAAACGTTAACTCTGCAAGTTATTATAGCACGCCTTTGCTGGCTGTGCTATAATAATTATCAGACATTTTAGTAAGGAGAATATGCATGATTAGCACATGGCTAGCAATTTTGATTGCAGTGTTAACTTTAATTATTGGTTTGGTCGGTGGCTTTTTCTTGGCACGTAACTCAATGAAGAGTTATCTTGCAAAAAACCCACCTATTTCAGAAGAAATGATGAAATCAATGATGATGTCAATGGGACAAAAACCATCTCAAAAGAAATTGAACCAAATGATGGCTCAGATGAAGCAACAAAGTGCCAATTCGCAAAAAAAATAAGCCAATCGGCTTATTTTTTTTCTGAACGTTTTGGATCTACATATTTCCAAGTTGGGTCAATCTCAGCATCTAATTCTTGGAAAGCTGCTTGCATTTGCTCAGTATATTTAGCAATATTTTCCTTGTTCAATCGGTCTTTACGATCAATAATAATTGGCTCACCAAAATTAACTGTGGTATTATTACGTTTGAAAAGTTGACTGAACTTTACAGGGCCTTGATATACAGCTGGTACGATTGCCTTTCCAGCCATTCGTGCAATTAGAATGGAACCTGATTTTAAATCATCACTGTGTCTAGAACCAGAAGGAAACATTATTAAAGAGCGATTGCCATCTTTTAATTCGCGTACAGGTATTTTGATGACGCTTGGGCCAACATTTTCACGATCAACTGGGAATGCGCCGGCTGATTTGATTAACCATGCAAGTGGCTTGAATTTAAATAATTCAATTTTTGCCATGAAAATAAAGTGTTTTGGGTAAGCTGCCACAGCATACCATACTGGATCCCACCAAGTGCGGTGTGGACCAACTAGCACATAGTTATTGTTTTGGGGTATTCTGTCGCGATTCATGTATTTAATGCGGCCAGTAACTGCCCATATTAAAGCAACAGCAATGCCGCGTAAAAAATCATAGAATTTCATATTTATTTACCTCATAAATTAATCATTTCAATTTTACAGATAAACAGAAAGAAACGCAAATGACACAACCATTTCTTAAAGCAAATGAACGTATTGATGGACTTCCATCACAAAATATTAATATCATCCAGAATCCAGACATGTTTTCATATTCCTTAGACGCGATTTTATTAGCACATTTTGCTGATGTAAAGGGAAAAGGGAAAGGGTTATCTGTTGATTTGGGATCAGGTACTGGCGCGGTTGGCCTTTTTTACGCTCCAAAAGTGACTGGGGAAATAAAGTTAGTCGAGATACAACCAGAATTAGCTGAAATGGCACAACGTAGCATTGAACTGAACAATTTACATGAACGTGTTTCAGTCGTTCAAGCTGACATGAAAAATATATTTAATGAAATTAAACCTGGCTCTGTTGAAACTGTTCTGACTAATCCACCTTATTTTCCCTTAACTGAGACTACCAAGACTAATATAGATAAACATTATGAAATTGCGCGCCACGAGTTGATGATTAACTTACCTGAACTGGCCCAAATTGCCAATAAACTGCTGAAAAATAATGGTAAGGTCTATATGGTACACCGGCCGGAAAGGCTAGCAGATATATTTGCAGCGTTTGCTGCACGAAAGCTTATGATTAAAAGAGTTCAATTTGTTTATGGAAAGGCAAACCGCGAAGCCAATATGGTTTTAATAGAAGCCATTAAATCTGGCCGACCAGGTGGCGTGCGCATTATGCCACCCCTTATCGCCTATACTGATGACAATGACTATACATCAGAGGTTCACGACATCCTTTATGGTAAAGCGTGGCATGAATGAAGTATTATTATTTTTATGTTTTATATACAGCGGATGGTTATTTTTATGGTGGATTCACGGATAACGTACAACGTCGTCTAGCGACACATGAGTCTGGTAAAGGGGCTAAGTTTACCCGCGTAAAGTCGCGGCATCCATTAAAATTGATTCACTATGAAGAGTTCCAGACAAAGAGCGAAGCGTTAAAAGCAGAGGCAAATTTTAAGAAATTAACACGAATTAACAAGGAAAAGTATTTATTAGTACACCACGTAATCAAAATTTGGTAATATGCTTGTCAAGGAACCATAAATAATGTAAAATGTAATATGTTGTGAAAAGCAGCAAATACACACGATAAATGAGAACACGTAGGTGCAGAAATGTCAGCGTGAACAACGAATTTGTCGGCGGAAAAACCTAGGAGGCCATATCATGGCAGTTATTTCAATGAAAGAACTCCTCGAAGCAGGAGTACACTTCGGTCACCAAACACGTCGTTGGGACCCAAAGATGGACGAATATATCTTTACAGAACGTAATGGTATTCACATCATCGATTTACAAAAGACAGTTAAGTTAGTTGACGAAGCTTATAACTTTATTCGTAACGCTTCTACTGATGGCGCTAACGTATTATTCGTTGGTACAAAGAAACAAGCTTCTGATGCGATTGCTGAAGAAGCAACACGTGCTGGCCAATACTATATCAACCATCGTTGGTTGGGTGGTACATTGACAAACTGGAACACTATCAAGACACGTATCCAACGTTTGAAGGATTTGCAAACAATGGCCGAAGACGGTACATTTGAGCAATTGCCTAAAAAAGAAGTTGTTTTGTTGAACAAGCAACGTGAAAAGTTGGAAAAGTTCTTAGGTGGTATTCAAGACATGCCTGGCTTGCCAGATGTATTGTTTGTTGTTGATCCAAAGAAGGAAGAAATTGCCGTCAAGGAAGCAAACATGTTGAATATCCCAGTTGTAGCTATGATCGATACAAATGCTAACCCAGATGTAGTCGATGTTAAGATTCCTGCTAACGATGATGCTATTCGTGCCGTACGTTTGATCACATCAAAGATTGCCGATGCTGTTATTGAAGGTCGTCAAGGCCAAGATTCAGCACCTGAAGATGCATTCGTTGAAGGTGACGAAAACACAGAATCAATCGAAGAAATTGCTAACATCGTTGAAGAAGGCAATAACTAATTAATTTTATTCTATAAATACCGTTCCTAGCGGACCTGTTCGGGACGCGGAATGGTATTTTAATATGTTATAATAAAAATACATTAAACTATTTTAGAGGAGCACTATAATGGCAATTACTGCTGCACAAGTAAAGGAATTACGTGATAAGACATCTGTTGGAATGATGGATGCTAAAAAAGCATTGGTTGAAGCTGATGGCGATCTAGACAAGGCAATTGATTTATTGCGTGAAAAGGGTATGGCAAAGGCCGCTAAAAAGGGTGATCGTGTCGCTGCCGAAGGCATGACAGCTGTTGCCGTTAAGGGTAACCGCGCTGCAATCATTGAATTAAACTCAGAAACTGACTTCGTGGCTGGTAACGCTGAATTTAACGAATTGCTTAACGCAGTTGCCAACACAATCGTCGAATTTGCGCCTGCTGACGTTGAAGCTGCTTTGGCACTTGAAGTTCAAGAAGGTCAAACTTTGAACGACAAAATTATCGGAACAACTCAAATTACTGGTGAAAAGATTACTTTGCGTCGTTTCTCAGTAGTAGAAAAGTCAGATTCAGAAAACTTTGGTTCATATTCTCACTTGGCAGGCTCAATTTCAGCTTTGGTTGTTGTTGATGGTGCTTCAGAAGAAGCTGCCAAGGATATCGCAATGCATGTTGCTGCTATTGCACCACAATTTGTATCTGATGATCAAGTACCTGCTGATGTTATTGCTAAGGAAAAGGAAGTGCAATTAGCTTCTGAAGATTTGAATGGTAAGCCTGATAACATTAAGGAACGCATGGTCGAAGGACGTATCAAGAAGTTCTTGGCTGAAATTTCTTTGTTGGATCAACCATTTGTTAAAAATGGCGACCAAACAGTTGCACAATTCATTTCTTCACAGAATGGATCAGTTAAGTCATTTGTTCGTTACCAAGTTGGTGATGGCATTGAAAAGCAAGTCACTGATTTAGCTGAAGAAGTTGCTAAGCAACTTGGTTAATATTTAAAAACTACTAATTGCCATTGATTGTTTTATCAATGCAGCTAATTAGTTAAAAAGTGTACTATTATAAATAGCGCACTTTTTTTTCGGAAATTTTTCGGAATTTTTGATATACTTGTATAAGCAAATAAAAGAGGTTAAACATGACTGATATTAAGTACAAACGCGTTTTGATGAAGCTCTCTGGTGAAGCATTGGCAGGGGACAAAGGTCAAGGCATCGATCTTGAGACTGTTTCTGCAATTGCTGAAGAGCTAAAAGATGTCCATGACCTAGGTACACAAATTGCCATTGTTGTTGGCGGTGGAAACTTGTGGCGTGGAGAGCCAGCATCAAAAATTGGTATGGAACGGTCTCGTGCTGATTATACTGGCATGCTTGGTACAACAATGAATGCTCTAGTTTTGCAAGATTCATTGGAACGCGCTGGTGTCCAAACACGTGTGCAAACTGCTATTACAATGCAGCAGATTGCTGAACCTTACATACGTGGTCGTGCGATTCGTCATCTAGAAAAGGGACGAATTGTCATTTTTGCAGCAGGTACAGGTTCTCCGTATTTCTCTACAGATACGACGGCAGCCTTGCGTGCAAACGAAATTAATGCTGATGCCATCTTAATGGGTAAAAATGGCGTTGATGGTATTTATGACTCAGATCCAAATAAAAATGCTAATGCGGTGAAGTTTACGGAATTAACTCACCTTGACATTTTGCAAAAAGGTTTGAAAGTAATGGATTCGACAGCAAGCTCACTATCTATGGATAATAATATGCCATTGGTGGTGTTTAACCTTAACACACCAGGTAACTTGAAACGAGTTGTGCTTGGTGAAGCCATCGGAACAACAGTAACAGGAGAAAAATAATGACTTTTGATTTAACTAATGCTAAAGAGCGTATGAAGGGGGCACAAGAGGCACTTCAACGTGAATTAGCCAACATCCGTACAGGTCGTGCGAATCCCAATATTTTGAATCGCGTCGAAGTTGAATATTATGGGGCAATGACACCATTGAACCAAGTGGCTTCAATTTCAGTACCGGAAGCACGAATATTGCTAATTACGCCGTTTGATAAAAGTGCCTTGGAAGCAATTGTACATGCAATTAACGTGTCCGATCTTGGTTTGAATCCTGCTTCTGACGGAAATATTGTGCGCTTGGCGATTCCACAAATGACAGAAGAACGTCGTAAAGAACTTGCTAAAGAAGTGAAGGCTGAAGCTGAAAAAGCTAAAGTTTCAGTTCGTAATGTTCGTCGTGATATTATGGATGATATTAAAAAAGACAAAGACATGCCTGAAGATGATGCCCGCAAGGCCGAAGATCAGACACAAAAGTTGACTGATGAAAACATCAAAGCAATTGATGAAATAGCAGCTGAAAAAGAAAAAGAATTGTTAACAATTTGATTTTCGTAAGATATTGCGATCATGCTTGACTTGGATAAATCCAAGTCTTTTTATTTAGGAGAGGGATGTGCTGAGGAGATATTTGAGATATTGGCGGGAAGCATTTGATTTTCATAGTGGTGCGTATCGATTGGATTTTTGGTGGGTTCATATCGTGAATACATTTATTTTTGCATCTATTTTATTTGTATCAATTCTTTTTTTTAACTCTTGGTCGCTAGCAACCAAGTTATCTGGAACATTCAGTATCTTAATAACTATTCCAAACTTATCCTTATTTATTAGGCGATTACGAGATAACGGATTTCCAGTACAGACAATTATGTTTGTACTGATGAGCCCGTCACTTTTAGGAGTGAGTTTTGGCATTTTAGCCAGTTTTCGTTTAGTTATTTTGGCGCCAATTGCATTTTTAATATACTTCGGTTGGCTGATTTACTTGGTTTCAAGGCGTTCTGCTTATTGGACACCGACTTTAAGTAAAAAGCAAAAATCATTTTATGCAGCTTTAATTAGCGCTGTAATAATTTTAACTGCCTGTTTTCAGGTTGCTGCTTTAAAGCATGTCACACATGAATTTAGAGCTGCTGCGCAAAAGTATATTCAGGAACAGCGTCAGGTTAATGAAAATCGAGGTAAGTCCGCGTCATCAAGTTATTCTACTAAAAATGGTTCTATGAGCTCGTCAACCCAAGAGACAGATGATAACATACCAGAAGCCAGCTCAGCATCTTCGATACCTGAAAAAGAAGTTACTGAACTTCCAGACGATTCTGAGACGACAGCATACAGAGGATTAACAGAAGATACAATAGGAGATGCAACATTTGGTTTCTTTAAGGTCCATGGGACTTGGGAACAAGATGCAGCTTCTTTGCAGTGGTTGCAGTCACAACAAAACGTAATGATTTTAACCAGCACTCAAGGTCAGGGATTTGGTGTTGATTTTGCTAGTTTTAGTTTTAAAAAAATTACGGGACAAAGTTATGTTTCATTAGATCAAGTCGACAATATACAAGCCTCTCGAATTGATGGTACCTACCAAGATACTACCTCTGACAGTATTAAGGCTATGACTTATTTAGAGTGGCATATGCCAGATGGTCATATCCGAGTTGTGTACTTAATTGCGCCATCAAGACCATTGCTTAATTTAATTGTTAAAACATTGTCAGAAAGTTTTCGAGCAACTTAATGTAGAAATTTTTACTTGACGATTTGTCGTAGAGAGTGCATAATATCATTATTGAGTTTTGTACGTGATGAAGCCAAGTGGCGTTGGTGGAACGGACAAACAGTCGAGTGTCGGGTTTTATAACTCGGAAGTCAGGTGGAACCGCGCGTAAGCGTCCTGATGTCAATTATTTTGGCATTGGATGAACTTACACGCGGTTTTTTGATGCTGGTAAATATAACAAAATATCGATACCATCTGTGCTAAATTGTCGGTAAATTTTTAAGGAAGAACGATTATGACAAACGAAAAACTATCATTACAAGATATTATCTTGACCCTACAACAATATTGGGCTAAACAAGGCGCAAACTTAATGCAAGCATATGACAATGAAGTTGGGGCTGGAACACAATCGCCATATACATTTTTACGTGCTAATGGCCCTGAGCCTTGGAACGCTGCTTATGTTCAACCTTCTCGTCGTCCAGCTGATGGCCGCTATGGCGATAATCCAAACCGTTTGTTTCAACATCATCAGTTTCAAGTAGTGATGAAGCCTTCCCCTGAAAACATTCAAGAGCTTTACCTAGGTTCTTTAGAAGCTTTGGGTATTAAAGCATTAGAACATGATATACGTTTCGTTGAAGACAACTGGGAAAACCCTTCTATGGGTGCTGCAGGAATTGGTTGGGAAGTTTGGCTGGATGGTATGGAAGTGACACAGTTTACTTATTTCCAGCAAGTTGGTGGGATTGAAGTAGATTCTGTGACAGCAGAAGTGACTTATGGTCTAGAACGATTAGCATCATACATTCAAGATGTACCAACGGTTTATGATCTTGAATGGGGTAATGGTGTGTTATACGGTGATATTTTCAAAGAACCAGAATTCGAGCATTCGAAATACGCTTTTGAAGAATCTAACCAAGATATGTTGTTGCGCCACTTTGAAGAATTTGAAGCAGAAGCAACTCGTTTATTAGATTTGGGCTTGGTACATCCGGCTTATGACTATATTTTGAAATCATCACATACATTTAATCTATTAGATGCACGTGGTACGGTTTCGGTCACAGAACGAGCTGGTTATTTACATCGTATTCGTACAATGGCTCGCAAAGTATCGAAAGTATTTATTGAAGAACGAGCTAAGCTTGGTTTTCCTTTGCTAAAAGATCAGACATTACGGGATAAGTATCTTGGTAAAAACGGTAAATACACCAAAGAAAATGCCTGATAGTAACAGAGATAAAATCAATATTGGAGAATAACTCATGTCAACATTTTTATTAGAAATTGGTCTTGAAGAAGTGCCAGCACATCTGGTCACAAGCTCAGAAAATCAATTAATTGAAAGAACAAGAAACTTTTTAGCTGAGCATCGCTTGATTGTTGGTGCCATTAATCCTTATTCAACTCCACGTCGGTTGGCGGTTGAATTAACCGATGTAGCGGAAAAATCAGAAAGTTTGAGTGAAGAAAAGCGTGGTCCGTCAATTGAAAGAGCAAAAGATGCCAATGGTGAGTGGACTAAGGCAGCAATGGGATTTGCACGCGGTCAAGGTGCAACACCAGATGACTTTGAAACAAGAGACGGCTATGTGTGGTTAACAAAGCATACTGAAGGTGTTCCTGCCAAGGATATCTTGGTCAAAATTGGTGCCGAGGTGGTTTCAGAGATGAAGTTCTCAACGTACATGAAGTGGGCGAATAATGCTTTCTTGTACGTGCGACCAATTCGCTGGCTTGTCGCCTTGTTTGATAAGGAAGTCGTTGATTTTCATGTATTAGATGTTCAAACTGGTCGTGTTACAAGAGGACACCGCTTTTTGTCAAATGAACATGTTGAAATTTCTTCTGCTGACGATTATGTAAGTACACTCGAATCAGCAAGTGTTGTAGTTAACGCTGAGGTACGAAAAAATGCAATCCGTTCTCAACTGACGGCAATTGCTAAACAAAACAATTGGTCATTAGAATTAGACACTGATGCAGCACAGAATTTGCTGGAAGAAGTTAATAATATTGTCGAATGGCCAACGGCATTTGCTGGTACTTTTGATAAAAAATATTTGGAAATTCCTGATGAAGTATTAATCACATCAATGCGCGAACACCAACGTTTCTTCTTTGTTACTAATCATGACGGGAAATTGTTGCCACATTTCTTATCAGTACGTAATGGGAACCAAGAGCATTTGGATAATGTTATTGCTGGTAATGAAAAAGTTTTGGTTGCTCGTCTTGAGGATGCAGAATTCTTTTACAAAGAAGACCAAACTAAAACAATTGCTGACTACATGGAAAAGGTCAAAAAACTGGTTTTCCATGAAAAAATTGGTACTGTTTATGAACATATGCAACGAACTGGCGTTTTGGCTCAGGCACTAGCACAATCACTGAATTTTGATGAACAACAATTGTCTAACGTGAGCCGTGCAGCAGAAATCTATAAATTCGACTTAATGACCGGTATGGTTGGTGAGTTCGACGAATTGCAAGGTATTATGGGTGAACACTATGCTAAATTATTTGGTGAGAATCCCGCTGTGGCTACAGCAATTAAAGAGCACTATATGCCGACTTCAGCAACAGGAAAAATTGCTGAGTCAGATATTGGTGCTGTACTAGCAGTTGCCGATAAGCTAGACGCTATTGTAACTTTCTTTGCAGCTGACTTAACACCAAGTGGTTCAAATGATCCTTATGGACTACGTCGCGCAGCAACAGGTATCGTAAGAACGTTACAGGAAAAAAACTGGCATATTGCTTTGAAACCGGTATTAACTCAGTTTGCCCAATCACAGGGAGAAGTTGCTGCGGCTGATATCACAGCTGTACTGGAGTTTATCTTAGATCGCGTGCGTAAGTTAACGTTGGATGATGGTGTTCGCCAAGATTTGGTATCTGCAGGAGTTAGTCGCTCAGGAAATACTGACGTTGTTTACCTCATAGATCGTATTAATGTACTCGCTGCTCATAGTAAAGATAATGATTTCCGTGATGTGATTGAATCACTGACACGTGTCGATCGCTTAGCAGTGAAGCAGTTAACCAATGATAGCGTGGATCCATCTCTATTTGAAAATGATGCTGAAAAAGAATTGTATCAGGCAACGTATGCACTGAACTTAAGCCACTTAGTAAAAGAAGGTGCTGACGAGGTATATACAACATTGGCTGGGTTACAATCTCCTATTTCAACTTATTTTGAAGATACAATGGTTAACACCGAGAATGCAGCTGTTAAAAACAATCGCTATGCACAACTGAATGTAATTCATCGCTTAATTAGTGAATTGGGTGATTTAGAACAAATTGTCATTAAGTAAAATTATTAAATAATAGGTCGTCACTAGAAAGTAGGAGGTCATTATGTTGAATATTGCTTACGTTGGTTTTGGAAAAAGCACAAATCGTTATCATTTACCTTATTTAAAGTTACGGCAAGATAAGTTTCACGTGAGCCGTGTAGTAACACCTACACTTGGGAAAAGACCAACAGAGCAATCTGAGTTAGAAGTTACTGGTACTGTATTTTCAACAGATATTGATGACATTATTGAAGATGAAACCATCGATCTAGTGGTTGTTGTAACGCCTTCAGCCAGCCATTATCAGGTGACAAAACAACTACTGTTGGCTGGAAAAAATGTTATGGTTGACAAGCCAATGGCTGCTAGTGATATCGAGGCTCGTGATTTGGTCAATATTGCTTATGATAAAAAGTTATTTTTGATGCCATTTCAAAGTAGGCGATTTGATAGTGACTTTTTGACAGTTCAACGGGTTATTCAAAATGGGTACCTCGGTCGTTTAGTTGATCTTGAGGTTCATATGGACCATTATCGACCTAATGACGGGCAATCGAATGGTAATGAAATTGACGGATCGCTATTCGGACATGGTGTTCATTTGGTAGATCAAATTGTGAGTCTCTTTGGTGCACCAAATTCAGCAGCCTACGATATACGTTCTACTCGCTTACTGAATAGTCCTGTAGACGACCAAATTGAGGTTAACCTTTTTTATCCACAAGCTTTTAAAGCAACAATTCAAACCACAGAATTAGCAACAATCCAATATCCAAAATGGCAACTGCGTGGAACACAAGGTACATTTATTAAGTATGAGGTTGATGAGCAGGAAAATGACCTTAAAACTGGTGTTATGCCTGGAGACGCGCGTTTTGGCGTTGACACACCACAAAACTATGGGCACTTGGTATACTACAATCAGAGTGGTGATCGCATTGATAAATACATACCTAGTATTCAGGGTGATTATGGCAGAGTCTATGATTCTGTTTATAACACACTGGTCAAAGGTATGCCAAAACTTGTTTCCGATGAAAATATGATTACTGTAATGAAGATACTGTCTGCAGGGTTGAAAGAAAAAGGACCGCACGTCGTTAAATTTTCATGAAAGTTAAAAGCTTGGCAATAGCCTAGCTTTTTTATTTTGCTAAAATAGCGGTGTCATTTTCGAAAAGTAACGTGAGGCTTTATGGTAAAATTAAATAGATAGAAAACTGAAAGAAAAAAATGCCAATTATGACAGAATTAAATTTGAATGAACTTAAAGAACGACAAAAACACATACGTAATTTTTCAATTGTTGCACACATTGACCATGGAAAATCAACCATAGCTGATCGTATCTTGGAACAGACACATACTGTTGCTGAACGTGACATGCAGAATCAGTTACTGGATACGATGGATTTAGAACGTGAACGTGGAATTACGATTAAACTAAATGCGGTCGAAGTTCATTATGACGCTAAAGACGGTGAAACCTACATTTTCCATCTGATTGACACACCAGGACACGTTGATTTCTCTTATGAGGTTTCGCGGGCATTGGCAGCTGCTGAAGGGGCTATACTTGTTGTTGATGCTTCTCAAGGCGTTGAAGCACAAACGTTAGCTAACGTTTATTTGGCCCTAGATAATGACTTGGAAATTCTACCTGTAATTAACAAAATTGATTTACCGGCGGCGGATGCCGAAAAGGTTCGTACGGAAATTGAGGATGTTATTGGCATTGATGCTTCAGAGGCAGTGTTAGCGTCAGCTAAACAAGGCATTGGTATTCCAGAACTGCTGGAAAAAATTGTTACCGATTTACCTGCACCGCAAGGTGATATCGATGCACCACTACGTGCTTTGATTTTTGATTCAGCCTACGATGCTTATCGTGGTGTGGTTGTTAACATGCGTGTACGAGAAGGCATTGTAAAGCCTGGTGACAAGGTTCGTATGATGAACACTGGTGCGGAATATGAGGTCACGGAAGTTGGTGTGATGTCTCCAAATGCTCAGAAACGTGATTACTTGATGGCGGGGGATGTTGGTTACTTAACAGCAGCTATTAAGGACATTCATACGACACATTCTGGTGATACAATTACCCTAGTGAATAATCCAGCCAGTGAACCATTATCCGGATATCAACCGATGACACCTATGGTTTATTCTGGTCTATATCCTTCAGACAACGCTAAGTACACGGATTTACGGGAAGCTTTGGAAAAACTACAGCTCAATGACGCTGCGTTAACATTTGAACCAGAAACTTCACAAGCACTAGGATTTGGGTATCGAGTTGGCTTTTTGGGTTTGCTACACATGGATGTCATTCAAGAGCGACTAGAGCGCGAGTTTGATTTGGACTTGGTGACAACTGCTCCGTCTGTTACTTATCGAGTGGTAACTAATGATGAAGAAACTATTGAGATTGAAAACCCATCCGAAATGCCAGACACGCCCAAAGTGAAATACATTGAAGAGCCCTATGTGCATGCCCAAATTATGGTGCCTAATGATTACGTTGGTGCTGTTATGGAACTTGCGCAACGCAAACGTGGTGAATTTGACACAATGGAATATTTGGATGACACGCGTGTCAATGTCAAGTATTACATGCCTTTGTCCGAAATTATTTTCAATTTCTTTGATAAACTAAAATCGAGCACACGTGGTTACGCTTCACTTGATTATGAGTTATCATCCTACAGACAATCCGACTTGGTCAAAATAGATATTCTGTTAAATAGTGAGAAGGTTGATGCCCTGAGTTTCATTGTTCATCGTGACTTTGCTGTAGAACGAGGACGGATTATTACTTCTAAACTAAAAGAGATCATTCCACGTCAAAACTTTGAAATTCCAGTGCAAGCAGCTATTGGCGCTAAAATATTAGCTCGTACAAACATTAAAGCTTATCGTAAGGATGTCACGGCTAAAATTCATACGGGTGATCCTGATCGTCGTGCGAAGTTGCTCGACAAGCAGAAAAGGGGTAAGGCACGTATGAAGTCTGTTGGTTCAGTCGAGGTACCGCAAGAAGCTTTCATGGCTGTGCTTAAAACGGAGGACGATGCCCAATATGCCCGAGGAAACTAACACAAAGCGTTCTAGATTAGCACGCAATTTATCCGAGCAGTCAAAACCAACAAATCGTAAAGTTAAAATCCTAACAGTTTGTTCAGTACTGGTTATGCTGTTAGTGGTTAGTCTGACAGTTGCCAGAGTTGTTTTTAATTTTGATGGCATCTCGCAGGAGACCCGTGTGAAAACTCTTCAAAAAGATGCAGCGATCGCGTTACAATTTGGCTTGACAGGCCATTCTGATGACAAACGCACCAAACAGGTTGTACATTTAACCAATACAGCGTGGCAAACAGAAATTGCTACTAGTGTTGGCAAAGCGTGGAAGAGCAGCGCTAAAGTGGCAGATTCAGTTACTTTTGATGGCCATAAGTATCAAAAGAAACAAGTCATAAGCGATTTATCGCAACGATATGTAAAGACCTTACAACGTGATCGTAACTATAAAATCACAAAAATAAGGTATGATCGATACCATAACGCAAAGGTTCAATATCAAGTAACACCTATTGATTTGCCTGCTGGCCAGAAAAAAGTTCAAAGATATGTTGAAAAACAATTACAAAAGAAATCTAGTGAGGCAAGCAAATTATCTGCTGAACAGTTGCGCTTAGTTGAGTATGCTATGATCGCTGAAAACTGGCAAAGTGTTTTGAAGGATGACATGCCAACCTCAGCGACGAGAAATATGACAATAACAATGTTGTATACTCATGAAAACTTTAAACCAATTTATCAAGTATCGAAACAAACGCTGAATAATATTTTAAATAGTGGGTTATCAGAATGAATTTATTAGACAAAATAAAAAACATTTGGCCATTTGGTCAAAGTCATAAAATGCGTGCCATTGGATTTGAACGGCCTCTATTAATTGATCAACCGGATGCTTTTGTGGAAAAAGTTATTCCCCGACCACAACCGGATAAAGATGAATTACTAGTTAAAGTTTTGGCCAGCTCTGTCAATCCGGTGGATACAAAAATGAGAGCCAATTATACTCATGATGGCGTTTTTCGTATTTTGGGTTTTGACGCTGTCGGCGTGGTTGTAGAAGTTGGTCAAAATGTTCAACATTTCAGCGTTGGTGATAAAGTTTACTATGCTGGAGCGCAATTGAAACCCGGTTCTAACGCTGACCTTCAAGTTGTTCATGAAGCACTGGTCGGCCATGCCCCTACTTCATTGAGTGATGAAGAAATTGCGGCTATGCCGTTAACATCAATTACAGCCTACGAAATCTTACATGAAGCGTTGTGTTATGATCTTGAGGAAAACAGTGCCTTGGGGCACACAATTTTGATTGTGAATGGTGCTGGTGGTGTTGGATCTGTATTAATTCAATTAGCAAAGTATATCGGGATGACAGTTATCACTACAGCATCTCGCACCGAGTCTGTTACTTGGGTTAAGTCACTTGGCGCTGATTATATCTTAGACTACCATCAAGATTTGAACGAGCAGATGAGAAAGATTCAGCACGATAAAGTTGATAATATTGCGATTTTACAAAATACGGATTATTATTGGCCACTTGCAACAGCCGTTATTAAGCCATTTGGACGAATTGCATCAATTGTTGAAACGACGGAGCCAATTGATATGGGGCCTTTGAAGAACATTGGCGCACAGTTTAGCTGGGTGTTCATGTTTGCGAAGGGAAACTATGGCGTTAATATGCAGTCTCAAGGGAATGCACTTAATCAGGTAGCGCGTTTACTTGATGAGAATAAAATCAAGACGACACTGTCGAAGACTTATCACGGGCTGTCTGTAGAAAATATTCGTGCTGCTACGAAAGAAGTTGAAGCTGGTCGCATGATTGGAAAAGTAGTGGTGAAGTATGACGAACAATAAATGGCAGGCACTCACCGTTGCGACGAACAATGATGGCATTGAACCAATTGCTGATATATTGATGTCAACCGGCGCTGAGGGTGTGCAGATTGTTGATGATATTTCACCAGTAACAGTGACAGCTTATTTTGAAGACGATGCATCTTTACCTAACACTGTTAGTCGGATAAAAGAACAGTTGGATAACTTAGTGATGCTTGGGGTTGATGCATCACCTGCAACTATTACATTAAATGACGTGGCACAATCAGATTGGGAAAACAACTGGAAACAATATTATCATGCCACCCGCATAACAAGACACATTACTGTTGTACCTTCATGGGAAAACTTTGTAGCAGCTCAAAAAGATGAATATCCAATTATTATGGATCCTAAGTTAGCTTTTGGAACAGGAGTTCATGAAACAACACGATTAATGATCCAAGCGCTAGAAACTGTCGTTCGTGGCGGAGAAAGCATGATAGACGTGGGTACGGGTTCAGGAGTACTATCCGTCGCTGCAAAACAACTCGGTGTAGCAGGTATTTTAGCAACAGATATTGACGAGATGGCTGTGAATGTTGCTAAAGAAAATTTAGCGTTAAACCCAGTGGCCAATGATGTTACAGTGGTAACTAGTGATTTACTGGAGTCAATTGCTATCGATAAGCCTGTAGACTTGATTGTTGCTAATATTCTAGCTGACGTTATTGAACGCCTTATTCCACAGACATGGTCACGCCTGAAGCCAGGTGGCTATTTCTTGGTTTCTGGAATCTATGATGCTATTTCAGTATCGATTGAACAACAGCTACAACAAGCGGGATATAAAATTTTTCAACACACAACAATGGGTGACTGGCATGCATTCATTGCAAAAAAGGATTTTAAATAATGCAACGCTATTTTCTAAACGAACCAATTAATGATACGATTCGCTTGACAGCTGACAATGACATTTTTAAGCACTTTGGCAAAGTTTTGAGAGCTCGAGTGGGGTCAAAAGCTGAATTTGTTAGTAATAATTTGGAAATCTGCCTTGGAGAAGTTACTTTAATTGATTCCGAGGTTATTAATATCAAAGTGATTGATCGATATTATTCAAATGTTGAGTTACCAATTGATGTAACACTTGTCGTGTCTCCCCTAAAGAATGATCGTTCTGACTGGTTTATCCAAAAAGCAACAGAGCTTGGTGTCAAAACAATCGTTTTCACCTCAATGAAACGAACAGTTGCCGATTGGCGAAAGCAACAAGAAAAGAAAGTCAAAAGATTTAATAAAATAGCGCAAGCTGCAGCAGAGCAAGCACATCGCTTGGTTGTTCCAGAAATTATTTTTACCACGTGGCAAAATACTATCCAAATGCCTAAAAATACTGGACTTGTTGCTTGGGAAGAATCAGCTCGTGATGGAGAAAGTGCTGCACTAATAGCGGCTGTTTCGGCTGTTCCATCTGGAGAAAAACTAGTCTGTGTATTTGGTCCTGAAGGTGGTCTAACAGAAAATGAGATTGAGGAATTACGATTGCAGAATTTTGAATTAGCTGGATTGGGTCCTCGAATATTGAGAGCTGAAACAGCGCCACTCTATGCAATGTCAGCGATTAGCGTGTTGCGTGAACTAAATTAATTCGTTATAATATAATAAATAAATGAGATAACTATAGGTGGTGAAATAATGCTGAAGATATTCAAAAAATACTACGGGTATCAGTGGCTTGCAGCGTTTATGCTTGGTTTGGTACTACCATTTATTGGTAAGTTACTCAGTGTGAGTGGTTTACATAAAGTTATCTGGTTTTATCTAATCATTAATGGTCTTTATACTTTATATCTTGGGTATAGTGTGCGTAAGCGTGGGCTATCACCTCTCATTTTATTTGCCTTGCCTGCAGTATTCTCTGGAATTTCAACATTATTACTTCATTTGGTATCTCATCAGTATGGATTTTATTTTGGACTAATGTACATTGTACTAAGTTTATTCACCTTTTTCGGAGATACACGTGATGACCCGGATGAAAATCAAATTCCAGTTGAAAACGGATTCCGTGATTTAAAAAGTGAGACAAAGAATGATGGACAAGTTTCAGTTGATGGAAACTTGAAAGTATAATTAGTGTTATGAATAACTAGAAAAAGTGCGATATTTCGCACTTTTTCTGTTACACTGGTATAGGATATTTTACCTTTGTGTTTAATAGTTATTGCTCAAAGCATACAGATAATAATGAACTCTGGAGATACTATTTTACATTACTTAATTGGAGGATTTTACATTGATTACAGTTTCAGATATGAGTTTTAGTTTTTCAGGGCCTAAAATTTATCAAGATGTTAACTTGAAATTAACGCCCGGTAATACTTATGGCATTATTGGTGCTAATGGCGCTGGTAAGTCTACCTTTTTGAAGTTATTGCAAGGAGAACTACAACCAACTGAAGGAACCATTTCAATCGGTGATAGCGAGAGAATGTCGTCTTTGCAGCAGGATCACTTTGCATTTGATAAATTTACGGTTTTAGATACGGTGATCCAAGGTCATAAGCGATTGTACGAAGTTAAAACTGAGATGGACGCTATCTATGCTAAGCCGGATTTTAACGATGAAGATGGTGTACGTGTTGCTGATTTGGGTGCGGAATTTGAAGAGCTAGATGGTTGGAATGCTGAAGTTGAAGCTGGTCAATTGTTGAGCAAGCTGGGTATTAGCGATAGTGTTTACGATACCTTGATGGGTGAGCTAACTGAAAATGATAAAGTGAAAGTTCTGCTTGCGCAAGCCTTGTTTGGTAATCCAGATATTTTGATTTTAGACGAGCCAACCAACGGATTGGATGTACAGACGATTAATTGGCTAGAAGACTTTCTAGCTGATTTTCCGAACTTAGTTATTGTTGTTTCCCACGATCGACATTTTTTGAACGCTGTTTCAACCAATATTTTGGATGTTGATTTTGGAAAAATTACACCCTTTGTTGGAAACTATGATTTTTGGCGTGAATCGTCTGAATTGGCCCAACGCTTAGCTTCTCAACAAAATGCTAAGAAGGAAGAACAAATTAAACAGTTGCAAGATTTCGTAGCTCGGTTTTCAGCTAATGCTTCAAAATCAAAGCAGGCTACAGCCCGAAAAAAGCAATTAGATAAAATTACTTTAGATGATATTAAACCTTCATCAAGAAAATACCCATTCATTAATTTCCCCATTAATCGTGAGCTCGGGAATGATATGGTTCGCGTTGAAAACGTTTCAAAAACAATTGACGGCGAAAAAGTATTAGATAATATTTCCTTTATTGGTCGACCAAACGATAAAATTGCTATTTTATCACGTTCCGATTTAGCAACCACTACGTTGATGCAAATTATAGCAGGTACGATGGCACCAGATGAGGGGACTGTTTCTTGGGGTGTTACAACGTCACAATCCTATATTGCTAAAGATTTAAATGATAACTTCGATAATCAAGATGTAACTATTTTGGATTGGTTACGTGATTTTGCGGAAGAAGACCAAAAAGATAACACCAGTTTACGTGGTATGCTCGGGCAAATGCTGTTCCGTGGTGATGATTCCTTAAAACAAATTAATGTGTTATCCGGTGGCGAAAAAGTCCGCATTGTTTTGGCAAAGATGATGTTGCTCAAAGCTAATGTGCTATTGATGGACGACCCAACAAATCATTTGGATTTGGAGTCAATTCAGTCCCTTAACGATGCGGTAATCGCATTCAAGGGTTCAATTATTATGACTTCGCATGACCATGAATTCTTAGCAACTACGGCAAATCATATTGTTGAAGTGTCACCAAAGGGTGTTGTTGATCGCGTTGATACGACGTATGATGAATTCATTAATAATGATAGTATTCAGGACAAAGTAAATGAACTTTACTAGTAGATAAGTAATATAATAAATTGAATTAATGAGCTGGCACAAAAACCATAATTTGTAACATATTGTGAATTTTGAGCGTCGACTTATTAATTCTTTTTTTGCTATTTAACCACAATAAAACAGGAGGTAAAAAGAATGGCAATTGGAATTGATAAATTATCATTTTACACATCTGAATATGTATTAGATTTGGTAGAATTAGCTCAGCAACGTGGGGTGGATCCGAATAAATATACTATTGGTATTGGTCAAGATAAACAATCGGTGATACCGAATTATGAAGATGTCGTAACAATGGGTGCTAACGCGGCTGCAAAAATTATTGATAATGATGATCGTCAGCAGATTGATTTGATTATTTTTGCCACTGAATCTGGTATCGATAATTCAAAATCAAGCGCATTATATGTTCAAAAATTACTTAATTTGTCTGAATTTTCGCGAACAATTGAGATTAAACAAGCATGCTATGCGGGAACATTCGGATTGATGCAGGCTCGAGATTACGTTGCAAGCCATTCTGGTAAAAGGGTTTTAGTTATCGCATCGGATATTGCAAGATACGGATTAAATACACCTGGTGAAGTGACCCAAGGTGGTGGAGCTGTTGCCATGATTGTTTCAGAAAGCCCACACATTGCAACAATTAATTCTGATTCGGTTTATATGAGCCGAGATGTCGCAGATTTTTGGCGTCCTATCGATAGAACGGAAGCCATAGTAGACGGACATTTATCAACAGATATTTATAAAGAAATGTTTTTGACACTATGGCAACGATATAAGGACCAATCCGGGCGGACAATCGCTGATTTTGCAGGTTTTACTTTTCATCTACCGTATACAAAAATGGGTAAAAAAGCTTTTGATCAAATTATAGATGAGGCTGATGAGAGAACGCAAGGACGGTTATTAAAAAATCTAAAGGCAAGTCAAAAGTTTAGTCGAGAAGTAGGGAATTTGTACACTGGCTCTGTGTATTTAAGCTTGTTATCATTGTTGAGTTACGCACAAGATTTGGTTGCAGGAGAGCGGTTGGCCATATTTAGTTATGGTTCAGGTGCTGAAGCCGAGCTGTACTCTATAACATTGCAAGAAAACTTCTTTAAGTATGTACCAGCAAATGAAACAAAAAATGAATTAGCTGATCGAAAAAAAGTATCTGTAGATCAGTATGAACAAATATTTAATTCACAGCTTCTTGATTCACATGAGAACGTTTCATCTGATCATCCTGACGCAGATCATTTTCAGTTTTTAGGTTGGCAGAATGGTGAAAGACAATATAAATAAAAAATGAAGAGATGCGTATGCATCTCTTCATTTTGTGATAGAGCTGATTTCAGCACCATCTTTTGCCGCAAACAACACTTTGTTACTGTCATTGACACCCATTAGTTCAAAAGTGTATCCAGTTTTAAAAGATTTTTTGATATTCTTCGAAGTTTTTAAAAGTGAATCAGTGAAATTCGACCAGTGCGCTTCTTCTGCTAAACTTGGGTCGGTCTCTATTTGAGCAACCGACTTTGATAAATCTGAATCAGTGTAAAGTTTGAGCTGGAAAGTTTTGGCATCGGTATTAAAAGTGACGTCACCAATTTTGCTATATGCTGTGTCAAGTTTCTGAGTAAGCTCTTGTTCTTTTAATTTGAGTTGTTCTTGCTGTTGTTTCGTTGTAGCATCGGATATTACAGTCGTACTGCCATTTTCCAAATTTGATTGTGAATGGGCTTGTTGCGACTTGGTTAGTTTGTTTGAATTTACCTGTGCGTCATTATTTTTTTGTATCTTTTGTATTGCTGACGGCAATTGAAAACCAAAAAAGATTGTACCACCAATACATAATATTGAGAATATAAGTGGTACTAGAAATGTCCCATATCTCTGCTTATTTTGTATCGTAAAACTTACAAGTAATATGCTTAATAAAAATAAAATGATAAACAAAAATATCATTCTCTTATCCCCCTTATTTTGAAAAAGAAAAAGCACTTAACCGATGAAGCGTGTCCCGGCACGGCATCACCATTATAGTTAAGCGCTTGCAACATTATTATATCTAAAATTATTGTCTGTTTCAAGTATAAAAGAACTACTAAGAAGTCATTTGTTTATTTGTTTTGCGAAACGTTATTCATTTAGAAGTCTTTATGTCTTCAGGTCGATTAATCTCACCAGAAGGTGTGTTATACTAATAGCATTAAATAATATTGGAGTTAAAAATGTCAAAAAATGTTTACCTTGCGAGTCCATTCTTCGATAAAGAGCAAATTGAGCGTGTTGAACGTGTTGAAAAAGCTTTAGCAGCCAATCAAACATTAAGTTCTGTTTTTTCACCACGCGAACACCAACACGAAGAATTTGAAATGTTTGGCCCGGAGTGGCGTGTCGCAACCTACAACGGCGATATTGAGGCAATTAACCAAGCTGACGTCATGGTAGCGGTTATTGATTATGTAGGGCAGGAAGTAGATCCAGGAACTGCTTGGGAGTTTGGCTACGCAGTAGCCAAAAACATTCCGGTTATTGTTGTTAAAGAAAAAGCTGGTGCAGTAAATCTAATGATGGGAATGCCATTAACGGCTTATATTACGGATATCTCAGATTTGGAAACTTACGACTTTGATGCTACGCCAAAGATTGAATTTAGTGGTGAAATCTTTTAATTTTTAAGAGTGAACTTGATATGTGTCTCCCGAACAAAATAAAAAACAGGTAATCATTTGAACGTATATTTTTTGTTAATCGTTTTGAATGGTGATGTAATTGTATAATGAATAGATGATAAAACGAATAAAAAATAGTTTGTACTATTAATTATTCGTTTTTGCGAGATAGTTTGCTGTATAATCTGGTATAATATTGTAAGTAAATTTTAATGGAGAATTTGTATGACTATGAGTAAAGCAGTTGTAACAGTTGTTGGTAAAGATAAGCCGGGAATTATTGCTGGGGTGGCTAACACGTTAGCGGATCACAACATCAACATTTTAGATGTTTCTCAAACGATTATGAGTGATATTTTCACGATGAGTATGCTAATTAATTTAGAAGAATTAGAAGGGCAATTTAACGTGTTGCAAGATGATTTGAATAAGTTAGGGACTGATTTAGGCGTTACTATTCATACGCAACGTGAAGAAATATTTGATGCGATGAGTAGAGTTTAATATTTGTAGCTAACCTACTAAAGAACTTACGAATTGAATCATCTGGAGAAGTCATGGAAACAAAGCAAATACAAGAAACAATCAACATGGTCGAGGAAGAACATCTTGATATCCGCACAGTTACAATGGGTATTTCGTTGCTCGACACAATCGCAGGTGATCCACAACAAACTGCAAAAAATATATATAAGAAAGTTACAACATATGCGAAGGACTTGATAAAAGTTGCTGAGCAAATTGAACGTGAATATGGTATTCCAATTACAAACAAACGCATCAGTGTAACGCCAATTGCGTTGATTGCAGGTCATGCAACACCCGATGATATGCTTTATTATGCACACGCTTTGGATGATGCGGCTAAAGCAGTGGGTGTTGATTTCATTGGTGGTTATTCAGCATTGGTCCAAAAAGGTTTTGCCAATGGGGATTTGGCATTAATTAAATCGTTACCTCGTGCGCTAACAGAAACCGATTTAGTGATGTCGAGTGTTAATATTGGTTCAACTAAAGCAGGTATAAACCTTGATGCAATTAAATTGATGGGCGAAACTGTAAAAGGAATTTCTGAAAAATCCGATACAGCTAATGCCAAGCTCGTTATTTTTGCAAATGCTGTCGAAGATAATCCTTTCATGGCTGGTGCTTTTCATGGTGTCAGTGAAGCCGATGTTGTGATTAACGTTGGTGTTTCTGGGCCTGGCGTTGTAAAACGTGCACTGGAAAAGGTAAAAGGCGAATCTATTCAAGTAGTTGCCGAAACTGTCAAAAAGACAGCTTTCAAAATTACACGTGTTGGACAGATGGTGGGTGCACTAGCTGCTGAACGACTTGGAGTTGAATTTGGAATTGTCGATTTGAGTTTGGCCCCTACACCTGCACGAGGTGATTCTGTAGCTGAAGTTCTTGAAGAAATTGGTCTTGAACAAGTAGGAACGCACGGAACTACAGCTGCATTAATGCTATTGAATGACGCTGTTAAAAAGGGTGGTGTTATGGCTTCGCAACGTGTTGGCGGCCTATCCGGTGCATTTATTCCAGTTTCAGAGGATGCTGGTATGATTGATGCAGCAAAAGAAGGTACATTGACGTTATCAAAGCTTGAAGCAATGACTGCTGTTTGTTCGGTTGGATTAGATATGATTGCTATTCCAGGAGATACTAGTGCAACGACAATTAGTGCAATGATCGCTGATGAAGCCGCTATTGGTGTACAAAATAATAAAACTACGGCTGTCCGTATTTTGCCAACTTTGGGTACAAAGGTTGGTGATATGGTTGATTATGGTGGGTTGTTAGGTACTGCTCCAGTTATGCCAGTTGTAGAAAAGTCAAGTGCAGACTTTATCAATCGTGGCGGACACATTCCAGCACCGATTCATTCATTTAAAAACTAATAAAAAGTTGCGATAAAAATCATCGCAACTTTTTTATTTTGTATTTTTCGATTGTTGTGTTCGTGTTTCGGTAATTGGATTTTGGTTTGTGGAAACTGCTTTAGAAAACATAACCGCAATATAAACTAATAGAATCAGAATAACGACGGTAGATAAAACACGAAGTGGGTGATAGAAAAAGTTTTTAATATAATTTGAAATGGCAAAATGTTTTTTTTGCGGTGCAGCACTTTCTGTAATTGAGGCTTCCAAGGCATAGGCAAAACTATTAGTGTCAACAGCTCTGGCTGTTGATTCATAAGGAACAATAGAAATTTCACGTGTTTTTGATAACTTAGCTATTCGTTTGCGTCGGTCATCTCGATTTTTTAAGACATTTTTTCGGAAATTAGCAATATTAACCAATGCCTTGTTTTGTAACTTCATTACGCGCTCACGTAATTGCTCTATGGGGCTATATACTGGTACTTTCATATTTAATCTCCATATCTTTAACGTTAATTGTTAGATCCTAACTTTACTATACGACATCTTAAGACAAATTTGGGTGAGTTTATATGATTGCAAACAAATTTAATTGTTCTTAATCTTTTCAATAGATAGTATAATGAAAATATGACAACACGTGAAGAACAACTTTATCATGATTATTTAGAATCAGAACGCCAATATTCACCGCAAACCTTAAAAGCTTATTTAACAGATATTGCTGAATTTAAGAATTATTTGCATGAAAGTGGCGGATTTACAAAATTTGGAGAAGTTCAAACTTTAGATGTACGTGTCTATTTGAATGATTTATATGAAAAAAAGTTGGCTCGTACAACTATCTCTAGAAAGATTAGCAGTTTGCGAATGTTTTATCAATTTTTAATTACTAATCAATTTGCCATTGATAATCCATTTGATAGTATTTCATTAAAAAAACATCAGAACCAATTACCAGATTTTTTTTACGAAGATGAACTGCATGAACTTTTTGATGTGGCCTACAATCATGAAGATCATTTGTGGGAACGTAATGCAGCCTTACTTGAATTTTTATATGCTACTGGCATAAGAGTGGCTGAAATTGCTGGATTGACGCTATCTCAGTTGGATTTTTCGCAGCGCCTGGTGCTCATTCATGGTAAGGGAAATAAAGATCGTTATGTTCCTTTTGGGCATTTTGCAGAAAATATTATGAAAGAATACATTACAGACTTGCGTGCATCCTTAACAGTAAATCAAGAACATGAATATGTATTTGTAAATCATCGTGGCGAGCCAATTACACCAGCTGGCATTACCTACATTTTAAACCAGTTAATGCAACGTTCTGCATTGACTGGTAAAATTCACCCACATATGTTGCGTCATACTTTTGCGACCCATTTGATTAATCGAGGTGCAGATATGAGAACGGTTCAGGAACTGTTGGGTCATGTTAATTTGTCAACGACACAAATGTATACCCATGTGACGCGAGAAAGTTTACAAAAAAATTATCAAAATTTCTTTCCGCGAGCCAATAAGTAACCGGTTACAAAAATAGTTTATCAAGCGCTTCACAAATCTAAGAAAAGATAGTAAAATAAAAGTTATGATAACGCTAGAAAATAAACACCTCATTGTGAAAATTAATCCAGAAGGCGCCGAATTAACAAGTGTCTGGCATAAAAATGCTGAATTAGAATATATATGGACTGCAGACCCTAAATATTGGGGACGACATGCTTCAAATCTGTTCCCTATTGTGGGCCGATTACGTGGCGATCAATTTAGAGTTGCGGGTGAGACGTATTACATGAACCAACATGGTTTTGCACGTAATATGTTATTTGATGTTGTTGAACAAAGTGAAAATAAGGCTGTTTTTCGTATTGTTGACTCTGAGTCGACGCATCGTGTATATCCTTTTAAGTTTCAATTAGATATCAGTTATGAATTAACAGAGGATGACACACTACATATTGCTTATATCGTACATAATCCCGATAAAGAAGAAACCCTATTCTTTAGTGTGGGTGGACACCCGGCCTTTAATTTGCCACTGGATGGAGGAAAGTTTTCGGACTACTATCTGTCAATTGAGCCTGAAAAAATATATGATCGTGTACGTCTAGTTGGACCATATTCCAATCCAAACCATCCCACGCCTTTTAATGCTAGTATTCCACTACGTCTGCGTCAAGAAGACTATCATGATGATGCTATTATTTTGAAACTCAATCGACAAAAGACGTCATTTTTGTTGGCTCGTTTGGCTAATCAACATGGATTGCGTATGACGTTAGACAATGCGCAATTTATCGGCGTTTGGACACCTGCTGGTAAACAAGCACCATTTATTGCGCTTGAACCATGGTGGGGGTTGGCTGACACGGTGGATGCAACAGGTAACTTTAAAGAGAAATTTGGTTCAAATGTTTTAGCTGCCGGCGACACTTTTAATGGCACCTATAGTCTACAGTTCTTCTAATAAGAAATCATTGATACATTAGTATTGATGACTTTTTTATTAGAATTTAGGTTAAAAGGTTGCATTATCTATCATAATGTCTTAAACTGATAGTAATTTAAAAACGTCATAAACTGATGAGACGGAGATCAAACCATGTGTGCACGTAAAGGGAGCCCTTGTTACTGGAAGTAGGGCCGAACGCAACATGGCAAATGGACCGTTGAGGGTTGGTTGAACGAGAGCAATCTCAAGTACTGCCAAACGTAAGATCCACGTAAGTGATCAGGTTATTGTTAGATAACTGTTGAGACGCGTTTTAACTCGAGTGGGCTTTTTGGGTACCATTTGATTTAAACGAAATCAGGTGGCACCGCGGGAAAACCGTCCTGAAATTTTTGCAAAAGCAAATTTTTCAGGACGGTTTTTGTTTGCTTAAAGAAAGAGGAATAAGATGACAAGAAAAGGTTATTACGGAGAATATGGGGGACAATTTGTTCCAGAATTGCTAATGCCAGCAATTAATGAAGTCACAGAGGCATTCAATAAATATAAAGAGGATCCAGCTTTTAAAAGTGAATTGAAAGATTTATTCGACAATTACGCGAACCGACCATCTATGTTATATTATGCAAAAAATATGTCTGAAGACTTAGGTGGTGCGCAAATTTATCTAAAGAGAGAAGATTTAAATCACACTGGTGCTCATAAAATTAACAATGTTTTAGGGCAAGCATTAATTGCCAAAAAAATGGGTAAAACACGTTTAATTGCTGAAACAGGTGCCGGACAACATGGCGTGGCAACAGCTACGGCTGCGGCATTGTTTGGTATGGAAGCAGAAATTTTTATGGGCAAGGAGGATACAGAACGACAGGCGTTGAATGTTTATCGCATGGAGCTACTAGGGGCCAAAGTTCATGCGGTGACAACAGGAACACAAGTCTTAAAAGATGCAGTGAACGCAACATTTCAAGACTGGACAAAAAGAATTGATGATACTTTCTATGTACTTGGTTCAGCGGTTGGTCCATATCCCTTCCCAGAAATGGTTAAATATTTCCAATCGGTTATAAGTGAGGAAGCCAGAAGGCAATTCTTAGAAATGACTGGAAAACTGCCAGACGCTGTAATTGCCGCCGTTGGTGGTGGATCGAATGCAATTGGTGCTTTCGCTAAGTTCATTGATGACGCAGAAGTGGAATTGATTGGCGTTGAAGCCGCTGGAAAAGGCGTAAAAACTGATCAAACAGCTGCAACCATGGCACTAGGTTCAAAAGGTGTTTTTCATGGTATGAAATCCCAATTTTTACAATCAGCCGATGGGCAAATTGATCCTGTTTACAGTATTTCTGCAGGATTGGACTATCCTGGCATCGGACCGGAGCATGTTTATCTAAAGGATATTCACCGAGCAACTTATGTACCGATTACAGATGATGAAGCAGTTGATGCATTTGAATACATTGCAAAAACAGAGGGTGTAATTGCTGCAATTGAAAGCGCACACGCAGTAGCCTATGCAATGAAATTAGCACCAAAAATGAGAAAAGATCAACAAATAATGGTTAATCTGAGTGGTCGAGGTGACAAAGACGTTGCTGCGATAGCCCGTTATAAAGGAGTTGATATTCATGAGTAATATTCAAGAAGCACTTAAAACCTTGCTCGTGCAAAAAAATTTGACAGATGATATGGCTCAGAAAGTAATGAACGATATTATGGACGGCAAAGTGTCTGACCCTGAAATTGCAGCTTACTTAATGGGATTAGCCGCAAAAAAAGAAGCTGTTTCGGAAATAGTTGGCTCGGCTCGGGCCATGATTGATCATGCAAAGACAATTCCATCAGAATTTGAGGCAATGGACATTGTCGGAACTGGTGGTGATTTGTCCGGTACATTCAACATTTCGACAACGGCTAGTTTCATTGTAGCTGGAGCGGGGGTGCCTGTCGTCAAGCATGGGAATCGTGCTGCTAGTTCTAAATCAGGTACGGCAGATGCATTGGAAGCACTTGGGGTTACCATTGATTTAACACCAGAACAAGCGACTGATGTTTTAGCGAATGCTGGGCAAACATTTTTATTTGCACGCTCGTTTAATCCGGCAATGAAGTATGTTGGATCAATTCGTAAAAGCCTGGGATTTCGTACTATTTTTAATATCCTTGGGCCATTAACGAATCCAACACGTCCACGTACAATGTTGGTGGGGGTTTACACAAAAGAGTTACTAGTACCACTAGCAAATGTATTGTCAGAATTAGGTGTTCAAGAAGCTATATTGGTTCATGGACAAGATGGTTTAGATGAGGTGACATTAACAACTAAAACTGATTTGGCCATATTATCGAATGGTCATATTAGAGAGGCCACTTTCGACCCACAAGATTATGGATTTGACTATGCTTCTATTGAATCCTTACAAGGGGGGACACCAATTGAAAATGCTAAAATAACAGAGCATATTTTAGCAGGTAAAATCACTGGTCCTATGGCAGATACTGCAATTTTAAATGCTGCGCTAGCATTGTTTATTGCAAAAAAAGCGCAGTCCATTGATGCTGCCATTCAGCTAGCTAGAGAAACCTTGATTAATGGAACGGCATTAGGTCAACTAGAGGCGTTGCGATCATCTTCTAGGGCGGTGACGGCATGATATTAGATGATTTAGTAGCAGCAACACGTCAAAATATGTTGGCGCGTCAAGCTCAAAAATCGCTGCATGACTTACAAAATGAAGCAGCACACATCACAGTTTCAAGAGAATTTCCTTTCGAAAAAAGTCTAGCTCAACAAAAAATATCAGTTGTTGCCGAAATTAAACAAGCATCCCCATCGAAAGGGCAAATTGTACCTTCATCAGAGTTTGATTATCAAGGGATCGCGAAAGACTATGAGGTGGCAGGTGTCGATGCGATAAGCGTTTTGACAGAAGAGAATTATTTCAAGGGATCTCTTGATATTTTAAAAACAGTTGCAGCAGATTCTGCTACTCCTGTATTACGCAAAGATTTTACAATTGATCCATACATGATTTATGAGGCTAAAGTAGCTGGATCACAAATCATTTTATTAATCGTTGCTATTTTAACGGACGAACAATTAAAAGAATACCTATCTTTAGCAAACGAATTAGGATTGTCAGTAATTGTGGAAGCGCACAATGAAGAAGAGATTCTCCGAGCAGTGAAGGCAAATGCACGAATTATTGGTGTGAACAATCGCAATTTAAAGGACTTCACGGTCGATTTTGATAACACCAAGCGTTTACGACAATTAGTTCCACCAGAAATTTTATTTATTTCAGAATCTGGTATAAAAGATCGCTCAGATGTTGTTACTCTTGAACAGATTGGCGTGGACGGTATTTTAGTTGGTGAGACGTTCATGAAGGCTGCAGATAAACTAGCGGCCATACAACAGTTAAGGGGCGAAAAATGACGCTAATTAAGTTATGTGGAAATTTTCGTTTACAAGATATAGATTTCTTGAATGATGTTCGACCTGATTTAGCTGGTATTATCTTGGTTCCTAACAAACGACGCTCGGTGTCTCTTGCCCTTGCTCAAAAAATGCGTTCGCAATTGGATGAAAAGATTCCATTAGTTGGTGTTTTCTTAAATCAAGATGCAGATGAAATTTTGAAGTATAGAGAGATTGTTCAAATGGTTCAATTGCATGGCAATGAGTCTGAACGGGAAATTAGTAAAATTCAACAAGCGGGATTACCAGTTATTAAGGTGATGAAGCCTGACCATCAGTATAAAACGCAAGCTATGTGCCGGATGATTGACGCAGGAGCAGGAACCGGAAAAACTTTTGATTGGGAAAATTTTCAGCCACTAGAGTCATTGGATTTCTTGGCAGGAGGGCTGACACCCGATAATTTACAACAGGCAATCTCTTTATTGAAACCAAAGGTTGTTGATATTAGTTCAGGAACAGAATGTAATGGTATAAAAAACTTAGAAAAGATGCGCGAAGTGGTTCGCATAGCAAGGAGTAATAAATGACTAGAATTTCACAGGCATTAGAAAATAAAAATGCTTTTATTGGTTTCGCGGTAGCTGGATATCCGGATTTTGAAAAGAGTGCAAAATATATTGTTGATATGGCTGAGGCTGGTGCAGATCTTATTGAGATTGGCATTGCTTTTAGTGATCCAAGTGCTGACGGTCCCACTATCATGAATGCTGATCAAGAGGTTCTCGAAAACGGTTCAACAACAGCTGATGTGTTTAATTTAGTTGCTGAAGTTCGCAAACACACGGATGTGCCTTTAGTTTTTCTAACGTATACAAATCCAGTATTTAAATATGGGTACGAAAAATTTCTCAGCAAAATGCAGTCGTTGGATATTCAGGGTGTTATTATGCCCGACATGCCTATGGAAGAACAAGATGAATTTTTGGAACTTGTCCACCAGTATGGTCGCGACTTTATTCAACTCGTAACATTACAATCCGGAAATCGTTTGCCGAAAATTGTAGAACGTGCTTCTGGATTTATATATGTAGTAAGTTCCTTAGGAATCACAGGCTCTAGAAGTAAATTGTCAAACGAAGCTGATGAAATCGTTACTAAGATTAAGCGGCTAACAGATTTGCCAGTTGCAGTTGGTTTTGGCATCACGACATATGATCAAGCAAAACAATTTGAATCTGCTGATGCGATTATTGTTGGCTCAGCACTTGTCAAAATTATCGAAGACCACCCAGAGGATGCTACATCTTATTTGACAGATTTTATTAAAAACATGAAAGGAGCGCGTCATGCGAAAAATTAAGACAATTGACGCGGATACCTTAACAGTAATCAGTGCTTATTTTCGGTTGCGCGGAGAACATAGTTTTTTATTAGAATCAGTACCTACAGATAGTGAAAAGTCACGTTATTCAATTATCGCACTTGATCCTGTCCATGAGTTTAAGACCAACGGTATGTTGGTGACGGTTGATGGTCAAACTAGTGAAAGCAAAGATCCCCTGCTGGCATTGCAAAATTTAGTAGTTGTGCAAGAACAGCCCGTGGAGGAGTTGCCTTTTCAAGGAGGTGCCATTGGATATGTAGGGTTTGATACGGTTGCTTGCTATGAAAAACTAGAAAACCAACCTAAAGATGAGTTGGATATGCCCGACAGCCATTTATTTTTGTATGAAAATTTTGTTATTTTCGACCATCGTCAAGAAAAAATAAAAATTGTCGTGGATAATGTTTATTCGGGACGTCAGAACTTAGAACACGTCGTTCTTGCAATCGAAAATAAGTTGAAATTACCCGTGGCTGATGAACTCGTTCCGGTAAAACTACATGAATTAAATCCAAAATCAAATGTGACGCCCGAGCAATTTAAAGAAATCGTTAATCATACGAAGGAATTAATTCAAGAAGGCGATATGTTTCAAATGGTTCCGTCGCAACGTTTTAGTTTTGAATTTGAGGATAAACCGTTTGATTTTTATCGGCAACTTCGTCGTACAAATCCTTCGCCGTATATGTACTATATGGACTACGGTGATTATCAAATTATTGGTTCATCCCCGGAAAGCTTGGTGACAGTAAGAGGAGAAACAGTAACTACTAATCCAATTGCGGGAACGCGTAAACGGGGGCAAACATTAACAGAAGACGTTGCCATTGCTAAAGAGTTGAAAACAAATGAAAAAGAACTAGCAGAACACCGTATGTTAGTCGATCTTGGACGGAATGATCTTGGTAAAGTTTCTGAATATGGCAGTGTCAAGGTAACAACTTTGCTGGAAATTCAAAAATACCGTTATATTATGCATTTGGTTTCTGAAGTCAGTGGAAAATTAAGGGCACACACACCTGCTATTGAAGCTTTGAAAGCTACATTACCAGCTGGAACTGTTTCTGGGGCACCCAAGGTTCGTGCTCTGCAACGTATTTACGAAATGGAACCAGTTAAAAGAGGTGTTTATGCCGGTGCAATTGGTTATTTATCTCGCGATAATCAGATGGATTTTGCCATTGCGATTCGAACGATGGTTGTTAAAAGTAAAAAAGGATATGTACAAGCGGGTGCTGGTATTGTCTATGATTCTATAGCAGAAAATGAATACCAAGAAACGCTTAACAAGGCTAAAGCGTTGTTGCGAGTTGGAGGGGATGTATGATTTTAATCGTGGATAATTATGATTCTTTTACTTATAATCTAGCACAAATTGTAGGTACAAAGACTGATTTAGTGGTTTTAAGAAACGATGATCAGAAACTCTATGCGACTGCTGATAAAGCTGACGGGATTATTTTTTCGCCTGGCCCAGGAAAACCTGAGCAAGCAGGAGAAATGGAAAATATGATTCGACACTATGCCAACAGCAAGCCGATGTTGGGCATCTGTTTAGGGCACCAAGCCATTGGTGAAGTTTTTGGTGGGCGTGTTAAACGGGCAGCTGTTATTCGTCATGGTAAGGTTTCTGATATGCTGGTAGCAGACACATCGCCGTTACTAAGCACAGGATTAGTCAAAATTATGCGCTATCATTCTCTCATTCTTGATAAAAAAAATTTTCCAAAAGATTTCAAAGTGGTTGGCATCGCACAAGATGACGATGAAATAATGGCTATGCAACATAAAACTTTACCAGTGTTCGGCTTTCAATTTCATCCTGAATCTATTGGAACGCCGACAGGATCAAAAATGATTGAAAAATTTATAGCGCTAACTGCAAACGTAAAATAAAAACTATAATAATGAAATCTAGTGCAAGAATAAAAGCTTTTTTCATGAGGAATTAATGATGTAATGAAGTTTATTTTAATAAACTGTTGACATTTATAATAAATGAATGTATAGTTAATTACATCAAATAAGAATGAGAAAAATTATGAACAGCAAAGTCTTGAAAAATAATAGTTATTACTACTTCTGGTTTATGTAGAGCCGTCGCATTATAAGTGCGTCGGTTACGACGCACTTAGCGACCAGGAGTTTTTCAAGGTTGAGTCACTAAGTGTTGATATTAAACACCTAGTGGCTTTTATGTTTTCAGGAGTGTAATTTTCTGTTAAATCGTACTAGGTGTTTACTCACTTAGTACGATTTTTATTTAAGGAGAATCTCATGAAAACATCATCATTGTCAACAGAAACAATTCAGTCGTTGAGGTTGCTGTCTAACCAAATGATTAGCAAAGCTGGTTCTGGGCACCCTGGCATTGCTTTGGGTGCTGCACCAATTTTGTATGAGTTGTATGCAAATCAACTTAATGTTGATCCCGAGAATCCTAATATGATTAATCGCGATCGTTTCGTTTTGTCTGCTGGTCACGGTGCCGCATTACTGTATGCGACTTTACATGCAGCTGGCTTTGACCTGTCAGCCCAAGATTTATCAGAATTTCGACAACCACATTCAAAAACGCCTGGACATCCAGAAGTTGGTGTGACGCCTGGTGTTGAAGCAACAACTGGACCACTTGGGCAAGGATTGGGTATGGCTGTTGGTATGGCAATGGCTGAAGCAAAGCTCAATAATCAATTTCCCTCAGTGATTGACCATTTTACATTTGCGCTAGTTGGTGATGGGGATTTAATGGAGGGGGTGAGCCATGAAGTAGCGTCACTCGCTGGTCAACAAAAGCTCGGTAAGTTGGTTGTTCTTTATGATGATAATGCTGTCAGTCTTGATGGTTTGAAGAAAAGGTCAGATATATCAAATAATCTAGCGCGCTTTGCCAGTTATGGTTGGGATATACGTGAGGTGGCAGATGGTAATGATTTAGAAGCCATTCACGATGCAATTGAAAATGCTAAAATGTCTCCTGAGCCCACGTTGATTGCTGTGAAAACAATTATTGGTGATTTTGGACCGTTCGCTGGCACTAACAAGGCTCACGGCACACCACTAGACAGTCAACAATTGCAAGATCTTTCATCAGCGCTTGATGTTGATATACAAAATTTTGAATTACCAAGTCATTTGCTTGAAGACATGCGTGCTAAAATTTCGAATAGACTTTTGCATCAAAAACAACCTTTGAATGACGAATTAACCGATTATCTGCAATTCTCAACTAAAAACACGGTGACCATCCCCGAGTTACCGACTGATTTGAAAGTACAAGCAGGCCGAAAAATATCTAAATATGTGTTGCAAAACTTTGCGACACAATTACCACAATTATGGGGTGGATCAGCTGACTTGGTAGCATCTACTAATGCTGAAGTGGCGACTTCACCATTATTCAACGCCGATGATCGATCGGGTAGAAATATTGCGTTTGGTGTGCGTGAGTTTGGCATGGGCGCGGTAATGAATGGGATAGCTTTACACGGTGGTACAAAAGTATTTGGCGCGACATTCTTGGCTTTTTCGGATTATATGAAGGCAGCTATTCGTTTGAGTGCCTTGCAGCATGTGCCGAGTATTTATGTTTTTACGCATGACAGTATTACGGTTGGCGAAGATGGACCAACACATCAACCGGTTGAACAACTGATGGGGCTTCGTCTGATTCCGGGTGTTGATGTATTGCGTCCAGGGACAGCCGAAGAGATAGCCAGCGCTTGGCAGCGGGCGTTGACGTCAACTGATCGACCAACAATCTTAATTTTAAGTCGTGGCGAAATTGGTGCTCAAGGAAGCACAGACCAAGCAAAACAATCACTTGAAAATGGCGCGGCACAAATAAGACATCATGATGAGGCTAAAATTAACTTGATTGCTACTGGATCCGAAGTTCAAATAGCACAGAAGGTGAGTGAATTACTGTCACTACCTTCAAACGTTGTTTCCATGCCAAATCTGTCGCGATTCTTAGCGCTAGATGATGATAAAAAGCAACAAATTATTCCCGAAACGGGCACAAAAAATGTGATAATAGAGGCAGGAACAACATTGGGTTGGCAAGGAATTGCTGGCAATGATGGCGTAATATTTGGTATTGATGAATTTGGTATGAGTGCGGCAGCACAAATAGCTCTTGACGAATTTGGATTTAATGCTGAAGATATCGTCGATAAAATCACACAGGAGTTACAATGACTTTATATGGATTAATCGCGCATCCGGCCGGACATTCACGTTCGCCGCAAATGCAAAACATGATGATAGCTGAATATGGTATTGATGCACACTATCACGCTTTCGACATTTTACCAGAAAAACTTGAAGAGGCCATCGTTGGATTAAAAGCCCTACACGTAGGCGGATTCAATGTTTCAACACCGTTTAAAAATGAAATTATTCAATATTTGGATGAGCTATCGCCAATATCTCAGAGGCTTCATGCGGTGAATACGGTTAAAAGTGTTAAAGGGCATCTGATTGGCACTAACACAGATGGAGACGGGTTCTGGCAAAGTATTAATTCTCGCCAACCCAAAGAAACGGTTATTTTACTGGGTACTGGCGGAGCAGCTAGATCAGTGATTGCCACTGCGAAACTGTATGGCGTGAGGGAATTAATTGTGTTTAATAGAGTTCATGAAGATTGGCATGAGCGAAAAGCAGAGATTAGCTATCTTAGTGAGGGGAATGGGCATCTAGAGGATTTAGCAGATAATCAGATGCTCACCAAAGCATTAAAGCGTGCTGATATGCTTATCAATGCCACCACCGTTGGGATGAATGATTTGCGGACGCTATTAACGGATTTGCAAATAGCATTACTACCACAGCACGCCTTGGTGGTGGACATGATTTATCGTAATCAACAAACTACATTATTGAAATCTGCTAACCAACGTGGATTAGCAACATTAAATGGTTTGCCGATGTTAGTCAATCAAGGAGCGCTGAGCTTTGAATATTGGTTCGACAGGCCAGCTGACAGAAATCTTATGAAGAAAGCAATTGAGGAATAAAACAATGATTATTATCGCAAAGACAAGTCAAGATGCAGAAAAAATTGCAGCGCAATTAGATACCAAAGACCCTATTAAACCAGTGTTTGTTCACAGTAATAGAGTTGCGTTATCCGGCGTGAAAAAGTTACCTGAAGATATATTGAAAAATATATCACAAGACGTTGTTGAAATAATCACAAACCATCATTCAGCCATCAAGTCATCACGTGACTTCCACCCAGAGGATACAATTATTACAACTAAACATAGTGTCATCGGTGGTGGTAACTTCGTCTTCATGGCTGGCCCTGATTCAATCGAATCTCCCGAACATGTTAAAGAAATGGGTGAAGATGTTAAGCAGGCGGGCGCAACTATCTTGCGCGGCGGGGCTTTCAAGCCACGTACATCCCCATATTCATTTCAAGGTAATGGCGAAGAAGGTTTAAAAGCCCATCGCGCAGCAGCAGATGCGTTGGGAATGGATATGGTAACCGAAATCTTAGATACACGAGATGTTGATTTAGTTGATTCTTACACAGATATTTTCCAAGTCGGTACGCGTAATATGCAAAACTTTGCTTTGCTCAAGGCCCTGGGAAAGAAGAACAAGCCCGTGGTTTTGAAACGTGGTATGTCAGCAACCATCGATGATTTGCTTAATGCTGCTGAATACATTGCTGCTGGTGGGAATGATCAGATTATTTTGATGGAACGTGGTATTCGTACTTATGATAATAAGTACACGCGTAATACGCTTGATGTATCAGCCATTCCTGTTTTACAATCGCTAACTCACTATCCTGTTGTTGCGGATGCTTCACATGCGGCTGGTGTTTCAAAGTTTGTTGAACCGCTTGCTTTAGCTGCAATTGCTGCTGGTGCACAAGGTTTGATGACCGAAATACATGATAATCCGTCACATGCATTTGTTGATGGTGCCCAAGCATTGACACCAGCACAATTCAAACAATTGACAGAGAAGGCAAACAAGGTGCGCGAGGCCATTAAATGAGCACAATTACAGTTGATTTAGCGACAAAAAAGTATGATGTGAAAATTGATAACACTTTACACACACGTCTTGGCCAAGAAATATCGGCTGTGTGGTCTGCGCGAAAGATTGCACTATTAACAGATAGCAACGTTGGGCCATTGTATTTAAAGGATACAGCAAAGCAATTACGTGAAGTAGGATTTGATATACTCGAGTTAGAAGTTCCCGCTGGAGAGTCATCAAAATCTTTGTCAGTGGCCGGTGAATTGATTGCTAAAATGGCAGCTGCTGGATTTACGCGTGGCGATGGTGTTATTGCATTAGGTGGTGGCGTTATTGGTGATTTAGGTGGAGTAGTCGCCTCTTTGTACATGCGCGGAATTGCTTTTATTCAAATTGCGACGTCATTAACAGCTCAAGTTGATTCGTCGGTTGGTGGTAAGACAGCCGTGAATCTTGGTAATACAAAAAATATTGCTGGCTCTTTTTATCAGCCGGATTTAGATTTAGTTGATGTTACTTATTTGAATACACTGACGGACCGTGATTTAGTTGAAGGATATGCGGAAGTTGTTAAAACATCAGCATTGGCTAATCAAGACTTTTTTGATTTTACTGGTCAAATCAAATCGGTAGCAGATATACGTCATCATGCGCAAGAATTGTCAAAACGCGCGATTGCTTATAAGGCTAGTGTAGTGATGGCTGATGAAAAAGAAGCTGGAGACCGCCAGTTTCTGAATTTTGGGCATACTTTTGGTCACGCGATTGAACTATTAGCTCATGGTGAATTACGTCATGGTGAAGCTGTGGCGATTGGTATGATTGCTATTAGCAGTCGATTTGAACAACATGGTATAATGCCTAGAGGGCTAACTACTGAATTATTAAGTCGATTGGAAGCTGTTGGTTTACCAACACATTCGCATTTTATCGGGACAACTGACTTCTTTAACCACTTGATCAATGATAAAAAAAATCATGATGGTGTTTTGAATTTAGTGGCTCTTGAAAAAGTAGGTCAGCCAATTATTGTAAAGAAAAAAATCGCCGACATGCCGGCATTTGTGGAGAATTAATATGAGATATGTTACTGCTGGTGAAAGCCATGGCCCTGAAGAAATTGCTGTTATTGAAGGTATTCCTGCCGGATTACACATCAGTCAAGAAGATGTTAATGAGCAATTAGCTCGACGTCAGCGTGGTTATGGTCGTGGTGAACGTCAAAAAATCGAAACTGATACAGTTACCTTTTTGACAGGTGTTCGTCACCAAACAACACTTGGATCACCAATTACATTGAATGTTCACAACGATGATCATAATAATTGGTCGAAAATTATGGCCCCTAATGAGCCAGCAACAGCAGAAAATACGCTCCGTAAGGTGTTGCGCCCGCGTCCAGGACATGCTGATTTGGTTGGTGGGATGAAGTATCGTCACCGTGAAGATTTACGCAATGTTTTGGAAAGATCTTCGGCTCGTGAAACGACAATGCGTGTTGCAGTTGGTGCTGTTGCCAAAAAATTACTTTCCGAAATAGGTGTTGATGTTCATGGTTTCGTTGTTAATGTTGGACCTGCTAAGTCCGACCTAAATGAGTTAACTAAGTATAAGAACCTGCAAGAGTTGCGTGTTGTGACAGAAGGTTTTGACACACGTGCTCTAAATGCTGAAGCTGATGAAGCTATTAAAGAAGTAATTGATAAAACAAAGCGTGATGCAAATACTGTAGGAGGCCAAGTCCAAGTTATTGCGACAGGTATGCCTGTTGGATTGGGTTCATATGTATCTGCCGATACAAAGTTAGACGCTAAAATTGCCAACGCTATTGTTGGCATCAATGCCTTCAAAGGTGTTCAATTTGGTGGTGGTTTTGATAACGCAGAAAAGTATGGCGATCAAGTCATGGATGAAATTTTTTGGGACGAAGAACGTGGCTTTTATCGTGGTTCTGATAATCTCGGTGGTTTTGAAGGTGGTATGACGACAGGAGAAGCAATTGTTGTTCGTGGTGTTGTTAAGCCTATTCCTACTTTGTATCGTCCTATGCAGTCAGTTGACATTGATACACACGAAGACCACCGTGCATCGATAGAACGCTCAGATACAACTGCAGTTACTGCCGCTGCTGTAATTGCTGAGGCAATGGTAGCAATTGAGTTAGCTAAAGCTGTTTTGGATAAATTTGATGCAGATAACATTGAACGGATGAAAGAACAAGTGGCAGTGTATCGTGAAGAAATAAGAAAGTTTTAATATAGCTTCGGCTATAGTACATATTATGAACAAAGGATAAAAAGAGATGATTAAACTCACTAAAGCAGAAAAAAATGGCCTTCATGGAGAAATAACAGTTCCTGGCGACAAGTCAATATCACATCGAGCATTGATGTTTGGTGCGATAGCTGAAGGGAAAACTGTCATTGATAATTTTTTGATGTCAGATGATGTGATGCATACCATGGGTGTTTTTCGTGCGCTTGGTGTGGAAATTGACCACACAGAATCACAAGCTAAAGTTATTGGTAAAGGCCTTACAAATTTTAAGGCACCATCTGCTGGATTAGATATGGGCAATTCAGGAACTTCAACTCGTCTCCTCATGGGATTGCTAAGTAAGCAACCGTTTGATCTAAATATTTTTGGTGATTCATCACTGAGCAAGCGACCATTGCGTCGTGTTGCCGACCCGTTGTCAATGATGAATGCGCAATTTGAATTATCTAATGACGAGTTCTTACCAGCTGTAATTAAGGCCAATACTGGACTAAATGGTATTACTTATCATATGCCGGTAGCATCAGCGCAGGTCAAAAGTGCTATTTTACTAGCGGGCATACAAGCTGAGGGTGAAACAACGATTATCGAAGATCTACCATCAAGAGATCATACAGAGCGCATGCTCCGTCAGTTTGGTGGGCAAATTAAAACAGATAACGGTGTAATTACTGTTAAAAAGCAGTCAAAACTAAGCGGTCAGCATGTTTTAGTACCATCGGATATCTCAAGTGCTGCATTTTTCATGGTGGCTGGTTTAATTACACCAAACTCGGAAATTACCATTAAAAAGGTCGGTGTCAATCCAACGCGTGATGGTGTGATTAAATTGCTTGAACGGATGGGTGCAGAAATTACTCAGAAACCGATTGCATCTGATGGAGAACCGTTGGCTGATATCACGGTCAAAGCACAAACTTTACACGGTATTGCAATTACTGCTGAGGATATTCCTGGTGCAGTTGATGAACTGCCCATTCTTGCTCTAGCTGCTACACAAGCTGTGGGAGACACGATTATAAGTGGTGCAGAGGAATTACGTGTAAAAGAAACTGACAGAATTTCGACAGTCATTAGTGAGCTAACTAAATTGGGCGCTGATATTGATGAGAAGCCAGATGGTATGGTTATTCATGGTGGAACGCTCTTGCACACGTCAAATGGCTCAACACTACTTGACTCACATGGGGATCATCGCATTGGTATGATGAACGTGATTGCTTCTCTCATTACTGAAGGGGATGTAGTATTAACCGGTGAAGAAGCTATGAGTGTGTCGTATCCTGGATTTGTAGAAGATGTGTCCTCAATTAAGAGAGAATGGTTATGAAAAATATCGTTGTTGTGGGTCTTGGCGAAATGGGGGCATCGTTAGCCAAAATTTTAAACAAAGAGCCAAAAAACCAAGTAATAGGTGTTGATATTAATGAAAAGTCGCTCAGCTATGCAAAAGATCATGGTATTGTTTTTGAGGCAGCTTCTAATTTAGTAAATGTTGCATCTCATGCTGATGTTATTATCTTGGCCACACCAGTAACTTATATCGAAGAAATGATTCGTTCATTATCTCAACTATCTCTAAAAAAAGAGGTAATCGTTACGGATACAGGATCGACAAAACGAGATATTATGGATGTGGCTGAAGCAGTTTTGACACCAAAAAATATTCATTTCGTTGGTGGGCATGCTATGGCCGGTACTCATCGGAGCGGTGTTGAGTGGGCAAATGAAAAACTGTATCAAGATGTGCCTTATTTCTTAATTCCAAGTTCAATTTCTAATGCTCGTAGGTTGCAGGAAATTCTTGAACCGATTGCCGCTAAATTTATGCCAATTTCAGTCAAGAAACACGATGAGCTGATGGCTGTAATTAGTGATATACCGCATATTATGTCTTTTGCATTAATGAATACTGCCACTAACCAGCTGGGCGATTCAACGACATTTGGACAGTATGTTGCTGGTGGCTTCAAAGATATGACACGCATAGCGGAAAGTGATCCAAAGTTATGGACTGATGTATTGTTAAGCAACAAAGAAGCAATATTAACTAGTCAGTCCTTGATAATCGAGCAATTACAATTATTTTCTCAAGCAATTGAAGATAATGATGCATCAACTTTGATGACTTTAATTTCGTCAGCACAGGAGTCAAGAAAAAATTTATTGTTAAAGTGAGAAAATTATGATTAAAGAACCAGATACATTAATGCTTATTGGGTTTATGGGTGCTGGGAAAACGACTGTGGGTAAGGAAATTGCTCGGCAACATCATTCAAAGTTCGTAGATATTGATTCTGAAATTGAACGTGCTGCCGGTAAATCAATCGCAGAAATTTTTGAAGAACGTGGCGAAGCCGGCTTCCGTGAGTTAGAAACCAAAGTTTTAAATAATGTGCAAACATTTGATGGTGTTGTTGCCACGGGCGGGGGTGTAGTGGAACGACCAGAAAACTTAGAAATTCTGCGCCATTCTCCAGCGACAATTATTTATTTACATGGCAATTTAGAAAGTACTATTGGCCGCTTAATTCTTGAAGGACAGCGCCCGTTACTTCAAGAAAAATCGACGGCGGAATTCTTTGCATTATGGCAGGAACGTGACCCAAAGTACGAAGAAGTTGCCAATTTCACCGTAGAAACAGTTGGTAAAACACCGGCGCGTATTGCAGCTGAGATTATTGCCTTATTTAGCGCTAATGAGGATGAACTAGCACTACTACAATTGCGTTCACAGATAGATGCATTTGATCGTCAAATTTTTAAAATTATTTCGGAACGTTTTCAGATTGTTGAAGCAGTGGCTCGTTATAAAGAAAAATTTGGTATACCAACGATTCAACAGGATCGTATGTTAAAGTTACGTAAGGAATTGAAATCAGATTTTAGTACTTCTGTAGATATCACAGATGACATGATTGATGGTATTATGACCATTTTGATGCAGGCTGCCATTGACAAAGAGAATAGGCAATTAAATAGGTGATTTATGAAACTTCACACATTAGGACCAAGTGGCACAGATTCTGAACAGGCAGCACAATATTATTTAACGGACGAAACCCTAATTTTGCACAATAGTTTTGAAGAAGTTTTATTACATCTAAGTGACTATAAAGGGGATAAAATAATTTTACCAGTTGCATTTAAGTCTAATCAGGAACCAGATTTGAATTGGGCCGACTTTAATTATTTAAATTGGTCACAGCTTGCAATTGAACAAACATTTTCGCTACCCTTAATGACGATGAGTGTGATTGAAAATACCCAATTTGAGCGAAATGTAGCAATAGTCCATGCGGCCACAGAAGGCTTAATGAAAAGATATTTAACCTCTGTGAATTTAGATAATGCTTGGGGGCCGTCAGTGATGTTTGCACCAAGTAAAATTGTTGCATTACAGAGCTTTATAAAAGAACAAAATCGGTTTACAATTGTTTCTGAAGAACAATTCAAAAAATTACCTGAAAGTAGTGACGGAAAATACCAAATTAGGCAACAATTAAAGCCTCAGATGGTTTGGATCGTCTATAGAGTCCTATGACATTAAGAGAACTATTAAACATACCTAGCAGTACGAATAAACCGATTATAGCAGTCCCCCTAACTTTAGGACCTACGGACAAAATTAGTCCGTTCGCTCAAAAACTACAACAACAAAATCCAGACATTGTTGAATGGCGGGCAGATTACATCGCAGATGACTTTAGTCAGGCGGTTATGTGGCAACAAGTTAAGGATGGGGCACAAAGTGAATTGGCGCAAAAAGACGTTTCTGCCATGACAGAAGCGAAAATGTTGTCAGAAATTGATAATGCCAAGCAAGAATTCATGGCTAATTGGCCACAAATAAATGTTCAAATTATTAAAGAGTTAACTGGTACGGTGTTTAATAGTATTGGTGGTTTTCCGGTGTTGTTAACATATCGTACGGTTACACAAGGTGGCCGTGGTGAAATGGGCCCAACCGAGTATGCCACTTTTATGATTACTGCTTTACACTCGGGGTTTCCGTTTGCAGCTGTTGATGTTGAATATACATTAGATGAGCCGCTACGACAAAGTATTATGGACGCAGCGAATAAAGCCAATGTTCCAGTATTACTGTCATACCACGATTTTGAATCTACCCCTAAAAATTTGCCAGCTTTAATCAGTGATATGGCTGATACTTCAGCAGATATTATCAAATTGGCTGTCATGCCTGAATCCGAAAAAGACGTTGATTACCTATTGCAAACAACTAAGAACGTCAATATTTCGCAACCATTAATCACGATGAGCATGGGAGAGATAGGTAAACGTAGCCGTATCGAGGGATATGAATATGGGTCAGAAATGACCTTTGCAGTACTTGATGGTACACAAGGAAGTGCTCCTGGGCAGCTGACAATTAATGAATTATTGCAAGCTTGGCAATAATGTGTTATATTAGTTAAGACCAACTGGGTAGTATCTATCTACCTACCCGCTATCTCTCCGGAGGTAGCGTTTTTTGTTTACTTTGATTTACTAGGCAATTATTTCTTGTGTTTACAAAAAATAAATGTTATAGTATTTATGAAATTATATATGTATGTCTGGGGTGCCCGCGAGGGCTGAGAAATACCCATTGAACCTGATCGGATTAAAATCTGCGTAGGAAGATGTGATTAATAGATTTTTTATTAAGCTGTTTTTTTGCGTACCCATTTGCGCAAAAAAACAGCTTTTTTATTTGAAAAATTTAAAAAGGTTCAGTGTATTGAAAAATTTCAAAAATATATTATCAGGAGGTTTACGAAAAGGAGCCCATGGATGTAAATATAACTAAGGTGCTAAAGCTATATTTAGTCACAAATCGATACGATTATTCTGATGAAGAGTTTTTAGGTCGAATTGAAAAAGCATGTCAGAACGGTGTCACACTCGTTCAGCTAAGAGAAAAGGAGGTTACCACGCATAAGTATTTTGAACTGGCAACGAAAGTGAAAGAAATTACTGACAGATTCAGAATTCCATTGATTATTGATGACAGAATAGATATCTGTCAAGCAGTTGATGCTGCTGGTGTCCATATTGGCGATAATGACTTACCGATATCAGTCGCAAGACGTTTAATTGGTCCAGAAAAAATTTTGGGTGTGTCTGCTAAAAGTGTCATGAGAGCCACACAGGCCGAACTAGAGGGGGCAGATTATTTAGGAGTTGGCGCTATTTATCCAACTAAGACCAAGGTAATCACAAAACCTACGTCAATCGAAACTTTAAAGGAGATTACACGAACTGTCTCCATACCAGTCATTGCAATTGGTGGTATCAAGGAACATACAATTCACAACTTTAAAAATACTGAAGTCAATGGTGTGGCGATGGTTAGCGAAATTATGTGTGCCGAAAATATAGCGGACAAAGTATCCGACACGATTAAAGCACTTGACCAAGTACTTTAAAAACTAGAGAAAGGTGGTCCTAGGTAATGCTTAAGATAAATGGCTCTGTAGAGAATCAGTACGTTGGAAAGACAATTGCACAACTGCTCAATGACAAAAATGCTGCTTTAGAAAACATTGTAGTTGAACACAACGGTAAGATTTTACAACGTGAACGTTTTGTAGATACTTTTATTCATAATGATGATCAAATTGAAATTATTTCATTTGTAGGCGGAGGTTAAAGGAAGTCTTATGCACAAAATTAATATTGATGGTTACAGCGTTCAAGAAGTATATGAAGATATGAAACAACGCAATGTGCCAGGAACGTCAGAAAAACTTGCACAGGCTCATGTGACTATTGCAGGTGCCGGTGGACTTGGCTCTAATATTGCCATCGCATTAGCGCGTGCAGGAGTAGGGCATTTGACTTTGATTGATTTTGATGCTGTTGAGTTGAGTAACCTGAATCGACAGCAATTTAAATTGAGTCAAATTAATGTACCAAAGGTGATTGCGCTAAAACAAAATATATTAGAGTTCAATCCATTTATTACAATTTCAACAATTCAAGAAAGAGTCACGTCGCAAAATGTTGAAGCTCTATTTGGTGATAGTGATATCATATGTGAAGCATTTGATGACCCGCATAGTAAAGCAGTCCTATTAGGTAGTTCTCGTGAAATTTTTCCAAATAAACCGCTTGTTATGGGCAACGGGTTAGCTGGAATTCATAGTCCAAATAATATTAAAACGAGACAACAGAGCGAAAATGTATACATCTGTGGGGATAACATTAGTGCTGGAGTAGAAGGATTGATGGCACCAAGAGTGCTTGTGTGCGCTGGTCATCAAGCAAATGTCATTTTACAGCTAATACTCGGTAAAGTGGCTTTATAAATTTAGGAGAAACTGATAGTAATGAAAGAAAATACTGATACCTTGACCATTGGTGGTCATACATTCACTTCAAGATTCATTTTAGGATCCGGTAAATATTCCTATGAATTAATTGATTCAGCAGTAAAAAATGCTGATGCTCAGATAATAACAATGGCATTGAGACGTTCCAATGACGCCAAGGAAAATATTTTAAACTATATTCCTGAGAATGTCACTATTTTACCTAATACTTCAGGCTGCACAAATGCTGAAGAAACTATCCGAATTGCCCGTATTGCCCGTGAATTAAGTGGTAGTGACTTTATTAAATTAGAAGTAATTCCTGATAAAAAATACTTAATGCCTGATAATTACGAAACATTAAAAGCAACAGAAGTTCTGGCCAAAGAAGGCTTTATTGTAATGCCTTATATGTTGCCCGACTTAAACATAGCCAAACAATTAACCGATGCGGGAGCGGCAGCAATTATGCCACTAGGAGCACCAATTGGAACCAACAAGGGCCTGTCCAATAAAGATTTGATTCAAATTCTTATTAATGAGATTGACTTGCCAATTATAATTGATGCGGGTATCGGAAAACCTAGTCAAGCTGCTGAAGCTATGGAGATGGGGGCAGATGCCATTATGGCCAACACAGCAATGGCAACTGCTGGAAATATTCCTTTGATGGCTGAAGCATTCAAATTAGCAATCAATGCCGGGCGTAAAGCTTATTTAGCAAAACCTGGCCGGGTATTAGATGGATCTGCTTCACCGTCTTCAACACTAACAGGAGTAAGTAATCCTGCTTAGGATGAATTCAAAAAGGAAGTCACATGGAAAATACGATAGACCCAATAAATAAACGGCATAATAGTTGGGTCACTATTATTTTATTAAATTTTTTTGGTTGGATATTCATATATGCAGACCGTACAATATTAAATCCTGTTATGCCAGCTATTCAGTCAGAATTTGGCTTGAATCATAGCCAACTGGGTTTGATTTCGTCCTTGTTTTTCTTAACGTATACCATCGTGCAAATGCCTTTTTCTACCTTAGCAGACTACTTTAGTAAAAAATGGATTATTGGACTTGGTTTCATATTTTTTGGTGTGATGACCTTATTTTCTGGATTAGTCACAACTATTGGACTATTCTTAATTACTAGAGCAATGGTGGGTATTGGTGAAGGAAGCTTCTATGGCGCATCGTATGGATTATCCTCGCAAGTATTACCGAAAAACAAGTTAACTTTTGGAACAGCTTTAATTAATTCTGGACAGGCTTTTGGGCAAATTCTTGGCACATTATTATCCAGTATTCTTGTGTTACAGCTTCATTTTCATTGGTCTACCCCATTTATCACTATCAGCGTACCAACTGTAATCGTTGGACTACTGTATATATTGGTTATACGAGACAAGCCGTTTAATGCATCAACTAAACCAAATCATTCTAAGACTGCAATTAAGTCAATCGACATCAAAGCGCTATTTACACGTAATTTGTCATGTACGTACTTGATGCTTTTTGCTTCAATTTATGGGCAGATTGTAATGATTACTTGGTTACCGTTATACTTGATAGATTATCGGCATATTTCAGGAACAAATGTAGGGTGGGTAGCATCCATTGTGCCGTTTATCGCCATTCCAAGTGCATTATTGTTTGCTAGAATAAATGATTATTTGAAAAATACTAAGACATTGATATGTATTTTAGTTCCTTTATCGGCAATTTCACTGATTGTCGGCGTAACGATTAATAATGATATGGTCTTGTTACTGTCTTTGCTAGTCTATGGGGTAACAGGAAAAATGGCATTAGATCCTTTGCTATTGTATACCATTAAGATTAATGCTAAAAATTCGCAGCTGGCAATGACATTTGGGATTTATAATTTTTTGGGGATGATTGCATCAATTATTGCACCAATCATGACTGGCTTCTTAATTGATGTTACGAAAGGTATGAGCATTAGTTTTTATGTTGCCGCATTATTATTGATGGCGTCGTTAGTTTGCTTTAATTTTGTGAAATATGAAGCTGAACGAGACTGAACGCTTATGAAAAATATAGTATCTTTACTAAACGAATTCAAAAAAATTGGTTTAACTAGTTTTGATGGTGTGACGCGCTGTGTATATGATGAAAATTGGTTGGCAGCGCAAAAAAAGTATATGCAGATTGCTAGTGACTACGGTCTTTACACTTTTGTTGACAACATTGGAAATGTCTATGCAACAACAGAAAAAAACCTAGGCCAAAAAGTATTCATATTATCAGGATCACACATGGACACTGTAATTAATGGTGGGCCGTTAGATGGTGTTTATGGGACTTTAGCAAGTTTGATATCAATTGGCACATTAATGAAAAAATTTGGTCATCCCAAAATACCATTGGTTGCTGTTTCATTTTCGGAAGAAGAGGGGTCACGTTTTAATACAGCTTTTACAGGTTCACGGTATCTCATGAACAAGTTAGAAGACACAGTATACGGTCTGAGAGATCATGAAGGTTTATCTTTTAATCATGCACGTCAAAATGCTGTTACTCAATTAAAGGAACTAGCATCTGAATTAAAAGCGACTGGTCTGATCCACGCTTTTATTGAGTTGCATATTGAACAAGGACCAATATTAGAGAAAAAAAGACAAGATATCGGGATAGTGACTGATATTGTTGGTCAGAAAAAGCTATTGATCAAATGTTGCGGTGTTGCTAATCACGCAGGGACAACGCCAATGAATATGAGATGTGATGCAATGAAAAAAGCAGTCACATTGATTCATCAACTTTATGCGGTTTTAGATGAATTTGTGGCGTTGAGATACACAATTGGACAAATACGAGTTCAACCAAATGCTGCCAATGTTATTCCTAGTGAAGTTGATTTTTCATTAGATTTAAGACATAAAAGCCAAAAAAGATTAGATGATGCATTCACAGCTGTTAAAGAGCTGACGGAATTGAATGATAGTATTTTGACGATTATGACGGATGTGAATGCCATTAAATTAAGTGATCAATTGGCAAATAACAGTGCTTTGGCTGCGCAATATCATAATTCAGCATACCAGTCGCTTATTTCTGGTGCTGGACACGATGCTCAAATTATTGCAAAATATGTGCCTACCACAATGATTTTTGTCCCTAGTATTAAAGGCAATAGTCATTCTCCTTCGGAAAACACAAAATCTGAGCATTTAGTAAATGGCCAATTAGTATTACAACAAGCATTGTATCAATTAGCTTATATATAGATGAAAAAGCAAGTAACTTTGATGTTACTTGCTTTTTTAACGCTAGACATGTTGTTGAAAAAAATAAGCTTTGCTAACCGAGTATATGCATGATTGAAATTATTATTCTATACTAGCATAAAATAATTTATTCACAAAATTATTTCACTACTTGAATGTAAAGGCTTACAAGTTTATAATGTAGTTGTAATTAAAAAGGAGGAAATTCACATGGTTAAAGTTGCAGTTGTTACTGGTGGTGGACAAGGAATTGGCGAGGGTATTGTTAAGCAACTCGCATCAGATGGTTTCACTGTCGCAGTCGCTGATTTAAACAAAGATAATGCGGTGAAAGTTGCCGAAGAAGTTGGTAATGACTCAAAAGGTTACTACGTTGACATTTCCAGTCATGAGGATATGTTCAAGTTAGTTGATGACGTTGTGAACGACTTTGGTCAATTAGATGTTTTTGTGAACAATGCAGGGATTGCACAAATTGCTGCCATTGTAGACGCTAAGCCTGATGAAATTACTAAGATTTTCAACATCAACGTCAACGGAACAATATATGGTATTCAAGCTGCCGCTAAACAATTTAAGAAACAAGGCAGAGGTGGAAAGATTATTAATGCTTGTTCTATTGCTGGGCACCAAGCCGTTGAGTTGCTAGGTATTTATTCAGCTACCAAGTTTGCGGTACGTGGTATTACACAAGCTGCTGCCAAAGAGCTAGCAAAAGACAAAATTACTGTAAATGCCTATTGCCCTGGTATCGTCTTGACACCAATGTGGGATCAAATTGATGCTGCAATGGCTAAAATTTACGACCGTCCATTAGGAGAGACAAAGCAAGAATATATTGATGGTATTGCATTGGGTCGTGGTGAAGAACCAGCTGATGTTGCCAACCTAGTGTCATTTTTGGCTGATGAAAAATCAAATTATATCACCGGTCAATCTATTTTAGTTGATGGTGGGATTAATTATGTATAATAGTCTTTGATGACGAATAAAAATAACTATTTAAATTTTTTAAAACACATAAATAAAGTAAATAAAACCAATCTATTTAGTAATTCGGGAAATCTTCAACCAATTGCGATAAAGTTAACACAAGGCTTGGATTTGGTGATACATGACTATTCTTTCGATAGGTATTATGGGGCGATAACTTTTTCTGACCAAGTGTTGCGCTTAGATTTTTCCTACAATGGATCTGTTAACTTAATCAAAAATAATCAAGAGACAATTTTTTTGGAACCGGGTTTTTTGAAAATAGCTCAAAGTTTTGATGATAATAATCACTATTCTAGCGTTAGTGGCCAATATCAAGGCATTACATTGCTGATCAATCGCCAGAAAGTTAGTGACGATTTTATAAGGCTTGTTGGTAATGACCAGCTAATTGATAGCATTACTAAGTATTATTTATCCGACCAAGATTATATCTTGATAAAAACAGAGTTTATTGAACGGTTTTTTAAAGATTTTGAAGCGGTTGAAGTAACGAATCAATTGCAATTTTTACGATTGAAAATAGCGGAATTATTATTATATCTTAATTCAGATGAGGCGCACGAAGCTATTTTACCGAAAACTTATTTTCCAACAAGAGATATTAAGAAAATTTATGCTATTCATGGCTATTTGCTGAATCACATCGGTGAAAAGTTAACTTTGCAGCAGTTGGCTAGACAATATGATATTGGTCAAACGACCATGCAGAAATTGTTTAAAGCCACATATTACCAGTCAATTCACAGTTTCTTGATGTCTGCGCGCTTGGAATATGCCTGTACTTTACTAAAGGATAGTCAGGCCAGTATTACTTTTATTGCCAACGAAGTTGGTTATATGAATACAAGTAAGTTCTCAGCCTTTTTTAAAAAAGAAAAACAAATGACACCTAAAATGTATCGTCAGCTTTATAAAAACTAAGTTTAGTAGGCTCATTGAACGATTGGGCTAGAATTACCAAAATAGAGCAGTATACTACATGAAATTCCTTTACATTAATCACTAGAGTATTTGATTAAGGAAAGGAATTTTTTATTTTATGAAAAAGAAACTCTTTGTTGCGACACTGGTGTCGTATTTGGGAATTTACATTACCATGCCAGTTTTGTCAGCAATTTCAACTAAAGCACACATGATACCAAGTCAAATTGGTATTATGATTTCTCTCGGTGCTGCGGCAATGTTACTGTTTGCACCAATATGGGGGAAAATGAGTGATATATTTGGTCGTAGAATCGTGATGATTATTGGACTGTTCGGGATGGGGGTATTCTTCATTCTTTACGTGATCTTGTTTCATATGTCAATTGCGTCGTCAAAAGCAGTACCATTATTCTTTTATGGATTGATGGGCACTAGGTTCTTGCTAGGCATATTCATGACAACGACACCAACGGCGGCAAATGCTTATATGGCAGATATTTCAACGACCAAAGATCGTGCAAAAGACATGTCATCCCTTGGCTTTGCAACAGGGTTAGCAATGGTCTTGGGGCCAATTATTGGTGGGCTGATTTCAACAACTGGTAATCTATATTTGCCTTTTTATACAACCATTGTTCTCTTGTTGTTGTTTACCGTTATTATGACGGCTATTTTACCCAAAAGACAGGTATCAATTAACGAAGCACACGCTACCGACAAAAAAGAAACTGGGTCAAAAAAGTTTTTCTCGGTTAAATTATTGAGCTGGTTGTTAGTTGGATGTTCTGTGATGTTCGTTGTGGTTGGGTTACAGTTACTAACATCGCTATATTTACATGACAATATTGGTCAAACGGTTGTTCAAAGTGCGAAGACCTCGTCTCTGCTGTTTGTTATATTAGGCGTAACATTAATGTTGACACAAATTTTGCAAATTAAAGTACTAAATTTTTCTGCTCGTAAGATGATGATTGTCGGAATTCCATTACTTGTGCTTGGCTTATTATTGATTACTGTAGCTAGTGCCTTTTGGATGTTAGTGGTAAGCTACATTTTGATTGGTGCAGGAGCTGCGTTTGGAATGAGTTCACTATCTGCTGGTGCTTCACTTGTTGTTTCACAGGATCAACAAGGAGCAGTTGCAGGTACTGTTGCTATGACCCAAGCAATAGCTGGAATTGTGTCACCATTGTTTGGTTCATTTATTTATCAAATCAACATAAAGTTACCATTTTTATTTTTTGTTGCGTTTGCGATTTTAACTTATTTATTTTTTCTTGCTAATAATTCAAAACGTGAAAATACATTGAGCTAGTTCATAGTAAAGGAGAAATTAGTCTAATGACAGACAGTGATAATCAACAGAAATGGCCAGCGTTACCCGCCACATTAAGTAACATAGCAGTTACAAAAAATAGCGGTAAGTACGAGTCTGTTAGTTCTAATTATTTTAAGGTAGGGCATCCTAGATTAGTATTCATGGCTGAAAATGATGAACAAGTTTCGCACGTGGTTGAGTACGCTGGAAATGTGCAGCGTTTTGTTGGACATCAAATTCCTTTTTCTGTTCGTAGTGGTGGGCACGGCATAACTAATTATTCAGTTAATGATGGTGGTATCATTATTGACCTATCACAGATGAACCAAGTAAACATACTTGATGAGGCTAAAGGTCTTGTTAAAGTCCAAGCCGGTGCAGTTTGGGGTGACGTGGCTGACAAAATTAGTAAAGCCGATTTAGTTTTGTCTAGTGGTGACTTTGGCGACACCGGCGTTGGTGGTTTAGCAACTTCCGGTGGGTTAGGTTTACTCGTGCGGAAACAAGGATTGACCACTGATCAAATACTAGGTGCAACTATCATTACCGCTGATGGCAAGAAGCGTAATGTTAACAAAGAAGAAAATAGCGACCTATTTTGGGCAATTCGTGGCGGAGGTTCACAAGTCGGTATCGTTACTGAGTTTATTTTTCAAGCCGACAAAGTCGAACCAGCAAAATCAGGACAAAGAGTACCAATCGGTTTGCAAAAGTTATCATATAACGTATTCGACTTATCACATTTTTTGTTTACATGGCATTCTTGGATAACAACTGCGACTGAAGATATGAGTAGTTTATTAATGCTAAGCAAAAGTGACAGTACTTCAAGTATTATTTCGGTGCAGGCAACAAACATCTGGTGCGGTGAAAAAACAGATTTGTGCGAAAAATATTTTACTGACGCACTAAACATCGCCAAAGTTGAAAAGCAAGATGAGAGCAATTTGAGTTATCATACATTAGTCCAGGCACCGCATTTACCACACGAAGGGGCGAATGACGTCTATGTCAAAAATGTACTGTTAACTAAAATTGATGATCATTTACTGAATGCATTGCATACCATGTTAAAATCTAGTGCAGTCATGGGTATTGAAGTGCGCGCTATTGATGGTCCTATAAATCAGTTGTCGCCTGATTTTGATGCTTGGTCATTTCGTGAGGCAACGTTGTTTGTTGCTATGTGGGGAGACGTCACACAATCAAGTTTATTGAATCAATTATTCAAACCGCTACAAGAGCATGGATGTGGTGTGTATGGTGCTTATTCCAGTGATACCAGTAAGTCAGAAACAACAAAAGCATGGTCACGTGATACGCGTGAACGATTGCAAAAGGTTGTTAAAAAATATGATTCAAAACACATCATAAACCAATCTAGATATGCATAAAAAAGAGCAGAGATATAGTTGACTATATCTCTGCTCTTTTTATAGTTTTTTCTGCATCTTTATATCAGTTATTTCAAAGCCAGTTTTCTCGTAAACATGTATAGCGCGAGAGTTAGTACCAAAAACATGTAGGCCAATTGAGGTGAACCCCAGCGCTTTTGCTTTTGTGGAAGCTAGTGCAATGGCTTGAGAGCCAAAACCATTATTTTGATAGGTATCGTAAATTTCAAAGTCAAAAATAAAAGCGATGTTCTTGTTTTCACTGTCTGCTCCAAGCCAAATATAGCCAATAACGTTGTCATCATTGATAATGGAGAAGAGAAAGTTATCTGGAGTGTTTAATCCATCTGGCAATAGTCGGTCATATGTTAATTTTGCATTACCCAGCGAATCTTCCTGTGTCCAACTACCAGCTTGCACTTTTTCCAAAGCGTATTCTTTGATTGATCTACTCATATAGTCATCAAAATGCGTTGCTGTCATTTTTTCTAATCTTAACATTGTTATCTCCTCGTATTTAGTTACTTAGTATACCATATCAATCACAATTGCCCTAAAGGGCAAAAAGTGTGCCCTTTGGTACGATGTGTAAGTCTCTTTTTGTTGATATAGTCAATATATTAACTTAGAAGGAGAAATATATTAATGGGGCAATTACTTAGTAAATTAGGACGGTGGATATATCGGCATGCTAAGCTGACAATTGTGGCATTTTTCATAACAATTGCTGTATCAGTTGGTGCGGCTCTTAGCTTTGGTATTCATTTTGATAGTGCGGGGATGTCTATTCAGGGGTCACAGTCTGAAAGAGCTAATAAACTAATGGAAAAGGAGTTTCCAAGTACTAGGCAAAATGGTGGTCAGGTACAAATTGTACTACACTCAAATAATGGTAAAGCATTAACTACTGATAAAAATCAGCAAGTCATGGCAGAACTATTTCAAGATGTACAAAAAAACAGCCATGTCAAAATGGTGATTTTGCCAGCTATGTTAAATAGTTACAGTAAAGATGGCATGACTGCTACAGCTAGGGTGATATATAAGCAAAAAGGCGAAAATGTTTCAGAAAAAACAGTTGACGCATTAGAGAAGTCAATAAAGATTACACGACACAAAAGTATTCAAACAGAACTAACTTCAAATGATGTTACGATTTCAGGTATGGATAATGGTGAGCAGGCTGAAGTGGTTGGCTTGGCTATTGCATTTGTGATTTTAGCAATTACTTTTGCTTCACTATTGGTCGCTGGAATTCCTATTTTATCAGCTCTATTGGGTCTGGTGACTGGTATGATGTTGGTTTTGATTTCAACGAACTTCTTATCAGTAGCAACTTTCTCAATGTCATTAGTTGGAATGATGGGATTGGCAGTCGGAATTGATTATGCTTTATTTATCATTTCACGTTACAGACAAGAATTACAGCAAAATAAATCAAAAAAAGATGCCTTATCGGCAGCGATGTCTACCGCAGGTACGTCGGTGATATTTGCTGGGGCAACAGTCATTGTCGCTTTATTAGGTATGACAGTCCTTGGCATTGATATGCTCTCAGTGATGGGTATTACTGCTTCTTTGGCCATTCTTACTGCAATTTTAACTTCCTTGACTTTTGTACCAGCGATGCTGGTCGTATTAGGTGATCGAGTTACCGGCAAAAAGCCAAACCGATTGTTACAATTTGCAAGTAAAATGCGCATTGAAGGTGGTTGGGGTAAGCTAGTAACCAAATATAAGTTACTATTAACAATGTTGGTGGTCGTGGTACTGGGTGTTATTGCAACACCATTCACACATATTAACCTTGGACTACCTAACGATTCGGTTAAGTCAGAAAAACTAACTGAACGACGCGCATATGATTTGATGACAGAAGCCTATGGCGAGGGTAGTCAAGCAACATTGGTCGTGTTACTAAAAACAGATGACATGGTAAAGGTGAGCGATAGTGTTAATGAGATTAAAGATCTAGGAAATGTAGCCACTGTTTCACAAGCTATGCCAAGTAAAGATAACGATTATCAGATGATTACGGTCATTCCCAAAACGGATGCCAATGCTGTTAAAACTAAGAAGCTCGTTCATAAGATACGTGACTTGAATCAAAAAAAGGGTTTGCCAAGGTTGTATGTTACAGGATCTACTGCCATCAACATCGATATGTCTGATGCATTAATGAAGGCTTTGCCAAAGTTCGCAATTATTATCGTGCTATTCGCATTCATTTTGTTGACAGTCGTATTTAGATCCTTGCTGATTCCATTGGTTGCGGTGCTAGGATTTGTGTTATCATTAGGGGCAACATTGGGCGCTATTGTGTTTATAGCACAAGATGGCCACTTCATTAACTTGTTTGGTATTCCAGCCAAGGGCGCAATACTTAATTTCTTACCAGTTCTTGTCATTGGTATTATGTTTGGATTAGCTATGGATTATGAAGTCTTCTTGGTCAGTCGAATTCGTGAGCACTATCTAAAAACAGAGAACACTAGGCAGGCAGTAATCTTAGGCATGCGAGATAGTGGACCAGCTGTCGTGGCGGCGGCACTTATTATGATGGCGGTCTTCTCTGGATTTATTTTCGCTAGTGATGCCATTGTAAAGTCGATGGGATTAGTATTAGCATCTGGAATCTTGTTCGATGCGATATTGGTAAGACTAATTCTTGTACCAGCTACAATTGATCTGTTTGGAAAAGCGAGTTGGTACCTGCCAAAATGGTTGGATAAAATATTGCCTAACGTAAAAATCGATTAATCACTAATATCAGTTCTATAAGTTTGGTACTATGATAAAATAATTGAGTATGAATGTTTTTGGAAGGGAATCTACGTATGAGAAAAAATCTAGATGTTGAAATGAATAAGCATATCATGATGATATACCGTTGGCCAATGATTTTTTGGAGTATGATGATTTACTTCTTAGCGTCCTATTTTAAAACCGAATATGGTGGTGTCCAATCAATAAACTCTGCATTGTTTTTCAATGTGGTGTTTTTGCATTTGTGTTTAAACTTTTTTAGTAGGACGGTCATCAATTTTAGTAAAAAATTCTTTATTTCTGCGCAATTTATTTTGATTGTTCTGGCAGGTATTTTGCTTATTCCTTCTGAAGTTGTTCTATATATGGGCATGTTGCCAGTAATCGGTTTACAATTATTGACATTGTTTAACATCGAGTTCAAAAAAATGGCCTTATTATTAGTGCCACTTCAGGTTGTGTTTCTTATAATAGAGTGGGTCAATTTTGGTCCCTTAATGGCGTTGATTGTATTGCAAGCTTCTACTTTTCTCAATGTAATTATTTTCTTGGCATGGCGATTCTATCAAAGGCAAGTTAGTGAGTTAGTTAAAACTCAGCATTTACTCGATGAGTTACAATTGACCTATACAGAAGTCAAAGAAATTTCGAAGCAAAATGAACGAAACCGTATTGGACGAGATCTTCATGACACGCTTATGCAAGGGTTAGCCGGCGTGACAATGCAATTAGAAGGAATTAAATCCTTGATGGCATCTGATAAAACTGAACGGGCTAGTGAAGAGATAGAAAAAACGATTTCATTGTCACGAACAACACTAAAGGAAGCACGTGAAATTGTCTTTGATATGCGAAAAGATAACAGCAAAAACATCAATTTATATGATCGACTTGAGTTATTGTCAAAAGTGTTTTATGAAAATTATGGTCTAAGTGTGCGCATAAAAAGCACTTCAGATATGCGTGTTTCTGAAGATGTGTACGAGGAAGTATCTAGAATTATTTCTGAATCGTTGACAAATGTGGTTAGGCATTCCAAAACAGATGTCGCAATTGTTAAAATTGACATGGATGATCAATTACGGATTAGCATTATTGATTATGGCGTTGGCTTTAATGTGGAAAATGGCAAAAGAAAACACAAGCACTTTGGCCTTAAATCAATCCAAGAGCGTGTGGAACAATTGGAAGGTAAGCTATTAGTCAAAAGCCATATAGGTGAAGGGACTGAAATTCAAATTCAAATTCCAACTAAATTGAGGTGGCAAAATGACCAGTAAGATAATGATTGTTGATAATCATTTTATTATTCGTGAAGGAATTAAATTAATTTTTGAAAGTCATTCAGATTACGATGTTGCTTATGAAGCAGCTGATGGGGATGAAGCTATTGATATTATCAAGAAATCTCAAGTTGACTTAGTTCTATTAGACATTAAAATGCCTAAAAAGGATGGCTTTGAGGTTATGTCTTTCATTCATGATCATTTTCCGGACCTTCCTGTCGTGGTACTGTCAACCTTTGATAATGTTGTGAATATACAGCGGATGTTGAAGTTAGGAGCGAAGGGTTATTTATTAAAAGATGCTAGTACCGAAACGATTTTTACAACAATTGATAGTGCAATAACTGGAAACATGGTGTTACAAAACCAGATTTCAGACATTCTATTCTCTCAGAATCATACAGAAACAAGTCCAGAAGAAACACAAGATTACAATTTATCAGAAAAAGAACTTAAAATATTATCTCGTGTTGCTCGAGGGGTTAAAATTAAGCTCATTGCTCTAGAGATGCATCTTTCAGAACGGACTATAAAGTCTAATTTAACTGACATTTACATCAAAATGAACGTATCAACAGGAGTTCAAGCCGTGGCTTTGGCTGTTAAAAATAATCTGATTGATATTGATTAACATATTTTTCGTACTAAAAAAGCAGACTTGTCATCTGCTTTTTTAAATTACTAGAAGTTAGGATATAATATATCGTATGACAATTAATTACAGTAGAAGCCTTGTAAATCAGAGCCTAATTATAAAAAGATGCGCACACGAACTTCAAACTGCAAGATATCAATATCATGATTTTTTATCGATTGGCATTGTTGAAGGTGGCAGTTGTATTGCAAATATTGATAAAGTGAGGCACATTAAAAAGAATACTTTGGTCATTATTCCTAGTCAGTTAGTCCATTGGTGTCAGCCAATAGACATAGTGAACTGGCGTTACACGATGCTATATATAGCATCGAATGCACTTGAAGATCAGTTTAATCAACCAATGACGATTAAATTAACTAGCAGGCAAATGCAGCAGGTCAAAATGATTATGGATTCTGCTGTATATGAACTGTCTCCTACGAATATATTGACGAAAATCATTAATGTACTCGATGATGAAGAAATATTATCTTTTTGGACCGTGAATTCCGTAGAAAATATGGAGACTAGACGATTCGAAAGTGTTCAACATTATATTTCTAATAATTTTCATAGGGAGTGTAAAGTAGAGACACTAGCTAACATATCAGGATTGAGTAAATATTACTTTACTCGTTTGTTCAAAGAAACTTTTCATATCTCACCAGCAAAATATTTGATGAACTATCGTATGAATAGAGCTGTGAAGGACTTGTTAGATAATACAAATTTGTCGATGTCGGAAATTGCTCATCAAAATGGTTTTTTGACGAAAGTCATTTTGACAAACTTTTCAAGCAATATCACGGTGTTTCACCAAAAAAGTATCAATTACAATTATCTTAACATTGGTAAGCTGCCGCTAAAATGATTGACTTTCTTTTCGCTGCCATATAAGCAAATCCCCAAAAAGTTAAGATCCTCATCTGTACTCTGCTTGAGCTTTGCTTTATATTCTTCATAATTATTGACTTGTTGTGCTACGTCCACAAACGAAATGACCTCAATTTCTTCATACTGGTTAGCTTGACGGTGAATCTCGTTAATTTTATTTGAATCAGCTTTCAAAATAGGAATAGGGATATTGACAATGCCAGGGTAAAGTTGATTATTTTTATCGTAAGTATCTTCTCCGTTGATTTCAGGATGCGCTTTTCCTAATGAACAACCTAATATGCTTGCTGTATTGGCAACAAGACCAATTGGCAGTTCAGGATCTACTATTACAACACACTTCATTTTCATTTTTAATTTTTCCTTCTTTGCAAAATTTTCCATGTATATTATTAAAACATGTTCTAAAAAGAAGGTATTGTATAAACTTGCTATTTAAGCAAAGACGTAACTTTTTTATATACTTTTACGAAGAACTAATTTTAATTCCCTAGACAGCTTGTTTCTCCGTTGCGTAAGTTTTTCTTGTGTTGGGCAGTTGTTTTCATTGAACATGATTTTCCTGTTTAACCACCAAACTGGGCCTGGTGTTGGCGTATCATTTTTGTGCCTAGGAAATAAGTGCCAATGGACGTGTGCGTCGCCGTTACCAAGTAGTTCACAATTCATTTTCAGCGTCAAAAGCTAGCGCAACGGCTTCGTTAACAAGACACATTTCTTCCAAAAATTTGCGTTTGAAATCTGTTTGTAAATGATGCAGCTCGGTTACGTGTTGTTTAGACAAAAACAAAGTATATCCTTCAAAATATTGATGATCACCAATAACAACATACCCTGTTTCTAGTTCAGCAACAAAGTAAGGATTAGTGCTTTCTTGAATCATTTTTATTCTTCGACATATTTCACAGTTATTCATTTTACAACCTGAGTTTCGTTATTTAGACCATTATATCATTACTTAAACGGGTGAATTATTAAAACAAAAGATTCTGCGAATTTGAAAGTCGCACATATTTATCATATGAGCGTATATGTAACTTTAATTCAATTCTTTGGCATGTGTTATAATATCCTCAGTAATGTAAAGAGGTTTGATAAAATGGATATTTGGCAAAAGCTATATGAAGCTGCTAAAAAACAGTATCGTCCGACAGAAGTGAATGAATTCATCTATGCGCATCATGTTGTTAGTGCCTTGGAGGCAGAAAATGGCGATATATATACTGGATTTTGTATTGAAGGTCTATGTGGAACGATGAACCTTTGTGCCGAGAGAACAGCTGCGTTGAATATGTATTTAAATAGCGATCAAACTAAAATAAAGCGACTCATTGCTTTTAGAGATGAGGCTCCAGTCGGTATTACGGGTATGCCATGTGGCGTTTGCCGTGAATTTTTAATGCAACTTTCTTCAGAAAACGCAAATACTGAAATTATGGTAGATTATGACAACAGAGAGTCTGTTACCTTGAAAGAGTTACTACCTAAGTGGTGGGGACATATGCGTGAATGATGATATTATGCAAAAAGAAACCAATAAAATTTTTTTTTTTGATATCATAATAAAAACTTGTAAAACCCAGCAGGTATGTTACTATTTATATATGAAAATAAATTCATGTATAAATTAGGAGACTATTATGTTAAAAGATGTATTGACAGCAATTTTTTCTTATATAGGGACAACAACGGATTATTTTGTTGTTCTACTCTTGCTCTTTGGAAAATATAGTACAAAACAAGATACGAAATTAGTTGTTTTAGGCGCGTACTTAGGAAATGGATTACTAGTACTTACTTCAATTATTATCGCGCTTGTATTACAGCAAGTTCCGGAGGAATGGCTTCTTGGATTGTTGGGTATTATTCCGATCATAATCGGGGTAAAGGGGTATTTTAGTAAAGAAGACGAAGGGGAAGAGATAGAAGAAAAATTAAAGATAATTAAACCAGACGCTATCATTTGGAACGTGTTGGTAATCACTTTTTCTGCCTGTGGTGCCGATAATATGGCGCTATATATACCATATTTTACGATGCTAAATCTTCAAATCTTACCGATCATTTTAGTCTTGTTTATTATTATCTTGACGGCTGTGATTGTGGCAGCATATAAGTTGGTAAACGTACCAATCGTAAAGGCATTTTTTGATAAACAAGGCGATTTAGTTCAGTTAATTGTGTATGTTTCATTAGGGCTATATGTCTTAGTAGAAGCCGGAACTCTTCAGCACCTATTACTGTTAATCTATTAAAACCTTTAGTATATAATGATAGGTAATGGCATTTAAGATGGAGAAGGTAATTATGTTAATGGGATTAAATCACGATCAATTTGTTTTAGTGCAGCGGGGTACAAAAACAATTGAAATAAGACTCTATGATGAGAAGCGAGCACAATTAAAAATTGGGCATAAAATCTTATTTACTGATTTAGAGAATAACAATCAAATAACGGTTAGTGTAAAACAATTATACAAGTTCACTACGTTTGCTGATCTCTATGCGCAATTTAATGGTGCAAAGGTTGGTAGTAATTCAACTGATAATATCGAAAAAATGGTTAACGATACTTATGAAATATATACTCCCGAACAGGAGAGACATTACGGGGTGTTGGCTATTGAAATGTTGTTAGGTGATTGATCAGTAAGTAGTAGTTAATATTTTCAAAAATGATATTATTATCTAATTACTAAGAACGTAATTTACGGCACTCTCGAGGTTCTGAACTGTAATAATATTCTTTTTTTGTTGATTTTGATTGTCAATAAAATATTGAGGTTCGAATTTACCTGTTGCAACATGAATACCCAATATTTGACAATTCTGAGCTAATTGAATATCTGATGAAAATCGGTCACCAATAATGATGGATTGTTTGTTTTGAAAATTGTATTTACGATGAGCTTGTTCAATTAATCCTTTTTTAGGTTTTCGACAATTACAGTTTGTTTGTTCGGAATGAGGGCAAATGAACGCATCATCAAACCCAACTCTAATCAGTGAATTGAAGAAATCATAATAGTTCATATCGCCTTTTTCAATGTGGGTTTGATTTGATAGCGCAAATACACTCATTCCATGTGCTTTTAATCTTGCGATTGAAGAAAGCGCATAAGGAAAAAGTTCGAAAACGTTGAGTGACTGATAATGGCCGTTACCACCGATAGTACCATCACGATCGATAAAAACGGTCGTATAATTATTTAGTATATTCATATTTTTAGTATACAGCTTATTCATGAAGGTCTGAAGCATAATGAATAAAATTAAAATGGAACAAAAAAATATTTCCTACAAATCATTAATCCATCAAAATCAGACAATTCTTTCAAGCGCCACCGTTATTATATCAGTTCAAAAATCTACAAATGAAAGAGAGCATCTTAGGGTTGTTTATGTTTCACATGTTAATAGCTCTGTCTCAAAAGAGTTCATATATAATGCCAGTGAAGATGAAAATAATAAAACGCAATGGATTCCACTTATTTAGATATTAAATATGGCAAATATTGATTACTCAGATTGGTATATTCTTAAAGCGTTGTATAAACAATTGATAGTGTAGGTAATTATAATCGAAGAATGTATACTTAAGAGCATAGAGATTGGGACAGACGTTGAAACACGTTTGTAACAATCGAAGTGCTTTTTAAATCATATTGCTTTTAAATATTAAGAAAGTATTAATATGAGAAAAACGCACAAAAAAACCAATTTCACAAACATTTGAAAATGAATGCAGAATTGGCTTTGTACATTGACTGATGAATAAAATGAAATTGCACAAAAGCAATAAATTTATACACAATCAATATAACCGTAGAATAGTTATATTATACCGTATAATCTTTGGTTTGTGTCATGACTAAAATATCTTAATATTTTGGTTCGGAAGTAAAGAGAGAGTTTGTCTAAACATGAGCATCAGAATTTGTGCTTATTGGCTTTCGTTATGTAGCCCTAAAGAGTCTATGCTTTTCTTGATTGGCACTTGAGAATATAGCTATCATGCTGTTTAGAGAGATACCTTAATAAAGTATCCGCAGTGTTGCCATAGTTTAGCAGAACTGTTTTTATTGTCAGTAAAAACATCGTTGCATTGATTTAAAACATGTCTATAAAACATATAAAACTGAATAAAATTCAAAAATGTTGTTTTAGAAAATATATGCTATAATGGGTGTATGAAAAAGAGCCACAGCACAAACTATGGCTCCTAGCAAACCCGTTTTCGGCGGTGGCTAAGTTTTAGTTATTGGAAATAACCGTGACTCTCCAAAGTTCGACGGTTATTTTTTTCTGCTAATTTTTTCTATTAGTAGAACTACAAACGTTAGTAAACTGATGATAAAGATACCAAAAGCTAGTAACGTTTGCAGTGTGTCCGAAAGGGACATCAGGCATTTCCTTTCCTAGAATCTGGGTTTACAGTGATTACACCATAAGCACCACCTCCGTTCGGGATAGCCACCGTCTTAACTTGTTTGCTTCATCTAGTATAACATATGTAAAAACAGTAAAAATCGGGTAACAATTGTGAACAAAACTTACTTCGCTTTTTTCTTTATAAGTTAGGCAATTAGTGTTCTTTGATTATTATGATTAGTGGCATGATTTTAGCATATAGTGTCAAATCAAGCCTTTTAACTTAATTAGTCGAAGTTGTAGTTATCCGAAAATGATTGATTTTCAGATTCAACTTTTATAAAATTGTGTTATGCTTAATTTCAATAGTGTTAAAAACAAAATAATTCTTCTAATTTTTAGCTTCGTAATATTTAACGTTATTGAATATTATGGTGGAGACTTTGTCGTAGGACTAGTGAACAATGTTCCCACAGGTGATTTAAGACTAGGTGTCATGTTAAACGATGCGGCATTTAAAGTGTTTGAATTATTTCTAGCTGCAATACTATGTTTTATTTTACCTGTTCCTAAATATTTCAAAATTATATTTTCAAGACGAACGGTGAGATGGCACATTATTTTATTGATCAGTTCAATATTATTGAGTATTTTTAATCCAGAACGTTTCTGGGAAGCTTTATTTATCGGAACGGCTGCTGCCTTTCCAGAAGAATTCATTTTTAGAGGAATTTTTTTAGGATATTTGTTGAAAACATTTAAATCAAGTAAGTACGGCGTGATTATCAGTCTAGTCATCTCAACAGTATTATTCTCTGTTTACCATTTTGGTAATATTTCAAACCAAAATATTGAGGCAACCATACTTCAAATGTTTGGTGTGGCAGGCATTGGGTTCATGTTGGGGTGTCTTTATGTTAAGACTGGTAGCTTACTAATTCCTATGATTGCTCATTTCTTTTTTGATTTTTTTCTGACTATTATGAATGGCATGCAAGTCTCCTATAAAACACAACAGTTTGATCCAAGTACGATTTCCGCCGTTATTTTACAATTTTTAATTTTTTTACTTATAGGAATAATGATTTTAAAAGCAAAACATTCTGACGATTGGAGATTAACTAGGCTCATATACTCTGAAAATGGCAACAAGTGACATTAACTTTTAAACATGTGGCCTAAATATCAATATTGTTAAAATTATAATGACTAGAGCAAAAATGGAAAAATCTGTTTTTGTTTTTTTATTTCAAATTATCAAAGTAGAGCACTTTTAAAAAGCAATAAGTTAACACCAGACTATTCAATTACAGGATCATGAATAAATTTAATGAAGGATAAAGTTGCTACTTTTACTAGGGGAAAGCATATTTTGATTGACTTTTCGTGGCATAATAGAAGGATAAGATTATTAGCATTTTTTGATGATTAAAAGTTATGCAATATTAATAAGGATCCTTCAACCATGCCATCAGAATCAACAATTGAAAATCAATTTATTCATATTTTAAGCGAGCAAGAGAATCAATGGCGATATAGACCAGAACTAAAAACAGAAGCCGATCTTTGGATTAATTTTAGAAACCATCTTAATCGTTTGAATACAGCTTTGTTAGAAGGTGAGCTCTTAACTGATGTTGAGTTTGATCGTGTAAAAGTTGAATTTTTGCGTTTAACCAGTTCACCTTTTTTAGCTTCACAATGGTTGCGAGGTGAAAATGGTGTTGCTCAAATACTGTTAGAACGAGAAACAGGTGAGCGGATTAGTCTTGAAGTATTTCGCAATAAAGATATTGCCGGTGGCACCTCAGCGTATGAGGTTGTTAACCAGATTGTGCCAGATACTGAACGCAGCACTAGAGGTGATGTGACACTGTTGATTAATGGTTTGCCAATTATCCATATTGAACTAAAAAAAGAATCTGCAAAAGATGGTTACATGCAAGCCTATCATCAGATTCAGCGGTATGCTCAAGATGGTTTCTTTAACGGTATTTATGCGGCAACGCAACTCTTCGTTGTTTCGAACAAGGTTGATACACGATATTTTGCTCGTCCGAGTGAAGATACTGATGCCGCTTATCAGCGAATGACTAAATTTTTGTTCAATTGGCGTACAGAAGAAAACGTACCGGTTCCTGATTTGTTTGATTTTGCTCGTATTGTTTTGAGAATACCTGATGCCCATGAATTAATTAGTCAATATACGATTTTGGTTGATGATCAGAAAAACCAAAAGTTTTTGATGGTTCTTCGACCTTATCAAATTCATGCCATTCGTAAAATTAGAAAACAAGCCGCGCTGCATGAAGGTGGCTTCATTTGGCATGCGACTGGTTGTGGAAAAAGAACGTTTTGACCAAGATAAAAAAATTCAAATTTCGAATGAAAGCATCTTAATTACAAAAGATGGAACTCTTGGTAAGGTTGCTTATGTTGAAGGTTTAACTATGCCTGCAACTCTTAATGCAGGTGTTTTTAACGTCAAAGTGAAAGAAGATATTACTATAAATAGCAAATACTTGTTTCACTATTTAAAAGCACCTTTCCTCTTGAATTTTGCAGATAAAAAATCTACCGGTGGAACAATTAAGCATTTGAATCAAAACGTATTAGTTGAATTTCCCATTCCATTACCAAGTTTGGAAGAAAAAAAAGATAGCTGAATTATTATCAAATTTTGATAATACTATCGCACTTCATCAACGCAAGTTAGATTTGCTCAAAGAGCAGAAAAAAGGTTTCTTACAAAAAATGTTTGTCTCATGAGGAGAGACAATAAATAATTGAATATTATATTAAGTTCAGACAAATTAGTTTGGGCTTTTTTTATGGAAGTTGGTAGTCAATGAATAATTTAAACATAATTGCTAAACCTAAACACAGGTTTAGCATAGATGATGAACATTTGTTATCTACCGACATAGCGCTTATTAAATGGTTTAATGAGCGACAAGGTCTTATAGGTTTGCTCACAGAAGAAAACTACAAAGCGCCTAGTGAGTATATGCGTAATGAATATCATCAGTTAGAAAGGACGTTTAAACGATATTATGAGTGAAAAAGAAAATGCAGGGGATAAGAAAATATCCTTAGCTTTGCAAGGTAGTTGGTCAAACAGTACAATATGCACAACTCATTGAAGATTTACAACCTTTGCGTGATAAGTACGACATTACAGTGTCGGTAGATGCAAAACTTTAATTTAAAATACAGGAGAATTTAGAAACATGGTTAAAGCAACAATTAACAATTTTGAAAGCCTAGCGCTTTCTGGTAAGACTTTAGGAAACTTAACTTATTCAACTCGCAAGAGTGTTGGTAAGCGTAGTGATACAGATACGGCTGTTGTCAATATCAACGGTAGTCTTGATACACTCAACATTGAGCCACAGGCTGGTTTTGATTTTGGTATGCCGTCAAAGTCGGAATAAATGTACTCAAATTTAAGGAAATATACTATAATACCAGTAATTAAAAGAAAAGAAGAAAAGTATATGAATCCGATTATTCCAAAAAGTCCAGAAGTTCCTAAATTATCCGAATCCGAAATAGAATTTTTAACAAATACTGTTTTTGGACCGAAAAAATCAATTATAAAATGCGATGCTTTGTTTGTGTTTAGTGGTACACATCCAGGGCATTGGGAAAAAACATTAGAGGCATACAATGAAACTGGTGTTGATAAAATCATTGTCACGGGAGGTAACAGTTTAACTGGGAAAAAACATCCTGAGTGGCAATTTGACAATCAAACCGAGGCGGACGTTTATTATTGATTATTTAATCAGCAATGGTGTTTCTCCACAACAAATTGTCTACGAAAAGTCGTCCACAAACACATTGGAAAATGTTAAATTCGCACTGAATGTATTTGATTTTTCTCAAATAAAAAGTCTTATGTTTATTTGTAAGAGTCATGCAACTGGTAGGCAACTTCGGACATTAACCAAATATTTACCTGCAACCATTGATTATATTCCCTACACATTCAATGCTGAATATTCCGGTAATATTGTCAGCCGACAAGAATGGATGAATAGCGACATCGGACAGTCAAGAGTGTGGGGAGAGTATTTGAGAATACTTCACTATGGGCAAAAGGGAGATATTACGCCTTTAAAAATGAACTAATGATCATGGATCATTTTTACTACATGTAAATATAAATTCAAAGCGCATTCAAATCGATGGGCTTTTTTTATTCAATTTCAGACCATTTAACTCTACTATCTTAACAGACGTCGTTACCATCAGAACAGACCAAGTTAAGTACCCACGCATCAAAGACAATGACAGGCATTTGATTGAGCACATGTGGAATGACGAAAAACTAACATAATTTGAAATTGCAAGAAAACTCAATCATTCGTAATCAGCAATCTCACGAGAATTAAAGCAAGGAAATATTTTAGCCTTACGTGGTCCATTTTTTGCTACCCAAAAAGTTGTCTGATGTGGCAATAATTCAAAACTATTGCCACCAGAACAAATTGTAGATGCAGAAAAATTTTAACTTAAAACGCAGTATCAAAAGCAGCGTGAGATTGATAGACTACGTTTTAAGTTAAAGAAAAATTCGCTTGCAAATTCCTTAAAATGGTTACTTTTGATAATATATATTATGTTAACTAAAAGACGAACGGCGGATGTCAACCTGAAAACCACATGTTTAATATTTTAGTAAACTTCTGGTAACACGTATGTAAAACTAACGAAGATTATTTTTATATCAGAGCACAACTTTTTTAAGAATATCATGATTTTGTCTAAAAGTAAACTGCATGTCCACGCTTTTAGAACGTCGATACAAAGGCTTTTAGCAATCTAATTACTCACTATTATATCAAATATTTCAATCAATTAAACCATTTTCAAATCTTTATATTTTAAGCACAACAAAAAAAGACACTTCTAGTGTCTAAAGTTCATTATTTTATTGTTGTGCTTAAATTCGCAAAAAATATTGAAAAATAATAAAATTACGACCTGAGCCTTTTGTTAATGGCCATTATAATACTAATACTTTCGAATCTTTGGTGGGATGTAATTATTCATAAAATCGAATATTATTTCTAGAGAATCAGAAAAAAGTAATTTTTGACGATCTTCCACAGTTAAGAAACCATGCGCTGTCATAGTATCAAACATTTTTTTTAACTCATCATAATAGCCATTAATATTATAAAAAACACACGGATTATTATTGTTGCCTAAGCGTGCCCAAGAAAAAGCTTCGATAATTTCTTCTAGTGTTCCTGGTCCACCTGGCAACGCAAGACAACCATCTGATAAGTCCAGCATTTTTTGCTTTCTAACAGACATATTTTCTACTATCGTTAAATCAGTTAGTCTTTCTAAGGCTGCACCTCTGTCAGCTAATTGATTTGGAATGATACCATGAACATTACCACCAAAATCTAGTACTTGATTAGCTAGTATACCCATCAAACCAACTCTACCGCCACCATAAACCAATTCAATATGATTCTGTGCTAAATATTGACCTAATTCTTTAGTAGCAGTTACTACTGCAGAATCTTTCCCTAGTGATGCACCACAGTAAACTGCCAAATTTTTCATTTTTATATAACCCTTTTACATATTCTAAATTTAAATAAAACTGATTAATTAAAACGTTGTTTCAATTTCGTCTGACTTTGTGCTATTAAATCATCTAAATCTATATTATATTTTTCGCTTAAAATCAGTACTTGATCTAAAACATCAGCTAGTTCTTCTTTTAAATGTGCATTAAGCTCTGACTGATTTTGCATTTCTTCACCAGGATGATCTCTGCCTAGTTCTATTGCTCTAATACATTGGGCTAATTCACCAACTTCTTCAAATAAAAAATTTAATCTGATAAATGTCGAATATTGAAACCAATTGCGTTTTTTATAGAAGCTTGTTAACCACATTTTATGTTCCTGCATCACTAATCTTCCTCCTTAGTGTTAGTATGTATAGTATAATCAATGCGTACTAATTGATTATACTATACATATATATTTTATAAAATGAGACCTGTCACTTTATTTAGAAATATTAATTTAGCCACTACATTACTGACTATAATTGGTTACCCTTCATCATTTTGGCGCTCTTCTAGCATGCGCTGTTTACGCTTTTCATAAGCTCTACGGTAACGTTGCATGGCTTTATATTCTTGTTCAAACACTACCATTGGTCTTTTGCCGTCCAATGCTTGTCTAAGTGGCATGGCATTCATTTTTGAAGCTACTTCATCTAGTTGTCGTTGCTTCACATCTTTAAATGACGTACCTTTAGGGTACCAATCACGTAGCTTACGGTTTCTGTTTTCATTTGAACCACGTTGTTGTGGTGATGACGGTGTAGCATAGTATAGCTTGATTTTAAGCTCTTTTTGAACATATTCTAAAAAGTCCCATGAGATAAATTCAGAACCATTATCAGCGGTAATCGTTCTTACTGCTTTGCCATATCGTTCATAAAATAGCTTAAACGCATCAACCATATCACTAGATTTTTTACTACGAACTAATACCAAAGCAGTAAACCGAGTTTTTCGTTCAGTAAATGTCATAATCGCAGTCGTATCTTGATACCGTAGATTATTCATTTTAGCAGGCAGAACTAAATCAATTTCCCAATGACCGAACTGTTTACGACTTTCAACAACCTGTGAGCGATCAAATATTGAGTGGCGGACTAATTCTCCGTCATTTTTTAGTTGCTCACGAAGTCTAGCAATTTCACGTTCTTTAGCACGTCTTGTTTGCGCAACAGCTCTTTCTTTTGGTGTCCCATTTTGTCGATGATACTTGTGTTTGCGAATATCAATTAAACCTTTTCTAGCCCATAATCTAATGACTGATGCGGAGACATCAACATCTTGAACGTTGCCAGCTATTTGTTCAGGTGTCCAATGTTCAACATTAACCCAAGTTTCAATGATTTCTTTTAATTCAGGTGTCAATCTTGAACCGGTACCCATTTTACTACGTTTCTTTAAGGCTAGATATTGACCACGTTGTGCCGAATACTTGATACGTGCGTGTATATCCATATTCAAAAGCGTTCGTCTATCTAAATGCGAAAAATCAAGTGTGTTGCCACGGTGTAATTCACGTAGTATTGATGACGGTGTATAGCCTAAACGCCTAGCTATATCCGCTTGTGTCATTTTCTCAATATTCCACAAGTATTCAATCATGTGACGTTGATTTTCATTTATATGTGGTTGGCGCTTTCGTTTTTTTGGTGTTTCATCACTCATAAAACGTATATACTCCTTTATTATGATTATTGAAGTTGGGAATATTCCCTTATAACAAGTTTACCATTTCACAATGTTGTCTATTATTTTATTTTTTAACTTATCGAAAAACAAAATTATAAGCATATCAACTGTTCACACAACATTGAATTCATCAAGAACCTTTTTTACATCAGCTAGTTCTTCATAATATTCAGATAGCCAACGAGTATCTAAACGCATACGTTCAAGTTCAGGTAGTAAATTGTTTTCCAAATTTTTTGCATGTTCTGACAATTCCCTCAAAATAAAGGCTTCATAATTGTTTACATCATCAAATGGTCTAAAGACTTCATCAGTAAAATCAACAATATTGTGAATGCTATAAGCTATCTGCCCTATAATTTTGTTATTATCAGACCATTTTAATTGTTCACGCAAATGACTATCAACCTCAATATCACGTAAACAATCAACATAACGATTGATGATGCGATACCTTAAATTGTCAATTGCTTTGTTTATCATCACATTGCCCTTTCTCTTAGTTGCTTTTTAGCTTGATACAACTGTTCTTCAATCTTATTCAAACCACTTTCAGTGTTGCGATCAGTTCCCTTAATCAGCAAGTCTAAATCACGATAAGCAAAGGTTAGCTCAATTGATTTTGAGACCAAATCTTGTACCCTTGATGCTAATTCTTTGTTAAAAAAAAGCACATCTCCGTATGTTTGAGATTGTGCTTGTCTGATTTTAGCTTGTAATTGCATTGATACGCTTAACGTTGTTTGAAAGTTAGGCGCACCAGCCTTGAATTGAAAGCCTTGTCTATCGCTTTCTAACGTTTGGTCTAATTGACTATATAAGTCTCTAAATCGTTCTAACTGCTTAATATACAGCTCTAATTGTTCCGGCTTTAACCATATTTTTGTTGGCATCTTACTTTATCCTTTCAGTTTTAATTGCAAACAAAAAAGCTAGTACCTATCAAACACTAACTCACTTTGTGACTAATCATATATATTTGTACGAACCGTCAAACCTGTTTCTTTACGAATTTTCTTAATAATTTCCGGTATTTGTTCTGTATATGAACTATCCAATCGTGCTATTTGTTGTGAATGTGTTGCACGACCAATCTTATACCATTCAAAAAATATATTGACCTTTTTTGAGTAGATTTGGTCTACAACTCTCACTTCATATATCGTATTAGGTTGCTTAGCAAACATTTCTTTAATATCCCCAATTACCGCATCAATTTGGTTCATAGCTCAAACAGCTCCAGTCGTTTTATTTACTATAACTATTATACGAACATTTGTTCCCTTAGTCAACAGTTAAACACTCTAAATTATTCAGGGTAAATACTGTTTATCTTTACCAGTTTCATCAATAATTCGTAATGGTTCACTATAAATTTGTTGAGTACTCATAGTACGTCTAGGTGCTGGATATTCCTTTTGTAACTTACGCATCACATCTGCTAGCGTAGTGCCTATCATGTACTCATTCTTTGAATGCCAACCAACTGCTTTATACATTATCATGCCCCCTTTCCTTGTTCATCATCTTCGTTGTATTTTTTAGTCGGCTTTTCAAAGTTGATATTTAACTGCTTACTTGCCTGTGTAATCGCATTTTTAGTAGTTGCCATAACCAGTTTTTCGTGTTCAGCCGATAATTCCACTGCATTGATTGCTTCAATGATTTCATGCCAATGTCCTGTTTTCTTCAATACCGCTAGACTAGGCACAACCGACTGTAAAACCCATTTTTCAATACGCTCAACACTTTGCTTTTTTGGCTCTCTAACAAATTTCATTTTCTTGCCTAAAGCTGTTAGTAACGACCAAGCAGGCATCGGCTCAACCGTTGCTTCAATCTCATCACGCACTGTATCTGATTTCAATTGTTGGTCATCAATTTTGCCATTAGTAAACCACAAATAGGTATACAAAATATCAAAGGTTATATCCACCAATTTCTTATCTTGATTAAGCCACTCATCAAGGACATACTCTGCTTTATCTTGATGCAATTCTAATTCCACACGAGTTTTTACATCAGTGTCATAGCCTTTATTAGCTTGTTCTTTGTGCTTATCATAGGCACGGATAACAAAAGGCGACTTACCAAAATCAACCGTCCAGCCATCATCAACGTTGCCATGAACTGCATAAGACTTTGATTTACTCCAAAAACGTTTTTCTTGAACAGCTTTAACAAGGTCATTCATGTTTAGCAGACCCCATTTATCATTTATCGCAATATCTAATCTAGTGAGATGTCCCCGATATTGTCGTGCTTTCTCAAAAAAGTTACGCCAATTCATGCTTTGTTCAAGTAGCGCTTTTTCAAACAGCCGTGTGCCTTTACCAGTTAAATAAAGCGTTGTCCCAAACTTTTGCTCAATCGCTTGTGTTTCTGGGTTTTTAATTGGTGCAAAGTCTTGAATATAGATATTTTTTTCGCCAGCAAATGCCATTTCACGAGTATAAAAGTTTTGAGATGTAGGACGTTCTAAAAATAAATTTTCTTGTAATCTCAACACATCAGCGATTACTTGCTTTGAAGTTAAATCTGGGAACGTTAATGAAACCCAATCGAATTGTACTTCAATGCTTTCTGCTAAATCTGGATAGGCTACTAACAATTTATCAACAAACTTATCTGATATTTTTTGTTCTCCATTTTCAAAACGAGTAACTGTTTTTCTACTAATATCCAGTGCAGTAGCTAATTCTTGTTGTGTTATCCCAAGTAGTTGTCGCATCAATATTAAATTATCATTTGTTAGTTCTGGTGCATTTAAATCTTGTGTCATAATATTTTTCCCTTTCAATAGTTGGTATCGTCCAACGTTTTTTAAATCAACTAATTTTTCTAAGTCAGTTGAAGCCGTATTTTGTATTTGTGCATCAGACTGTTTAAGTTTTGCCTTAAAGCCTGATAACTCACTACCAGTAATTTCATCAATCGCAATTTCACTACCGATATTAGGTAAATGTCCTAGCTCAATAGCTGATACGGTCACGTTATAAGTCTCAATAATTTCATCATTCAATTTCATACCAACCATGATAAGTATTTCCAACGATAACCGTAAACTATGTTGTGTTGTGCCTAGAAATATAGGTGTATAAGCTGTTGGCTCATTGTTAATCGTTATCATGTCGGCTTTCCTTTCTTAAAATGTCCCATTTGGTACTTTCAAAGGGACATTTTTGTTTTTTGTTCTAAATGGCTTCATACCGGCGTTTGTTCCCCATATTGGGTTGACGCTTTCAGCGTTTTTACCGGTTTAACCCCCCTGTTAGTAACTGGGGGTTAAAGCCTTTTTGGTGACTTTATTTTTGGCGCATGTGCCAGTCGCTGACACACACTGGTCGTGTGTGCTTAACCGCGACCACGCACCTTGCCCCCTTAACGCTTCGCGTTGGGGCAAGGCGTGGCACTGTCTCTTCGCTGGTCGCTACGAGCCACGCCAAAACCAAAGTCACTATGTACATAAAGCCCCGGTCTCTCACAGGACATTTGCTGTAAAAGACTAGAGCTTTAACAATAGTTGCTTACTTGATATGTGATAATTGATCGAGCAAACCTTGAATGTCTTTTGTACGATTGACACCGTGTGTTTGCAATGACTTAGCCGTACCAAGCAAAAAACCTAAGTTTTTGCGTAGTTCCGCAAAGTAAGGTGGCAGCATTGGACTAACAGCACGTAGCTGTTCTTCATCTGCCATTGCTTTTTTAAGTTCATCACTTAGTTGAGCAAGGTGTTCAAGTCCACCTATCTTTTCAATTGCCTTCAAATCTTCAATTGATTGAGCGGACAAAGATTGAATTTTTTTAACTTCTAAAGCCATAATTTTTTACCTACTTTTTCTTTTTAAACTACAAATATTTAATTAACAGCAAAGCCAAACACAGATGCTAAGTGTTGGACTTCTAGCGTTGTACTCCATTTTTTTGTTTTCCTAACTTCAAATCAGATATTTTAATCTAAACATTTTTTATATTCTTAAATATCACCTTTGCTTGACAAACATTCTTGTTGATGTTAAATTTCTAGATAAGTCAATATTGATGTTTTTAAAACATCTGTGATAGCCCTACATAAGTGGCATAGATTGGACATTGTCAATGCGATGCCCTCTTTTTTATGCATTTTTTTTCAAAGATTAGAAAGGAATGTTATTCTGATGACATCTCTACAAAAACGAGCACTAACATTACTGGTTGGTTCACAACTTTTAATCATGTTAGGAATTGGATTGATTATACCGGTAGAACCCTACATCAAAGACGATATGGGACTTACTGCCACAGATATGGGAATCATGGCAGCGCTATTTGCTGCTGTGCAATTTTTAGCTTCTCCCATCATTGGCCGTCTCTCAGACAAATTTGCTCGTGTACCCCTAATTGCCATTGGACTACTACTTTTCTCCATTTCTGAGGGACTATTTGCTCTAGGAATAGGACATGAACTTTGGCACTTAAATGTGGCTCGGGCTTTAGGTGGGCTAGCTGCTGCACTGTCAATCCCATCTATTACTGCATTAGCGTCAGACATGACCACCAGTTCGAATCGCGCAAAAGTCATAGGTTGGCTATCAGCTGCTTTTAGTGGTGGCATTATTTTAGGCCCTGGTGTGGGAGGGGTCTTGGCAAACATTGATCATAAATTACCCTTTTTTGGATCTGCTATTTTAGGAGCTATTTCTTTTCTAATTTTCATTATCTTCATGCCAAATGAAAATAAATTACGCAATAAACAAATAGAAACTTCCTCTGACCATACAAAAACTCCAAAAAATAATTTTTGGAGTTTAGCTTTAGTTATGTTGCTCATTATGATTTTAGTTTCTTCCTTTGGACTAGCAGCCTTTGAAAATATGTTTAGCCTTTACTTTCATGACGTGCGTGGTTTTAATCTTAATGAAATTGCAGTCTTTCTAATTGTTAACGGTGTTTTATCGCTTATTTTCCAAGTTGTTTTCTTTGATAAACTGGTACGATTCATGGGCGAATTAATGATTATAAGACTCAGTTTTCTTTTTGGGTTTATTTCGATTATTTGGATTCTATTTTCACAACAAAAGTGGGAAGTATTTGTAGCAACATTAATAGTTTTCGTTGGATTTGATATCCTACGTCCTGCGATAACAACTCTGTTATCCCATATTAGTGATTCTCAGCAAGGATTTGTTAATGGACTAAATATGTCCTTAACTAGCGTTGGGAATATTTTTGGTCCCATTCTTGGAGGCATTCTATTAGATCTGAATAGTAATTTACCTTATACCTTTGTTGCGATAGTACTAGCCCTAGCTACTTTTCTTACTTTTACAATTAGGTTTAACACTATTCACAGTTAGACCAATTAAAGTTAACATAAGACAGACTATGCAAAGTAACGATATATCAACGTTTGAAAGCACTAAAAAATAGGTCATTTTCAAAACCTTTCACAAAGTCCTTAAAACGCCTATTTCATCACATCAGTTTTTAAATTTCACAAGTCAATTAAATTTAGACCAATCTTTTAAATGCACAATATTCAAAATAATCTCATAACATAATATTTAAAAATTATTTCCTGAACAAAGAATTTAAAGTGATACAATTAATTAGGTATTAAGATAATTTCTAAAAAATGAGGAATCAAAAATGACACCAAGTGAACTTTTTAAGAAAGCACAAGAATCTAATAGTGTACCCCACGATGCAAAAATGCGATCAGCTTTTCAATTTGGTGTCTCCGCCGATGAACTGGCAGATTTGGTTATAAGTGGTCAAAAAACAGCAACCACAAGTTCACTAGACTTATACGAAAAAGACGAACCTCTACCGCAGCTGGGTGCCTATGATGTGGTATTAGACAGTGAAAATCAAGCCATTTGTGTCATACAAAATGATACCGTTGAAATTAAAAACTACCTAGACGTTAGCGAAAAACATGCTTATCTTGAAGGCGAAGGAGACCGAAGCTTAGAATACTGGCGTCATGTTCATAATGAATTTTTTGTCAACGAATACCAATTAGAAGGACTCGTGTTCAAAGAACAAGACGCTAAAATGGTTCTTGAAAATTTCCACGTTGTGTACCCTGTACAATAATAATTAGTTTTGAATAAGCAGACTAATATATACAAATTGATTAGCATGAGGCAGTTTACTATAAACTGCTTTTTTTGATAGTCATTTATTTTTTATTTCGCTTTACTTGGTACTTTGCAATATTAATGCGCATGTATTCATGTAAATTAAAATCTCTTGGTACTTCTGGTGCAAAGAATGACCTAACTTGACTGTCCCCAATCTTAATAAAGCCCCACCCTTTCAAATGTGATGACAAAGGGCGCAATTGTTTTTCATTATCAGGAAACACCATTTTTTCGATTTCTGGTGTTGGCACACCCATGTTAATACGCATATTCAATTGGTTACGTACTGCCATTGGCAAAGAACCTGCATCAGGTCTCTGCATACCAATCAAAATATAAAAACCAAGTTCACGTCCTAGCATAGCTATCTCATTCAAATTAGACATTGCTGTATCATAGCTTGTTTTAATTGGGTCGTCATAGGCTAACCTATCATTCATTTCAACAAACGCCCCGAACTCATCAAAGATTAAAAAGCAAGGCTCAAAACCAAAGTCCTTATAGGTGCCAATCTGACCTGATGCTTTTAATTCTTCCATACGTTCTGCACGTTTCATCATTAACTGATAATACTTAATCACGGCATCGTTAATTTCAGATGCCGTACTATGAACTCGTCCTTTTAATTCGTCAACATATTTCAAACTAGCCAAATCAGAACGTTTTGGGTCGATAATATCAACATATTTAGTAACCTGTAATAACTGTCCGATAATCGCAAACATAGTATACGATTTACCAGTACCCACGTTACCTGATATTAAAGAATTGTAAAAAGTATCATACTTCCAATTAATGCCCTTTGAAATCTGCAATAACCCTTTTTTAGGTTTCAAATCTTTTAACTGTCGTCTAAATTTAATTGGGTCAAAAGCAAAGGTACTAATCATCTTATTTTTACTAAATTCAGTTGTTTGTCTATCAGCAAGTAATGCTGTTTCAACCACATTATCAAACTCATTTTTAGAAAAACTTTCCATGTATTTCTGGCCGTCTACTGGTTCTTGTAAAATCAGTTGGCCTGTTTTGTGTAGTACCTTTAATTTCAATTTTGGAAAATAAGCTATAAATGTCCCATTGTCATCACTAGCAGTATCGAAGAACCCTTTGGAAACAACCAACAAGCTTATCATTTGGCGTAATTCAACTGTTTTCAGGTACTTTGAAATAAAGTCGGAATGTTCTGGTGCATAATGCTTATAAAACCAAAACACGCCCCAACCAAACAAACTAGTCAATAAGATACTCAAAAAAATAGGCAACAAATACCACCAACTATATTGTCCTTGCATCAACGATTGAAAAATATTCGAATACCAAAAAGCAAAACACACCGTGACTAAAAACCAAACAAAAAGCAAAGTCCTTTTAAATAAAGTCTTTGCTAAATACTGATCACTATATTTAATTGTTTTAAACATTATGCTCCTATCTGAATCATTATTATTATAAATACTTTGACATACAAATTGAATTACTTAGTCCGTCATAGGGTGGATAATTATCAATTAACTGATATTTCATTTTCGTGTAAAGTCGGATTGCTTCATTATTATTTTTACCGGTTTCTACAATGATTTTTTTATAACCATTGGAATAAGCTTGGGACTCTAACTTGCTAATTAATTTAGTTGCTATACCAGCGCTTCTAGCTATGGGATCAACAAATAATCTTTTCATTTCTAATACGTCTTCAGAATAGGTTTTGGTTGCTACACAACCAATTGCCTGTCCTAGATTATAAGCAACAAAAATATCTGTTAAATCACTAATCGAATTAAAAACATGATATTCAGTTTTTTCTGTACTTTGAATACCACTGTTGAAACTAGATAATGTATTGTCAAGAATCTGAACCATTCTATTAAAGTCCTGATCTGTAGTATTTACTTTCTTAATTTTCATAGGTATACTCCACTAATGTGTCCAAATTGTATTTTAAATCAATAGTAACATTGATGAGTCTCAGTTAATTTGAACAATGTTAACTAGAATAACATTATGAGACTTGCTATATCATACTTTTGTTGTAATTTATAAACATATTTGTGTCAAAAATCATTTTCTAGTTTTTGAATCTCATCATTGATGACGTTACTATACATTTGATGTGCAAACTCATTTCTAAATCGTTCAAATTTCTCAGGACTACTTTTAATTTCATTCAAGGTAAGCGTGTGTAGGTCGGGATATGGACTATCACTCGCATAATCTTTCCAAGCAATTTTGCCATGAACATTGATAATTGCTCGTGCCAATAACAACACATTTTTTCGTGTCATGCGATATTTTTTAAAAACACTAGACATCAATTGACCCCCGACTATTCAAATAATCTCTTAATTCAGCATAAGTATCGTTATATTCCAAATAAACACTAAACACTCCCATACTGTCATAATAATAGCCTGACTTCACAACCTGTCTCACTCTACCAACAAAATCTTCCAATGAAGCATCATGAAAAATAAAAAGATCTCGCAATTCTTTATCAACACCAGATGTCACTAATTCTAAATACTTATTATGAAAATACTGATGAGCCTTTTCTGCTCTTTTTAGAACTTCTGCTGTCACATCTTGTCCTTCTTCATAACCTAGCGACATAGGCTGTAAATCTGCCATTCTAAAATCAACTTTGGTCATATTTCTTATCCCTATTCTTAACATCAAATCGCACGACATTTCTCTTTTTATCCAAAATAACTATAATAGTAAAATCACTTGCTTCAATCTTCAACGTAAGCAATTTTTTATCAAAAGCAGTCACTATGTTGCCAGCAATCACACCAGTTTTGTTTTGAATAGCTTTAGCCAAATCACTCGCTTGCGGTATCATAAACGCTAAATCTTTGGTCTTATAAATCGTCTTACCCAAATCATCTAACGCTTCAAAATCTCGATTATGCCTAACATAGAAAAAAGCAATACCAAAACCAAAGATTAAAAACAAAATAAAGTTTTCCATACTATCCTACTTTCTAAGCATACTTTTCTTCTAATTTGGCACTCTCGTTTGAGTTAACCGTCTTTAAGGCAGCCGTCCATTCATCAAACAATGAATGAATTACCACTTTACCAACTCGACCATAAATATCTCTAAACAAGCATTGCCCCTTTTTCAAATTAGCTAACATTTCAATATTTGCTTTGGTCACTGGCAAATTAAATTGTTTCAAGATATTTTCACGGTCATCAGAACTATCAAAGGCAAATAATTGACCATACTGTCCGATACTTTCTTCATCATCACTATCTTTGACACGTTGTGTGGCATAAAAAACAGCATTGTTTTCAGAACGCCCTAATCGCTTGATACTATCGAAAACATTTTTACCCGCCTGTGAAGTGGTAAATATCCAAGCTTCATCAATCATTTCCAAACTAAACTCATCTGGGTTGGCACGACCAAACTTTTCCAAATACTTACCTAACGCCAACATCAAAGCCATTGAATACTTTTGTGTCTCAGTATAAGTACGGCTATCTTGTTTAGCATTAGGCAATTGCAAACCAGTAACTTCTAAGATTGTACGTTGGTCATTAAATTGCAAACTATCTGTTGAACCGTCACTAAAGGCTAAGCGTAACATTGTCTTTGGAACAATACTTTGGTAGAAATCAGACAAATCTTTTTCTGCATGAGAACCTTTAGCTAATTCGTCAAAAACTGTTAAAGTGCCAACTTTTTCGCCTTGAATACGCATCGCACATACTTTACTAATGGAACGATTAAGAGCAGTCTCTAATTGAATATCTTGTGAGATTGGTCTGATTTGAACTAACATTTCTTTAACCAAAGTCAGGACATCAGGTATATCGTCTTCCGTACTCTGCTCATTCAAAGTCAGAATAGGGTCAAGAACACCTAAGTTTTGTCTATCATTGGCATTTAAAGTGACAAAATGAAACGACTCAATCAACTTACGGAAGTAAGGGTTTTTCTCAGTTTCCAATGCTCGCATAAACCAACGGTGTATTTCTTGCTTAGGATCAATATATAAAATCTTGACGTTAAACATTGCCATATGAAGCAACAACAATTTAAACAAAAATGACTTTCCTTGACCTGTATCGCCTGATAATGCAAGGTGGGGACTATCTGTTTTAGCACCCCTGATGCCTTTGTTAGTGATAACAAGGTTTAACAAAAGCAACAAACGAGATGATGCCACGGCTTGTTGGATAGTCTCAAACTTATCCAAACTCAAAACACGCCCCACATAGAAACCTGTATGTGACCCTAACGCTTGACTTGTGCCAAACATCAACTCAGCTAAGGCTGGTACAGTCGTGTACTGTCGCCATTGTTTGAAGACCCCTAAATTAACCGCTGGCAATGTTTGATACAACAATTGTTCTTGATTGAAGCTAGGTTGATACAACTCAATATCACGCTCAAAAGTCTTTAAACGTGTTTTAAGTTTATTGACCTTTTTCTTCAATTCTTTGACGTTCTCATCTCGAACCACTAAAATCGCTGACCATTGCAGAAAACCGTTTTTATCATCGAGAACGTTAACTAAATTTTTGGCTAACTTATAGTTCAATTCACTACGTTTCGAACTGTCTTCATCAGTATTAAAGGCATCTCGCAATTCGTCACGATACTTCCCTTTTGATGATTTTGTTTGTTGTTTTAAACCACGCCAACCATCTCTTTGCGGAAAGTTGATTTTGATATGAACTTCGACTGGAAATTTATATGATTGTATCTCTGGTAACACAGATAAAAATTGCATCTTGTCTGGCATATTCATAACCAGATGTGTGAAGTAATCTTCTTTTTCATCAGTGATACGTTTAATAAAACCTGTCTGTGATAAATCAAAAACGGTATCACGCATTGCCATAAGTGATTTTTCTTTTTCGTGATGATAGGGCAAACCCAGCATGGCAACTAATCTGTCTTCGTCCATTTTTTCGGCATCAATTGACTTCAAAATGCTTAATACATCTTCATTCATGGTATTAAAACGTTCAAAGAAACTATCATCAAATTTGACCTGATACCTAAATGTTTCTGCAATTCGTTTCATGACTAAATCAGTCACAAAACTGACCTTGTCTTTTAAGTCATCGCCAACGTTGATATTTTTGAGCTTAACCCCAATATAAAATTCATCAATGATTGCTGGGTTGAACTCACTCTCCAATAAATTGACTTCTTCTTGACCGATATAATACTCGGCAACTTCTCGCAAGTCATCAGCCCAATCATCACTCGTTCCTTGAATACGACCCGCTAAGTCCATATCTTTTGGAATCAGTTTTAAATCAACATCATCATATTTTTGTAAACGTTCAAACACATCAATAAAACTATTTTTGTATTTGCGTTTATCCTCAACATTAGCGACATTGATTTGAAATGGTTTAATCTTGTAATAAGCCCACACATCGCCAATCGTAGTCAACAATAAGTTATCTCGATACTGCACAACAGGGTTTTCATATTTAACCGTTGCTTTTTTTGCCATAATTTAGATACCCACTTTTCTTTTATTATTTGTCATTGATCACTTGCACCGGTCTTTAAAAAATTGTTAATTTGTTTCACATCAGTTGAGACTAATTTCATGTCTGGGTTGTTTGGCTTCATAAACGTTGGTGTCTCTTGAACAGCAAAATCGCTAATGTAATGTTTGTTATTAGGGTTTTGCACATTGATTGTTTGAATTTGCTTGTCAGCATGATTAAAATTCAAAACATTGTGCCAGAATATTTTGGGATAGACCTTTTGACAATGTGAACAATTAGCGCTGTAAAACATCACAGATTGAACATTTGTGTCTAACCCTTTAACATCATTATTTTGAAAATACATTGATGCTTTTGGGAGAAAATAAAAACCAGCCACTAAGAACAAAATGACTGGTAATACGCGATTGACAATAACATTGATTGGTTTGGGTAATTGCTTTTTATTGCTTCTTGCTGGTTGATTACCCTGCTGAATATAATATTTCATTATTCGTTCTCCTTATTGTTATTAGTTAACTTACTGATGTTTAAGATTTCTAATTCATTAAAATTAAGTACAAACTTCGAATTGTTTACCTCAGAATAATTATTAGATTGTAACTATAAGTAAAAGATATTATTGTATTTTATATTTCTCAAATCAATTAGTCAGTCAACCTTAAAAAAATTTTTTCTTTTATATCTTCATTTAATGAATCATTTATAGCAAACTTGAATTTATCTATCGGATAAATTTTAGCATGAGTACTAATTTGTAACATATTGTTTTTAACCATGGAAAACAATTTATTAAATTCTTGACTCTTTTCCAATATTGAGTTGCTGTTCATCCAATGTCTCAGGTGGAAAATGCCGCACTGAATACATAAATTTTCACTGATAAACTTCCAATCAACTTGTTGATTTGATAATAATCCTACTGCAACAAAATTTCCATTTTTTTTGACTGATTTCGCTAGGTTCATACCAGATGCTCCGCCAATAGAATCTATAGCAAAATTTACACCTTGATTTTTTGTAATTCTCATTATTTCGTTATAAACACTTTGATTTTCCGTATTGACAACGTATTGCGCACCCAACTCTTTTAAGAGTTTTATATTTCGGTTGTTTCGAACTATTGCAATAATATTTGCTCCAAGAGAGTGGTTAATTTGAATTAAGGCTTTACCAAGATTTGATCCACTAGCATTAATTGCAACAAAATTGCTAACTTTAACATTTAGAACATATTTACAAATTATCCAAGCTGTCAAAGGATTTATATACATTTGAGCACCTATAATGTTAGGTATATCATCTGGAATGATAATGATATTGTCACGTTTGACTTTTAAAAATTCCTGCCAAGTACCTTTAACATCCACGAGTAAAACACGTTTACCTAATAAATTACTATTTTGTTGATTCCCTACATCTTTCACAATACCTACACCTTCATAACCTATAAAAGATGGTAAAACTGTCCGATGACTGTAAGCCCCAGTTATAGGTATCAAATCTGACGGATTAATTGGAGCTATAATCATTTGAACTAAAAATTCATTTTCAAATAAGTCCGTCATTTGAGAAAAAAACATGATACTTCTTTCGATGGATCACCAAATTGACTATACTTTAAACTGCGATATTTTTTCATAATTGACTCACTTTGTATCATGGTTAATATTTATGCAACATTTTATCTATTTACAACAGTGTAACACATGAAAAATTAACCCAGTTCACAATGGTAAGTTTAATGTTCTGAAAAATAATTTGCTGATTTCAAATTTTATTTTTCAGAACTCTTTTTATTGTATTTGATTGATTTTAACTGACGTTAATTTTTGACTTTCACTATCAAACCAGCCATGTAATAGCACGGTTTGATTGATTGCTTTTTGACCTGTACCACTGGTTTTGACAACCACAGTTGCTAGGCTTTCGATTGTTTGATTATCTAAATCACTTGTATAACCTGTGGCTGTTTGGTATTGACTAGTCAGACCCAAATTATCAATTCGTGACCCACCTGTGACATCAAATCCGCTATCAAATAATTGATTTTTTTGGTCATTAGATAGTGACAAAATATCAGACACCTCACTAAATCGCTTATCATAATCTGACTGACTACTAAATGTATAATAGGCTTTTGCAAATTCAAGTAACTTGCTCTTAGCTTTTGCATCATTGGCATTGTACGTGGTTTGTAAGTTATCAATTTGAGTGGTCACATGTTTTTGAGTTTTAGTCACTTGTGACACTTCCTTTCTAACTTGTTCAATTTGTACTCTTTTACCATTAGTAATTGACATCATGATGCCAAGACCAACCAAAAGCAAACCCATAATGCTAAGTAAAACCTTATTTTTCATTATCGAATGCCCCTTTCAAGGTTAATCGTGACATATCAGTCACTTGTTTTTCATCAGTATCATAAGTGATTGTGTAAGCCACACTTTGTGTATCACTCTTAGCTACAACCAAGTATTCTAATTTAGACCCCCAAGCATTTTTAAGCCCTACAAGTGGCACATCATAATGTGCTTTATCACTAAACGTCACACTAGGCGCAAAAGTTTGCGTTAGTTCGTTAATCGCTTTTTGTGAAGCAAACCCTTTCAAGCTATCAGAATAACTTGATGTCGGCTGATTACTAAATGTTTGTACAAATTTATTGACCCGACTTGTACTACTACTAACCGTTTCTTGTTGTGATTTTGGACTTGATACAATCGTTTGTGATTTGACTTGATTAGCTTTTGCCTGTTTTAAATCTGCCCTAGCTTGTCCTAATTGTTTATCCAAGTTAGGTATTTGATTGAATTGGACTAGTAAAATTCCAGCCAACACCAGACTAGCAAAGATGATTAAGCAGCTATTTTTCATACTTTCTCCTTTCGATTATTTACCTTGAATAAAGGTTACGCCTTGACCTGCTGTTAATTCTCTAAAACTAACCGTTCCAGTCCCAGATGCTACAACATTACATTCACTCACTAAGAAATGTGTTTTATCATCACTGATCGCTTCAACAACAGCTACGTGTCCGTATGTCGGGTCTGCACCGTCTGCACCTTGTGAGAAACTAACTGCCCAGCCAACATGTGGCTGACTATCAGTTTTATATCCTTTAGCTTTAGCATTCTTACCCCAATCAGCCCCATTGCCTAAACCATTTTCTACTGGTGTGCCTAATTCTTGCATACGATTATAGGTGTACCAAGTACATTGTCCGAATGGATAAGTGTTTGATGATGACGTAGCGGTAAAATTCGTATCTTTAATTTTGCTTTTATAGGCACTAGGAATTTCTTTAACCGGCGCACCACTAGTCCCCATACCCTGTGCAACATTAGTGGCACAACCATTTGAGTTGTTAGTTGTATTATCGGTATTTTGTGTCGTTTCTGTCCCATTAGTTGCCGTATCAACGGCTGTATTTGATGAACCACTAGCAAATTTAGCGTACCAAGCACGAGCATAGGCTTGCCTTTTTGAAGTAGTTCCTGCGCCACCACGTTCCCACTTTGCTCTTAAAAATTCAGTGGCATCATCAACGTTGGTCATTTTCAGACCTTGCTTTAATAAATCAGAATTTGTGCCGTCATGATTAAGCGCAAAATCTAACTGCAAACCTGCATCAGACCATTTTTTATTTTGAGATTTCGCATAGTTTAGCAACTCAACACGTCTTGAATTGTCCCATTGATTGAGACCTAAAGCGTAACCACTAATACTAGAATTCATAGCGGTACTTTCATTGAATGTCGCATTTGATTGAACTATGCTAGCGTTAAAACCACTTTCATTTTCAGTGTTTCCTAAATAACCAGCAATACCAGCTTCAGTCACACCTGATATTTTTTTCAAATTATCATGCAATGATTTGGCAACCGCCTCTTTATCGGCACTGGTTGTGACAGTTACTGTGGTATCTGTACTTTGACAGTCATTGTTATTATCCTGATAAAAAAGCGCCATTACGATAAGTAACAGCACTAAGAAAAAAACTAAATAAGGCGCTAAGAAAAGCACAATTTTATGTTTGAAATGGGACACTAATTGTTTTTGCATCACAACTCCTTATCTAATTTTTTTCCTCATCTTGCGTGATTTGTTCTTGATGATGAACGGCTTCATCAAAATTGCGTTGTTGCAATTTATCACCATCTACTATCATTGATTTTGGTGTAACTGATTTAGCACTAGGCTTCAAAACTTGTGAACGTGCTTCACGTCTCTTTTCAGCAAGTTTTTCACTACTTTTGTCATCTAATACTCGACCACGATTAAACGACCTGTCACGCTCATTAGAACCGTTCCCGTAGCTTTCGGTATTGTCATGATTTTTTATAAGATAAGGTGTACGTGTATAAGCTGGCAATTCGTCATCATCGCCATATCCATGCCTATCAGTGTAGCTTTCATCAGCAGAGTTATCAGGATCAGAGTTAAAACCTTGTTCATCAGCATCTCTTTGACGTTGACGTTCTTCTTCGTCAGCCAAACGTTCTGCACGTTCTTGTCTTCGCTGTTCTTCTAATTCACGCATTTCTTGCTCATCAGGTACATTGCCACGTCTATCGTCCGAGCTTTCATGCTCATCATTTGACTTGTCTTCCGATTTGTCTTTAGCATGACGACCACTAAAACCTTTGACATTTTCTAGCCCATGCTTAGTTGAGTTGACCATTTCACTACCAGCTAACATTGCACGTTGTCCTGCCTGTGTGAGTTGAATTTTATTCAAAGCCTGATTTGCCATTGATGAACCAGTGACTGTTTGCACTAAGAATGATTTATTTTTCCAAAGCAAAACCATTAGGACAATATAGACAATTGAATTGAGTAGCGCACTAGCACTATTTGTAACTGGTACAATCGTGTCTGTAACTGTGCCAACCCATGAAACAAACATGATACCAAATAGCAGTCCGATTTTTGCGAATAGCAACCCTAACGCACTTAAACCAGTTTTTAAAGCACTGTTTGAAAATCTTGGTAGCAATGATAACAACACGGTAAAAGGCGATAGATAGTAAAGTAAAATAGCACCTAATTGCAATATCAAATTAAATACCCCAATCATCAGCAATGGTGTACCATAAGCTAATGACATAATTGGCGCCATAAGTCCGACAGATGCTTGATACCATTCTTCGCCACCGTCTTTTGAGAGATAATCATTTGACTTTGCTAGGGCATCGATCACATCACTATCAGCTTTACCACCGATTAGACGATACGACCCGTCTTTTTCACTGGCATCTAAATTGGTTGTTCCAAAGTTAGCTAATGTATAAGGACGAATAACCGACTTTTCAAAATAAGCTCTTCTGATTGCACTCTCAAATTTATCGCCACTATCAGTAAATTGTCCGTTAATATTGGACGTTTCAGTAAACATAGCCGTTTGTGCAGTTGACGTAAATTCATTAACTTTCGTCAAGACTGTACCACCAGCGCTTATCCAAGCACTACCGATAATCGCTACTAACAAAACTGATAAAATGGCTTTCAAACCAGCACCACTTTTAACACTTTGAATAAATACCCAAACAAGCCCTAAACCAAAAGCGGTATACAATAATTGTTTAAAAACTTCGCCAGCCCATGTTTGCTTGGTAAATTGTTGGACGTTTGAAAAAATATCATTGATCCCTTGCGTGATATTAGTTAAATCAAACATTTTTGATAAAGCTGTATCGAACAATGGATAGATAATGTATAAATTAAGTGACATAAACAAACTAGCGACTAAATGCGCCGAACTCAGCCCTAAATCAGTCAACGACCCTGATTGATAATAAACTGTGAAATTTTTAGAAATATTTTTATTTATCCAATCAATATCGTTATATTTTAGTTTGTCATTAATTGTCTTTTTGGTATGCGTGGGTTGGGTTGTCCCCTCATTAACTGCTTTACCGTCTGCCTTATCCTTTGCCAACGCTTCCTTATCTGACTCTCGTTTGGCTTCTTTTATTTCTTTGGAATCATACGTTAACGCATAAACATGTTGTGGCGCAATTAAAAAGCTACTAACAACTAGTGAGCTAAACATTGAACCAATTACAAGCAATAATATAATTGATTTTTTCATCATTTCCCTTTCTTATGTGCAACAAAAAAACACTTACAGTTTTGTAAATGTTTGTTGTATCACTTATTTAGTTAATTTTTCCCATGTATAAACCAGCCATGTCGGTTGGTAATTCGTGTCATAATTCACGCCACTATTGACAATTTGATTATTTTTTAAATCATATACAACAGCAGTTGTGGCTTCATTACTCGAATGTCCGTTGTTGAACAAATTTTCAACCAACAAATTTTTATCTTTGTTATAGTAGACTTCAACCTTTGCCATATCGCCACCATCTTCAGAAGTATCCATCATGTAGGATATATCTGCACCAGTGCTATTTTTTAAAGCCTTATCTAAAGTAGATCTATCAATTAAATTCGTGTTACTATAAGTGATTTTGTAATCTTTACCAGCAACATATTTTTTGGTACTCGATGATGCTTTTTCTGAACCACTTGATGTTTTAACAGTCGATGTTCCTGTTTTGCTTGCAACGTGCATATGTGTCATTGCATAAAGCATGTATGCTCCAAAAACAATAACTAAAAAACCGATAATAAGAATTGGTAATGTTAGTATTTTGGACTTAACAGGTTTTTCATCTTTTACTTCGTCTAGTAATTTTTGTTTTTTGATGTCTTTTGACATTGTAATTTCTCTCACATCTCGATTTGTTAAATCCATTTTAACACACCACCTTTCTCATTGTCTTTTTGAATTTCTTACGCATCTGCTGGTACTGCCCCAACTTGCCCTATCGTTTGATTGACGATGCCTTAATAAAAGCATGTTTAACCATGCTCTTTAAATTTTTTTACTTACAGTATCATGTACTGCTTTGAATTACTATTAACACGCTTTCCCTGATACAATTGATTTTTCCGAAACCAGACCTGCCAAACATAAGTCATTAAATATCTGATCGTTGTTTCAAATGGTAGATTATCTCTTTTAAGTTGACGGTCTAAATAGTAAACAGCTACTTCGCTGACTATGATTAACCCAAACCCTAAACTAAGATACTGCATGTGAAACCAACCTAAGACATAACTAATGAAAGCCGTGATGATTAACGTGATTGAAAACAGATACAGAAATCTGGTATCAACCATTATTGGTAAACGCATACCCTTACCAATTTTACTAAACTTAGCTGAATTGATATAAACTCTTCGATAATTAAACATGTTAACCACCAATACCTTTAACCCAATTTAGCAAAGCATTCAAAATACCACTAAACGCCTGTAAACTATTTTGCGGTCCATTGACGAAGAAATACACTAACGCACCAATAAAAATTGACATCCACATATCCTTAGATTCATTTTTGCCATAATGCATTAACGCACGTCCACCAGCAATAACAACCGTACCAACTAACAATAAAGGTTTAATTGAATTATAAAAGTCCAATCTGATACCCCCTTTCTAAGCCTGTAAAAACTTTGTGACAAAATACGTCGAATTTTGTTTTTTAAGTTCTAAGTAAATTGTCTGCACTTGCGTAATATCTGAACCATGTACTTTAACCGTGATTTTAGTAGTGACAATTGGCTTATCTGCCGAACCAGTGACTTTAATATCACTCTCATCAAGACTAACCAAATCTACTGCATTATCTAATCCCACAGGGTTATTCATGAACAACGACATATCCTTAGTTGAACTAGAGACATATTTTTGCACGAATTGTTTGGTAAACTTTTGAACTTTACCAGTGACCGCTTCATCATTGATTGTTTTACCAGTCTTGTCAAATCTCGCTTTACCCACTTGACCAACACTATCAATCTCATTAGCCACATAAGGTAAACCAATCACAGTTAATTTATCATTATCTTGTGTATAAGGCACATTGACAGTCATAGCGTTTTGCTTACCGTCATTATCAATCGTGAGATTATATTGTGCTGTTTTGATACTATCCACCGTAAAAATACCGTTCAATTTAGCTTGTAACAGCTTCATATCTTCGGTATTGGTCGATGATGATAACGTGACATTCTTAGCAAAATAAGGCGTAACCTTATCCAACCAAGCATCAGATTTAGTTTTATCAAATGTATAGTAAGCCGTCACAAAGTTTGCCAAGTATTGCCCCACAATTGGGTTATAACTGGTTGTCCCAGCACTAGCCTTATCAAGTCTGGTTGTAAGACTAGTAATGTTATGCCTTAATTCACGGTTTTTAATCGCTACACCATTGGCTAAGACTAAAACATAGGCAAAATAAAGCACTAAGATAATCAATAGACCAACAACAATTTTACGTACTTTACTCAAATTATAAACATGTGCTTTTGGAATTTTTACCGCTTTATCTTTTTGTTTTTTTTCATACTCAAAATTCACTTTTAGTTTTGGGAGACCACGCATTTCACACCCCCTTTCAATAATTTTTGGCAGAATAAAAACCAATCATATATGATGATTGGTTTTGCAAGTAACTTTTTTATAAATAAATTTAAAATATTGTCAAATTTAGGATAGTGGTTTTTAAAAATATTCACTAATTTAAATCCAAACATCGCTTTCGGCAGTCATGGCGCCTTCGTTATCTCCAGTGTTAACCACACCTTCAGGTTCGATTAAAATGATTTTTGATTCCAATTCAGAATAGGGTTTATGTTCAATACCTTTTGGAATAACAAACATCTCGTTTTTCTTCAATGTTACACTGCCGTCACGAAAGTCTATTCGTACTTCTCCATCTATAATGATAAACACTTCGTCCGTTTGGTCATGTTTATGCCAAACAAAATTATCTTGAATTTTTACAACTTTAAATTGATAATTATTCATTTGTGCAACAATCTTGGGAGACCATTGTTCATCAAATAACTCAAATTTTTCTTCAAAATTTATCGATTTTTGTTCCATGTTTATCACCTCTTTTACATTTATTCTTACTATTATACAGGAGAGACGACTTATTTACATGACACGCTTTTTAAATCTTTTTTCGCTTGTAAATCAAACCACCTAAAGCAACTAAACTAGACATTGACAATGCTAAGATGCCATTACCACCCATAGATGACTTTTTTGTGGCATGTGTTAATGGCAGTGCTTTAGCTAAGGCATCATCAATTTTTTGCTTGGCTTCAACAACTGGTGCTTTTGTCGCATCTTTGTCGTTATCAGTCAATGCTTGATTATAGGCTTCAACTGCACGAGCAACGCTAGGTACACTAGCAACTTGTGTTGGTACATCAACAACATTGCCTGATTTATCAGGTGTTACTTCAACTGGCTTGACATGATTGACTTCGCCTTGATTGTTTGTATCAGGTGTAGTTGGTGTCAGTGGCACGGTATTATCTTCGCTTGATGCCCCATTGTCACCAGTCGTTGAACTATCCGTACCGCCACCATTTGATGAAGAACCATTGTTATCTGATGAAGAACTTGAACTATCATTGTCCTCTGATGAACTTGAACCACCATTATCAGTTGAAGAACTATTGCCGTCTTCTGTTGAGGAACCACCATTATCAACATTGGAACCGTCATCTGTTGATGATGATCCACTGCCGTTATCAGTTGAAGAACCAGAACCGTTATCAACACTAGTACCGTCATCTGTTGAGGTACTACCGTCACCCACTGTCGTGCCGTCATCTACATTAGAACTGGCATCACTTGTGACATCAGTTGTAGCGCTCAAGACTACCGCCTTAACTTGTGGCAACATCTTTGCAGTTGCTTGTACTGATTGTGCTGTACTAGTATCAGTTGTTGGTACAGTATCAGCACTAACTGCTTGATGACCTAATGCTAAAGCCCCTAAAACAGACCCAGCGATTAAAAGTTGTTTTTGCAACATGTTTATTGTCTCCTAACAATTTTATTGATTGGGCTTCACACCCCATTTGGTTATATGCTGTGATAACGTCACGAGATCAATTTTTAAATTAGTTTTGCTTTTTACCTTTTTTAGAGATACCAAATGCCAAACCAAGACTAGCTAACCCAGCCATTGCACTTAACAACACACCGCCGTGACTTTCATTAGCGTTGGTATGTGGCAAAATGCTTGCCGTTTCAACTGCCTTTGGCGTTTCTGGTGTGGCTGTCTTTTCAACCTTTGGTGTCTTCTTAATGTTGTAATAATGCACCTCAACCTTTTGTGGTTGTGGCTTATCAGCATTTGGCATATCCGCAACAGTTACCTTTTTAACACTGGCAACTGGTACAGCAGGTTCTTGTCCCTTTTCAGGTGCCACAACTTGTACATGATGAACCGTTGCTTTTGGTGCCGTAGGCTTCACTGGATCATGTTCATAAGTAGGTGCCTTTGGCGCTACGTTAGTATTCTTAATTTGCGTTGAAACTTGACCATGCGTGTTCCAGATCCAGTTATCATCAACAACCAATACCTGTGTCAATGGACTAGTCTCATTTGGTGAGATTTTGAATGTTTTGTTAATTTGCGCAGTCTTATTGATTGTTTTTGAGAATGTCGTATTGCCGTCATGGTAAACCGAAAATAGTTCGTTGCCGTCATTGTCATAGACGTGGAAATTGATATTTTGGTTAACCGCTTGGTTTTGATAAGCATTGGTATACGTATATGAATACAATTCAATTGATGAAATCGTCACGGTTTCTGTGCCGTCACCATTTGAAACAATCTTCCAATTGATTTTACCTTTCAAAACACCATGACCAATGATGTGTACACCGTCGTTCATATCGTGTTCCAGCGTAAACTCACCTGTTGTTTGGTCAACAGTGGCATTCATAAAGGTTTGATATTGACCAGATGAAGCATCAGTTTGCGTTTGGGCTGTCATACTTGTCGTATGGTTAGTCCCATTCATATAATCTTCAAGTGCTTTTTCATAGGCTGCTTTTTTATCAGCATTTGCCTTATCAACCGCTGCCTTTTGTGCTTCATAGTCAGCCACTTGCTTTTGATATTCAGCCGTCAATTTAGCCAATGTTTCAGCATCGGCTTTTTCACTTGCCACACCACTAGCTACTGCTTTGTTGTACAAATCAAGGTTATAAGCCATTGCATCTAATAAATCTTGACCCTCTAAGCCAGTCAAATCCTTGTACTTTGGCGAAACTTTTGAAACTTCAACACTAACATCAAGTCCAGCATTTTTGCTTGCTTCAACTTGCTTATCAAGGTCTGATGTCGCATTGTTCAAATCTGATTGTCCTTTTTCAACCGCTTCATCACGGTCTGCATTAGCTTTGGCGTAATCAGCTTGCTTTTGTTGGTATTCAGCAGTTAAATTAGCCAATGTTTCAGTATCAGCTTTTTCACTTGCCACACCGTCTGCGATTGCTTGTTTATACAGATTAATGTTATAAGCCATTGCGTCTAACAAATCTTGACCCTCAAGTCCTGACAAATCTTTGTATTCAGGTGAAGATTGTGCAACTTCAACGTTAACTGTGATACCAGCTTTTTCAGTGGTTTCAACTTGCTTATCAAGGTCTGATGTGGCATTGTCCAAATCAGCTTGACCTTGCTTAGTGGCATCTGTTTGTTCAGTAGTTGCCGTTTGATAAGCCTGATCGTTTGCTTGTTGTTTTGCCGTGGCATCTTTAACAGCTTGGTCTTGCTTATTCAAATCAGATAAGACTTCATTTGTCTTTGATGAAGCGTTGTCATCATTGATTGTGACATCAGTTGTCTTACCAGTTGTGATATCAACACCAGCATCAGATGCAGTTTTAGCATCATCTTTGACTGTATCTTGTGCCTTATCGATTGCATCTTTTGCTTGGTCTTGTGTGACACTAGTACCAGCCTTTGTTGGTACTGTGCTTTTTTCAGCAGTTGATGAAACAGTTGCAGTTTTAGTGGCATCATCAGTTGTCGCCTTGTCCGTAGCCGTATCAGTATCAGTTGATGAAGCAGTTAATTGCACTTGCTTGTCATTTTGCGTGGCATCAGTCGTTTGAACAGCTTGTGCATCAGTGTTTGAAACAGTATCAGCACTGACTTGTGTAGTGTTAGCACTCACAGCAACACCAGCTACTGCAACCGCCCCGACAACCCAGAGCTTACCAGATTTGTACAACTTATATTTTTTTACATTTTCCATAATTTTCTAAATAAAAAGACTACATATTAGGTAGCCTTTCTTTCCCTTCCTTATAAAGTATTTCTAACACAATCGTTTAGTTTCAAAAAAAAAGCCTCCGAATGGAAACTTCTCATTTTCACAGAGTAATGTCTGTAAATTCTATTCAATTACTGAAATCTTTTTTAACACTGATTTTGGTATTTTATTTTGTTTAATGGCAGTTGGACCATATACAACTCTAGTGTTCGATACTTCCGCTTCCAAAAATTCGCCTGGTTTAAATGGTGTAACATTTTCTCCTGATAGTTCAAAAGCAACCCTTTTTTTAGTACCATCAGCGGTCACAAATTCAAAATGATACTGATAACTGTATGATCCTTTAATCACCTTTCCCGTGTCGTCTTTTGTTTCTTCACGATTAGGAACTTTTAGGGGCACCCTAGTATATGCCTTGGACGCTGCATAGGTGTTGTCATAATAATTTCTGACCTGAATTGCTAGACCAATCACTAAACTTAATGTCAATAGACTTGCAATGATTAAACTTACTTTTTTCATTTTATTTTTACTCCTGTATTCTAAGAGATAAATATGGGCAATATATTAATAATCACAATGACTAGCATAAAAGCTATGTGAAATTTTTTGTGATTAGAAAGAATTGCTATATATTCACGAATTAATGCATTAGGCAAAAAATATTTACTTGTTTTAGAGCCTATACCATCGATATTCAAGCCAACTAAATGTGCAAAACCCGCTGCTCTAAACACATGGTAATCATTTGTTGCAAAAATCCCTTTTTGTAAATCAAATCCATTTTCTTCAACCACTTGTTTAGAAAAAAGCATATTTTGATAAGTATTCTTTGACTGATTTTCTACTAGAATATCAGATTCTGGCACCCCATGATGAATTGCATATTCTCTCATAGCTTCAGCTTCGGCCAACAATTCATCTCGCCCTTGGCCACCTGACATAATTAATTTCATAGGCATTTTATTTTTCTTGAATTGTTGATTTTTAAAGTTGGCAGCAACCATAATTCTTGAGCCGAGCAATGGTGAAACCGTATCACCGTTAATCAATCCGGATCCTAAAATAATAGCATATTCTTTATTAAACTTTGGACGAACTACTTTTGTAATCATATAAGATGCAAGAAATGTCAAAACCCAGAAAAGTAAATAATTTTGGAAGCTGTATGAAACATTCTCCAAAAAATCAATAATTTTGTTGTTTGGAATATATCGATTCAACAAACTAAAGACAATTGGAATTAGCAGCAGTAAAACGCCAATAATTAAAGTGAGCATGTTTCCAATTGAATGACTTTCACGCCGCCAAACTATGATACCATTCCATATAAACAAGAATGCGCTTAAAAATGTCAATAAAAAAATGGGTATGAAAATTAATACCAACGCAGCTAAATAGACATAGGTCAACACTTTGTTATTGATCTGGAGCACAATAATGGAAAGTGAGACAAAATAACTAAAAATGGTTGCAATGGTTGCCATACCACACAGAAGTCTATAACGGTTTCTCTTGATTAGAAGAAAAGTTATTGCCGACATCACAGCTGATGCGGCAATAAAAAATATAGAATAACTAAAATAGTTATCAAAAATATTGCCCATGATAAATGAATCCCCTCTCTTACTTAACTTCAATTGTAGCATGAAAGAGGTTTTTACAAAAAAAGCAGAAACTATTTCTCAAAATTTCTTAAAATTTTTGATGACAAGAGTTTAGTGAGTCTGTTTATTAACTTTTTTTGTGTGATTGATTACATGTAACCCCCTAAAGGTTCTTTGAATGATAATAAATAAAAAGGTCAAAACACTGGCAACTATCATAGCGACATGTAGTGATTGACCCAAACTCATAAAGAGTAAAAATATAGGGATCATAGACCCAACATAGACGAGCCAAACTCCAAACATAAAGCTAAAATAAATCATTTTCTGTGCCATTGTAACAACTAAAAAAAGACCGATTGTTTAATCAGCCTTTAACCTTTCTATTATATTGTTTAGCTATTAACCTTTTGCTTTGTCGGCTTGGTTGTAGCTTTTCTGACCTGAATTAGTTGATAACTTTTGACTTATGGAAGAATAACAAGTTCTCTCAAAATAAAGGACAAAAGTTTATCTTTAAATACTATTCAAAAGTATTTAAAAAATTATCAAATAGACCATACACATATTTAGGTTGATCTATCATAACGTTGTGTCCGGCAGATGCCAGTAACGTTATATTTGATTTTTCATTACTTATAAATTTATTCAGCTGTTGCTTATACCCTACTACATGATCGTGTCTGCCCAAAACTAATTGAATTTTTGTATTTGGTCCCAGATTTTGTAATTTTTCTTCAAATGATATGGTGTAACTATTCTCTTGAAGACGTTTTAAAAAGTTGGCATCAGCCTTATTTAGCCCAGGTAAAATAAGATCTTGGTACGCCGCCCATCGTGATTGGCTAATTAAGACATTCATAGACTCAAAGTCATCGTAAAATGTTTCATTTTCAGAATGATGTACTTTGCCAATAAATTCATTTTTATGTCTTTCTACTAAGCGTAATTCTTTATCAGCAATAGCCGCAGGACAAGTTAAGAATAAACCGTTAACTTGATTCTGATAATGATAAGCAATTGCTTGTGCCAAGTAGCCACCATATGAATGCCCGTATATGATAAATTCTTGTGTTCCAACTACATAATCAATAAAACTTAAAAGCTTTTTAAAAATAGCGTCAGTGGTCGCTTCAGGTGTGGGTAATGAATTTCCCATTCCTGGAAGGTCTACATAAATACGTTGGAATTCGGCAAGGCTATTATCTTTTTCAAAAAAATTTTTAGTTGAACGCTTATTTAAAAATAAGCCATGCAAAAATATAATTGGTATACCGTTCCCAATAATTTGATATTCTATATTCTCAAATATTTTTGTTTCCATTGATTTCTTACCCGCTTTTCAATAAAATTATAATTCATAAATAGTTTATGGGTTAACAGATTAAACTGCAATCACTTTAAACGGAACTGAATTTAGTATAAGAATTCTTAACTTTTGAACGTTAAAAATAGATCATATATAGAAAACCAAAATCGCATTCTTTAGAAACCAGAATCCTCTAAGAATTTTTAGATATTTTAATGTAGACATAGCGTATTTACTTATGCTATTTTTAAATGCTCATAAAACTACTCACTTTTAAGTTTGCTAGCTTGATTAGCAGTTGTCTTATTTTGATTTGATGTTGGTTTTTCTGTTGCCTTTTCATCAAGTGCAACTAACGTGTCAGCATACACCGTCCAATCTGTGGCATCATTACCAGCAAATGCAAACTTCAAACCTTGTGGTACTAACTTGTCCCCCGGCTTCAAACCAGCTTGCAAGCGTTCACTTTCTGCTGGGTCAACCAAAATACGGACAATGTTATCATCATTGCCAACATCCCCTGATTTGCTTTGTTGGATAAAGTTGAACTGATAATTTGAAATGATTGGTTCATCGTAATCATCACGAGCAACTTCACCACGATTGTCGGTTTTATAATTAGGTGTAACCCTAAACAAAACTAAATCATGACTATCAAACGCATCAGCACTGCGTACACGTCCGTGCGGTGTTTTGTCTTTACCTGATACGAATACAGCATCATATTCTTCTTCTGGCAAAGTGTCTGTTTTAGCATCAGACATAGGTAACAAAGTACCTGTCTTAGTGGCAACACGAGCGCCATTTCTTTGATTACTGCGAGCAGTACCAGCAATAATTTTTGCATCGATCAGTTTTAGTGGTGTGCCAAAAGCCGTACTAAAATCAAAGCCAGCCTGTGGTGTGACATTTTCAGTATTCAGTGTATTATTCACATTTAACATTGCCACTGCCACATCAGCATTGGCACCAACTAAATTGCGCCCAGCAAATGTGAGCTTTCCGATACTTTTTCCTTGTAGTGATAAACTACCAAACTTATTAACCATAATTTAATTTCCTACTTTCTTTTTTAATTGAAAATGAAAAAAGCAAAAACAATTTTGTTGCTGTTTTTGCTTTTTTCATATATTTATTTTTAAAACTTAAATCTTGTAACGTATTATTGAGAAAGATCAGACTTATTCTTCATATCCATTTTTCAAAAAATTAGTTAACGTAATCCGGTTTTTTTGTCCAATAAAAGTACTTTTAAATCTCTCCTTTGAGGAAATTTTCTTGGGAGGAATTATTTTTTCAAAGTCACCTCTACCATTTTGGGGTATCAATAATGATTGATAATAATTTCCTAACATATCTTGATATTGCACAATAAAAAGGTCATAACTAACCGACAATGGTAATAAATTGATACTTTTGTACTCATCACTTTTTAAAGTTCCTAAGCTCTCTTCCAAAGTCAAATCTGCAAATTGATATGGACTAATCTTAATTTTTTTCTTTATAAAATTAGGAAGATTTTTGTACATATGCTTATACAAGAAAGACTCATGAGTTATATCTAAAAAGGATCTAAAAATATTTATGTTTACAGCGGTATTTGAACCTACGTTTTCGACCAATTGAAATTTTTTGGCAATGTCTTCTGCATTTTCACGAATATTTGTATCTTGTATTTTGAATATCAATAACGGCTGTCGCGATATCCTAATTTGTTCTGTTACATTTTTACTTGCAACCCAAATCGCTATAACACTAACAATTATAGTAATTGTGGCTGGTGTTATAACAAAAGTCAAAATTTCCCACAAGTGAATCAAAATATTAACCATACTTATTTCCTTATTATAAAATTATCTAAGATATATCGTAGCACATGTCCTAATGAATATAGAATTTATAAATTGATGATCATATTTTGTAGAAATCCTATGCATTTAATAAATCATATTTTCTCTATTTCAGTATTTGATATATTGACTATATTCAGAATTGCCATGGCGATATCAGCATCTGTACAAATAATTACGCCCATCAAATGTGAGCTTTCCGATACTTCTTTTTTTTAGTGATAAACTACTAAATTTGTTAACTTTTTTCTCCTTGGTTTTACAATCGATAATAATTTTCAAATAAAAAAAGTCAATCAGCTACTTTTTTCATAATATTTGACTAAATTTTCTTCATCTAATTCGGTTCTATTGATTCCCGTTTTATAAGTTTTTTGGCATTATACAATGAATAATATGAAAACCTTCTTTCTAGAGATACCTTATTTTTTAATTTTTGGAACCATCTATATAATCTTGCAAACTCCGTTGCTTTGTAATATCAAGAAGATAAACATTTGAATAAGTTTTTGCATCCAAAACAATTCCAAAATCACTGATATTATATAAAAAAAAATCTGGTTTTTTACCCCTAAATGTTTTCTAACTAATCCCATGTATCTCTTCACTATTTTTTTGTTTCAAACGAAGGTACATAAGTTCTATTTTTTGGTTTTATCGGATTTTTGTCTTAGATATTCAATTATCCCAAGCTTGTCCCATTGTATGTTAGACCGATTATTAGATATAAATAGACTTTTTATTTTTTTATTTATTTCCAAATTTCCTTTTACTAACCACAACTTTGAAATAGGTAACCACCATTTTGATTGCGATACTTTTTGCCAATTGTTGATATGTTTTATTATTTGATCTTGTATTTTCTTATTGGCTCGCAAGCTCTTGTTTTTTAATAAGACAGATAAAACGATTACACTAGGATTTTCTCCAACAATTTTTAGGTATTTGTTAACCACTCTATACGTTTCATAAGCGTTTCCACAATTAGCTAAAGCATAAAAATACCAAGATTCTAAATCAGTATCAGAATAATTAGCAACGATAAACTCTATTTCGGAAAAAAGTATATTCCAAACTTGGTTTCTATATTTAGATGCCAAAACATTGCAAATTTCATTCAATAATTTAAATATTTGCATAGCGATTATTGGAGAAACATATGCTGTTTTTATTAAAAATTCAATTAAAGAAATAATTAAAGAGTTATCTCTAATCGTTATCTGCTTATCTTGAATTTTTTTAGTAAATATAGTCAAAATAGACTTTGTTGTTGGTAAATCTTGTTCATGTATTGATTGTGACAACACCTCCCGAAATACTAAGTAATCATCAAAAGAAAGTCGAACATTTTTACCACGTGTTATTGTCAAAATTTTAGGATAGTTTTCCAAATAGGCTTGTTTGTGTTGTTCGAATCCTTTATAGAGCTGAATTTTATTTTCATTAAAAGATAATTCATGTTGCCTAAATATTTTGATCAGAATGTTCTTAATTAATTCTAAGTCTTTTACATTTCTTCCGAAAAATCGATAGTCATCAACATATCTTGTGAAGCTAACATCTAAATGTAAATCTGTAATTGCTTTTTCTATCTTTTGATCTAATGATAACTGTAACAGCTCGGCAGATATTTTTGATGATATAGGCCCCTGAATTATGCTTTTTGTATGATTATTATTGATTTTTTGGTTGTAATCGTCTAACCACTTTAAATAAGTTGAAAATACTACTATATTTGCTTTTGAGCTGAGCATTTCAGGTTTAATTTGAGCAATTAGGTGTGTGTAGATATTTTCAAAGTATTTACTTATATCTAAATGTAAAATATAAGGGTAAGTAGCTTCTAGTCTATACCGTTGTAACTTACTTTCTTTAAAAAATTTATTTTGATTGCTGTAACCTATAAAACCGACTGGTATCATATTTGTTTCATCAGTATCTTCATATAAATTTTTTTCAATTTCTTCATACAACACACTTGAAAAAAAACCATCTCGACCAATTATTGGTGACTCGGAGTGCTTGGTTATGCCCTCGAGTCTGTTTTCTTCACTGTACATATGATTGAATGTTGATTGTGCAACAAGTAAATTGTTGTATGCAAACATAACTGAGTGTTTAATGTTTGGTATGGCCATCGGGCGCCATGACTCATCAATTTTTATGGTATAAAACGTAATTTCTTCTGTCGCCCAGTTATGACCAAAAATATTTTCAGGTGACTTAACTCCTTTGGCAAATTCAATTAGTAGATTTGTTTTTGAGTCAACTTTGAACAAGTTCTCTTTTGGATGCCGAGCTAACTCTTCAATTAATGCTGATGAAGATTCAACAGTTATTATTTGGTCAAGCAATGGTGGTAATTGTGTTGCAAACATTCCGTCTAAAAGTATATAGGCATCGTCAACTTCGTGTCCTGACAAGTTTTCATTGTCAAATATTTTACTACCAGGAATAGGATTAGGTTCTTCCCAAAGAGTTTCATTCTTAAATACATCAACGAGTTCATTTATTTTTAATATAGTTGTTTGATCAACTTTATCAACAAAACGGTCACATATTTTGTCATCTTGAAGTAACTTTGTAATTAGTTCTGGTGTGTAGAGGTTTAGATCGCTAATTATTTTTCCCCTATCCCAGTCTCCAACAACAGTCCGATATTTACCTCCAAATTGATTTAAAATATATTTTAGATTTTTTATAGTATCTGGTACAGCTGACATTATTGTTCCTTACAAATGATTTATTACTATCCATAGTTAGAGTTGTCGTAATTATATCACGTAATAATCGATTAATTGAACTATATGGAACTTTTCAACGCGTTTTTGATTGTTATATAAAAAATATTTTATTTCGGACTTTAAAAGTAAGAATATGGAGGTAAACTGGAGCAATTAGAAGTCAATTTAAATCATTAGAAAAAAGATTATTTTTTTGAAATTATAGTTTCACCTATAAGTCTTAGTTAACCATTTATATGCAGGTCAAGTTAAGACTAACTTTTGATGCTAACGAAAATAATTTTAAAATAAGTCAGAATCCACAGACTTATTCAAAAATTTCAACTCATTTTTATTTAATTATTCTATTTCATTTTTATATTATTTGATTATGAAAATCAAGTACTCACTATAACTTTGAAATGATCAAGGATGTCCTTAATTGTCAGTTCAAACACAAAAATAAAATAATTGTATTATATGGTACAATCAATAATTTAGCACGCTATGCAACAAAATAAAATACATTGACTATATCTCTGTGCGTGTATAGTCTCTCACACTTTTTTTGTTTTCACGACTCAAAACCTTCGGTATAACATACTTGCCAAAGTATGCACACATCGCATCGGCACTGAGATTTTTTCTAACGGAGCAACAAATTACGTTGATTTTCGTAACTGTCCTAGACTGTTCTCTCTACACTCTTTTAGAGGCTCCGGGTTAGCTAATCAAAAGCCAACCATGATTGCTATAATCCACAAAATACTTTACAATTATCTTATTGAAGATTAGTTAAGCAAATTTGATTTTTTTAATAAGGTCGTGGGGACATTATTCTATAGTAATCAATTTTTATATCTAGTTTTCAAGGTACATATTCGACTAGCCAATGGCTGGTCTTTTTTTTGTGCTTTTTTATTCTTTAGGTTTTCTTAATTAAATAAGCCATTTTGACAAAAATATAAGCACAAGGTGTGTTACAGAAGTATTTCAACTCCCATATCAAACCTTATGCTTATTATTCTACAGACTCCGGTCAACCCCTAAAGTAACAAATAATCTAAAAAATTGATTTTATTTTGGCTAATCCGTTGTCGCTGTTGTGATAGCGGATTTGTTTACAATCTGATTACAAAGACTGTTTTTGTGCTATTTGTGGTTTTGCGTTTCTAAATTTCAACTACCATAATTTATTTTTGATGTTTAAAGTTGGTCGCATATTTAGTTTTTGCATTGTCATTTTGACTTTTTTAAGCCAATCAAGCACTTAATTCGTGTTTATCTGGTTATTATTATACGCAAAAACGCAGTCCAAAGCTATTGACTTTGAACTGTCTTAACAATTAGCGATATTTAGCATCTATTGATGATTAAGCTGCCATGATTCGCTTAGTAAAGACTTTTTCAGGTGTTTTGAACCTGAGTACATTTCTAGGACGATCATTGATGTCCTGAATGGCGTTTTGAAGCTTACGTTGGGTAATCTTAGTAAAGTCATAACCAGCAGGAAATACACGCCGTAATTCACGATTCATGCGTTCATTTGTACCACGTTGACCTGGTGACTGTGGATCAGCGTAATATAATTTTTTCCCATATGTATCTTCAATGCTATAAATAAATAAACTACTCGTGAATTCTGTTCCGCGGTCACACGTGATACTGTCACAAACGTTCTCAAACCTTGACATAAAGGTATCTATGGCTGTTTTGACATCTTCTGAATTCTTACTTTTTGCTTTGACACCAACCATAAAACGTGTTTTTCTCTCTACAAATGTGATCACGAAAGATTGGGAATCTTGAGGACTCATCACCCCATCAATTTCCCAATGACCAAATGTTGAGCGATTATTGATGACTTCTGGACGGTTGTGAATTGAACGCGTTTCAATCATCATCCGTTTATGTTCTGGATTAACTGGTTTTGCCCTAAGATGCCTACGTCTTTTGCCTTTAAGCGGTAAATCATTTAATGTCGCACTCAGGTTGCGATTAAGTATCCAGTTATAGATTGTTCGTGTGCAAACCCCAATTCGTGGCACACCATGTGCAATTTGTTCTGGCGACCAATGTTTCTTTTTGAGATAGTAATCTATCTTTTCGCGCTTTTTAGGTGTAATTTTAGGCTGTGAACGATGCGCCTTTGATTGGTAATACTCAGCACGTCTAGTCGCTTGCACAGGTTCGTATGTATGGCGCAATATTTTCTTTTTGCCACGCCAAGTCATGACACGGGCATTACGCTGCAATTCATGTGTAATGGTAGCCCGAGGTCGGTTTAGCTTTCGAGCAATTTCGGCATTTGATTTACCGTCATCGATCATATTTTTTATAGTGACACGTTCACTAAAATCTAAACGAGCGTATTTGGAATTAGGATTTTTCTTAGTCATGTGGCAATTATTCCTTCTCTCAATAAGACTATAAAATTGACATTCGGTCAATAGTTAAAATGTTAAGAAAAACAAAAGTGAACAACTGCGCAAATATTTTTTTAACAAGGTTTTAAGACGTAGATAATGTATATATGTTAGTGTATATAACACTAGTATACCGGCTAACATATGGATGTATATATACATCTATATACTTGTGTATATAATGGCTAACATAAACGTATGTATGTTTGCCTTATATGTATATTTATATTAGCCATTAGACTGATATTGACCTTGATAATAGACTTGCTTTAACTAAAAATAATGGTTTATTTTCTCATATTATGGCGCTAATCAATTTACCTAATCGCCGTCAATTTTCTACGTCTATCTGGCTAGACAAGTGCGCTTGTTTATATAAACACACAAAAAAGCCATCAATGGATGGCTTTATTTGCGCAGTAAATCTGGCGTAAAGATTCACTGTTTAACTTAGGAAAGATGTTCTGAAAAGCCATGCAACAACAGTAAAGTATATGAAGTGAGATATGATAATTTCTTGCAGGTTAACTGTAATAATTCTGAAAGCAAACTACTGATATTGCATGTCAAGACCTCTTCTGAACCTCTTAAATATACCACTTTGTGAAGAACAAAACAATGTATATTGTTCATTATTTTATCGCTTGATAAGGATAAAACAAAAAAACAATGCCCTTAGGCACTGTTAAAAGTTGTTATTTGTGGAACCACTTCTTGATTGGCTTGCGGAATCCAAAGGCGGCGCCTGCTAGTGCAATCGCTGCAATCGCCCCATATAACCAACCCTTTGGCGCTTCACCATAACTTGTATTAGGCGTTGATGGTGTATCTGGCTTTGGTGTATCAGGCGTAATTGGATTCTTCACTGTTTCAGTATCAAAATCCTGACCAAAGTCATTTTGAACCGCAGTGTTTGTCACTGTCCCTGTGGCATCCTTTTTAACCACTGGATTAAACGTGATGGTCAATTCATGCCCTGCATGATTAGTCAAAAATTCTTGCACGCTCTTGGCTTTCAATGTCCACTTACCGTTCTTGATATCCCAATCTTGTTGGAGTTCATCCATCACTGACTTTTGTGTTTTAGCATCAATGACAGTGAAATCCTTTTTAGTTTGATCAGTAATATCTAGCTTAGTCTCATCATAATCATCCATGAATGACAAGCCTTTAGCTAAAGTATCCTTATCCACGTCAATAGCTTCTAAACCTTTCAAATCCCACGTTAACTTATAATGCAAAGTTTCACCTGGTTTCACATTTTGACCATTGTTGTCCTTACCACTATCATCTGTTTCTGACTTGTGTGGCTCTGGCGTTGTGTATAATTCGCTGAGCTTGTAACTAGCCTTGACCGTTTCCTTTGTTGGTGGTGTTGGCTTAACAGGTGGTGTCACCACATTTAGAGCCGCAGAGGAACCAAATAGATTATATTGTGTTCCCAAAGCCTTCCAGGCATTAACCAAGCCACCCTTTTCGGTAATAACATTGCTTGCCGTCGTATCTGCTTTGCTGGCATTCTTAGTGTATTCATCAAAGAAGTTATACGTGAAGCTTGAACCAGTTCCTACTAAACCGACCGTTCCAAGCGGTGTGTCGTTAAAACCATCCAAACCAGCAGCACTTGTCGTATAAGTGCCAAACAATCCAGAAGGGGCATTCTTGTCAATCTCTAGACCATTGTCTTTGGGACTCAATTGCGTGACATTACCATAGTCAGTCTGCATACCTTGTAAGACATCAACGTCACCAATGGCGAATGCGGTTACCAAATTGGCCGCTTTACCATCAGAGTATTCATAATTGATTTTAGTCTTGACCCCATCGGTATTAAGATATTCAAAACGGACAGAATCATTAGTTTGACCATCCATATCTTGCTTACCAACGGCTAGGTAATGTGAATCAGAGCTGGTACTTTTAACCGTATTGGTAAATGTAATGATCGCGTTGATTTTTTTACCTGTAATCTTATCAGTCCCAACATTTTCAATCTTGAACTGTTGTCCCTTATTGAAATCCTTAATTAGGTACATATCCTTTGAAGGGGCATTAAAGTTTGTGCTGTCAGTATTCAAAACTTGTGTTTTACCAATTGCAGTGACCTTACTATCTTTGTTCCAACCTAAATCAGAAACAGATGCAAAGTCTTTGACCTTTGAACCATCAACGACAACATCAAAGTTTTTGTAGTAATCCAGTGAGCCTTTACCAGCTTCATTATAGTCACCGTAGACCTTAATACCATTCTTGTCAGCGATTGGCGTATCATCTTTATGTTTAGCAATTTCTGCCTCATAGGCGGCTTCATCTTTGTTATACTGAGCTAAATCTTTTTGATACTGCGCCTCTTTGGTAGCGTAGTCAGTGTTAGCGGTGGTCTGCTTTTTAGTAGCAGCTTCAAGCGTTGAAACCTGTGTCTTGTAGCTATCAGTTATTTTTGTTTTAGCGGATGCGACTTCGCTAGATTTAACTGTTTGTGTATCAGTCTTTTCTTGTGTTAAATCTACTCCAGCAGCTTTGGCATCAGCGATAGCTTTTTGCAAAGCCGCGTCATCAATTTTCACTTTTGTACCAGTCGTCGATACCTTAACTGGCGTTGGTGTGTCTGTGGCATGTGCAATGATTGGTGAAGCCATTGGAATCATAATCGTGGCAATGGCTGCGCCTTCAAAAATACGATTGCGTAGTTTGTGTTTAATGTTATGTGACATAATAAATATTCTCTCTTCCGATTTTTGGAGGGTGGTGATTTGCCACCCCCCTATAATTAAATTAGTTTTATTGCAATTGCTGCTTTAAGCTGCTGTCCAGGGAATTAATTGATTGTTGACCAACTAATTCACCAGTCAGTACGATTCGCTTTTTAGCGGTGAAATTTGTGTAGTGACTCGCTTTAACTTGCTGCCAAAATTCCTGATCTTCCAAACAAGCAATCAATTTAACCTTTGGTTTGCCTGTGTTCTCAACAGCTAATTCTTGATTCATCACGCCCACAGCGATACCATAATCTAATTTGGTGGCTTTATAACGGTAAACTGTATGGCCATCAGAGAGGTAAATATCTTTCCCGATGATGGTTTTTTCAGTCATGTTTTGTAGCGCACTAAACTTGGTAGGATGGTATGGCCACACGGCATTATAATCACCCATATTGTGAGCAAATATTGGCACTAATCCAGTTCCAAACTTTAGGTTGGGTGCATTCATGCCCGCACCAATGGCTAAGACGTGGTTACTAGTGCCTTCATAGATTGGCTCACTAATGCTAAAACTTGGCACAGCCACATGTCCACGTAGTATTTCAGCTTGATTGCTTTGAGCTAGTTTCAACATATCTTCTTTGCTAGATAAACCGCCAGTCCCTGAGTAATCAGGTTTGACACTTTTCTGTGCCGCCACTTGTTTGACTTGACTTGCTTTGACAACAGGTTGTTTTTTTGCTTTAGCAACAGCCTTATGACTTGCTTTTTTCACACTTTGAGCTGTTTGCCACTGCGTATGGTTACCGTAAATCACAGCGCCAGTGACAATTAAGATGCCAATCATGGCTAATAACAGTGTTTTTAGAATTGGATGGTGTCTTTTCAAACGATGAAAATTTGGACGTCTAGGATGCGCAGTCGTGCGACGGCGCTTGACCTGTTCAATGTTGATTGCCATAGATCACCGCCTAATTGTCAAACGGTACAACATAATCGTAGCCATCATGATGCACTGTGATGGTTTTGTCTTGTACCGAAACGACTTTAGCGGTGACTGTTTGACCGTTGATTGTGGCATCAACGTCTTCACCGACATGATAACGGTCAGCTAACGTAGAAGAACTGTTAGCTTGTGAGCTAGATGAGCTAGATGAGCTTGATTGACTACTTGAAGCACTTACCTTTGAAGAAGAACTAGCCTCAGATGATTCAGGGGCTAAGGTTACGGTTGCGTTGCCTTCGTTGTGACTACTCGCAGAGACCGCTTTTGATGATTGTGCGGCGCTATCTGTTTTGTGTTGTGCCATCGCATAACCACCAAAGCCCGCACCACCAATAGCCAGAACGGCCAAGACACCAATCGCCGCTGATTGCCAAGCACTTGTTTTCTTTTGTTCAACTTGAGGCTGCTTCATCTGCGCTGCTAACAAAGTCATCAATTGTTGGTTAGTTTCATCATGTGATGTTGTTTGGGGGGCATTTTGAAGCATTTGTAACTGTTGACGAAGTTGGGAACCCTCATCACTATTGACAGCATCTTTACCTTTTAATTGTTGCTCGAGGTTTAGATTAGTTTGCTTCAAAATTTGGACTTGTTGCTCAAGTTCACTGAGGTTACCAGCATGCGTTTTAGCACTTTCTAACTCAGTGGCACTGATCATCGCTTTTTCATGCTCTGATTGATATTGTGCCCGCTTGTTACTGATGTCTTCTTCCAGCTTTTGATGCATGTCTAGCAAGGATTGTGTGTTCTGAGCTAATAGATCATCACGCAAAGCTTTAAGACTGGTTAGCGTCTCTGTTTGCGCTTGTGACGTCACTTCTGAGACCTGATCGTCTACTGTGGCTTGAAGATTACTTTGCAAGTCTTTAGAACGTTCTATAAACCAGTTATCCAGCTCTTGATTAACAGATACTTTCAAAGCCTCTAAGTCGCTGACAAAGTCACTCTTGAGCGTTTTGAGTGTATTATCATGACGCGCATTCTCATCTTCCACAGCCGTGCGATAACCTGCTTCACGAGCTTGATGTGCTTGCGCATAACGGGTTTCAAACTCAGTTGCCCGTTCTTCTTTCATTTGTGCATCAACCGTCTCAGAAACATTAGTGTCACGCAACTGTTCAACTGCTGCTTTCGTCTTTGCTTGTTGTTGCTTCAACAAGTCAGACATCGCTTTGCGTATCTTTTGCGTGTAAATGTTGCTGGTATCATTCAAAAAGTCATTTGCTTTGGCTTTGTCTGCGTTCAAACGACTAACCACGTAATCGGGGTGTTCCGCAGGTAAATCAGCTTTGACATCACTCATTTCAAAAGCACTTGGTGCCAAGTTGACACGATCAATTAACTTCTGTGTGGGATCACTTTCGGTCATGACACCCTCTGAGTTGTCTTGAGTCGGAACAACAGCTTGAACAGTTGGCTTCACTGTTTTATCACGTGAAGGTTGCTTTGGCTGTTCAACTATCTTAGGAATAGTAGGTCCAGCCGTAAAAGTCACTCCATTTGGATTTTCCCAAATTGCATCATTTGGGTGCTCACTTGATTCAGCCTCATTTGAGTCAGCTTTAGTAGATTCCTCGACAGGTAGCTTAACTTCGGCAGTTGTTCGTTGGAACTTATTTGGCTCAACCGTGAGGACTTCACCGGTTTCACGCGCTTGTCTAAATTGTTCCTCAGAAGGTAACGCTGGCAAGTCATCTGATGAGAGAGTGCCATCAGCTAGCACGGCATCCATCAGCGGTTGTAGGGCTTCAACAATAATTTCATAAGTCATATCTTCATCTTGACGAATTTCTGTGTCGTTGAAAATATGATCAGCGGTACTAACAACAATGTTTTCAAACCCTGCTGTTAATGTCGCTCTTTCCCAACTTAATCCTGTTGGCTCAGCACGACCTTTTTCGTTAGTGATAAAGTAGACGACGTTGCCTAGACGAACGTCATGATCACCTGCTCGAACCACATCATTGACCAAACGAGCAGCGAATTGTTGTAGCCCTGACAGTGATACATTCGGCCAGCTTTCACTTACTCCACTTTTGTCTGCCAGGTCTTGAATCACCTCATCATTGAGATCAATTTCAGTTTGTTCAACGCGGGCAAAAAATGGATCACCGATACTAGTTTGTTTTTTCTTTCCAAACATATCTTATTCCCCCGTTTAGAATGGCCAGTTGATGACGTTTCCGCCACCAGCAGTTGTGGCGGTTTGCCAAATCCATGTCAGCAATAGTCCAGTCAAAGCACCACCACCAATACCAAACATGGCGTGCATTAGCTTACTGTTACTCTTTTGCGCCATCTGTTCATTACCAGTAGCACGCATGATGAAACCAATCAATAAGCAAATAGCGCCAACAACGATCAACACAATATAAAGAATTGTGATGACCTTTGAACCACTTGTTTTGGCAGCATCACCAATATCCGCTGAGGCAACAGTCGGTAGCCACATTGGTAATGAAGCAACCAATCCCGCTAATGTTTGTTGTAAGCGTGAAATCGGACGACGCTCCCATAGAAACTTGTTATGTGCATTTGACTTTTTCATTCAAAAAGTCCTCCTTTTTCTTTGTTGTGTTATCAACACACGCACAGAATAACAAGAATCAAAAAATTGTCATAAAGGTAAATGGTTTTTCCTGGGGCAAACAAAAAAGTCCGTCCAAATGGACGAACTGTGAGAATAAAATTTATTTTAATTTTTAGGGACTAGAAAATAAAAAACTCGATGTGTCGTTCCTACTTTGGCGAGCTGGAACACATCGAGTAAAAATAAACATTAGTTTATAATTTTAGTATATCAAAATGGCTTAGAAATACAAATCAGATAATTTATATTTACTCATAACACACTGCTGTCACTTTGTAATTGATAAGTTCCGATGCGATCTAGTTGTGTCACAAGATTTGTTTTAGGATTGTAGCTGACATTATAGACAAAACGTGTGGTAGCATCTGCCGAGTCCTTGAGATGGCTTTTAACAAAGACAATCACCTTCCCCTTTACTTCTGTGTCACTTGCTGAGGTGGGTAAGAAATCCATGTGATCATAAGTCATTACCACTCCTGTCTGTGTAATCATTTTATCGGGATCAGCCTTGAAATCTAAACTATTTTTGACGACCTCCTGAGTCACATAAGGTGTCATCTGTTTGGCTTTAGCATCAAATTCCTTTTGAGAGGCAATTGTCCAATCTAGGGTAAACAGTTTATCTAGCAAGGTAGAGGCTGCAGAAACATTCGGTTGCTTTGAATCTAGTACCGTACCGACCTTTGATTTCTTCTTGATGAGTTTGCTTTGTTGCACGGCTAGTTCGTTTGTGGCACTTTGATGCGTTTTAACAGCGACTTGAGTAGCTAACCAAAAGCCAAGTCCAGCAACCACCATCAACACTGGAATAGCCCACAATAAGGCTATTTTTTTATTTACTTTTGACATGGTTATTTCCTTCCTGAGGTATCTTTTACAGCACCCGTTTGGAGTTCTGTAATTTTGCCATTTTCAATGTGCATCAATAGTGTTGTGCTGGTTTCCTCTTTGCCTAATTTATATTTAACCGTCCCAAATCCTAGGCCTGAGCCATCGGCTGCTTTAGAATAGACAATATCATTGCTTTCTAAGTGAAAAGTTGGCACGCCTTCATCCACATCACCGCCAAACGTTGCCCCTAGAAAAGCTGACACAACATCATTCGTTGCCACACTACTTTTAGCATCTGATTTATTTAACTTTGGTAAGATGGCAAACATTTCTTTGAGGAAAGTATTGCCAATCTTTTCAATGTTTTGGGTATCTCGAATATCAGCGGTTTTAACCTTATCAAGTTGTTTAGCTTGAACACTGTACTGACTTGCCTTAGCTTTTGTTGCCTTGATTTCTTGATGCACGATAGTCACACTCTTGACCGTGCGTTGATAGCTAAGTCCTTGCTGAACTAAAAACAGGCAAGCAAGCGTTAACACAAACGCGTAAACCCATTTTAAATTGAATTTTGTCATGGTTAATCTCCTGCGACCACTTTGGCAATCGTTTTGTTATTGGTTGAGCTGGTACTGTCAATTACTTGATTACCTTTTAAAGCAATCACTGTTGGTACTTGTGTCACACCATACTTCGCGAGATATGCTTGTGCATCAGACTTTTTAACGTTGACCACAACGTAATCAATTGTCTTTTGATGTGTCTTGATCGTCTTTTTAATCGTGCTACGCGCTTTCTTACAGTCAGGGCAACCAGGCTTATGGAAGATTAAGACTGTCTTTTGCTTGCTACTGGCATCTAACTGGTCAATTTTGTCAGCGAAGTTCTTGGTATCTGGATAACCATTCACTTCCGTGTTGTAGTAATAAGTTCCACCAATTGCAGTCAATATCGCAATGACGGCTAAAGAGAACACTGCAATGCCCCATTTCTTTAATTTATTCATATTTGAATACTCCTATTTATCTGTTTTGCCTGTACTAGAGTCAAATGGCCCACTAGGAATAACAACGTTAGTGCCTGCCTTTGCAGGTAGCTTGAGATAAAGCCCAGGGGATTTTAGTCCTTTACTTTCGGGCGCCCAATTGTATTGATCTTTTGTTTGCACTGCGAAGTGAACATGAATACCTGTCGCTTCACCAGTTTGGCCTTCATGACTAATGTGTTGACCAGCAGAAACCTTATCACCTGTATTGACAACAATTGCTGATTGTGTTGGTGCGTGACCATAATAGGTAAACACCCCGTCAGTGCCTTTAATCACTAGCCAATTACCGCCAACTGAATCAAAACTTTTGGCTACCACCGTGCCATCATGAACAGCGTACACATTACTTTCACCACCAGCCATAGTGTGGTTGACGGTTTGAAAATCGACACCATAATGTTCTGCACCTGTCAGGCCTGCATAGTTTGGATAGCCACCTGTTATGTTGTATTTCCCTTTAACTGGTAAGCCATCTGTGTTGGTATCCAACCCTGTGTCACATGAGGCATCAGACATAGCACTTGAATTGGCATCGCTTGAGGTATCACTAGAACCTGAGTCGTTGTTGCCGCCATCAAAGACATCAATATCACCTGCATAATCTAGTTTGAAAACCTTTTTGACTTCTTCGGCAGTTTTTGCGGTGTCGGCGACTTTTCGCTGTGGATCGTTTTCTCCGACTCCTTCAAACTTTGTATCCCAAGCCACCATTGAACTGTTAATGTTGTTAGCGGCCGCTAGGCCAATTAGAGTTGCTTTATGACTACTATGCAATTCATTGATTGCCAGTTGAACTTGTGCTTGCACTGTATCAGCTGTGTCACCATAGCGATTTCCGTTAATACCACCAGCGCCCCATTGCCAGATGCCTTTTACAGAGCCAGCAGGATTGACGGCTTTCGGGTTAAAGCCACTTTCTCTAAGACCAATTGCAATCGCAGCAGCGATATTGTCGCCTGACATTTTAATTTCTTTATGAAAACGGTCAATTGCATGTTGTATGGCTTTGTGCGTTGCTGAGTTGGGATCTTTCCAATCGCCACCGATTGAAGTGCCACCATCATCAATTGTTGTATCATCATTCCAACAATTGGCATTCTGTGTTGAAAAGACCATGACGCACATTAAGGCAATAACTGATATTGACAGAATTGCTGTGGTAATGATGCCGATGATGACATACAAACGGCGCTTTTTATCTTGCATCCAACGTTCTAACATGGTCTAACCTCCAATTAAAAGGCTGAGGCCTTTGAGAATAAAAACAAAAACAAAACCAACAATGACATACCAAATAATTTTGTTATCCACTGGTTGAGGCTTTTGACCTTTGTCATAGTTTTCAACGATTTGTTGTGCCTCTTGCTTCATTTTTTCGCGGTTATCACGCGCCTTCTTTAATGGATGTGGCAATTTCATCTTACAGTCCTCCACCAAACAAATTAATTTCTGAGTCATTGAGATCAACGTGCATGAAAGTAGCTTGCTTACCCACCAAGTTCATTAAGAAATCACCTTGATCCAATCCTTGTAGCGCTTGTAGTTGACCATCAGTGATATTAGTTTCACTCACCACACTGCGTAAACGGGTTGTATCCGTTTTTGATAGACGTCCAATCGTTTGCTTTGGGAATCGGCCAAAGAACGAAGATGCGGCACGACTAGCCTCAGTGTCTGATGCATTACCTGTTGGCACAACGTTTTTTAGTCCTGGGAAGATAGCAAACATACCAAAGAAATCTTTACCATGTTGTGCCATCATGTTATCGCCAAAGGTTATGCCTAATGAATGTTTAGCATTGAAAATATCATCCGCTTCATCCTGTATCCACCAAAAGTATTTTGGTGGATTACCATTGTTGTTGGCTTGAGTTGAGACCTCACCGCGCTTAATGCGCTCACGTTGTTGTGTGCCGTTAATCGTGATGTAGCTTTCCATCAAAGACAAAATGGTAAAGTATTGCGCGTTGTAGAGATCATCTTCTAATCTTGAAAGACCACTCGTATCAAAACGAATCAAACGCTCACCAGACAAATCAGGCATAGTCGTTACACCATTCACCATGTCGCCATGATTTTGTATTAAGCTGCTAATCGTCGATAAGATATTGTCCAAACGTTCTACGGCGGGTTGCGTCATGTTGCGTGTCAGCATGTTACGAGTTTCTAGGAAGGTTTGAAAATCTTCGAGAATTGGATAGTCGTCATTTCGTAGCCCGATCACACGTAAATCCTGTGGGTTGTCTTTTGGTGACAATGACCACATACGCCGTTCAACATAGAAATCAGTAATTAAGTTTCCTAACATTTCCAATTCTTTCTTGTCGGCTTGCGGGTTAAGTGTAGCGTAATAGGTAATCACCTTTGTTCGGTGTTGGTTGAAGCTAGCAATAACATCAACATTGCCGTTAGCATCTAAGACTGTGCCAAACACTTGCATCAAATTAATGATGTTTTGACTACCATCAAGTGTCAAAGTGACACCGTAATAATAATTGACGAGATCACGCCATTCATTAGACTTATCAAATACCCAAACCGTGTCACCGCGAGAAACTAATGGCCCCAAATTCTTTTTAGCAAACGAGCTTTTACCTGAGCGCTCACCACCCACAACTAGGTTATAAGCGGTTAACTGCGTACGATGGTCATTGAAGCTAGGATCATACATAACTTCACCACGTTGCATCGTTAAGCCCATGTATGAGCCTCTAGGATGAGCGATAAAGGTTTGGTTAAAGGCATACGAGCCAGCCAAAGCATAGGCTTTCATTGGAAAGCCTTTGTCCTTAATCGTTTGATTTTCAATTGACATTGCTGGCATAAAAAACTGTTGGAAGTGTGTCAATTGCTCAGAAGGATAAACTTTCATGCGGTAGTTAGAAAGCTGTTGTTGGATTTCTTTAACACGGCGGCGTAATTCTTCTGGAGAAACATCTGATACCAGCAACCTAACGTAGACACGTTTGTAAATTTCCCGACCATTGCGAGCTTCATTCAAATCTTGCAGTGTAATGTCAGCATCTTGTTCGGCTTCTAACGCGTCACCTTGTGATGTCACTTCACTACGTGCCTTACTACGCAAGGTATTAGTGGCTGTTTCAAGTGCTTTTTGCACCTCAAACTTGTTCTCAGTCCCAATCTTAATGTCTACAATTGTATTCTTATGATTGATTAACTCTTTGAACCAGCCTTGTAATTGTTCATTTTTGGGATAGTCGTAGACGTTGATAATTGCACTACTTGCCATACCATCATCAAAGTAAGTAGTATGAAATTCAATACCACTAGGATTTTGAACTTCCTCAATAAGTTCTAAATTATAGCCGCGTGCTTTTAAAGCGGAACGTTTTGCTGTATTTAAACTTGTGCGCATGCTTATTTCTCCTCCAGTTCTAAGGTTTCACCAGGATTATTGATTTGGTACATGACCATCTTTTTACGATTAATTGAGACTGGCTCAGGTGTAAATGCCATGCCCGCGTGTGCCATAAAGTCACGACGATTTTTATCTAAGGCAGCTAACGTCTTACCGTAGATCACAGCGGTATATTCTTGATGTTTAATGTCGCCGACCACATTTTTTTCAATATTAATTTCTTGCAAAATAGTTTGGCGCATCATTAACAATTGTTGATAATGACGATCATCTAGGTCACCGCTATTTAATTGACTTTCCACTCTTACTAACTCTTGTCCCCATGAAGCTTGCTGGATACGGGTGTCAGCGGGTAGTTGACTAACGAAAATATCAAAGTCTTCCACGTAAACTGATAGCAACTGGTGAAAGTCAGCGATAATGGCGTTAGAACTCTTATCACCTTCTGCATTCAGGAAATCCAAATCTTTTCCTGGTAAATTGAGCATGTCAGCGTACGTATCATCTGCCAATAGAATTGGATGCCCTTTTTTATTCAAAATATCTTTATAAGGTAAAGCAAAGTAGATTGGAATTGGTTTGCGATTATCAAGTGCTTGTTTGACAACTGTTAAACCCTTTCCTTTTTGTGCTTGTTTAGCTTTTATTCCCATTATTTTTCCTCTCGTTTCCTGTTTTCAGTAATGGCAGTTAGATCACCTGTGGCGTGTTTGCTGGACTTTAAGATGCCACGTAGGATTTCTTGATACATGAGACCCATTGGGTTACTTGGACTAGGTAAAATCAAAAAGCCAGCTAGTAACGCATTACTGATAATTAGAATCAGCCCATACTTGCCAATATTGTAGGGATAGAATGATTTAATCATCAGGTAAGTAATGCCAAAAACAATGACTAGGACAAAGATTCGTTCCATCGTGAAAAACATCCACCGTGACACTTTCTTCCAAATATTGCGTCCAGGGGTAAAGTGTTCATACATATAATTTCTCCTTTAACGAGTTATTTTTGCCTGGATTGAAGTTCAATCTGTGGTCAGTGTACAAGGTATCGAAAGAATGTCATAAAGGTAAATGGTTTTTCCTAAGGCAAAGAAAAAGCCCCCTGCACGAACAGGAGACAATGATTTGCTTGTTATCTTTTTGTGTATCCAATCTATATAAGATATTGATAGATGTGTATATATTCATCTTATAACACAAACATACCTTTACCTATATTTAAAGTATAGTATATTGATATACATGTTATACGTATGATATAATATATATGTAAGCAAGTTTTACATGCCTGGATTGATGGTTTCATCGTCATTTCGTTTTGACAGATAAAATAACTAAGGAGCTTCATCATGAGTAAAACAATTACATTTTCAGCATCTAAAGGTGGCGTTGGTAAAACAACGATGACATTTAACTTCGCAAGTTTTCTGGTTCGACAAGGCTACAAGGTTTTGTTAATTGATTCAGACTATCAAGGTAACTTGTCCTCTACCTATGAAAGTTATACTAATAAAAATACGCTATATGACGTCTTTACAGGCGGTTTAGCACAAATTAGACAAATTACCCCACAATTAGGTTTGTTACCTGCTAGCCCTCATTTAGACGAATTAGAAGGCACATTACAATCAAAGAATAATAAAAACTTTTTGATGATGATGTGGCTTCAAGATCACCTTGAGGAAATCAAAGATTATGACTATATTCTAATTGACACCCATCCAGAGTTTGGGACGTTAACGAAGAATATGATTGCTGTGTCTGATTACGTTGTCGTGCCACTAGAACCCTCTGAATATGGCTTTATTCAATCAAAACAACAATTTGACCTGCGAATGAAAGAGTTCCGAGATGATGCAGTAGATATTAGAACACGCGAATCACTGATTGAAGCGAAAGTCTTGTACCTTGCTAATCGTGTGAAGCACAATACCCGTTCAAGTCATGAGTTTGGCCAAATTATTGACCAAATTGAGAACCTTGTCGCTGTCTTAAATGAGCGTGAAGTGTTTAATAGTTCAACGATGCTTAAAACCCCAGTGTTTGATTTAGACCAAGCCAAGCGCAACCCTAAAACCTTGCAACAAATTAATGATGCTTATCAAAAGCTATTAGAAAGTGTGAAATAATGGATTACGATAAAAAAGACCCCCGTATGTTTGATGAAGCCAGCGCTCAAAAACAAATGGCAGATGCCTTTAGTCGAGACGAGCCACAATCAGAGGTATCGTTAGGTGACGGATTCAAGCTGCCTTCTTCAAATCATAGTAGTCGTAAAATACAAACGACTTACACCATTCGCCCTGAGATAAAACAAGGCATTGAGAAGTTGGCTACCAAACAAGGATTCCGCTCATCAAGTGCCTTTGTCGATTTAGTGCTTGAGCAGGTTTTAAATCAATCAAAATAATTTAGGATAAAACGAAAGCCGTGATTTAAGTAATCACGGCTTTTGTTATTTATTTTTTATATCGTCTGGATCCATATCGGGAAAATCTTTATGGTATTCTGTAAAACTTTTGTAGTACCCATCAACAGTACCGTTTTGATGAATGTTATTGGCCATGTTACTAATCGACATATCCGGAACATCCGAGTCGGTGAATTCAACGCTTGTTCCAAATTTCTCTTTATCTTTTCCCACATCATTGATTGAGTGCGGTTTAGATAAGTAATCATTGGCCCAATTGACAAAATCCTGTTCTGTCCATGTTGTTATATGACCGTTGTAAATATGACCTTTTGTTTTAGCCGCTTTTTCGCCGTATAATTTGACTTTTTTGGCTGTTTTTATAGAAGCAGCATCTGACGCGCTTTTAACGCTTGAAGCATAACTTGATGATTGTGCCTCAGGGCTGTTTTGTTTTTGTTGGTGCAACATGGCTAACAAAATTCCGATAACAATGATTCCAATCACCACAATTGTAATCCAAATTTTATTTTGCTTAATTTTCTCCATCAGTATACTCCCTAAAATCAACTACTGTTAATTTTACCGTATTAGCCTACAAATTAAAAGTTTCACTTGTCTTCTTTACTTGATACGCTTTGTTGATTCTGCATTTTTGCTTTTTGTTTTGCAATAACACTCTCAGCCCAGGAGCGATCCTTTTCTTTTTGTTGCGCTGCTGTCAAAGGTTGAGTCACCGTCTTTTTGCCAGGCAATGTACCGCTCAAACGTGGGGTGTTTGGACGTGACATGGTTGCTGGTGTTGCACCAACTCCCTTAGGTTGAACAACTGTCCCGCCACTCACAATTGGCTTAGTTGAATTAGTAGCGCTAGGGTTGTGTGAGTTAGTTCTAGTAGGTAAGCCACGGTGTGCATCAGACATAGCGTGGCTCATGTTAGATTGAGACTTATTTGTTGTATCTTTTGGATGAGCATTAGGTGAATCTGTGGCAGCCTTTGAAAGTGCTTCATGAACATTACGTGGTTGAGAAGAATTAGATGGTAAATCGCCACTATCTGCTTTGGGTGTCACAGGCGAATGACGTTTGTTAAAGGCTTCAACGGCTTGTTGTCCTCCTGCAAAGTTGTCGGCGACACCACCAGCATAATCTTTGACATTGCCAACGGCTTTATTCACGCCACCTTTAACTTTATCACCAGCCGCACGACCAGTGTTTTTCAATAAACTACCTGGATGTTTCATTGCTCCGACTGTACGTCCTGCTACCTCAGCCGCCTTTGCCGCCTTCCCTGTGGCTTGAGCAGTGGGATCAACACCAGTATCGTTTAAGCTATGATCAGTCAGCGCTTTACTATTATCTAAGCCTTGATTGCCACCTGAGTTGGCAATCTTCTTACCTAGTTCACGATTCTTCTTTTTCTGTTCTGGTGAAATTGCGTTAAGGCCTTTGCCAATATTTTTTTTGGCAACCCTTGTGGCACCACCTACCATGTGGGCAGCTTGATTGGCTAACATCATTGAAGCAACGGGATTATGGCCTGAGCGAACACCAGTCCATTGCTCAATCATTTCAAAGCCACCTGCGAGCCCTTTACCACCAGCTAACAGAGCGGCAATCGACAAAATGGTGAATGGCCACATATCTAGACCTAAACCATTAATGGTATTAAAGGCGAATTCTACCCAGGCAAAGAAGAAGATTAATGAAATCGGCATCATGATAATACCTGTTATTTGTCCCTCAATCATTCCCAGAACTTGTTGGACACGTTTGCCTTGTGTGCCATCTCTGAGGCCAAAATATACAATTGAACCTGCCATAAAAGCCATTTTATAAACAGACGATAGCAAACGGACAATTGCCCCAGCTACAACGATAATAAAGACTATCTCACCACCAATAATGCCTAACCAGTTTGTTTTCATAACTGGATAATCATCCGCAAATGTCTTACCCAGCACAAGTGAGTCACCGGTAATATCAACCATGCTACCGTTACCGCCAATTTTTTTAGTAAAGACGGACTTTTGTGCATCGGACAATCCATCTGTATATCCTGCATCACTCATTACAGAGTGAAAATCACTTCCTGTTATTTGCCTAGTGCTTAACTTATGGTCCTTCTTGTAAGATGACAAATCAAAATTCTTTTTCGCCAATTCCTTCAAATTTGTTGAATTACCTTGCCACAGTTGCGTAACAATATTTGCTTCTTTATTACCAATAGTATCATTAACAGTCGCTGTCCCGATGCCACTCATCAATCCAATCGCCCAGGGTAAAGCCGTTATAACGGCAACTGTGATGGTGATTCCCTTAGGCCACTCTCTACCCTTACGACCAGAAGTAGCGGTAAATTGTATCCACTGCACCATCATCATGATGCCGAATATGACAAAACCCAGGTACAGGAAATCTTTTAGAATATTTCCTAAATTCCAGTCGCGATAGACATCACTGTTTGGTTCAAAAAAGATATTCATAAAGTCAAGTAACTTAAACGATGCGGTATAGGCGGTATAAACCGCATTCGCAATGTAATAGAAAATTAACGCAATACTGTGCATGAATAACATGATCAGCGTTAAGAATATGTGTGGCAATGGCGATAGGTATTGCGACCATTGCGTGTAAAAATCGGCTGTTGGGCCATTTACAGGTAAAGTATCTGCTAATGTATTGAGGCCCGAGAATAGATTTGTCATTCGACTTCTCCTTGAGTTGTTGCAGCGTTAAGCTGCTTATATATTTCCCACATGTATGCGGGTTCGTTGTTTAGTAATCGTAGAACTTTACCGTTATTGTTGTTGCCAGAAAGTGTCAGATATTTGCCACGATTTAAGTAAGCAACGGCACTGTTTTGTTCTTCCGTTTTATTTGAGCGCGGTATCCTCATTTTGATGGATTTCTCCACGATTTGACGTAGCTCAACATTATCTAGTTGTTCTTCTGTCATAAATGGCTCATCAGGGTTAAAGTCATGTTTCCACTGCAAGTAACGTTCCTCATCAGAGAGTTCTTGTTGTGTTTGCACTGTCGCTGTTTCGATACCTTGATGCGCTTTGGCCAAAATGTTGTTGATTTCATCATCAGCTAACGTATTGAGTTGACGATTATCAATTTGATTGCCACCTGCGCCTTCTTCCTCAATTTCTAGTTGAACTTGTTGATCTAGCTCATTAAAGTAAGGCACAAAGTCATGATAGAGGTCATCATATTTCAAATCGTTATGCTGTGCTTTGATGTTCAAGTCTGCCGTATAATAATCAAGTGAATACTGCTTACCCAATAATTCATAGGCAAACGGCATTCTATAAGCACCCGTAGAGAAAATTGGCAAAGGTCTAACTGATCTTCCCTTCTTATCCGCACGTTTAATCGTACGGATGGTAATCATCTCACGCGGACTCAATTCACTAATTTCTTTGGCATCCAACAGCCGAACCTTGCTAACTTGTGCATGACGATTACCACGATCTTGACGATCTAAGCCAATCTGTGAATTGACTGATTCGGTTTGAACTTCGACTTCACCTAATTGCTTAGATAGTGCTTCATTTGTTGGCTCATCATTAGTTAAAATGTGGAACCAGTTACCTGTGTTACCATTGATGTCATTGGTTTCCATTTCAGAATAATGAAGACGTGGTTGTGTTAGGGTTTGAATATACAAATCAACCAAATGCCCGTAGGTTAAACCACGCGTTAGAATGTTGGTGAAGCCTGGAATACGTGGGAACATAGAAAACTCATTGAGCTTATAAAGTATCCAACTGTCCATTTTCCTGCGGGTAATCGTTGAAGCAATATCGGTGTTAACCGAGAAGACTTGTGAGATAAACAAGCTGGCCAAAGCGGAGAAATCATCGTTAGATTGTGGCGTGATGATGAAGACTGCCATTGGATTTTCTGAGTAACGCAAGGTGACATCTGGTGTCTCAGTTGTGCCTTGTGGTTTAATTTGATCAACCAGGCATTGGATGACAGGCTGCTTAGAAAACAAGTCACGCTTAATCTTGCCATTGAGTAATTTTCGTTGTACAATCTTACCAGTCAACGTAAACGACTGTTTACGCATCGCAATTGAATTGCCGTCATTATCGAGTGACAACTCAATTTGCCATGAGACGGGTAAATGGTTATGAATCGGATAAGTTAGCGTGCCTGATTGGGACACAGTTAGCTTGTCCTTTTCTATTGCATGCTTTTTACCTGATTCATAAACATGAATGCTAACATGTACGCCCTTATAGCGGTCAGAAAACTTAATCTTTAGCATTCTTGGAAACCCTAAGTCGGTCAGATTGATAGTGTTGAAGGTTGTCAGACGTGTGATTGACTCTGAGGCAAACAAATTCAAACGATTCATAACTGAGAAAGAAATTGATGATTTTGTATCCCCTGTGGCGGATAGATACTCAGCGGCGTTTAGAATAATCATATTGCGCGCTGGTGTTCGCGGTAGTTTACCAATATTAGTAATGTACTTAGTTAAGCCATCACCTTCTTTATCCGTGAACTTGTTCATATCATTGATGAATTGCAAAACGTTTGAGATGGTTACCATTGATTTGTCCTGGTGACGTACAGCAATATCTAACACCGTGAGCATGACTGCCTGTATGGTACTTTCAGCGGCACTATCCCAAATATCTTTGTGGCTACTTTCTTCACCACTGGAACCACCAATAACCTGCACGACCTTACGCAATTCCGTATTGGCACTGTCCCAATCACCATCAAAGGCATAATCAATCGCAATTTCAAGAGGATTCCAGGACTCAGACTCACTTGGCTCCATGATGTTAAGTAGTTTCACGTCATAGCCCGCTGTGCGTAATGACTTGTAACTCATTTTGGCATCTTCGTTTTTGGCATCAGTATCAATAATATTCCATTTGATTTCGGCACGACGAATGATGTCAATTAGGGTATATCCACGCATTTGGTCTTTTGAGGAACGCGTCATCCCAGTGGTCTTTGAATGCGTGTTACTTGTATCCACCCAGTAAAAACCATCAAAACCGCCTTGAACATTCAGTTGCTTTTCAAATAGCTTTGGCAAACGTTCCAGTAAAACGGGACGTATTTTTTTGTACACCCCGCTAAATTCTAGTGAATTCATACCTAGTGGCCGCTTGAACCATTGCCACGCCCACAGGAACGGATGAATCATAAAGAATTCGAAGGTGTATCCTTGTGTGTGCAGCACTGGTTGTCCTGGGCGACCCTTAAAATTCTTATTGCGATCAGGAATCAATTTATAAACCTTATCAACCTCACGGACTTCCGCAAAGCGATTGGTATTACGCGTTTGGTCTCTAAACAATTGATACCAGTCATAGATGCGTTGGAAGACATATTTTTTGAGTAGGAGTAACAGGCATAGGATTAGTACAATGCTTGTCACTAAAGTTAGTCGCGACAGAATAGTGAAAATATTGAGTGGATTGAGCACAGTGGCTGTCATGTTCATAACATCATTGAATTCAGGCCATTGAGCAACACCACTTTGCATGTAGAACTTGAAGGCTTGAATATATGGGCCAACGACTCTTATCAACAAGTCAACAATAATCGTGACGTAAAGCGATATGAATATCACTCCAATAGTTGCTATAATGCCATACAGCCATAAGAACCAGGGACGACCACGCCAACGAATGTAACTCTCGCGCATAAATTGTCTTTCAGCGCGATAATCTTTTTTAAATAGCTTCATTGTCTGTTGCCTCCTTAACTGTGGAAACCACAACTTGCCATTCACCATAAGGGCTTGTCAAAGACGGTGGATTGCCAATGGCTCTAAAGATGAAAGTGTCAAAGTCTTGTCCTAATCCTTGTCGCTTTTGGATAATTGCGGCAGACACTGGATCACTCACATACGTGGCAATTGTGTCATCAATTGGTCTGACACCTCGCGATGGTTTATAACCAACATCTGCGATGTAGTTGGCAATTGGTGAGCTGACTTCCTGTGTACCATTTAGATACTCAAAGCCCAGGTCAAATGATGGAATATAACGCGCTACTTCTTGTGTGTCAAAAACAATATTGAAGCCACTAGTTTGTGCTTTTTGATTGAGTCGTGACAATTTTAGTTCAACAATTCGCACCATATCCGCCATTTTTAAGACATCAAAGACAATAATGGCACCAATTCTAGCGATAAACTCAGGACGGTAACCATCACTTTGCAAGGCAATTTCGAGTTGTTCTTCAAAGTTTGCTTGACGCTTTTTGTCTTCTTTAATAGAACCTGATTTGGCATCACGATTCATCACTGCTGTGGCCCCTGAGTTAGTTGTCATGACAATGATTAAGTCTTTAAAGTTAATGACACGACCATATTCATCACTCAAACGACCATCATCTAAGACCTGCAAAAGCAAATCCATGACTTCTGGATCAGCCTTTTCAATTTCATCCAACAATAATACGGCATAAGGTGTGTGCCTGACTCTAGTGGTGAGTTGATCTTTAAATCTTTCTAGGCTAGTCCCTGCAAACTTAAACTCAGACATATCAAAGCGGATAAAGTTTTGTTGGTTACCAAATAGATTTAGCGCTAGTTGTTTGGCGGTCTCAGTCTTACCAACACCTGTGGGCCCCATAAAGAGAAATGATTCAGGCTTTGAAGTATCGGCTAATCCTGCCTCGCGATTAGTCAGTTTCATAGCAACTTTTTCTAAGGCTGTGTCTTGACCAATCACCTGGCTTTTTAGTCTGGGTAACAAGTTCAATAATCGTTCATCAGTCGTCTGATTAATGACATATTCAGGTACATGATAGTCATCATGGATAATCGTAGCTACGTCTTGATTTGACAGTGTTGATCGATTATCCAGTCGTGCGACACTCAACGCGCCATCTAACAGCATAATTGCCTTTTCAGGAAAGTAACGGTCAGTGATATAGCGTTGTGATAGTGCCATAATTCTGTCTTGTACCGTTTCTGGCACTTCAATACCGTTATTTAGTTTTGTGGCGACTTTAGATAAAACGTTTTTCGTTTGTTCAAAGCTTAATTCTGGCACTTCAATCAAATCAAATCGCCGCATCAGTGCGCCATCACGCGCCACATATTCGTGAAATTCTTTCGTAGTCGTTGCCCCAATAATTTGGAGATCATCACGACTCAGAGCTGGTTTGATAATATTACCCGCATCCAATGAACTGCCTGATGTTTCAGCACCAGTGCCAACAATTTGATGAATTTCATCAATAAAAGCAATTACAGTGTCTTTATTAGCAATCAATTCATCAATGATCGCCTGGAACTTATGCGCAAATGACTCACCATCGCTGCTTTTCATCAAGTTGGCCAAACTAATTTGAACTAAGTGTTTGCCTTTGAGGGAAGGAACTGAGGTACTTAACAATTGGCGTGCCAAATCCTCTACAATAGCTGTTTTACCAACTCCAGGTAACCCAACTAATAAAGGCGCATTTTGAATTTGTTTCATCAGAGAGACCATGATACGACGTGTAATGCTTTCACGTTCGTAGGCATGATATTTGTCTGGATCAGACATCACTTTGGCACTAATGTCTGTTGTATAGCGATCAAGATAAGGCGTGGGATTGTTTTGTTTTAATTCAATCATTCATTCCCTCCCTGGTCGGTGACGGGATCACCGTAATTCGTATTGCTTTCAGGGACTTGATTTGCAGTATCGTGTTCTCTGGCTAATTCTTCTAATTCGCTTGTACTCGCATCAATGTGATCAACTGCTTTTTGACGATCAGCGAGTAAACTTGTGTAGACATCTGTGCTTTTGGCATCATCTAATTGATGATTTAATTGGCCAAGTTCTGGCACCTCATCAGCGGCAATAAAATCACCTTCGGGATCATAAATTGATACCACTTGTAATTTCTTGCCAACTTGCCGTAACACGGCCACCATTTCAATGCCTAAAATTGGATCGCCTGCTGGAAATAATTCGTGGTAGCGCCTGGTTTCAATTGTCAAAGCAATTGCACCTGGTTGCCCTTTTTCCTGGAAGGATAAAATATTAACTTCAGCAGACTTTGTAATGCCTGTGATAAAGCCTGTAAGTTCTTGAATGTTTTCTTGTGACATGTTTTGCTCCTTTTACATGTGTCGTGTAGTTGTTTGATTAATGGCCTGATAATTCTGTTCGACAACCGCTAACTTATCAGGCTTAAGCAATTTTGTTGTTTTTGGTTGACGTACTTCACCGTTGCTCAAGTTATCCGATAAATATTGAGTAACATCGGTACTAGCTTTGAGTGCCTGACTAATGATTTTGCCAGTATTTTGACCCTCAAGTGCCTTTAAATTCTTTGACCAACCCGCAATATAATCAACGCTTTTTTCACCAGGCGCAATGCCTAGGTTTTTAGTAATCACATAGCTGGATAACTCTGCCTGCGTTTCTTTAATGGCTGTGGGCCAATTATTTTGACTCTGCAAAGAATGAAGCTGCGCGTGCGCTATTTCGTGCGCTAAGGTATGAATTTTATCGGTTGGGGTAAGATCACTGCGCAATAGGATATATTTTTCATCCTTATTGGTTTTTGATTGAACAAAGGCTCCTTTTGCTTGTCCCTGCCAGGTCATTGGCCGCTTGGCAATTTGTTCATCTACACCTTGGTCAATGACGGGCACTTTAAGCTTGTCAGCGAACTTCAACAACGTTTTATAAGCCGCATCCAAATGTTTTGGACTTTTATCAGTGGCTAAGTCAATTGGACGATTCGGTAACATACTTGGCAATTGCTCAGCTGTGGCATTGGTTTGACGAACATCAAATACGGTTTCGACTGGATAATGTTTTACACTGCGGACTTCCAATTGATTGTTATTGGCTAATTGCTTTTGTTCAGGTGTCGCATCAGACCAACCTATCTTTTCACCATTGCTATCAATAATGGTTTTCAAGTTTGTTGGGGCACCAAATATCTTGATACCCTTCTCACCTTTATTAACTTGGATGCCATCCGCTGACCATTGTTTGTAGCCTTTCAACAAGGTGGCTTTTGGATTTTGTAGTTGAATCAACATTGAATTACGAGCCGAATAATTTAAGCCAGTCGCGGTAAAGTCAAGGAGCTTTTTAAGTTCAGCGGGATCTTGTTGGTACTTGGCCACCTTTCCCATTGCCTCTTGAATTATCTGCTTATTCTTCAAAGCATTTTCCTTACGACGATCAGCTTTGGAACGACGTTCTTTACTCTTTTTCGGTGTTTTTTCGTCAACTGCTGGCTTAACAGGTTGAATGGTACTCATTTTGACATCCACATAATCTGGTTTGCCTGTTTGTGTCTCTTGCACTGCAAGTTTTTCTAAGGCATCTAAGCGATTAGCATTATCCGTCATACTCATAACGCGCCGCCCTGTAACACCTGCTTTCAATTGTTCGTTCCAATCTTTGCCTTGTAAGGGAATATGACGCTCTGCTTCAATCGCTTCACCAGTAATTGGATTTTTAAAACTAAAACGATCAAAGTAATCAGCGGCTTTAAACCCTGCAACATCGTTGTCAAAAGACACAATGATCTTATTAAATTTGGCTTGCTTAGCAGCAACCGCATCATTCAAATATTGCAAGCCACGTTTGGCATCAGTTCCAGACACAGACAACAGCGTGGCGTTACTTTTCACCATGTCTTGATGGTTTTGTTGCGCATAACTCAATAAGTCAATTGGGCTTTCAAATAAAATTAATGTTTTGTCGCCTGATCCAAATGAGAGGTTATAGCCCGTTGAGGTATCACTGCCAGCAAAGATTTTTTTGGATGTGCCACGCTTTTTGTAATGTTCAAAGTCTTGTTCAGTTCCTTGACGATCAGCGCCCACAATTTTGCCATTAACATCCTTCCAGGGAAAGATGACGGGGTTTTGATGTAGTTTATCACCTTCATGATAACGGCTACCTTGTACCACTGCGCCACTTTTCAATAAATTATCAATGAACTGTGAATTGAGTTTTCGTTGATTAACTAAATAATCTTTGGCTACGTTTGTTTCCTGAGTTTTGAAGACCTTGTCATAATCAAACTTGTAACGCGGTGTGTTGTCTTCGTACAGTTTAGAGACATCAATATTTTCACCTTTGACAAAGCGTGCGTAAGCCAGTTGATTTTTAATAGCGGCACCTTTACTGTCACCATCTGATTTACCTAATTCGTAGTAATGAATGAAATCAACCAAATCACCTTTAACGCCAGTTGAGTTCCAGACAAAGCGGTTTAATTTTGTCCTAACAACTAAACTGTCATGATCAACCATACGTAACTCAGTTGGGGTATCCGTTGTGTATGGAATACCTTTCCAATCGCAATAGCCACGAATTGGTAATAGTTTGAGTTGCGCACGTTCTTCTTTACTGATCGCCATGAGCTTGTCCTCCAACTTGTTTGTCAATTGGTAAGTGATTCAATTCAGCAAATGCCTGATCAATATCATCTGTTTCCAAGTTCATTTTGGCTAACAGTGATCGTCCCAATTCAGCCACAAGGGCATCATTGAGTTGTTTGATGTCTTTTTTGATTGCGCGCTTTTCGTCTTGAATTGCTTTTGCCTGTAAATCTAGTTCATCCAAACGTGTTTGCTTTTCTTTAATTTGTTGGTCAATCGTTTTTTTAGCCATTTTGTAGCTCCCTTTTTGTTTAATATAGGGTCAATATATCAACCTTTTAAATAACTTCATAAAAGTAAATGGTTTTTCCTGAGACCACACAATCCCCCCAGTCCCCCTAATCATTAACTTGACAGGCGTGGTTGATACCACACCAGTAAAGTTAATTGGGGGTTCAAAAAAGCCATCACATTCAAACGATTCTCAAACCGTTTAAATGTGATGGCTTTCCTTCCTGCTGGCTGTTATGCACCATCTATTCTTGCTTTTGTGACTACCAAAACTTTAACAAGCCAAACAAATCTAAGGACTAAAGTCCAAAGATTTGGGCTAAATTTGCAAGGCCAAGCACTACGTGTCGCTACGCGAGCTTTGCAAACCCGCCCTGGCTTGTTTTAGTTTGTCCGTTCACAACGCAATAAGAATAAATTGGTCACAAAACAGGCCAACAGGAGGACAAAATAATGTCTAATATCACAGTCACAAATTCAGGTTTTCAACTGAGAGATGTCAGTGTAGACTTTACTGCTAAATCAGCGGTTGAAGTCGGTAATTACCTCAAACATCAAATTGGGCGTCAATTGCAAGAACGGTTGATTGTCATGAGCTTAAATTCTCAATTGGACGTTATCGCCTCAGACACGATTGCCATAGGACAAATTTCCAGTATTGTTGTATCTCCTAGGAAAGTGTTTCAAATAGCGCTCTTAAATAACGCCAGTAGTATCATTCTTGCGCATAATCACCCCAGTGGTCATTTAGTTCCCTCACAAGAAGATATTGCCTTAACACAAAAGCTAAGAGAAGTTGGGCAATTATTACAAGTACCAGTTAATGACCATTTTATTGTTAGCACAGATGATTATTACTCATTTGCAGAAAATCAGTTTAAATAATCAGGAAGGATATAAAAATGAATATCAAAATTATTAGAATGGAAACCTACTTACAAAATCCTGCAATGGTACTCATTCCTAGCGGTGCTATTCAAGCCGTAGAACTTGTTTATGAAGCTAAAAGCTATGATGAAGATGACTTGACGGCTAATGTTTGGTCAGGGCTGGAAGATGAGCTATCCGAGCTAGGACTTTATTATCCCTTCAACAACAATTGGGTACATCATCAACATCTAAATGATAAATACGATAGATTAGCAATTGGCTACGTCGCAGACAACAACATCACGGTCACAAACGAAAGCCTAGTAAATCATATTCACGGTAGTATTGATGGTGACGAAAGACCCGATTGGATGTAAAGGAGACATTATGGCATGGTATAGCCCTCATCAAGGTTTGACAACCGACTATATGATGATTGAACAAAATATTGCCAGACCAGAAGAATTATTAAGTTGGCGTGATTGTGAGTCAACCTTCAAACCAATTCACATGCAAGCGTACCGTAATGACTACAAGGACGGTGATTATGACTATTTTTTCTCACTGCGTTTTGCAAAATATCCATTATCCAATCTTGTTTTTAATAAAGATGTTACGGAACTAGTATGTGGCAACCCAAAAGCCAGTGCAGCAACCATTCGTAAAAAGTTATTTAAAATTATGAACGACTGGTGGCTACACAACCCAGACTATCATTCACCAAAATCAGACAAGGAGCAACAAAATGACAGAAACTAACCCATTTGAAATTGTAAATAAGCTAATCACTAGCAATGGTGTGATGATTGCAACTCTCAAAAATGGTGATGAAATAACCGTGGCTAGTAATGGTCTAGCCAGACATAACGGGACTTACTTCAAAGATTATGGAGACATTCTAGCGAGTGTTTCAATTGATACAATTCTTGACGCTATTGTTCAGTCAATATCTCAATAAAAAAGCCATGACCATTTTTTAGTCATAGCCCTTCCCCCAGTCCCCCTGATCATTAACTTGACAGGCGTGGTTGATACCACACCAGTAAAGTTAATTGGGGGTTCAAAAGGCTCACTTCCGTTCGCATCGCACCAAATTGTTCTGTTTGCTCTGTGCCGTTTTCACAATCGCATGATAAAGAGTCTGTAAGGCGCAAGCGCCAAACAGTCTCTACAAAGAAACACAAGGACGTGGCAAGTTGCTGCGCAATCCTTGTGTTTCTTTGGTTATCATGCCAATTGTTACCCGTCACGACGCAACCAGCTCAATTGGAGCGATTGCCAACAGGAAAAAGTTTTGGAAAGGTTTATTTCTTATGGAAGTTTATTATCAACTTATTCGCAATAGCGGTCATACCGTTCGTTATGCCTCAACCGATAAGCAAGTTGTTCTCACGCATGGCTACCCAATTTATTTACAAATCTATGGCGCTAATCGTTCAACAGATTACATCTTGAAAGACACGTTTGCCTTTTTAGCCACCCAATACGGCAACAATATTAAATTAGTCAATGTTGATGAACTGGAGAAAAAATAATGACAAAGCAATTCTATGATGATTTTAGCAAATTACCAATCGCCAAAATGGCACAATCAATCGCTGATATGACTTATTTGTTCAATGAGACCAAAGTGCCAACTAGTCACTATAAAGCGCAATTAAGTAAAGGCTTTGAAGAAATGGTTGAAGCTAGCGTTAGTGTTTCATTAGTCAACACCATTTTCAACACTTTGCAAGCTTTGCAAAAAGAAAGTCCCAAGTTGTTTTATCAAGCTATGTTGTGTCTTGATACCAAAGTAAAGCCTAGCAGTATTACCCCTAGTCAATATCAAGCAATGGAATTTACTTGGTCACAATTTGAATTGAACAAAAAGAAAAATATCCTTGATAAGGACTTTATCCAAATATTCAATCAAGTTGAAGAAAACGGACTAACCTATTACACACAAAACCAACAGGAGACTAATGACAATGAATGATGAAGTGATTGAAAATATAGCCATACGTTACTTTTCATGGTCTGATGATTTCCTTATGGGCGGGAGTGAAATTCACGTCAGTGAGTCCACTAGCAATGACTCGGGTGAAATAGATTTATCAGATGATGAAGCACTGCTATTAAGTGCATTTATCATGCAAGAATTAGCTGAGGGTAAACACGTTACCCTAAGAACCACCATTTAAGGAGAATAATATGGCAATCGTCAACGTTAAATATATGGAAACATTGGTTAGAACAGTGGCAGTTAATGTCCCTGATACACTCACAGATGAACAGAAACTGACACAAGCTGTTGCAATTGGTAAACGTCACTATTTTGATGAAAAAGTGATTTTAGGAGCAGATGATTTAGATTTACGTGAAATCAGTGCGGAGTACAAACAAGAGACAACGGACTACGAGGAATTTTAATCACAGATAGGAGTGTGTGCTTATGGGTGTATTCGTTTTTAAACTTCTCATGCTAATTGCCATGCTGGTCTATATTTTATATTACCTAGTCGGTGTGATTATGATTGCGCGTGAAGATGATGAGCGGTAAAAATTTTTTGCCGTGTTCCCCAGACCCGCAAGCGGGATCAAACACGCTACGCTTGTCCTGCCAAGCTCTTGGGTGCCACTTCGCTTTGAGTCAAACATTGTGCCACAACCAGTGACTTGTAAGCCGTGGTGGTGATACCACAGCAACAAGCACTAGCACAGAATACAAGGGCTTCGTAAATTCGCTACGCTCACCCTTGTATTCTGCGCTGCTTGTGTCCCCATGTTCTTCGTCAAAACGAAATAACACACCAATCACAGGCAGGGCCGACAGGAAATGGTTTCTGCCTGGTGCGTACATACTCAAGGAGAACTACTATGAATCGAATCACCAAAGTTATCACTACTATTGCCGCAACAATTATCAGTTTGGATATTTTATTAATGGTCATCAATGGCACAATGTTGTATGTCTTACTCACCCTGGCTGGCTTTTATGTCTTAGCTAGCTTGGCTTTTAAGCAGTCCGCTTATAAAGCGATGCGTTCCTGGATCAATACTGGTCACCTGCCACATAAGGAGAAAACTCATGTCAAAACTCACAACTAAAACATTGTCTACCACTATTGATGCCAACGGATTAGTCATTTTAAAAAGCAATGGCCAATATATCTACCCAGGTTTAGCACAAGCAATCTTTGACGATGCTATTTTTGGTCCGCGTATTTTAAAGCGACTGCAACGTCTTTTTGTTGACCACCCAGATGGTCTGAGTGAATCAGGCCATGACTGGTATTTTGGTTATCTGGTCTGTGCTTATACCCAAACGCATTTTGGTATTAAGAATCTATTGAATTATCCCTCAGTAACAAAGGAACTTTTTTCTCTCTGTCTGACAAAACTATCCGAATAGGAGGATAAAATCATGTTAATCTTTTGTTTATGTTTATTGGCAATGTTTCTATTTTGGCTGTTCGGCCACATCATTGGCACCATCCTGTATTTGAGTATCCTATTTGTTGGTCATTTGATTTCGTATTGGTACTTTTATTTACCACTTATTATTTTGATAAGTCTAGCTATTGCTTTTGGCATCAAAAGTGTCTTAGCGATGCTGGTGCTAATTATTCTCATTCTGTCACTTGCATTGGCATTATTTATAGCAAAATAAAAAGCAAAGCCTTTATAAAAAAGTCTTTACCTTTTATTTTTCCCAAATCATATGATACTCTTTTGAATCAGTCTCAGTATCCATACCTACACTGTCTATGATAAAATCTTTATTCTCATAAAAATTAACGGCATTAATATTATCTACATAGACTGAAAGTGTTAATTTGTCGTTTATTTGTTTTAGGTAATTAATTAATTGGCTACCAACACCTTGGTTTCTGTAGTTCATGTCAACAAATAATCCAGCTATGTAACCATCTAATTCGCCTAAAAAACCGACAATTGTTTCATTATTCCTATACACAAAAACATTTGCTTCAGGCAACATTTTTTTAATGTTCACAAATTGATTTTTCCAATACTGAGCGGGAATAAATGAATGTGCTTGTAAATTGCCATTCAACCAAATCTGTGCCAATTGTTCTAAATCCCTGTCTGAAAAACTGTTTAATTTTGTAATCATTGTAGTCCCCTTTTTCCTAAAACAAGTTTAATAAAAAATAGGAGAGGAGTCAAGTATCTAAAACTAGGAAATAATACTAATTAATCATAATTTCTTTAAATGTTAGTATTAACTGTTAAGCCCGTTTCTTTGCGTATTTTAGCAATGATTTCAGGTATCTGTTCTCTGTACTCACTATCTAAGCGAGCTATTTGTTGTGAGTGTGTTGCTTAGCAAACATCTTTTTTATATCTACAATGACCGCATCAATTTGATTCATTCTTCTTTCACCACCGCTCTAATATTTTCAAAGGCAATATAGGACTCATTAATATACACCCCTAAATCAGAAAAACCATCGACCAAACCAGTTGCGTTAGGCACTAAATTGCCATCCGTGTCCTCAATATTTTGTTGTACAGTCACAAATTCATAATTCGCTGAGGCATGACGCAAGATATTTTGACATGCCGTTAAGGACATCATTGGTAATTTAACAGGTACTGCATTTTTGTTCTGTGCTTCACGCTTTAAAGCTGAGGTATGGTCCGACAGGAAATAGCCATTCCACTTCACCTTGCCACGCTCGCGATAGTCGTTTTGAAAGTAATTGTTAATCATCTTACTAAATTCTGCATCACTCATAGCTGTTACCTCCGTTATGACCACCAACCAGGCTGGCACGGTTAATCGCCGTACCGCCTTTTTCTTTGGACATCGCCCGCATCAGAGCTGTGGTGCCAAACCGTTTCCGGATTTCATCAACAACTTGATCAATTTTGTTGGATTTAATTGATTTTTCTGGTTGCTCAAAGAGGTCAAGTTGCACGCCAGTGTCCTCAATTAAGCCGCCATAATCAATCCCAATATTACGAATCACTTCACCATGCCAATGCTTTTCAAACAAAGCCACCATAATTGCCATTAGTTTGTGGGTATCATTAGTGGGATCAATTCTTTGTTGTTTTCTAAAACCATGACTTCCCTGGCGTTCACTTTCGGCAAAAGAATACCCGATGAACAAGCTAACCAAACAAGTTTGTTTCTTATGTGCTCTGATCCTGGTAGCCACTTGATCAGCCATTTCACGAACAACAATCTCAATCTCTTCTTTTCGTTTATAATCACGCGGTAATACCTGAGAATTACTGTATGATTTGCTTTTAGGCACGACCACCTCAGTCATATCAGTACGATCAATGCCCCAAGATAAGGCAAACAATTGCTCACCAACTAATCCCATCTTTGCTCTAAATTGATAAGGGTCCTGATGCGCCAAATCGTACATTGAATGGATACCCATCACTTCAAGTTTATGTGCTGTGCGGGAACCAATACTCCAGACATCATCCAATTTCGTAATTGGCCACAATTTTGTCGGCACATCCTCATAGTGCCAAATACCCGTCAGGTTTTTAGTGTGTTTTGCTTCAATGTCTAAGGCTATTTTTGCGAGCACAGGCGTGTCACCAATACCAACTGTTAAATAGGCCCCCGTTTCCGCTCTAACTTGCTTTTGAATTTTAAAAGCGACTTCCTCAGGAGTTTTACCAAACAACCGCCAAGAGTGGGTTACGTCTAAAATAGACTCATCAATCGAGTACGGCAGCAAATTAATATCATCGGTATATTGACGATAAATATTATTGATTTTTAGGTTTTCAGCAATATAATTATTCATCCTAGGGTGTGCGATAAACAAGCCATGCACATCAGGTAAATCACGCTGGCGCATCACATTACAAATGCCTAAGTCCTTCTTAGCTGTTGGTGAGGCCGCTAGGACTAAACCACCATTCGTGTTTGCTTGTTCAGACATCACGACTAAATCGCCCTTTAATGGATTAAAGCCCCGCTCAACATTTTCAACACTGGCGTAGAAACTTTTTGAATCAATTAGGAAGAACACGCCACGGTTTTCTTTGCTATAATCATATTCAGTTGTGATTGCGTTTTCCATCAGCAACCTCCAAAAACATTTGTGTATAATTCATTATACGAACAAGCGTTCGTTTACGCAAGCGAACAAAACATTAAATTTGTGACAAAAGCAAAAGCTATGCTATAATAAAGACATAGAAAAGAGCCGTAGCGTGAACTACGACTCCTAGCAAACCCGTATCGACGGTGGCTAAGTTAATAATTCATCTAATGATCATCAGCCCAGCTAAAGCAAGATGATCATTTTTTGTTGCTGTTTTTTATCAGCTCAACAACTAATCCAACCAGTATCAAGACAAATGTCCCAAAACCAATCATTAGCTGTAAAGTATCCGAAACGGACACTAGGCATCTCCTTTCCTAGAATCTGGGTTTACAGTTTTAACACCATAAGCACCACCTCCACTCAGGATAGCCACCATCTTAACTTGTTTGCTGTAACTAGTATAACATACCCCAAAATAGCAATTGCTCTAAAACTCAAACGCTTGTGAAATTTTAAAAATGCTTACTAAAATAAGGCTTCCAAAGACTTTGTGAAAGTTTTTTTGGAACCCTTATTTTTGACAGCTTTAAAAAGATGATATAGCGTTACTTATGATAGCACACGTTATGTCGAGCTAGTTAATTGACTCAGCATTATTTTAGTTCAATATCTGCATAAAGTGCTTTTTCAAATACTTTTTTGGCAAAAGGACAAGCTGGGTTAATTTTAATATTTTGTTTTCTGGCTAGCGAAACTAATTCATCAATCATTTGTTGCGCGATACCCTGTCCCCTCAATGCAGGTGAAACATAAGTATTTGTAATTTTCCATGTATTTCTGTCTTCTTCATAATCAATAAAGGCTAAATCATCATTACTTCCTGGTACACTCAAGCGGCCATTATAGTTGACAAATTGCATAATTTTCCTCCTAATACACCCTTTTCAAAAAAATTTTAGAACAAAAGTAAAAAAGCCATTCTGGTTTTATGATTCGACCAATTGGTATGATAATAGATATTTTATTTAAACTATTAAACCGCGCACTGACTTTCTAATCTAATATAATTCTTACAGAACAATTTTAACATATTTTCTCATATTCATGAAACTAAAAAACAGGGAGCTGAAATATTGAAAAATTTAGTGCTCATACACCGAAAATTCCGACTACTTTATTTTGCTCTTATACTAAAAAAATGGACTATTTTTATTCAGTCCGTAAAATGAAAGTATAGGAGTATTTTTATGTCAATTCGTTATTCACAAGATTTCAAAGATTCATTGGTTAAACTTCACCAAGAAGGCCGTTCACTCAAATCATTAGCAGAAGAATTTGGACCATCAAAAGATTCTATTGCTATTTGGGTTAAACAAGCTACCCCAATCATGATCAAGGGTCAGTCAAAGACTTTAAAAGACGTCAAGCAACTAGAGAAGCGCCTCGCTATTTTGGAGGAAGAAAACGAAATTTTATCACGCATAGCCTGACAGGCATTGAGCGGCCATCTTACTAGCCAAAAAATAGTCCGTAATGTGGGATTGCCGCTAGTTAATCAATTTTTAGCACAAGGCTACGCGCTTGTGCGTATTTTAAGTGCACTTAAAATCAAATCTAGTACCTATTACAATTGGCGCCATTGGCAGCCCAGTCGACAAGAAAAGCGTAGAGAATCCCTAAAACCTTATATTTTAGACGTTTGGAAAACCTTTAAATTTTATGGCTATCGTCGTATTGCTGCTTATAGTCACCTAAACAATGACTGTCCAAAAATATCTGAATATATGACACTCAAATTAATGCGTGAATTAGGGATTAGATCACGCATGCAAAAACGTTATCGCAAGCCAAAAACTGTGGTGACGGTTGATCAAAAGCCCAATCTGATTAGACACTTGCATGATTTGAGTGGTGTTTGGCAAACAGATATCACTTATATTCAGTTGACTAATCACAGATGGGTCTATTTAGCGACCGTTTTGGATCCTGAGAAGAGAAAAGTATTGGGCTATAAAATTGGCGATACAATGACAGCCGAGCTAGCCACAAGTGCCTTACAGATGGCGTTAGATAAGCATCGAAAGCCACTCATTATTCATTCAGATATGGGATCACAATACACGAGTGCTGAGTTTAATATTAAATGCCAAAATTATGGCTTGAAACATTCTTATTCACTCAAAGGCCATCCATACGATAATGGCCGTATGGAAGCGTTTCATTCAATATTGAAGCGTGAAGAGGTTTATTTGAAGGCATACCAAACATTAACTGAAGTCCAAGCAGCCATTGGTTGGTATATCAATTTTTATAATCGCAATCGTATCTCAAATGTCGCCTAATTAACTGAATAAAAATAGTCCAATTTATTGACTTCTGAGCATAGGTACTAGGTTTGATTTTAAGTGCACTTAAAATACGCACAAGCGCGTAGCCTTGTGCTAAAAATTGGTTAACTAGCGGCAATCTCACATTACGGACTATTTTTTGGCTAGTAAGATGGCCGTTCAATGCCTGTCAGGCTATGCGTGATAAAATTTCGTTTTCTTCGTCCAAAATAGCGAGACGCTTTTCTAATTGCTTGACATCCTTTAACGTCTTTGACTAACCCTGAATCATGATTGGGGTAGCTTGCTTGACCCAAATAGCAATAGAATCTTTTGAAGGTCCAAATTCCTCTGCTAATGACTTAAGTGAACGGCCTTCTTGGTGAAGTTTAACCAGTGAATCTTTAAAATCTTGTGAATAACGAATTGACATAAAAATACTCCTATACTTTCATTTTACGGACTGAATAAAAATAGTCCATTTTTTTAGTATAAGAGCAATTAGCTTCAATTTCTTAATTAAATATAAAAAACAATAGGTCTCAAAGCAGAATAACCATCTGTTTTAAGACCTATCGGATTAATTGACGACGCTGTGCTTTTCTTAATATTCCTTTGCAACCGTCAAAACTTTTAATGCATAAACGACACAAGTATGCCAGCTATAACCAGAACTAATGCCCCACCAATACGGTTTCCCATTTGAGCAAAAGCAATCAAATTCAACCTATCAGAAGCAGCCAAAACAGCCACATTGCCAGTACCGCCCATACTATTATTAGCTAAACCAGCAGTAATGACCGACTCGACTGGATATAAGCCAAACAATTTACCGAGGAAATAACTTGCCAATGAAATCACAATAATACTCGTTAAGCAAAGTACCACAAACTGCCATGATAATGCACTCAATAGAAGTTTGATATTAACTAACGACATTCCCACTCCTGCCAACAAGGCATGTGTCATGTTCTTAGTAATCACCTGTCCGGACATAATCACAGACTGTTCATAATACTCAGGCAACAAGCCCAAAGCTTTTGTTAACACAATTGACAAAATGATGAAAGCGTATGCATTGATTGATGGAAATAGTGCACTTAAGAGTGTGCCAAATACAAAGAAAGAAACGGATATGATCAAGCCAACACCTATTTGAGTGTAGTCTGGTTTGGGATCTGCTACGACTTGCGCATCAGCATTTTCAGTCTTCAGTAACACGCCGTGCCCATTTGACTTGCTGTGTAAGAACAGTTTAGAAACAAGGCCGGCACTAATAATAGCCAGCAAATTACCAAAAATAACGGCGGGGAATAATTTTGATAAAACAACTGAGGCAGAGCTACCAAAGGCGTGAGCATAAATACCTGAAAGCGGTACAATACCAGCGCCAACTCCGCCGGCCATAATAGGTAAACTAGTATACAATACTGCGTGACTAAATCCAACACCAATCAACATACCAACTAAGCCCACTCCGAAGAAAGTAACTGCCATTGACAAAAATGCTACTGGTAAAAATCGTACAGCTGCACTGAGTAACATTTTACGATTCATTTTAAAAATTGATGATCCTATAAGGGAAACAATGTACAGACCAAGAAAGTCCATGCCGTTGATAAATCCTGATGCTGTTTTTACAGTGTAACTAGGAACTATGTTGAGATAAACCAACACAGCCATCACTAATATTGTAAAGACTGAACCACCACCCAAATAAGATCTAAAAATTGGTAAATGAGCCCCAATATAATAGAATACATGTCCCATAATAACCAAAGCTAGAATGGCCCCAATCATTGTATTGGGTAACTTATGAGTACTAATAGCTACAATCAAAAGAATAGCCATTACAATATAAGCAACCAATCCAATCCCACTAATTTTAATTTTGTCCACAGCACCTAAAGCACTTTTGAGCTTTGACTTATTGCCGCTTGTTTCTTTTTCGTTTATCATGATTAACTTCTTTCGTTTGTTATTTTATTCACATATAATGTTTAAAATTTTTTAAAAAAATAGACAGTATACTTTTAATCATTTAAGTATTTTTAAGAAAAAAATTTATTTCACTGTTAAAGCGCTCTGCGTCTTCGATTTGCGGAAAGTGCCCTGTATTTTTAATTAAAGTTTTAAAAAATTTTATATTGTTTTTTTTTTCACAATATTTACTATAATCACCTGCCCATAATGGTGATTTATCACCGACAACAAATAATTGAGGAACTGTTATGTTAATAACGGTTTTCCGCCAATCCTGTTTCATATGATCTAATAGTAGTCCGTATCCCAAATCAGCATCAAATGGATGATCTGTTTTAAATCTATTACGAACATTTTTCAGTGTTGCTGGCATCTGCTGTTCAGTCAATGGTTGCTGCAAAATTAACGGTGCCAATTCAATAAAATTATCCCAATTAAGGTTTTTGATGCCTGCTTGCCAACCGACATCATTAATTAGTTTTGGTGATTCGTCGACTATAATTATTTTGCTAACATTCGTTTGTCCAAATATTGTCACATACGCCCAAATCACACTAGCACCCATTGAATGACCAATCAAAATGACATTTTCTAACTTTAAGGTTGTAATCAGTTCGTGCAAATCGGCAGCTAAACGCATGATTTTCATATTTTTGGCTGTATGCGCTGAACACCCATGGCTTCTCCAGTCCAAACAAATAATACGGTACCCATTTTCGGAAAAGTATTTAGATTGAAAATACCACGTCTCTTTGATATCAGAGTAGCCCGGTAAAAATATCATGGTTGGCCCATCTCCAACATCACTGTAAGCGAGTCTGACGTGATCGTTTGTCACAATGTAGCTCATACTCATAAAGATCCCACCAATCTTGCTAAGAATATGGTTAAAATTAAGTTATCTGCCGCACCGCCCATGCTAAGGTTTCGTTTAATAAACATTTGATCTAAATCATTGAGAAACTTTAGCCCCTCTGGTGTGTAACTACCACCAATTTGGAAAAACGTCACTGACCAGTGCTGCATGTCTTTTGAAATCGTAGCATTACCGGCCCTTTTGATTAGATTAGTATCATCAATATTACCCGCAATCTTCATCAACGTGTTTAATAGTCGTTGATTTAAGTTACCCTGTTGCTCACAGAGAAATGGCAACGCAAGATTCATCACGATTGGAAAGCCTTTTTCAGCCTCACCACGAACACCCGGAATTTTATATTTAATGAATTGACGTTCTCCTGCTGTTTGTTGATTTTGGCTATGGCGTAAGTTGTTTTTACCTAAATCGTTTTTTACGAGATCTTGAGTCATGTCACTAATTACTTTTTGAATCGTCAGTAAGTTAGTAATACCTTTCTGCGTTGCATACGCAACTGCCGTTACCATAATTCCTAACGAGAATACAGCACCTTTATGGGTATTGACACCATTCGTCGCTGCAAACATATCCTTTTCAGCCCTTATGCCAGCATTCCTTAATAATGAAAACATCCTAGGTAAATCTGTCCCTTTAAATTGATTACCAATACGATAGGCTTCATTTAAATAAGGTTGTAATGCCAATGAGCTATCTATGAATGTAAAAACCGTCATATCTTTGTGCGCGCCATTACTGCTTGGATCTACAAGACCCGGTTTCGGGGCTAACGATACTTCATAAAGCATGCCAGTAAGTGCTGCATTAACAACTTGACTTTGAGTCATTTGTGGCACAATCATTTTTGATTTTTCAAAATTATGAAGCATCTTATTAATCTGACTGTATCCCTCTGCAAGAGAATGATTACCTTCTTTTATGCAAGTTTTGGCATCTTTTCCACACAACAAACACTTTCTTGGGGCAAATCCCAGTTCTTCGCGAGATAATTGCTTATCAGCGTTTTGACACATGACATCTAAATCCAGCAAACGTCCCAGTAGGTGGCTTTCCTCAAAAGTAATCATGATTTGCTTTACTAGTTTCAAACAACCGCTCGTGACAAAAAATATTTCAGGACCAGTGATTTGATCTACAAATGATGCCTCTTTAATAATTTGAAGATCTTTGAAAACTGGGTTCAAGTCATTAATTATAATTTGGAATACTGACTGTAATTTTGGTGAGGTTTTGATAGGTCCCGGCAAGTTAAGCTTGACACTAGTGATGACAGCTGTTGGGAAACTTGCCATTAACTGTTTTTGGTATTTCTCGCGCCATTCTCTATTATCAAGAACTTGCATTAAGTTAAGGCGCTCTCCACCTTCAAAATAGTCCATTCGTTTTTCCTTCTGCTTTTATTTGCTATGTACGCGAATCAAATATGATTCGCTTTTCGCCATTAAAATACGCTATCACTTAATCTGCGACTTCTTTGATAATATCAATGACTGAACCATCACGATATTCTGCCACAGCTACTACACGATCTGTAAATTTGAGGGGTGCTGGTTGGCCAACAATTTTTTCAGCCTTTTGTTGCAACTCTTCAATACTGTAAATTGGCAATCCTGGCACTTGCTTTAGCTGTTCTACCAAATCCGTTCTTTTAGGATTAATCGCAATACCAACCTCTGTGACCACAACATCAATTGAATCTCCGGGGGTGATAACAGTATTAACTTTAGGAACAATCGTCGCAATTCTGCCTCGAACTAAGGGTACAGAAATAATAGTCAATTTTGCAGTTGCAGCGTCTTGATGTCCACCAATTGCACCTCGGATAACGCCATCAGAACCTGACATGACATTGACATTAAAGTTAGTATCAACTTCTAAGGCCGACAAAATAGCAACATCTAATTTATCAACCATTGCCCCTTTGTTAGCAGGATCGGCATACCAAGAAGCATCAATTTCTTGCTGATTAGGACTTAGCTTCATAGAGCTTGCGGCACCCTTATCAAAGTCTTGTACGTCCATTACACGATTAACTAGGCCTTCATTTAAAAGATCAACAGTAGGCTTAGTGATACCGCCCAATGCAAATGAAGCCATGATGTTTTGGGCCACCATTGCCTCTCTCAAGAATCTAGTTACAGCAAGTGCAGCACCACCTGATCCTGTTTGAAATGAGAAATCATTCTTGAAATACTTAGAATTAACAATAACGTCATTAACCGTTTTTGCTATCTTTAATTCCTTTGGATCTTTTGTAAATCTTGTCGCACCTGATCCAATTTTGTCGGGATCACCTACTTTATCTACCTTAACGACATAGTCAACCTGAGTCTGCTTAATTGAAGCGGGTGTGTTGGGGTAAGGCATAATCGTATCTGTAATCAAAACTAGTTTATCCGCATACTGCGCATCAATTAGTGCATATCCTAGTGATCCAAAAGCAGCGTCACCATTCATACCGTTAGCATTACCCATTTCGTCTGAATTAGGTACACCTAGAAATGCAACATCAATTTTGATTTCACCAGATTCAATTGCACGTGCACGTGCGCCGTGAGAACGGAAGATAACTGGATTTTTGAGAATACCATGTGATACCGCATCACCAAGTGTGCCACGCATACCAGAAGAAGTGATATTAGTGACAACACCCTTTTTAATTGCTTCAATCACAATATCATTCATAACATTTGTTAAAGAAGAAGGCGCTAACGTAAGATTTTGATAGCCCATGTCAATAATTTTTCTCATGACTTTGTTAAAGACAAAGTCACCTTCTCGAAAGTGATGATGAAATGAAATTGTCATGCCATCTTTTAAAGTATTTGACAAGACATCATCAATTGAACTTTGAACTTTACTTTCTCCAGTAGTTGCTCGCACCTTAGGACCAACTCTTTGAATCTCAGGATTGCCATAATTTGTGCTTTCAAACACACTATCATCTAATTGTTCCAAAATAGCATCAGGAACGTCGATATTTACTTTATTTTTCAATGTAATTTCCCTCCGAATCTACTAAGTGATTGGCGTTAGCTAGTTTCATCACACGTTGTGCACGCAAGACAACTGGTCTATCAACCATCTGCCCGTTCATTGATATAACACCAGAACCCTTTTGTTTGGCTTCTTCAATAGCAGCAATAACATTTTGCGCGTTGTTAATTTCTTTCTCTGTTGGCGCATAAACTTTATTTACCATCTCAATTTGACGGGGGTTAATCAATGATTTACCGTCAAATCCCAATTGATGAATTAACTGAGTTTCTCGATAAAATCCTTCTTCATCATTCAAATTGGTAAACACAGTGTCAAATGCTGCGATACCGGCGGCACGTGCGGCATGTAAGATAACATTACGTGCATACAAGAGTTCTTGGCCATCAGGATAACGATGTGTTTTCATATCAGTTGTATAGTCTTCGGCAGATAAAGCGATACCAATCATACGGTCAGAAGCATTAGCAATTTCAACCGCATTAACGACACCAAGCGCCGATTCAATGGCTGCCATCATATGTGTTGTGCCAACTGGACGACCAAACTCTTTTTCCGCGTCGGTGATTAGACTTTCCAATTCATGCATCATCGCTGCCGTTTCAACTTTAGGCAATCTAATAACGTCAATACCAGCTTTCACCATTGCTTTAATATCATTTTTATAAAACGGTGTATCTAGTCCATTGATACGCACGACTAGTTCTGAAGAACCATAGTCTACTGTTTGAAGCGCTTCATAAACCAGATAACGTGCTGAATCTTTCTCAGCCAAAGAAACTGCATCTTCCAAATCAAACATGATAGAGTCAGCTCCAAAAATTCCTGCATCCTTAACCATAGCTGGGTTATTACCAGGAACAAACATCATTGTGCGACGTAATCGTTCGTTATTCATTACAAAACCTCCCAATTTGGTTGATCAACAGCATCTAAAGCTCTTTGAATCGCCGTAAGGGTACGTGCCTTGATAACCATGTCCAATGCCCCTTTATCAACAACTTTCACCACAGCATTTTCTATGCCATACAATCCCAATGTTTCTTTAATTGTTGATTTAATATCATCGGCAAATTGTTTTGCCACATCAGAAACCAAATCAAACTCCACTCCAACTGTCCCTTTGCTTAACATGATTTGAACATCGGAAGATTCTAATGTTCCCGCAATGGCTGTTTTTTTAATTTCCATTAATCTTTTGTCCCTTTCTAATACGTTGTTGCAATTCTAGTAAGTTATTTGAAATAAAATGCTGTGTCGTTTCAGGCACCATTTTTTGCCATACTGCTTCATCTCCTTTATCAATTGCTTCACGGACGGTGCGTGCCGATATAACACCCAGATCACCCGCCGCTAGTTTTCTCTGAATAACATGAACTTCAATTTGCGGATTTAATTCAGAAATTAACTTTTGATTGTACAAGTTAGTGGTGTGTGATAACGGTTCACTGCCAACATACCGACTAGTTATGCCTAAAGCTGAAGCAATTTTGTATTTAAACAATCTGACATCTATTGTTGTTTGATAATCAATGGCAGAGTCGTTATGTTTTAGAAAATACGCAGGAAAAGTCAGATAACTAATGATATAAGCACCACCATTAACCACAATGACATTGGATAAGTCTTGAACACCTGCCTTGACGAGCGCAATACGCTCATCGGTATGAAATAACGAAGCTTCTTGATTTAATACAAACACATAGACCAGTTCATTATTTCGGGATGCCTCTTCAATTAGGAAACGATGACCGTTTGTAAATGGATTAGCATTTATAACAACACTGGCTACCTTATCAATAGGTGTTTTGGGACGGGGAATTGTTGACAAGTATTCCTTAATATCTGGTAATCCTTTTTCCAGCAAAATTCCTTGTTTACACTCAGCCAACGTTTTGAAGCCAATGTATTCAAAACTTTTTTGGTAAATTGGTTTGGTGAAAACAAATTGATGAAAACGTCCCTCAACGGCCATAAAGTTTTCTAGTTTTGTCATGAGTTGATTAAAGAGTGTACTGTGACCCGACATTGTTGTTTCTTGCACTGCAACGTACTTAATCACATCTCCAGCAATTGAACCAGTCCCAATAATTTCCTCGTTTTCATACACCGCGATTGTGATATCTAAAGGATTTAACTCACTATCATCAAAATTTTTGATGCCACAAGCCATTAAAAAATTTTGCCAATCACGTCGCACTGACTTATCCTTTAAATCTATTGTTGTAATTTCATTTGACATCATATCGTTTTAAGCGTGCTGTTTAGCATAATCAACTACTGCTGTTTCTACCGAGTTCACAACGTCATCATCAAAGACAGCTGGTACAATGTGGGTGGCATCTGGCTCACTAATCATATTTGCCAAAGCATGTGCAACATTAAGTTGAAGTGCCATGTCCACGTGTTTAATGCCACTCTCTAGCAAGCCTTTAAACAAACCAGGAAATACAAGTACATTATTGACTTGGTTTGGCCATTGTGACGAACCAGTAGCAATAACTGCTGCACCAGCTTTTTTAGCATCATCCGGTGAAATTTCTGGTACAGGATTTGCTAATGCAAAAATGATAGGATTCTCGTTCATCCGAGCTACTTGTTTTCCGCTCAAAACATTGGCATCTGACAAACCAATAAATACATCTTGATTTGCAATAACATCGTCTAATGTTTTGCCATCTACTTGAGTAACCTCACGTACAAGCTCTTGCTGGTAACTGTTTGAATTTGCGTCTCCCAAATTAATAACGCCGTTAATATCTACCAATGTAATATTAGAAATACCAGCCGCAATCAAAATTTTTGTTGTTGCCACACCTGCAGCACCAATACCGTTAACAACAATTTTCAAATCATGAACATTTTTACCAACAACTTTTGCTGCATTCATAATACCCGCTAATACAACAATTGCTGTTCCTGTCTGATCATCGTGATAAACCGGTATGTCAAGTTCATTGCTCAAACGTCGTTCAATTTCGAACACCTTAGGTGCCGAAATGTCTTCCAAATGAATACCAGCAAAAGATGGTGCAATAGCTTTAACTGTATCAACAAATTGATCAACACTCATTTGATTCAACGCCATGGGTAAAGCATCAACATTTGCAAAATTTTTGTAGATTAATGCTTTACCTTCAACAATTGGCAAGCCAGCTGCTGGCCCAATATTGCCTAAACCAAGAACAGCAGATCCATCTGTAATAACTGGAATTAGTTTTCCACTCATTGTGTAATCGCGTTTTTTTGACGTATCTTTAGCAATGAGTTTCGCTAGTCCAGCAACGCCTGGTGTGTATGCTTCACTTAAATCAGTTGGTGTGGTGATATCAAAACAAGATTCAATATCGAGTACACCTGTATGTGCTTGATGAATTGAAAGCACTTCATCCATATTTACCATAAATAACTCCTTTTTCTTTTTCAGTTATTACAAAACACGTAACTGATAACAAACTCATTCTATGGTTGTCATTCTAAAAAGTCAACTGTTTTTTTAAAATATTTGAAATAAATTTTGTTTAGATTTTTTATTTTTAAATATTTAAAAAAGTTTTAGTTTTTTTAAATTAATATTTTTAAAATCATTTATTTTTTTTGAAATAATTTGATATTTTCATAAATTATTTGTACAATTTGTAAAGATAACAAATGGAGGCATTCGTCATGCTCGATAGAACAATACTTTCCCAAATTGCTGAGGATTATTATTTAAACAAATTGCCGTTCGGTGATATTTCAAAAAAATACAATATTAGTCGTTATTTAGTTAATAAATACCTCAATGAAGCGGTTAAAGTTGGAATTGTTAAGATCGAAATCACTGAAAATTCTAATCGTAATCCGCAGATTGAGCATATTTTGCGCGACAAGTTCAAAGACATCAATTTTTATGTGGTTCAAGATGACATTAACAATATAACAACATCCGAGCACCTTGCTAATTTTGCCGCTACCTACGTTGATGAGGTTCTACAAGGTAATAATAAAATTGTTGGTTTAACATGGGGCGAAACCATCTACACCATGATTGATAGTTTAAAAAACAGACCGCTTGAGCGTGTTAAATTCACACAGTTTTTGGGAGAAAACATGAAGTATAATTCAACCGCCGGCTCAATGAGAATGGTGGAAAGAGCCGCAAAAAAAGTTTCTGGTGAATTTTTAACCTTACCAGCACCGTTGTACATTTTAAACGACAGTGTTCGAAATGGTTTGTACTCAGAGCCTTCTTTACAAAATACCATTGCGGTCGCCGATAATATGGATGCGTTGATTACCGGTGTTGGCACAATATTATCGCTTGATTCTATTCCAATTTGGAAGCAAAATTTGAATGCAATTTTTTCTACTGTTAATACTCAAGAAATTGCTGGCTTGATTTATGGTCGCCCTTACGATATTAATGGTCGTTTTTTAAATCTTGAAGCCGATAAAGTGTTGGGTCTTCGCATTGACCAAATATTGAAGGTCCCAAAAAGAATTTGCTTGGTGAGGGGAAAATCAAAATACAAGCCAGTTATTGGTGCAATCAAAGGCAAATTAATTACCGACGTCATCATGACAGAAGGTATGGCGTATAAAATTTTAAATGAAATATCCTAAATCCAAGTTGCAAACTAAATTGCTACGAATCATGATCCAATCTTCGCGCCAGTGTTACATTTCGATGGCAATGCGTTTTTATTTGTTATAGCTAAGTAGATTGAACAATGTCTTGGATTAACTGGCGCTTTTTTTTGGACTTGCGTTAATGTTTCGTATGCCTTCAAATACACCTCTTCACGTTTCAATATTGAATGAAATGCTTCCATACGGCCATTATCGTATGGATGTCCTTTGAGTGAATATGAATGTTTCAAGCCATAATTTTGACATTTAATATTAAATTCAGCACTCGTGTATGTGACCCCATATCTGAATGAATAATTAATGGCTTTCGATGCTTATCTAAAGCCATCTGTAAGGCACTTGTGGCTAGCTCGGCTGTCATTGTATCGCCAATTTTATAGCCCAATACTTTTCTCTTCTCAGGATCCAAAACGGTCGCTAAATAGACCCATCTGTGATTAGTCAACTGAATATAAGTGATATCTGTTTGCCAAACACCGCTCAAATCATGCAAGTGTCTAATCAAATTGGGCTTTTGATCAACAGTCACCACAGTTTTTGGCTTGCGATAACGTTTTTGCATGCGGGATTTAATCCCTAATTCACGCATCAATTTGAGTGTCATATACTCAGATACTTTCGGCCCGTCGGTTTGTTGACTATAAGCAGCAATACGACGATAACCATAAAATTTAAAGGTTTTCCAAACGTCTAAAATATAAGGTTTCAGGGATTCTCTACGCTTTTCTTGTCGACTGGGCTGCCAATGGCGCCAGTTGTAATAGGTACTAGGTTTGATTTTAAGTGCACTTAAAATACGCACAAGCGCGTAGCCTTGTGCTAAAAATTGGTTAACGAGCGGCAATCCCACAATCCAAACTGACTTTTTATGATGTTTTACTAGAGAAATGATAATCAAAACGACTATTACCGCTGAGATTGTGTGAATACTGGGAAATGAAAATCCCGTATCAAAAATCATTTGACCAACTGGCCTAACTCTCCCAACAACATGCTTAATAACGTAAGCAGCAGCGTCACTCACAAACAATGTTAATATAACCCAACCTGCATCTAATTTATGGCCTTTTAACCACATTACACACGCTATCAATAGAACCAACATGATAACCACAACTGGATTTGCTAGTTGGGTAATCAAAATCATCACTTGTTTTAAGTGATATATGTTTAGTTGCTCGACATACGTTTGAAAAAATGCATCGACACGGTTGATTGGATTAAAACTGATATAAGTCATGATCAGCGTAAATCCAATCAGCATACAACCTCCAAAAACTCTATTTGATAAAACCGGTTTTAAATTCATGAAACTTCCCTGCCCTTTAACATAATTTAGAAAAAAGTATTAAGATTATTCAAAGCACGAAATGCAACAATTACGTTGGTCATGTAGAACACATAAAAAATTAGCAAATATAACTTTGACTTTCTTTAGTTATAATTGTATGACAAGTTTAATGGCCAGTGAATTCAATAACGATGACAATAAAATGGTAATTTGTCAGAAAAAAATAGCAACCAAGAAGTGAAGTGTCTTTCAACACATCATCTTGATCGCCGATTAAAATCTGATTAAACTATTTTTTCAAATTATTTCGCTGTAAAACTAACCGTGATAATCGTTCCTTTAGGAATATTATCTGATACAGACAATGAGGCATTATTTTTGTTGGCAAATTGTAAAGCCAAAGACAATCCAAGCCCGTTTCCCTGAACATTACTACGTGTTTTGTTCCCACGATAAAATCGATCAAATACGTGTGGCTTGTCCTCTTCAGAAATACCTTGTCCTTGGTCAATTATGGCTATATTGCCATCCTCAATAACAATTAATATCTCAGAAGCATTACCTGAATATTTTTTTGCGTTGTCTAAAATGATTCTTAGTACTTGTTGTAATTCATCGTAACTACCAAATATATTAAAGTCTTTTTTTACTCGAATTTGTACTTTTGCTTTAGAGTCTTCTTGGAAATCACAAGTAACCTTATTAACAATGTTTTGGGCTGAAAATGTTGTCTTCTTTTCGGTAATTCCATTTTCGTTGCGCGCAATTTCTAATAAATAATTAACTAATCGTTGCATGCGTTTAGACTCTTTATTAAGTGCATTAAGTGCTGGTTGCACTATCTCAGGATGCAGTTTTCCTCGACGTGTTATTAGATCAAGATTTCCTTGAAACCCAGCTAGTGGTGTTTTTAATTCATGAGAAGCATTGACGAAAAATTCCTTCTCACGATTATTTTGCTTTTGCAAATTTGTCAACCAAGTTTTCAAAGTTTCACTTAAAATATATACTTCGGCCGGTTCGTTTACATTTGGCACTTGTGAATCAATATCATTCTGAATATTTAAGTTTTCCACTGCTAGAGATAAATTATGAAGTGGCATACTCAATTTTCTAGCTAACTTAATAATAAACCAGAGAGAACCAGCAAATATTATTGCCAGTATTAACAACAAGCTAACTAATAATGTTTTGGTGGTGTTAAACACTTCATTCAAGCCCAAATAAACTGCATATTGTATATGACGATATTTTTTTGTCCTGTAGAAGTAGAAGCTTCCGTCTTCAACTTTGGAAATCCCAAAAACGACAGTTTCATGCTTTGCTTTAGATAAAAATGCTTTTGTGCCAGCCGAATAAAATGAATTCCCATCTCTTTTAACAACTACAAACGTGTTATTGGTATCGATTGTGCTATTTTTCTTCCAGTGAGACCAATCAAATCCAGAGTCAATATCAGATTTATTTAAACTTGCTATAATTCTATCTGCATCACTAACTCGAGACTTAACCAATTTGTAGCTAACAGTGGTTACAACAACAAAAGTAATCAGAATAAAAATGAACACAAATAATCGAATATATGCAACAGTCATCATACGGATAGCTGTGCTGCGTTTTGTATCTTTATCCATCAAATCTAACCCTTAGAACATATCCAAGTGAACGTTCGGTTTGTATATAGCTTCAATCAGGCAAATAAAGCTTTTGTCTTAGATGCCTAATGTTAACATCCACTGTATTGTATTGCCCAGAAAAATCAACGCCCCAAACATTGTCTAAAATTTCATCTCTGGAAACAACAACATCTTTATTTCTCAATAAATAATTTAACAAATCAAATTCTCTGTGTGTTAATAAGATGGGTTGGTTCAACAGAGTCACACGGTGTGTTTTTGTATTCATAATTAAATCATAATAGTTATATTCATCTTTTTGGTTTGTACCTGCAACACGTAATAACACTCGAATTCTTGCCAAAAGCTCCTCAATTTCGAATGGTTTGGTAATGTAATCATTAGCCCCACTATCAAGACCCATTACCTTATCATCCACCTCACTACGCGCTGTCATGATAATAACCGGTACGTTAGACCCTTGCCGACGTAATCGCCTGAGTATGTCGATACCACTTCGCTCTGGCAACATCCAATCCAAAATTACTAAATCATAGGTCTGTGCCTCAAGAAGATCAAGTGCATTTTTTCCGTTAAAACACTGTATCACTACATAGTTTTCAAAAGATAGTTCACTCTTTAAATAAAATTGTAAACTTTCTTCATCTTCTACTAGCAATATTGTTTTGCTCATTTTTATGTACCTCTAAAAAAATCCAATATTCTTGTGTCATTAAACACATTATAGCAGTTAAAATAATAAAACATTAGTTTCTCATTATTTTTGCTTATTATAGATAGCTGAAAAACACATGGGCACTAGAGATAGAAAAACAATCGCTATAGTTATCAACTCAAAATGTGATTTTACAAATGGAATTGACCCAAACATATATCCTGAAAGTGTCATCAATATGATCCAACTAACTCCTCCTATCAAATTGTAACGGGCAAATTTTCCATAATGCATCCCACTCATGCCAGCTACAAAGGGAGTGAGTGTTCTGATTCGCGTACAACTTGACCCAGTTACGGATTGAGTCGACCGAAGGTCCGTATTCAGCGGATAGATCAGTATATGAACGGCCTTGATTGTGCATCTCAACAAGAGACTGCTTAAATTCTTTTTTGTATCGAATCATATTAAAAAATGCTCCTATGCTATTAGTTTACAGGGCAGAAGAAAATCTGTCCGTAAATCTAGCATAAGAGCACACTTATTATTTTGATAAGTCTAGCTATTCTTTTGCATCAAAAGTGTCTTAGCGATGCTGGTGCTAATTATTCTCATTCTGTCACTTGCATTAGCAGTGTCGATATACAGGCAGCGTTATCACAATTTATAGAAAAATAAAAAACCTTGATAATCAAGGTTTTTACCAAACTATAACATTCGGTATCCAATGGTTAAGCGCGTTGTAAATGCCACTGGTATCATTTACGTTTATCATTATAGCATGAATTCTTAGTCTTCATGAAAGCGCTTTTTTAATTTTGTTTCGCTTTGAACAATTAGTTCGTCGACATCTAACTGATATTTCTCACTCAAAATCAAAACCTGGTCTAAAACATCGGCTAATTCTTCTTTGAGAGGCTCATCAAGCTCCGTAGGTGTTTGTGATGTTTCACCGGGATGATCACGCCCCAGTTCAATGGCTCGCACTGTTTGTGCCAGCTCACCAACTTCTTCCATCAAAAAATTGAGTCGGATAAAGGGTGAATACTGATACCGTTCACGTTGTTTATAAAAATTTGTTAGCCATTGTCTATGTTCATCAATTATCATTTGTAACTGCGTTTGTTTAAATATTAGTGTTAACTGTTAAGCCCGTTTCTTTGCGTATTTTAGCGATGATTTCAGGTATCTGTTCTCTGTACTCACTATCTAAGCGAGCTATTTGTTGTGAGTGTGTTGCTTTGCCAATTTTATAGTATTCAAAGAAAATGTTAACCTTCTTTGAGTATATTTGATCAACCACCCTCACCTCATAGATTGTGTTAGGTTGTTTAGCAAACATCTTTTTAATATCTACAATGATAGCATCAATTTGATTCATTCTTCTTTCACCACCGCTCTAATATTTTCAAAGGCAATATAGGTCTCTTGCACATATACACCCAAGTCAGAAAAACCATTGACCAAACCTGTTAGGTTAGGTACTAAGTGACCGTCCGTGTCCTCAATATTTTGTTGTACAGTCACAAATTCATAATTCGCTGAGGCATCAAGCCGTTAAGGACATCATTGGTAATTTAACAGGTACTGCATTTTTGGCTTGTGCTTCACGCTTTAAGGCTGAGGTATGGTCCGACAGGAAATAGCCATTCCACTTCACCTTGCCACGCTCGCGATAGTCGTTTTGAAAGTAATTGTTAATCATCTTACTAAATTCTGCATCACTCATAGCTGTTACCTCCGTTATGACCACCAACAAGACTGGCACGGTTAATCGCCGTACCACCTTTTTCTTTCGACATGGCCCGCATCAGGGCTGTTGTGCCAAACCGTTTGCGAATTTCATCGACAACTTGATCAATTTTATTAGATTTAATTGACTTTTCTGGTTGCTCGAATAGGTCAAGCTGTACCCCAGTGTCCTCAATTAAGCCGCCATAATCAATCCCAATATTACGAATCACTTCACCCTGCCAATGCTTTTCAAACAAATCGACCATAATAGCCATTAGTTTTCGTGTGTCATTAGTGGGATCAATCCTTTGTTGTTTTCTAAAACCGTGAGACCCTTGACGTTCGCTTTCGGCAAAGGAATAACCGATGAAAAGACTAACCAAACAAGTTTGTTTCTTGTGCGCTCTAATCCTGGTAGCCACTTGATCCGCCATTTCACGGACAACAATTTCAATCTCTTCTTTTCGTTTATAATCCCGCGGCAATACCTGGGAATTACTGTATGATTTGCTTTTAGGAACGACCACCTCTGTCATATCTGTACGATCAATGCCCCAAGATAAGGCAAACAATTGCTCACCAACTAATCCCATCTTTGCTCTAAATAGATAAAGGTCCTGATGTGCTAAGTCGTACATTGTGTGGATGCCCATCACTGCAAGTTTATGTGCTGTGCGGGAACCAATACTCCAGACATCATCCAGTTTCGTAATTGGCCACAATTTTGTCGGCACATCCTCATAGTGCCAAATACCCGTCAGGTTTTTATTGTGTTTTGCTTCAATGTCTAAGGCTATTTTTGCGAGCACAGGCGTGTCACCAATGCCAACTGTTAAATAGACACCCGTTTCCGCTCTAACTTGCTTTTGAATTTTAAAAGCTACTTCCTCAGGAGTTTTACCAAACAACCGCCAAGAGTGGGTTACGTCTAAAATAGACTCATCAATCGAGTACGGCAGCAAGTTAATATCATCGGTATATTGACGATAAATATTATTGATTTTTAGGTTTTCAGCAATATAATTATTCATCCTAGGGTGTGCGATAAACAAGCCATGCACATCAGGTAAATCACGCTGGCGCATCACATTACTAATGCCTAAGTCCTTCTTAGCTGTTGGTGAGGCCGCAAGGATTAAACCACCATTAGTGTTTGCTTGTTCAGACATCACGACTAAATCACTTTTTAATGGATTAAAGCCCCGCTCAACATTTTCAACACTGGCGTAGAAACTTTTTGAATCAATTAGGAAGAACACGCCACGGTTTTCTTTGCTATAATCATATTCAGTTGTGATTGCGTTTTCCATCAGCAACCTCCAAAAACAAATGTGTATAATCCATTGTACGAACAAATGTTCGATTAAGCAAGCGAACAAAACATTAAATTTGTGACAAAATCAAAAGCTATGCTATAATGAAGACATAGAAAAGAGCCGTAGCGCTAACTACGACTCCTAGCAATCCCGTTTCGACGGTGACTAAATCTTAGTTACTTGAAAAATAACCGTTATCAGCCAAAGATAAGACGGTTATTTTTTTTTGCTAATTTTTTCGATTAACAAAACTACAAAAGTCAGAAGCTTATGATGAATCCACCAAAGGCAAACATGACCAGTAGCGCGTCCGATATGGACACAAGGCCTCTCCTTTCCTAGAATGTGTGTTTATAGTGTTTACACCATAAGCGCCACCTCCATTCAGGATAGCCACCGTCTTAACTTGATTGCTTTAACTAATATAACACACCCTAAAATAGCAATTGGTCTAAAACTCAAACACTTGTGAAATTTTAAAAAACAGGTATTAAAATAAGGCTTCCAAAGACTTTGTGAAAGTTTTTTTGGCAACCTTATTTTTAACCGCTTTGAAACCTTTTTCTGTTCTTTGAGCAAATCTAACATAAAATAACGAAGTCCAATAGTGTCGTCTAACTCTTTAAAGAAGCTACCAATTTTTTTGTTCTTAGATATCTAAATGTTGATTTAATCCTTCGAACACAACATTAAATATATAAAAAAATCGTAATTTTCATTACGATTCAGAGTATAGCCTCTTGCTGAAGAGGCTATTTTATATATGATTTTTAATTATGGTATTTCAGTGCAAAAAATGAATTAATACTCCTCCCAAAATTAGAACGATTGCGCCCCCCATTCGATTTCCCATTTGAGCGAAAGCAATCATATCCATTCGATTTGAAGCGGATAATACCGCCACATTACCTGTGCCGCCCATACTATTGTCCGCCATTCCTGCAGCAATCGCAGACTCAACAGGATAAAGCCCAAATAGCTTTCCAATCACGGCACTCGCAACACCCATTACAACGACACTCGTAAGCGTGAGAAGAACAAATTTCCAAGTCAATGATTGTTCCAATACATTCAAGTCAATTAACGCCAAACCTATGCCAGCCAATACTGCGTGTGTCAAGTTACCCATTATAATTTTGTTAAACATGACTACTGACTCTTCAAGCTGATCCGGAATCAAATTAAATGCCTTAGCGATAATAACTAAGATAATAATAAAAGCATAGGCGTGAATTTTTGGAACAAAACTATTTAAAATTGTGCCAACCAAGAAGAACGAAAATGCTAGCATCATGCCAACTCCGATACGAGTAACGTCTAGATTCTTTATTGGTTTACTTTTCTCGTCCTCATTGATTGGTAATAAAACACCATGGCCATCGTATTTTGTGTTTGCTCCAACTTTTGCAATTAATGCTGCACCAATAACGGCAAGAACATTCCCTAAGGTAACGGCAGGTATTAGTTGAGAAAACATTGAGGCGGAACTGACACCTAAACCTTGAGCATAAATGTGCGAAAGTGGCACCGCTCCAGCACCTATACCACCTGCCATCATTGGCATAGAAACAAACATTACGGAATGCCCGAATCCAAGTCCCAGTAACATACCAACGAGACCAACAGCAAAGAATCCTATAACCATGGCTGCTAATGATACTGGGATAAATCTGACAGCCGCTTTAAGCAATAAGTTACGATTCATTCCTAGAATCGCACCAACGATTAAGGCGGCGATATAAAAGTCTAGTAATCCTTGGTTATTTAAAAATGTCTTAGTAGCATTCACAACGTTTGAAGGTATGATGCCACTTGTTGCTAGAGCAGCTGAAGCGAAAATGGTGAAAACGGATCCACCACCAAGATATGATTTGAAAACTGGTAAAATATTGCCAATGTAGTAGAATAGATGACCAAGTAGAACCAATAACAAGGTTAAACCAAGCATATTAAGTGGCAGCTTGTTGAGTGAAATTGTGACACCAAGTATGACCAGCATCAAAATATACAACGGCAAGCTGACACCACTGATTTTTATTTTTGTCATATTATTTAAGTCCTAATTAGTACTCCGCAGACCATTTAGCATCTTGTACGGCTTGCTTTGGATCGGCAATTTTTTCACGATTAAGTCCCTGCTTTAGAACACTTTGTGCTGTAATTTCAGCAATCTTTTGTGAAAACTCAGTAAGATTTGAAACTGGTGGCAGTACTGCTGCTCCTGGTTCATCAGCATCCACTAGACCACCCAATGCATGAATAGCAGCTGAGATTGTTTCTTGTGTTAACAGCTTAGCAGTTGAGGCAACAAGACCAAAGCCTAAACCAGGATAAATCAACGCGTTATTGCCCTGTCCTATTTTATATGTCACTCCTTTGTAGGTAACATTCGCTGCAGGAATACCAGTTGCTATCAAAGCTTTTCCATCAGTCCATTTAATTAAGTTTTCTGCAGTTGCTTCAGCTAGTTTTGTTGGATTTGACAAAGGAAAAATAATTGGGCGTTCTGTATTTTGTGCCATCGATTTTACAATTGCTTCCGTAAATGTGCCTGGCTGTGTTGACGTACCAATCAAAACTGTGGGACGTATCTCATTGACCACTGCTTCCAAATTGTCTAGTTGTTCAGAGTTAACAAATTCTTTTCTTGAACGTGTGAACGGCTTTTGCGCTTCAGTTAAATCTTCAGTGTCATCAAATAATAATCCTTGCTTATCCACAAGATAGAAATGACTACGAGCCTCGGCATCGGATAGCCCAGCTTGTTTTAATTCTGAAAAAATCTGATTAACAATTCCCATGCCAGCCGTCCCAGCACCGAATGTTAGGAATATTTGATCAACTAGTTTTTCTTTCGATATGTTTAGAGCACCGAATATTCCTGCCAAAACAATCATTCCGGTGCCTTGAATATCATCGTTAAATGTGGCAATGCTGTCTTTATATTTATCCAAAATTACTTGTGCATTTGAACGTCCAAAATCTTCCCAATGCAATAATGATTCTGGGAACAATTTTTGTTCAGCAGTCACAAACATATCTATGAATTCAAGATATTTTTCACCAGCAATACGCTCATGTTTGTTTCCTAAATACAAAGGATTTTCCAATAACGTTTCATTGTTCGTACCTGCATCAATACTTACTGGTAATACTGTTGCTGGATCTATTCCAGCAGCTGCTGTGTAAACCATCAATTTACCAACCGCAATATCAACACCATTGACACCCCAATCTCCCATGCCTAATATACCTTCAGCATCAGTCACAACAACTAGCTTTATATCTCTACCGTCAGCGACATTTTTCAATGTACTTTCAATATTTTCTGGATGATCGATTGACAAAAATGCTGCATTTTGAGGATTAGTGTAAATTTCATTATATTGTTCAATAGACTCTGCGACAATAGGATCATAAACAATTGGCATGAATTCGGAAACATGTTGATCCATCAAGTGATAGAACAATGTCACGTTTTCATTAAACAAATTCATAAGAAATATTCTTTTCTCAAGTAAAGGACTTTTCGCCTGAAATTGTTTGTAAGCTTGTTCTGTTTGTTCTTCAATCGTTTGTACTTGACTTGGTAATGTGCCAGTTAAGCCCAATTGCTCACGCTCAGCTGCAGAAAATGCCGTTCCCTTATTTAAAAATGGATTACGCAAAATGCTATACCCTGTTGTAGTCATGTTATTTCCTCCAAAAATTTTGTATTTTAATTAACAACATATTTGACTATACATGGTCAATTGTTTTATAGTCAAACTAGCTGGTTACTATAAATTTATTTTATATACATCATGATTGTCATTGATATAAAGGGGTTTCTAATGAAAACAGAAGATTTCAAATACTTTAATGAATTATATACAAAAAAAAGTTTTACCAAAGTCGCCCAAACATTTAATGTTAGCCAGCCATCTATTAGCACTGCTTTAAAGCGCTTAGAATCTCACTTCCAAAGTAAGTTAGTTATAAGAGGAAACTCACAAAATGCACTAAAATTCACCCCAGCAGGTGAACAATTATATAGACACACCCATTCGATTACGACGGAAATAGAAACTGCCATGCATGAACTGAATCACTTAAAATCACATAGTACAACAATTGGTTTGCCACCAATGCTAAAGAGTGCCTATTTTGCTAAAATTGCAGTGGCTAGTAAAGAATTTGATAAGCAATTTAATATCCAAAATATGCACATTTTTGAAGCTGGATCTAATGTATTAAAAAAATCACTAATAGATGGCGATGTTGACATTGCATTGTTAGGCTCATTGGATAGTGACGTTACTAATGAGTTATTGCAGGAACCTTTCGTTCAAGCCAATTTTAAAATATACGTCTCTAGTAAAAACCCACTTTCTAAGAAGGAGAGTTTATCTTTTTCTGATTTAAAATCCGAACACTTTGTTGGTCTCGATTCTAGTTTTATTCATAATCGAGCTATGGCCTATTTTGCTAGTACAGGTAATATCAGACCAAAATTTTTTATGAAAACGTCCGATATTAATTTTTTAATGAATATGATTTCGGAAAATCTTGGTATTGCTTTGTTAGCTGATATCGTTAAACCAACAATGCCAGACATAATTACATTATCAATAAAGGATGATCATCAACCTAAATTTGTTGGTAGCATAGCGTTTAGAAAAAATCATCTACTGACCTCGGAAGAAAGGATGCTACTTACTATTCTTTCCAAATATTCACTTAACTAATTCTGATATGCTCGCGAACGGCGTCAACCAGAACAGTGCCAAGTAAGCGTACTTAAATTACGGACAGATGTGTGCTCTCATAATAAAAAAATGCACTATTTCTATTTAGCTCATAAAATTAAAGTTCAGTATTTCAAGATATTTGACTTTTTTCTTCTGAAATTAGGTTAATGGTAAATTCCAAGAATTAATTATTTATATACATGATAGATACTGAAAACAAATTCGTTAATTCAGGCCATCTAATATAAATTTACAAAAAAGTGATGCCCCTATACAGTGGCATCACTTCACTTTAAAATATTCAATTGATTTATATTCCAATGCGTTATTGATAAACCCTACTCCAATGAAAAGGTTGTAAATCAGCAAGCGGCATATATTGGACTTCACCATTTTTTAAAATCCCGATGCCACATTGTGTGGTATTTCCCCAGAAATTTAATCTTTCTTGACAAATACCACAAGGGGTAAGAACCTTTAAACTATCATGTTCATTTTCTCTTACCAAACAAAGGGTATGTGTAATTTTCTGGCCTAAAGTAGCTGCTTGAATATAACTACCTAGCTCCATACAAACACTTGATGCTGCATTTGGGAATTCAGGCGAAATACTAGTTAAAATATCGCCGTTTTCTAATAACACACCAGCCGCTCCACCCCAACCTTTGGGATAATGTTTATCTATTGTCTTGCTTACAGTATCAAACAACTTACCTGTTTTTGTTTGCATAGTAACTTAATCTCCTGTTGGATTGAAGTCAATATTTGAGACAGGTTTTAAGAGACATTCAGAACCGCGTTTACCTTCCACAGCTCAAATAAATCATTAATCGTGATTAATAACTTATTTGAACCATGGAAAGCATTAAATCAGGCGGCCATTTGGCTCGTAAGTGTTGCGATTTCAACTTGTAAGGGGGTCTGGTAGCCCAGTGAACTATGAATTCTCTTCCTATTGTAGAAAGCATGCACATATTCAAAAAGGACAGCAGCGGCAGTTTCATAATTCTTAAAGACCGGCACTGGATAAACACATTCCTTTTTGAGGGAAGCATGAAAAGATTCCATTGGTGCATTATCGTATGGACACCCCTTACGGCTGTAAGAGTGGCGGATATGTAGTTCTGTTAACCGTTGGTTGTAATCATCGCTGGTGTACTGTGATCCTAAGTCTGTGTGGATAATCAGGTCCCCAGTAATGGTTCGATTTTTAACCGCGCTTTCCAGGGTCTTTAAGACTAAATCAGTATCCATCTTTTTTGAGAATGAATAGCCGATAATTCGTCTTGAGTGCAGATCCATGATGGTTGATAAGTAACACCAGCCATTACGCTTCGTTTGAATATAGGTCATATCAGCGGTCCATTTTTGATTTAAACCAGTGGTCGAGAAATCCTGCTTAAGCAAGTTGGGACGCTGTTCAACCTTGGTTTTGGAAGCCGAAGCCGCTTTCCATTTATTGACGGTAACGGAGTGGATATCCAGTTCCTTCATGAGCCGGGAAATCCGTCTTGGGCTGCACCGACGCTGCAGTGGTTGAAGTTCCAGATTCAATTCATGGTGGATCTTCATAACGCCGTATCGCTGCTTGAATTCCGCAAAGATCCGCAGAATCCGTTGTTTTAAGTCCTCATCTTCGGCCCGGCGTTTTGAAGGCTTTGGGGATCGATAACGATAATAGTGAGCTCTGGAAACACCGAGGATTCGGCACATCTTAGTTACCTGGTGGTTATGACTTTCTTGGTGAATATAATCAAAAATATTGGTTACTTCTGCGCAAGGAAGCCCAGGGCTTTTTTTAGGATTTCGTTCTCCTCAGACAGGGAAGCCAGCCGCTTTTCCATCGCTTTAATTACGTCTGGCGATTTACCGGATTGAGTTTTGGCTTGGCCCTGGATCCACTTATGAACGGTTGAATAGCCAATGCCATATTCTCTGGCCAGTTGGGCGGCTGATTCGCCTTGTTTATATAGGTTGATGATGTTTTGTTTGAATTCTTTGTCGTAACGAGTTGGCATGTAAAAATTCCTTCCTTTTGAGAGATGATTTATTCATTATACGCTCTCTTAAAAGTTGTCTCAGGAATCAGCTTACATCCATGCTTTGATACAGCTTTGTAATCATACAGTTGATGATTAATGACTAGATAATGCATGGTTCTCAGTAATCGCGACATGGCACCAATGGCAATTTTCTTTGTTCCCTTAGACAATGAAGATTGCTTTTTCTTTTGATACCAATCATTAATATGACTGGGATGCCCATAAGATGCGGTACTTGCTATATTTGATATTGCTCTAAATAGAACTTTGCGTGCGGTGCTATTTCCCCTTTTGGTGATAAAACCTGTGCTTTTGTAATCACCTGAGTCATTGAATCTCAAATCAATCCCAACAAAAGCGTTTAGCTTATTTGCAGTACGGAAACGATGTAAATCGCCCAATTCAGCTATCAGCGACACAACTGTTTTATCAGAAAACCCTGGAATGCTTTGATAAATGCTGTATTCCGGTAAATCCTTAGCCTTATCTACCATAGCAGTCAGGATGTCACTCTTGGTACCATGCAACTCAATCAAACGCTTGGCATAGTATATAACCTGTGCAACATTATAAGAATTGGCAGCAACTGCAGGCGCTGATATCTGACCCATACTCATTAATTGATCGACTAATTTACATAATCTCTGGTGACCGATATGCCAACTAATCCCACCTTGAATCGTGTCCATGAATGCTTGCCTCGAACGTCTTGTAATTATTGCATGTGGCACTATTGTTAAGAGTTCCCAATAATGTGGACTATCAGTGGCAGAAAAGAGTCCTTCGATTTCAGGAAAGGTCAGTTGTAAAATGCGATGTAATCTATTTTTTGTACTGACAATATCATGATTAATTTGTTGATAAAAGCGGCTCATATCTTGTAACTCAATATAAATTGGATTTTGAACATAACTTTTAGCACGAGCTAAAATGAATTGGGTCTCAGCCAAGTTTTTAGCATCATTCAAATCATTTTTATTCGGGCGAAGCTGATCCAACTGTTTTTTTGCTGCTAAAGGATTGAGATAAGTATAGGGATAATTATGCCAATCCAAAAATGATTTCAATCGTCGCGAATAAATACCGGTCGCCTCAAAAACAATATCAGGAAATTCATTAAATTGCATGATAATTGTATTGAGTTGATTGAATCCCAGGACATCATGGGTTATCTTGAAATGTTGAGTTACCTTACCATCAACCGCCACCGCAACTTGACTAGTAGCTTTAGAGACATCAATACCAATAACATAGTGCATAATAGCAACTCCTTAAAAAATATTTGAAACAACCACTGAAACCTCACGACCATTTAATTTTCTATACTCGACGTCTAGCGCCTAACTTACTAAGATCAAATTGTGTGGTAAAGCCAGTGAAGTGGCCATTTTTTTCTACGACATCTGGTGCCAAAAGGACCAACGACCTAAGTTTCACTACCAATTTTAGAATAAATCTAAAAAAGGTGAAGATCATCTCCGTCGAGAATAATCTTCACCTTTAATGTTAGTAAGTTTTTTAGTATAAGAGCATTTACAACTGCTGATTAATAACTATAAGTATACTATTTTCCAGCATTTAAACTTATTGAATGAACTCCTTGTCCAATTTCGGCGACGTAGAATGAAGCTTCATATCCAACTTTATCTTTGTATGCTTTTCCAACTATTTGTTTTAATTCAGCAACATTTTGTTTATTAACTAAAGCAATAGCACAGCCCCCAAACCCTGCTCCTGTCATTCTTGCGCCTAGAACGCCTGGGACTTTTTGAGCAGTCTCTACTAAGGTGTCAAGTTCAATTCCTGTCACTTCATAGTCAGTCTTTAATGATTCATGAGACTCATTTAACAACCTGCCAAATTCCATCATATGATTATCTTTTAAAAGTTTAACGGCTATTTTAGTTCTTTCATTTTCACTAACTGCATGTTTCGCTCGACGCGCCACAACTTCTCTATTAATTAAATGTTTGTTTTTTTCAAATGTTTTACTGTCAATTTCCCCCAAAAAATTGATTCTCAATTCTTTTTGTAAGTCAAAGACCGCTTCTTGGGTTTCTCTAACACGCTCATTATATTTAGAATCGGATAGCTCTCTTTTCTTGTTGGTGTTCATAATTACTACAACGTTGTCACGCATTTCCACGGGAACAAGTTCGTAAATCATCGTATTGGTATCGAGATAAATTGCTTGATTTTTTTCACCATATCCGATTGCAAATTGATCCATAATACCAGTATTAACACCAATATAGTCATTCTCCGCTTTCTGACCGCTAGCAACTAATTGTAGACGAGGAATTTTTAGATCATACAACTTTTTTACTACAATTCCAGCAAGTAATTCTAAGGACGAGGATGAAGATAATCCTGATCCATTGGGAATATTACCGACAATAGCTAGATCAAATCCATGGTCGAATTTATTACCATACAATCTCAATGATTGAAGCACACCTTTTACAAAATTCCCCCATGAGCCTTTCTGCAAATGATTTTCATCATTAATATCAAAAGTAATAACGCCCTCATCTGAAAAATTTTTGGAGTATAGTTTAACAAATCTATCGTGGCGAGACTTTGCAGCACCATAGGTGCCAATCGTTATAGCCGCAGGTAGAACATGTCCTCCGTTATAATCTGTATGTTCACCAATTAAATTGATTCGACCAGGTGAAAAGAAAAAATCACTGGGTTGAGAGTCAAATTTTGATTGAAATTCTCGCTCTAATTCTCTATATATTTTGGATTCCATATTGTTATCTCCACTATTATTGTTATTGATCCTCATGTCGTTCATCATAACCCTTAGGATGACTCTGATGCCACTGCCAAGCTGTCACGATAATGTCTTGCACATTATCATACTTTGGTGCCCAGCCAAGCACCTCTCGTGCCTTGTCTGAATTGGCAATCAAAATATCAGGATCACCCGCTCGACGTGGCCCAATCTTAGCCGGAATATCAACCCCTGTTGCTTCCCGTGCCGCCTCGACCATCTCTTTCACTGAAAATCCAGTTGCTGATCCTAAGTTAAACTGATTTGACTCATGACCTTCAGCTAAATACTGCAATGCCAAGATATGCGCGTCTGCCAAGTCTAAGACATGCACATAATCTCGTACATTAAAGCCGTCTGGTGTATTATAGTCATCGCCAAACATTTCAATATAATCACGTTGTCCCAAACCAGCTTGCAAAATAATTGGTACCAAGTGTGTTTCCGGATTGTGGTCTTCGCCAATCGTGCCATCTTCTGCTGCACCAGCCACATTGAAATAGCGCAACGCGACCCATTTAACCCCGTCAGCTTGATCGGACCAGTTCATGATTTTTTCCATCATCAACTTTGATTCACCATAAGGGTTAATCGGACTTTGGGGATCAGTTTCCTTAATCGGAATATGCACCGGATTACCATAAGTTGCGGCGGTTGATGAAAAGACGATTTGCTTGACGTCATGTGCTTTCATCACTTCCAACAACGTAATCATGCCACTAGTATTGTTGTCAAAATATTTCAGCGGGTTTGCCACTGACTCTGGCACAATTGAAAAGGCTGCAAAATGAACCACTTGTTCAATGTTTTCTTTATCAAACACTGCCGACAAAGCTGCCTTATCACGAATGTCAACTTGATAAAATGTCGCTGCAGGATTAACTGCTGCCCGGTGGCCAGTGAACAAGGCGTCCACAACCACCACGTCGCGTCCTGCTTCAACCAAACGTTTCACCATGTGTGAGCCAATATATCCTGCGCCACCAAGTACTAATACTGCCATTTTGATTTATTCCCCTACTTCGATTTGCTTAATAAACTTTTTCAGACCATCTTGTCCAGATTGATCGTTTTTAAAAACACCTGCATCCTCAAGTACGCGACTGAAAATCTGTCCCACGCTTTGTTGCACGATATGTGTCACATTATTCGTGTTAATCACTTCAGATTGCTTCAAAGCATCTGCCCATGCTTGATGTTTCACTGCAATGTTATTGTCATTACCTAATAAATATTGCGCAACTTCAGCTAATTCTGTTTTTAAACGTGGCGGTAAAATTGCTAATCCCATCACCTCAATCAGGCCAATATTCTCTTGTTTGATATGTTGAACATCTGGATGTGGATGAAAAATGCCATCTGGGAAAGCGTCAGATGTATTATTATCACGCAATACTAAATCTACTTCGTAATGACCACTGCGGAACCTAACAATTGGCGTCACCGTGTGGTGCCTTTCACCATCAGATCCATAAGCACAAATCGACAGTGATGCATCGTCATAATTTTGCCAAGCACTCATAATTTTATCAGCAGCATTCAGTAATTTATCGCGACTATCATCAATCAAGCGAATGGTTGTCATCGGCCAATTTAAAATACCCGCTTCACGCAAATCACAACCTGCAATGGTAATTTTTTCTTTCATGACTGCTTTTGCCATTGGTAGTTCGTAGCGACCAGCTTGAAAATGGTCATGTGATAGAATTGAGCCACCAACAATTGGCAAATCTGCGTTTGATCCAATGAAATACTCTGGAAATTTAGAAACAAATTCTAACAATCGTGACATATTTTCACGATCCACGTGCATTGGACGGAGATTTTCAGAGAGCACAATAGCATGTTCATTAAAATACGCATAAGGCGAATACTGAAAATACCACTTTTCTTGTCCCAATATCATTGGAATAACACGGTGATTAGTGCGAGCAGCATAATCAAGTCGACCCCAATACCCCTCATTCTCTTTTGCCAACTGTGACACGGGATACTGTGATTGCTGTTGTTTTTTATTTTTCAAAGCCGCCGCAATTGCTTTGGGATCTTTTTCCGGTTTAGACAAATTAATTGTAATTTGAAGTGTACCATACTGGGTATCAACCGGGTAAGAAATATTTTGACTAATTTCACGCGTTTTGATGTAATTGCTACGCTGTGATAAATCAAAGAAATAATCAGTTGCTTTCCGTGGTGATTGCTGATAGTGCTCCCAAAACATTTTGCGAACCTGTGATGGCCTTGGTACGATAAAGTTCATTAGTTGCGCACCTAGCATATCAGTGTTCATCTGACGCAACGCTAATGTCCCATTTTTTTCGGCAACAGCTGTCAGCTGATCTAGTAAAGCTAGGGTCGTTACACTGTCATCATCTACCAAGCGAGGTGCCGTATTATTATTTGTTTCACCAACTAATCCCATAATTTGATTGACCAAATAAATTTCGTCATCAATTGTATAATCAGATTCTTCAATGATTTTTTTTGCGAATGCTGTGAATAAATCAATTTCCGCCATTATGCTTCTCCTTTCAATCTTTATAAGTAAAAATCATTGCACCAGAAATTAAAATTTGGGATTACAATAATGTCAATCACCGTATAAAATTCACAATGAATCAAACATTATTTCAACCAGTTTATTTAATGACCAGTGTCTATATATTTAAACGTCTTTAGCGAAGGTAGGGCTTTACCTTTAAAATCAAACAAAGCCTGATTATCCCAGGACGATCCACCTGCATTCTTCTCAGCATCTGCGTCAAATTCGCTAGCATTTGTAGTTGCCCATCCGGAACCAAATTTTTCCCATAATAGCCTATTACTTTCTAAATTCGACTGCGGTCCAACGGGAACCCATGCAGGCTCCCAATAGAAAACACCTAATCCTGTGCTTCCAACATTTGCAACAGCCTGAAAAACATCGCGCAAAGCCGTAGTTTGACCTTGGACGGATACGGGATAATCCAATACCACATTAGAATCTTTGGAAATTGTATTCCCAAATCCGTCCCCATCTTGATAGGTGTATGGATACGAAGTTTCTGCGACCATAACTTTTTTGTTATAAGTAAGAGAAACATCACTCAACGATTGTGTCAGATTACTTAAGCTACCATGCCAATAAGGATAGTATGAAGTAGCGAAAACATCATAGTCTACGTTATAATCATGCAACTGTTTTGAAATCCATTTATCGTTTCCTTGTTTTTGTATATCTGTGAAATGAACGGCGACTAAAATATTTTTATCCACTTTACGAACCGCTGCTGACCCAGAATTAAATATACCAGCCATTTCTGGCCATTTGCTAGTACCCGCAATTCCATTATTGGTTTCATTCCCAATTTGCACCATTCCTACATCTATTCCAGCCTGTTTTATTTTTTGTAAACTATCCAGAGTGTAAGCGTATACTGACTTTTGTTTCTGATCATAAGATAAATTCTGCCACGATTTAGGTGCCTTCTGTTTAGAAGGATCAGCCCAAAAGTCGGAATAATGAAAGTCCACCAACAACTTCATTCCATATTTACTTGCCTGTTTGCCAATTAAAATTGCTTTCGCTAAATCTGAATTTCCACCACCATACCCATTGCCAGACTCTGTATATGGGTTATTCCAGACTCTGACTCTGATATAATTAACACCATTTGATTTTAATATTTGAAAAATATTTTCTTTTTTTCCTTCTTCATTGAAATAATGTACACCACTTTTCTCTTCACTAATTACAGACGAAATATCGACACCTTTTATAGTATTACCATTCAAATTATTAATTTTTTTAACAGTAACATCCGAAGCCGATACTGAAAATGAAAGAAAACTAGTTATTGCGATTGTAGTGATTAATACCAACCAATCTCTTTTTAAGTTCATACTTTCCGGCCCACCTTTAAGTTATCTTTCACCCCTGAATGTTAATTTTGCTATCTGCTCCCCATGTTTGACGACACGATTATCAATTTGTTGAACATCTATAATGTTGTCTGGTTGGGTAAAGTACATAATAACGTCATCTTGATATCCGTTTTTCGTAATTAATTTCTTATCAAAGCTCATCAAAAGATCTCCCTTTTTGAATAATTGGCCGTCCACATAATGTGACACAAACCCCGCACCACGCATATTGATAGTGCCTATTCCTACATGAATAATTGCTTTTAATCCGTTGTTGGATACAACACCCAAAACATGTTTTGTAGAAAAAGTAAAGTCGACTTTGCCATCAAATGGTGCAAATAAATTACCTTCTTCTGGATCAATAGCAAAACCAATACCAGTAATTATGTTGCCATCAACCTCATTAAGTAGCTTTTTTTGTCCTGAGGCAGGTGCAAATATTTCTTCAAGTTCAACATTCACTTCAGAAGTGTTAGCTTTTTTAGCACCACTTGATAAAGTTTTCTCCAGTTCAATAACGATTTCGGCATGTTTTTTCTCGGTAATTTTAACTTTCCATAAGAATATAATTAAGGCTAGAATAGAAAAAAGAAGTGGTGTGTAAAAGGCATAAATTTCAAAGGTATTAATTTTTGCTACACTAATATCTCCTGCGGTAGCTGATCCAGTCATGCCCGCCGCAATTGCAATTGTTCCGACGATTCCGTTTGAAAAAGCACCAGTTATCTTGTCTAACATAGGTCGAACCGCCAAGACAACAGCTTCGTTGCGATTACCATTTTTTAATTGTCCGTATTCAATAGAGTCAGTTAGTGATAAGACAACAACCAGTTGCGCAAAAGTAAAATTAAACAAAATAAGTCCTATTGTAACCATCATCATATTTGTTTTTCCGAAGATAAAAAGCAGATACGAAAGGATCATTGCCATTTGCCCAATACTAAATAACACTTTCCTGGTGATAAACTTATTTAGAATGGGATACAACGGAGCAGTAGAAAACCCTATTACTGTTGCAATAGCACCAGCAATCCAAAATTCGTTTGGTTTTCCTAGCACAAACTTAAAGAAGTAAAATAAAACACCATTGGTCACAACATACGCTAGTGAATACATTAGATATGCTAAGCTAATCCATAAAATTTGGTCATTATGAATAATACCTGAAAATACATCTTTAATGCTTGTTTTTTTTGTTGCAGCATTTCGAATCAAGTTATCTTTTTCTTTAGTTCCAAAGGCTACTGCCAAAGCTGATAAAACGGCTACAATGGAAACAACTATTGAAAATCCAAACCACCCCGAAGGCCCTTGTTCATGTTTCCCAGTTGCGATAAAAGTGAAGTATGTGGTGACCGGAACAACAATCATCGTAAGACCATTCCAACCAATAGAACCAGTAAAACTCCCTAAGGCAGTAAAAATTCCTCTCCCTTTACTGTCTTCAGATATAGCCGGCACCATTCCCCAATAGGCAACATCTGCAAAGGAATAAAAAATATCTAGTAAAATAAATAAAACTGTGAAAACTATCGCAAATGCAATCCAATTAATATGAGCCAACCCAAAAATTCCAGTAAATATTACAACTAATAACACTGAACTAACAACCGCGCCAATTACTTGCCAAGGTTTAAATTTTCCCCATCGCGTTTTTGTATTATCTACAATATTTCCAAGAATCGGATCAATAACTACTTCGGCCAAACGAATAATTACTACAAGAGCCGTAATTAAACCAATTAACTTGTTTGCTACCGATTGCGGTAACCCATCAAACATACCACTCGTGACATAAACGATGAAGTAAGTGCTTAATGCACCATAGAATGCAGAGTGCCCTAGATTACCAAGTGCAAAAGAAATCATTTCTACTAGCTTATTTCGAGAAAACTTCTGTTTAGTTATGTCTTTCATATTCTTTCTCCTAAATCAGTCCTTTGTTGCTACTATAACCTGATATGGTTCCAATGTAGTGCTTCCATTTAAACTATTCCCTGACAACATATCCGTATAGCTATCCTTAAACAAGGCAATTTGTTTATTATCGGTATAATTTGTAATGAAATAATATTTTTGGCTCTCATCCTGTCGAACTTGTATACTTAAATGTGCATCAGCATTTTCAACAGGAATTTGTGAATCACGAAGTGAGTATTTATCAATTAATTTACTGTAAAATTTATTTAAAAAATCTTTTTCCGTTCTGCCAGCAACCATCATAGCAGTGCCAGAACCAAAATTATTTTTTGTTAAGGCTGGGGTTTGAGCATAAAAATCATCTTCATAATAAGCGAGTGAGGTAGCGCCTTTCTGTTCAAAAACATCGGCATAGTCGAGTACTTTATATTCGTTGTCTTCCCATATGATGGTATTAGTTTGTTTTGGGTAAAGGGTGTCAGTTTCAACATAAGACAAACCATAAATTCTTTGCAGTCTTTCTGGCCACCCACCTAAATATGCTAAATAATTTTTATCAACCATGCCTGTCATATAAGTACCAACAAGATTGCCTCCCGAACTCACATATTTTTCAATTTTTTCCATATACTCGATGTCCATCATGAAATGCATTGGATCTATCACAAGTGTATAATGGGATAAATCATCTTGAGCAGAGATAATATCAACGGGTATATTATTCTGCCAAAAAACACTATAGTGACTCTGAATAGTATGCCAATATTTCTTTGTTTGATCCGAATAATTTCTTGCATCATCTAATGCCCATACATTGTCATAGTCGAATACAATTGCAATTTTGGGGTGTGTGTATTTAGATTTGAGTAACGGTTGCAATTTTTCTAGATCTTTTCCTACTAAACTTACATCTTTGAAAACTCGTGTACGATTGCTCAAACTATGTGTCACAACAGCGCCGTGAAACATTTCTGAAGATCCCCGTGATTGGTGTAACTGAAAATAAAGTACTGAGTTTGCTCCATGTGCTATCTGTTGCAGACTGCCCATCTCATGCATTCCTGGCCGCTTTGATTTATTGAAAGGGTGCCAATTGACCTGAGAAGGAGTACTCTCCATTATGAGGTAAGAATCGTGCTTCAACCCCCTCATAACATCATTCATTAGAGCCGTTTTCATAGCTAAGGTTTCCGTAGTTTCATAATCATTGGACCAATTAGGATATGAATCCCAACTAATCACATCTACATGTTTAGAAAATCTTTGGTAATCTAAATCCATAAAAATGCTTGATTCTGGGGGATTTCCCCCCATAAAATTTGTTGTAACAGGAATATTTGGAGTCACTTCCCGTAATGGTTTGACTTCATTTTCAAAGACATCAATTGTTTGGTCCGTCACAAAACGTTTCCAGTCCAAATTCAGAATTAGAGAAGTAGTATCACCCAGTGTCGAAGGTGAATGTATGTCATCCCAATTATTATATTGATGACTCCAAAATGATGACCAATATAGCCTATTTAAGTTATCAATCGTCTTATATTTATTTTTCATCCACTCACGAAATTTTTCTTGGCACAATTCACAGTGGCAATCACCTCCCAACTCATTAGAAATATGCCAAAGAATTAAACTTTTGCGATGACCATATCTCTTTGCAAGCTGGTAATTGATTGACTTCGTCTTTGCGCGGTAAACAGGCGATGATAAACAATGATTGTGACGTTCCCCAAATAAAAGTTTTTGTCCTTGTTCATTCGTTCGTAGAACTTCCGGATATTTTTCAGACATCCATCTAGGTCTGGCGCCACTTGGAGTAGCTAAAATAATATTCCCGTTTTGTTGTTCAACCCTATCAAAAATATTATCTAACCATTCAAAATCGTAAACTCCTTCTTTGGGTTCAATTTTTGCCCAAGAAAAAATTCCTATTGTGAACGTGTTGATTTTGGCTTGCTTAAACAATGTAAAATCGCGATTAATGATTTCTGAATTATCAATCCATTGTTCGGGATTATAGTCGCCCCCATGTAGAAACTTTGAAATTTGTAATGTGTCAGTCATAACGCGTATCCTTTCTGAATTCTATATCAATTGACTTCTAAATAATAACTCATTATCATAGTAAATGGAAGCGCTTACAGAGGTAATAGTGGTAAAATTTAGTAAATGATGTTTACTTTCATTACTAAATTTACATTAGTCAAATGTTGCCGTTTGTTTTACGATGAATTATATAAACAGTACTTTCTACATAATTAATGAAGAGGTGAAAAATGACTACTATTAAGGAAATAGCCCTAAAAACCGGATATTCTTCAGCAACTGTCTCCAGAATACTAAATAATGACCAAACTTTTTCAGTTACTGATAGTACTCGAGAGACCGTGCAAACGGTTGCACGACAACTTGACTATATATCCGTTGGATCTAATCAATTCTTAGATATTAATCTCGCGGTAATATTTTCAATTAATCCTGATGAAGAGCTTGAAGACGTCTATTATGTTAAAATGAGACAGATTATTGAAGCAACAGCCAAAAAAAGTGGACTAAAAATAATTTTTTATAAAAATGTGATGGAATTATCTGAAAATGTTAGAGGTGTTTTGTTAATTGGAAAGTTTAATCAAGATGCTTTAAATGAGATCATAAAGAAGGAAATTATCTGTGTGTTTGTTGACTCAAATCCTAATCCTGGTGTTTTTACTTCTGTACAGCCTAACTTGGAATTTGCCATCACAAGGGCGTTGAATGAATTTCGATCTCGCAATTTTACAAAAGTTGGTTTTATTGGAGGTAAATTGTGGAACAAAGGCGACAACGCTTTTCAGTTTGATGATTTAAGAAGAAGATATTTTGAAAGCTATGCAAAAGAAATATCGATATATAACCAAGAATTCATATTTATAGGAACTGATTTTTCAACTTCCTCTGGTTATAGAATTGGTAAAACAATTCTTAATACGTATTCTGAGAATGAACTCCCACAGGCTTTCTTGATTGGATCAGACTCGCTGGCAATAGGAGTACTCAGAGCGTTTAATGAAGAAAAAATTTCTGTACCTTATACTACAGCTTTCATAAGTATTAATGATATCGAAGTAGCCAAATTTTCCTCACCATCGCTTACCTCCTTTAAAATTGATATAGATGATATGATAGACGAAGCGTTAAATCTACTACATCAGAGAATAATCAATCCAAATAGAACACGCCCTGAAATAGTTCTTAAATCACCTGAATTAATCTATAGAGAAACGTTTCCAAAAGAAGTTGACAATCGATAATATTTGTATTTGATTTTTAACACTCGACACTGATAAAAAATTCCTTTTACGAATTATCCCTTATAGAAGCAAGATTTTTTCGATAACAATAGCTATTTGACCTGATCAAAAAAGTAGATTCAGTTCTTTTTGATGGTAAATAAATTTATCGGTATGTAATCTCCTTTTTACAATCTATTTTTTTCTTGTGTCGTGAACTCTTCTTCTGCCTTATACTGTTCAACTATCTTTTGGTGTGTTAAGAATCGACGTTCTGCGTTTGTGTCAGCACGGATGTCCTGACACCACAAGCGACTAATTTTATTGAATGAACCACCCCGCAATGGCATCTGATCACCTATATGTTTTGTTGTATTTGGGTTTACATTGTTGACCAATGACGTGGGTACCGATTTTTTTTCCTGAGGGCTAGATGCAATTTTAGTTCTATCTACGTTACCGCCTTTATCACGTTTTTTAACATGACTCAGCAATTCAGACATTTGTTGGTCAATATCATTTATTGAGGTGTCTTCAATTTTTGCTAAATGCTTATACAGTTGATTCGCTAAGCGTTTCCTTAATTCCTCTTCCTTATTCTCAGACCACTTGCGTTGCCCCTTATGCATCACGCCCTGGTCTTCAATATTAATGGCGTCGTAGTCTTGTGCCAGCAACTTAAAACCCTCATATTCAGGTTTAAGCTCTTCGGCAAACAAATCATCTATTAGTTGATCGGTTAATTGATTTGCTTTTGCCATCCTGCCTTTTCCATCTGTTAAATGAGCGTTACCAACCTGCCACCGCCCTTTCATGTCTTGAGGTAAAGCATCATAAATTTGCTTGATGGCTTTGGCATGACGGTTAATTAATAGGTTTTCGGATGCTGTCTCAACAATTTCTTTTTTAAAGCCACCAACACCTTTTAATATTTCCTGATGCCGCCTTAGTTCCCGTGATGACATTAACTGGTTTCTGAATTGTCGCTTGGCTTGTTCAATCAGTTCTAAAGGTATAACACCTATTGGCTGCCCTTTGTACTTACCTTCTTGCTTGATCATCTCAGGCCGTGTTTCTTGGCTTTTTTTAGCAAACCACAGATGCATGTTTAGGTGGTCAGTATCTTGATGAATCACACCAAACCAAACAACATCATTTTCATCTTCTCCCAAAGGTAAATTAAATCCTTTGTTAATTAATGTCTTAGCAACATCCTGTTCTGCATGTTTTAATTTGTTTTGGTCAATCACACGTGTTTCTGGGTCATAGAGATTATTTTTAACTAACCAATCCCCTCGAATTGAAAAAGCAAGTTCATGGATATTATTACCATTTTCTTGTGCCACATCCAAGTCTTTTCTGAGTAATGAAATATCGTGATCATCATAATTTAATTTGTCCTTACCAAAAATTGGATGCATTTCTGTTACAGCAGAATTTCGGTTTGCATAACCTCGCTTGTCAAATTGTTCCTTTAAGCCGATTAAATCGGTTATAGACTCATTATTAAGGTCACTTGTCTTCTCCGAATTATTAGCATAGTCAACTAAATCTGCGTATTTTTGTCCCTTCATATCTGCTGTACTAGACGTGACAAATTGTGCTGGTAAATTGACCATTGCCGTCTTTTTTTCACCTAGGGCAAATGCAGCAATTCCACCAGTCTTCGCCATTTTGCAATGCCTCCATAATTTCTTCTAAACTATCAAAATCTTGTTCATAATCAACTGTCAAACGGCGGGCTGTTCTGGAAGACATGTTCAGCATTTGAGCAATTTGCATGTAAGATTGTTGATAGTTATTAAACAGAATTAAACTTATCTGAGCCAAATAGTACGTGCGATTATCGCGTTCATGTTGACTGTCAGCCATCTCACTAACTTGAGTAGGATGGTGCCAATTGAATTCATCAAGTTGTTCTAAATACTTTGTCAATTGTGCTTTTCTTTTACTATGCTTTTTAGTCGTCATCGAGTTGTCCTCCAGTTTGATGATATTTCTTGATAAGCTGCTTATCACGACTCCGAATTTTTTTATATTCTTCATAAGATTGTGCTAGCTCATTATTTGGATTGAGTTCTGTTGGCGCGCCAAATTGTTGAAACTCTGTCGGATTTATTGGATTGATGGCATATTTGACAAATCCGTTTTCTAAATTGATACCCTCTGGAATATACTCAAGTTGGCGTTGCTGCATGGTTAGAAGAAAACCTAATAAAGTTTCAACATTTGCCAATTGCGCAGTTAATTTTGAATCACTTTTTGCGGAGTTGGCATCATTTACCTTCTGGGCTAGTTCCAAGTAATTGAGACGTGCATTGTTAGCATTAAGTGCAATATTTTCTACGAAGAAATGCAAAGCAAACTTATAGACACTACTTCGACTAAACTTCGCATTAAGAGCATTTGGGTGTCTTTCTATCCAATGCTTCATTTGTTGAAAATACCATTCTTCATCTCGTGAATTTTTAATTCCAATCATTGTTGGTCTTTCATCAAAAATTAATTGATTGATGTCAAATTCATTTAACAAATTTTCAATAAGCTTTAGTTCTGATTTAACCTCTAAAGGAATATCTTCGGGTAGCGTTGTATCATATTTTTTATTCAAAACATTTCTTCTTTTGATGAGTGCCTTCATTTGACTTGTTTTGAATTCTATTGCATCTTTCATTTATTCGCCCCTTTCAGCATTACCGTTTATGTGGCTGATTGTCCAGCCATCCTGAACATTAAAAACATAGATATTAAATTTCAAAGTATTGTCATTTGACTGTGCCATCATGTGAACACCACGGGGCACTAACTCAACATTTTTGTAAATTGGTGTCACCTGGTATCGCACATAATTGTTTGCTGACTGATGCAAATAGTTGGCCACTTCTGTTTCGTAGGTCACCATACTTTTAGCATTGACACGGCTATCTGCGTTCAACTGTCGTGTTCCCGTGATCAGATTTTTGGCTTCGTTGTTTAGTCCAGTAAACTGATACCCAATCAGATGACTTCGGTTGTATAACCAGTCTGTATTATTCGTCCCAGTTTTAATGGCATGGTAACCTGGTGCTTTTATTGTTAACCGCTCACGCGCTTTATACTTTTGAGAGGGTGGCATCAATTTTTGATTTAATAAGGCGTTAGCAACCTGAGGTCTACCTAGCCAATCTAGTGATGACAATTTTTGCCAGCCACCCTCTTTTATTTGTAAATCATCTTGTGTAAATGTTGGTTGATTATGGTTGACCTCTACAACTGTTTGACCAGTATATTTCAGGTTAACTAGCTCATCATTTTGTGTTTGTGAGCTGCTTTGTTTATCAATATTAATAATCTTAATAATCTGTGACTGCGAACCAATGGATACAAATTTTTGCAGAATCGACACACGGTTTAAATACACAAGACCTATCAATATGACAATGACCAATAAAATTCTTCTCGCAAATCGACCACGTTTATAATTTTTCATTTGAAACTCCTCTGCTTATTCAAACTCATCAAAGTCGATTGACTTTGGCAAATTTTTTTCCTGAGGGCGAGCGTTTTTTTGAATCCGTTCTACCTCATCATTTAAGTCTGGAAAATACATTTCAAGACGCGCTAGAATTGTTTTAAACATTTCACCAATCGCAATTGTATTGTCATTTAATCCGTGCACAACATTATTGTTAGCCATGATTAAATCATCGAGATAAGTATGCAATATTTTTGCTGCGCTATCTTCTTCAATCTGGCGCGCATAGTTAGTTATCAATTCTCTCAACAAGTCATTTGATGTAACGCCCTCTTGTTTGGCACGTTTTTCGATTGCGTCTAATACGTCTGGATTCAATCCACGTATATCTTTTCTAACTGTATCCATGAAAACTCCTAAATATATTTTGATAACTGGGAACAGGTTAAGGGGGAATGGCGGTACGCTGTACCTCAGCCCCGCCGTGCGGGCATTCCAATGGCGGTAAGCATTTTCTACAGTTAAACCCCTTTTAAACCCTCGTTTAAACCTTTTTAAACCTTTAATTAATTCAAAAAAATAGCCCAATAGGGAATTTCTGAACTATTTAGAATTACAAATCGGTTGGTTTTGGTAACAATGATTCGCCTTCTTGAACTTGCTTTTTAGTCTTTTCATATTGACTAATATTTGTCTTGGCATGTTGAATATTTTTTTGTGCATCACTAATTTGTGTTCGTATTTGTGTGATAGCATCACGCGCATTATCAATGCTAGTTTGTGTGTCTGAGTCGTCAGACCGGGCGAGTATTTTTTGGTATTTTTTGATGGAAGATTGTTGTTGATCAATTGCTTTTTGATATTCAACAATTGCGTTCGTATTCTTTGAAATCAGTTTTTGTTGTGCTGAAATCTTAGCCTCACTTTCGCTAATTTCGAGTTCCTTTTGAGTGGTAAATGTTAGCGTATTTGATTTAGATACTTTGTCACGGTTGATGATGAATTTACCGCTTGCTGTATTGATGTTTGCGGATGTTTTCTTCGTACTTGAACTTTCAGCACTAACGCTGCTTGGTGCTTCAACTGTTGCCGTGTTGATGCTCTTATCATGAGCCGTTAGCGTTACAGCATTGAAGCTGTGACTCAAGTTTTTGAATTGCACTACGAGCGTATTATTTGAAGTTGGCACGACACGACCTGTGACCTGATTACCACCATGATCAGTCATAGCAGTAATTTTAATTTTGCTTATATCAACCAAATCCTGGTCAGAAACAGCACCGTCAGAGATTGTATAATGCAGTTCCAAAACACCATTATTTTTATTAAAAACACTTTTTGTCAGGCTAGCAGTTTTGTTCAAAGTACCAAATGAAACTGGTGTATTTAACTCCGTACTTGGCAAATTTGAAGGGCGAGGTGTAATGTTAACCATCACAGTTGTCCCGAAAGCTATCAGAATAAATAGGCTAAATATGCCAATCAAATTACGTCGTTGATGTTCCAAAAACCATGTACCAAAGCGACTAAATCTTTGAAAGATATTTCTAAGTTTATCAGCTATTGTGATTATTGCTGTCATTGTCTTACCCCTCTACATATTCAAATGCGTTACTACTAAAGTCAGGGTATGGTGGTAAATCCGTATCAGCTATGTCAGTCTTCTGAGTGTCGGTAACCTGTGTTTGAACATCAGGCTTCTTTGATGACGGATTTGATTTATAGATGCGGAATTGTGTCACTTGATTTTGCATGGCGTATATTTTTTGACCAGTATTTTTATCGGTGTAATTGTGATTGCGCATCACAAATTCAACCTCCACTACTTGACCAACATCAGTCACATAATCTCGAATTAATTCTGCCGTTTTGTTAAAAGCAACATAATCAATGTAAGTGGCTTTGCCATCTTTAAGATCGTTGATGGCTAATTTGAAATAGGCAATTTTAGTTTCATTTTCGCCCCTTACGTTAAAGTTTACGTCACGAACTAAACGTCCTATGTGGTGATTAATTTGCATAATAATTTCTCCTCCTTTGATCTAGTAAAGTAATAATTGGTGTCAATTGGTTGACTAAATAATCTTGAATATTATTTGGTAGTTTAAACACAGGAATTTGGTCACCAGATTCAGAATAATGAATGCCCTTTAGGACTGTACAGCCGATGTAATGATTTCCTAGACAATCATCAAACAGCTCACCTTTGACTTTCATCTCACTTGGTTTTAAGCAAACAAAGGCTTGTTTTTTGGTTGGTTGAACGAGATTGTCTTTTAATTCCTTAACGAGAATGACGACATATTTGGTTTGTTGCAGTTCGTGTAAACTTTGCTCATCCAACAGCGTTAATTGTCTGACTTTCATAATCTCTCCCTTTCGGTCTTGCGGCTTCATGGAACGGTAAATGATAGCGTGTCATCAGTGTTTGAATTGCTTTAAATGATTGATAAGAGGTACGGTATAACCTCACTGCGCCATCACTTTCTAATTCATGATTTTCAATTGCTTTGATAACTTTTCGGCTGAGTTCACCTGATGAATTAGCCACAAAAAGTATATCTGCATTGAAGAAATCTACTGCAATAAATATGTTGTATTGGTTTGCCATTTTTTCTCTCCTCTCTCAAATTTAAAGTTAAAAGCCTGATGCCGATTGGCTTGTTGTGACAGCAATTCTCAAACGATTTTCCAGGCCACTTGCGAAGTAATTGCCATACTGGTTAATATCAATCAAATGGTCGCTCATATATTCCAATTGCTTAGAACCAATTTCTGATAGAAATAATACATTGCTGACGTCACCTTGTAATTGCCTTTGTAAAGTCAGAACAGAATTACCTTTTTCAAGTTCAGCCGCCAAATATTTATACCCACAATCAAGTGCATTGACAACAATTTCTGCCTGTTTTGGTTCATTCAGCAGTAAGTCTGGAATCAAAGATTGAACAACATTTCGTAACCCAGGATTTTTTTCGATTATTTTTCCGATTGCGATAAACGAGTGTTGAAAATTATTTGAACAATGATTATTATTTATTTCGTCCTCATCCAAATAAGGGGTTTTAGTTTCACTTAAATTAGTCTCACTACTCTCAGTCTCACTTGACTGTCTTTTCGACAGTTCTTGACCTGTTGTTTTAGCGGTTCTTGACCTGTCATTTTGACAGTTCCGGAACTGCCGTTTTGACAGTTCCTTGTCCCCCAATGGATTAGTCCTGTGAATAACTTCAATATCAGCATTTATGTTGCCAACGTACAATCTGTTTGGTTTATTTAGGCCTTGACGTTCTTCCTCAAGTAGGCCAAAAATTGCTAGTTCCTTTTTTAAACTAATGACTTTTTTCTCACCGACACTAAGTATTGTTTGCAGGTCACTATTCTTGTAAATTAAGTAGACATCACCATTTTTATCAATCCAATTATTTTTAATTGATAACAGAAAACGATCACGTAGAATGGCATAAGCCATTTTTGTTTCGAGTTTCATTTCAGCATAAAATTCATTTTCAAATAATGCTTTTGGAATCTTATAGAATCGTTCGTTAGTTTCAACTTGATCTCGGCTAACTCGTTCCATTTTCCTGTGCGTGTCTTGGTCATTTGTCATCAGCATTCCCCTCTAATGTCGCAACAATCTCTTCAAACGGTACATCCATAATTTTGTAAAACTTGATGAATGTAGTTAGCTTTGGATTGTAACTTGGATCCGTTTCAGCTTTTGAAATTGTAGCCGTTGATAATTCCCCTTTTGATTTCACAGCTAATTCCAATTGTGTTAGTCTTTTTCGGTCCCGAAAGGCTTTTACAATTGATCCAAAAGAATGTTTCATTTTGTCTCTTTCTCCCTTGTTTTAGTTGTCAATTTCCATTGATTTTATTACCAATAATTAACCGTCATGAAGACGGTTTCTTAACAGTTTCTTAATATTTAGGCTGTTTTTAAGCAAAAAAAATAAGCTCACACAGGACTTATGAGCTTTTAAAATAACGAATGTTACAAAAACGTTACTCTATTTCAAATTATTGACTTTGGATTTTTAGTAAATTGTGTAATCCCTTGTGCGCCAACGTGTCAACAAGCCTCTGTTACGTTAGATTATGCACGGTACACTAAAAGACGAACGAGTTTATATTGAGATGTCAAGAAAAATAAAAGCAGCTATTTAAAATTATACACTATTTAAATTGGTGTTCTGAGTACTGCTAGTAAGATTTCATTCCTAATATTTGGTACCATGCTAGAATGCCATCATTCTAGCATGATCAAAGTAGTAATAACAACAACATGGTTATTACTACTCGGGCACCAATTCACTTGATTATTAAATGGACAATGTGGCTCATGCTACTAACTTTTATGGCTAACCTAATAAAAAAGCACTGAATCATAACTTTACATTCTGATTCAGTGCATCTATAAATTTTTCAATCGCTAGTAACTCATTATTATCAAAATTATCTAAAATATCTAAATAGTCTTTAACAGCTTGACTATGTAAGCGATCATGTTGTGCAGCCAATATTTTTCCTTGAGAAGTTAGCTGAACTATTTTTTGCCTTTTATCTTGACCGAAAGTGATGGTAATTAATTGGTTGATTTCAAGTTTATTGATAAGCCTTGAAACAGCAGGTTTACTAATAGACAGCATGCTTGATAATTTTGTAATACCACACTGAGTGTTGGAATTGATTAAGGACAAGGCTTCTAGTTGTCTTAATGAGAGCACCTCATTAAGACTTTGAAAATCGTTTGACTGACTGAGATGGTCTTTTTTATTTCGAACTTGTGCTTGAGCACTGTACAATCTAATTAATTTTTTAATTATACTATTCTGTAAATTTTGCGTCATTGTTTACTACCTAAGTCATTTAAAGTTTTATCATCCAACGCCCGCGTGAGCTCTTCGCATCTAACAATTTTATTTTCATTTACTGTAAATACCGCAAACACTTCAACATGGCCTACTTTTCCATCAATTTTGGTAACGTTAACTACATAATGAAGAAATATTTTCTGATTTTCTACATCAAACATTTCTTCTTGAAATTCGGTTACTTGTATTTTTCGTGTTACCTTTTGTAGGGCCACGATATGTTGTTTGAATTGGTTGAACGTTGAGTTTACGCTATCTGTTGTTTGGAGATATTGCGTATCAAAGTATCTTTCTATTTTTTCTACCTTGAGGTTATTTAATACATCTGCATAAGCATCTTCTATTAATGTTTTCATTTCTTGCTTTTCCATAAGTTCCTCCAAGTATGTAACATGTTAACCTTTATTAGTTAACATGTTACATATTAATCTAAAAGTATTTAATTGTCAACAATCAATAGGTAAAATTCAAAAGAATATTGTCTACCCCAGTCCCGCTAGTCATTAATTTTACAGGCGTGGTTTATACCACACCTGTAAAATTAATTGAGGGTTCAAAAGACTCAATTCCGTCTGCTCTGTGGCGCTTTCACAATCGCATGATAAAGAGTCTGTAAGACGCAAGCGTAAAACACAGTCTCTACAAAAAACACAAGGACGTGGCAAGTTGCTGCGAAATTAATGCGTTAAGGCATATTTAACAGTTGTCTCAAATGGTAAATCATCAACTTTGAATACTTTGTTTAATTGGTAAACGCCAACTAGTGTGCCAACCAATAAAGCAAAACCCCATGTTAAAGTACTATTATTCACAGTATAAAGTTTGAACACAAAAATAATCAAGGCATTGATCAATGTTGTGATTGCCAAAACACCATCAATTAAGATTGTAACCCACATATCTTTTGTTTCGTTCTTACCATAATGTCCGATTGCCCGACCACCAGCGATAACAACAACACCAAAAAGCAACACAGGTTTCAAAGCGTTATAAATATCCATAATACTCCTTTCTATGCTTGTACAAATTTAGTCACGAAATAGGTTGATGATTGTTTCTTCAGATCTAACCTAATTGTCTGTACTTGCAAAATGTTTGTACCATGAACTTGAACTGTCATTGTCGCTGTCACAACTGGTTTTTCACTCATACCAGTTACTTTGATACTACTATCATCTAACGTCACAAGGTCAACTGCACCATTTAACCCCACAGGGTCGGACATTAACATTGACATATATTTAGTTGAAGATGATACATATTTTGTGCAAATTGTTTGGTAAACTTAACGACTTTTGTCGTGACTTCATTATTGTTTATTGTCTTACCAGTTTTTGAAAATATAGCACTGCCAATGTGTCCAACACTATCAATCGTGTTCGCAACATAAGGCAAACCAATCACGGTTAGTTTTTCATTTTCTGGTGCATACGGTACGTTGACATAGTGAATATGCCATTTAATTTAGCACTATCTAACTTCCTTTTGGAATTACCCACGTTGTTAGGTAGTGTGATATTATTTGCCAAATATTTGCTTAATTGTTGGGAACGAACGACTGTCAGCGTTACTATCTGATGAAGCATAATAAAGTGTCAAAAAGTTGGCAAGATATTGACCGACAACAGGGTTGTAACTTGTTGTACCAGCACTTGCTTTATCCAATTTTTTGCTTAAAGTTGTGACCGTTGCACGCAACGTTTTATTCTTTTGAGCGATCGCATTAGCAAGTACCAATACATAACTAAAGTAAATAAAAAGTCCTATTGAAAATAGGAGAACTATCTTACGTACCTTACCTAAATTCATTGTATGAGCTTTAGGTATTTTTACTGCTTTTTCCTTTTGTTTTTTTCATACTAAAAATTCACTTTGAGTTTTGGGAGACCACGCATTTCACACCCCCCTTTCAATAATTTTTAGCAAAATAAAAATCAATCATAAAATATGATTGATTCTTGAAGTTTAATAATTAATCAGACATTTTTATAACTACTTTTATTGACGAAAATCAGAATAGATAAGCCAATTGCCAATGCCAAAGTATATATTGGAAAAACTAGAATGTTTCCAGTATGAATGATACTCATGATGAAAGTCAAAATGCCAATCATACAATAATACATAAGACCAAAAATCCCACTAGCAATACCGATAACTTCTTCATAAGCATTTAAAGAGGTTTTTAGAATAACAGGTAGTGCAATATTGATGCCTAAGAATATACCAAAGATTGCAATGTAAATCATCAAAATATTGGCACTAGAAAAAGCCCAAATTGAAAAAATTGAGCAGGCAACAGCAATACAGATTCCTAATCGAATAACATTAAAACTGTTAGTTTTCACGGCTGATTTATTGACAACATAAGCACCTGTAATCGTTCCTAGAGCAATTAAAATACCTGTATTGCCGTAAGCACTGGTACTAAGTTTTAAATTATTAATAAAAATAAATGGTGCTTCAGAATAGAAGTTAAACAATATTGCATTGAAAACTGCAATGGCAAAAGCATTCAATAGAACGAATTTGTCTTTTAGTAACCTGAACGCAACGGTTATTAATGCTTTAAGCGAATAATCAACTTTCATCAAGTTAGTTTCAGGTAGCTTAACGGAAGTGAGTATCAATAATATTATGGCCAATACTATTAGAAATAAAAATACGCTCATGTAATGAAAATGAGTGACTAGTTGCGCGCCAATAATCGGCCCAATAGCCGGTGCAATAGAGATAACTGCGCCGACAGTCGCAAAAATTTTGGTAGCTTTTGAACCTGAGTAACTTTCACGCATGATTGCTTGTGTGATAACAGATCCTACACTAGCGCCAAAAGCTTGAATAAAACGACTCATCATAATTAAGTAAAAGCTATTAGAATACAGTAAGGAGATATTGCCTAATAGGTATATCAAAATTCCCATTAGCATGATTGGCTTTCTGCCGTATTTATCAGATAGTATACCCCAAATCAATACGCCTAGAGCGAATCCAATAAAATAAATACTTACGGTCAATTGAATATTAGAATCAGTAACTTTCAATGCTTTGCTTAGTGTGGGCAATATTGGTGTAAATATTGACTCGCTTATTTGCGGAAAACCAATTAATAAGCAAAGTAATGCTACGGATAGTTTAGATTTTTTTCGGGTGTCCATTTTTTAACCTCTTAGTTTATTTATTCTTTAAATGAACACCCTTATTTGACTACAGCCTCTAATGCAATAAAAATAACGTAAGGCATTTTTATTACTCCTCCAATTTTTAAGGTATTGAAAAAATCAATATAATATTAATATCCTAGTATTATAACATATCCGTCACAACTGATTAAGAATCACAAATGCTTACGCTTGTAAATCAAACCACCCAAAGCAACTAAACCAGACATTGCCAATGCTAAGATGCCATTCTTAACTTGTGGCAACACCTTAGCAGTTGCTTGTACTGATTGTGCTGTACTAGTATCAGTTGTGGTTGGTACCGTATCAGCGTTGACTGCTTGATGACCTAATGCTAAAGCACCAAGCACTGAACCTGCGATTAAAAGTTGTTTCTGCATTTCTTATACTTCCATTTCTTAAAATTTAATATCATTAAACACTGACAAGTCACGATACAATTTCTGTAAATCAGTCTTAAATTGACTCATTGCTTCATCAAATTGCGCCATCGTACGCTCATTTTCAACGCTAGCGACTAAAATTGGTAGCGTGCCAACAAGCAGAGTCCACTAAGTCTAATTGTGACTGTAAATAATTGAGACGTTTCTTCACTTCTCGATTTTCAATAACTGACATAACAGTCTCCTTTACAATTGGGCTTCACACCCCATTTGGTTATATTCTGTGATAACGTCACGAGATCAGTTGTTTTTATTAGTTTTGCTTTTTACCTTTTTTTGAGATACCAAAAGCCAAACCAAGACTAGCTAACCCTGCCAATGCACTTAACAAAACGCCACCCTGATTTTCATTAGCATGCGTTGTTGGCAAAATACTTGCCGTTTCAACTGCCTTTGGCGTTTCGGGTGTAGCTGTCTTTTCAACCTTTGGTGTTTTCTTAATGTTGTAATAATGCACTGCAACCTTTTGTGGTTGTGGCTTATCAGCATTTGGCATATCCGAAACCGTTACCTTTTTAACACTAGCAACTGGTACAGCAGGCTCTTGACCTTTAGCAGGTGCGACAACTTGTACATGATGTACTGTTGCTTTTGGTGCCGTAGGCTTCACAGGGTCTTGCTCATAAGTTGGTGCCTTTGGCGCTACGTTAGTATTCTTAATTTGCGTTGATACTTGACCGTGTTTATTCCAAATCCAGTTATCATCAACAACCAATACCTGTGTCAATGGACTAGTCTCATTTGGTGAAATTTTGAAAGTCTTGTTAATTTGAGCAGTCTTATTGATTGTCTTTGAGAATGTCGTATTGCCGTCATGGTAAACCGAAAATAGTTCGTTGCCGTCATTGTCATAGACGTGGAAATTGATATTTTGGTTAACCGCTTGGTTTTGATAAGCATTGGTATACATATATGAATACAATTCAATTGATGAAATCGTCACGGTTTCTGTGCCGTCACCATTTGAAACAATCTTCCAATTGACTTTACCTTTCAAAACACCATGACCAATGATGTGTACACCGTCGTTCATATCGTGTTCCAGCGTAAACTCACCTGTTTTTTGATCAACAGTGGCATTCATAAAGGTTTGATATTGACCAGATGAAGCATCAGTTTGCGTTTGGGCTGTCATACTTGTCGTATGGTTAGTCCCATTCATATAATCTTCAAGTGCTTTTTCATAGGCTGCTTTTTTATCAGCATTTGCCTTATCAACCGCTGCCTTTTGTGCTTCATAGTCCGCTACTTGCTTTTGATATTCAGCCGTCAATTTAACGAGTGTTGCTTGGTCAGCCTTTTCACTAGCAACACCACTAGCTACTGCTTTGTTGTACAAATCAAGGTTATAAGCCATTGCATCTAATAAATCTTGACCCTCTAAGCCAGTCAAATCTTTGTACTTTGGCGAAACTTTTGAAACTTCAACACTAACATCAAGTCCAGCATTTTTGCTTGCTTCAACTGGCTTATCAAGGTCTGATGTTGCATTATTCAAATCAGTTTCGCCTTGTTTAACCGCTTCATCATGGTCAGCGTTAGCTTTAGCATAATCAGATTGCTTTTGTTGGTATTCAGCCGTTAACTTTGACAATGTTTCAGTATCAGCTTTTTCACTTGCCATACCGTCTGCGATTGCTTGCTTATACAAGTTAATGTTATAAGCCATTGCATCTAACAAATCTTGACCCTCTAGTCCAGACAAGTCCTTATATTCAGGTGAAGATTGTGCGACTTCAACGTTGACTTTAATACCAGCTTTTTCACTAGTATCAACTTGTTTATCAAGGTCTGATGTGGCATTATCCAAATCTGCTTGACCTTGCTTATTCAAATCAGATAAGACTTCATTTGTTTTTGATGAAGCGTTGTCATCATTGATTATGACATCAGTTGTCTTACCAGTGGTCACATCAACACCAGCTTTTGAAGCGGTGTCCGCATCACTCTTAACGGTATCTTGTGCTTTATCGACCGCATCTTTTGCTTGGTCTTGTGTCACACTTGAACCAGCAGTTGTTGGCACTGTGCTTTTTTCAGCAGTTGAAGAAACAGTTGCAGATTTAGTGGCATCATCAGTTGTCGCCTTGTCCGTAGCTATACAAGTTGATGAAGCAGTTAATTGAACTTGCTTGTCGTTTTGCGTGGCATCAGTTGTTTTAACAGCTTGTGCATCAGTCGTTGAAACTGTATCAGCATTTACATATGTTAGCACTCACAGTAACACCAGCAACTGTAACGGCTCCGACAACTCACAACTTACTCGATTTTTATAATTTATACTTTTTTGAATTTTCCATAATTTTTAAATAAAAAAGAGCTGTTTATCAGCTCTTATCCTTTCTCTCAAATATTTTTTTAATTAATTTACAGTATCTATCTTTTGTTTTGTTCAAAAAATGATAATTCCTATCAGTCTTGACATCGTATTCGATGGCTTACATATTTTGAGAAACTGTTTGTCAATAAGTTAGTCTGATTGTTTGTCGGGTAAATATTTTAAATTCATTTCTGATTTTTTGGGTCTTAAGCACCACAAGGAATATAGCCCAGGAATAAGAGCGTAAAAAATTAACATAGATGCCCAACCATCATCTTGAGATAAATCAGATGTAGGTGTCCAGAAAGTAAAATTATTCAAAAAATGAATTAAAATACTATAGAATATGCTTCCAGTTCGCATATATAAAACAATCGAGGTCATGCCCAAGAAGAATGTGGAAACTACCTGTTGATTTGTAGCTACAAGTGTAGGTGCATTAGGCATTAGTAAATTAAAATAATGTGTTATTGAAAAAATAAAAGAAGTTACGATTGCAATAAACATCGGTTTCCATTGACTATTTTCAATAGATAATGCCAATCCGATACCACCAAAGCCTCGATCTCGCATTTCTTCAAAAATAGCTGCGCCTAACGCACTAGCAATAGAAGCCATAACGATATAAAAAGAATATTCTGTTGCACTGGGGAGAATTGCAAATGTATCGATGCCATACAAGAATAGAGGGACTATCAGTATTGACCATTGTTTTTTTAAAGCAACAATATTCGGGCTAAATATAATTTCCTGTTTGAAAAACCGTTTTGTCCAATTGAAAATTACTAATGTAATAGAAACAACAATAATAAAATAAATGAATTCATAATACGGCTTTGATTGTAACCCATCAAAGGTATACAAAAGAATTAGTGTAATTACTTTGTATACTAGGTATGCTAACCACATACCACCTATTGTTGAAGCAAACTTTTTCCAATTCATTATTATCTCCTTATTTATCAAATAAAGATAATGTACCAAAGTAAGCTGGCGTAGTCAATATTATCTTGTTTAACGTTACACATGTAAGTATATTGTTTAAAAAAATTTTTGTTCAAATGTTCTCTTGTAATTGATTGATTAAATGCAAATCCCTAAAAGTTTGCTGTACAACAATAAATAAAATAGTCATCACACTAGCAATTATCATAGCTAAATGTAGTGAGCGACTTAAGCTCATAAAGAGCAACAATGTAGGGAAAAAAAATCCAACATAGACGAGCCAAACCCCAGCTATAAAGCTAAAATAAATCAAGTTCTGTGCCATTGTAACAACCAAAAAAGACCGATTGTTTAATCAGCCTTTAATCTTTCTCATTATATTAATCAGAGCTACTTGGTCTGACGTTTTGAAGTAGGGTTAAATTTTTCTAAACGATACAACTCTTCGGAATCGACTTCATCTATACCATTTTTAAAATCGTAGCCCATTTTCTGATAAAAATGTAACGCCGTTTTAGATGCAGGTATTTCAATACGTGAGGCTCTTAAAAAGTATTCGTCTGTTTCCAAGGTTTCAATTATTTTTCTGCCCAAACCGTGACCTTGATAATCTGGGTCAACAAAAATATTAAATAGACTACTTTCAGACTGGCTTCCCCAAAAGGGGCCAATCGAACCGACACCTATAATTTGGTAGTTATCAGAATTTTCGATAACATAACAATGAAATTGTTCTGCACGTTCAATTACATCATTCGCTTGTAGTGACTTTAAATCGTTTTCAATGTATTCCATTGAATAGTCTTTTATATTAGTTGTTTTCATTGTCTTAGCTATTAATTGAGCAACTAACTCAGCATCAGTATTTAAAAATCTTCTTACCCTATACATATATAACCTCCACAGAAATTATTTTCATTATAATCTTGTTTAGATTAAATGCAAACTGCCTTTGTATAGTCGCAAGACCGCCTTGTTATTTATTTTTGTCAGCTTGGTTAGTAGCTTTCTTACTTTGATTTGATGCTGGCTTGTCTAGTGTCTTTTCATCAAGAACTATCAATGTGTCAGCATACACCAATTGGCTGGCCTTTTTCTTTTCCTTCTTGTTTCAACATTTCAGGTCGTGTCTCTTGACCCTTTTTTTGCAAACCATAGGTGCATGTTGAAGTGAACGAACAGCGCTTTAATGGGTTGATTCATAAATCATTTATATTCTGTCAGGTTCAAGGTCTTGTGAATAACCACTTGATATAAAAATACACCTATAATTAAGCGGACTAAATAAAAATTACTCATTGTTTTAGTATAAGAGTATTTATAAGCAACTCAAACTATTGACTGCAAATTCTCTTGTGTTTATTGAGCCAATCTTCTATATTTTTCACTTTAGCATTTACTGGAACTGTCAGTGACCCTAGATAAAATATAGGCTCACTTATTTTATCAAAAGGAAAACCCAATCTACAAAATTTGTCATATAAATCACTATCAATACATGCAACAATAACAGCATTATCTGGTATATGAGACAACATATTTTGAAACAATCTCAATGTATAAATAAAGGACAATTTTTTAGTGGACGCATAGCGAGCAAATTCGTATACTTCCGTATACTGGAAATCTTTTGATCCAAATGATTTAAAAAAAGGTAATTTGGGGTTGCTTTTTATTAGTCGAGCAGTTAGCTGACATTGTTTTATGATGCATTCCTTTTTTAATTATTAATTACTCTACTCTGTTTACCCTTCCTCAACTTAATTCGCCAATAGTTTATCACTGCAAACATACCAGATATAGTTATCAAAGCAAGTAGTATACGATTTGTGTAAGCAAACCAGGTTTGATGAACAATGATTAATATGCCCGCTTGATTTTGTACAATCATTTGGTTTAGTGTAACCATTTTAATAATCGTCATAATCTGTATTGTAAGAGCAAACAGACAACCGATGATAAATAATAGCGCCACACTTATTTTAGTTTTGTAAAAATATCCTATCGCCCCAATGGGTAACATTAAAATTGCTAAAACAATCCAGTGTAAGTTACCTGTAGCAGTTAATGGATTTAAAACGTAATAAGTTATAACCATGCTCCACATAAAAGCCACCGTATTCATAGCTGACTCTTGCCAACTATCAGAATATGAACAGATTATCAAAGTAATAACTGCCCAAGAACCTAAATCAGTAGCCATAAAGGTGATTATGTTTTGACTCCATTGATATTTTAGATGCGGAGCCATTTGCATTAAATAACCTATCACACCACCCAAAAATATAAGCATGAAAAACTTAAGATGTTTTTGTCTAATCATTATTTACTATACTTTCTTTAAATTCATTCTTTGAAATAAGTACATGGCTACACCAAAGAATGTACCAGCAAAAATTGCTCCAAATAAAGAACGTATAGACCGAAGATCACTAAATTCCGGAGACATTAGTACGGTAAATAAATAATTGAACACTCCAAAGAAAATTCCTTGACGTATGGCTAAGTATTTAAGGTGTTTCTTTTGAGTTTCAATATCTTGAACTTCATTCTCTAACAAATGACGACGACGTGTTGTAATCAGCACATACCCACAAATACCACATATTAGAAAGATTATGTTCGCTATAATGTACCACATTAAGATATCTTCAGTATGCCGATGGTTATCGAGACTAAAAACCAATAAAACAATAAAGTTACTAAATAAGGCATAGTAAAACATAGCTATAAAGCCGGTATTTCCTATTTTATAAATTTCATTACGCCGATATTCATCTAATACCCCCTGAACACCATAAAAGCGTTTGAGTAGTTTTGTTGCTAGTGTTTCTTTAGTCTTCATTATATTCCTCCCAGAAAAGTGTGTTCAGATCAGTTTCAAGCACATGAGCTAACTTCAAACAAAGCGATAATGATGGATTATACTTATCATTTTCAATCAAATTAATGGTCTGTCTCGCTACCCCAATTGCTTGTGCTAATTCGTATTGTGACATTTTTTTTGCTTTGCGATACTCTTTGATATGATTCATACTGAACTCCAGTGTCATTTATATGTGACTAACACTAGTCTAAAATATTCCATCAAGTGTGTCAAGTATATATGACACATTAGTTCGTGGTATTTATTTTGATAGGAATAAATTTTTGGGTCTTAGTATCGAACCAACCATGTAGTAATACGATTTAATTTTCCAAATCACTGGTGAAACTTTTTAATATTTGTTTTTCGGCTTGTCTGGCTATATTGAATGGTATAATCTTTTCCCGCACAATGTGTTATTGTTGGATTATCTAAATCACCATTTGATGGTGAATAGTGGATTTTTAAAAACTAGGTCATGTACTGATCCACTAGTGGATTATAACTGGTTGTTCCAGCATTTTCTTGGTTAATACGTTGATTCAAAGTAGCAACTGTTTGTTGTAAGGTTTTATTCTTATGCGCAGTTTCATTTGCTAAAAGTAGCACATAACTAAAGTAAATAAAAAAAACCTATTAATATTAATAGGACAATCGAACGAACCCGACCTAAGTTCAAAGTATGCACTTTAGGAATTTTGATAGGTTTTTCTTTCTTCTTTTTTTTCGTACTCAAAATTGATTTTGAGTTTTGGAATTCTGGGCATCTATGCTCCTTTCCTAAATAAATTTTTACTTTTACAATTATTGAATTATACTTCTATGGCTCAATTAAACATCTTGATGCGTTTTTACAAGATACTTTAATTACACTAGAGCGCTTTGTTTAATTATTAGTTTCAATCTTTTCTAGAGTATCTATTTTATAAATCAATTCATCATTAATATTAGCAATAATAATTAACATACAATTTAAAATTCGAAGATAATTTATGCGATGATCTTCATCTGAAAAATGTTTAGACGCACCATGTAAATATATGTTTCTTAAGGAAAGTGCGTCACTAAATAGAGAATTATCAAGGCAATAACTTAAATAATTAGATTCACTTGTAGAAAATAAATTTGAGTATCTGGTAACATGGGTAGTTGCTTTCAATATGCTGTTTAATGTTGTTTTTGATAAAAATTTTTCTTCAACGTAATTAAAAGAATTAAATATTTTCAAAATTTTATTGTCATTTTGAAAATATTTAAATACAACATTCTGATTAATTTCTAAATATTTATTTTTTATAAATGAATGAATATTGTCATATCTTGGTTGGTGCATGTATTTTAAATTATTAACATCAATTTTATTTTCTTTTTGAAGCAAGATAAATTGTCTTAGTATTGATTCGATTTCAATTACAAATAACTTGTTTTTAGTTTCTGAAGGCAGTGTGTCCTCAATCAAAGCTAAATTATATGTTTCAAAATATTCTTGATTATTGAATAATGAACTATACTTATTTACATTATTAACAAATAACTCGGAAAATACATTGGTTTCTAATCCTTATTTTAAGGTTGTTTAACATCTTGATTCCGCAACTAAGTTTCTAAAAAAATACAGATACCCAATATGCAATCTGTTTTGCTGAGTATCTGTATTTTTTGATTTAATCACATTATTGACTTAACTCATAATTTACAACTTTTAAATGTTTGAATTGTAATTTTGACAAACCGTTATGACAAAAATTACGTATATTGTTTTAACAATAGCTTCAATAATGGTTGGTTCTTTTTGGTAAAATGGCCATCATTACGCAAAATTAAAGTACCACCCAAATGATCAAACAAAATTTTACCTTGTTTTTCATCACAATTAAAAGGATCATTAAACGAATTAAGTATATAGAATTCTTTTGAATTGTTCTTAATCTTATTCCAGTCATAAGAATTTTTTAACGTTGTATGTCGCATACCATTTGGCTGACTATAACCAGCAATTAGATAGACAGATTTAGCTTGAATGCTGATGTTTTCCAACAAAGCAAAGATAATATTTGTTCCAGCTGAATGACCAATCAAAATAGTGTTTTCATCAATTACTAAATTCATTTCATTAATTCTAATTAATGTTTCTGTTAAGGATTCTTGATCAAGTTTTGGTAAATCAACAACAACTGCAGTAATCCCACTATCAGTTAAACTCTGAGCGATATTTTGATACCAGAATTTGTCTACCGTAGCATGTGGTGCTGATCCATGAAAAATAATTGCGTTCATTAAATTTTCCTCTTTATCTAAGTCTAACAAAAAATTAATAAATTATTTATCGTGTAATTTAATTAATCATTAATCTTTTCCCAACAAAACCGTAATTTCATTATACGAACAATTGTTCTGTTTAGCAAGAAAAAATAGTTAAATAAAAAAACCTTTAAACAATTGCTAGTTGTTTAAGGTATTTTTATAGTGTTTTAATTAGATGATTAGATTGGTAAACAACAAATAATTAGCAAAATTAAGTTGATTAGGAACTACTTGAGGAACAAATTACGTAACTCTTTTGGTGATTTAGTTGAAACATCAACGCCAGTTTTACGTATGCTTTGTTTATAGTGTAACTTTGTATAGATAGTCACACCTGTAATATAAATCATGAGAAAAATAACCATAATGATTATTTGCGTTTGATCAGTCATAATACCTCCAAAAAATTAAGACGTGTAATTCATTGAATTTACCATATTATCGAACAGATAACAATATTATAGTGTATCGACTTGAAAAGCAATTGGCAGTATTTAATTATCTCGGTATCGGTAGTGGTTTTCATAAATTAAAAGACCTGATACAAATACAGCGATTACTGTCCCGCAAAGAAAAGCCAGTAAAATATGCTTTGGCAATATAACCATAAAAAATAAGCTACCAATAATAAATATAAGCATGAAATAAGACAATAGTTTTAAGTTTGACCTTTTTGGCTTATCTTCAATGCTTGCAGTGACATTAACTGATAGAAATGATAGCGTCATTGTACCGACGATTAACGCAGTCCAGATCGGATTACTGGCACTAATTGCTTTGTCCATATTTTTAAAGCTTTGATAAATTAACATTAATATAATAACGGCATTTTCAACGAGAAAGGCTATTTTAAAATTTTTGATTAATTGTATCTTTAAACGTTCATCAACGACTTTTTTCATTTTCAAAATCCCCCTGTTTTAACCAAAAAACTTCATCAAGCGTCTTATTCAGTCCATAACAAATTCTCAAACACAGGCTGATTGTTGGATTATACTCACCTTTCTCAATTAAGCTCATTGTTTGACGAGTAACGCCAGCAATATAAGACAGATCCCTTTGAGATATTTCAGCTTCAACTCTAAATTTTTTGACATTGTTTGTAAGCATCACAAATATCCTTTTTAAGTAATGTATATATTACTTAAGTAAATTATATATTACCATTTAAAAAAGTCAAGCTTGAAACATTATTTATTGCATACTGCTGAGAATTAGTTTTGTTTGCTTTGTTTTAATTTTCTTTTCTCATACGCACGACGATACCTTTGCATTGTTTTATATTCCTTATCAAACAACTCAATTGGACTCTTACCTTGTAATGCTATTCGCATTGGCATGGCATTCATTTTATCAGCCACTTCATCTAGTTGTCGTTGCTTCACTGGCTTAAAACTGGTTCCTTTGGGAAACCAATCACGCAGTTTACCGTTGCGGTTTTCGTTAGAACCTCGTTGATGTGGTGATGATGGTGTGCAGTAATAGAGCTTAATTTTAAGCTCTTTTTGAACGTATTCTAAAAAATCCCAAGAGATAAATTCAGACCCGTTGTCAGCCGTAATCGTTCTTACCACTTTGCCATAACGTTCATAAAATAGTTTAAACGCTTCAATCATATCTTTCGATTGTTTACTTTTAACTTTAATCAAGGCGTAGAATCTAGTCTTTCGTTCAACGACTGTCATAATAGCGGAGTGGTCTTGATATTGACCGTTGTTTTGTTTCATTGGTAACACTAAATCAATTTCCCAATGACCAAATTGTTTACGTTTAGCCACAACTGGTGAACGATCATAGATGGAATGACGTACCAACTCACCACTTTTTTGTAAGTTTTCTCGTAAGCGAGCAATCTCTCGTTGGCGTGCCCGTTGGTTTTTAGCTAACTCACGTTGTTTGGGAGAACCATCTTGTCGGTGATATTTATGGGTACGAATATTAATTAGTCCTCTTTTTGACCAATCTCGAATCGTTGAGGACGATACTTCCACATCTTGCACGTTGCCGGCAATCTGTTCTGGCCTCCAATATTCTACATTAATCCAGTGCTCAATTAGTTCCTTTAATTCCGGAGTAAGTAATAGCCCTTGTCCCATGCGAAAGCGCTTTTTAGTCACAATGTATTGACCACGTTGCGCCGAATACTTAATCCGTGCATGAATGCTCATTCTTAATAAAGTGTGACGGTCTAGATTAGAGAAATCCAGGACATTGCCACGGTCTAATTCACGACTAATCACTGACGGATCATACCCTAATTGACGACCAATATCAGTTTGTGAGAGTTGTTCATTATTCCACAAATGTTCGATTAAGTAGCGCTGATTTTCGTTTAATCGAGGTTGTCGTCTCCTTTTCTTTGGTTCTTCTGCTGTTATTTAATTTTTTATTCTCCTTTGATCAGTAAACTACAATTTCAGACTAACAAACGTTTATAACATCAAGATGATAAACGTTTTAAAAATTAATAGCCTAATATGACCTATCGTGAGGATTCATAAAATTGTTTTTTCGCTTGTTTTAGTTTAGATTCAACCAGATTTATACCATTTTCACTATTAACATCATGACCATTTAATAAGTTGGTCAAGTCACGGTATTCAAAGGTTAAAGCAATACTGGTTTCAATTAAAGTTTGTACTTGTTTATCTAGTTCTTTACCGAAAATCAGGACATCGCAAAAGGTTTGTGATGTCCTGATGGAATGTAACGATGTAACTTCATTGACATCTGGAGTGTATTTTGGAAGTTTGGTGCGCCAGGTTTAAACTCAAAATTCTGACGATCAGATGCTAGAACGGTCAATAATGATTGATAAGTGTTCCTAAATCCTTGTAGTTGAGCGATATAGTTTTCTAGTTGGTCTGGTTTTAACCATATTTTTTGTGTCATTGTTTATCCTTTCAAAATTTAAATATAAATAAAAAAGTCAGCACAATTTGATTTGTGCCAACTTACTACTTTATACATCATAATTTATTAATAGTTAAAGCAACCTTGAAAATTCTCTCGATGGCTACAAATTAATATTAAAAAAAACACTAGTCATATTAAACCGTGTTTTTTATTCTTGGTTAATAAATAATACTTTATTACTTATCCGTGATTGAATTAGTGGTTATTAGTAATTGTAACATATTATTAAATTGACTTTTCTCTGTTTTTAGAACAGAAAAGAAACTTTGATCTACTTTCTCAATTATCGGTAAAGTTTCATTGACAATATCCAACCCCTTTGGAGTAAGTTTTATAACTTTTGATCTGGTGTCTTTTTTTGAAGCTTTACGTGTAACAAAACTAAATTTTTCTAAATTTTTTATAATTACTGAAACCGTCATAACATCAATATCAGAATGTTTTGCAATATTCACTTGATTAACTTCATCATTGTATTGCGTCAAATAAGCTAGTGTTGACAAAACAATAAATTGCGGGTGAGTTAAATTGTATTTACGTAATTCATTTTTTATACGTGTGTGCCATAAGTTATAAACTTTTATAAATGAGAGGCCTACGGAATCAACCGCGTTGTCTTTAAATTCGGAATTAAATTTTTGAGTCATTGGTAGCAGCCTTAATAAGTGCAAAAATACTTGCTGGAACATCTTCAAATATTTTTGAAACGAATTGTAAATCATTAATTTCGGGTTTTCTGTTTGAAGGTATGAATTCAACAGAGTGCGTTATTGATGTTTCATTAGCATTGGTAGCACGCAATTCGTGAATGAAATAGATTTCCCCTACATTCGAAATAGTCGTTTTATCAATAAAAGTTTCTTCAGGAATAACTTTAACTAGTTCAAATACCATTGTTGGCATATTGACTAATTTCATGCTGCCTTTAGTATTAGTTTCAAACAAACCATCTAAAGAAATCTCTTCTAAATCATTTTCCCAAGTAAACCATTTGTTGACGTCAGCATATAATGCCCATAAATTTGTAACCGAAGTGTTTGCTTTCTGCTCAAAACTATATTTCATTTTTTCTTTTCCTTTTTATAAGTGTACATATAATATAAACTATTACTATATATTGTGTCAATAGTTTCGATACAAGATATCACACGATACCCTTTTTAATTTGTTCTTTTTGACAAACAATCATGAACTTCAATTGTTTTTGACATAGTTCGTTGCTAATGCTAGTAGACTGTTTTTCAATATTGATAAGTGTTCTTGAAATCTATCGTAGTACTAGATTAAAAAAACCAAATTACAAAAAAGCACTACACCCTTTACTAGTGCTTTTAAATAAATGCCTCGTTTAAAGAATGATCAACTAAACCATTTGTATACCATGCTATAATTAATAAAATATAATAGTAGTCAAACTTAGATAATAGACAACAATAAAATTATAAATGCAACTATTTAAAATGTTTAACTACTCTTAACAGAACGGATTATCGTCGGATTAACCATAATAAAAATTGGAGATAAGTTATTTTCTTATGCTAAAAAACAACCTACCACATAGATTTATTTTTTCACTTATGAAACTCATCTTTGAGACTTTTATGATTTTGCTTATTGTTGTTTTATTAACTAAATATGTGCCGTATTTTAGTGTTGCAATTATAATATCAGAGTTTATCGTTGTCGCAATAATTATAAGTTCTGACCAAAATCCTGAATTTAAAATCCCGTGGCTGCTGTTAGTCATTTTAGTCCCCATTTCGGGAATGATGATATATTTTATTTTTGGTAAACGAAAACTTTCTAAAAAATACACAAAACGAATGGACGAAGCTAACGAACAGTTGCTGCAACATACTGAAGGCAAAACACTACGGCAGCCTACTGAGTTTAAAGTACAATCATTAGTCAAGTTAATTGAAAAAACCTCTGGAAATCAAGTGTATCAAAATACCAAATTAACCTACTTCCCGCTCGGAGAAAAAATGTGGGCACAGCTACTAATTGATTTAGAGACAGCTGAAAAATTTATTTTTGTTAATTATTTTATCATAGAGACAGGACAATTTTGGGATAGCATTTTAGATATTTTAACTAAAAAAGCAGCAGAAGGCATCGAAGTTAGAGTGATGTATGATGATATTGGCAGTTTTAAGACATTACCGAGTGATTTTAAAACCTTGATGGATCAACGCGGCATCGAGATAACACCTTTTGCACGTTTTACTGGTGATGCAAATAGTGATGTTAATAATCGATCTCATCGTAAAATGTTGATTATTGATGGTCAAATTAGCTATACAGGTGGTATTAATATTGCTGACGAATATGTCAATCTTATCGATCGTTTTGGACACTGGAAGGATACAGCTATCCGTCTAGATGGATCGGCTACTAATGAGTTGACTAAAATGTTTTTTGTCGACTGGTACACTAATAATATGTCAAGTACGCTTAATATTGAGCAATATTTATTAGCAAAACCAGTTGAATCTGAAGGTTTTGTTTTACCTTTTGGCGATGGACCAAGTCCAATCTATAATTATCGTGTCTCTAAGCTTGCGTTAATTCAATTACTGTCAACATCACAGCGTCGCGTTTTAATAACTAGTCCCTATTTAATTATAGATGATGAATTAGCCAATGCTTTTCAGTCAGCAGCGTTACGAGGAGTAGATGTTAACATCATCACTCCAGGTATTCCAGATAAAAAAATAATTTACGCGATGACACGCGCAAATTATAATCGGCTGATGAGCTCAGGCATCAAAATTTATGAATATACGCCAGGATTTATTCATTCAAAATATTACATTTCAGATGACAATGTCGCTATTATCGGTACTGTTAATTTAGATTATCGTAGCCTCGTACACCATTTCGAAAATGGCGTGGTTTTGACAGATAAATCCACACTAAATGACATGATTGCTGATTTTAAACAAACTTGCTCCGTTTCTAGTCTAGTTACACAAGACAAACTAAAACAAAGTATAGCGCATCGATTAGTTAATCTGACTTTGCGAGCATTTAGTCCGTTACTTTGAAAATAAATAATATTGAGTCAATTTTTAAAATACTTAAGAATATAAGACAAAACCAAAGCTGGTTGATCTTCCTGTACTAAATGTCCCGCATTCCCAATTGGAATTAAGGAAGAACTTGGTATCATTTTATTAAGTTTTTTGCCTTGCTTTATGGGTATCCAATTATCTTCTTCTCCCCATAACAAAATAATTGGCTTTTTTATATTGGAGTACAATATTTCAACTTCATCCGTATATTTTTGACTTGATTGAGCTATTTGCTGGTAAAAGGCCTTTTTCCCTTCATCATTCAACCAAGGTTTTTTAATTCCTTTTAAAGTTTCTACATCCATTTCGCTATAAGTAGCACCAGTAACATATTTTTCAAGTACAGCTTCGTGAATATAGTTAGGTAAGCCATTGAAAGCCGACTCATTCAAAGCAACATGAGAAAAAAACGGTGATCCCCAAGGTGATACAGCAACTGGATCAATCAATAATATTTGATCAAATTCTATTTTATTCAGCAGGTATGTTCGTAGAACTGTAGATCCGCCGAAATCATGCCCCACAATTTTAGGATTAGTAAGCTTCCAGTGCTTTACTAACAAAGATAAAATTTCATTTTGTACACCCAGAGATACGTCACCTACATTTTTTTCAGATTCACCATAACCTAACAAATCGTAATAATACACGGTGAACCATTGGCTCAAGGCAGGAATTAATTTACGCCAATTAAATGATGACCAAGGGGTACCGTGCACTAGTATGAGTGGTTCTCCAGAACCTACCACGTTGTACTTAATTTCTCCAAAAACAGTTTTAAAAACTTTGTAGGGTTGTTCGTATCCGTTTGTCATGTATGCTCCTTATTTAAAACGTCCAAATATAATCTATATTACATAAACATTGTTAACTTACAATTTAAATACTACATTCAACTATAACAAAATTTTTCATTTTTATTGAACGGTTTTTCCCAATGGTTATATAGTTGCTTCTTCTAAACTTACAATAACTTTAGCAATGACTTGTAAGTTTAATTGCCACGAAACACTGGTTGAAATTCACTTTATAACATGTTCAACATAGTTCGAATTAGTTTCTTGACTACACCCTCCCTAAGTTTGTTAATCTATCGATTATTTGTGTTCGTTTTTAGCTTTATTCCAAACCAGGCTATGTTAAAATTTGACGATAACATGATAAAATCACTCCATTTTTAATCAAATCAATGGGTCAAAAAAAGACAATCGCTTGCCTTTTTCATTCCTTCTATAAATAGCAAATTACCTTAGTACCTGAATAAACACAATAATCAATATAACTGTGAATACAATAGTTAATCCTAGTCCGATTGGGTTTCTGGGATTGATTGACAGTGCTTATCAATGCTTTTAATTTATATTCCTGAAATTGTATAAGATTATACTGACACAGATTTTTTTTCAACTAAATACCCATAACCACCAACAAATACGGAATCGATGATGTCATCATGACTTTTTAAATTAACAACTATGCGTGATGGGCTATTCAAATGATACCCTTGTTCAAAAATATATTGTGATTTTTTTTCAACATATTTAAATAAGTAGCAAGCCAATGCGCAGTTGGAAGTCCCTGTTGCGGCCTCTTCATCAATATCGTATAGAGGCGCGAAGTTTCTACAAACTGCCGTGATACTGCTCTTTCTTCCCGTTAGTGCAAACGCATGGACACCAATAACGTCCTGTTGTTTACTCAATTCTGTCATAATGGCGAAATTGGGATTTAATTTTTCTAGGTCTACAGTTGATTTCATTGGTAGTAAAATATCTCTTAAACCTGTAGAAACAATTTGAGTTGGTAGCGTATCAAGAATTGAATCAGTATCTAAACAGCCAATAAATTCATCCGATGCTATTTCATTAAAGAATATTGGCGTCTTTTGTTCCATGAATACCATCCCATCTGGGTCAATATTTATTGATAACAAACCTGATTTTGTTTCTATCGTATACTCACTTTTAGTTAATTTATTAAGTAAGTTTAAGATTGCAAACGTACCTATTGTAGCGTGCCCACAAAGTGGCACTTCTTCAGTAGGCGTAAAATATTCTAAACGAAAGTCAGCCAAACTTGATTTTGTTATGAAAGCTGTTTCAGCATACCCTAATTCTTTGGCAATTGCCATTTTTTGAACTGAAATCAAATCGGGCCTATCAAAAACTATTCCAGCTTTGTTACCACCAGAGCTATCTTTGCTAAAAGCACTTGCAACATAAACCTCAACCATATTTCATTTCCTTCTTTACTTATCTGTATAATTACTTGTTTCAGTGATTGTACAGATAAAAATATTTAATTACAATAGTCTTTTGTAATTTTTCTAGTCGCTGCTCCAAGTCTGAGGATATATATCTAATGCTCTAGTTGATCTGGACTTAAGCATATTTTACTTAATACAAATGTTACTTTTTGTTATTCTTATTTATAATAAAATGTTAACTTGATTAATAAATCTAAAAGGGTCTGCGTTTAATTAAAAACGCATTATTAACATGCTCAAATTGATTTTTTTGATAATACGCTATTGCAGAGGGCGCAGATAGAAGTAGTAACGAAACATCTGGTCCTATTTCTTCACGAACTTTCTGAATTAATGTGTGTCCAATCCCTTGTTTCTGATAGGATGCATCTACAGCTAAATCAGATAGATAACAAGCATAACTGTAGTCAGTCAATGCTCTAGCTACCCCAATTAATTTTGAGTCATCCCACGCTGTCCAAAGCATGTTAGAGTTCTCCAACATCGTATTTAAACGTTTTAAATCACTGACGGGTCGATGTTGAATGCCCGACGCTAAAAAAATACGAGATAGTTCTTCCGCAGTAATCGCCTTTTCATTAGAAAAATATATTTCATTTGTCATTTCGAACATCCTTTTTCACTATTATTTATAATAATATATATTTTACTATATTTTATAAAAAAAGCACCTCAACGTAAAAGTATTACAACATCAATTATTGATTTAGTGTTTGTTAGATTCTTTTCTTGTTCAGCATTTTATGGACTTCAAAGTAAATGCTGCCAATGCATCGAGGTTGATAATCAAAATACAGCGTTTTGAAAAATGTTATAATAAGCAATATCGATATGTGCCTAATGAAGATACGGACACCGTTGTCCATAAAATTGAACAAGCTGAAATACTTTTTATAACCGGTGGGAACACGTTTTATCTTTTGCAGAAATTAAAACATAAAAATTTATTACCTTTGCTTACTGAAAAAATTAAAAACGGTACGCTCTACATTGGTGAATCACCAGGAGCTATTAGTTTAGCCCCTGGTATTGAATATAACAAAATTATGGATAGTCCCAAAGTGGCTTCATATTTGATTGATTATAGTGGTTTAGGAATTACTGATTTTTATACTTTGCCACACTATATTGAACGTCCCTTTACAAAAACAGTACAAGAAACTTATAACGCCTATCGAAAAAAACTTAATTTAATACTAATTAATAATCATGAAGCGATCATTGTAACTGATACAGGTTATAGAGTAAACTAGATGACCAACTAAAATTAGACTAATATATCAATTCTATAGGAGCATTTTTAATGAATAAAGAAAATTTTGAACAAGACTCTCATTTAATTGAGTCTACATTTCATCCTGAACAAAGATTTGCATTCATAAGCATCAAAGGTACGTTATTACTTATTTTTTTAGTCATCGTTGGCTTTTTTGTATTACTTTTAACAGGCAACTTTTAAGTATACCAACATATTTATCGAGACCAAGGGACAAGTTATTTTAAAACTGGGCTGTAAAAGTCTCTTTAATATGCTATATTAATTCGTTTTTAAATCAAAAGGAAAAGAGAAACAAATAATGATTTTTATTGTCATTTTAAAAATAGTAATTTCAACATATGCGCTGCTAATGATGACTGCATCAGTAAAAGGATTGAGATCGAAAAATTTTTGGGGGAATGTATTGAATATTACCAGCGGACTGGCTATGTTATATTCAAATTTCATAGGTTTGGGATCGTTTAAAATAGTGACTATTATTGGGCTAATTATTTTCCAATTAACTGCTATTCTCAACGGTTTGCAAAACAAGTCGTTTCATTTCAAACATCATATTGTAAGATTACTTATTACATTAGTTCTTATTATTTTAATCGTCTCTCTTACATGATTCACAGTGATCACTTTATTTTATTGACACCAGGTTTTGTTCCATGTACGCAAATCATTAGATTCAGCAGAACATAATGATTGTTGATATTTAGACCCTGTAAGTGGCTTTTAATAAATAAAGGATCGAATTATAAAAAGCACAGCCCACCAAAGCTGTGCTTTTTATCTGTTTTTGTTTACTGCACAAGCCATTTTTCTTCTTGATAAGCCATTTCCCAAAAAAGCACTTCATATCGCAGAGCGTTTTTAAAAATACTCGTTAAGTGTGTTCGTTGTTCAACAGTTTGTTTCGCTGTCATACTATCAAACTTTTGAATTAGCCATTTAGTCAGTGCGCTAAATTCAGGTGAGCTATACATCTCGATCCATTGACTATAAAGTACGTGTTTGGAACCTGGCGAGTGAGATAAGCTTTTGCCAATTGCTTCATAGCCCCACATACAAGGCAACAATGCTGCCAAGAGTTCTGCTTGTCCGCCAGTTTGAGAAACTGACAATAAATAATTTGTATACGCCAAAGTTGTTGGGGCTGGCTGTGCTGATGCCAAAGTTTCCTCACTAATGTTAAATTGGGCAGCATATTGCCGATGAAGCGCCATTTCATCCGTTAAGGTTGAATGAAGAATCGTTGAAAATTGCGTCATGCTCTCTAGGTCTGTACTTTTAAGCGCACCTAGAGCAAATATCTTGGCATAATGAATAAGATAAACATAATCTTGTATCATATAATATTTAAATTTCTCCACGGGTAAAGTACCCTCACCAATTTCTTGAACAAATGGATGTTTTAAATTAGCTTGCCAAACATCGCTAAGTTCTGTAAGAATTTCTTGACTAAATACCATTATTACTCCTTTTTAGTATGTGTCCACTCCGCAATAAAATGTGCTAAAGATTGACTGTACCGCACCAAACGCTCAATTGAAATGCTTTCATCAACAGCATGCGCATTATTTAAATCACCCGGACCATAAATGGCAGCCGGAATGTGCGCATCACCAAACCAGCCACCATCAGTGACACTGGTCGAAAAAGAGATGTTAGTCCTAGTTCCAAATGTAATCTGGTGTGACTTTAATAGTGATTGAACTGCAGCGTGGTTTTCATCTATTTCTAGTGCTGGGAAAATTTCACCTCGATCTTCAATCATAGAAGTCCCACCCCATTCAAAAATAGGTAAGTGATTTTGTAACCATGGATCGGCTTGCGCTAAACGAGTTACAAAGGATTCAATTTCTTTAGTGACAGATTGATAGGTTTCATTGGGATAAAAATGGACTGTTATCCATAAACGCGCTTCATCTGCTACGAAGGCTGCATGTCGTCCACCCTCAATCACTGCTGGATTAATCGTATTTGTACCAGCAGGAAACCCTGGGTACACCTTATTTATTGCCCAGTCACGTTCTAGCTCTTGTAAACCAATAATTATCTTGGCCATCTTCTCAATAGCGCTTGCTGCTCGCAAACCACCACCAGCATGAATCATTTTACGACGTAAGCCATCGTGATACGTTTGATCACTTTTAATTGTTATCCATCCCGTGATAACACCGCCTTGCCCTTGAACCTCTAAGTCACTTGAGTCTGTTACGAGTGCAAAGTCTGCTGTATAACCATGATCAATGGTTGATTTTGTGCCAGCTTCACCAACTTCCTCACCAATAACGGATTCAAATAATACTTTCCCTGGTAAAGAAATGTTTTGGTCATGTAAAGTTTTTAAGGCGAACAATGCCGCTGCTAGTCCACCCTTCATATCTGATACACCACGACCAATTAATCGATCATCCTGAATAACAGTCTCAAAAGGTGAAAAAGACCATTGCTCATCAGGGTTTAACGAGGCAACGTCAATATGTCCATTAATAATCAAGCTCTGATATGTCGAATCACCGTTTTTGGTTCCAACCACAATGTCATCGTTGTCATATAATGCCCATTGATCAATATCAAATCCTAAAGGCCGTAAGTAGTCAGCAACAAAATTTTGAGCCTCACGTGTGTTACGCGCTGGTGGCGCTGGGGTCTCAAAAGCAACCAACTGCTTTACCAATTCTAATAAATCATCTTGCTGCGACGCAATTTGTTGAGTAACTTTTGTTAAATCCATGCTTTACCTCCACAAAAAAAGCACTTTTGTCAGCGGACAAAAGTGCTCAAAAATTGCTTTAAATATGTATTGCTAACAAGTTACTGTTGCATCACACAATTCACTTTCCTCCGCTGGCATTATCCATCTCAGGTTCAAAGGGTTCTTCTCAGCCAATTGGCGCCCCTAGTTATTTACTATTCAATTATTAACCGAGTATATCTTATTTTGAAACCTCTGTCAAAAGACACGCGTAATTACTTACATGAACCTTTGTTTATGTTTTACGGTTACGATGGTGTAATTGAGCATGATCTTGGGAACTGGAATATCTCCTTTCACTATGACTTCAAAAATTGTTTCTTTGCCGTAAGCGTTTTATAAATGCCGCCAAAGAATAATCCAACTGTGAACCCAGAAACAATACCATAAAAAATGTTGAAATTCATCTGAGTGTAAAGTACTGGATGGATAGCGAGAATAACGTTTAGAATATATTTTACTAGAAAATTGGTTAGCATAATAACTAAAGGTAAGGTACTACCCTCCTGAATTAATTGGCCATCTTCAACATAAAAAGATCGTCGCATATAAAGTAAGTAACTGAACAAAAATCCTAAAATCAATGCCACCAGGTAAAAACTCAGCAAAGTATTTGGAGAAGCAAATTTGTTTACTACTGTATTTAGACCCCAAATAACGAAAATAAAAGGCATTATGATTGATCTTCCAATAGAAGCAGGACTGTCATTTATTAATGACGTACCTCGTTTAATTAGTATAATTAAAACAACCCATACCCAGAACGGTGTGTTGTTAATGATTTCGAAAATAAATTTTAGTATATCAGCCATGATGATACTTCCCTTCTTTACATAAATTTTGGTTAGTGTGAAATGACAATTTACACAACAAACAAACCGGATCAACAAAATTTCTACATTAGAAATATCTTTCAACACTCAATATCATACTGAAAAATATAACTGTTGAGATAAGAATTACGACAAGAGGTAAAAATACTTGACGACGGGTCAGTGTGTAAATGTAAGTGGTGACCATTTATATGTAAGGGAAAAAATCATCATCTATCTGGAGGGGAAAGTCAAAGGATTATACAATTGTCTCGTCCTCAAAAATCATTCACAAAATCTTTTTATCGTTCTTTCAAAAGTGAACACCGTATTTAATTCTTAAGCCAGTTATTCATTTTCTAAATGAAAGTGCTTAGCAACACAAAAATATAAATTATGTTAAACTCACATATAGTAAGGTATGTTCAAAAATGAGCCTAATTTGAGGAAATAAAAAATGAAAATATTTGTTATTGGTGCTAATGGTCGTGTTGGTCAAGAGTTAATCAAGCACCTGATTAATCAACATCACGAAATCATAGCTGGATCACGAAACCCCGAAAGGACAATGAAACACAAAAATATCACTGCGATCAATTTTGATTTACATGATGATATTGAAACCTTATCTCAAAAAGTTGAAGACATTGACGCAATTTATTTTGTAGCCGGATCGCGCAATAAAGACTTGTTACAAACAGATGCTTTTGGTGCAGTCAAGTCAATGAATATAGCTGAATCGAATGGTGTTTCTAGATATATCATGCTGAGCTCAGCATATTCACTTGAACCTAATAAATGGCATAATCCAGCAATGGCTGATTTGATGAATTATAATATCGCTAAATTTTTTGCGGATAATTATCTTGTGAAACAAACGAAACTTAATTATACGATTTTACAAGCAACTGCACTCGTAGACATACCAGGAACCAATAAAATTAGCTTGAATGATAAGGCGCTAACGAAGAATTCAATTCAAAATGTTGGCGCAACATTAGCGGACATTTTGAATCACAATTCAACAATAAATCAAGTTATAAAAATGAGTGATGGTGATACACCTATATTTGAAGCTTTAGAAAGCATCTAATAAGTCATGAAGTCTTTGATATAAGTGGATGCCCAATACAAAAAAGCTCATCCATCCGGACGAGCTTTTTTACTTGTATCAATTAATGCCTCAACGGCTAATACAAAGGACGAATTAATAGAAACACCGAATTATAGATCAGTCAATCTTAATATTAGTACTTGATTGTTCAGTTGCTTGCTTAGGCAATTCAACGCGCAATTCGCCATTTGCGAATTTTGCTGTAATCTTGCTTGAGTCCACCCCTGGCAAATAGTAAGCACGGGACACAGATCCGTATGTCCGTTCACTCTGCAAAATATTACCGTCATGATCAGTGTGATCCTTGAATTCATCACGTTTAGCACTAATCAAAAGTTGGTCATTCTTGTAATCAATGTTGATGTCGTCTTTGTTTACCCCAGCTAATTCTGCAGTAACGGTGAAACGATCCTCTTTCTCAATCACATCAGTCTTGATCGACTTTGGTAGTAAACGTTGATCGGACCAAGGATGCATAGCCTGATTCATAAAATCAAAAATATCATCAGAACTAAAACGTTGCATTAAATTGTTTGACATATTTACACCTCCATCAAAATTTTTATGTCTACAACTATGTTATAGTATCGTCTATAAATTTTGTCAAATGATACATACTAGTTAGCATTATAGATTGGATTGGTGGTGGCAAGGTATAAACAAAATGCATTTAAACATCAAAACGTATCTTGTTAGAAACTGTACTTATTGTCATTACTGTCTTTAATATATTTTGAAGTTAGTCCCTCTGATTCCAAATACTCACGGAATGGGACGAGTTCCTGCGCTTCGTATTTTTCTTTATAAGCATTAACAGTTTCTGCACTATACAAACTTTTATCTAACTTCAATGTTTCAACAGGGATTGGACGATCCTTAGTGATTTTTGCATCAATCACCACGACACGGCCTTTACCATAATAGCTAAGCGCTTCCTGAACGACGCGATCAATATCTTCAATGCGACTTACTGTCAATCCAATCGCCCCTTGGGCTTCGGCTATTTTGGCATAATCAACATCTGTAAAGTCAACGCCGAAGTTGTAGGTGTTAGTATCTTCGTACTTATTTTTGATGAAGCCATATTCCGTATTGGTAAATACAACATTGATGACTGGTAAGTTGTAGCGAACATTTGTCACAACATCTGGATATGTCATTGAAAAGGCACCATCACCTATCAAATTCCAAACTTGACGATCTGGATAAGTGTTCTTGGCACCAATACCTCCCGGTAGACCAATACCCATTGACGCAAACAATGGTGACGTGCGCCACATATTTTTAGGTGTCATGTGCAAATGACGAACTGATAGCTGTGTTACGTTACCAACATCAATTGAGAAAATAGCGTTATCTGCTGCATGCTCATTAATTGCATTATAAACTTGGTAAGCTTGTAGGTCGCCCTCGGTCTTTTTTTCAAGTTTGGTCATATAATCGCGCCAGTTCTGTATATTTTTAATGTTAGCCTGCCACCAAGATGATTCTGAAACCGAGGAAACCTTGGCAAGTATTTCATCAATTGCTTCACCAGCATCACCGAGGATGGCAACATCATTTTGATGGCGTTTACCTAGCATTGCAGGATTGTTATCAATTTGGATAAACTTGTCAACGTTACGGAATGTCCCTTCAACTTCTGAAAATGGGAAGTTTGTTCCAACAAATAATACAGTGTCAGCTTCGAGAACAGCTTCGTTGGCTGGCTTCCACCCTACTCGGAAATTTGAACCTGCAAAGGCCTCAAAGTCCCAGTCAAAAGTTTCAAAGTTTTTACCGGTCGTGATAATGGGCGCCTTTATTTTGCGAGATAATGCTTGTACAGCTGAGCCATGACCCATGGTACCCACACCAGCATAAATAACTGGTTGTTTTGCTTGGTTTAATAGTTCAACAGCAGCATCAATATCAGCATTATCGACAGGTGCTGATTTGTATTCTTTATACTTTGGGCCTGATGAATACAGTGGTGTTGAATAAATCGAATTGGCATCAATTTGTGAAAATCCAAAATCTGCAGGTACTTCAAGAACAGCCACACCACGCTTGGCAATCGCCGTACGGATTGCATCATCAACCAAATGAGGCAATTGTTCGGCAGTAGCTACGCGACGATTGTAAACAGCGATACTTTCATACATTGGATTTTGATTTAATTCTTGGAAGGAATCCATGTTTAATTCACGAACTGGCTTTGACCCCAAAATTGCTAATACAGGCGTATTATCCATAGCTGCATCATATAAGCCATTAATCAAATGAGTAGCCCCTGGACCACCTGATCCAACAGCGACGCCTAATTTTCCACCGAATTTCCATTGCATCACGGCAGCCATTGCAGCAACTTCTTCATGTTTAACTTGCAAAAACTTAATATTATTTTCAGGATGTCCCATAGCATCCATCAACCCGCTTAATGTTCCGGAAGGAATACCATATATAGTATGAACAGCCCATCCTTCCATGACCTTCAAAGCTGCTAACCCAGCTGATATTTTTTTATCTGACATTCTAACCTGGCCTCCTAAAAACAAAAACGTTGTAAGCGCTTTCATTATGATAACTAAATTGTATATCAACTAGGATAGAATATCAAATTAGTGAAGTAGCTAACAGTAATACTCGGATTTGAAGGAGCAAACATTATTCAATTAATTATTGTAATCACCCTATCTACCGAGGCTGAAGTGTTTATAAGACGAATAGTATAGAGCATATTGAATCTAAAAACAACTTTAGATGATAATTAATTCACGAATAAATTAGTTGGTGTTAACCGTCAGGCCAGTAGCCTGATGAATCATTGTCGCTAACTCTGGTATTTGAGATCGATATTCATCATTTAAACGAGCAATCTGCTGTGAATGAGTCGCATGTCCAATCCGATAATATTCAAAGAACACATTAACTTTTTTAGCATATCGTTGATTAACCAATCGTACTTCATAAATAGTATTAGGTTGTTTAGTGAATAAAGAATTAATCTCTGCGATAATATTTTCAATTGGATTCATTTTTTCTTACCACTGTTCTAATGTCTTCAAAGGCTATGAATTGGTGGTCAATATAGACACCTAATTCGGAAAAACCATTTATTAAACCAGTCACATTAGGGATCAGATTTCCTTCGTTATCTTTAATATTTTGTTGAACGGTTACGGCATGATAATTAGCAGAAGCGTGTCGTAAAATATCTTGCGCATCATTTAGTGATATTGCGGGTAATTTCTTAGTTATTGTATTTCGTTGAATGCCCTCTTTGGTTAAAGAAGAAGTGTGGTCGGACAGAAAGTAGCCGTTCCATTTAATTTTCCCTCGTTCTCGGTAATCGTTTTGGAAGTAGCGATTGATTATCGTAGTGAAATCATCATTGTCAGTCATAACTGTTGCCTCCGTTGTGTCCGCCAACTAAACTAGCTCGGTTAATGGCTGTTCCACCGACTTCTTTAGACATAGCCCGCATCAAAGCTGTAGTACCAAAGCGTTGACGAATTTCGTCGACAACTTGATCAATTTTGTTTGTTTTAAGGATGTGTTCAGGTTGTTCAAAAAGATTAAGCTGTACTCCAGTATCATCAACTAGGCCACCGTAATCAATCCCGATGTGTCTAATAATCTCGCCTCGCCAGTGCTTTCTGAAGAGGTTGATCATAACAGCCATTAATGCATTGGTATCGTTGGTGGGACTAATACGACATTGTTTTCTAAAGCCATGTGATTCTTGTTTCTCACTTTCAGAAAAAGAATAACCAATAAACAAGCTAACTAAGCAAGTTTGCTTTTGGTGGGCACGAATTCTTGTGGCAACTTGATCCGCCATTTCTCGAATCACGATTTCAATCTCAGCTTGTTGGCTGTAATCACGTGGTAAAACTTGAGAATTACTATATGATTTATTTTTGGGCCTGATTGTTTCAGTCAGCTCAGATCGGTCAATACCCCAAGACAAAGCTAACAACTGTTCACCCATTAATCCCAGTTTCGAACGAAATAGATATGGATCTTGGTGAGATAAGTCATACATTGAGTGAATACCCATCAAATTTAGCTTACGCGCAGTTCGCGAGCCAATACTCCAAACATCAGTTAGTTTAGTAATTGGCCATAGCTTCCGTGGCACATCTTCATAATGCCAGATTCCTGTCAGATTCTTAGCATGTTTGGCTTCAATATCAAGCGCTAATTTGGCCAAGACTGGTGAATCACCAATACCAACAGTTAAATAGATACCTGTTTCTGCCCGAACTTGCTTTTGTATTTTGAAAGCAACTTCTGCTGGTGTTTTACCAAATAGTTGCCAAGAATGTGTCATATCAAGGATGGATTCATCAATGGAATATGGCAATAAGTGCGCATCATCAGTGTATTGTCGATAGATGTTATTAATACGTAGATTTTCTTGAATATAAAGGTTCATTCTCGGATGAGCAATCACTAAGTCCGGACAAACAGGAATATCACGTTGTCGGGTAACATTAGTGATACCCAGTATTTTCTTGGCCATTGGTGAAGATGCCAAGACTAAGCCGCCGTTGGTATTTTCTTGTTCTGACATCACAACAAGTAATGCTTTTAATGGATTGTAGTTACGTTCCACACACTCAACACTGGCATAAAAGCTTTTAGAATCAATCATAAATATCACACGTCGTTCCTCTTGCGTGTAGTTGTATTCAATTTTCTGCTTGTTTACCATATGCTGTCTCCAAAACAAAAGCTGTATAATTCATTATACGAACAAACGTTCTGTTTGGCAAGAGGATAAATTGTATTTAATTTTTGAATGACGAAACGCACAACTAAAAGCTGTGCGTTTTTTGTATGTGGTGTTTTATTTTTTTAAATAGCTGACGCCAGTATTGTACAATATAGCCAGTTAACGTGGCAATCAAAAAAGTTCCAATACCCAGTGGCCCACCAAATATAATGGCAACTACAAAAAAGAACAAATCTTGAACAGACCTTGTCAGACGATAACTGGCCCATTTCTTTTTGTTGAACAATGGCGCAACTGCATCGTACGGGGAAACACCAAGATTTACACTTGTATATATGCCAATTCCTAATGAAAATAAAAACATACCAATGACAAATAAAAATATGTTTTCAAGATAAGAAAAGCATCCAAACCAACGCCCAACTATAGGTTCAAACTTCGGTGTAAAATAAGCGATAATGTATCCTGGTAACGACATATTGATTAATGTTCCGATGCCAAACTGTGTTTGATCGAAAAACAAAATGCCAAGGAACAATAGCGCATTAAATGCAAGCTGATAGTTCCCTAAATTCCAATGGAAGGTATCTGATATACCAACATCTGCTGCTGTTGCTGGATCAATGCCCATGTTCGCCAAACGGAATAAAACAATCCCAAAGGCAATGATAATGGTGCCAACAATAGACAAACAAAGACGAAAAGAATACGATCTTAATTTTTTATTGAACAAATTCTTTTCCTCAACTTATTATTTATAAGTAAAGTTTAAATGGATGATAGTGAATTGTCAATTAATGATTCGAGTTCTGTATTGAGCGTATCTGTAATTTTTTCAGCACAACCCCTGTTCCACTATTCTTTAAAAGAAGTTGAGTATAACGCGAAAAGTTAGGATTTTGAGATTAAATCGTTATTTGATATATAGGGTTTCCAATTCGGTATTTAATCAATCAGAACTTTATCTTTGCAATGACACGATAAGGCTTGATCATTATTAAGCCTCATGATTTTAACTCCAGTTGTATTTTCATACGAAGTTAGTTTTTTGTCAATATCAGCATCACGCGTTAACATTTCTTTGAAGTGCGGGAAAATTGTAGTACTTGTTAAGTTCAAACCTGTTAAATCTGTATCATTAAATTGGTTATCCTCTGGATAAAGATATTGCAAATATTCGATGGAAGGTCCCATTACAATTGATCCAGCACTTAGCCCAAAAATTGGAACCCCAGTCCTACTAATGTCTTTTAAAATATGGTCAGCACCACTTTTTTTCAAGAAATGTAGTAGATAAAATGGATAACCACCATTCAAGAATATCAAGTCATAGCCATATAGTTTCTTTGCACTTTCAAACTGCACATCAAGAAAATTAACCTGATCTAGTCTAAATTCTAATAAATCATTTCTGATTTATTGCATTTGTGGATGCTTCTCTTTTTCTTCTGGTCTAGAAGTAGATATAATACATGCTTTACTAGAATGTTCTATATTAAGCAATCCTAGTGCAGCACGTTTGATTTTATCTGTTGAGAACCCGTAAGCAGTCAATAGTAGTTTATTCATTGCAGTTTTACGCTTTCTAACCCATGATTATGTCATAAAAATAATATTAAGTGTAATTATAGCACCATTTCAGACGCTAAGAGGCCATCGAATGGGAGAAAGTATTCATTGTAACAACAAAAATGTAATTGTTCGTAAAATAAAAAAATCCTGATAATCAGGATAAGACAACTAGGTTAACTTTTATGATTTGAAATTTAAAGATCTAAATTTTGTTACGAATAGTCGCAATTGTACTTTTCCAAATAGGTGTTTTCGGATCAATCAGGTCGAAATGATTTGCTGATTCCATAATTACATAGGATACATCATCGCCTAAATTCTCAGCTTCAGAACCAAATTTTTTGGTCATTTTTGGATCAACGTCCGCGTCATCCAAACCATGAACCATTATGATGGGAATGCCTAGGGGAAGAAGCTTATTGGGTGACACCGAGTTGATATCACTTGATCCTATAATGTTTGTGACTAAGTTTGGTCCCTCCTTAGTTTCAAAACGTTTTTTTGCGTCCTCTAAAATAGAAATACCTGCGAGTGAAACAACCAGTGTTGGTGCTATTTCGAGAGGAATCAATTTAGTATCGTTTTTTAAGCTTTGATTAAAAATAGTAGCAGTACTCCAAAGTGCGAGGTGACCTCCCGCTGAGTGCCCCATTAGGATAACACGCGAAATATCAATAGGATACCTTTCAGCTAGCTTTTTAACAAAGTTAATGCTGTTGATAACATCATTGTAGGTGCTGGGAACCCACCGTCTAGCTCACCTAGACGTCTATGTTCAATATTCCAAGTAGCAAAACCTAATTGATTAAGATTGGTACAAATTGGATTGAGTTCTTCTAAGCCATATTGATTCAACCAAAAGCCACCATGTATTGTTACAACAATTGGTAATTTCTCCTTTTTGCTTTGTACGGGAATACAAAGATCGCCAAATTGTGATTGTGATCGACCATAATAATGTTTTGATTGATTAATTGTTTCGGACATTATGCTTTTTAAAACCTTTCAAAATATATGTATCATCAGTGTCTTTTAATTTTTGGTGTTTTCCAAGTAAATTACCAAACCATTCTTGAGTGCAAATACTCATATCTAACAACCTCTCATCAAAATGGATCTGGGTGGGCTTACGTGGAGAAAATCCAGTAAACCAACTGCCGTAATCTTTTATTTTTAAAGGTCTAATAACTAATTTATCTTTCGAAATTACTGTCATTCTAAGTGATATTTTCTATTAGAACTATTGTATTAGTAACAGTAAAGTGTTGGAACATTTACGTAACAATATAACATGAAACGAGTGCTAAAAGTAATAGACTAATTCTAAATCTGAAAAAAATAGTTATGCTTTTACACCATAACGATGATTATGCCCTATAGAACGAAAATGACGTCGCTAAATACTGTGATTTGAACTGACAATAAGTAATAATATTCAAAATCGTAATACTCTTTTTGAATTATGCAGTACAACACCATTTTTAATTTGCCAGCGGATATGCACTGGCTCAACTGAATACTCGTTACTTTCGAGAAAATAAACTTCTAAGTGGTTATTTATATGTATCCATTTTACATCTGATACACAATAGTTAGAAAGAAATGTATTGTACTTTCTTTTAAAAACATTAACTGAAAAATTTGTTATCATATTATCAACCAACTAAAATTATTATTTTTATAATTTTTTATCTTGAATTAAACCATTTCCCCAACTGATTAAAATTCGAATCTGTTACGATAAACCTTGGTATGCGTTTTAAAATATCAGTCATATCATTCGTCACAACACCAGGTTCTAAAAGAAAAATACCATTCATACCGTGTAAGTACATATATTCTGTCAGTGTCTTATTTTCACTCCCATAAGGATAGGCAAACACATGCGTATTGACTGATACTTCTTTCTTCATTTTTTGTTGTGATTTTTTATAGTCTTCTAGTATTGTATGTTTTGATAGTTTACCACTTGATAAAATTGGATGATTATTAACTTGATAATGTAAATCATTGGTGTGTAAACCAACTGTAACTTCCTTATGTTCAGCCAATCTAGCAATTTCTGACCACGTTGCCATTTGCTCACCGTCTAAATTTCTCCCCGCTTGTCCTGTGATTACAAAAATAGTAAACGGAAAACTGAAGTTGAACATTGTCTGAGCTGCATTACGCGGTAATGTCGTATCAATATCGTCAAATGTTAAAACAACATGTTTTCCTTTGATATTATTTTCTCTAGAATGTTTGATTAGTTCATCTGTTGACCAAACGCTAACATTATTTTTCTTCAACCATTTCATTTGACGAATAAATTCATTTTGAGCAACATTGTATTGTTGCAACTGCGGATTTTTGGAAACTTTTTTTGCAAAGTCAACTGTTTTATTATTTTTTAAAATACGATGGTAGGCTAAAACAATTACACCATCCTTAACATTCTTATTCTTTTGTGCAAAATCACGATATGTATAATCAACTTTCTGATCAATTTTTTCTTGTTGATGTTCTTGTTTAAAAACAACAAAGGTCATTAAAAAAAAGAGACTAATCATAATACATATAACTATCAGCACTGACATTCGACTTGTTCTTTTCACTTTAAATATCCTCTCTTTTTGATAATAAAGATCTGAGTGTTGGTAATAGTATTAAAGTTATACAAATCATAATTGTTTGTAACCCTCCATTGATAACACGTGTATTCAGGCCTAATAATAGCTGAACAACCACAAAGCTATCCGAGTAAATCCCCCATTGTGTTATTAAGGCGAGCAAAATTATAAACAAATTAAGCCCCCAAGCTACCAAAGTAATTATGTTTGATATTGTATTCCCTATCATATTTTTACGACGAATTATAATTTCTGACATCATTTTTATCTCCCTCGATCTGGACTTTTCCAAGAACCTTTCTGTTTGTGAAAAAAGGCAATATTAAACTGTGAAATAATTGCTGTTATTAGTGATGTGAACCAGTAAAAGGTGCTATAAAATGGCAACGCAAAGATATCCTGTACAGTAAGCATTGATTGACCTTTATCTTGAATTAGGCCTTGAAAAAACATGATAAAAAAGAGAGAAATGTATAGGATCAATATGCCACCAGGCAATGAAAATGTTTTGGTTGTAACGGTTAATAGAACGTATTGGCACAATGTTATGACTGCCAACCAGGCCCAAATGTGACTTAAAAACATGTCAAGTAACAACATTCTTTGATAAGTACTTCCCTGCTTAACTACCCATTTTATGTTTTTTAAAAATACTTCCAGTCCACCTATTGACCAACGAATACGTTGTTTAAAGTATCCTTGAAAAGTCTCGGGTACTAATATATAAGCTAACGATTCAGGTGTATATCTAATGAGCCATTGATTTTTTCTTAATCGCCAAGTAATATCAATATCTTCAGTGATAGCTGTACGATCAAATCCATTTACTGATAATAACGCTTTTTTTCGGTACAATACAACAACTCCTGCGACGGTCATGATACCGCCATATAAATTGTCCTGAGCTCGTTTTATTCTATCAATGATACCTACATACTCTAATGCTTGTAATCTGCCAAGTAATGTTGTTCGATTTCTGACAATTGGTTTACCGGTGACAGCAGCAACTCTTTCATTAGTTACACCTTGCAATAATTTATTGATTGCATTACTAGCTAACAAAGAATCAGCATCTGTTACTAAGATGTACGGTGAATCAATTTGTTTGATTGCTTCATTTAGTGCTTGCGCCTTACCAATATTTTGAGATAATTCAATCAAATTAACTGTTATTTTTACTTGGTCATTTAACCATTTTTTGACAATTTTGACAGAATGATCATTACTTTTATCATCAACAATAACAACATCAAAATTAGAATATTCTAAATGAGTAAATGACTGTAACGTTTCAATAATATTTTCTTCTTCATTGAACATTGATAAAAGTATAGTAACTTTATCATTTTTCACACATTGTTGTTTTGTTTTAGAAATTCGAATTCCAGAAATCCATGATCCCAGTAACCAAACAATAGTCATAATAATTGGATAATACGATGTGTAGAATTGCAAAACATTCGACAAAAAAATCATGATTTTTCTCCTCTTATTCTATTGAAAATTGTTTTTGATAAAATTATCTCAACTGAAAAAGATAACATAAGCGCCATAGTAAAAGATATGCAAACAATAACTGGTGCCCATACAAACCGTGCTTCTATGTTTGGCACGAATTGCTTAAAATAGTAATACACTATGCTGTCAGTTAAGTCCGAAAAAAGATAAATGGTTAATGTCATATTTGATATCTTTACCAACAAAAAGTGAAATGAGCCATTTTTTTCATCTTTAAAAGGCAATTTCAAAAATAATAAAAAAATAATGATTGACACAATAAATGGTTGATACCCCATATAATCATTTTGCGTTGTCCAAGAAAAGATCCCACCATAATTTTTTAATAACGTCAAAATGGATAGAAAAATAAACACTGTTCCAGAATAAAAAAGTAATGATTTTACACGAATTGTTTTTATTTGTTCCAAGTAAGTTTTAAAATAGAGCCCAAGGTAGTAGTATCCGATAGGATAAGCAGCTGTCCACCAATCTGGTAATATTTTCCCAAAAATGTTAAATAGTGAAGGTAAGAAGAATAATATAGTCGATGTTACTACAATATATAAATGATATCGTTTATCCTCGCTATTATGCCAAGCAGCATTTAACAGAGGAATAATTAAATACAATCCAATATACATTTCTACATACCAGCCATAGCTGTCAGTTGAATAATCCAATAGTCCAAATAAGGCATCAGAAAATGAAAAGTCATTATGTAGAATTAAAATATGTCCAATCCAATCAATCAATGATACAACAATGTATATCAACAATACCTTACCAAGTTTTGTAACATACGTATCATCTAGAGTTTTTTCTCCCATTAAAAAACCTGTTGACATGATAAACAGTGGCACCGCAGTGATGAAAATTAATCTCAAAACAGTACCAATTGACGCTAATAAAGACTCAATGTCAATATCATAAAACCCCGAATTAAGAAGAAAATGAACTGATACAACAGAGAATATTGCAAAGACCTTGATACTGTCAATTTGATAGATGCGTTTTCCCATGATTACTCCCATATATAAAATATTTGACCAGTAGTTATTATATATAGTTATCCCATTAATATATTCTTTTCTATTTTGCAAAAAATGAAAAATAAAAAAGCGTATTATAACGCTTTTATCTATCCGTAAAAGTTGTGTACGATGCCATAACATTTAATACTTTTGTAAAATCACTTACCTTTACACTAAAAGGGCTAGGCTTTATGTTTCGACTAATGAAATTATCACGAAATGCTACTTGATCAATATTCATAAGGTCTGTTGTACTTATAGCAGTAGTTTTTTCTTTTTGATTATTAATACTAACAAAATACTTATCTAAGTTTGAATAGTTATCTGCTATCCTGTCAAGAACAATAGACGGATGCTCTATTTGTACATATTTTTTAGAAGTATTAGTAAATAATTTTTGGAATAGGTATTTTTTGATAATTTCACTTGAATACCTTTCAGAGAAATAGCTCGTAACAATTGGATCTTTTGTCACTATATTAGTGCTATTTATCTTTTCCACATCTACCTTCACACTGTCGTTATTTTTAGTAACAGATGCAGCTTTTTTGGATAGCCAGATTTTAAAGTGCCATGCTTTCTGGTCACTATTAGGAATGGAGAAACTTCCTGGCCAATCGGAAGAATCAATTGTGTAGTCTTTTAAAACAGATAGCGTAGTAGTACTTGCATGGTTAATAGTCTCGCCAGTATTACCTGTTAATATTTCTTTTCGTAATGAATAATTGTTATACATATAATCGATAATAATTTGATGGGTAATTGGTTTGTAGTAATAATTAACCTCTGAACTACTACCTGAAAATATGCCTGAGTTATTATTTGGTTTCTCGATCAATTCATAACCCTCAATTTTTTTCTCATTGGTAGTATATTTTTCATTAGGCGTACCTGTCAAAGTTTCTGAAGGTGCAATTTTTTTATTACTTTCATCTAAATAATTAACAGTTACAGTTGACGTGTAAGGTTTGAAGTCTGTGGTATCAAGTAATATTTGTTGCAAATTATGGTTTGTCCCAGTAGAAGAGGAAAAAACTAAATACATCGGTTTGTCTAGTTCATTAGCATTTTTAATTGAATGATTCCAAGTTTTTCCATGATAGTTAATTTGAAACAAACGATTGTTACTATCATAAGAGATAGTCAGGTCTTCAAGTTGATTGCCATAAATTTTTTGATCAAGAGATTGAGCTCCTTCAGATAACGTCTGAATGACGCCTTCACTTGTTCCAGAAAAAAATGCACCAAATGGTACACCAGAACCTTGTGAAAACCCAAATTTAGAAGGATCTGGATCAAAAATTCCTGTCTCACCAACTTGGTTAAAGTATGTGTCTACCTTAAAACCAAACACATTTTTTATGCCTCCGAGCCCTAAAGCGCCGCCATGTTTTTGATTTAGTAAATTAATTTGATCATATGGTACAAAACTAACAGCAATGCCATCTCCACCGTTTCTTTGCTGAGATTTATCGCCAACGTTTACTTTTAAACTTAACAAAACATCATTAGAAAAGTTAATCGGTGTTTTTAAATAAGCGGTCCCAGACATGGACTGTTTATCCGGTGTCAATGTAATAATATTATTATCAACAAAAGCATCTCCGTTTATTACTAGCTGATTTAACGTATTATCATTATTAATGAGCTCTCTTAAAGTGATCTTGTTAGCCGTAATGAGAGGATGCCTCAAAGTTGAGTTAATTGATATCAATAAAATTGATAAGGTGCTTGTGTAAACTAGTTTGTTAATGTTAAGTTTTTTTCTTTTCATTTTTCTTTATCTTTACAATTAGTTCTCCCAATGCTCTCCAGTCACTTAAGGTAGGCGGCTTTTTCCAAATTACTTGCTCTCCTCTTGATTTTTCATCAATTGTGTCAGATAAATAAATATCCGCATTGGTCTGGTTTTGTGTGAAGTACACGCTCGCGTGATTAATATGACTTTTTAACATTGTAATAATCATATTGTTTGTCATTTGTTTGGCTGTGAAATTAACACTGATTTCTATCTTGTCAAGATTGATAGCTGCAATATCGTTAAACATAATTCCAATAAGATTAAATTCAAATAAATTTTGCCGACTATCAAAGATTATAGTTTGTTGATCGTTAAGTATTTTAATTATTTCTGGTAATAATGTAAAAATTGAAGGATAAATATCCTGAAAGTATTTTAGGTTAACAACACCTTCTGGTTTGAAAAACCACTGCGTTTTCATACTAAATCGTTGACTATATTTTGAGATTTGATGACCTAATAAACTAATTTTTGAAAAACTTAAAGTCTTGAAATAACGTGACAATAACGGCGTAATTTTTTGTTGCACTTTTAAAATTTTATCTTCAATTTCAGGAGAGAACCAGTACAGATTACTTTCTTGTAGAAAATCAAACAAATCTAAAACTTCTAGCAATTTGGATAAAAAGATAGTGGTGTCACCACTTACTTGTAGTGCTATTGAATCTGGTAATTTTTGTAATGTATAGATTACTGGTTCACTATAGTTTGTTAAGCAGTAACGTCCATTGTTAATCATTTCCGAAACATAAAAGTTAATAAGTAATTCTTTTTGTTGAAGGTTCATATCATTCACAAGGTATGTATCTAATAAAAAATCTATAATGTCTTGACTAATAGATTTTATACGATTAGAAAAAGCTGGTTTCTCATCAAAGTAGTTGTAAATTGCATAACCTGCCTGAATAAATTCAAAAGGATTTTGATCCATAATCATACTGTTTAAGGTATTTTTTTGTGTGAAAAAATAGGAAGTACTCCATCCATATTCTGACTGAATATTTGTGTAGGTGGGAATTGATCCTGAAAGTGATCGTTTTTCCAAAAGTATTTTTAGAGGCGACAAATTAAAATAAAATTGAGACAATTTGTAGAGATGATACCTGCTGACGCGATACTTTTGATAGATAATACCTTTTTTAATCAGCAGCCAATCAAACTTAAATAAATTATTAATATCAATATTTAAGGCTTCTATTGTTTCACGCAACATATATGTCGATAATGCGAAGTTATTTTCAATGCTTTTCATTGTGTATAAACTTTGATCTGTTTCTAAAAAATAATTCATTAAATCCATTTTTAGTGAATCATTTTTAGTAATAAACGTATCTAACGAATTCATTATTATTTCCCCCTTTTTATCTAGTGTTAACCAACTGATTATACACCATACCATATCACTTAATTTTTTTAGAATTTTAAAAAAATAAAAAAATAAAAAAATAAAAAAGATAAATTAAATACTTAAGTTATCTTTTCGAAACTATGTCAAGTGTATTAAAAAGAAACGCTTAGCCTTAGTTTTAGAGCTCTAAGAAAAGTAGTGGTAATAAAAAATATAATCATTGTATGCGTCATTTTTTAATAAACGATCCCATAAATTCCCCCATCTATTGCCAATAGGTCTCGTCACCATAGTCCAGATGGGTTGAATCCTCTTGCCATTTTTGCATATCATGTTGAATATTAGAAATTTCTTCTTGTTCACGTTTAAAAGCATTTTGACCGGCAATAAAATGCAAAGGCGGATTGTCAGAGGCAGCGATTTTAATAAATGCCTTTGCAGCTAGTTCAGGAGAGCCAGTTTGTTCGCCTGATCTGGCATGTGAAGCTTCCTCAGATGTTCTTGCTGGCGTATTTTCATAATCGTTAATTGAATGTTTGGCAGAAAATTGTGATCTGCCTGCCCAATCAGTTCTAAAGGGACCAGGCTCGACATTTGTTACCTTAATACCAAAAGGTTCAACTTCTAATGATAGTGCCTTACCTAATCCCTCTAAGGCATGCTTGGTTGCATTGTAATAACCATAGGTGGGTAACGCTAGTAAACCACCTATTGATGTGACATTGATAATTAATCCTGATCTGTTTTTTCTCATAGCTGGTAACACTGCACGAATCATCGCACTAGCTCCCCAAAAATTTGCTTCAAACATTTGGCGGACTGCAGTTTCATCTGATTCTTCTATCGAACCTGAGTATCCGTAGCCAGCGTTATTAACCAGAACATCAATTTTTCCAAACTTATTGAGCACTGACTGGACAGCATTGTTGACTTGTTCTTGGTTTGTGACATCCAATTGTACTTTAAGTAGCAAATCATCCTCATTCGTTTCTAAATCATTAAATGCTGATAAATTTCTTGCGGTAGCTACGACTGGAATCTTTTTTGCAATTAATTCTTCAATTAATTTACGTCCAAATCCAGTTGATCCACCCGTTACAAGCCAAATTTTTTCTTCATTCCTTGACATTTAGTTTCCTCCTATATGATAAGCATCCGCGCCGGAACTCCGTCTGAAATCATATGATAACAAACAATTAGCGTTCATCTGTTTCATTTTACCACTTTATTTTAATTGAGCCGGTTAAGGACTCAAAACCCCGCGGTGTTGATATTCACGAAATAATTCTTGCGACAATCCCCTATTCTTAGTCTTCAAGTTTAAAAATCATGGTTAGTCATAAGTGATAAAATATGACTAAATTACTTTTCAGATCCTTGTAGTAAAAGATTTATTCAAATGGCTCAAAAAAACGGAGATATAAGTTATGAAAATTGTACTTTTAGATGGTTATGATCTCAATCAAGATTTAAATTGGGAAACGTTAAAAAATTTGGGCGACTTTGAGTTTTATAGCCGTACATCAGTAGATAATGACACTGAAATTTTGCAGAGAATCGATGATGCGGAAGTTGTGATAACACATAAGACCCCACTAGATGATAGTGTAATCAGTCGTGCTTCACAGTTAAAATATATTGGCATTATGGGAACAGGTTATGACGTTGTCGATATTGATAGTGCAAACAACCACAACATTATTGTGACGAATGTGCCTACTTATGCTACGGATGCTGTCGCGCAATTTACCTTTTCATTATTACTAGAAATAACTGGTCAGGTTGGATTACATAACCAATTGGTCCATGATGGGAAATGGTCTAGTGTCGATGATTTTACATTTTGGGATAAACCGCTATTTGAATTGAAAGGTAAAACATTAGGGCTCATTGGTTATGGTCGAATTGCTCAAAAAGTGGCAGAATTAGCCAATGCTTTTTCAATGAAAGTTATTTTTTATAATCATCGACCTATTGTTGCAACCCAAAAATGGGTCAACCAAGTTTCTTTAGATGAGCTTTTCCAAAAAGCGGATATTATTAGTCTTCATGTTGTTCAAACACCAGAAACGATTAATTTAATTAACAAGACTACTATCTCAAAAATGAAAGATGGTGTGATTTTAATCAATACAGCCCGTGGAAAACTTATTAGTGAAAATGACATAGCCGAGGCACTAAATAATGAAAAAGTTTATGCCTTAGCTACAGATGTTGTCCAAAAAGAGCCAATTGAAAAAGACAATCCTTTATTAAAAGCTAAAAATTGCTTTATTACACCTCACATCGCTTGGGCACCATTAGAGACTCGTGAAAGATTATTACGCATAACCGTAGATAATTTAAATGCATATTTATCAGGAGAAGCCAAAAACGTTATTGGTTAAATGTGCTAAAAAAAACAGTTGGAACTAACTTCTGGTTATTCACAGCCAGATCTTTAAAGTAGTAAGCCATAGCAATAATGCTCCGGATCGATTAATCCACATTAAAGAGTTCATGCTAATTTCTCTGCTAACAAAATGAGAAATTAGCATATTCGAAAAATCCACTATAAAACTTAATATGCCATAACATAGTGCTAGATATACCATATCAACTTGAGTATGACCAAATTGCGGGAAAAAAGTTGTATAAAATAATAGTGCCTTAGGATTACTGATAGCAATGAGCACACCTCGTATGAATGTTGGTTTTCTGCTATCTTGATTAATCTGCTTACGAGTCCACATTTGGATGGCTAAGTACGTTAAATAGCCAGAACCAATTATTTTTAACACGACCAATGAGTAGGATGAAATTTTGAGTAAGCTACTTATAAATATTAAAGAGATGCCCATACCACAAAAATATCCTGCAGTGAGTCCTATAATCAATGGCATCATTGTTTTAATCTCATTAGTCATACTGTTTGTTGTTACATATATTACAGAAGGACCTGGGGAAATTATAATAACGGTACTAGCTAATATAAAGGTTATCCAATCATTTACTGTCATTCGTATTGATTGCCTCCCGTTCGCACTCGCTAAACGGTTTGTTTAGCAAGTGTGTTCACTAGTCTTTCCCTACATCTACCCAGTCTAGGGGATGAGCATAGTTTTCAAGCTCATCTATTGATAATTCGATTGTACTATTTGTACTACCGCCTGCAGCAAAAACAGTTTCAAATCTCTTTAGAGATACGTCTAAGTATACTTTTACGTCTGATTTGATTGCAAATGGTGTTACCGCACCAGGGATGTGTCCAATTCTGTCCGCAACCTGATCAAAAGGAATCATTTTTGGTCGTGAATTGTACGTTGATTTGAATTTTCTATTATCTACTTTTTTGTCACCTGCAAGAACAATCAAAATTGAATTTTCTGCCACGATGAAGGTCATGGATTTGGCAATTTGTTTTATCTCACACTTCAACAACTCGGCAGCGTGTTCAACCGTATCACCAATGTTCTCGTGTTCTACGATTCGGTTCTCTAAATGATATTTTTTGAAAAATTGACGAACGTTTTCAACAGACATTTTTTGTACTCCTTGAATAATTGATATCTTTAGTATATACTGCCTGGTCGGTATGTAAAGCAACAAATTATTACATATATTTTTCAATATTCACGTGTTAAAATATCTTAATTAAAACAGGAATTTCAAACCCTTTTATCTCGCATTCTGGCTAATATATAGTAAACATCATTTATCGTGAAACAGTTTGTTTTCAACTGTACGCATATGGCCGTAATAGTTATCTATCTTATTAGTGAGATAACTACGAGCGGTCACTAAATTATTAATTTTTTCGGTCATCTCATTAGCTGCTTCTACTAACATGGCTTTGCGGGCAGGTATTGTAGCATCATTGTCTTCATATATTAAATCGATGTACTGCTTCAATGCCTCAATACTCATACCAGCGTTTCTCATGATTTTTACAAATTTTAACTGATTTAAACTACGATCATTAAAATTTCTAATACCATTTTCTTGTCTAGGTACCGGACCAATAATACCAATACGCTCGTAATACCGAATTGTATCTGCTGATAGTTTAGTTATTTCAGCAACTTTTTTGATATTCATTAGCAACACCTCCAGCTCAGCTAGTCAAATGTAACATCATAACTAATTTCACGGTTAGCCATCCATTTAATCATGTCCGGATCTGCATGATTAAAAAACTGGCTACTATTCGTATCTAATGTTTCAATTTCTGCTAATTCTTGGTGCGTTAATTTAAAATCAAAAATGTCAAGATTTTGCGCCATTCTTTCCGGCTTAACAGATTTAGCAACTACTATAATATTTCGTTGTGTTAGCCAACGAAGTACAATTTGTGCAATCGATTTATGATGTTTGTCAGCAATTTTCCGCAGTAGAATATTTGAAAACAGATCATTTTTACCTTCTGCAAATGGTGCCCAAGCTTCGACCTGAACACCGTATTGACTAAAGTACGTAATGTCCTTCTTATTTTACTGAAATGGGTTTACCTCGATTTGGTTTAGCATCGGTTTTATATCGGAAAACTCTGCTAAGTTAGTTAACTGTGCAATATCAAAATTTGAGACCCCGATAGCTTTTAACTGGCCGGATCGATACGCAGATTCCATTGCTCGCCACGCACCAAATACGTCATTATAAGGTTGGTGTATCAAGTATAAATCTAAGTAATCTAAATTTAAACGTTGTAATGAAGATTGGATGGCGGCAGTTGCCTGCTGTGCAGAAACATCTTGAACCCACATCTTTGATGTGACGAATAATTCCTCACGTTTTACTATGCCTTGATTGATTGCTTCCAAAATCGCTTCGCCAACTTCTCGCTCATTACCATAACTGGCCGCTGTATCAATTAATCGATAACCTGTTTTGATGGCATTGAGTACTGCTTGTTTGGCAGCCCCTTTTTCTTGAACTTGAAAAACACCAAATCCCAGTAAGGGCATCTCAATGCCACTAGCTAATGTCTTGTAATCCATGATAATCTCCTTTTTTACTAGTGAATACATTAAGTGTAACCCTTGGAGTGGACTTCAAGTCAATAGTTTTTTCGAATAGAAATTGAAATAGCTGGTAAATAAAAACAACTATTCAGTGACAGTTGTTTTTTTATTTGAATCTGGTATTTCCGATCAGATAGTCACTTAAAATTCAAACGGTTGCGGATGTTTCCTTTGAATTATACGAGTTGTTAGCCTCATCCCAAGCATTAAATAAAGTGTCGTTGTCTTTGTCCATTATATGCGGGTATTGCATCGCTAAATAATCTTTTCGCTTACCTACTTCAAAATATTTTATCGCATTTGGATTTATTTCACCACTACTCATTTTAACGATTACCAAATCGACATCGGCATTGGGGTTCGGCAAACCAGTATTCATAGCTATAAAAGAAATTTTTTCTAAATTATCTTGAAATGATTGCCATAGCTCTTTGCTGTCTGGGTTGGTTAAATTATCAGGAAGCCATAAAACATCGTAGTATGTCAGTTCCTCATTGTATTTATTACTAACAATATTATGAATAACCAGATCAATTTGAGCTTTTATAAAAGTATACTCAGTAGTTGAATTTTTAACCATAGCTTGATCCTGCCTTTTATAGTTTAGTTACTAGCTTGATTATATCGATATCAGGTTAAATTAAGTTAAAAAGTTTTTTTCAGAAAGAGTCATTCCTTCAATGTGATTTTTTTATAAGGTTTTCATCACAAAAAAATAACAATCACAGGTCAGTTAAGTTGTGATTGCCATTTTTTTAATAATAACTTTATTTATATACTATCGTTTTACAGTCATCCGACGATACTTATCTAATTCTGTTACGATTAGAACAATCAATCCTGTTAAGATGATGAAAGACCAATCAGAAAGCGATAACGCAGCTGTAGAGAATACACCTTGCATAAATGGTACATACGTAAATAGTAACTGTAAAATAATCATAGCACCGATAGCCACGAATGCCATTGGGTTTGTCCAGAATGTCTTACTTAGCGCTGGAGCCGCTGTTCTGATATTAAACATATAGAAAATTTTACCAAAAATAAGTATGTTAACAGCCATTGTACTGGCTACCGCAAAACCTGTGATATCATCTAAATGTTCAAAAACAACAAGAGCCACTGCTGCAATAATGACACTGACATAAACCATTTGGAAAACATCGTATCGACTCATCAATTTGGCCGTTGTTTTACGCGGTGGGCGTTTCATCAATCCTGGTTCAGCTGGTTCAAATATAAACGCTAATTGCAACGTCAAAGCAGAAACCAAGTTAATCCATAATAATTGCGTTGCAGTTAAAGGCATTGGCTGGCGCAATAATATACTAAAGACAACAATCAACCCCTCAGCAAAACTAGTAGGTAACAAATATAAGATTGTTTTTCTAATATTATCGTATAAACGTCGGCCTTGCTCGATAGCCACTTTAATCGTTGAAAAATCATCGTTAGCTAATACCATATCCGCCGAATCTTTCGCAACATCAGTACCTTTAATCCCCATTGCTACACCAATATCAGCTTTTTTTAATGCTGGCGCATCATTAACACCATCACCAGTCATGGCAGTTACTAATCCATTTGCTTGATAGGCAGATATAATACGTAACTTATCTTGTGGTGTAGTTCGTGCGAAGACATCATAATTTGTAACAACCTTAGCCAACTGATTATCCGTCATTGCTTCAACTTCTGATCCAGTAACAGCTTCAATTTGGTCGGCCAAACCAAGTTGTTGAGCGATTGCTTTGGCCGTATCTGGACTATCGCCGGTAATCATTTTGACTCGAATACCAGCCTCGCGCATGTCGCTAATAGCATCAACAACCTCGGGTCGTGGTGGGTCAATAATAGCGGCTAATCCTAAGAATGTCACGCCTTCAGCTGCAAGTGTTTCGTGAAGGACTTCTGATGTATCTGAATTCACATCAACATATCCAACAGCAATTACACGTTTTCCAGATTTGGCAAACTTTGCTGACACCTTTGTCCAATACTCGTAGTCAAAATTTGAATCTTTCCGGGCTAGTGTGAATAATCTGTCTGGCGCACCCTTTATGGCGACAAATCGTTGTTGATGCTTATTTTCAACTAAACGTGCCATATATCGGTAGTCAGAATCAAACGGAATACGATCCAACTCTTTTAATTTAGGTACTTTTTGTCCAAAGGCCTTGTAGTAGGCCGACAGAAAGGCAGCATCAGTCGGTTCGCCGTTGATGGTCCAGATACCTGCTTCTTCGGTCAAAAAAGTATCATTTGCTTGATGTCCCATTGTTAAAAACATTTCAAGGTTTTTGTCTTGTGTTGCATCGACAAGCTTATTCCCTATAAAAATGTCACCATCGGGTGCATATCCAGTCCCAGTGACTGTATAATGATTTTCACCAACGACAATATCTTGAATGGTCATTTCATTTTTTGTTAATGTCCCTGTTTTGTCAGACGCAATAATGTCTATTGCACCTAGGGTTTCAGCAGCAGGTAATGTTTTCACAATTGCGTTCTTTTTGGTTAACTTTTGAACACCGGTTGCTAATATAATTGACGTAGCTGCTGGTAATCCTTCCGGCATTGCACCGACAATCATTGCAATAATAGCCATAATCAAGGTGGATATGTCATATATTTTGAAAAACCAACCCAAGGCAAACATGACTATAGCCACAACGATAATTAACCAAGAAATACCATGGCCTAAACTATCTAATTCTCGTGTTAGTGGTGATTTTTTATCTGAAACATCAGCAACACTTTGAGAAATTTGGCCAATCTGTGAATGAACACCAGTGTTTACCACGATTCCGGTGGCACTACCGTTAGTCACAGCTGTTGATGCATAAGCCATGTTACTACGCTCGGCTAGGGGCACATGCTCGGATAAAATAGCTTCATTTTTGAGGACAGAATCAGCTTCTCCTGTTAGAGACGACTCTTGAATACGTAAGTTATCAGCATCTATAATTCGTAAATCAGCAGGGACATTATCCCCGGCCTCTAGGTAGACTAAATCACCAGGTACTAATTCTCGAGCTGGAACATCAAATCGTTCACCATCTCGAATAACAGTGGCTTCAACAGACAACATATTTTTTATTTTATCTAGCGCATTACTGGCATTCACTTCTTGTAAATAGCCAATTAACGCGTTAATTAATACAACTAATGCAATAACAACTGAATCTGCATAATGTTGCATAAAAAGCGTTAACAGCGCAGCTACCACTAAAATATAGACAATAACATTATTAAATTGCCGCAAAAAAATCAACCACTTCGGGATAACTTTTGGATTAACCTCATTATAGCCGTTTTTTTGTAAGCGATTATTTACTTGTTCGTCTGATAGTCCGCTAGGATAATTTGCATGTAAATCATTAACTATCTTAGACCATTCCTGATGGTGAAACTTTGCTGAGAACGATAACGGAACGTCGTCATCTACCTCTTTCGACTTTGTGCTCATATTTTGATACACTCCTTTAAGAGAAAATATTCTTTGCGTCTTGCTGTTTAAGGTTGGCCGCTAGACTGTAAATAATCTAGTAAGTCAGTTTCCCACGCACATGCGCCGCTACTCCCGCAAGGTTGTTAAATATGAAAACACATTAATTCATAATACAATTGTATCATGCTATTTTTTTACTGTCTAATATAGAGATTTCATTTGTTCCCTGTTTTTTGTCGAGCAAAGAACATAATGAAAATAACAAGTGAAATAAAGAAAAGCAACCATAGGAAATGTTGGAACCCAACAGCTAGGCCTGATTTTTGTGCGCCATATAAAGCTGCAACAGTAGTGCCTAATGCACCCATAAACATTTGCGCTGATTGTAAAATAGCAGTGGCATCCGTCTTTTTATCTCTACTCAATTCATCAATAGATGCTGTCATTCCAATGCTAAAAGCCATATTACGCCCAAATGTGAAAATCATATACATGAGTATGAACGCTATGATTCCAAGATTTTTAGTGAAGTAGGCCATGACCAATAGACTAATCCCAAAGATCGTATTTCCTACCAAAAGTGGCGTTTTATCTCCATGCTTATCATATAAATGGCCAAAATAAGGATTTAAGATCCCACCTAGTAACGTTCCAGGCAATAAAGAGAATCCTGCCCAAAAGCTTGACGTATTTAAGATTTTTTGCGAATAATTTGGCAGCAGAAGGTTAATACCCAAATTTGCAAACATATATAAAACAACGGGAATTAGCAGGAATAGAAATTTACTGTTACTGAGTAATCTGATGTTCAAAAAAGTTTGTTTTGAAGTTAGTGATCTAATTACAAATCCTGTTAAACTAACAATGGTGACCCCTAGAAGTAATATATTGACAGTCCCATTTTCTAATTGATTAATTAATATCAAAGCCGTAATTAATGACACAGATAATAAGCCGAAAGCAAGGACGTCAAAAGAAACATTGGCTTGTGTTTCTTTACTGTTATCGATAGTTCTCCACCCCAACAACAACGATATAATCGGCACAATTAAAAGAATGAAAAATATTGATCGCCAACCAAGAGTATCAATCAAAGCACCACCGTATGTAGGACCAAATGAAGGGGCTAAACTGACAACCATAGAACCGATACCCATCCATACGCCTATCTTCGATCTTGGTACTAGTTGAACGATCAAGTTAAACATGAGGGGCATTGATATACCCGCTGCTAAACCCTCTAACACACGGCCAATTAACAATACTGGTAAATTACTGGCCAACCCGCCCACTAAAGTTCCTGTAGCAAAGAAAATAAGGCTGGCTAACCATAAATAACGGGTATTATACCTTTTATTCAGATAGGCACTTGTTGTGATCATAATTGTTACAGAGAGTAAGTATGCGGTCGTTACCCACTGTATCGAATTGAGCGATGTGCTAAAGTACCCTGTTAAAACAGGAAATGTAACGTTCATAGCTGTTTCTGCCATAATGCCAGAAAAAGAAACCAACGCTACTGCTATAATAGCCATTGCATTTTTAGTTGAAACTTTATTTTCCATTTTTTTCTCCTTCTAGTGAGTGATTACTGTTATCTTCTGCAACATATTTTAAAAATTTAATTATAGTTTTCCGTTCACCTTCTGAAAAAGGCCGTAAAATATCTTCATCATGGGAGCTAATAATTTGTTTAGCGATTTTATTAATTTTTGCTCCTGACGCCGTGAGGTGTATTTCATTAACTCTTTTGTCTTTTTCATTTGGTACTCTTGCAACCATTTTTTTCTCTACCATTCGGTCTATCATAGTTGCTACAGATGAAGCTTTTATATGAAATTCTTGTTCAATATCTTTTTGTGTGACGTACTTATTGTCAGCGATAAAGTCAATTGCCGACAATTGCGCACCAGTCACCCCGTGAGTTACGGCCAATGTATCAAGATCTCTTACAAGATTACGTTGCCCAATTTTGAATAATTTACCTATAGATGTCATTACAAATTGTCCTTCTTTATCATTAAATGTTAGTTAGCTAACTAACATTATAACAATGATGTTACCACTTATAATCAACATAAATCAATACCTTTCTTTAATTTATTTCGTGGCTCAATGGAAAACAATTTCTTCCTGATTTTTATATTCATTTAACATTTTAGCGGTATTATGAGTACATACCTTAACAGAGGTATACTCCACTATTTATATAAGAATATATTTTCTTTCTCCCTATAAGATAATATTCTCTTCTCTCCCAGAAAAGCAGTCTCTCCCAAGGCTGCTTTTTAATTATATTTATAAAAAAAAGACATGTTACCTAACATGTCTTTTTCTAATTTTATATTTACTCTTCACGCAACTGCATATTTTCGTCAGTATTGTTTTCTGGATACAATTGATCTGCGGTACCTACTTGAGCTAAATTGTTTTCTGTAATATTACTACCAAATTCATTTCCAGTTGTAGCTGCTTCTAAGTTCAAACTGCTTCTAACTTTATTTGTTATTGCTTGTCGCTGTGCAGTGGTAACACGTTGGTATGAGATACCTTCAAATGTCTCACCTTGTCCTTGAACAGTATATGAAACAATATGCTTTGAGGCACTAATGTAATTAGTACCTAATTTCAACATATCTTCCGATTTTAGATTAGAAGCAATGTTTTTAGTCGTCGAATTTATGAATTTTAAATTAACTACTTGAGCTGGATTTTTCTTAACTTTACTAATAATTTGTTGCAATAATAAGCGTTGTCGTTCAGTTCGACCATAATCACCTTTTGGATCTTGATATCGCATTCGAGAAAACGCTAAGGCTGCTTGTCCATTCATTTTACTATAGCTTTTAAAGGTTTCACCATCAGCAGCGTATTTGAATGTACTAGAACCCTCAGTAAATTGATACAGATCTTTGCCACTTTCGTGGGCAGTTTCTTGGCTAAAGGTGAACGTTAAGGGTGACTTGACTTGCACGCCACCAAGTTGTTCGACAACATCGCCAAGTCCACTCATATTGACCATAGCGAAATAATTGATTGGAAAGTTAAACATTTTTTGTATGGTATCTATTGTTGTGCTTACACCGTCCCCCAACGAAACATTATTATCAGAAGCTGCCTTAAACGCATAGGCAGCATTTAATTTCTGAGGGAAACTACTTTCAAACCCAGAAATGGAAGTCATGATATCTCGTGGAATAGAAATTAAAGTAGTTGTTTCATTTTTTGGATTAACAGTTACAACCATCATAGAGTCAGTTAATCCTACGCGACTACGATTCGTGCCAAAGCCACCCTCTGTGCCAATATCTGTTCCTAAAACTAAGAAAGATACTGGCTTTTTATCCTGAATTAATTGTGTGGCTTTTTTTTCAGAATCAAGACCTGTTGATGAAAATGATTTACTAAGTGTGTTATTTAAACTATAAAAATAGTATGCAGCATAACCAGAAGCGGATAGTAATACAATGACAGCTGCTAAAACGATATACAATTTAAATGAACTATGTTTTTTACTATGAAATAACGCCATGCGGCTTTTAGTAGCTGATGGCGTATTTGTATCCCTATTTTTCTCCATTATTCCCCGTTACCCCTAAATTTTGACAAATGTCTATTGGACGCTATCCATTATAACATAAGGGTTTTTGAGAATTAATTAAGAATGTTGCGGATTTCAACTATTATTATTTTGTAAGGACCACATAGTTAGCAGATTATTAAGTGAACTATACTAAAAGCTTGCAATATTTAATCATCTTCGTCTTTTTCTATCACTTGACCACTATTGGCATCAAGTTTAACTGCTACATTATTGTTTCCGTCTTTTAATGAAATTTCCCAATAAGTACGACCATCATCTTTTCCCAAAGACCACCCATTTAAGGAGCCATCGCCGGCCGCATCCTTAGCTTTATTTACGGCACTATCTAAAGATATGATGTTATCAAATGCTATAGCTTCATTATTTTTGGCAGTGCCATTCTTTTCATCGGCATCCAATTGTTCTTTGTTGTGAGTGATAACTTTACCGGTATCAGCATGAATTTTTAGTGTATATTCTGTATTGTCATCTACACCTGTAATATCATAATGCGTCGACAATAGATTTTTTTCTAATTCAATTGATGTGATGGCAGTGTTAGGGTATCTTTTATAAAATATACTTCTTATTTTAGCCAAGCTAAGCAAATCATCATCATTGGAGGAGCTTTTACTAGAAGAACTGGTATCGAAAGAAGAATCAGTGCTTCTTGAAGTATTAATATTGTTGTGATTTGAATATAGTAAATATGCTATGGTTACCAACAACAAAGTGATGATAATTAGCAAGACAGTAGTTAACCATTTTTTTAACAAAACAATTCTCCCTTTCGCTTTTCAGACAGCATTCGCAACCTATTGTATTTGGTTTATTGTATCATGACATTAAACCAAATCAGTAAATGACGTCTTATTTTTGTATAGCTGAACAAATTGTAGCTTTTGCTAAATAAAAAGCAATATGACTTTTAAAATGGTCATACTGCTTTTTATTCATTAACGATGTTTATTGATTATGTCGATATTTGTTTTTTCGCGTTGATTTTGTTCCGCTTCAATGCGCTTTTTAGCATCTTGAGCTGACTCGCCATCTTTGGCTAAGTACTTATCGACGAACTTATCTGAAATATTACCAAATCCTTCAACTGCCCCATTTTCAATTGTTTTATAAGTTTTTACAACCTTCTCCTCTATCTTTTTGTTTGCCTTAACAATTTTTGACTTGCTCATAATAAACTCCTTTTCATGTCTACTTGTGAATGTTGGCGAAATACATATTAATAGCTAACTTTATCGACCATGTCTTCCTCACTCAACTATAGTTAGTTATCTTGGTTATATCATATTCATGATTTATTTCAAAAATATTTACGAATTGTTTTAAAAATGTTAATTACTCAAATTAAAAAAATGAACTTACAAACACTAACAGGTTTGCAAGTTCATTTTTAATTCTCAATCCATGTAGCACAATTGATGTGCTCTTTTTGTTAAATCGTAAATAGCATCATATTTAGATTCAACAGAATCCTGATTATGATGTGTTCTTTTTTCAAACTGAGTCTTGTAAATAAAATAAGGCAACACCCATCCTATGAATCCGACTAAACCAAATAAGAGTGACAAATAAAGACTACTAACACTGTGTATAAAGAACGCACCCACTATAAGTGCAGTCCCAAAAAGGCCAACAAGACAAGCTTGAATCGTTGGTATTAATTGGTTGCGTTTTTCGATTTTAATAATCTCATTCATAGTAGCTTGAAACTTATTTTCTAATCGTTTAACTTCAATACGGTTCACAAGATCACGATTGCGCTTCATATGTAACATGATATTATTGGGATTTTGAGTACTTTTATGATGTTGATCGATCACCCAGCCAAAATTCGGATATGCATCCAAGTAGACAGGCTCATATTTTTTTTCAACTACTCTTTCTTGGTATTCGTAGCCGATAAACTGTTTTTCGTACACGACATATTTCTCCTTATCAGGTTCACCACTATTATTATCAACTACAATTATACAAAATACTTAAAACATAATTGTTAAAGCCATGTTAATTGTTTAAATGATGTAATGGTAACCAAACTGTAAAAGCGCTTCCTTTGCCCAATTTACTTTCCACACTAATAGATCCTTGCATTAAAGTTATAATTCTATTCACTAGTGACAACCCCAATCCATTTCCTTGGTTGGTATGAGATGTTTCACCTTGATAAAATTTATCAAATATTCTATTTAATGTGTTATGATCCATTCCTTCACCGTTATCTCGGACTGTTATTTCTGTTCCTTCATTGTTTTGTTGCAGTCTTAATGTGACTTGTCCGCCGGAAGGAACAAATTTGAACGCATTACTAAGTAGATTTTGCCACACTAACTCCATCATTTCTGGATCTGCTGCAATTTCGATATCGTCAGGAATATTAATATCTAAAGAAATGTTGTGAGATGCCCATATTTTTTCAAAGTTAAGTAATGTTTCAACTAGCTGACGACTCACATTATATTTTTTAATATGTGGCTGGAGTGCTTGGTTTTCAATCTTGCTTAATTTCAATACATTGGTGACCATTGTTGCCATTTTGTCGGTTTCGTCAACAATGATTTGAGTATACATGTCGCGCTGCTCTTCATCTGTTTCGTTTTTTAAAGCTTCAGCATAACTTCGAATTACTGCTAGAGGCGCCTTAAATTCATGAGATACATTGGCAATAAAGTCATTCTTTAAAGTTTCCGTACTACCAAGTTCTTCAATCATTAAGTTAAAATTTTCAAAAACATAATCTAAGTCATTGTACTTCTCGCGTGCATGACCTGGTTCTAAATAGACGGAGAAATCTCCTTGTGCAACCTGTCGTGTTGCTTCATTTAATTGGCTGACTGGTTGATCAAAAAGAACATGTTTTTGATATGAAATTAAGCCAATGAAAATTAATGTTACTATAAACCAATATATCAAGTACCAAATAAAGTTACTGTTCGTAAATAATGCCAGTTGGCCACCATGCATTAAAACTATATTTGGAATAGTAGCAAACAATAAAAAAATAACATAAGCAGCAATAAGCTCTTTAATGGATACTTTTTGAAAAGTAATTTTGTGTTTTTTTATCTTCTTCATTTACTTTAAAACCGCTTTATATCCTAACCCATGAACTGTCGTTATTTCAAAGACATCACTTCCAGAAAATTTATCACGCAGTTTAGTAATGTACACATCAACTGCCCGCAATCCTGTCGTTGTATCAACACCCCAGAACTCATCAAGTAATTGTGAACGTGAAAATGTTTTATTCGGATAAGACAGTAATTTAAATAGAATGTTGAATTCACGCACCGTTACTGAAATTTCCTGTGAATCAACCATAATACTGACAGAATCTGCATCAAGTACTGTATTGCCGATTGTTAGCTTTCTATCATTAGCTACGTGAGCTCGTCGTAGTAGCGCAGTCACCCTCATTAGCATTTCGGACATATCAATTGGTTTAACCATATAATCATCGATACCAGATGAAAAACCACGTTGTTTCGATTGAATATCATCTTTGGCAGTAACAAAAAGAATAGGAATATTCGGATTGATTTTTCTGACTGTCTCAGTGAACTCAAAACCGTCAATGTTAGGCATCATCACATCTGAAAGAATCATATCAAACAATTGGTTATACATCTTATCATAAGCCTCTTGCGCACTAAGAGCACTCTGAACTTGGTGTCCATGGTTAGACAAATAGATACTTAAAATTCGATTGAAATTCGGGTCGTCTTCAACAACAATAATATTAGCCATATTTATTTCCTTTTAATAATGATCTTGTTAGTTCAATTATAACTGACAAAGTCACAAACTAAACAAACATTTTTTACAATTAACACTTTGAAAACATTTTTCAAATACAACATAAATATTTTAATTTTATAGTATTGTCATGGTCATCAGTTGATGGCTAATAACTCAACATCTTAAAGGAGAACAACCATGACAACATCAACTACATTAAATACAACTTATCAAGATATTTTTAAGACAGAAAACGGCAAAACCTACTTATCGGCATTACCAAAACTCGAAAAGATTACTTCAGGGCAATCATTTTTGTATCGCCAAAATGGTGCGCCTAGCATGGTAATCGACATTAGATTAACTGATGATATCGATACAGCGTATTTACAACAATCTGTATATAAGTCCTTGCAACGCTATCCGTACTTGACTAGTCAATTAGTTGAAAAAGATGCCAACTATTATTTATCTAAAAATGATCTCCCGCTAATTATAGCTGAGACAGATCAGCTACGCGCTCTGGGTAGTGATGAGGTGAACCAACACCTCATCGATGTTACTTTCTCAGAAAAAACTATTTTCATTGCTTATCATCATGCAATTGCAGACGGACGCGGTATTATGCCATTTGTTGAAACGTTACTTTATTACTACTTAGGGTACAAAAGCAATACTTGGCCAGAAATTGAACATATTAATTTGAGCGACGATACTATGTCAGAAGATGAAATGTTAGAGCCACTTGAGAACCTAGAATCCCAACCAATTTCAGAAACTAATAAAATGCCTGATCTGAATCATCGTGGATACCAACTTTTAGAAACCAAGGGTCAAGATGCAACAAAAAGTAGCTATCGCTATGAAATCGTCTTAGATCAAGAAAGTTTTATGACATATGCTAAGAAACATAATGCTACACCTGCTATCGCTGTCGCAATTATTATGGCGCAGGCAATTCAAAAAGCCTATCCTGATTTTGAATTACCTATTGTTGCTCATATGGCAAGTGATCTTCGTTTAGGCGTAACTAATCAAAACACTTTCCGAAACTGTGTTGGCAGCATTGCATTACCAGTTAATCAACCTATTGTTGATGACGAAGATTTTACAGCTGTTGCCACAGAATTTAGAAACTTAATTAAACAAAGCAAACAAATCAGCAACTTAAGGGCCAATGTTAATCAAATGGCAAATCTGTTTGAAAAACTAGATTCCTTACCCACTATTGAAGCTAAGCAACAAATGCTGTCTTTCTTCGAAAATATTCTTCTCAATACTTTCATCATTAGTTATTCCGGTCAAACTAAACTGGGAGAATTAGAACAATATATTGATGAAATGCATACCTATATGAGCGGAACAAATGGGTTATCTATTGAAATGCTAGCCATTAATGGTGGTATTTCAGTAGATATTCTGCAAAGCTTTGAAAGCGATGTATATGTCAAAGATTTCACAGACATCTTAGCTGCTAATAATATCGATTTTAAAATCAATGACACCGTGTTATTCGAAGTACCTAATGATAAACTCTCTCGATGAACATGACTAACTAATTGTTGCATCATTTTACCGTTAACTAAAGCCACTGTAATCAGTGGCTTTTAATCTTGAATAAATATTAAAATGGTTTACTTTTAGTAAGTAAAACTAAAACACTTTAATTAAAAAAGAGGTCATTATGTCTACAATTTATCAACATGGAACGTTAGAATTAATTATGTCAGGATTATATGACGGTACGGCACCGTTGTCGTCAATATTGAATCATGGTTCGAGTGGCATTGGAACAATGGATGAACTTGATGGTGAAGTTACAATCATAGAAAATAGCGTATATCAAACGAAAGCGAATGGTGTAACTAAAGAAATCACAGATTTATCGTTGGAAACACCTTTTACTTCCATCCATTCTCAATCAGAGTTATACTATTTTCTTCAAGAAAAATTTTTAACTTTTGATAGTTTAAACAATATATCCAAACAACATCAGAGCTGGGCTAATTTACCAGCTAGTATTCAAATGAATGCTAGTTTTTCGAAACTGAAGGTTCGTGTTGCTCCTAAGCAAATCAAGCCTTATCCACCCTTCGTTGATGTAACATTGAAACAACCAGTGTTTAATTATGAAAATGTTTCTGGTACTTTAATTGGTGATTTTGGTCCTGACCTTTATTCTGGCATTATGGCGAGTGGGTGGCATCTTCATTTTTTAAGTGATGATCGTACGATTGGCGGCCATGTTCTTGATTTCAAGGCGAGCGATGTATTAGGTAGAATTGATTTATTCAATGAACTCAACATCGCTTTGCCTACTGATAATCCTGATTTCAATAATCATGAAGCCGACATATTGAATATTCGTGAAGCCATCGATGTAGCAGAAAGATAAACAACTAAAACTTAATAACAATAAAAACACCGTAACTATTTGAATAGTTGCGGTGTTTTTATGAATAAGGTTTACACTATTTATGTTTTACTTTGACAAACCTTCCGAAATCTTATCTAGGTTCCATTTCATCATACCGTAATAAGTATCTGCTGCCTGTCCTTTTTTAGCCAAAGAATCAGTATAAATTTTTGAATAAATAGGTAGACCGGTTTCTTTAGAAACCTTTTCCATTGCCTTTGGAGACACTGAGCTTTCCACGAATAATGAAGGTACGTTAGTAGCTTTAATTTTCTCCAATACTTGTTTCATCTGCTCAGGTGTACCTTGAGACTCTGTATTGATTTCCCAAATAAACGCTGGTGTGATACCGTAAGCTGCTGAGAAGTATTTGAATGCGCCTTCAGAAGTAACTAATAATTTCTTATTTTCAGGAATATTATTGAACTTAGTTTTGGCACTTTTATCTAACGCAGATAATTTCTTAACGTATGCTGCTGTGCGCTTCTTATATGTGCTAGCATTGTCTGGGTCTTTAGCAATTAATACTTTTTCAATGTTTTTAACATATTTAATACCATTTTGCATATCTAACCAAGCATGGGGGTCTAATTCATTTTCTTTACCCTTATCAGTTAAATGCTTAGCCACTACCCCCTTTGAGACGGCGAACACTTGCTTATTCGTTTTCTTTCCAGCATTTTGATACATTTTCTTGAACCAGCCAGAACCACCAGTTTCAAGGTTTAATCCATTGTGAAAGAGTACGTCAGCCTCTTGGGCTGCTGAGACATCTTGTGGTCGTGGTTCATATTCGTGTGGATCGGTACCACGTGGCACAATTGTGTGTAAGTTGACTTTATTACCAGCAACTTCTTCAACCATGTTACCAATAATTGAGTTTGTCGCAACAACTTGCAACTTATCATGTTGGCTTGTTTTTCCCCCTTGACTACTATTAACAAACCACAGCACACCACCCAATATGACAACAACGGCCACTACGATAATACTTAAACGTTTAATCATTTTTAATTTCTCCACTATATTCTGCGTAACATACGCTGGCTTTGATAATTCTCTCTATTTAACTTAGACTGCTTTAATTTTAAGACTTTCTTTTGAAGACAATGCCTTGTTTTGGTGAAAAGATAAAGGCCAATGTAAAGAAAATTGCTGCTGTAAGAACAATTGCAGGACCTGACGCCCAGTTAAATGTGAAACTCAGGTACAAGCCTACAATTGATGATATTACAGAAAAGATAGCAGCAACAATCATCATATGAGACATACGATTTGTTAACAAGTAAGCCGTAGCTGCTGGTGTAATTAACATGGCCACAATTAAGATAATTCCGACTGTTTGCAAAGCTGTCACCGTAACTAAGGTCAAAACAAGCATTAGAGCGTAATGCATAATTTGAGTTTTAAGACCATAGGCTTTAGCAAAAGTATTGTCAAATGATGTGATAAGTAACTCTTTGTAAAAGGTAACAACAAACAATAATACTATAGAAAGCACGATTGCAGTAGTAATTAAATCACTGTCAGAAACAGCTAAGACGTTTCCAAATAAAATGTGATGCAAATTAGTAGCAGACTCTGCCAATGAAATAAGAATAAATCCCAATGCGAAGAAAGCTGAAAATACGATTCCTATGGCTGTGTCATTTTTCAACTTTGACTTCATCGTGACAACACCGATTAGTAATGCTGCCAAAATACCAAAGGCAGAAGCACCGAGTAACAAATTAATCCCGAGCATGTATGCAACCGCAACACCAGGTAATACGGCATGCGAAATTGCATCACCCATTAAAGACATGCCTCGTAATATGATGAAGGACCCGATAATTCCTGACATAATACCAACTAATATCGATGTAACTAATGCTGTTTGCAAGAAATTATATTTTGTTAGTCCGTCAATGAATAATTCAATACTATGCATGTTGATCCTCCTCTTCTTCAAACAAGATCGATGATAGATCACCACTAAATGCAGAGGCGATATTTTCTTTTGTGAAAACATCGGCTGTAGCCCCATATGCAGTAATACCGTGATTAATAATCACCAGATTATCAAAATAGGTTGTCACTTTATTCAAATCGTGATGTACAACAATAATTGTTTTTCCTGCAGTGCGCCATTGTTTTAAGATAGCCATAATATCGGCTTCAGACTTCATATCTATACCAACAAAGGGTTCATCTAAAATAATGACATCAGCATTTTGAACAATTGCACGCGCAACGAAAACACGTTGCAATTGTCCACCAGAGAGTTCGCCAATTTGTCGTTGGCTAAAGGTAGATAACTTAACGTCTTCTAATGCTTCCTTTGCGGCATCTTTTTCTTTTGTGCCGGGAACATTAAACAGGCCCAAATTAGGGTATGTGCCTGTTAAAACAGTATCAAAAACATTGATTGGAAAAGTTAAATCTAAAGCAGCACGTTGCTCCACATAAGCTATTTTCTTTAACTGCTTTGCGATTGGCTCGTCGTGTAACGTAACTTTACCATTCTGCTTGTTTATCAATCCTAAAATGCCTTTAATCATTGTTGATTTCCCTGCACCATTAGGTCCGATAATACCGGTAATTTTACCAGGCTCAAATTGAATTGATAGGTTCGTGAAAACCGGTGTGCCATCATAGGCCACCGTCAAATCGCGGACTTTAATCATAATTTTCTTACTCTCCTAATGTTCTTCGCATTAATTCGAGTGTGAGTTTTTAAATTTAGAGTGTTCTCAGCCAAAACTTTCGTGCACGCAAAAAAGGCGCGTTTAAAACCTACAGTTGAAATGAGTGCGTCGTAACATTGTTTATTTTCGAATTGATGAACTATCAACTAGCCGCTTCTTGGCTGACACAGCTAGTTGATAGTTTCCAATTACAAATTAAGTATATCATGGTTGCTTAAGAATGGCTACCAATTAGTCTTGATGGTGATTAAAAGCTTATGTTAATTGATGAAGATGTAGTCACTTTTTTCTCAATACTTCTAATAAAGTATGGATGCTGTATAATTTATGTTGCAAAGTATTTTATTAATAGACTGCTTAACATATAAAAAAAGGATCTCATAATAATGGAAGAAATAAACATTTTAGTCACTTTAGACAAGTCCTACATAAAACCTTTAAAAGTTATGCTCTTGTCGCTGAAAGCAACGAATGTTGATTGTAGATTTTCTATTTGGCTGCTACACGATTCGATACCAGAAGCGGAAATAAACCATTTGAGAGGCTTTACAGACAAACTGGATTATGATTTTCACCCATTAAAAATTGACGCAACTTATTGGCAAACCGCCCCCACGCTTAAACAATATCCAACGGAAATGTATTACCGATTGCTTTGCACTGAATATCTGCCAGCAGATTTAGAACGCATAATTTACTTAGACCCTGATACTTTGATATTGAACCCAATTGAAGCACTATGGTCGATAGACTTAAAAGGTAATATGATAGCGGCAGCAAGCCATTTAGGTCTAACGGGAATCAATCAGACGATTAATAATGTTAGATTGCGAACTAAAAGTGAATACTTTAATTCTGGTGTGATGCTTTTAGATTTAAACAAAATGCGTGCAAAAGTTAATAAAAGTGATATTTTAGACCTAATTAAGGATCATGCCAAAGAGCTCGTACTCCCTGATCAAGATATTTTGAATTATTTATATGGTAATCAAATCTTGAGTATACCGGAAGAAATTTGGAATTTTGATACGCGAGCTAACATCGTTCACTTTGCTAAGAGCCGAGGTCAGGTCGATACAAACTGGGTGATAGCCAATACATCTATTTTACATTTTTGTGGTCGTCCGAAACCTTGGGATAAACACAGCATTAATCGCTTCACTATTCTTTATCAACATTACCAGCGCATACTAGAATTAAACTATAATTGATATTTTTTTGCAAAAAAAAACGCAGCAGTTGCTACGCTTTTTTTATCTGGTAATATTAGCTGGTTAAAGACTACTTCAAAAATAGCAAAATTATTGCAATAAATGCCGGCAATCCCTGAACCAGGATAATCTTTTTTGTGGCTGTTAAAGCACCATAAACTGCAGCCAAGAAAATAAATAGCATTTCCATCTGTAACATCAAAACCTGTTGAGGGCCTGATAGAAACAACATAGTACCAATTACAAGCGCACCGAATAAGCCATTATAGATTCCTTGATTTGCTAATAACGTTTTAACCTCTGGTATCTGAACGAAAGATTCTTTAAGATCAAATGCTTTTGCCTGCTGTGAAGCTGTACCAAACATTTCTACAAACATAATACCAATAGCCTCTAGACTAACTAATGTAACCATAATATAAGCGAACATTTATTTCTCCTCTGTATTTACTCTTTAATTTGAACTACTACTTTCCCTCGGGCGTGGTGTGTTTCACTCCGCTCGTGGGCTGACTGAATACCTTCTGTAGTTAATGGATAAAGAGAATCCACAACAATTTGAAGCTCACCCTTTGCGATGTAGGATGCTAAAATTGCTAAATCTTGCCCGTTCGGGTTTAGCCACCCTTCTGTCACGGTCTTGTCTGAGGTGTTTTTCTGTTGGTCAGTTAACGCGTTAGAAATAGTGACAAGATGGCCACCGGATTTAAGGATGGCAATCCCATTATCAACATCACCAACTGTGTCCAACACAGCATCGAAATCAGACAACACATCTTGAATATTGTTTTTGTGATAATCAATTACAGAATCCGCACCTAAAGATTTTACAAATTCATGATTATTTTGACTAGCAGTTGTTACTACATATGCGCCAATCATTTTAGCCAGCTGAATTGCATAAATACCTACCCCACCAGCACCAGCTTGAATTAGTATTTTCTGATTGGATGATAACTGAAGTTTTCTAAGCATTTGCAAGGCAGTTAGCCCAGCTAAAGGAACGGCTGCAGCCTCAACAAAGCTAATGTTATTTGGTTTTAGTGCTAGTTTATCCGCTTTAACAGCTGTATATTCTGCATACGAACCATTCACTCCTTTTGTGTCAATATCTGGCCGAGCAAACACTGGGTCTCCAACTTTAAAACTTGTTACGTCATCTCCAGTAGAAGCAACTATTCCAGCGATGTCCCAACCTAAAATGACCGGGAATTGCCATGGAAACATCCGTTTTAATAATCCCTCTCGCGCTTTGTAGTCAATTGGATTAATACTCGTGGCCATATTTTCTACTAAAACCTCGTCCGATTTTATTTTAGGAATAGGCATGTCGATAACCTCTAGCTGCTCTCTACCACCATAGTGATTAATCACTGCTGCTTTCATAATAAGGCCTCCTTACTTAGGCTAAATAATTGGCAATCATTGGCAATATAATACCTGAGTCAGTTGGAAACGCATAAATTTGCGACTTAATGTCCGAACTTGTGTACTGCTGATTAATCACAGGAACCAGTGCATTAACAACCTCTGTGGCAAAATCACCGATTAAAGCTGCACCAACCAGCTGTTTGTTTTTATTCACTACGATTTTAATTGCTGCGTGAACATCGTTTAGTGTCTGAAATCGCATAACTCTCCCATAAGGAATTTCATGAACTTGTAAGTTCTCATCCTTAGCCGCTTCGTCAATGGTTACCCCTATTTGTGCTACACGAGGCAATGTAAAAGCGATTGTTGGCACTACAGGATAATTTATGGGTTCCTGATTACCTAATAATACGCTAGCAATATAATTCGATTCAAAAGTAGCAGTTGGTGTTAATCTTGGTATTGCTTTAGAGATTACATCGCCGCTGGCGTAAATATTGTCAATAGAAGTTTGTAAATGATCGTTAACTAAAATACCTTGCTTATCATACAAAACATTAATGTCGTCTAAGGCTAATCCTTCAATATTGGGCACACGACCTGTTGTATCCATAACGTAGTCAACATAATAGGTTTCTCCCTGCGCTGTATCAACTTGATATTGCCCATTTTCAAGTAACGATACACTTGAAACAGCTTGGTTAAACGTAAAATGGATGCCTTTTTCGGTCATATCCTCGATGACCTTTTGAGAATAGACTTTATCAAATCCATTTAAAACATGGTTCCCGTATTCAATTAAAGTGACATCACTCCCAGCGGCATGTGCAATTGAAGCAAATTCCATCGCAATATAACCAGCGCCAACGAATAGAATTGACTTTGGCATATCAGGTAAGTCGAGAAAGTCTGTGCTGTCCTTCATAAACTCTGAACCAGAAATTGGTAGTTTTGCAGGTCGTTGACCAGTAGCAATCACAAATTTTTCAGCCTGATAAACTTGATCAACAACAACAATTTTTTCGTTATTCAAAAATTTGGCGTGCCCATTAATAATGTCAATTCCATCAACAGACAGCATGTGTGCTAAACCGCCTGATAAAGGATCAATCACTTGGTGCTTATAAGCCATTAATTCTGGCCAAATGATGTTGGGCGTGTCATTAATTCCGATACCATGGTAATGATTCAAATGATGCATCATTTCAGCTGGGCCATCTAACAGTATTTTGGCATTACAACCAAAATTTGTGCATGTACCAGCAACCTTGTTTTCTTCCACTAAGGCTATTTTTTTTCCTGAGCGAGCTAACGTTTGTGCCCCGTGCCATGCAGCATGACCACTACCAATAAAAATAACATCATAATTCATCTTCATACCTCTTTTTTTCTTGTATCATCTTTTTTAAGACCTGATTAAGCGCTTGATTTTCTCGTAATACCTCTTCAATTGGACGTCCACTTTGATGTATTAGGTTGTCACGCATAATTCTGATTTCATACAAAATGCGTTCAAAAGTAGTTACCTTCTGATCAGACATTTTTAAAACCTTGACGCGTCTGTCCTGTGAACTTTGCACCTTAATAATCCAAGACTTATTGACAAGTTTCTCAATTACAGGTGTCAATGTATTACTTGACAACTCAAGCTCGGCACCGATATCCATTAATTTCACCGAATTCTGTTTATAAATAATCAGTAAGCTCATATATTGCAAATATGATAAATCATATTTTTCTAGTACATAACCGTACAGATGATGAAAATAACGATTTGTATTATATATTGACAAGCACAATTCGTCGTAAAGATGTTCATCTTTATTCATATCGTAACCTCCTAAATAATATTATATCGCATACGATATATATTGCAAATAGTACACTTCAACTTTAAAAAAATGACTGATTATATGTTGTAGTTATTTGCCATATCATCAAAGAAAGCCTATAATACTTAAAAGATACTAAAAGTAACCTACGCACTTTCAGTATCTTTTAAAATAAAAAGGATAATCATTATGTCTAGAAAATTATTAGAACAAAATGGCATCTGCCCTGTAGCAACGACTATTGACCTGCTCAGCAGCAAATGGAAGGTATTAATTATTCGTGATCTTTTACCTGGAACAAAACGTTTTTCAGAATTAAAAATTAGTGTGGCCGGTATTAGTCAAAAAATGTTAACGCAAAGTTTGAGAGAGATGGAAGAAGACGGTCTTGTTGTTCGTCAGGTCTTTGCTGTAGTACCTCTTAAAGTAGAGTATAGTTTATCAACCTTGGGACAAAGTATGCGTCCAGTTATTGATTCGATGGCTGACTGGGGTAGTTTCTATCTTGACGAAAATCCAGACAAAAGAAAAGCTTTGCTGGAACAATAAAATTAAAGCATATACATTGTTCGGATGGGTGTATATGCAAAATAAAAAACAACTATTTTAAAGATAGTTGCTTTTTATTTTGCAATTTACTTAGTGACTGAAAAGCCACCTGTCCAGCCAATTTGTTCACTAGCTGCTAAGGTCATCTGTAGAAAACCAGTTGCTTCTAATTCACGAGCTCGATTAAGTTGACCCGCATCGAGAACATTTAAGTCGCTATCATTCAAAGCGTCGTTAAATAGCTTCTTTCCTTCCTCATTTCCTGCCACCAAAACGGTTGTTGTATTTCCACCAACCGTTCCACTTTGTAGCGTAGCAGCAAAATTTGTATTAAATGCTTTAAGTACTATGCTATCTGGTAACTTATTTTGTAGTTCTTCTGCTGCTGAACTATCAGCGGGAACAACTAATTCATTCCATGTCTCAAAGTTCAAGGGATTTGTTATATCAACAACAACTTTTCCTTTTAATTCTTGTTTGTATTGTTGAGCGATTGTATCTAAAGCAGGATAAGGCACAGCCAAAATAACTAATTCACTAAGACTTGTCGCTGTATCCTCTGAAGTTAAATAGTTGACATCATTGCCAGATTTTTCAAAATTAGCTCCGATTGCCTGTCCCATATTGCCTTTACCAAAAATTGTTACTTTCATGATGAAACCTCATTTCTATAATTATTTGTTTTGTTCACTACAATAACTATAGTACATTTGCGAACTAATTGATAGTAGGCAGTTTATAGTTATTTAGTATATAAAAGTAACTAACTGATAAATAAGCGTTTATGGAGTTTTTTATCTGTTAATCCATAATACTATAACTATGTGGTATAATATAAACATGAAAAGAGCCATAGCGCAAACTATGACTCTCCAACAAACCCGTTTAGACGGTGGCTAAAGTTAATAATCTTGAATGACCATCAGCTCTGCCAAGCTAAGATGGTCATTTTTTATTGCTGTTTTTTATCAGCTCAACAACTAATCCGAGAAGCATTAGAACAAAAGTTCCAAAGCCTAACATTAGTTGCACAGCATCCGAAACGGACACTAGGCATCTCCTTTCCTAGAATCTGGGCCTCTAGCTTTTACACCATAAGCACCACCTGCATTCGGATAGCCACCATCTTAACTTGTTTGCTGATACTAGTATATCATATTCGCACAGAGTGAATTTTTGAAAACTGACCATCTGATATCAGCTAGAATCAATGCTGCTTCTATTCAATATACTGTTTGTACCAATAAAAACTATCCTTTTTTATTCTCTTACCGCTGCCAATACCAAAATCATTTAAGTCAACATAAATTAGTCCATATCTTTTGTGCATTTGACCAGATCCGGAACTTACAATATCAATCGGAGACCAGTAAAAGTATCCAATGACATTAACGCCTTCCTGTATTGATAATTGTAACTGAGAAAGGTGTTTTCTTAGATAATCAATTCGATAAGAATCATGAATTTTCTTTTTACTAGATAATGTTTCTTCTGCTCCCAATCCATTTTCTAAAATCATAATTGGCATAGATGGATACTTGTCTGTATACCTCCGCAATGCAATACGTAAGCCAACTGGATCAATCCCCCATCCCCATTTCGTAGCTTTTAAGTGTTTATTGGATGTCTCATCGCGAATATTCCAGTCATTTATTTCAAATAAGGATGGCGTTGATTGATCAACAACCGTGGTTACATAATAACTAATTCCAAGAAAATCAATTGTATTATGCAATAATAGCCGTTGATCCTCCGCTGTAATGTCTAAATCAACACCATTTTTCTTGAAATAATTTAAAATAAATTTTGAATATCTTCCTCGTACCAGTACATCACTACAAAAATCTGATATCAAAATGGATTCTTGATTCGACAACACATCATTTGGTTCAGGGGATCTTGGATAAGATGTCATATCGTAAACACTAGCCCCAATTAAGACACTAGAATTCATTTGTTGTGCAATTTGTTTAACTTTTGCTGTCGCCACTAATTGGTGGTGCATGGCTTGAAACTTGTCGTGTTGGAACAATTCTTTTGATGCATAATCATTTATTAGTAATCCCAACGCAGAAAATGGATCTGTTAACCCAGAATTGATTTGATTAAATGTAAGCCAATATTTAACTTCTGGAAATGCGTGCAGTAATGTTTGCACATAGTTAGTATAAAAATCAATCAATTTTCGATTTTTCCAACCACCATAATTTGTAATTAGCTTAACGGGCATTTCATAATGTGAAATAGTGATTACTGGTTCAATGCCTAACAAACTAAGCTTATCGATCACTTTTTCATAAAAGGCTAGCCCCTGTTCATTAGGTGTCGTTTCATCCCCATTGGGAAAAATTCTAGACCATGCAATGGAGATACGTAATGAGTTAATGCCTAATTCTGAAATAAGTGCCAAATCCTCATCAAACCGGTTAAAAAAGTCGATACCAATTCTCCTCGGAAAATAACTGTTTTCATCAGCTAAGCAGTTATTCAGTTCAAATGAAGAAGTGATTTTAGACGACTTATTCAATGGAATAAGATCTGTTTGCGATACACCTTTGCCCGCGGATTTGTATCCGCCCTCGGCTTGATTCGCTGAAAATGAGCCACCCCATAAAAAGGATTGTGGGAAATGATTTTTACTCATGATTTTTCACTTCACTTTTCATAATAATTGACATTTTTTTGGCCATGTTTAACTCGCTCATTGTAATCATCAAAGAATCTTGCGCATGATTAAATAAAACAGAATATGGAATATGTGTTCCCGACGCTTCTAAGCTCATATAACGACTTTGTATTTTGTGCGCATTATTTAATAGAGATTCAGCTTCATCTAATAAAGATCGTGTTTTAGAAAATTGATGCTGCGCGATTTTTTCTAGTGCTGTCATAATCAATTGCCTGGCATCTCCAGCCCATACAATGATTTGCATGGCATCATTTGTTAAATCATATTTGCTGTTCATATCCACTAGTTCTTTCTATTCTCCAACTCATTAGTTAACAGCTGGGCATCATAGTACTTAAAGAATGGATAATATATTGTCCAAGAAAGTATGAACAAAATGACAAATAATAATACGCCCTTAATGCCAGTGGTGATGTACGTTGAAACTGGGAATGGCAAATACCAAATCCAGAAGACTTTATCGGGAATTGGAACAATATTTAAACGCATCGCTGCACCAGCAACTGCTGGAATTAGAATACCATTCAACCACATCGGTATCATTAACAAAGGATTAAATGCAATAGGGGCTCCATAAACTAAGGGCTCATTAATATTGAGAATAGAAGCAGGAAAAGTTGCTCGACCAACTGCTTTTAGTTGTTGTGATTTTGAGAGAAATAGCATCATAATTGCTAAAGTAATCGTAAATCCAATTCCTCCTGCTGCAATAAATCCCGTATAAAAAACTTCTTGGGTTGTGATATTCACTGCTTTTAAGCCATGGGCAGCTAGTCGCTCATTCTCTGCGATACCGCTAAGCATAATAGGTAAAATAATTGGTGATAATGTCCACGTACTAATACCAAACGAATAAAATAAACTATATACAAATCCAATCACAATAAAGCCTATGTAGCTTTGACCAATGATTGATAATGGTGAAAAAAGTGAAGTAACAATTTTAAATGGGTCAATATTTTTAGCGGTTAAGCCTAACCACCCTATGAATATGATAAATGTTATTGGTATCAAAGAGTCAAATAGATTGACGATAAACTCTGGCATTAATGTATCTTTTTTAAAAAAAGAATATCTGCTAGTGAATAGTATTATTGCAGTTACTACTATTCCTGCGATAATGGACAAAAATAGTCCTGCAGAACCAAAGCGGCTGAGTTCAAACGTTACATGATTGCCTGAACCATCAAATTTTGGTTTGATGAGCATTAAGTATAATGCCAATGATGTAAAACTCGCTAACATCTTTTTATCGTTCTTTTTTTGTTGAAGAATATTATAGGGAATAAGGAAGGCGACAAAAAGTCCCACCATTCCAAATGTAAAGGTTGACATGTAGCCTAAATCAGGGATTAGATTAGCTTTAATATTATTTATTAAACTAATTACAGTAATTAACGACCCAATGATTATAAAGGATAAAATCAACGTAATGGATTTCTGAATACCTTGTATCCATGAATTTGAGGTAACTTCGTTTACCTTTTTAATAAACTGACTATTTAAAATATTATTCATCATTATTCTTTCAAATTTTACATTTTTTGTATTTGGTTTAGGACTGCGTTGCCGTCTAAGAGTCCATAAACTTTTGAGGGAATCACAGCAATTTTTATATTACTGTTCGCTACTGAAAATCGTATTTCACTTTCTGCATACTTTAATTGTGGTGAAATTAATAAATAATCGATACGATCAATGTATTCATCAATTTGAGTCATACTTGCCGCATGAACTTGACAAGCTTGCTGATTTTCATTTGATGCTTGACGAATTTTTTGAGCCATAAAGCTGCTTGAAGCACCTGTATTACATATCAACAGAATATTTTTGGTTGCCATTATTTTTTTCTTCCTAGATTCAAAAATTCGAATACTTAATTTTCGTTGCCCACTGTTGATTTCTCCCTAGCAAATCAATTTGGTTAAGAACTTCTCGTCTAAAGTTTTCCATGCCGTTTGTTAATGACAATGCTTTTTCAGCAGCTACATTGAGGTAGCTAATTGCAAATTGACTAGCAACCCACGGATCTTCACCGACCGCGAGAAGTGTAGTTATAATTGCGCCAACCATGTCTCCTGTCCCAACAAACTTATCCAATTCATCGACGCCATTGCTCAAAATAAGGTGTTTATCATTTTGAACAATGACATCCTTTTTCCCTGTTGCCACAAACACAGTATCGGCATACTCAGTTGTTATTTGTTTCAAAGACAAAATGAGATCTTTTAACGCCTGATCATGCTGATCAGAGCTAGCACCATCAATACCTTTTGCTAATGATGGTAAGCCGACAAATCTTCTGATTTCTGAAGTATTTCCTTTGATAACTGTTGGATGATTACGCGCCATAGCCATTCCTAACTTTGTTCGTTCATTAGTAATACCATAGCCTACCAGATCCACAACAGTCGGTTTTTTAGTCATATCTGCTAAAGAGCTAGCTTGACTGAGACTTTGTTCGTGTGACTCATTAAGTCGGCCCATGTTTAGTAGTAGTGCGTCTGTTGACTGAAATAATGACGAAAATTCACGGGTATCACTACTCATGATAGGTTTACCACCAAGATACAATATAGTATTAGCCACCGTTTCTAACGTAATATCATTGGTTATGCAATGTACTAACGGTGCCTTTTGCAAAGGTAAAATTGATTTAATTTTTATTAATTCATTTTTCATAGCTATGCTACCCAACAAACATTCTCTGAATTTCTTTAAAAGAATTTATTTTTAGCAAATTTACTAAAACAAAATAAGCGATTACTGATCCAATTATGGTTGCACCCACAAAACGAGGTGTATACACAAACCAGTACAAGTTTTGTTGTTGTCCAGTAAACCAGACCATCACCGGAACTGAAATTAACGATCCTACAATTCCGGTCCCAAGAAATTCACCAAACATTGACCAATACATATTGCGGCCATACTTATACAAGATACCTGCACCGAAAGCACCAAAAATTGAACCAGTCAAAGCCAATGGGGGTATACCTAACATTAGCATTCTTATTATTCCAGTGACTACTGCCATAACAACTGCATATACTGGTCCTAGAATTACACCAGCAATAATATTCATGACACTGGACATTGGCGCCATACCTTCAATTCTAAAAATTGGAGATAACACGATATCTAGCGCTATCATAATTGTAACGACCATTATTTTTGTCAACTTAACATTTTTATTCATTATGATTTCCTTTTTAATATTCCATTGTGTTTTATATTTTAATTATTGTGTTGATTTCGATTAGAGCATAGTTAAACCACCATCTATGAACAGACATTGGCCGGTCATATTATTCGAAAGCTCTGAGGCCAGAAATACGGCTGAACCTGCCACATCCTCAGGAGTAGTTAAACGTTTAGTCGGTGTTTGCGCAATAAGTGCTTCCCGAATATCACGATGCGTGTACTTACTAGAAGCTGTTGGGTACGTCAATCCTGGTGCGATAGCATTTACTCGGATACCAAAAGCACCTAACTCACTAGCCATTGTACGTGTCAACCCAAGAACAGCAGATTTTCCGACAATGTAATCATGATAAGGGATTGCTGGAGACCTTATCAAATTACTGGTTATATTAATGATGCGACTGCTGTTATTTGTTTTTAATCTTGATAAAGCACCTTGAGTAACATTTAAAACTGCTTTCAAACTACCGTCGATTTGATTTTGGTAGTCACTCCATTTCAGTTGGTCTAACATTTTTCGATGCTTAGGATCAAATTGATATTGACTTAATGCATTGTTTACAATGATATCGATCGTACCAAAATTTTCAAAAATATCGTATAGCATGTTTTTCACTTGTTTTTCATCACGTACGTCACATGCTATGGCAATTGCTTGACCACCATCTGAAATAATTTCTGCAACAACTTCATCGGCCTTTTTAGTATTTTCCAGGTAATTGATAATGACAAAGGCACCTTGTTTGGCATACTCTTTGGCAATGGCTGCCCCAATTCCTCGACTGGCTCCCGTCACCAGTGCAACTTTATTTTTTAATAGCATTTTTTATTCTCCTCACTCCACATCCGGATCAAACTTCTCACTAGAGAATTCTAAGCTCTGCTCAATGTCTGTAACACGAACTAAATCCAATAAGTTAAAGCGTCCATCATGGTGCCAGCCACTGGAAACGTGATTCATCTTTCCCAGCGCACTCATTCGATTAACACCCACTTTCCCTAACATATCTGCCAACGAGAACAAACGATTCGGAGAAATCGCAATTCCTGCTGACTGTAAATATTGCTGATGCGGTATGAGTACAGGTGGTAAATCAGTCAAATCATTAACAACAAAAATATGAATTGAACGATTCAAAGGCGAGGCGCTAAATCCGATATTATTATGTAAAATAATAGTCCATGCGGTACTATTGTCACTTCGAAATACTGAGGTTGCTCCGTTTTTTATAGACGTTATCTCAGCTTCTTGCCGCATTTTTTCAATAGCGATTTTATCTGATTCGTGTATCGGTGCACGAGGATATTTGATTTGATAGTTATTTAACTCATTGGACAGGATACTCGCAAACTCTTGAGGCGTTATTGCCCCGCCTCTTTCAATGAAAATTGACTGCGGAGCTAGACAGCTTTGCTGATCATAGGTGGCAATGTCCTCAGCTAAGTCTTTAATGACTTGAGCATAATACTCTGGTGTCAACGTCTCCCTACCAACTATTGCCAAACCGATTTTGTATCCATAACTTAAAATCTTCTTATTTAATGGTGTTTTGCTTTTTACAGATGCAACCGCTTCTTTACCACCACACACAACAATAGTATCGGCCAAATTAAGACAGTGCGCCTCGAATTTTTCACCACTATGCCATGGTAGAATGGTAATCGTATTTGCCAATTTTGGATCAATTTCAGCTAACGTCTGAACAAACAAAGCTGGCATAATAGGCTCTGCAAAAGATGTTTTCCCCAGTGTTGGCGATTTTACAAGTAGTCCCATGATGAGTGTCCACAGTTGTATGCCTGGCACGTTGCCGGAAAATATTTGGAATATTAAATCTGGCCCGTAAAATTTTGAAAATCCACCGGAAAGGTTTGGTTGAAAATCATCCAACATTGCACCTGATTGTCCAAGTTCGGTATTCACAAATCGTTTTAATTCTTTCTTTCGAAATAAGCGAATAAAGTTTTTGAGCTCTAAACTAAATTGATCAGCGTCATAACCAGTTACCGCGGGGACTGCTTTTTCTGCTATTTTCCGAAGATGATACGATGGGTTAGTCCATTTTTCTGCTGCCCGAGCAATAATATCAATAATTTCATTCACTGTAAGATGCTTTAAATAATGATTACGGTTATGCGTTATTATTTTTGTAATCTCTTTTATTTCTTGTTCGGTTATTTTGGGATAACACAATACAAGATGATGTGTTTCATTTTCAACTACCTTTTCGGTTAAATCACCAAGGATAATGCTGTCTGGCGTGTAAAAAATATTAATTTTTGTCATTTCTTTATTAGACATTATTGACACCTTTATTGCAGTTGTAAAAGCTCATCAGCGGTGATGGAACAACCCTTAGCCACCGATCCTTTTGCTCTACCAATGATTGTGAATCCATGATTGTTTTTGATAACAATGTCTTCAGTTAGAATTGATACGCAGGAATCCCAATTAGCTAAGTCATAGTATGCCAATAGGCCACGTTGACCCTGTGCAACAGGCTGTAACGTTTCAGTATCCAAGACCTGAGTTTTTACCCAAGCAGGTGCTATTTTATCAAAATAAACTGTTTTATTTTCTGAATGATCCATTAAATTTCGATCGTAACATTGAGAACTAATCTCTGTCATGCCGTACATATTTATAATTTGTTCGCGTGTCACCTTAAATGTGCTCTCCAAATCAGCATATAAGTCAGTCATACTCACTTCTTTTGACTTGCCCTTAAATCCACCAGTATCAAAAATAATGCTTTCTTTTGCCAGATTAAAGGATTGATGATGTTGCTGTAAGTATGCCAATAGATGAACATAAGAAAACGAAGCACCCAAAAGTAATATGGACTCATGATTTTTTTCTGCTTCTTGAAGAGCAACGATTAGTTCCGAATAGTTTAGTTGGTTATTTTCAAAAAAGATATGGCTATTTTCAGTACCAAATTCTCGTATAGCGGTTGATATATAGCGAGATAAAGAAGAGTTAGGGTTATCTGCCATACCCGGAAACAAAGAAAGTATTCTAATTTTATCCGTATTAGGCAAAACGTTTTTCTTGAATCCTGCCCGCATAGATTCTTCCCAAATATTTAAATTCGAGATATAATGTTTGCTTCTATGATTAATATTTGTTGTGCCACTCGAATAAAAAACATCCGCAGCTTGATTAATATCTTCGGTTGACAGAATTAATTCTTTGTACGCTTGAATCGGAATTAGCGGAACCTCGCGCCAGTTTTTTACGGTCAAGAGGTTTTTATGTCGTAATTGGGCAAATTTTTTATATGGTAAATTGTTTTGAAATTGATAAGCAAAAATGCGCATAGCTAGCTGATTGAAGTCCGATTCATATCGCTCTGTTTGATGATCCTTGTATTTATTAATGAAAGTTAAAATGTCGCTTTGAATTTTTTTAGATTTTTCAATCATGAGATCCTCTTATATTTTTTATCATTCGTGGTAAGTTAACCAAGGCAAACTGTAAGATGATGGCAGACAACGCACCGACTAATATGCTATTAGATAATAATTCACCTGTAACACCTGACCAGCCGGTTGCATAGTTGGGCAGAGCAATCGCTAGTATGATAGACAATCCAATAATCATGTTATTTTCATTGTTGTCAGGCGCTCTTTTCAAAATGTTGAATCCAGTCAGAATTAAAGTTGTTGCTGCGGGCAAAAATATGCCCCCAATCACTGGACTAGGCGTTATTGCCAAAAACGCACCAATTTTAGGAACAAAACCTAGTACGACAAACAAAATTCCTGCAATAATTACTGGTATTCTCGAAACATTACCAGTTAAGTTTAAAATCCCTACATTCTGCGCAAAAGCAGTTGTTGGAAAGGCTCCGAACAAGGATGAAAACATTGATCCCGCAGATTCGCCAATTAGACCATTTTGAATGCGCCTTGGTGAAATATTTTCTTTTAAAGTATCGCCAGCTGCCTGATAGACACCTAAAGCCTCTACCACTGCAACCACATAGGCAACAAAGAATGTCAAAAACATGACCCAATTAAACTTTAGCGATCCATAAGGCAATAAATGAGGCATGCCAAACCATGATTTTGTTGATAATACGCTGTAATCTACGACACCTAACGAAACTGCTAGAATATCACCAACAATTAGCGCGATTAAAAAGGAAAAACGCTTCCAAAATCCCTTACCAAATATCGACAATAGAATGACAATAGTTGCTGTAGTAACAGACAAAATAAGTGTTGTTGGTGAAGAGAAACCTTTATCACCTGGATAACCACCTAAGAATTCAGATAGTGTGAATCCAGATAAAGAAATACCAACCAAAAATATTAGTGTTCCGGTAATTGCTGGTGTCAATAATTTGATTAGTTTATTGATAAGTCCTGTAACGGACAATAAAAATACAATGAGTGCACTCAGTAAAATTGAACCACTCGCCGTTGCTAACTGACCAGCTTTACCAGCATTAATCATTAACGCGTCAAAAGCAGCTGACGGCCCTTGAACAATAGGCAGCTTCGCTAATTTTGTTGCCTGTGTAAGCGTGACTAATCCTGAAACAATAAAAATCGTGTTCACAAGATTAGTTGATAAGTTCAGTGAGAGCCCTGCGGCAGCGGCAACATAAATTGGATCTAACCATACGTTAGAAACAAACACGTGCTGTATTCCAGCTAGGCCATGATCCATGATTCGATTATGTTTTGGTGTCATCATAATTAAATTCCTTTTCCAATAAAAAAAGTGCCCTTAAATACATAAAAAAGGACACTTTTGACAACAGTACATGTCGTTATCAAATATTGGTCACTTTCCTACGCTAGTATTAACTAGATCAGGTTCAAAGGGACCGATATACATCATCTCAGTCTTTGCGACGCCCCTAGTGATTATTATTCATTTTTCAAAAAAATCCTCTCAACAAGTCATTTTATGCAATAAAAAAACATTTTTCTCACCTAGAGAAAAATGCTACGTTAAAAAATGTAGCACTTTCCTACGCTGATGTTAATCAGTTCAGGTTCGAAGGGTTCTTCTCAGCCATTTTGGCGCCCCTAGCACAAGCATTATTGTATCATAAATTTTCTATTAAATGTAAGTAATTCATTCTATTTTTCACATAAGTTTGTCATTAAGTGATATCCTTACTGATGAAATTTACCTTTCACAAATCAGCCAGTCGAGTATATAAAAAATACCAGTCTGTTACTAAACACAGACCAGTATTTTGATGCCTCGTCATTAAGGCTGTACTTGTGTTTTCCCCTGCTCATCATTGTACAACTTAGTATCATATATTTTGATAAATGGTAAGTAAATAATGAAAGCTATTACAACACAGATTATTGCTAAGACTGCTGCTTTCCAATCAACGGTACTAATAAATGCACCGATTCCGGCTGGGGATGGCCATGGTGCTTGAATAACAATTGGCCGAATGATATGGAAGTTAATGGCTGCATAAGCAACGGAAGCTGTTGCCATTGGTGCCAAGAAAAATGGAATAGCTAGATAAGGATTATAAACAATTGGTAATCCAAATATTAACGGCTCGTTAATATTAAAAAGTGATGGTACGATTGAAGCTCGGCCTAAAACTTTTAGTTGTTCGGAACGTGCTAGTAAAGTAATAAATATGCATAATCCAAGTGTCGCACCAGAGCCACCTAAGATAGCAAAGGCATTATTAAATTCTCCAGCAAACGGTATGTTAGCCCCATTTGAATTTGCTACCATATTTGCTAAGAAGATAGGCGTAATAAATGCGGAAATAATGTTAGCGCCATGAATACCAACAATCCACAAGGCATGAATCAAGAACTCAATCACCATAATTCCTAGCCAGGTGCTAGTCATGCTTGTAACGAAGCTAAATGGTATTGCAATCATTTTGAAAATGTCAGTACCGAGTAACACTAAGGAACCATTAATACCCAGTACAACAAAAGCAATAACGAAAGTTGGAATCAATGCCGTAAATGATCTTGATACACCTTCCGGTACAGCATCCGGCATTTTAATCGTCCAGTTATGTTTCACACAGAATGAATACAACCAAACTGCTAAAATAGCCATAATAATCGCTGTGAAAATACCACTTGTTCCAACACGGTCGATTGTGCTAGTCATTCTAAATCCGTTGATAACTGTCTCGTCCTTGGATATAGTATTTAGCAGAACAATTTTTCCGCCTTTTAAAACCAATTCTGGCAAGCACATAAAGAATGCAAATAGTGATAAGAAGGCACCATTTAATGGCGCTACTTTTAGTTTATCTTCTGTTTGAATAATACGAGTTAATTCAAAACCAATTGCTAAACTAAAATACATGGCTAAGATACCCATGGTTGCTGTGTTGGCAATCATGTACAAATCGCTAAACTTAAAGAATGTTGCGTCGAAAAAATCATTTAAGAACGGAAATACTGTCGGTAATATATTCAAAACTAATATCATAGATCCCACAATTGTAAAAGGAATTGAAGCCATACCAGCAGCCATGATAGCTCTCACAATTCTATATTGGGAAACTTTGGTCATTGGTTTCAAAAGCACTTTTTGTAGGAAGTTAAACATAGGTCCATTTTCCATAACTATTTCATCTCCTTATTATTTTTAAGAACGGACTGATAGGCTGTCAAACGTGCGTAATATTTATCGTGATTTGTTGCAATCAAGCCTAACCTTTTGTTAACTATGAGAAGTATGCTACTACTGAGTAATAACAGGATTAGTACCACTAAGCGGTTACTACCAGTATTTTGTATAAATTGGTAAAAAAATGTAAATAACGATGTTGGGATGCTCACCATTAAAATGATATTCACGATAAGCTGTGATCTGAAGAACACTTTTGAATAAATCAGTTGGTTCGTATGATGTCCAAATAACTTAATTTGTTCAATAATTGCTAGCGAAGCGATAAACATTAAAGCAACAGGTATTAGTGCCACTAGGGTCTGCCACATAATTATGGCCCAATACAAGTTTACGAACAGAAAGAATGCCGTGGCATAACGGATTAACATGAATCGATTAAACTGCATGCTTTTAAGGCTCATTTCCGTACGATTTTTTTCGATTGCGACCTCTAAACCGTGCTGTTTATCCTGTGGCTTTTTTGGCCCTCGTTTGATTCCTTTTTTCAATGTCTTGTACCTCCTCATAAAGAGTCTGCATTTCAATAGCCATCTCACGTAAAGTCATCGTTGTCATTAAGTGGTCTTGTGCATGGACTAATATAATTTCCATATCAATATGACTACCCTCAGCGTATTCTTGTAACAAGTTTGTTTGCGATTTATGAGCTAATAGTAACTCGTCATTTGATAATTTTAGATTTTCGTTAGATAACTTAAAGTTTTTTTCTCTCATGGCTTCAAAAGCCTTATGAACCATTGTGCGCGCATTTCCACTGTGTAAAATAATTTCAAAAGCGACAACTTGAATGTCTTCTGATTTCATATATACTTACCTCCTTTCATCATTAACAGAAAATTATGCCGAAATTCTGAAAAATTTCTTGAGGCAACCAACCGACCCTGTTCTTCAGTATTTTCTGTAAATTTTACAATTGCCTGCGTCGTTTCTGTCAAACCCTTATTGCTCCGATAGGATGGTGATAGCAGGAAAACTAGCTGAATGTTTGGATGCTCGTCAGACCATCTGACACCATTTGGTATAATTCCAATAGCAATTTTGGGTACTCGACTCATCGGCATAGCAGGATGTGGAACGGCGATAGTATCACTAAAAACGATTGAGCTCAGTTGTTCACGTTGATCGATTTGTTCCAAAAATTCATGTTTTAATTCGGTAGGTTCATTGGACATCAGCATATTAGTTAACTCTTGTAGTAATTCCTTTCGATGAGGCGATACCTGCCATATTTTAAAACTTGACTGATCAATAAATTGATCAAAATGATTTAAAACACTATTAATTGGTTGCTTTTTCTCTACAGCAATATATTTATTTCGGACTTGCTCATTATCTAAAAATTCATTTATTTTTTGAACATCTGCTTCGGTTAAAAAAATACTTACCTGTATGACTGGAACCTTGAAAACACGTGTTGACAGATCAATAGCACTGATAATGAGATTAACATTACTTAAAGTAGTGTCATCAACTTCATAATATCCTTTAATATCAACAATGTTTAAATACATGCCAAATTCTTTTTCGACACGATTGTTGAGTAACTGTGCCGATCCATACCCTGTTGCGCAGATAATTAAGGCTCTTGGTTTATTTAAATTTTTGTATTTTTCTGCTGCTGCCATCAAATGAAGTGCTAGATAAGCGACTTCATCGTCATTAATGTCAAACTGAGATAAATAAGGCGACCATTTTATATAGCGCTTGGTATCCATGAACTCACTTAAATAATTCGTTTTTATTTCCTGTAACAAAGGATTTTTCAATTGAATACCTTGCTCAAGCCGAACTATCATGGGTTTTAGATGTTCAATGATATTTTTCTTGAGAGCATAATCCTTAGTAACTGGATAATCGGTTTCTAATTCAATTCGTTGCAAGATCATATCTAAATCCCGTTGCAAGGGACCATCATTTTGTATATTAATATTTTTCCCTTGTGCCATTAATTGAATGGTTAAATAATCTACTTCACTTTCCGGAAATTTTAATGCTAAGCCACTTTCAATACGAGAAAAAATTTTTCTAGCAACATCACAAACATTTCTGATTTCAGGATTAATGTCAACTGGAGCAGCCTGTAATTCAAAGCCGCATTTCAATCGTTGAACGCTTAGTGCAATGTATAAAACAATATTTTGTATAGTAAAGTCCGTTAAATGAATGCCAGCTTCTCGACATTCATCAAGAACAATAATCGTAATTTGATCAAAACTAATTGCCTTAAAGAAAGATTTATTTTTCATATAATGTTGAATAGAATTTTCACTATGACTGAAAAAGTAATCTAGAATAAAGTGACGTTTATCGCGCTCTAAACCCGTAATGAAGACACCAATATTGGCTTTGCTTTCGACACTAATTCGATATGGCATTAACACTTTGCGAATGATCGATAAATCTTTTGAAAGTGTGGTCCTTGTAACAAATAATTTTTCAGCCAAGTCATCAATTAAAAATTTTTGATTTTCAATAATAAGTTTGTTCAAAATATACTTTTGACGGTCCGAAATATTATTGCTGTCCTCATTAATTAACCACTGGGATAATTCATAATTTTTATTTAAAAATAAGTCAAATGTAACGGGATGAGATATGTGCAACCGATAACCTAAACTGGGTTTTGCATCAAGTAGGGCACCTTGTGAAACTAAGGTTTCTTTTAAAATTTTGATATAATTACGAATTGTTCTAGGCGTCAGTGACAAAAGAGTAGATAATTCTTCACTGGTTACGAAACGATCTGAATTATCTACTAAATAGATTAGTAAATCACGCTCTTTTTTCCTCATCATCACACCTCACACAACCTTTACCATGCAAATTGCTAACTAATATGTTCCTGTACTAAGTTCGCCATGCCCTCAATACCTGTTGGTATGGGTATATAGGCTTTAAAGGGAATAGAAACAACAGGTTTACCAACCTCATCTCCAATCTTTTCAAAACCTTCAAGATACATTGTTGTCTGTGGGCTGACCAGAAATAGATCGAAATCACTATTACGAATAGCATCTTCTCCTTCTGTAGCAGTAATCGCATCCACTTCAATATCTATATTTTTATTTTTGAAATAGTCAGTTGTTTTTTTTGCCATCATGGAGGATGACATACCAGCTGCACAAATAATTAAAGCTTTTTTCATCGTGTTTCTCCTTTTTAATTAATATTTTCAGCGTTCGTTGCGATAACGTCTTTAAACCAATAAAAGGAATCCTTTTTGCTACGTTTCAATGAACCCTCATTTTGGTTATTTTTGTCTACATGGATAAATCCGTATCGTTTGTCCATTTCTCCAGTCCCGGCTGAAACCAAGTCAATACATCCCCAAGGTGTATATCCAATCAAATCAACGCCGTCTTCAACTACCGCCAACTTCATTTCCCGAATGTGTTCTTGTAAATATGCAATGCGATAAGAATCATGTATTGTACCATCTTCTTCAACTTTATCGTATGCGCCAAATCCATTCTCAACAATAAATAATGGTAAATGATATTTATCTGTAAACCAGTTCAGGGCGTAACGCAGCCCCTTAGGATCAATTTGCCATCCCCAATCACTTGCTGCTAAATAGGTATTACGTACTTGGCTATTTTCTGGTGTCATGTCATCAAAGTTTAAACCTTCTGGCTTTTTAACTGCATGTGACATGTAGTAACTAAAACCAATATAATCAACGGTACCAGCTTGTAAGTCTGCCAGGTCTTCTTGGGTAACATCAATGTTAAATCCCTTCCGAGTCCAATATTTTGTTAAAAATGCTGGATATTGACCATTGACATGCACGTCTGCAAAGAAATAATTTTTTTCCATGCTCTTTTGAGCTGCCAGAACATCATCTGGATTCATAGATGCTGGATAAATTGGTCCCATAGCAATCATACAGCCAATTTGAAAATTGGGATTGATGTCATGACCCATTTTAACAACACGTGCGCTAGCTACTAATTCATTATGAGCAGCTTGATACATACCCTCCTCACGATTTTCACCAGGGTTAAAATGCAGCCCAGAATTTGTGAAAACCAGAAAATCATTATCATAGTTAGCCTGATTGTTAATCTCGTTAAACGTCATCCAATATTTGACCTTGTCTTTGTATCGCTTTAAACAAGTCGTTGCAAACTTAACGAATAAATCGATTACTTTTCGATTACGGAAACCACCATATTTTGTAACCAAGTGGTACGGTAATTCGAAATGAGATAACGTGATGACTGGTTCAATATTATTTTTGATAAGTTCATCAAATAAGTCATCATAAAATTTTAAACCTGCCTCATTTGGCTCGCTTTCCTCACCAGTAGGATAAATTCTTGTCCATGCAATTGAAGTTCGAAAACATTTAAATCCCATTTCTTTAAATAAGGCAATGTCTGCTTTGTAACGGTGATAAAAATCAATCGCTTCATGATTAGGATAATATTCTCCTGAAACAACTCCTTTCGTAATGTTTCGCTCTTTGTCTGGTCCACCAACCGTCATGACGTCAGCGACACTAACTCCTTTACCTCCTTCTTGCCACGCACCTTCTAATTGGTGAGCTGCAACAGCACCACCCCAAAGAAAATCTTCAGATAAACGTTTAGACATATTTAGTCCTCCTTTAACTACTCACATTTTATCAAGTAAGCGCTTACATTGCCATTGAATTGTTTTCCTCATACTTGCGGAAATTACCTTACAAGAGTAATTTTTATGGTGATTATTAAAAATATATAAAACCACATAAATTACTATGATAAAATTATTGGTAAATACATTCAATGATTATGGTCACATCAGGGGAAACAAATGACTTTTAGAGAATTAAAACAATCAGATGAAAAAATTTTTAACGACTGGATAAAAAGTTGGACCACTGAATCAGTAATTGTTTCTGTAGCCAAACCCATTACCGGCAGTTTCGCTGAACATTTAGCTAATCTAGAGCAAATGAAAAATAATAGTATTAATAATTTTGTTCCCGCCAGCAATTATTTTTTTATTGAGGATGGTTTGATAAAAGGCGGCGTATCAGCTCGCTGGCAGTTAAATGACCACTTGCTTAATTTTGGAGGCCATATAGGATACGGCGTTGCCCCTGCCTGGCGTCAACAGGGAATAGCTAAGAAAATGTTAGAATTAACACTAAACATTTATCAGCAACGTAAAATTTCACCTGTCTTGATTGCCGCTGAAAAATGGAATATCGCTAGCCGCAAAACAATTGAATCCAATGGTGGCGTCCTTGAAAATATCATCAAAGAACCCAGCACAGGAAAATTATTTTGTCGATACTGGATTGATTTGAATAGTTAGTAATAAATATTATCATCCAGAAAGTTGTTTTTATTTCTTGAAAAATACGACAAAAAAAGCTGCCCTGTTAAGGCAGCTTTTTAAATTTAATCATCTTCGTTATTGATTGAATTCAAATGTTTAAATGAAGTCTGTATTATGACAAACAATAATGTTAGGATGCTAGATATTATCATAGCAAGAAAGATTGCTCGACTAAAATTGCAGAATAAAACTAATATAGCAACCGTAAATATAAAATAAATAAGCCAAACACAAATAATGAAAGTTAAATAAATAAATGTGTTAGAGACTTTTTGATTATTCCCGCTCAATAATCAATACCCCCTGAATTAAGAATAAAATAATATATTTTTTCAACTTAACTGTCATTAATCAATGTAGTCGAGTTCCCCACAAAATATATTATTTCTATAATTATACCATGTTTACATCGTCATCATTTTTGTTTCTGGCATAAATGCTATCCTTTTAACACTTCTATCGTAACATCGGCATTATTCTTAGCACGAACAGTAATCATGCCACCAAGAGGGAAAGTGAATATAGGCTGAGTGTGACCAAAATCAACATGATAAACCACCGGAATAGTATTGAGAACAGGAAATTTAGCTAATATGCTGTGAAGATTGGGTTCTGACATTTTATTTTCAACTGGGAACCTTCCAATAATTAATGCGGCAATATCTGGATGAATTTGTAGCATTTGAGATAATTCTCTAGAAAATTCAAGTGGTTCTCCGCCCTCAGCTTGTTCAATAAATATAATAGGTTTTGTGACGGCGGGCAAAAACTTTGTCCCAGCTTGGAGCCCATACGTTTGTATATTACCACCAGTGCTTATCCCCGTTGCTTGGCCCGAGTTATATACTTGCCACGAATTAGGCATTGGCTTTCTTGGTATATTAGGATCAAACCACATATCGCTTGTCCAAAGCCTACTTGGTTGTAAATCATACTCTGACTGACCTAATGCTTTTATCCATTCGTTTGTTTGATACTTCTGTAATTCATTCATTTTGAAAGATGAGTAACATGGCCCATAATATGTTACTAATCCTGTCTGGGCACGAATAGCATTGTGTAAGCTTGTTATATCCGAATAGCCAATAAACACTTTTGGATGGCTTCTAATTATCTCCCAATCAATATAAGGCAGCAATTCATTTGAATTCAAGCCACCAATGGTCGTCATCACTACTGACACGTTATCATCAATAAAGGCCTGGTGTAAATCCTGAATACGCGCAGTAATTGAGCTAGAATAAAACAGATCATTCTCAAGTATATGATCCCCAAATGTTACTTTATAGCCTAATTTTTCCAATCTTTCCTTGGCCACTAAATTTTGGTCAAACCCACCAACTCGCTTGATTGAAGAACTTGGTGATATTATCCTTATTTCATCGTCTTTTTGTATTTTTTTAGGAAAAATTGTTTCCATTATTTCACCCCACAAATCATATTTGTAGAGAATTGTAGCACATTTTCAATAAGAAAGTACATTCAAATAAAAAACCGTCTTGGACGGTTTTTTTCATGCTTCATCATACCAAGGATAATGGTACATTTCTCCAGCAGGCTTATCCGTTCTCTCATAGGTATGCGCACCAAAATAGTCACGTTGTGCTTGTGTGAGATTAGCAGGTAGAACAGCTGAACGATATGAATCGTAGTAAGCTACAGCAGCAGACAATGAAGGCGTTGGCACACCAGCGGTAACAGCTAGTGCTACTACACGACGAGCAGCATTTTGGTATTCTTCAGCAATATGTTGGAAGTAAGGATCTAAGAGCAAATTATGCAGATCCGCTTGCGTTGTAAAAGCGTCCGTAATGCGTTGTAAGAATTGGGCACGGATAATCGCCCCTGCACGCCATAATTGTGCTAATTCTCCAAATGGTAAATGCCAATCATAGTGCTCTGATGCCATACGAAGTTGATCAAATCCTTGTGCATATGACATGATCTTTCCAAAATACAAAGCTTTTCGAATATCCTCTACGCTACTTTGCTCATCACCAGAAAACGAATAGTCTGGTCCTTGCAATGTTTTTGCAGCCGCAACACGATCATCTTTCATTGCTGATATATAACGTGCATAAACTGATTCAGTTATTAATGACTGTGGCGCTCCAACTTCAAGCGCTGATTGAGAAGACCACTTGCCTGTGCCCTTGTTTCCGGCCCGGTCTAAGATAACATCAACAATTGGCTTGTCAGTACCTAAATCATCCTTTCGAGTTAAAATATCAGCAGTTATTTCAACCAAATAAGAGTTCAGTTCTCCTTCATTCCAACCAGAAAAAGTTTGAGATAACTGCTCTTGATTGAGATGTAAGACACGCTTCAAAATATCATAGGACTCTGCAATTAATTGCATATCACCATATTCGATGCCATTATGCACCATTTTCACATAATGTCCTGCGCCATTAGGGCCAATATACGTAACGGTTGGTTTACCATCTTCTGGGGCTTTTGCTGCAATTTGCGTCAAAATAGGAGCTACCAAATCATATGCTTCGCGTTGACCACCTGGCATTAATGACGGTCCTTGCAGTGCACCCAATTCACCACCTGATACACCCATACCAATAAAGTTAATGCCTTCTTGAGCTAATTTATCTGAGCGGCGTATCGTATCTTCGAAGTAAGTATTACCGCCATCAATCAGCATATCGCCCTTTTCTAGATGTGGTAATAATTCATCAATAACAGCATCCGTACCCTTTCCAGCTTTTACCATCAGCAAAATTCGGCGAGGTTTTTTGATAGCCTCCACAAATTCCTCTGTAGTATAGCTTGGGATAAATGCCTTATCTTCATGCTTTTGGACTAAATCATCAGTTCGTTCGCGAGAACGATTATAAACAGCAACTCGATAACCCCGGGATTCAATATTGAGCGCTAAATTACGTCCCATTACAGCTAATCCAACAACACCAAAATCTGCTTGTTCCATTTTATTACCCACTTTCCTTAATTTAAACTTATTTCATACATAATTAATTTACTGCACTACATAAAACATGACACGAGTAGAATCGATAACAGACCCGAAACGGAGATGACACTGGTTAATGTCGTCCAAGATAAGAACGTTTCTTTCAATGTTAAACCAAAATATTCTTTTATCATCCAGAATCCAGCATCATTAACATGATCAGCAAATATACTTCCAGCACCAATTGCCAAAACTACTAATACAGAACTCACACTTGAGTTGGACACAACTGAAGTAACTAAACTGGCTGCTGTTATCGAAGCAACAGTAGATGATCCTAGGCTGACGCGAAGTAAGGCAGCGATTAACCAAGCAACAAGAATTGGGGACAAATTAGTTTGTCCGAATAAATCGCCAATATACTTAGAAACACCACCATCAACTAATACTTGTTTGAAGGCACCACCACCACCAATGATTAACAACATCATAGCAATTTGTTTAACCGATTCAGACATTGCGTCACCAATTTCTTTGATATTCAATCCACGGAAAATACCCATGGTGAAAATCGCAACAATTAATGATATGAGCATAGCTACATCAGGTGCACCGATAAATGTGACGATTTGATAAATAACTGACTTAGCTGGCAAAACAAATGATAAGATGGTTGCAATACTAATCAATATTACTGGTAATAATGCTGTCAAAACACTAATACCAAACTTTGGTGTATCTTTCAACTCGAATTCTTTGTACTCACCTAAAACAGAAATATTAATATCTTTTTTATAAACTTGCGGATATACTCGATGCAAAAAATAGTTGAACACCGGACCAGAAATAATGATCGTGGGAATTGACACTAAAATACCAATTAGTAAAACGTGCCCCAAAGGCGCATTCAACACCTGTGATACAGCAGTCGGTGCAGGATGCGGTGGTAAGAAACCGTGTGCAACATTTAATGTCGCAGCCATTGGAATACCAAGGTACAAAAGAGGCATATTTACTTCACGCGCAATGACGAAGATAATTGGCAATAACACGACTAATCCAACTTCAAAAAACAAAGCCAAACCAATAATAAACGACGTAATAATAACAGCAATTTGAATGCGTTTTTTTCCAAAAGTCGCAATGAGCTGGTGCGCAATTCGAAAGCCACCACCCGCGTCGGAAATTAACTTTCCAAGCATCGATCCAAATCCAAATATAATCGCTAAGTGGCCTAACTGACCACCTATTCCTGTCTCAATACTTGTTGAAATATCAGAAACTGGAATACCTAAAATTAAGCCGACAACAAACGCTGTAATGACTAACGATAAAAAAGTGTTCAACTTAAATTTAGTAATCAAGAATACGAGTAAAATGACACCAATCAAAACTGTTAACAATGGCATAATTAATTCTCCTTTTAAATACGAACCTTACCTTAGTAAATAGCCGCCATCAACAGGGATTGTTGCGCCATTCACATAATTTGAAGCATCACTAGCTAAATAAATAACCGTACCCATTAATTCCGATGGCTTTGCCCAATGTCCTGCCGGAATGTGGTTTAGAATTTCGGTATTTCTTTCTGGATCATTTTGGAGAGCCTTTGTCATTTCAGTATCAATATATCCGGGAGCCAGCGCATTGACTTGAACCCCATAGGGCGCTAAAGCATCTGCATAAGCTTTTGTTAGTCCGACTACTGCATGTTTACTGGCAGCGTAAGGAAAAATAAACTTTCCAGCTCGAAACGATTGCATTGATCCAATATTAATTATTTTCCCAGATTTTTGTTTTGTCATGAATTTTGCGGCTTCATGTGACAAAAAGTATAATGCGTTTAGGTTGATATCAATAACTTTACGCCAATCCTCATCCTTATAATCCAGCACGTTATTTCTAATCTGGATACCAGCGTTGTTAACTAAAATATCTAATTGACCAAAAGTTGTAACACAATTTTTGACAATTTTTTCTGCCGCGCCACTTTCAGTTATGTCGATGCTCATAAATCGCACTTTTCGATTACGATTTTCAGCAAACTGCGTTAACTCTGGCCAGCCTCTTTCACTTCTGCTAACTATAAAAACATCAGCTCCTGCATCTAATAGAGCTTGAGAATAATATTTTCCCAATCCTGAAGCACCACCCGTAACTATCGCAACTCGACCTGTAAGATCAAATAAATTAGATAGACTATCCATCATTTTCTTCCTTTCTTAGTGTACCGATAAACCACTACGTGTAACCGCTTACAATGATAGTCTTTTGTATTTATTTTGTCAACTTAAATGAGCGGATTTTTTTGTCGTTAAAACATCTACAGTTTTCTCTAAACGATTCATCGCTTCAACGAGTACTTGCATTTCATTTGCAAAAGATAGCCGCACGTATCCTTCACCGGCCTCCGTAAAAGCAGAACCGTGTACTAAAACAAGATCAGATTCGTTGATAGTGAATGCAACAAAATCCCAAGACGACATGCCAAATGCTTTTACATCGATAAACACATAAAAAGCACCATCAGGTTTAGTATAGTTTAAGGACATTTCATCTAAGCGCTGCAAAACATAGTCTCTACGCTTTCTAAACACCCTAATATATGTTTTTGGTGCTTCAATATCGGTGGTTAAAGCTGTTAGGGCAGCCATTTGTGAGATGCTTGATGCACAACCAACATTAGCTTGCTGTATTTTATAGATTTCTTGAATTAGTACTTTAGGACCAGCTAAATAGCCGATACGCCAGCCTGTCATGCTGTGCGATTTCGACAAACCGTTGACTATTATTGTTCTCTCTTTCATTAATGATGCGCTGGCAATTGATGGCGCACAATCTTGATCATATGTTAGTCTTTGATAAACATCATCTGTCAGCACATATAAATCGTTTTGTTGAATAACTGACGCTAGTGAACTCAATTCTTCTTTCGACAACACAATACCTGTTGGATTGTTTGGGTAGTTCAAAATAACTAATTTTGTTTTGCTTGAAATTGCTGACTCAAGTTGCTCTGGAGATAATCTAAAATGAGTAGAACGAGTATCAACCACGACAGGAATTGCCCCAGCTAGAACTACTGCTTGTATATAAGCTGGATAGGCAGGCCCAATTAGAAGGACTTCGTCACCGGCGTTAATGAGCGCACGAACCGTGAGGTCAATACCTTGACTGGCACCAACAGTCACAAGTATCTCGCTTTCTGGGGAATAACTTACTTCATAAAACTTTTTAATGTAATCAGATATCACTCTTCTAAGCGACAGGAATCCCATATTCTCGGTATACTTTGTCACGTTATTACTAATTGCTTGCTTACCTGCTTCTTTAGTTGCTGCGGGCGTAGGTAAATCGATTTCGCCGACCGTTAATTCAATCATTTGGTCAGCAGGTTTCTTTACTAAGTCCAAGACAAGACGAATTCCTGAGGCTTCTGTTTTGATCACTTGATGGTTAATAGGCTTTGTCATGACATTTTCCTTTTCCATATTCTCTTGACTATTAGGCAATGCGATCTCCAGCTTCCAGAGTATTATCCAATTTATAGATGCGATCAATACTTATCAAGACGACGGCCGCTCTTGGAAAACGATCGAATATGCTTGTTTTGGCTAAAATGTCATTAGCAAAGTCATCATCTTCATGAATAACGGCCGTTCCTTCAAAGCGGAACCCTTTCTCTACATTAGAATCCACAACTGCAACTGCCGCATAACCATTTTGTTGTAAATTTGCATAAGCTTGTTTGAATGTATGTTCATAGTAAATCAGATGTTCATCATCATACACACGAGTTGATCCTTTAGGACCGACTTGTGGCGATCCATCTCCTCCGGTAGTCGCTAAAAATGGTAGCTGTTGGTCAATCATTTTTTTCATTTCTTCAGATAATAATGCCATTGTTCCATCTCCTTTTGAGTGCGTGCCGAATGCTCACTACTATATCTTTAAAATTTAAATTTTTTAAATTAAAAAGCACAACACGCAATTGTTGTGCTAGCAGTCGATTTGAATATTCTATATAAAAAAAAGAAATTTTTCTCAACAAAGTGACACATTCAATTTGTTGATGTTAATATACCACCAACAGAAAACGTTTACAAAGATAATGACTTATTCATTATTTACAAGACATATCGTTTTCATTCTATATCAATTATCGTTACAATTGAATTAATTATAGAAGGAGGAATTAGTCATGAGTAAAAAAGTTGCTGTTCTCGTAACCGACTTAGTCGAAGATATTGAATTCACTGACCCCGTCAAAGCACTAAAAGAAAGTGGTGCCTCAGTTACAACAATCAGTTTTAGTGCTGAAGCTGTTACAGGAAAACATGGCACCAAAATTGACATTGATAAATCAATCGGCGATGTAGCGCCATCTGATTTTGACGCATTGTTTATTCCCGGGGGCTTTTCTCCAGATCAGTTGCGAGCCGATGAACGCTTTGTTAATTTTACAAAACATTTCTTGGCAACCAATAAGTCATTATTTAGTATTTGCCACGGTCCACAATTGATGATTCCTACTGGCTTAGTATTGGGTCGAACCATGACAGCATATCGAACAGTACAACCAGATCTTTATTACGCCGGTGCCCGTATAGAGAATAAGCCAGTGGTTATTGATGGTAATCTCATCACTAGCCGAGAACCAAAAGACATTCCATCATTTAATGAAGCTATAGTTGATGCTTTAAATTAGAAACACAATAAAAATTATCTTACCATTGATCATTAATTCCTGAGGAAAGATGGTCTTTTTTATTTGCATAAAGAGAACATATCTAATTTATATTGTTTTACTGAAAGTATTTGTTTAAAATGGATTTTATTATGACAAATCATTTGAAAAGAACCCACGTTTCATTAATGTTAAGCCCATTTTTTTCACAAATCGGCTCAGCTATATATGTTTTAGGGCTAAACTGGCTAATAGTAAAATCTACTGGCACTACGCAACTACTGGGTATCATCGAGGGAATTGGTGGCTTTGCGTTCTTGATCGGCGATTTATTAGTCGGTTTACTAGTAGATCAACACAATCGAAAATATGTTTTAATATGGACTGATATTATTGCTACTTTGGTTTGTGTCGTCAGTAGTTTTCTAATTAATAATAACACTCCCCAAATATGGCTTTTAATTTTGATTACTTTTATACTAAATGTAATGCTGGCCCTGAACTATCCAGCCGCTAAATCAATTGTACCTGAAGTAATCAACGGGAATTATTTGCAAAAATTCAACGCACTTTCAAATACCTTCTTTGGTCTTGCAAATATTATCGCCCCAGTTATTGGTGGCGTTTTATTGGCAATAAATGGCATTGATTTTAGTGAATTTATTTTAATTAATGCTGCTTCATATTTTATAGCACTATTTTTTAATTTATTAATAACTTACCAGCCAACACCATCAGTTAAGAACCATCAATCTGAATCTTTTTTAATAAGTACCATTAGCGGGTTCAAATATGTGCTCGAACACAAAAAATTACTTCTATATATGACTTCTATGGGTATTTTTAACTTTGTGTGCGCTGGCTTCCTACTCACCACACCTTATATAAGTAGCCACTACTTTTCCAAAATCACTTCTAGTTATAGTTTGTTTTTGATCTGTGCAGCTGTCGGTGGTCTGGTAGGCGGTCTGTGGTTAACAGTACAAAAACAAAAAATTTCTTCAAATCGTATTTTTGCTGAACAAATCTGTTATGGTATTATTCTTATTCTAGGTAGCCTAAAATTTTCGATATATAGTTGGATTACCATTGCACTAGTATATGGTTTGATACAATCACGTTTCTTTGGCAGTATGATTACTTTTATTCAAGAAGAAACGGACATCTCATTTTTGGGGAGAATTTTTGGACTAACATTTCTATTTTTTGATGGCATTCAACCGGTAGGTTCATTTGTTTTTGGCTTTTTTGTAAGCACTTGGGGTAGTTGGACCTACAGTGTTTTAGGTAGTTTAACTTTATCACTGTTCGGCCTCATTTATTTTTTTAACCGTAAAATTTTTGAATGATTATTCGAAAGTTTTTTTATATTAACTTAAAATGTTTTAAGCCTTCCAAAACGCCATTATCTGTTTTTGCAATATAGCTAGATAACTGCTTTAATTCCGCTGTAGACTCTTTCATAGACATCCCATAATTCACCGTTTTGAACATGGAAATATCATTGTTTTGATTACCAAATGCATAAGTTGTCACCCTACTGTCACTAACCTTTTCTAGCAACAAATTAATTGCTTGCCCCTTAGAAACTCCTTTAGGTAGGATATCGATGGCCAACGGCGCATAGCGTTCAATATCTGAAACTGCAATAATTTTCTCTCTAATGACCCTCTCGGTTTTGGCGTTTAAATATAAATTCATAAAGTTAACAGGTTGTTCTACAAAAAACTTCTCATTGAACTCGATATCCATACTGCCCATACTTCTCATATGTTGTTGCACGATAGGATTATCCATTGTTAGAGCAAAACCGTTCTGGTTAAAAAAACCTGTACCAATATTGTACTCATTGGCTATTGCTAATATATGCTGAATTTCAACAATCGACATAGTCGCATTTTGAATTAGCTTTCCTTTGAATTTGACATAGCAACCATTAGACAGAATGTAATTTTCTACTTCTAAAAACGTCAGTAAATGCTGTACCTCGTAAAAACTTCTGCCCGTTGCTATAACAGGTTCAATTTCATTCTCACGCATGCTTTGAAACGCTTGTTTGATCTCCAAAGAGACATGTAAATCGCCACCTGAACAAAGCGTCCCATCTAAATCAAAAAAAGCAATTTTTCTCATCATCTTTTACCTCTTCGTATTCTCTTAATGTTTTTTTATTGCACTTTTCAATATAACAAAAATATTGAGTTTTGAATTTTACGTTATTTTTCAGCTATTACTCTGTCGAAATCAAAAACAACAAAAAAGAGGAAAGAATCAGCGTACAGTAAAAACGCTAAACCTTTCCCCTCGGATTTTTTATATCAATAGGTGCCTTTTGAATATTTCAAAAGATGGAGCCCTCGGTCACTGACCATATTGCGGAACCCTAGCTCCAGTTTTCCAGTTCGTTTGTAATTATATCATATAAATGTAACTTTTGTTGTTCTTCTTATACAAGGTCTTCAATCAACCGGAAAAAGCAATAGCTAACCAAAAAAGCTTAAATTTTCAAATCAACCTGTGGTAGCTTTTTAAATACTGGAACAAGAACTAATGCAACGATTAATCCCATCACTGCTTGTGCGATATTCCCGATAATTGACGCCAATCCCGCTGTCCAATTATACAACATAGCACCAGCTAACATGTACCCAACCACCATAATAAATGATCCAATAATTAAGCCAATGACTTGGCTGGTAATATGTTTCTTATAGCCAAAATAGCCCACGATTAATCCTTCTATCCCATGAATAATTAAAGAAAAAATCATCCACTGTGGATAACCAGCAAGCAAATCTAACAGCAGACCGCTTAAGCCACCGACGATCAATCCACTACGTGCACCACCAAGCAGGGCAGCTAAAAATATCCCAGCTTCAACCAAGTTAACAAATCCATTTGTCGCTGGGACAGGTATCTTAACAATATAAGATAATGCAATATTGAAAGCAATGATGGTTGCTAAAATAGTGATCTGCTTTGTATGATTTTTTTGTTCTATCATATTGTTTGTTTCCTTTTATTTTAAATAAATATCTTTTTATACTTCAGTCAGATAGTCGCACAATTTCACTTTTCTTTAATTGTGTCACTAACTTTGGCTTGCAAGCGAGGTACTACCTCTTTTTCAAACCAAGGATTACGATTAAGCCAAATATTATTCCTTGGCGATGGGTGAATGATAGGAAAATATTTTGGCAAATAAGATTTATAATTTTTAACAACATCAGTTATTTTCTCTGTGCGAGCCAAGTGTAGATAGTATTTTTGAGCATATGACCCGATTAAAACAATTAACTGCAAATTAGGCATTGAAGCAATAAGCTTTGGATGCCACTTTTTTGCTATACTACCACGCGGTGGCTTATCACCTGATTTTGCTTTCCCCGGGTAATAAAAGTCCATCGAAATAAATCCAAAATTACCAGAATCGTAAAATTGTTTTCTATCAACATCCAACCATTCGCGTAGTCTATCTCCAGAAGCATCATTCCACATGATTTCTGTTTCTTGCACTTTTTTACCAGGAGCCTGACCAATAATCAGAATTTTCGCGCTCTGAGGTGTGTAAAATACAGGATTTAAGCCTTTTTCTGTGTAAGTTAAATTATCCTTATCTGCTTTAATGTCCTCAAAGATAGTCATGTATTTCTCCCATTTGTTATGAATTACATAATCTAACTTTATATTACCATATTAATAGCATCCAACTGTGTTAAAAATCTATTTTAGAAAATGGGAGGCCGTCTAATTGGTCCAAATTGTGCGATGTCATAACCACTGTTTTTTCATTATTTACAACTAAAGCTGCAATAAGCTTTAATATAATTTTAGCGTTTGTAGTATCTACCCCGCTTGTCGGTTCATCAAAAATATACAATTTTTTATTGAGTAGACACTGTCCATAAGTCAACACAATTTTTCTTTCTCCGCCAGAAAGTTGGCCAACTTTTAAATGCCAGATACTGTCTAAAACTGTCTGCTTAATTTCTTTAAAGCTTTCATTATCTTCTAACAACGAATTACCGAATCGACGATACATTTCAATAGTTTGTTTGACGGTTAGTGTTGGAAAAAAATGTATGTTCTGAAGTTGGTAAGCAATATCGCGTTGGGCAGGAACACAAATTTTTTCTCCAGTCGCTGTCTTGGGCCCGACACCAGCAAGAAAATCTAAAAAAGTAGTTTTTCCAACACCGTTACCACCGGAGATAATATTTATTTTATCTTCGGCTAATATAACATCAAGATTTTTTGCAAGAATCCTTTTCCCAAAATGGAGTGAATATTTTTTTATTTGCATAACTTACTCTCCCCGCTTAGACTCGATCGGCCACTGCGTTTACTGATAATTTTGAAATAGAGTACCAACCAATTAAAACATAAATAAGTGTGACTAATAGACAAACGACAATCTCCGAATAATACAATTTAGCATTAAATAAAAATAATAGCACTTGATAGCTCACTTCAGTAATATATGAAAGCGGATTAATTAGCGAAGTAAAGGTAGTAATTAAGTTTTCCCTATTGTTTGGAACATGCATCCCAATAAATAGACCAAATAATAACATACTCACCAGGATATTTATTGACTCTATTTTAATTTTAAGCATAAATAATATGCTACCAGCAAAAGCAATCGGTAATGAAACAACGATAGAAGCCATTATGCCAGCTAATAATAGCTTTATGCTCCAATAATGAGCAGTAAACATGACCACAAAATTAAAGATCAGTAATTCAATATTCAACACTAATAACTGGACAAGAAAATTAGCACCCAGTATTTTGTATTTAGATCCGACAATGAAGAAAGTTTGTTTGTAAAATCCGCTTTCCCTTTGAGATATCATCCCAACAATCACATTATTTAAAATTGTGACTAAAATGATGTAAGCCCAAAAATAACCAATGACCTTGAAAGTTTCGTGGTTAAACGTCACGCTGTCACGCATGAAAGAATTGATATTTATATATAGAAAATAAATAGTCGGAATAACCAAATTAAAAATAAAAACAAATTTGTTGCTCAGCATATTAACCCAATATACGCTGGATAAGTTTTTAACATCGTCCATTACTCTTCCCCATAACTGTTATAAATTCTAAAAAACAAGTTAAACTCTTTTCATTATATATTAATTAGCTAAATGTGTAAATCATAATAAAAAGCTACCGCTATCCTAAACAAAAGTAAGAATAGTAGCAACTTGTATGCTTCGATATTTTAAAGTAGTTAATCTTTACTTAAATCAATTAAAATCTTGGCCTGCGATTTATCGCTTGTTAATGACTCAAAACCATCAGAAACAATACTGTCCAATGAAATTGTATCCGTAATAACTGGTTCTACATTAATTTGCCCACTGCTAACAAGATCAACAGTTTGTTGGAAAGTTTCTTTTGAATAAGCAATTGTTGTGGTCAGTTTAACACCTGCATTCATCAATTGCATTGGGTTAAAGCTGATTGGCTTTGCAAAAATTGAAACAATAACGACACTTCCGCGCGGACGTGTTGCATCTATTGCTTGTTCAAAGGTTGGTTGTACCCCGGCAACTTCAAATGATGCATCCGCTCCACCAGGAATAATGTTCTTAATAGCTGCAATAGTGTCTGGCACTTGACTTGGATTAATCACGTCTGTTGCGCCCATTTCAAGCGCTTTTCTCAAGCGAACTTCTGACAAATCTACAGCCACGATTTTAGTAGCCCCTGCCGCCTTCGCAGCAGCAGCAACTAATACACCTATTGGTCCAGCACCAAAAATCACAACTTTTTCGCCAAATCGAAGATCAGCCTCTTTGATAGCTTGGACCGCAACTGCAGTTGGCTCAATAGTAGCTGCTAATTTCAATGAGAATTCTTCAGGTAAATGATATAAGTTATCTTCTGGTACATTCACGTATGATGTAAAGCCACCATCCGTGCTTAAACCAATAAAGCTATAGCCATCGTAAACATCCAAATCATCAGAAGAAATTCCCTTTGTGACAGTTGGATTAATTGAAACGTGATCCCCAACTTTAAAATTAGCCACATCAGGACCTACTTTTTCGATAACGCCAGAAAACTCATGCCCCATCGTTAATGGTGCTTGACCGCCAGTCAATTCATCTGGTTGATCAACGGGAATAAATACAGGACCCTCAAGGTACTCGTGTAAGTCGCTGCCACAAATCCCAGCATAAGCAACACGCACTACTACCTCATTAGATTTTGTTGGTTTGAGTTCAACATCCTCCACACGAACATCTTTAACGCCATGCCATACAGCTGCTTTCATTTTTTCTCCTTCTGACTATCAGTTTAAATTTTGAAAGACATAAATTATCTTTATTATATTATATGTCAACGCTTACAATTTGTGTATATAAATTTCATTGTTTTTTGTATAAAACATATGAATTTGTACAACACAACTAAGTAATACTATGGTAACAATCAATACTCGTCCTCTAGATTGTCTTTTACACCTATCAATAACACCACTATCGCAATAATCAGCAATACTGCAAAGACACTAAATATGACACTAATGCCTAATTTGAAATCAAATAACCAACCGACAAGGAATGGTCCAACCGTGGCACCAACACGCCCAACTGCTTGTGCGGTACCCATGGCTGTACCCCGTATTTTCTCAGGAAATTGTGCGGGAGTCAAGGAGATTAATGTCCCCCATGCACCTAAGTCAAAGAAAGACATAAAGGCACCGGCCACTAGTATTAAAGCTATATTAGTACCAAAGCCAAAAACGAAACTCGAAATCAACGTGCCCAACAGATAAATTGCCAAAATCTTTTTCCGACTCATCTTATTCATTAAGTAGGCAGCTAAATAATACCCAGGCAACTGAGCTATACTCATGATAAGCGTGTATCCTAATGAATTAACGATTGAAAAACCACGCATGGTTAGGACAGTAGGAAGCCACAAAAAGATCCCATAATAGGTCAACATCACAATAAACCACATTATACTTAAAACAATTAACCGTGATCGATGTTTGCTGGAAAGAAGCTCTTTAAAAGTGCCTTCGTGACTTTTCTTATTGATTGGTTCATTTGGTAAGTGCTTACGCAATGCTAGGGCATAAAAAGCAAACAAAGCCGCAAGGGCAACGGCAGCGCGCCAGCCAAAACGAGGAATAATTAGAAAAGAAATCAAAGATGCTAAAATCCAACCATAGGCCCAAAAACTATCAGCTAATAACAGCATTTGTGATCGCTTTGTACCAGTGTAGTTGTCAGCAATAATCGTTGCTGCTACTGGTAACTCCCCACCTAATCCAATGCCTGTTATAAAACGAATCACCATAAACCACAAGATGTTTGGCGCAAATATTAACGCCAAATTACCCAATGAAAAAATGAGTAGCGTTCCGATGATAATATTTTTACGACCATATTTATCAGCTAATTTACCGCAAACAATTGACCCAACAATCATGCCAATCGATGTGACAGCGGCGGCCAATCCTAATTCTGTACTACCGACGTCCCACTCATTTTTAATCAATGGCATGATAAACGATAGCAAAGCAACATCCAATGCGTCAATCATCCATGCCGTGCCAATAATGAACAATAAGTGTCTCTTTTTATCCATAAAAAGAACCTCTTCCTTATAAAAGTATTTTTTACTTTTATTATTTATAAAGAGATTCTACATCTTTAAAATGAAATTAGCAAGCGAAACTTTTTTGCTGGCCTCCCCGGCCCTTTTTTATCAACTTCTCCAACTAATTCAAATATTTTTTTGTTGTTTTGTAAGAAATTAGAATTATCAGTCTCATCTTGTCCAAAAATACCATAGACGTGCCGAGCTGTTTTCAGCGTAAAGGAAGATCCCAATGTTAATAAAATAGTCGGCTGGTAGTTCAGTTTGTTGACTATCCGGTGGCAAGCCACAGTTAAAATCCAATTATGATCAAAGGCCAATCGCTTTTGAGAATCTAGTTCTGTTACGTACTCATTTTCAGCTAACGTTTTAAAAAACAAATCACCCTTTTTTAGGCCAAAATAATTGTTTTTAATCTTTTCTAGCGTAAACCATTCTGCTTCGATTGCACCAGATCCAGGAACAAGATTCACGTATTTTGGCAAAAATATCATGTAACTCAGCGACAGCGCCCGAAAATCAGGATTTCTATCTGGTGCTGTAAACGTTGCTAGTTGCTCTGCATGAACATCAGAAAGCGATAATCCTATTTTCTCTTTTATTAGCCGTAAGGATGCTTCGTGTGCACTTTCGTCTTCTCGCAACAATATTTCTGGTAACGCCCAAAAATTTTTAAATGGCTCATCGGCACGCTTGATTAATAGTACTTTGACCTGTTGCGTGTCATAATCAAAGCTCCAGATGACATTAGTAATAGTGATGTAAGGTCTTTCCAAAGGAAATGAATCCATAACTACCTCCTTGTAGTTGACTAAAATTTAAACAACCTTTTGAATTAATTTGTCAAACATTCGTGTAGGTAAAATGGCATGCAAACTAACCAATATCTTTGCGCCATAACCCACTAAGTATCTAGGCTTTGGTCGTTTAGTAGTCACTGACCTTACTATTGTTGAAGCAACTATATCTGGATCTGTTAGCCTGCTAGATGTATAAAGTTGATGCATTCTTTTGGACGCTGCTAAAGCATGTTCAGCATAAGGTGTATCAACCGAAGTTTTTCGAAGATTCTCTGCAGCAATAGTACCCCAGTCAGTTTTAATTCCACCTGGTTCAATAAGAATAACATCAATGCCAAATGGTTTGACTTCCATGCGTAGCGCATCGCTAAATCCTTCGAGAGCATACTTAGTGGCATGATACCAAGCGCCCATATATGTTGTCATACGTCCTGCCATAGATGAAATGTTAACAATACGGCCATATTTTTGATGACGCATATGTGGTAAAACCAGTTGAACAAGAGTTGCAAGGCCAAACAAATTAGTTTCAAATTGCTTTTTAGCTTCTTCTATGGGGACATTTTCAATAGCACCATATGAACCATATCCAGCATTATTAATTAAAATATCAATCTGACCCTCTTGACTCATAACGTGTGCTACAGCTGATTTAATTGAATGTTCATCAGTTAAATCCATCTTAAGAGGAATAATTCCTAATGAAGACAGTGGACTCATTTTTTCAATTCGGCGTGCTGCACCATAAACTTTGAAGCCATACGCGCTTAGTTTTTCTGCTGCTTGATACCCAATACCGCTGCTAGCACCAGTTATTAATACTATCTTTTGTTTGGTCATAAGTTTATGTTCTCCATTTTTCGTTCGATGACTCATATATTGACGTAAAGTTTCAAAATATGATTTGACAATTAACAAACTTATTAATCTGTTAACTTTACTGCGTACTGTGTTTTCCAACAAAATAATTATAACCTTAATTTTCACGCTTTCATAATTAAAAAGCCACTGTTACCAGTGACATCATACTATCAAAATTGTAATTATTATGATTCGTAGTTTGTTCGTTTTAATAACGTAGCATCAATAATTTTTTTAATAATTTGTTTCGAATCATTAACCAAGAGACTGGCGCCCAATAAAAATAGTGGTAAAAATTGGATAATATACCTACTTCTACCTCCTTCAAACAAAAGAAGAAACAGAAAGGCTCCCGTGATACCTAATCTGATTGTTTGTGTTGTCTGTGATTTATTATGCCAACCAAAAAATATACAGCTTAAGATAATCAACCAAATGAATTGGGCAATAAACCGAAAGTTGGCCACATTTTTCCCATATATATACAGATGATTTTCCAGCACCCCTTTTAATCCATGGGATTTTGGAATTTGGTCTCCCTGAATAAAATGCCCCTCCTTTCCCCATGCAAACGAGCCATCGGCCGTATTGTTTATTTGCTTTTGAATTATAAAATAAAAATAGCCAATGACACCTAACTTTTTTAATCGTTTAACATACATTTGTTTCGAATACTCAATTTTTTCGGACTTAGTTGCTAACTCACCCATTTTTAAAGTATCCTGCGCATTATATCCACCATCACCAGAAATACCCATGTTCATAAAGTGCACCGCTGGGATAGCCCGCTCTCGATTGACGTGAATTAATGTTTGATGCTCAATTTTATTTTGAGTTATCGTGTATAAACAAATAAAAGAAAACATAACTATCAAAACTGTACTGGTTTTTTTGAGTACTTCGGGTAATAACACACGTTTTTCTTTAAACAAGCTAAGTGCCTCAATTAAACCGATTGCGATAGCGGGAATAATTGCGGATGGTTTAATGAAATACGTTCCACACACAAGTAAAGCAAAGAGTGTCATTAATATATTTTTTTGCCATAGTTTAGATACTTTCTTTGCGCTGAAATAGAAAAATAAAAATGCTGATACAAATGGTAGGACCCATGTATCGGTATAGGGTATAACTATCCAAGGAAAGAAACCAAATACTAATATATGAATATATAAAGAAACTGCAAAGTAACGTCTGTCGATCATATAAGAGGTGGCAACCGAAAAAATAATCGATAGATCAACCATGACTATGGTCAGATAATCAAAAAACAACCATGTTTTCAACTGAAAAACATTTGAAAGAAACGACATAAACAACAGAATGGGCAAGTTATTTGAATTCAAACTAAAATATGCTCGATTATTTACATCATCTACATGATCTAGTGTATTAATTAATGCCGAAGGATCCCAGCCAATTTTAGGATGAAATACTGTTACAAACAAAAATTGTAATAAAACTAACAATACAAATAACGCAATTGATGTAATATTTTTATGTTGTTTAAAAACAAATACAACAGCCTTTTTGATTTTAGGTAAAAAATAAATTAGGCTTATGAACAATAGTATTATGCTAATAAAGACAAGCAATCCCAACGTAGTTGTTGTGCCTCTTTTTAAGTTATCGCCGATAGTAAAATTATCTGATAGAATCGCTGAAAGATAGGTAACACCAAAAAGTAAATAAAATAAAATCAGAATAGTAGCATTTCCCAAAGAAAATATCTTCTTTTTCATATCCTATTCACCACTCATGTCATCTCGGGTCACATAATAAAATCTCATTGGCGATTCACCGAGCTCAATTTTGTTTAATTGTGCGTGCATAGGTAAAATTTGCTTCTCAACTAACGTAAAAAAGAACTTTGTTATATTTTCTAAAGTAGGATCTATTGTGGTAAAAGGTTCAACCGTGTTCAAAAATTTTCCAGAATATGCTTTAAAAAGATCATCTAGAGAGCTCTCAATTTTATCAAATACAATCATGTTTTCGTTGGTTGAACGGAACTCTACCGCTATTTCCCAAGAATGTGCGTGTTCGTCACCTTCGCCATTTTCCCATCTAATTGCATGGCTAGCATGGATGTAATATTTCAGATGATAGGTACCTACTAAATTCATTTTTTTCTACCTCCTTTAATTTTAATAAAGTCCTGCTTAACAATTGTTCCTACTGTTTTGAATTCTTCATGATAATTTTTCGTAGCCCACTTAGCAGAAAGATATTCTGTATTAATTACGCCAATTAAGCGTACCCAAGACAAAATAAAATTATATATGGGCATCCAAAATACACAATCGAATAGCGAAAAATAAAACGTTCGCTCATCACTAAATTTTTTTAGCATCATGTTTACATTAACAAAAACCATTGTACTCATAAAAACATACAGAAGATAAATGGCAACATATGATAGTAGTAGCAATAATGGTGAATAGTTTAAAAACAATAGCGCAATACTTGCGAAGAGCCATATTGTTTTTAGAAACATAAATGTGTGATCAATGATTAGTCTTCTCACCAAAAAATTTGAGAAAAATGATTTTAATCCCAAACGATTTCCAGAATACTTTTGCGATACTTCAATTTGGCCACGCTGCCAACGTTGTCGTTGCGTATATAATTTATTCCAGCTTTCAATTGGGTCAACGAAAAAGAAAGCATCTGCACAAAGAATAACCTTTCCTTTCGCTTTGTCTCTAACCTGAAAGGTAATATCAATGTCTTCGCCGACAGTTGATACATCATACATAAAGGTTTTCATTAATGCATCTTTTCGAAATCCTGAAAATGCACCTGACATTGTATATAAGTGATTGTTTTGTGATTCAATACTCCTGCCCGACATAAAAGCTTGCGCGTACTCAAAATACTCTAAGCGCTGCAACCACTTCAATCCAACATTTTTAGTACTTTTAATCAAAGATTTTTGTGTCAGTATACTACCTGTCATAGCAGATATTGTTGTATCACTCTCAAACTTTTTGATTAAATTTTTTAAAGCATTGCGCTCTAAAATTCCGTCGCTGTCAATGTTAATAATATACGCACCAGAACTACTATAAATTGCAGAGTTTAGCGCACGAGCCTTTCCTTGCTCTGTTTTCATCCACTGCATATTTAATTTTGGAAAACTGTTTTGTGCAGATTGAAAAGCTTTAAAACTTTTGTCTTGACTTTTATTATCAACCACTATCACTTGAATTTTATCTATAGGATAGGTCGATTGGTAAACTGATTGAATGCATTCATACAGCGTATCTTCAGAGTTATATACTGGAATAATAATTGAAATAAAAGGCCAGAAACTTGGATCTTTTTCAGATTTTGGCTTACCAATCGTATAAAAAAATATTTTAACAAAAGATGAAATTGCAGGAACTGTTTCTACTAAAATAGGAATCAGTAGCCAAGTTATCCAGAATCCCATTTGACTTAACGTTGAAAAAAATAGGTAATTCATTTACACCTTCTTTTTATTTTTTGCTAAATAACCGTATGTAAATACTTTGTAGTAAAAGAACACGGCAAAAATATAAAATACAATTCGACCGATAATTGAGTGAGCTAAAAAGAAATGATCCACACCAAAAGTATGAACAATTAGTACAATCAAAATCAATCTAATAACATTTGCAACGTACATCCACAAAAAGCCCAGTAAGGCTAGCACAACTTTTTCTTTAGCTTGATACATAGGATAAAATGCTAATAAAGCCCAAAATGCTGCTGTTTCTATGACTCCTGAGCACTCATAATCAATTGACATTGTAATGGCGTTAAACCCATTATTAATAGCAATTAAACCGTAATCCGAATATACAGTGGCTAAATTTAAGGGATGCGCGACTAAAGAAACCCCAATGGTAACCGCTCGCGCCATTATCCAAATAAAATAAGGTTTACTAAAGAAAAATAAAATAAAAAATAGCCCCACACTACCCACAATAAAATAAAAAGCTGGGAGCTTGGCTCTTTTAAAAACAGATAAAGCATATAGCCAAATAACACCACTAATTAATAAAAAGATACTCAAGAAAATTAGCCTCTCTTTCTATTTTTTAAAAACTTGCCAAATAAAACTAACAGAATCGCCATAATAAAACCGCTTAAAACGATCAGATTTCCGCCCGTACTAGCACCCGTTACCGTTACTTTTTGTTGTCCCATGTTATCAGTATCATAGATTATGAGGCTTTGCACCATATCTGGATTTTTTAAAAAGCCACTTAATGGGATCTTAATCTCTGCACGATCGCGATATGCCCATCCATTACTCGATTTTTCAGTGGTAACATAACCAGTCACACCTGGAATTTGTTGGTTGATAAATAATTTATCAGGATCATTATTGCTCCAAGACCAAACAGAAGAGATAGCAGCTTTGGAACCAGGTTGAAGAGACCATATTCCACCATCAACTGAAAAGGTTAAACTAGTAATATTGTTACCAACTTGGACATTCCAACCACTTCCTTGAAACCTATAATTGTGTCCTTTGTTATAAGGATCCATATCAATATAAATATATAAGTACTTATCGTCAGATAAAAAAGAACCCTGTTTGGTAACATTGCCATTGTTATAGTCAAAGAAGATATCTGTCTTAGGTTTGTCTGCCCAATCCTCAAAGTTACCATCAATTGTAATATTGTAATTATTCGCTGTGTCTGCTTTAACTGGACTCGGATACAATGAGGTGACTGTAAACAGACTTACTGCCAAAACAAACAATGTTAGTATCTTTTTGAAACGCAATCAACGATACCTCCCTTCAACTTATAACCATTGGTTTTCATAGACTTAAAAAATTATATTTAGTTATGCATTATTTCAGTTCATATATACATCAATCAATTGTTTTGTATCCTTAACTTGTTTAATCCACTAAACACAGTAACTGTCAAGAAAACAACCGAATGCATGCTTTCTGAATTGTACATTATTATCCCTAATTTTTCAATTAAATTTTGCTATTTTCATCACTGTAATATGAAAAAGTCTTTTCGAAATGTAAGCGCTTGCATTTATATTATATTCGGTTTATACTATGTGTTAAATAAATGGAACGTTCCATTTATGAAGAAGGAGATCTTATGAATAAGAAAATGTGGTGGCAAAATGCTGTTGTATACCAAGTTTACCCAAAAAGTTTTCAAGATAGTGATGGCGATGGTATAGGTGATTTGAGAGGCATAATAAATCGTCTTGACTATATCGAAAAACTAGGCGTTGACGTTATATGGTTGAATCCCGTCTATAAAACCTCCAATATTGATGGTGGTTACGATATTTCGGATTATAAAAGCATCAACCCTACTTTCGGCGACATGCATGATTTTAAAGAACTACTAGGCAAAGCCCACGAACGTGGATTAAAAATAATGATGGATCTTGTAGTTAACCATAGTTCTTTTGAACATGAGTGGTTCCAAAAGAGCATCAGCAGCACAAGTACGGATAATAAGTATCGAGATTATTATATTTGGCGTGACCCAGTTAATGATCATGAACCAAACAACTGGGGCTCCTTCTTTTCTGGCCCTGCATGGACACTTGACAAGAGTTCTGGACAGTACTATCTGCATTTATTTGCCAAAGAACAGCCCGATTTGAATTGGGATAATCCAGAGCTCAGGCATTCAATATTCGACATGATGAATTGGTGGGCTACAAAAGGAATTGATGGTTTTCGTATGGACGTCATTTCCCTTATTTCAAAACCAACAGGATTACCTGATGGTCGGATACACGGTTCAGAATTATATGGTGATGCTGCTGAAATTGTCGCCAATGGGCCACATATCCATGACTATCTAACTGAAATGAACAAACATGTCTTGAAAAAGCATGACTGGATTACAGTTGGTGAAACTATCGGAGTCGACACAAAAGAAGCGCAGAAATATGCAAATTTAGATGGAACAGAACTAAACATGGTTTTTCAGTTTGAACATGTTAGCTTGGATGGAAACGACAACCCAGCACTCGGAAAGTGGTCCGATAACCACGTGTCATTGAAAAAATTACGTGATAATTTGACCAAGTGGCAGAAGTCGCTGTATGGTAAGGCATGGAATAGTTTGTATTGGAATAACCATGATCAACCCCGGGCTATATCACGATTTGGCAACGACTCAGAAGAATATCGCGAAATTTCTGGAAAAATGTTGGCTGCCCTTTTACATTTCATGCAAGGTACACCTTATATATATCAAGGTGAGGAACTAGGGATGACAAAAGCTGGTTTTCAGGAATTGTCACAATATAAAGATTTGGAATCCATTAATGCATATGAAGAGCTAGTTGAAAAGGAAAAATTAATTACACCTCAAGATATGATGACATATCTTCGTGCACGGTCACGTGATAATTCAAGGACCCCGATGCAATGGAATAGCGATATTTACGCAGGCTTTAGTCACGTCAAACCATGGCTATCTGTGAACCCCAATTATCAATCAATTAACGCAGAAGATGAATTATCAAATCCCAATTCACTGTTTTATTTTTATCAAAAGTTGATCAAACTACGCCATACTTTACCAGTGATTACCGATGGTGATTTCAATTTATTCAAAGGAAACGAAGAAGATAAGGAAGTCTTCGCCTATACACGAAAAAACAAAAACGAAACCTTGTTCGTCATTGCGAACTTCACCTCTCATTCGGTCACACGCCAATATGATGTACCCTCTGAAAGCAAGTTAATTATTCAAAATTATCCAACAAATGACAATCAAGTATTAAAACCATATGAGGTCAAAGTGTACCTGTATACTTCTCCCTCAACCACACTGCATCTATAAAAAAAGGAAGGTGTATGACATGTCTAGTAATGGAACAGTTACGGTAGAAAAAAGCAATGGAAAATTGCCTTGGAATGAACGCTTAAGTTATGGTGCTAGTGATTTTGCTTGTAGTTTTACATTTAGCTTAATCGGCACATATTTAATGTATTTCTATACTGACGTCTTTGGCATCACAGCCGGTGCCGTCGGCACATTGATGTTAGTTGCACGTGTAATTGATGCACTTGATGGACCATTTTGGGGTATTATGATCGACCATACGCACACAAAATGGGGTCGCAGCCGACCCTACTTTCTTTGGTTTAATGCCCCATTTACGATCTTCACTATTTTATGTTTTACAACACCAGACTTACCAATGAATTGGAAAATTGTCTGGGCCTATGTCACCTATATTGGTATTGACGTTTTATATTCAGCTGTCAATATTCCACTGACCTCAATTTTGCCAAGTATGACAACAGATCCAAATGAACGTGTTTTACTCTCTACAATCAGGTCACTATTTTCAAACTTTGGTGGAACACTTATTTCAGTTATTGCTTTACCACTTGTCACCTTATTTGGAGGGGCAAATAACCCACGACGGGGTTTCTTCTGGGTTGCTGTCATGGCAGCGGCCGTCTTCTTCATCATTTACCTGGTTGTGTTTGCAAACCTACGTGAGCATGTACAAACCCGCCAATCACAACAAGCACTTCCAATTAAAACATCTTTAAAAGCACTTAGGAATAATTGGCCATGGGTTATTGTTGTTGGCTTAAACTTTATTTATTGGTTGGGTATGCAGACAAAAGGACAAGTAACCATCTACTTCTTTAAATACAATTTAGATAAACCTGGGCTCGCTTCCTTAGCATTGTTCTTCAATGCTGTTGGATTAGTTTCTGTATTCTTAACACCTAAAATTGTCATGAAAATAGGAAAAAAGAAGACAATACTATCAGGACTAGCACTGAGTATCTTGGGTCAATTAATCCTTGGTCTTGGTGCACAATTACTGAATGTTCCACTAGTAATTATTGGTACGATTATTGGAAACTTTGGAAATGGTTTCGTTGGAGCATTAATTGCCGTTTTGTTAGCAGATTCAGTTGATTATGGGGAATGGAAAAATGGCGTTCGTGCTGAAGGAATTGTAACCTCTGCCTCAAGTTTTACCGCCAAGTTTGGCATGGGTATTGGTGGCGCAATTACAGGTATGCTTTTATCACTTGGTCACTATGCGCCAAATAAATCCCAGTCTGCAGCAGCACTATTTAGTATCGAAGCAAATTATGTTTGGGTTCCTTTAGTCGCTTTAGTCATTTCATTCATACTAATACTCTTCTATCGTTTGACTCCCGAAAAAGAATTAGAAATGACACGTTATATTGATGCCAAACATGCTAGAGAAAATTTGGAAGATAGCATTGAGTAATCAGAAAGGATAACGACCATGGAGAAAAACTTTACCATTGATCCACACGAATTTGCGATGGCTCTAATAAGCAACACAAATCGTCCAGAGAAGCTAACAAACCAACGATTTATTAAAAATCAATTGACACTTTATTTAGAAGCCTACTTCATGATAGAAGACTTCAATCATTTAGAAGTGAAGCAAATAGAAAACATGAAACAACAACAAATGTCAGAATTATTTGATAAAATGTTATCAGGAAGGTTTACACCATAATAATTGTAAAAGTGCCAATTAGGCACTTTTTTATTACATAATTTATTGAAGAAGGTATTTGAAATTGGTTAATATGAACGATGTGGCTAGCTTAGCTGGTGTTTCTAGAGGTTCTGTATCTAATTACATTAATGGGAAAAAAACCAAGCCTAATACACAGAAAAAAATAGCAGAAGCCATAGCGGAGCTAAACTATGTGCCAAATGCTACGGCACGTTCTTTAAAAACTAGCCAATCAAATTTCGTTGTTTTCATCATTCCGACAGTCAACTCACCGTTTTTTTCGGAATTGAGCTACTACATGCAACAAGAGTTGCAAAAAAATGGCTATAAAATGATATTATGCAACTCGAATAATCGCTCAGAAGATGAAATCGAATACATACAGATGGCTAATACACAAAAAGTTGCAGGATTAATCACGATGTCCTACGCTGATGCAGCTAATTTAATTGCAACAGATATACCGCTCGTTTCCATTGAAAAAAAAGTTTCCGATCAAGTGCCATTGGTTGTTTCAGATAACTATTCTGGAGGACAGCTAGCGGGAGAAACTCTAGTTAAGTCTGGTGCTAAACGACTTTTATTTATTTCAAAGGCGCCTGTGAGAAATATATCAGCTATTCGTGAACAAGGATTTTTTGACTACTGTCATGAACACAATATTACTGTAGCTAAATTTGTAACACGTGACATTGCCAATTTTGTGGACGACTTTGCTACGTTCATTAATAAAAATACTGTAAATACAACATTTAAGTACGACGGTGTTTTTTCTGATTCTGATGAATTCGCGAGTGATTTTTACTTTTTGCTTACTCAAAAGGGAATTAATGTACCCAAAGATGTACAAATAATAGGATTTGATGGTGCTCGTATTTATTCACGACAACAAATTTTTTTATCTTCAATTAAACAGCCTACTGCCGAAATCGCCAAATCATCAGTAGAAAAATTATTATCACAAATGAATCAAAAAACTACTACTACAGCGTCCCACAATCACGTCACCTTACCAGTCCATTTTGTCAAAGGAATGACTACTTTGTAACTATATTTATGCAATCCCTTTTCAAATTTAGACGCACTAATATATTGAAATAATTATCAGTGTTACAATAATAAAATGAGACTAAAAAAATTATCCCAAAACCAACTCACCAATGGTACCGCATGGCTTGCTTTTGGCAATATTACTTCGCGAGTTTTAGGCGCATTGTATGTCATCCCTTGGACAATGATGTTAGGTGCATTATCACTCCAAGCTAACACTTTGATGGGTAAAGGCTATAATTTATATCAATTTTTCTTAATGTTATCGACTGCTGGATTACCTTCAGCTGTTGCTAAATTTACGGCACGACTTGAAGGTAATAGTAAGCATCAATTCTTGAAAAATGCGACGCGACTAAGTTGGGTCGCGGGATTTATTTGTTGCATTGCATTATGGTCCTTAGCCCCTATCCTTTCTGCCAGTGACGTAAAATTGATTCCTGTACTAAGATCCCTTTCTTTGGCTGTATTAGTGTTTCCATTTTTATCTGTTTTAAGAGGTCGACTGCAGGGTGAGCTAAGAATGGCAGAAATTGCCAAGTCTGACGTGATTGAGCAAGTCGTCCGTGTGGCCTATATGTTAGGATCTGCATATGTTATTTTACAACTACAGCATGGCAGTTGGGTAACTGTAGTTGTACATTCAACATTTGCAGCATCAATTGGTGCTTGGGTTGCAACACTTTACTTACTCTTCTGCACCAACTCACTTTCAAAAAAACAGCTGTTAAATGCTGATTCCCTTAAAGAAAATTCTGAACCAGAAATCATCGATTTTAAGCATATTATTGTTCAGTCTTTGCCTTTCGTCGTCATTGGTGGTTTCTTAGTTGCCTATCAATGGATAGATCAATTCAGTTTTCACGTACTGATGTCAAAATTCAATCCTATGCTGTCAAGTAACAAAATTGAAACGATTTTTGGCTTGTTCAATTTTAATAGTAATAAGCTAATTATGATTGTGGTTTCATTGTCTGTTTCAATTGCATCGACTATTTTGCCTCTAATTTCGAAAAGCCGGTACAATCATGAGGTACTAAGAAAATATATTAGTCAAGCTTACGTATTATTTTGTGCCATTACCTTACCTGCTTGTGCAGCACTTTACTCGTTGAGTAAACCGGTCTACATTTTATTTTATGGAAATTATGCTGCGGAAAGCTTATATATACCAATGGTACAAATTTCAGCGGTTATTGCGCTATTCATGGGGTTAACATCTGTCCTAGCCATGATTTTACAAGGACTCAGTAAAACTGGCATAGCACTTAGGGCAATTGGCTGGGGCATGGCTGTTAAAATCCTATGCCAGCCTATTATGATCTATTTAACAAGCTCTCTAGGCGCTTTATTATCAACGTTTATTTCTCTGGTTATTGTCACAATTATTATGGGCAGTTATATTAATCATCGATTTGAACTTCTTGACTTTTTAAATACAAAAGTATTAAATGCCGTCTATGTTAGCGCATTTATGTTATTAATACTGTTTACCGGATTGAGTCTATTATCCAATCATTTTGTTCCGGATACTAGAGTTAGCTCAGGTCTTTTTCTGGCATTAGTTGGATCGCTAGGAGGTTTACTAGTATTGGTTATTTACCAAAAATGCCACGTACTAGATGTCCTCAAAAATAGGTAGATACTGATACGGATTCCTATCAAAATAAAAGGCAACTGTTCAACTCAGTTGCCTTTTATTTATAGTATGGACATTAAATATGATTTGCTAAGATTTCAGCAAGCTCTTCTACTTCATTTTTTTCGTTCTCACCAAAGCGGTTCAGTAATGGCGAATCGATATCAATTATTCCATAAATTTCTCCATTTTTAAATATTGGTACCACTAATTCCGAATTACTATCAGCATCACAAGCAATGTGGCCAGCAAAATCATGTACGTTCGGTACAACAATACTTTCTTTGTTAGCAAAAGCTGTCCCTACCACGCCTGATCCAGGCTTGATATGCATACATGCCACTTTACCCTGAAATGGGCCTAAATCCAACTCTTTAGCATCATCGTTGTAGATATAAAAACCTGCCCAGTTCAGATTCTCATAGTTTTGAAACAATAAGGCAGCAGCATTTGCTAGGTTGGAAACGATATTAGTCTCATTTTCTAGTAACGCATCTAACTGTTGACCAACCAAACTTATAACTTTACTCATGAACACACCTCTTTTATTAAAGTAATATACTTATTAATTATAAGTATATTAACATAAAACAAGTTCCGAGTAAATTATTAAACACTTATTATTCAGCTGATCTACTTCTGCAATTGACATAAATTACTAGACTGTACAAACTTGTTGTTAATTAAATGATCACGATACTTTCGCAAAAAACGCAAACTATTTCATTGAAGGAGTATAATTTAAAGGTATTAAGGAGTTTAAAATGTTCACTTTTCAAAAATTCGTAATAGATCATTATAAAGTCCAGTTAGTCATGCCCGAAAACAGTCACGCTGCTGAATTATTTCGTATTATTAATCAAGACAGGGAAACTCTATCACGCTGGATGCCTTGGACACCTAATATTAAAACCGTAGAAGATGAGGCACAATTTTTAAATTATGCTCGGCTTAAAATGGCCAAACAAAAATTGTTTATGCTGACGATACTCGTTAATAATACTCCCGTGGGAATGATTGACTTACACAATATTGACAGGAAAAACAAAAGAGCAGAGCTAGGTTATTGGTTGTCGACTAATTACCAAGGTCTGGGCATCATTTCCAGCTCAGTAAATCTTGTGTTGGACTATGCTTTTGAAAAATTAAATTTTCATAAAATTATCCTTCAATCTGACAGTGAAAATGGTAAGAGTATAGCTGTAGCTCATAGACTGAACTTTACCTTAGAAGCAATATTAAAAGACCAAATAACTTATAATGCTGATTTCAAAGATCTGAATATATTTGTTAAATTCCAGCCTAAATAACTACTTCAATTAAAAAGCGACACTGTTTTTCAGTATGTCGCTTTTTGCTATTATTCTAATGTTTTACCATTACTTTCAATAACTTTTTGATACCAGAAGAACGAATCCTTTTTGTAACGCTTTAATGTGCCATTTCCTGCGTCATCTTGATCTACGTAAATCAAGCCATAACGCTTACTCATCTCAGAAGTACTAAAACTAATAATATCTAGTGGTGCCCACATTGTGTAGCCCATTAAGTCAACGCCATCAATCACAGCCTCTTTCATTTGCTCAATGTGCAAACGAAGGTAGTCAATACGATAATCATCGTGTACTTTGTAATCTGCTGTTAATTCGTCAACTGCTCCTAAGCCATTTTCAACAATAAATAATGGTTTACGGTAACGATCCCACAGGACATTCAGAGAAACTCGCAAGCCGATTGGGTCGATTTGCCATCCCCATTCTGATTCCTTCAAATAGGGATTACGACCACCCAAACTCATATTACCAATCCCGTCTTCAACACCATCTACTCCTGTCACGTTGGTCATATAATAACTGAAACTAATAAAATCAACCGGATACTGTTTCAAAATTTTTTCATCATCAGCAGACATATTAATAACGATACCATTTTCATTGAAATATCGATTCATGTATTCTGGATATTCACCTCGTGCTTGGACATCCGTATAAAACAAATTTTTCTGATCTTCAACTTGTGCTGCTTGCACATCAACCGGGTTTGCTGTTGCTGGATACGTTTGCATGCGAGCTAACATTGAACCAATTTTGGCGTTGGGCGCAATTTCCTTTAGTTGCTTTGTCGCAATAGCGCTGGCAACAAATTGATGATGAACTGCCTGATAGCGCACTTGTAACTGTTCTTGCGTACTTAAATCACCATCCATAGCGCCAGTTTCATGAAATCCCCAAGCACTAGTATTAATTTCATTGAATGTCAACCAGTACTTAACTCGATCCTTGTATCTTTTAAAAACAGTTTCTGTATAGTGATTGAATGCCTTGATGACCTCACGGTCCAACCAACCATTGTAACGCTTCGTTAGTTCAATTGGCATCTCATAATGTGAAAGAGTCACGAGTGGTTCAATATGATATTTATCTAGTTCATCAAATACTCGGTCATAAAAAGCTAACCCAGCTTCATTTGGATTTTCTTCTAAACCAGTTGGAAAAATACGTGACCAAGCAATTGAAAGTCGAAATACTTTAAAACCCATTTCTGCAAATAGTGCAATATCTTCTTTGTAGTGATGATAAAAATCAACTCCACGACGTTTTGGATAATGTACATCCGAATGATCGGCGATAGCTTCTTGTAAGGTATCTGCGTTAACATCTCCCATTGAACCGTGACGTCGGTCTTCAGCTTTACGTACGACTTCAGCTGTTGTTAAGCCCTTCCCATCTACTTGCCACGCCCCTTCAATTTGATTAGCAGCAGTTGCGCCACCCCATAAAAAGTCCTTTGGAAAGCCTGTGATTGATTCTTTACTGTACATTTTTATTCTCCTTTTTATAATGCTTTCAGTTGTAGTAACCAATTTTGGTTAGCTACCGTATCTTGTGTCTCGGTGATTTCGTAATCTGCTGTATTTGTGATAATCACCATCACCGTTGGATCATATCCAGCTTCCTGAATAGCTTGACGGTCAAAGGTTATTAATGACGTACCAACAGAGACCTTTTGTCCTTGTTCAACTAATTGATTGAAATGCTTTCCATTCAGTTGCACGGTGTCAATTCCTACATGAATTAGTACTTCTACACCACCATTGGAGATTAAACCAATTGCATGTTTACTTGGATAAACGGCAGCTACTGTACCTACTATTGGTGAAACAATTTGATCATCATCAGGTACGATAGCAATACCTTTGCCCATTGCGCCACTGGCAAAAACTTCGTCCTTTACTGATTCTAGTGGGATAATGGTGCCAGACACGGGTGCAATGACTAGGTCATCTTGAATTTCTTCGGGGTTTTTAGCGTCTGTTTTACTGTCTTTTGGTTGGCTAGGTACACCGAATAGATAAGTAGCAACTGCTGACAAAATGAAGGCGACAACCAAACCAATAACCACACTGGTAAATCCTTTACCCAAATACGTAGGTAAGGCTAATAAACTAGGTAAGGTAAAAGCATTCGCATGTGCGCCACCCCCACCAGCAATGGCACCGCCGATACCACCGGCAATCGTTGCAAAGATAAATGGTCGCTTTAATTTAAGTGTAACACCATAAATGGCCGGTTCAGTAATGCCTAGTACACCTGTGAGGACTGATGATCCTGCTAAAGATTTCATCTTAGCATCTTTTGTTTTGAGGAACACACCGAGTGCGGCACCCGACTGTGCTAAAACAGCAACACTTAACATTGGTAGCAAGTAGTCATATCCTAACTGACTGATGTTATTTGTCATAACTGGCACGAAAGTCCAATGTACGCCGAAGATAACAAACACTTGCCACAAAGCACCCATTACAGCACCAGCAGCATAAGGTGCCACGCGGTAAACGCTCTCGACTGACGACGATAGCACAGTTCCAACACTAGTACCTAATGGACCAACAACCAATAATGTAACTGGTACCATAATAATCAGACTGACCATTGGTGTAAAGATATTACGAACAGAATCATGGAAAAACTTATCCAAAATTGGTTGTAAATAAGATAACATCCAAACTGCTAACAAGATTGGTATAACACTCGAACTGTACGTTGTTCCGACAACGGTCAAACCGAAGAATGTTACAGGCTTACTCCCTGCTAATAATGTAATCAAATTTGGATAAAGTAACGCACCAGCCAAAGCTGCTGCAACATATTGATTCACTTTCAAATGCGCTGCAGCTGTGAAGGCCAGCCAAACTGGTAAGAAGTAGAAGAATGCATCACCAGCAGCATACCAAATTTGATAAGTTCCACTGGACTCTTGCAACCATCCGAGTGTCACAAAAAGTGCCAATAAGCCTTTCAAAACACCGGTTCCGGCCATTGCCCCTAAGAAAGGTGTGAAAACACTTGAAATAAAACCAATAAAGCGATTAACAATATTATCTTTCTTTTTTTCTTCTTGATTATCGCTCCGAGCGTCATCTCTTGCTAGTCCAATTGCATCGGCCAATGGTTCAAAAACCCGTGCAACGTTGTTTCCAATAACTACCTGGTATTGACCCGCTGATTTAACAACGGTAATCACACCATCCATATTTTCTATTTTTTCAGTGTCTGCCTTGCTTTCATCTTTTAACTTAAACCGCAAACGCGTAGCGCAATGCCAAGCGGATCCGATATTATCTTTGCCGCCGACACCAGCCAATATATTATTAGCCAAAACTCCATAATCCATTTTTTCTACCTCGTTATGTTGTAAAATAAAAACCCAAAAAACATCACATAAATGATATCTTTTGGGTTTTGCCTAATTAAATAGTTACAATCCCTAATTTAAATTGAAGAATCAACAATTCTTTGCAGATGCATAGTCAAGTAAACTTGTTCGTTGACTCCTGTTTTTTGTTTGGTTTGTTTTTCAAAATAGTTAATCACACGTTGTGCACATTGGTATGAGCTTGTGTAACGCTCCTGCAGACTTTCTGATAAATGCTGCGACATTACATTGTCAAAACTATTCTCACCTTTTTGAACATGGCTTTCATCTAATAGTCGATCTACGAAGAAACGCAAATGAACAATCAATCTCTGATAATTGAGATTAGAAGAATCAATATCAGGTAATAAATCATGACGAATCAATGTTAATGCACTCTCAATGAGCTGCGTCATATTGGTTGCTTTCTCATTGAAGTTTGGGCCAGCACGCTTTTCAACAAACTTCAAAGCAATAAAACCAACCTCATCCTCAGGTAATTGCACACCCATTTGTTCATTAATAAAAGCTACAGCGAGTGCACCAATACGATATTCATCAGGATAAAAATGTTTTGTTTCCCATAATAGTTCATTTTTAATGGGCAAGTTTTTTTGTAAGCGTTCTACCGCAAACTGTATGTGATCTGCTAGTCCAATTAACAAGTATCCGTCAAATGACAGGCCTAAACTTTTTTCCGCAGTTGAAATAATATGTGAGGCGATTTCAACATAATCTGACGAAATTGTATCGGCCATTTCGTTAAACATTCTCGTCCAATTTTCATCTTGCGGATAATAGGTTTTTTCAATTTTACTCGAATCAACTGTATTACCTATTTTTTGCTTGAAACCAACGCCGCGCCCAACGATAACTAATTCCTGTTCGCTATTCTCAGCTAGTAGAACATTATTATTAAAAATTCTTTTTACCAGCATGGTCTACTCCTATATTTTGAAAATAAAAAACCAAATAATAGTTCCCCATCACCATCGATTATCGAAAGGTGTATAGTTTCCCTATCATTTGGTTTTGCCCATCGCAACTTAATCGGTGGTTACAATCCAACTTTATATTTTTATTATATATCAAAATGAAAGCGTTTACAATAGTTTGAATAGATTAGTTTACAATAAACATTTAATGCCAGTCATCCAGCAAGATACTATTTTTCAAACTGATAAACTTTAGACTCGTACGGACGAAGTGTATCCGCTTTGTCATCAGCATAATTGCTAACCAAAATTTTTGCATTTGTTGGTACACTATAATCTCGTGTAACGATATTGTCAGTGAAGTTATTGATAACAAGCAGTTGTTCGTTGTTTCCCACACGTCGATACGCATAGACTTGCTCGTCTTTTGGATCCAACAACTGATACTTGCCAGTAGTGATAATTGGCAAATCATGGCGCAATTGAATTAGTTTTTGATAATAGTAAAATATAGAACTCTTGTCAGCTAGTGCTTGCTCAACGTTTATTGTGTCATAATTATCGTTTAATTTGAGCCATGGTGTGCCTGTTGTAAATCCTGCATTCGCTGTACTGTCCCATTGCATCGGCGTACGTGCATTGTCGCGTCCTTTCGCATGTACGTATTTCAACATTGTGTCTTCGTCAATCAAATGATCCTTGTCAATTAAATACTTAAAAGCATTTTTGATTTCAACATCATCGAAATCTTCACGTTGCAAATTATAGGCATTGGTCATTCCAATTTCTTCACCCTGATAGACATATGGTGTCCCTTGCATAAAGTGTAATAAGGTCGCAACCATCTTTGCTGAAACCACACGATACGCTGCTCGGTCATCCCCATAGCGGCTTACTGCTCTTGGTTGATCATGGTTATCCCAATAAAGTGAATTCCAAGCTTTACCAGCTAAATCATTTTGCCACTTGGATAAGTTTTCCTTCAGGTCAACTAGAGAAACTTTTTGATCATACCATTTTCCCAAAGCTGGATTTGGATTATTATCAAGTCCCATATGTTCAAACTGGAAAACCATATTTAATTCTGATTCATTTGTGTTTGCATACTTGATAGCGTTATTGATATCAACACCAGATGCTTCACCAACAGTCATCATATCAGCTCTCTTTAGCACTTTTTCACGCATTTCTTGCAGATACTCGTGAACATGGGGCCCATTAGCTACTGCCTTATCTGAATTACCATACTCCCCTCCTTCAGGTACCTCACCGTCTGGTAACCCATCTGGTTTTGATATCAAAGAAATAACATCCATTCGGAAGCCATCAATTCCCTTATCAACCCAAAAGTTCATCATGTCAAATACTGCCTGGCGCACTTCCGGATTTACCCAATTCAAATCGGGCTGTCCTTCAACAAACAAATGTAAGTAATACTGCCCAGTTTCTTCGTCAAATTTCCATGCCGGCCCTGAAAAGAAGGAACCCCAATTATTGGGCTCATGTCCATCAACTGGATCACGCCAAATATAAAAGTCACGCTTATCATTATCCTTTGAGGAACGGCTTTCAATGAACCATTGGTGTTGGTCTGATGTGTGATTAACGACCAAGTCCATCAAAATTTTGATCCCTTTATCATGAGCTTTCTGAAGTAATCGATCAAAGTCCTGCATTGTACCAAATTTTGCATTAATATCTTCATAATCAGAGATATCGTAGCCATTATCTTTGTCAGGTGAAGCATATATTGGATTTAACCAAATGACATCGGCACCCAATTTTTTAATATAATCTAATCTTTGTTCTATGCCTTGAAGATCACCAATACCATCTCCATTTGCATCTTGAAACGATCGTGGGTAAACCTGATAAACAACTGCTTTTTGCCACCACTTAATATCTTCTGTCATTTTTCATTCTCCTTTTTGTGTCATATCTACTTGTGTTTTTTCTTCTTTAACAATCCAAATTAAACAACCACCAATCATCAGAAAGACGCCTGCAATTGCTAACATGTGGGCCATTGATTTTCCGACAGCTGGGAAAATAGCAAAACTTGCTACCGAAGCAACAATTTGAGGGATACAGATAAAGCAATTAAACAAACCTAGATAAACGCCATCATGTTTACCATCCAATGCGTTCGTCAGAATAGTAAATGGAATCGAAATCAATGCAATCCAACCAATACCGATTAGTACAAATCCAATTAACGACGACACATGAGTATGACCATAAGCTACGATAATAAATCCTAAACCACCAGCTATCAAACTTAAGAAATACGTCATTTTTCTTGTTTTATCGTTTAATCTTTGAAATAAAATACCCACTACTATTGCAACAACCGAGTACACTGCCTGCAAAATACCAAACCAGTTACCTGCTGCTTGGTAGCCAGCAGATGCAGGGTCTGAAACGTGCCAAATATTTTCTGACAGAGCACCAGTAGAATAAGTCCACATGTATGGAATACCAAACCAGACAAAGAATTCAACAATGCCTAAGGTCCAAAAAACTTTTGGCGCGTGTTTCAAAATATCAATAAACGATTCATGTGTCTTATCATCAGACCTGAAACCATGGTAATATGCTAGCGTTTCTGGGTCATACTCTTTTACATTTATAATGGTAAAAATGGTTGATAATAATAGTATTGCAGCTGCAACATAAAATGAAATCTTAACTGAATCAGGCACAACCCCACGTGCTGCAGTGTTAGCAACACCAAACGAAGTTAAGATAAATGGGAAAACAAAGGCAATCACGCCACCCAAACTTCCCCATATATTTTGTAAGCTCCAGGCTTTGTCGGTTTGCTTTTCATTGACCATATCAGGAATAATCATCTTAAAAGGCTGCATTGAAACGTTTGCGGACAAGTCCATGAACAATACCGTTACCGCACCAAACCACAAGGCTGTCATTGATCCATAACCAAAACCAAATGAACCTGTGTTGGGCAATAATAGTAAAACAATCAATGATACTAAACAGCCACCAATGAGATAAGGCATTCGTCGCCCCAATTTAGGCAACCAAGTTTTGTCAGAAAACAGACCAATTAAAGGTTGCGTGATCATACCTGCCAAAGGGGGCAAGATGAAGAAAAATCCTAATTTCGTTGGATCGGAACCCAAGGTCTGGAATATTCTTCCCATATTACCCGTTTGAACCGAGAAGGCAACCTGGACGCCTGCATAACCAAAAGTCATTAAAAACAGTTGCAGGCTAGTCAGCATCGGAAGCTGACCTTTTTTGTGTTCGTTACTACTCATTATATTCACTCTCCTTAATTAAGTGATTATATAAAATCTAGAATATTCAGTGTAAGGTAACCGCTTACATTTTACTGAAAGAAAAGAATCAAAACAAATATACTTTTGATTCGTAAGGTCTGAGTGTGTCACCTTGATCATCTGAATAATTACTTATAACTAATTGTGCAGATTGGGTTCGATCGTAATGACGTGTTTGCTTTTGATCAGTAAAGTTGCTAATAACCAGTAATTGCGTGTCTTTGTCAATCCGCTTGTAAGCGTAAACAGATTCGTCTTCTAAATCCAACACTTCATACTTTCCAGTCGTGATAATGGATAACTCTTGCCTTAAGGCGATGAGCTTTTGGTAAAAATGAAAGACTGACTGTTGATCAGTTAATGAATCTGCCACATTGATGGTCTGGTAATTAGGATTAACACTTAACCATGGGTGACTTTCAGTAAATCCGGCATTTTTAGTGTTATCCCATTGCATTGGTGTTCGTGCATTGTCTCTTGAAGAATGATGAACATAAGACATCATTTTATCACCAGTAACTCGTCTTTGTTGGACAACTAAGTCATCATATGCATTCAAGGTATCAATATCTCGGTAGTCTTTAATAGATGGTAAGTCAATATTGGTCATACCAATTTCTTCACCTTGGTAAATATAAGGTGTTCCCTGCATAAAATGTAAAGTTGCAGCCAACATTTTAGCAGACAATACGCGATATTCATCTGAATCATTTCCAAATCGTGAGACTACTCTTGGTCGATCATGATTATTCCAATAAAGACTGTTCCAAGCCTTACCATACAACTCATTTTGCCATCTGGATAAAATACGTTTTAAATCAACCAACTTGAAGCGTTCATCACTCCATTTGCCTAATCCCTCATGGCTATTATCAACCTCAGTATGTTCAAACTGGAAAATCATCTGCAACTCATGCGAATCAAATCCGGCATATTTCATTGCATCCTTTGTTGATACGCCTGGCGTTTCACCAACAGTGATGATATCATGCTTTGACAATACTTCTTGATTCATTTCTTGTAAATAATCATGAATATTTGGACCATTAGCAACAAAATCCATCGATGAGCCATGATTTTCTAAGGTGACATTTGGATCATTTGGTAAATCTGATGGTTTTGAAATTAGGTTAATGACATCCATGCGGAACCCATCAACACCTTGATCTAACCACCATTTCATTGTATCGTAAATATTTTGTCGTAAATCGAGGTTATCCCAATTAAGATCTGGTTGCTTCTTTGAGAATAAATGCAAATAATACTGTTGTGTATTATTGTCAAATTCCCATGCTGATCCACCAAAATCTGACAACCAATTATTAGGTTCATGCCCATCCACAGGATCACGCCAAATGTAATAATTGCGATAAGGATTATCCTTGTTTTTACGACTCTCCTTAAACCATTGATGTTCATCAGAAGTATGGTTGACGACCAAATCCATCATAATTTTTAGTCCTAAATGATGTGCTACCTCGAGCATTTCTTGAACATCTGCCATTGTTCCAAATTCCGGTAAAACTTTACGATAATCACTAATGTCATAGCCATTATCATCATTTGGCGACTGATAAATTGGACTTAGCCAAATTACTTGAACGCCCAGATCTTTCAAATAAGGTAATCGTTCAATAATTCCGCGTATGTCTCCCACACCATCCCCATTGCTATCTTGAAAACTTCTGGGATAAATCTGATAAACAACGGCCTTTTGCCACCACTGTACTTTTTCCATGATAACCGTCCTTATTATTTTTAAATATTTTGTGCGTAAACGTTTACGCATTTACATTGTAATCGCTTTCATATTGAAAGTCAACCTTTTTAGGTTATAATAATTGATATGGCTATTACTATTAAGGACATTGCAGATAAAGCTGGGCTTTCACCGGCATCCGTCTCTCGAATTTTAACTAATCGAGGTCGATTTAATGCGGATACAGCAAAAAGAGTTCGTGAACTTGCAGAGTCAATGGGTTATCTTAAGAATCAATCAGCAGCTGATCTATCACAAAAACAGAGTCGCGTTATTGGCGTGTTAGTACCAAGCGAACATACTAATTTTGCCGATGAGATTATTAAAGGTATGCAGTCTAAAGCATATAAACTTAACTATGAGTTACTCATCGCCTTTGTCGATATAAACAAAGAACAGCAGCTGCAACCCGTTCATTCTTTACTATCTCGAAAAGTATTGGCAATTGTCATGCTAGCGGTGGACATCGATATTGATGATCCTGTTTTTAACTTGTTGACCAGCACTGGGGTCCAACTTCTTAGCGTTTCGAATCAATTAAACAATGAAATTCCTTCAATTTCCTCTGATAATTATGATATGATGCATCAAATTGTTGACTATCTTTACGAAAATGGCCACGAAAAAATCGCGCTCATTGGTGCTTCTAATCCAAATTCAATAGTTGCCAAATTACGAAGACAAGGATTTATTGACGCACTTACAAAACACGGCATTGCATATCATCCCGATTTCATATGGGGAACAGAGAATGCTTACCAAACTGGAATGGATGCTATCAAACATTTTGGCACACCATTACCTTTTACAGCAGCAATTGGTTCGGCCGATATTATCAGCGTTGGCATCCTCAATGGTGCTAAAGACGCTCAAATAGATGTCCCCAAAGACCTATCTATCGTAACAATTGACGGTACTGAAATAGCACAAATAACCCGGCCCATTCTCAGTGCTGCCAAACAAGATTTTCAATTGATGGGACAGTTGGCTGTTTCGGCACTAGATGAACAGGAATTAGCGCCACATGCTGTTTTCTTTACAGAGACTAAAATCGTCCCGTCAGGCACAGTGACAACGCTTAATAAAAATAATTAGCACAATAAAAAATCATTAAAGCTTATTTCTAGTAGCTTTAATGATTTTCTTTTAATTAGACTTGATTTTGTCCATTTTAGATTGAATACTTTGCAAAGTAACATCGACAGTCGAACTGAAAATTAAATTAGCAGCCGATAAAACAACTGCATCACCAATTGCCAACGATATTTGACCAGCACTATTAATTGACTCGATACCGGCTACTGAATCTTCTAATCCAATGACTTGATTGGGTGCCAGTTCTAGCACTTCTGCAGCCCTAACAAAAATTTCAGGATCTGGTTTTCCCTTTGTCAGGGTTGCTGGATCCACTATTCCAACAAAATCATTTGCCAATCCCAAATGCTCAAGGATCATAGGTGCGTTTTTAGAGGCTGAGGCGATAGACATTTTGTACCCTGCCACTTTAGCCGAACGAATAAAACTTTTCATCCCCGGCAAAATATCTTCCTCCGTTAATGTTGCAATTAGTTGTTGATAAAAATGATTTTTCTTTTCAGCGAGTACTTCTTTATCAGCTTGTGAAAAATCATCCGCATGATTACCAGCGTCTAAAATCATTTGCAATGATTCCATGCGACTAATACCTTTGAGTGATTCAGCCAATTGTGGTGTCCAAGTTGTGCCGACTTCATCAGCAGTCTGATGCCAAGCTTGTCCATGAAATCGAGCTGTGTCTGCAATGACCCCATCTAAATCAAAAGCAAATCCCTTAATATCTTTGAATTTTTGCATTGATTCGTCCTCCTCTTTGTTATCTTGTTAATGTGACTTGTTTACCCAATAAATTAATCGTAAGTGGGTCACCAGAAATTAGTTGGACATCTGCACCTTCTTTGTCAACCGTCACTTCCAAAACATGACCACGGAAAACCAGACGGAACGCGTATTTTGTCCAATTTTTAGGCAAAAATGGCTTTAAATGTAATTCGTCATTTCGTACTCGCATTCCTGCAAATCCCTGCACGATTGCCAACCATGAACCGGTCATCGCAGTAATATGCAACCCATCATCAGTATCATTATTGTAATTATCCAAATCCAATCGCGCAGCGCGTTCATACATTTCAACAGCTTTGTCAGCCATTTGTAAATCAGCAGCCAATATCGCATGAACTGACGGTGATAATGATGATTCGTGCACAGTCAGTGGCTCATAAAAGTTAAAATTGTTACGTTTCTCTTCTTCAGTAAAGGCATCAGGAAAATAGAACATTGCATGCAAAGTGTCAGACTGCTTAATGTATGGCGACCGTAGTATTCGATCCCAAGACCAGTTTTGGTTGATTGGACGAATATCTTGTGGCATATCAGCAATTGGGGTTAAATCTTTATCCAAAAATGTATCATGTTGTACAAAAATATGTTTTTTGCCATTTTTTGTATCAACATCAGCTTCTGGCAAATACATTTTGGTAACAATATCTTGCCATTGAACCAACTCTTCATCGGTAATAGCTAGCTTTGCCTTTTGCTTGTCATTAATTTCGTCATAGTGATCAAGCGAATACTGTAATACCCATTTAGCCATCCAATTAGTGTAGTAATTATTATTAACATTATTTTCATATTCATTAGGTCCAGTGACACCGTGAATCATATACTGATCATTGCGTTTTGAATAGTGAACACGATCAGCCCAGAAACGTGCGATGCTGTAAAGTACTTGCGCCCCATCCCCGTCTAACCATGAGTGATCTCCAGTAATATTTGTATAATTATAAATCGCATAAGCAATAGTTGAATTACGGTGAATCTCTTCAAATGTTATTTCCCACTCATTATGAGATTCAATACCATCAAAAGTCACCATTGGATAAAGCGCGCCTTTTAGGCCTTGTTGTTTAGCATTATGAAAGGCACCATCAAGTTGATCAAAACGGTATTGCAATAGTGATCTTGTAACTGATGGATCAGCAACACCTAGATAGACCGGAATGGCGAAAGCTTCTGTGTCCCAGTACGTTGCACCACCATACTTTTCACCGGTGAAGCCTTTTGGTCCAATATTTAGCCGTGGGTCGTTACCATAGTAAGTTGAGAAGAGGTGGAACAAATTGAACCGAATACCTTGTTGCGCAGCATCATCACCTTCAATTTGAACGTCAGCCTTCTCCCACCGTTTCAACCATTCTTGCGCATGGTCTTCATATATTTCTTGATAAGAGTTTTCTAAAACTTTGTTCGTCAACGCTGTCCCAGCATCTATCGTTTCTTTTAAACTATCGTAATCTCGAGAAGTGGTTACGATAACACGCTTTTCAAAATTTACTACGCCTTTAGTTGGTACCTCAATATCAAAGTTATCAGTAACTTCTTTTGTTCCACGATTAGTGCCGTGTTTTTCGCCACCAATGAAACTTTGACGAGCAACCACTGTGAATTGTGGTACACCAAATGGATTCTCAATGGTTTGTGTGGCAATAAATGACGATGCAACATCATTACCGGCATCTAAAACTTGCCAAAATTTTTCATCATAATTAGCATCTTCATTGACTACATCAGCATCAATGCTAGCATCAAAACGAATGTTATGATTATATCCATCCACAGATGTAAAGGTATAGTGAATATCGGCTAGTTCTTTAAACGCGGCTGAAACGAAACGTGATACTTGAACTTCAACGCCAAAGACTGTAAATCGACGCTTCAAAACACCATGTTTCATGTCTAAGGATACTTCAAAATCCTGAAATTCATTCTTGGCTAAATCAATTTGATGGCCATCAATATAAATGTCTGCTTTCACAAAATTCAAAGCATTAATAGCTTTTCCAAAGTAAAGTGGGTAACCATTTTTCCACCAGCCAACTCTTGTTTTATCTGGAAACCACACGCCTCCAATATAGATACCTTGGTGTGTATCGCCTGAATAAACCTCTTCAAACATACCACGCATGCCCATATATTCGTTTCCCAAACTTGTCATAGATTCCTGTAGGCGTTTGTCTTCAGGATTTAAATCGTGCGTTGCGACTGTCCAAGGGTTAATTTCAAAAACTCTTTTCATTATTTTTATGCCTCTTTCTTCTTTACGGTAACGTTATTACTATATTAATCTGCATTCACTGGATTACTATGAATTTCCTTAATAAAACCAACACTAACTGCACCCAATAGCATCAAAACCCCTGAAACTAAGATCATTGATGGAAAATGTGATCCTAATGCTGGAAATACAACAAAACTTGCAACTGACGCCACAATTTGTGGCAGGCATATAGAGCCGTTGAATAGCCCGAGATAAGTGCCCATGTGATCGCCGTTCAATGCATTAGTAACCATGATAAATGGATAAGCCATCATCCCTGCCCATGAAATACCAATCAAAATGAAAGATGCAATTAAAAGATATTGTGAATGGATAAAGAAAACTGAAATGAATCCTGTTGCCCCTAATAGAAGCGACAAAGCATAGCCAAATTTATTTTTTTCTGCCGGAATTTTAGAGAGTACTAACGACCAGAGTACGGCAGCAATTGCATAAACCGCCGACAAAATTCCAAACCAGTTTCCACCATTTTGATAACCTGCTGTTGTTGGGTCGGTTGCATGAAAGACATTATCTGCAACTGCACCTGTACCGTATGTCCACAAATACTGGAAAGCCATCCAGCAGAAGAATTGTGTCACAGTAACCATCCAAAATGTTTTTGGTGCGCGCTTCAATAAAGTTAAAAACCCACCATCATTATCATTTGGCGTGTTTAATGCGTAACCATGATAAAGCTCGTAAGTTGCGTCATCGTATTCTTTTACGTTGAATACCGCAACTAATGAGAAGACAACTAATACAACTGCACCAACGTAAAAGGAAATAATAACCGAAGCTGGAACCTGTCCTTTGTCAGCAGTATTAGCAACCCCAATTGCTGTTAACAAGAAAGGAAAAATTGTGGCTAGTACAGAACCTGTATTTGATAAGAAACTCTGAATAGAATAGGCGTATGATTTCTGATCTTCATTAACCATATCACCAACAACCATTTTAAAAGGTTGCATAGCCACATTTGAACTAAGATCCATAAACAAAATCGTTATTGCGCCAAACCATAATGCTGCGGTTGTAGAAAATCCAAAGCTACCAGAATTTGGTAACAGGAACATTACTATAACCGAAACTAATGCACCAACTAACAAGTATGGCATGCGTCGTCCAAAACGCTTGGTCCATGTTCGATCTGAAAAGTAACCAACCAAGGGTTGAACAAATAGTCCAGCCAAAGGTGGCAATATGAAGAAAAAACCAAGTTTTGTTGGGTCAGCACCCAATGTTTGGAAAATTCTTCCCATTTGTGAACTTTGCAAGGAAAAAGCCATTTGCACACCTAAGAACCCAAAACTTAACATCCAAATTGTGCTAAGCGGCAAATTAGGCAATCCCTGCCCTTTATGCTTATCATCCATTATTTCTGCCTCCAAAATATTATTTTTGTAACCGTTTACATTGAACAGTATAAAACAGTCGATAAATATTTGGAAGCGTTTGCCCGATGTTAGCGGTAACATCATTTCATTGCGTTGAATCGCGGATAATTAGTTCTGGCTTAATATTAACTTCAATTTTGGTATTTTCTTCGTCAGACTCAACTCGGTTTACTATCTCCTCGACCAATTTCTTTGCAATTAATGCAATCGGTTGCCTAATTGTCGTTAATTGTGGCGAGGAAATTTGGTCAATAAATACACCATCAAATCCAATTACTCCAAAGTCAGTTGGCACTTCATAAATACGTGTCAAGGATCTGACAACACCCAAAGCAATGCGATCTGTCGCGCAGACGAAACCAGTATTTGATTGAATACTTGTCACCATATTCGTCATCAATATATCCGCCGAGTGGGCATGGTTTTCTGTAGCAAAAACTTTTTGACTCATACCATACTTATTCATGACCGAACGATAGCCTAACGCCCGCTGCTTAGCAAATGGTAAATCAATTGCAATTCCAATGTACCAAATATCCTGATAACCTCTGTCTATCATATATTGCGTTGCCATCTCAATTCCTTGTTTATTATGAACGTCAACATAAGAAAGACGTGAATTTTCCGGTGCCACACCATACAAAATAATCGGTACGGTCACTAATGATAAACCCTCTAAGTCCGCTTGACGCCAGCCACTAACAATCATCCCGTCAATATTGTTTGTACTGGCGGCTAAATCGGTACTTATTTCGAGCGTGTAGCCGCTCTCTTGGAGATAATTAGCAATATGAATCAATAGCTTGGCGTAATTTGGTTCAACTGTTGTGACATCCTCTAAGAGTAAAAATCTAATCACATAATGGCGCTTGTTAACAAGCGCTTTTGCCATGCGATTTGGCTCATATCCAACGTCCTGAATTGCTTTCTCTACAAGCTCTTTCAATTCATCTGAAACTCGTTCGGGATGATTAATTACACGACTAACTGTCATTTTAGACACGTGTGCATTGCGCGCAACATCATTTAAATTTGTCATTATTATTCACCTATTTTTGGTATACGATACGGAACCGTTAAGTGCAGTTGTCAACAATTTAGAATGACTAGAAAGATGAGCTTGTGCTTCACGAAAACTTCGTTCTAAAAGCAACAAGTGGCTAACATTTTAACAAAAATAATAATTTTAACTGAAAACTAGCCCTAAAGTTCTGGTAGCTTCAACATGCGCATGGTTCTCACGTATTAATCCGGAGATTAAATCATTTTCGACTATATATAATAAATAAAGCGTTGAACTTGTCCGGCTTCAACCATCATTTTAATTGTATTAAATATCTTAGACCAATTTGCGATATTTTGTGTTGTCGCCATATCATACTTTTTGTCCACGCTATTTTAACATGAAAAATATTGAGACGGGCATCGCAGTACTCTTCCGACATTCCGGAATTGCACCGACTATTCCACATTTTTAAATAGTTTAATTTTAAATTAATCCAAAACAATTTATATCGACAAAAAAGTACTGATAGATATGAACTTTACACATCAATCAGTACTTTTTTATTTTGTTTGCTTTGATAATTTTCTAGCTGCGATAATATTGAATAGACAAAATAAAATAAACAATATTGTCGTTATTCCAGCCATTAAATATCGACCATTTTTTGTATGTAGCAATGAATTACCATAAGCTGGTATTCGTGTGACAATACCCATTATTCCTGCACCAGCTAAAAAAATGACAATTGGCCAGCCAAGAGTTTTATCTTTCTGTCGAAAAAAGAAGATAGCGCCAATAATTAAGGTAATTATAATAACTATAATGCCTGTCCATCCATCTAAGCTTATTTCAATTGGTGTGTGTACAAACGTTTTTATGATAAATAAGGGTGCAAACAATAAACTGATTGTAAACCACAATACAAAAATCTTGGCATACTTATTTTTCATTTTTCGATTAGCTGTATATATTGTTGAAGCAACATACTTCAATACTACAATAACGCTAATAATTGAGTATATCCCGCACAGTACAAGTGCGCCAACATCCAAAGGTGTTCCTGCAGTCATTAAAGACGGCAAAAAAGATGAACCTATATAAGCTGCCACAATGTATAACGCTAGCTTGACGCTTTCCCAAATATTAGATGGCATTGCCAACAAAATTTCATCCGCAAGTTCTTTAGGATTTTTACCAAAATATTCTTCTGCAGTTAAGCCATCATTTTGGGCGTCAATTATATCTTGTAATATGTTCAGAAGTTGCACTTCCATTTTATTTTCATCACGTGTTAACCCTTCAATTCTAATGTAAACTAATATATTTTCATAAAAATTTTTATTTTTTGTATTTAACTGTACTCGTAATTGATTATTTGCCTCAATCATTTCACTGGTTTTCATCTTGATTATTCTCCTCTACTAGCTTGTCAACAGCATGCTTTAAAAAATGCCATTCTTGCATAAAGTTTTGCTTTGCCTGCTCTCCTTCTGATGTAACAAAATAATATTTACGATCCGGCCCATCTACTGATACTTCCATTTTCCCTACAATTAATCCGCGTCTTTCCATGGCTGTTAATAAAGGATAAATAGTTCCTTTCGGGATATCTTCTAAGCCATATTCATTAATTTGTTTACTAATACCGTAACCATAATCCGGCCGTTTTGCCAAAATCATTAACATGATTCCTTGAAGAATACCTTTTAACATCTGACTGGATATATTTTGTTTCATGATGTATCCTCTCGATTAGTATGTTTAACATACTAGTAGTATAAAATAATGTCACTAATATGTAAAGCATATTAGTGACATTATTAAAACTTATATAAATTAAGAAAGGGTATTTACTGCTTAACGTTAGAAATGATCACCTCTTGCATTAAATTCATAAAATCAGTTTGCTCTTCAAGAAGCTTTTCGTTCTCAGCATGTTTTAACGTAAAAGAAATTGAAGTTAATGCAAGGTCAGCATAAATTTGGGATAAGAAGCCAACTGAAAAACGCTTATTCATTTTTTGTTTTGACAAGAAAGCGTGGGCATTATCGTATAATATTTTGTGAAAACGATCTTGAACACGATGTACATCCTGTTCAAGCGACATTAAAATTAATAAATCACTATCTTGATTAGCCATATCTTTGATAATTTTGTTAAAGATTTCAAAGGTATTTTTCTGCTGCACTGCTTCAAATCTTTGTTGGATTTCACAATTAAACTGCATCGCATACACATCAACAATCTTTTCAATGACATCAAACTTGTCGACATAGTGATCATAAAAAGTTGATTTGCTAATCAACGCTTGATCACAAATTTTCTTAACAGTGATTTTTGAAATACTCGTGGTCGTCAATAACCGCATCATCGTTTCAGTAATCAATTTTTCTGTTTTGATAACCCTTTTGTCTTTTGACACAATGCTGACCCTCCTATTTATACACCAATAATATCATACTGTTTTCTTTTTTCAGTATGATATCGTTCCTTATTACCGCTTTTGCCAGTTGTATTTTACCTTCATCATGTCAAAATGTACTTAAAAGAAGGAGGAACAACATGTTTAAACAGTATATTAAAAATGAACAATTCAATTTACAAATTAATCGATTCATCAATGATGAGTACGAAAATGATCAAAAAGTACAGGAAGATTTAAAAAGTATCATTCCTCAGTTAAAAGATGAAGAATCATGGTTTAAAGCATGGAACGACAAAGCTATTGCAAGAGAACAAGATGGTGATTTCTCTGTCGCATCAACTTATTATCAAGCCTCTGAGTTTTATTTGTCACCTGAGGATCCCCGAGATGAAAATGCTTATCGAAAGTATCGAGAAAATTTTTATAAAGGCTTCAACAACTTTGAATACGAAAGGTATCAAGTACCTTATGAAAATGGGTATCTACCAGTTGTAAAACTAGTCACACCAAACGCCACTAAGAATCTATTGCTATTTGCCGGATATGATTCCTACATGGAAGAGATGGTCAAAATGTCAAAATTTTTGAAAGGAATTGATTTCAACATTTATGTTTTTGATGGGCCAGGTCAAGGAACTGCGTTGCGTCAAGGGATTCACCTGATACATAATTGGGAAAGTCCGGTAAGCGTCATATTAGATTATTTCAACCTTAAAAGAGCTAGTGCAGTTGGTATGTCATTAGGTGGATATTTAGTTATGCGCGCCGCCGCATTTGAAAAACGATTGGACAAAGTTGTTGCATTTGATATTTTCTATAGTTTCTTTGATGCATTACGTATTCGAATGCCCTATGATCAAATTACTAAAATCGAACAGCTGCTAGCTGCTAAAGATGCCAAAACAGTTAATCTTATGTTCAAAAGTATGATGGCCAATAATCTAGATTTAAATTGGAAAATCAATAAGGGTATGGAAAACGTTGGCGTTCAATCGCCTTACGAACTATTAAAACAGTTCCAAAAATATAATATGGAACCGATTATGCCACTTATTAATCAAGATGTTCTGTTACTAGCTGGCGAAAATGATCAATATGTTCCCAGTAGCCGCTTAGTAGAAATTGATAGCAAATTAATTAATGCTGCTTCCGTTAAATCAATTATGTTTGACAAGGCGTCTGGTGGTGATCAACATTGTCAAGCAGGTAATCGACAATTGGGATTTGATGCAATAAAAGAATTTTTATCGAATAAATAGCCAAATATAAAAAGCAGAAAAATAAATCATATTTTTCTGCTTTTTATATGCAACTTTTTTATAAATATGGTTTTGTTATTGCATCATTTGATTTTTTCAAATCGTCGATTGTACCGGAAAAAACAACTTTACCACCCATTTTTCCGCCTTCAGGACCCATCTCTATCAGCAAATCAGCCTGTCGAATGACTTTCAAACTGTGTTCAATAATGACAATCGTGTTTCCTCTAGCAACCAGCTTATCGAAAAGCTCGAGCAAATGATCAATATCTTTTAAATGTAACCCATTCGTTGGTTCATCAATAATATAAACACTACTCTTCTTTTGTAAGTAGCTCGATAACTTGATCCGTTGCAACTCTCCGCCTGACAATGTACTCAAAGATTGGTTTAATTTTAAATAACCAAGACCCACATCACAGATTGCTTGCAAACCAGTAGCTATTCGTGTAATACCACTAAAAAAATCAACGGCTTGACTCACCGTCATAGACAATATGTCAACAATAGTCTTATCCTTATAGTCATATTGCAAAACTTCCTGATTATAGCGTTGTCCATGACACAATTCACACTCAGAAACGACATCGTCCATAAAGTACATATCATTAACGATAACGCCTTTTCCCTTGCAGCGCGGACAAGCGCCCTTTGAATTGTAACTAAATAACGATGGACTAACTGAGTTTGCTCTTGCAAATAGTTTCCTAATATCATCAAAAATATCTAAGTAAGTCAGTGGAGTTGATCTAAGACTAATACCAATGTTCTTTTGCGAAATATTGATAACATCGATTTCCCTTTGAATCAATTCTGACGCTACTATTTGTGCTAGAGACGATTTACCTGATCCAGCCACACCGCATAAAACAGTCAAAGCATTAAGTGGTATTTTTAAAGAAACGTTTTGTACTGTGTTTAAATTTTTATCTCTAACAGACAGCCATTTTTTGAAGCTGCTATTAGTATGATTATTCAACCTCTCATTTTCACGCATAGCAACACTGGTAATCGTATCGCTTTTTAAAAATTCATCGTATGTTCCCGAAAATTGAACATTGCCACCATTAACTCCCGGACCTGGACCAACATCAATGATGTAGTCAGCTCGCTGAATTAGCAGCGGGTTATGTTCCACTAAAATAATCGTATTGCCTTGATCCTTTAAGACTCGCAAACATTTATATAGTCGTTCAATATCTTTTGGATGTAGGCCTGAGCTAGGTTCGTCTAGGACATACATCACATCATTTAAAGAGCTTGTGATATGCTTAGCAATTCTGATTCTTTGCGCTTCGCCGCCCGATAGCGTATCTGTACTTCGCGCTAAATTAAGATAGCCTAAACCAATCGTAATCAAAGCATTTAGGCGTTTATCAATCTGTGTTTTAACATCCTGAACCAGTGGATTTCTTATTTTTTGAATTAATAATTGTAATTCATCCAATGACATTGCAACTAAATCACTGATATTATGCCCATCAATTTTGCAACTTAGCGCCTTTGCATTCAATCTGGAGCCCTGACAAGTTGGACAAATATCAGTGGATACAAACTTTTCAAGTTGCTTTCTATGCCTTTTCCCCTCATCAGTATTAATAATACTTCGCTTAATTCTCGGTAACAAACCCTCATATAAGGCAGTTTTTGGCCATTTTTCAGGAGGAGACGCTAGTTTTTGCTGCGGTGCGTATAACAATAAATCTAGTTCTTCTTTAGAATAATCCTTTATTTTTTTATTCAAATCAAATAAGCCGCTATAGGCATAACGTTTCCAACGCCAAGCACCATTTCCAAAAGTTGGAAAATCAATTGGATCTTCATTAAGTGATTGATTAAAATCAACAAGATATGTTAAATTAATTTTTTTAGTAAAACCTAAGCCATCACAAACTTCACATTTGCCTTGGGGATGATTGAAAGAAAAGGCATCTGAATATCCAACAGAAGGTTGTCCTATTCGAGAAAACAGCAAACGCAAGAATGTGTATATTTCAGTATACGTTCCTACTGTTGATCTGACGTTGCCCGACATTTTTCGTTGCTCAATTGGTATTGCTATTGGCAAATTAGTAATGTTATCTACAGCCGGTCTACCATATTTTGGTAAAATGTGTTGCACATAACTCGAGAACGTATCATTTAATTCACGTCTTGACTGCGCAACTAAAGTGTCAAAAACTAAGGTTGACTTTCCCGAACCAGATACACCTGTAAAAACTGTTAACTGGTGTTTTGGAATTTTGACCGAAATGTTTTTTAAATTATTTTGATGAGCATTGTCGATGCCAATCCATTCATTGTTACCCACGCTATCCCCCTTCCCGATTATCTTTAATGTACAATTCAATGCAATGTTATCATTTTTTTATATGATAATCAAAGTCAGAGCAGAGTATGTATTGAAAACATGAAAAAATACAAGCAATAACTTGTATTTTTTTCATGTTTTCAATTAGTTGTTAACTGCACAATAAATTTTTTCAAACCAGCTTGGCCTGCTTCGGAATTTTTGAAAACGCCAGCGTCTTCAAGGACTCTTTTAAAAATTTGACCAACACTTTGCTCCACCACTTCCGTTACATTATCAGCATTAAAAGTTTCCTCATGTTTTAGTTTATCGGCCCATATCTTGTGTTTTGGAGCCACAGAATCCGTATTCCCCAAAAGATATGCTTCGACTTCTGCAAGTTCTGTTTTTAAACGCGGTGGCAAAATAGCCAAACCCATTACTTCTATTAGCCCAATGTTTTCTTTTTTTATGTGTTGTACATCTGAGTGAGGATGAAAGATTCCGTCTGGAAACTCAGACGACGTATTATTGTCTCGTAACACAAGGTCTACTTCATATTTGTGGTCACGGAATCGGACGATTGGTGTAACCGTATGATGTCTTTCACCCGTTTGACTATGAGCTTGAATGAATAAACTTGGGTCGTCATAATCTTCCCATGTTTTCATTACTTTACCAGCCGCTGCGAGTAATTTATCGCTGTCCGAATCAATTAAGCGAATTGCAGTCATTGGCCAGTTTAATACCCCCGCTTCCGACAGGTTCACATCTGAAATCTGAAAGCTTTCCTTCAATGTTGCTTTTGCCATAGGTAAATCATAGCGCCCTGCTTGAAAATGATCGTGGGACAATATTGAACCACCCACAATTGGCAAATCTGCATTGGATCCAATAAAATAATCTGGGAATTTAGTAACAAATTCTAACAGTCTAGCTAAGTTTTCCTGATCAACGTGCATTGGTCGAATATTTTCTGATAGCACAATTGCATGTTCATTAAAATAGGCATACGGTGAATATTGAAAATACCAATTTTCATTACCTAAAGTTACTGGAATGACACGATGATTCGACCGAGCAGCATAATCTAAACGACCCCAGTAGCCTTCATTCTCTTTTGCCAACTGAGATGCAGGATACTGTTCCTGTTGTTGTGTTTTATTTTTCAGTGCTGCTGCAATTACCTTAGGATCTTTTTCAGGCTTTGAGAGATTAATTGTAATTTGTAATTGACCATACTCGGTCTCAACTGGGTAAGATAAATTTTGGCTAATTTCCCGCGTCTTGATATAGTTACTTCTTTTCGATAAATCAAAGAAATAGTCAGTAGCCTCCCGCGGGGCGTGATCGTAATGTTGCCAAAAAATTTGTCGAACCTGTGAAGGACGAGGCACAAAATAATCCATTAGTTGTGCCCCTAGTATATCAGCATTGATTTTTCTATTCTGTAATGTGCCATTATCTGCTGCAATTGCTACCAAATTATCCAATAGTGTTAACGTAGATAACCTCGAAACATCTTGATCACTTGTTACATGCTCATAATTTGATTCACCAATCATGCCTAATATTTGGTTTCCCAAGTAGATTGCATCTTCATTTGTGTAATCCGATTGTTCGATAATACGCTGAGTAAATTCCGTAATTAAATTATTTTCTGACATTATTATTCACCTACTTTACCGACCCAGTGTGCTCCGTCACCAACATTTGCTACATAAAATGAGGGATCGTAGCCAACTACAGATTCATATTTAGCCCCAACAGCCGCTTTCAAATCATCAACATTATCTTGATGTACTAGTGCGATTGCACAACCACCAAATCCTGCACCGGTCATCCTTGCACCGAGCACACCATCGACGGTTTGTGCTGTTTCCACAAGCGTATCAAGTTCTATTCCAGTTACCGCATAGTCATCCTTTAAAGACTGATGCGATTCATTCATTAACTTACCAAAGCTAGCCAAATCATTTGATTTTAATGCCTCGACAGCAATCTTAGTTCGTTCGTTTTCATAAACAGCATGGCGGGCACGTTTTACAAGTATGTTGCTTTCTAATTTATCAGCATATTTATTAAAAGTTTTGGCGTCTAATTCGCCCAGATATTGGATAGGTGTATATTTTTGCAATTGATAGACTGCTTCTTGAGTTTCACGAACACGCTCATTGTATTTTGAGTCAGCCAACTCTCTTCGTTTGTTCGTATTCATAATAACAACAACATAATCACCCAAATGGATTGGTACCATTTCGTAAATCATCGTATTCGTGTCTAAATAGATAGCTTGGTCCGCTTCACCAAATCCAATAGCAAATTGATCCATTATTCCAGTATTAACACCAACAAAATCGTTTTCAGCACGTTGTCCACTGGCCACCAATTGCAATCTCGGAATTTTTAGATCATATAGCTTTTGCGCCACTACGCCAATTAAGAGTTCTAAAGATGACGATGATGATAATCCTGAGCCGTTTGGTATGTTACCATTGATAACTAATTCAAATCCATGCTCAAAACGGTTACCATATCCTCTTAAAGCCTGCAACACGCCTTTAACAAAATTTCCCCAAGATGATCCAGGTAACTTTTCTTCGTCATTAACGTCAAAACTAATCACCCCTTCATCCGGGAAATTAGTCGAATAGAGTTTTACCAAACTATCCGCTCTTTGAGATGCTACGCCATATGTTCCCAGTGTAATTGATGCTGGAAACACGTGACCACCATTATAATCAGTATGCTCACCGATTAAGTTAATTCGACCTGGTGAGAAAAACTTGTCAGTTGGTTCATGATGAAATTGCTTCTTAAAAACATGAATTAATTCTTCGTATATTTCAGTCATTTCCATTTTTCCTTTCACAATGATTTTCACTTATTCAGCTTGCCATTTGAAATAACGCACCGCAGAGGTAAAATCAGCTTGCTTAATTGGCGTGTTATATAGACCAATTGACATGAGTTCATCTCCAGAATAATGTTCATTTGTTCTTTGATCAACATAGATTCCGTCAGATTTCAGGTGACTCATTTTAGTTACAGTGAAAACTGGCTGCGCAGTTGACAAAACACGGTAATTGAATAACAATGCTTCTGTCTTATCTTCACTGATAAATTCCCAGGCTGTTTCATTATTTTTAAAAGGACTTTTGATACGGTAGAAATTGCCATACTGGATCAACGAGCGATGCTGTTTATAAAATGTCACTTGATCTTTGATTTCTGATTTTTCTTCTAATGACAACTTAGCTAGGTTTAATTCATATCCAAAGACTCCTGCAGTAGCAACATCCCCACGCATAGCCAGACTCGTTTGACGCCCAGTTTGATGATTAGGCGATGCTGAAACATGCGCGGTCATACTAGAGACTGGGTAGCTTAATGTCGTCCCATATTGAATTTTTAAGCGCTCAACAGGGTCCGTATTGTCTGATGTCCACGATTGTGGAAAGAAATATAACATGCCAGCGTCAAATCGTCCGCCACCGCCAGAGCATCCTTCAAATAAAATATCTGGATAACGTTTGGTCAAACGATCCGCCAAATCATACACACCTAACATATAACGATGTCCCACTTCTCCTTGACGTTCTGGTGACAACGCTGCAGAATATACTTCTGTTAAATGACGGTTCATGTCCCACTTAATGTAATCAATCTTAACATTATCCAAGATATTTACTACTTGTTGGAAAATATTATCCACTACCTCAGGTCTTGAAAAATCAAGCACATATTGATCACGACTAGGGGTCAAATCACGGTTAGGCATACCGAGAATATAATCAGGATGTTGTCGATAGAGATCAGAATTTTTGGAAATCATTTCCGGTTCAAACCATAATCCAAATTTCATACCTTTTTCGTGTACTTTATCTGACAAGCCAACTAAACCACCGCCACTCTGTAATTTAGTAGCGTATTCAAACCAGTCACCCAAAGAACTATCATCATCATCACGTTTTCCAAACCAACCATCATCTAAGACAAACATTTCAATGCCTAATGGGGATGCTTCATCTAATATCTCTTGAATTTTTTTTGCATTAAAATCAAAATAAGTTGCTTCCCAGTTATTAATAACAATTGGTCTCTCTGCATATTGATATTTTCCACGAGCCACACGTTCTCGTAGCAAGTGATGGTAAGCTTGTGACATACCATTTAAACCGTCATCAGAATAAACCAACAACGCTTCAGGTGTCTGAAAGTCATCATCAGCGTTTAATTGCCAATCAAATCCATCTTCGTTAATACCAGATAGAACACGTGTCTGTTCCACATAATCTCTTTCGATAGTGAATTGATGATTTCCCGAATAAACCAGTTGGATACCAACAGCTTCACCCTCATTTTCGGTTGTGTTCGGTGTTACTAGCGCTACAAATGGATTCATGTGGTGCGAGCTTGTTCCTCGATGACTAGAAAATTCAGCCACTCCTTGGCGCACAGTTTGTCGCTCCATTTGACGTTCACGCACATGGGCGCCGGGTAACGAGATGATTTCTAGATCACTTGCTGGTAAATCTAATTGCAGTGATGCAATTTTCTCAATATTAATACTTTGTTGAGAGAGATTCGTTATTTTAGTTGATCTTGCAACTACTGGCCGGTCATTATAAATTGTGTAATAAAGTGATACTTGGGCATTTAGCGTACTATCCACAAGATTAATTATTAATGTTTTAGCTTCATCTTCAGATAACACGTAGGCCTGAGGCAGACGATCTAGATGTGGCTTGCCATTTACGATTTTGAATGATTGAAAACGAAAATCAGATGCTTGTGCACCGTTGGCTCCTTGAATTTTAATCGCGGCTTGACGAAAATCTCCCGTATTATAACCACCGTATTCTTGTAATAATGTGTCCTTCGAATAGCTACGATCTGTTTGATGTGGTTCTCCAGCTAAGTTTGGTGAGAATCCTCTATCTAGACGTGGATAATGTCGTGAACCATGATATTTTGTAATTTTTTTACCAAAATAGAGATGGCTTAGCAGTCCGCCCTCTTCAATTTGTATCAGGTAAGATATTTGTCGATTTGAAAGATGAAAAACATTTTGCTCGTCATCAAAAGAAATGTTTGCATTAGCCATAATCTTCCTCCGTGAAGTCTTTTACTAAATTACAAACACAGTTTACCACTCGTTTACTAAAATGTAAACGGTTACTTTTACTTTTTAAAAGTTTCTCGATATTTCAAATTTCCCGGTATTGTAGCCCAAACTGTCCAATCACGTTCATCATTCGCTAATTCGTAGGCTTGTTCTAAAGCCGTCTTCCCTAGTGCCGCGGGATTTAGATCTACCGTCGTTAGTGCCGGAACCAAGTAAGAGGATAACTCAACATTATCAAAGCTCACCACATCAATATCAATTCCTGGCTCTAGATTCTCGGATTTCAATGCATTAATGGCACCAATTGCAATAGGATCCGAAGCAACTAATAGTGCATCTATACTGTGTTCTTCTCTTAATAACGATATAGCGCCTTGCATGCCCGTTTCAGCATGCCACGGACCGGTGTAAAAATGAGGGCTCATTTGATGCTCTTCAGCCCAATTACGATAGATTTCACTACGCACATCTTCAACAGCAAGTGTTGAGGAGCCATCTAATTCTAGCAAATCGTTCACGCCACCAATAAATCCAATATGTCGCCGTCCAGCTTGATAAAACTCATCCAATATCCGAGTTGTCATCAACCGCAGTTCGGGATTGACAGAGTCAATGGTTTCATAGCGCGTTTTGGCATCAACCAACACAATTCGCTCATTAATTTTCTGCAATTGGTTCACCGCTTTTTGAGTCATATCGCCTAAAATAATAATGGCATCGTAAGTTGCGAAATCCGCGATATTAATGCCTTGATTAATTCGAATAATTTCATCAACAATAATATTTTGATCTTGCGCATTTTGCTCAATACTCAAGTATATTTGTCGCCAATAAGCATCGCTAGCTTCTCGGATTTCAGAAAAGACCGTCAATACTGCAATATGGATCAATTTTTTGGAAATACTTTTTTTATGTTTTTTTGTGTAATTCAACCTTTGCGCGGCATCAATAATCTTTCGGCGAGTTTCGTCAGAAACTGACAGAGTCAGGTCATTATTTAAAACTCGAGATACCGTGCTTGATGACACATCCGTTTCCAGCGCTATCTGCTTAATTGTTACCATATTTTCTTCCTCAATTTATGCAAGTTCATTTGCTTTATTTATACTCCTTATCATTTTACATCAAAATATAAAAAATACCTATTTACTAAATATTTACTAAAAAGTATTGATTTTTTAAATGAAAGCGCTTACTATTGAGATGTTAGCTACTACAAAAAGGAGATTACAATTATGAAGTCTAACCAGCAGTCAATGACATCACGCGTTTCATACGCTTTTGGTGCATTCGGTAATGATATGTTTTTTGCGACATTATCAACGTATTTCATTATGTTTGTTACCACACATTTGTTCAATAGTGGTAATGCCGCGCAAAATGACAAAATGATTAGTTCCATTACGCTAATTATCTTTCTACTACGATTTGTTGAATTAGCAATTGATCCATTTATTGGTAATGCAATTGATAATACAAGCACTCGATGGGGTAAATTTAAACCTTGGGTGGTTGTTGGTGGAACGGTTGGATCAGTTGCTCTGATCATTCTTTTCACAAATATGGGCGGTCTAAATAAATCAAACCCACTTCTTTATTTGATTATCTTTGGCATAATCTATATTATTATGGATATCTTCTATTCATTTAAAGATATTGGGTTCTGGTCAATGATACCGGCATTAACTTTTGACTCACGCGAACGTGAAAAAACTGCAACTTTTGCCCGTATCGGTTCTACTATCGGTGGAAACTTAGTCGGCGTTGTTGTTATGCCCATTGTTTTGTTTTTCTCTTTGAATCAAAATGATGGTACTGGTGACACTCGTGGTTGGTTCTGGTTTGCTGTTATTATTGCGGTAATCGCATGGCTGAGTGCGGTCGCTGTTGGTGTTGGTACTAAAGAAGTTGATTCCGACCTACGTAAGAACAAAGAAAAAACAACATTCAAAAATGTTATCCATATTCTAACGCATAATGATCAGCTCATGTGGATTGCCTTGTCTTATGGTTTTTACACCACGGGCGTCACTCTTGTTAATTCACTAGAGTTATATTATTTCACTTTTATTTTAGGAAACTCATCTGCTTTCTCAATTTTCGCCTCACTAAACATTGTGACTGGCTTACTATCTGTTTCACTATTTCCAAAATTAGCTGATAAACTTAATCGACGTAATTTATTTTTCTGGTGTATCTTAACCATGATTATCGGATTAGTTCTGTTTATTTTTGCAGGACAGTCACTCACAATGGTTCTAATCGCTGCTGAATTATTTGCCATTCCACAACCACTTGTGTTCTTAGTGGTTCTCATGACAATCTCTGATTCTGTGGAGTACGGTCAACTGAAGCTCGGGCATCGTGATGAATCATTAACGTTGTCAGTTCGTCCACTATTAGATAAACTAGCTGGTGCTATTTCAAACGGCGTCGTCGGATTAACTGCCGTAGTCGCTGGAATGACAACTGGTGCTACAGCTTCTTCAGTAACAGGGTCCGGACAATCCATTTTCAAAACCATTATGTTTGGTTTGCCAATTGTTATTATTTTAATCGGCACCTACGTATTTTATCGCAAAGTAACACTTACTGAGCGCAAGCACGCTGAAATTGTTGACCAACTTGAAAAAACATGGGGAAAGAAATTTGTTGACACAACAACGACTACAACCACGCCTGAATTAAAAACTGGTGAGTACACATACAATGCGCCTATTGCCGGTGAATTAATTAATCTCTCATCCGTTAATGACCATGCATTTGCTTCAGGATCTCTAGGTCAAGGATTTGCAATTCGTCCGAGCGATGGTCGGGTTTATGCGCCGTTTGATGCAACCGTTCGCGTTGCCTTCTCAACGAAACATGCCATTGGCCTTGTTTCAGACACTGGTCTAGTCACGTTAATTCACATTGGTATTGGTACTGTTGCTATGCAAGGGACAGGTTTTGTTACTTACTTCGAGCGCGGCCAACATGTTAAGAAAGGTGATCTACTCATTGAGTTCTGGGACAAGTCAATAAAGGATGCTGGCTTTGATGACACCGTTATTGTGACAATAACAAATTCTAATGTCCTTTCTGAATTCAACATTGTAAAACCAATTGGTAGTAAAGTCGATAAAGATGATATTGTTTTGACTTTAATCAATAAATAAGTAAATTTTAACATATAGAAACAAAAAGTTATCAATATATAATATATTGATAACTTTTTGTTTCTTATGAAGACTGTGTACATTAAATTTTGATATACTACAAACACAAGTTAAATTTATTTAAGGAGGCAAGGTTTATGTTACGTTCTATTTTAATATTTCCTAAACTTTCAGAAATAACAACAATCCAAAATATTAGGCGCGAACTTGATCCCTTATATCCACATATTCGTCCACACATAACTCTTGTGTTTCCATTTGAAAGTGAGGCTACAGACGAAGTCATTATCCAAAATATTCAAACGATTTTAAAACCATTCTCGGCTTTCAAAGTGACCTTTGAAAATTTTTCGTCTGATGAGAAAAGTTATCTTTGGCTACCTGTTGACGAGGGGTGTTCGGTCATTCAAAAGATGCATGATGTTTTATATCAATCCCCTTTGTTCTCACCCTTTCTACGCCCTGAGTTTCCATATACACCCCATATCACAGTGGGACAAATACACAATCAGCAAGCAATATTATCAACCTTAAAAGTGCTAAACTCAAAACAACTGCAAATCCATGCTGAAATCGATACCGTTTCAATCGAACATATCCTAGATAATGACGATTCAGACGAATTTTTCCAAATTACCCTATTTAGACCAAAAAAATAATCAACCATTAGGTCAAAATAAAAAGAAATTATTTAGTAGATTCGCAAATAATTTTTGATTTGTTCTTGTTTAATTTAATCCAAACTGCGATTGCACCAAATAACGCAACATGTAACGTTAGGCTCATTACACTCCCTTCGATGCCAAAACGCCCACCATTTAACCATTCATAAGCTTGTGTTGGAATTGATTTGAAAATTGGCGCACCGCTGTTGGTACTAGAAACTGCAACACCAAGAATTGGCCCTTGAAAAAAGTTCCACGCACCATGAAAGGCACCCACCACCCACAAATCTTCGGTTTCAATTCGAATCATAGCCATGATAGCACCAAACAAAAATAGTTCTAAGAAAGCTACTCTAGTTATTCCTGGGTTTGCCAAATGTAGCGCAGCGAAAAAAAGCGAGCTAATTATAATAGCTGAAGCACGGCTTAAATGTTGACTTAATTTACCTAACAAATAGCCTCTAACTAATATTTCTTCGCCCATGCCTTGAATACAAAAACCTAAAAGAAAGAGAACGAGCCACAGCACATTACCTATATGCCAAATATTAATGACTTGAAATCCTCCAAAGGCAACTGCTATTATCCAAGTTAGTACAAAGAATATTGCCCCTGCAGCGTACCCTATCAAATATCTGTATACCTTTTTATCTTTAGCAAAGGGCATTATAATTCTAAGATCATTTTTCCGACTTTTATATTGAAACATCAAAAAAATTGGTAAAGTAATTTGACTAATCAACATGAAAACTATGGCTACCTGACTATTTTCAAGCCATTCCTCGGATAAACCGCTACGCTCAGCATATATTCCGCTAAAAAATCCGCCGATATCCAATACAAAACTGAGTAAAAATGCATATACCAAATACTTTAAAACTATTTTTAATTTCCCCATGTTCAATGCTTCCCCCTAGCAATTAATACGTAACCAAAATAGTTTATAATGTTTCTTAATTAATGTCAAATAATTATAAAAAAGCATATCCTCATGAGATATGCTTTTTAAAATTATTTTTTCACTTTTCTAAGTGCTTTAAAGAGGATTTCAAACTGCCCTCGAAATGACATAGCTTGTTCAAATATGTCCTCACCATCATTTAACATTTTCACTGTCACCCATCCCAAAGCCTCGGTGATTGAAACAGCTACGGAAGCATTGATTACAGCACCGGATACAGTTCCCACAGCTGGTATAAATTTAATAATATTCCCCACTGCGCTACGACCAAGACCTACAACTACCAGTTCCTTAGATAAACTTTTACCTAAACCTTCTGACCATGATTGCCCAAACAATTTATGCAATCGTGACATCATAGTTAGTTGAATTGGTACTAGTAAAAACGCATCTGAGAACGGAATTGGCGAGCAGCCCACAATTGCAGCACTCAATGATGCAGCGTGAATAATTCGATGACACTTCTGAGCTGTTTGTTGATCAACTCCCGTCAAAAAGGTATCAAAAACTTGATCAAGATTCGATCGACTTTTAAAAAATATCTTGTCCGCCCTGGATTTCGATTTTTCATATGAATTCTGTATAATCTTTGAGGTTTTGTCAGGAAATCGTTGCAGTACTTCAGAAAAAAATGAATTGAATTCTTTGTCTTCTGAGACTGGATCATCGTTTCCCTTTTTAAACTGGTTTTTATCCATATTATTTAAGTCCTCTATCTTTATTATACCCTCATTTTAATTTTAATCGCATTTAAAGGCGCATAAAAAAACCTGACTTATTTCTAAAGTCAGGTTTTTTTATATTCTTAATTAAAACTTTTGTGCGAATGTAACAAATTGCTTTGCTGCATTTGCAAGGAAATTTTGCGTATCTGTGTTAGTAATATGACCATTTTCATCGGCTAAGTTTTGAACATTGCCAATATACAATTCTGGTTGTTGTAAAGTTGGCATATCCAAGAATACCAAAGATTGACGTAGCACGTGATGAGCCAATACACCAGAAATACCAGAAACTGACTGTGAAGCGACTAGCGCTGGTTTGCCAGCCCATGCGTTTTCACCCCAAGGTCGAGAAGCAACATCTAAGGCATTTTTCAAAGCTGCTGAAATGCTTCGGTTATGCTCAGGTGTGACAAAGATAAATGCATCTTGCTCAGCAACTGCCGCGCGGAACTTTGTATATTCTTCAGGCGAATCAGCATCAAAATCTTGATTGTAAAGTGGTAAGTTACTGATATTTAAGTAATTTACCTCAGCATCTTCAGGCAGACCAGCAACAAGTGCATCAGCTACTCCCTTTGAAAATGAGTTTTCACGAATCGAACCAACAACAACACCATATTTTGTCATTTATGTGACCTTCTTTCTAATTACTAAAAGTAAGTATACAATGAAATTGAGTAGTTTGCAAGCATCTATTTATATCTGTTTGTACACTAACCTAGCCATCTTTGAGTAACCATTTTCAATGAAATTTACAAACGAGTAGATCAATTATTTGCTAGTTCAATGAACTTGTTCACTTGATCTACATTTGCTCCGATCATAATAATTGCCCGCAGTGGCAAGTTTTCCATTAGCTCTCGATTACTATCAGACGAACTAATACTTTCAATCGCTGTTTGTAAACCAGACGCCACGAGTGATTCATGTAAACCATCTCGGTTAATGATTTCGCTAATATAAGTGTCTCCGCTGATCGGACGATTATTTGTCGTGCCCATCTCTAAAGAAACCGTTTTTTCTAATCTAATATCGCGCGAAGAACTACCTATTTTTAGATTATAGTCACCTTGATCAACTTGCCAGATACTTTTTTTCACGTTATACCAAGCAAAACTTCTCCGATCTAAGAAAAATTCGACAGTTTTACTTTCTCCTGGATTGAGTCCGACTTTAACAAATGCTTTTAATTCTTGACGAGGTTTCTCAACACGGCTTTCTAGATTTTGAATATAGATTTGAGCTGTTTCTTTGCCATATATTGAGCCCACATTGGTTATTTTGATTTTACCCGTGACATGCTTTTTCGTATTAGCTACTATTTCCAAATCTTCATACTTAAAATCTGTATAGCTTAATCCATGTCCAAATGGAAACGCAACCTCTTTCCTCTTTAAATCATAATGCCGATAACCAACAAATATTCCTTCATGGTAATTTTCTTCATCTACACTAGCATTGAACGTACCGTATGCCGGTGTGTCTTCAATTTTTTCAGGAAAAGTTTCTGCTAATTTACCTGACGGATTTGTTTGACCAGTAAGAATATTCCATGTCGCCTCACCGACAGCTTCGCCGGCTAAATAAGTTTCTACAATTGCTTTTACCTTATTTCTCCAAGGTGTTGCAACCGCTGATCCATTTTGAAGAACAACAATTATATTAGGATTAATTGCTGATAGCTTTTGAATCAAATTGACTTGATTTTCCGGCAAATCAATGGTTTTTTTGTCAAATCCTTCTGACTCATCTTGTTCTGGAACACCAGCAAAGAAAATGATTTTGTCACTCAACTCAGCAATAGATTCTGCTTGCTGTTCTAAATCTAAATTACCTTTTTCTTCAGATAAGCTATACCCTGCAGTATAAGTAACATTGTAATCACTGTTGCTTGCAACCTCATGTGGCGTAACAACTTTGTATGCATTTACATGTGAACTACCGCCACCTTGATATCTTGGATTCTGGGCTAGTTCACCAATTAATGCAATTTGTTCAGTTTGTTTAATTGGTAAAACATCGTCATCATTTTTTAGTAAAACAATGCTATCCTCTGCTGCTTTTCGAGCAAACTCATGTTGATTATTCTTATCATAATCCGTACTATCATCTTCGCTAACACGGAACTTTTCAACCAACGCCAGTACGCGTAATACTGAGATATCCAATTTTGATTCTTCTAGCTGACCATTTTGGACAGCAGATACAATTCTATCAATCGAATATGCACCATTTCCAGGCATTTCTAAGTCTAAACCTGCTTTTAGCGAAGCAATATTATCGGCTACTGCTCCCCAATCTGACATAACGACGCCAGTATATCCCCATTCATTACGCAGTATTTCGGTTAACAAACGATAATTTTGAGAATTGAGCACACCATTAATCGCGTTGTAAGAGCACATTAACGTTGCTGGATGTGCCTCTTTGACAATCTTTTCAAAAGCCAGCAAGTATATCTCACGTAAAGCACGTTCATCAACATTCGAGGACGAGGTAAAACGTTGATCTTCTCGATTATTGGCTGCAAAGTGCTTGACACTCACGCCAACACCTTGCGATTGCACGCCCTTCACATAAGCGCTTCCTAGTTCTCCAGTTAGATATGGATCTTCGGAAAAATATTCAAAATTTCTTCCTGCCAATGGAGAACGCTTAATATTAATACCTGGCCCCAATAAAACTGACACATTTTCAGCTCTAGATGCTGTTCCAAGATTTTGACCTAATTCATAAAGCATGTCCACATTAAATGAACTAGCCATCAACGCTGAACTTGGAAAAGCAATGGCTTCCACACTTTGATTCAAGCCTAGTGCGTCTGCACTACTTGCTTGTTTTCGCAATCCTGAAGGGCCATCTGTTACCATGATTTTTGGTATATCATTTTCAATATTTTCCGCGGTAAACCAGAAATCTTTCCCCGTTACTAATTCTGCTTTTTCACGAACGGTTAGCCCTTGTACAAAGGATAAATTAAATTTTGTGCTCATTCTTTCAACTCCTTTTTTGTTTTCAATACAACCATTCATTCTATTTAAGAATAAAAAATATATTTATATCAGAATTATACCACTTATTGGTAGCGCTTACACTTGAGGATTTTCTCACCCTCACTTACCTAACTGCAAATAAAAAACCTAGCCCCAAAAAGTACTAAGTTCTTAAAATTATTATTTAGATATATTTTCTTCAATAATGTCATGGAGTTGTTGGAAGTCTTTTTTCACATTATAATCATGACGGTCCTGATTCATCAGTTCCTTTAAACTACTTTCAATTCGATCGATATCGGTTTCATCTGTGTAATCAATCCAATTCACATGCTCTAACCAATCAAAGTACGCGTGCTTCCCTTTTCCATAACTATTTCCAAAAAGCAAGCATGGTGTCCCAGTGAGGACAGAGAAAACCATAGCATGCCAACGGTCTGTGATAATAATTTCTTGGTGTGAAAACAACTCCAGCTGTTGCTCAAACAAGGTGTCACGTGTGATCGGCGTAATCTCTTTTGGTTCATCTAATACGGTATCAACACGTTCCACTGGTCTGTCCCCACCGAGTATTTCTTTTATTTTATCAATGGTGGTTTGTTTGACAACCTTCTCTGAATCATGACGCAAAACAAACAAAGCCCCATTACGTTCAAATTTCCAGTCCACCGAATTCATGTATAATACCATGTCCGGCGTGAAAATAACTTTATTGTCAAAAGTCGTAAGCATACGATGAAAGCTTTGTGCGTCGCGAGCTACAAGAACAAGATTTGGGTTCTTGCTATAGGCTTCCTGACTTTTTCTTTTTTCAATCTCACCATCCTCATTATCCTCAAAATGAATTGATTGGGGAAATGAGATCGTAAGGTTGTCAACAAATGTCGAAAATACTTTACGCCTTGCCTCTTCGTGGTTGTGATACAAATTACCCATATTGCCACCACCAGTAAACGCAATAACATCATCTTTACGCAAATTCTCTTGGACAACAGGTATCGCCTCATCACCGTCTTCCTCAATAATTTCAATATACTGATAATTTGGAAATTCGTTCTCAATATATTTTCTTTCAGCCAATGATACTGCCTGATCACCCATATTTGTATAACGTGGTACACCAAACATATAAAATTTTGGACGATCATTTTGTGGAATTTCATGAACGACTTCTGTCGTATCAATGTAAAAATTAGCCATTAACTACACTCCTTTTTGGAGGCTATGATAGACTAGCTGTATCATAAGCCTTTGCCATTTTTTTACTATTGACAAACAGACTTGCTAACACAATACTTAATCCATTTGACATAGCAAAAACGAAAAATACCAATGCTGTTCCAAGAATAGCAACTAACTGGGGATAGATTAAACTAATGACGAAGTTGGTTATCCAAGTTGTTGCTGTAGCCACGGACATAAATTGCGCCTTAACCTTTCCAGGAAACATTTCGGCTAACAAGAGCCATGTAACAGGACTTACAATACCTTGATGATTAGCCAAAAACAACGTTAAACTGACAAGCACCAAAGCATTAGTTATTCCTTGAGAAAAAACACTAGATTTCATAATAGTTCCAAGTAGCGCCATAAAAACAACGTTACCAATCAGACCAATAATCAACATGCGATGATGATTGGCATGTTCTATCATTCGAGTACCAAATATACTAGCAATAACAGAAACGACACCAATTAACACATTGGCGTACAAGGAGCCACTTTCACCCATACCAACTTTTTCAAGTAAAATTGTACCGTAATACATCACGGTGTTTACACCTGAGATTTGCTGAATCAGAGCAATCACAATTCCTGTCACTAACAAATAAAACAATTTTTTGTTTTTTAATGCTATTGACCAATTAAATTCATTATCGTTTTGCTCACTAGATTGATCACTTTGAGATTTGATAAGCTGGTTAGTATTTTTAAATCCCAATCGACGAAATATTTTTCGAGCTCGGTTAAAACGATGCTTTAAAAGTAACCATTGCGGACTACCGCTGATACGAAACGAGTTTACCCACAGAATAATTGATGGAACCGCACCAGAAATCACCATAACACGCCAAATTGGACCCCAATGGCCCCAGATGTTGCCTAATATTGCATTTACAATGAAAGCACATAACTGACCAAGTACAATAAAAATAGCGTTTTTGTTGACATTGGCGCTTCTTAAATTTTCCGGTGAAATTTCTGCTAAATACATTGGTGACAAACTTGATGCAGCACCAACTGCTAAACCTAATACAAATCGAAAAAGTGACATAAGCCAAAAGTTCATGGCAACAGCGCAAAGCACCGTAGCTATTGTAAATACGATTGCAATGATTCGTAGCGTTTTACGGCGACCAATTTTATCAGCAACTCGACCACATCCCAGTGCCCCAAAACAAGCACCAATAACCAATGAACTGGACACAACGCCTTGTAAGGTCGGTGTCAAATTCAGTTGGTCCGGACGGCTCATGAATGCCAGTGCACCGTTAATCACACCAGTATCATAGCCAAATAGAAATCCGCCTAATGATATAACGTAAACACAGTAATGCAGAAAATTCAGCTTAACTTTTTTTGATTTAGTTTTCATACTTTTCAATATTCCTTTGTAAAAATTTTAAAAGTGAGAAAACCATAAATCACTTAAACAAATTCTTCGTATTCTTTTGGATCTTGGTCATCCACACGCCCATCTTTACGTTCCAAATCAGATATTTGGCTAACCTCAGTCTCTGTCAGTGTGAAATCAAAGATATCTAAGTTACGTCGCTGATGCTGAGGAGTGGTAGCTTTAGCAACTGGTAAAATACCACGTTGTATATGCCATCTCAAAATAATTTGACCCGCATTTTTATCATATTTTTCGGCTAGTTTTAAAATTAACGGTTCTGTTAATTCGCTACTGCCTCGACCTAATGGGCTCCAAGCCTCAGTTACGATACCATACTCTTGATTAGTAGACACCAATGATTCCTGCGGCCAATATGGATGAATTTCATTTTGGTTAACAGCCGGTGTGACCCCCGTTGCTGAAATAATCTTATCCAGATGTTCCTTTTCAAAGTTGGACACACCAATTGAACGAACTAGTCCACGCCTTTGTGCCTCAATTAATGCTTGCCAAGCCTCCACATAATTGTCTCGTTTAGGAAGTGGCCAATGAATCAAATAAAGATCCAAATAGTCTAATCCTAAACGAAGCAATGATTCTTCAATGATTTTCAGAGCATCGTCGAAATGATGATATTTACCAGGAAGTTTTGTTGTTACATAAAATTGCGAGCGTGGGATACCTGAACGACGAATAGCTTCTCCAACCGCACCTTCACTGTCATAATTTGTAGACGTATCAAGCAATCGGTAACCGATTTGTATAGCATTTAAAATCTGGTCAACGCCTTGATAACCTCGAATCTGAAAGGTTCCCAAGCCAATTTTTGGTAACTGATGCCCATCATTTAGTTCATATAACTCATTCAAACTCATTAAAAATGTCTCCTATTCTACTGCAAAAGGGTTTATAAAAAAGCCTAACTTGTTAACTAACAAATTTAAGCTTTAGTGGCAATACTAATGTAATCCTTAATCAGCTTTTTTATAATCAGCGTTTTTTGGATCATGTTCATAAAGATTAGTATTTTCGGCAGTTGACTCAGGATCAATCTTTTCCTTTTGATCCTTAACCTGCTCTTCTTTATTTTGGTCTTTATTTTTGTTTTCTGTCATGATAAGTTTCTCCTATACCTACTTTCTGTGTAAAACAGTTAATTATAGTTTTACGCAGTGAGTTTTTATAAATTACTTATTTGTGCGACTAGTAATCCAAGATACGATTAAGACTAATACAACTGCACCAATAATTGAAGGAATAAGTGCCATTCCTGCTAAGCTTGGTCCCCATGATCCAAGAAGGCTTTCACCTAACCAAGACCCAATTAAACCAGCAATGATGTTACTAATCCATCCCATAGCTGCACCGCGGCTTGTAATTGCTCCTGCAATAGCACCGATAACTGCACCTACGATAAGTGTCCAAATTAATCCCATAATGATATCTCTCCTTCTGGTTCTCTATCAGAACCTAAGTCCAGATTACCACTGTCATATTTTTTCCGCAAATATTTAGCTTGCACTTTTATCACGTTTGATTCTAAAAAGGGCTTAGTGACTACTAATCAAACTGGCTATAAAATTAATCATAGTGGCAATGAGGAGTGTACTAAAGGCAAAAGAAATGAGTGAGTGCCCTAATGCAACTTTTCGAAAACGGGTTGTAGAAAAATTTGTATCCGAAACTTGGTAAGTCATACCAATGGTATAGGCTAAATACAAAAAATCCCAGAAATTAGGAAGACCCTTTGCATTAAATGACACACCACCATTATTTTGGTAATAAATTTCCGTGTAATGAATAGCGTACAATAATTGAATCAAATTCCAAGAAGAAAAAACACTAAAAATACAAAATACAATTTCCAGGCGACTGCCTTTGCTGATAGTTAATAACAAAATCACAATAAACACACTCACTGCACTTGAAAAGACAACAAACGCATCAATCAGTGGATATCGAATACCTTCTTTGAGAATTACTTTCTTCGTGTGCCGGCCTTGATCCATCGGATAAAAAGAGTAAATTACTAAACAAAAAAGTACGAATATAGCGCAGTCCCATCCTGTTAGGAGAATGTATTCCCAAGACGCAGTCAAAGAAGTTAGCAAAGCTACTAAGGTACCACTAGTCAAGGCAAGCAAGAAAACATTCCCGTGTTTATGCAAAAATTTTTGAATTTTTATTCGCTTCATAGCTTACATCAACCTAGTTCTAATATAAAAAGCACAACGTTTAGACCGCTGTGCTGAGACTTGCTACTGCAACTTCAAACCGCTTTTACGTTTACTTGACACGATTATCGTCATCGTTCACTGCTTGAGAAGTTGTTTTTTTCACGGCATCAACGCCATCTGAAGTTTTTTCTTTGATTGTGCTACCAGCGTCTGTTACGCGATCCTGTAGGCTTGTTTGTGATTCATCAAATTCTTTTTGTGTTTGAATATCAACTACTTCAACATTTAACTCAACTAGCGTCAAACTTGTTGTTTCTCGCACCTGTTTTGTGATTACTTCTGTTAGTTGCTGATAAATATCATGTGCGTTGTGTCCATATTCCATGATAATATCTAAATCTACCGCAACTTGTTCTTTTCCGACCTCGACACCAATGCCATCAGTGGGGTTATCCGTATTCACAATTTTATTTTTAATGTTTGCGACAAAACCACCATCAACACCTAGCAATCCTGTCACGTTTTCAATTGCATAGCCCACTACTTTTTGAATCACTTTGTCATCAAATGTTAATTCACCTTTAGGTTGACGATTCTCTGTTGCAGTATTTTGTGTAGTTGTTTTTTCTGTAGACATAATTAAATCCTTTCTATATCTAAATAATTAATTTTTACGTGTAAATATTTTAGAGACAATTGATAAATCGACATTATAAGCTTCGAGCAAGTAGCCAATCCAACCTGCTAGTAAGGTGACAACTATAATCAAAATCGTCTTCCAAAATCCTACAGTTACCAATAGAGTTGACAGAATGAAACCCGCAAGACCACCAACCCAAATATTAATTGATTTTTTGTCTTTCATTATATCCGCACTCCTTTTTAAATCACACGTGTGACTTTACGCTTTGAGTTTGATTTCTGATTTACTTTAATATCAACTTTAATGGGAATTCGATTTATGCCAGCGAGTAAATCATTCAAGCTTTTCGTTAAATCGTATGAAATACGAGGTAATTCTTCGACTGTCGCCTGTTTATAAACTGAATCAGCAACAATATAAAATTTTCGTTGACGACGAGTATTTTTCAATCTCACTTTAATATTTGATAAATCTTCACCTGAGAGCTTTGTCTGAATAAACTGGTTGATACCATGATTACTCAACGCAAGCCGTCCCTCTTTGGTTTGCTTCAAAGGAATATCTGGTAATTCTACCGGCCATATCAATATGAGTAAAAACACAAGCACGGTCAGTGCCAGCAGTACAAGACCATAGTAATAAATGAAAAGGTCGCTCTTAAAGTCTAAATGTATATTAAACTCTGCTAAAAATTTGAACACTTCATCAATTATTTTTGGCCATATCAACAAGCAAAGCCCAACCAAATATCCGAGGCTGAAAATACTCAGAACAATTTTTTGACTTTTCTTCATATCATACCTCTCTATTACCTTATGCTACTGTTTTGCTCTCATACCAAGCACCATTGACACGACTAGTACAAGAATCACAGCACCAATTATCGAAGGAATGATTGCCATTCCCGCCAAGCTAGGTCCCCATTGACCCAACAAAGCCTGGCCAATAGCCGATCCGATTAGACCAGCAATAATATTGCTAATCCACCCCATTGACTCACCACGATTTGTGATAGCACCTGCAATGGCACCAATAATGGCACCTACAATTAATGACCAAATCATAATCTTTCCTCCATTCTCTTCTCTATGAATTATGATATCCAATTCACTAGCCTAAATATAACACTAACGGAAAGCGTTTACAAAAATAACGCTTACCCCCTTTACAAAACAATGAAATTATGAGTTGTTTTGTAAAGATTAAAAAAACAACAGCTCCTCATCAATAAGTTGCTATCGTTATTATCTGTTTAATGATTTAATTATGGATTTCCTCTTCCAAACGGTCCCCAGCTTTGTCGATGCCTTTAGCTGCAAATATGGTCCCTCCAACTGCTATACCGCCTAGAATTAATGTAGATGCCAACAATACCTTAAGTACAGTTTTGAACATAGTTTTCCTCCTTTATGCCTAAAATGAAAATTTGTTAATCTTCTTTTGTTTTCTTCCAATTTCTGACAAAATAATAGAAACTGAACAATAATTGAGACAACGCCAAAAGCATTGACAGTTTATCCCAAAAGCCAAATTTTTTATTCTTTTTATCCATCTTTTCTCCACTTTCTTCGTTGATCCAACCAAATTTCTGATTAGTATCTACGAAATTCAAAGGAGCTCATGATTTACTTTAAGCCACCAGTAACATTGATTGACTCACCTGTTACATAGCTAGATTCATTTGATGCTAGGAAAACATAAGCGCCTGCTAATTCTGCCGGTTGACCAGCTCTACCGATGGGTGTCGATTGGCCAAATGTTGGAATGTTCTCCGGTAACTGTCCACCAACAATCTGCAAAGGTGTCCAAATGGGACCAGGTGCCACACTATTCACGCGAATCCCTCGATTAGCCAATTGTTTAGCCAAACTCATCGTCATATTCTTGATAGCAGCTTTTGTACCTGCATAATCCACGAGAAATGACGATGGTTGCTCTGCCTGAATAGAATTCGTTGTTATGATACTGCTGCCAGGTTGCATATGTGGTAAAGCCGCTTTAACAAGCCAAATGAGACTAAAAACATTTGTTGCATAAGTGTCGGTTATTTGTTGTGTCGACAAATTAGCTATATCAACTTCCGCTTGTTGTTTGCCAGCTACTAACGTCAAAATACTTAAATCACCAAAAAATGAAACTGCTTCATCAATCAACTTTTGGCTGAATGCTTCATTCTTTAAATCACCTGGAACTAGCTTGATTTTACGACCCAATGATTCAATAATGCCCTTAACTTCTTGTGCATCTGGTTCTTCTTCAGGAAGATAATTTAACACAATATCAGCACCTTCATGCGCATACGCTATCGCCACAGATCTGCCGATTCCTGAGTCACCACCGGTTATCAGTGCTTTCTTATGTTTCAGGCGGTCATGCCCAACGTAACTTGCTGCACCATCATCTGGTGTTGGCGACATCTTGCTTTGTAATCCTGGTTCAGGTTGACTCTGTTTTGGAAAATTCTGCTTTGCATATTCTCCATTTATGTTTGTCATATAATTCCTCCCTTTTTCATACAATACTCAGCACAATCTTGACACGCACTAATAACGTGTATATTGTTTAACAAACACTTTGTTTGTTATGCCTACTATATCATTAGTAGAGAGCGGTTACAAAAATTTTGCCTATAGTTTTTAGAAGGGTAATTGCATTAAAAGAGCTCTTAAAAAAGGACTCTTTTTTATTAACTTTAACTATCTTAATAAATTATATTTCAATGAGTATTTTGTCCGTAATATGCGTTTACACCGTGTTTTCTATAGTAATGACGGTCTAACAAATATTGTGGTACGTGAATATCTTGCGAAGGATTAAGGCTCATAGTATGATAATCAATTTCAGCTACAACATCCAAAACTATAGCATTATGAACCGCATCCATAGCATCTTTCCCCCATGTAAATGGTCCATGATCATTCGTCAAAACACCCGGAACTGCCGTGGGATCAATATCTTCACTTTCAAACGCGCGTACAATTGATTTCCCAGTATTTAGTTCGTACTCACTATCTACTTCATTTTTAGTCAAACGCCGAGCGACTGGAACATCCCCATAAAATGTGTCCGCATGGGTTGTTCCAGCAGCAGGAACTGGTATTCCTGCTTGAGCAAAGGCAACAGCCCATTTTGAATGGGTGTGAACGATTCCACCCAAATCAGTCCAATGTCGGTACAAAAATGCATGGGTTGGGGTATCTGTAGAAGGATTCAAATTTCCTTCCACAACATGCCCATCTAAACTAACAACCACCATGTCTTCAGGATTGAGGTCATTATAATCAACACCACTAGGCTTAATTACAAAAACCCCTTTCTCGCGATCAACTTGGGAAACATTTCCCCAAGTTAAGGTCACTAAATTATTAGCTGGCAAAGCCATGTTAGCTTCGTAAACTTCTTTTTTCAAATCTTCTAACATAACGTTTACTCCTTCTCTTTTTTTGATGGCAATGTTTTAATCGCTGTCAATTCAATATCTAGCCCTGCGACATATCGCTCCATAAACTGTTCAAATCCTTGAACATCTTCAGGTTCGGGAGATAAGGTTTCGTATTTTTCATTGATAAACACATTATTATCCAAAAAATCATCCAAAGTTTGAGTTGTTTTTTTATTTATCGTGTACAAAGACAACACGGCCATTCCCCATGGGCCACCTTCACCTGCTGTTTTCATTACGGTAATATCGGTATTTAGTGCTGCGGCTAATAATTTTTGTGCCACAATGGGCGTTTTGAAGACACCTCCTTGCGCCACGATATTGTCTGTCAAAACTTTTTCGTCAGATAGAATACGCATACCGATTTTAATAGCACCAAATGCTGTGAAAAAATGAAATCTCATCAAATTACCAATAGTGAATTCAGAATCTGGTTGTCGCACTAATAATGGCCGTCCTTCTGGGACCGCGGTAATATTCTCACCAGAATAATAACCGTAACCAGACAGACCACCAGCATCTGGTTCTGCTTCCGTCAATGCGGTATTAAAAAGTGCTTGGTATAATTCACTGGTAGAAATATTACTGCCAATCATCTTAGAAAATTGCGAAAATAGTTTGACCCACGCACTCAAATCAGATGCTGAGTTATTGGCATGAACCATTGCTACTGGCGAGCCGGTAGGCGTTGTAACTATATCAATATTTGTATAAACGTGCTGTAAACTTTTTTCTAGTACAATCATAGAAAAAATTGATGTACCTACTGAAATATTTCCAGAACGTTTTTTAACACTGTTAGTTGACACCATACCCGTTCCTGCATCTCCTTCCGGAGGTGCAATAGTTGCTCCTGCTGATAAATTGCCACTAGGGTCAAGTAACCTCGCCCCTTTCTCTGTTAAGTACCCACCAACCTCACCAGCTGTTAATGGCTTTGGTAGTAAGTCTTGAATGTGCCAATTATATTGTTGGACAGACTTCAAAGAATCAAACTGGCTCAGCATGCGCTGACTGTAGCTCCCAGTTTTCTCATCAATTGGGAACATTCCAGAAGCGTCCCCGATACCTATAACTTTTTGATCAGTTAATTGCCAATGAACGTAGCCTGCCAAGGTTGTTAAAAATTCAATGTTTTTGACATGGGTCTCTTGGTTCAAAATAGCTTGATAAAGATGGGCAACACTCCAACGTTGTGGAATATTAAATTCAAATAATTTTGTCAATTCTAGCGATGCCTCTTCAGTGATGGCATTACGCCATGTACGAAAAGGAACCAATAATTCATTGTTTTTATCAAATGCTAGATAACCATGCATCATCGCTGAAAATCCCATGGTTTTGATTTTTTTTATCTCAACATTGTAATCGACAAATACTTTCTTTCTAAGATTGCTATAAGCTGTTTGCAATCCCAGCCAAATATCATCTATCGCATATGTCCACAGCCCATCTTGCAAACTGTTATCCCATTCATAGCTACCTGAAGCAATTGTTTTGAAATCTTCAGTTGTTAAGATTGCCTTTACCGTCGTCGAACCAAATTCAACACCAAGTGCAACTTCACCATTTTTAATCGCTTGTTTTATTTTTTCGTCTGCCATAAATATGCTCTCCTTTATGGAAAAACGCCAACCAGTACAAGATGCCCGCTCTGCGATTTCCCTATTTCAACTGAACCAGTTTATCTATCGAATACTCTTTAATGGTTTGTTCCTTGCGCTTCTATTTCTTCAAGCGTTCTGCCATGAGTTTCGGGTACGGCAAACTTAATAAATAAGACGGCGATGATTGAAATTACACCAAAGATAGCAAATACCGTTGCTTGCGGCATGGCAGCCGTCATGATAGGAAATAATAACCCTACAGCAAAGGAACCAAGCCAATTAAATGACGATGCCAATCCACTAGCACGACCGCGAATTGCTAACGGAAATACCTCACCAACTAATACCCAGGTGAGTGGTGCCCAAGTGAATGAATAGAAAGCAACAAATACTGACAGAAATACCACTATCAGCATAGGTGGAAACTTGTCTGCACCCACCAATGCATTGAGTGCTGATGGCATTAAGAATGACAATGCCATTACGGTTCCACCGACCATCAGTAGCGTACGCCGTTTGAACTTGTCTGCTATTACCATATACAACAACGCGCCTAGGACAAGTATCACACCTTGTACGATTGGCCATAGTAATGCGCTTGACGCAGCTTGTCCACTTGCTTTTTCAACAATCAACGGAATGTAGTAAAATATTGCGTTGGCACCCATAAACTGTTGGAAAGCTGCCACACCAATACCCGCGGTGACTAAATATCGATACTTACTGGAAAATAATGTACTTAAAGTAATATTTTTTTGCGCACCGGACTCAATTGCTACAGTATTTTGTATGTCTTCTAGCTCTGGATCCACTTCACTGGCAGTACGAATATAAGTTAACACTTGTCGTGCTTCGGCTAATTTGTGCGTTTTCACTAAAAATCGTGGTGACTCAGGTAAACGAAGAACACCAAAGAAAAGTATGATTGCCGGCACAGCTGCTAATCCAAGCATTAATCGCCAAGCAATCGTATGCGGCAAGCCTTGTAGCAAATAGTCAACGATATATGATAAAAGCATTCCAGAAACAATCATCAGCTGATTCAACCCAGATAACCGACCTCTATTTTTGGCAGGTGCCATTTCGGACATATATGAAGGTACTAATGCCGAAGCTGCACCAACTGCTAAGCCCAAGAGGAAGCGAGCAATTAGTAACCACACCACCCCATTATTTGGAGAAACACCAGCCATAATTGCACCAACTGCAAAGATAAATGATGAAGCCAGTATCATTCGACGACGACCTAATCTATCTGACAGTTGTCCAGCTAATGCTCCGCCAAGAATTGCTCCTAACATAAGGGTTGAAGTGATCCAACCGATAGTCCCTGCATCTGTTAGATGCCAGTCTTTTTGTAAAAATGGTAAAGCGCCAGTCATAACGCCAATATCGTAACCAAATAAAATGCCGCCAAATGCACCAAAGAAATATATAAATGAACTGGCGATTCTTTTTGTAGATCCATTTTCCATGATTATGCCCTTTACTTAATATCTACATATGTGACACCGAATAAGTTGGCCAAATCTGTCAGCTGTTCAGAATCAACAGAGAAACTCAATGTTGTGTGATGTCCGCCACCTACTGTTAACCAACCTTCTGCACCCGCTTTCAAACCAGCCTTTGGTGTCCATAATTGCTTAGCAACTGGTAGATATGGTGTTTCAGCTTCTGGTTTATTTCCTGTGACATCATAGCTAATTAGCTTAAACTCATCACCAAAATCAGAAATTGTCACATCAACAGCATCACCAGTACGTCCACTAAAGACCAAACGAGCGGGATCTTCTTTACCACCAATTCCAAGAGGATGCACCTCAACACGTGGTTTATCTGATGCTATCGTTGGATCCACTTCGAGCATATGTGATCCGAGAATTGCTTCGTGACCTTGTCTCAAATCCAAAGTGTAGTCTTCCATAAATGCTGTCGCTTGATTATGTGACACAATTTTTAACAAACGTGTTAAGGCTGCCGTCTTCCAGTCCCCTTCACCGGCAAATCCAAATCCATCTGCCATCAAAAGCTGTGCTGCCAAACCAGGCAATTGTTCAAGGCCAACTAAGTCTTCAAAATTAGTGGTGAAAGCCGAATAACCTTTATCAGTCAAAAATCTCTTGATACCAAGGTATTCGCGTAATTGATATTTCACATTATGTTCATATTTTTCAGAATCATTTTGCCCAGCAACAAAGTCATACTTATCTTGAAGTTCGGTATATAGATTATCAATATCAGCATCATCAATTGCGTTAACATACGTCACTAAGTCGCCAACACCCCAATAGTCAACCGTCCAGCCAAATTTAATTTGCGCTTCGATTTTGTCACCATCAGTTACCGCAACATTACGCATCTTATCAGCAAAAGTAACTACTTTAATTTTGAAACTTTCTTCGTAAGCAACCGCAACATCCATCCACTTGCCGATTTGTACTTGAACGGCTTCATCAGCCCAGTGTCCAAAGACAATTTTATTATTCAATCGAAGCCTAGCATTGATAAATGCATATTCACGGTCACCATGTGCTGACTGATTTAAGTTCATATAATCAAAATCAATTGAATCGTATGGAATATTGTTCAACATTTGGGTTGCCAAATGGAGCAATGGTTTGTTGAGCAATTGCGTGCCACGAATCCAGTTTTTAGCTGGTGAAAATGTATGTGCCCATGTGATAACACCAGCAACAGAGTCATCATAATTTGCTTCTTTCATTGCTTCAGTAATGTTTTCAGCTGTCACACCAACAGTTTTAAATTCAATTGGATAAGGTAAATTACCTGATTCATTTAACTTTTCAATAATTTTTTTTGAATCTTCTTCAACTTGTTTCAGTACTTCAGGACCGTACAGAAATTGAGATCCTGTCACAAACCAAAACTTGTAATCTTTTATATCAGCCATTTTTCATCCTCTGTATTTGTACTTGTAGCGACATTAGTTATTTTGAAGCGACTCGGAATCAAACAATACTATCTAGAATAATCATTTTTTGGAAACGCTTACAAACAAACTATAAAACATTTGTCCGTATAAGTCAAATAAATATATTTTTATACGATAACTTATTTTTAAAAACACAAAAAAGCTAACTAGAAGATAGATTCTAGTTAGCTTTGTTTTAGCCGTTTAATTTAACTAATATCACTTACTGATTCTCTTTCAATCAATTGAGAATGATAGACAATCGACTCGACCTTGTGATGTTTGATTTTCTGTAACAGCAACCTTGCCGCATCTTGTCCCATTTTCTCTTTAGCATGTGACACCGTTGTCAACCTAGGAGACAAATATTGTGATAATTGGAAATCATCAAAACCAATCACGGAGATATCTTGTGGTACTTTAAGCCCCACCTCATGAATCAAATCGACAATGCGTATCGCTAATTGATCATTATACGCGATGACGGCTGTGGGCCTCTGATCTGGATTTTTCACCAACAATTCACGCATATTTTGAAGTGCTTCATTCACTTCATCAGATTTATACATGATCGAGGAACTCTCTGGTAAGATATTCGGATGGTTCTGATACGACTGAAGAAAGCCATTCAAACGATGAATACCTTGAACATCAGAAACTTGAAATACACCTGTGATTCTTTTATGTCCGCGTTTAATCAAATATTCCGTTACCTGATAGATTGCATTTTTATCATCACTGACCAACGTGGTACCTTCAAAATTATTGTATGATGCATTAATGAAAACCATCGGAATATTTAGTTGCGCAATTTTTTGATACAAATCAATATTAGGTGTATCGATGGCGCTTTGGGTTGGTTCAATGATTAATCCACCCAAATTTTGGCTCATCAAATTTGTTAATGCTGTGCGTTCACGTTTTGGGTCGTTATGGGTGTTAGCCAAAATAAGCGAAAATCCATTTTCAGATAGCACTTGATCAGCACCATCAATAATTGCTGGAAAAATATAAGATGCCACATGAGTAGATAAGATACCAATTACTTTGGGAATTTCCTCATATTTTTTTGCAGCCGACCAATCAGCCACAAACGAGCCGCCACCTTGCACACGATAAACATACTTTTCATTTTCTAAATCAGAAATAGCACGTCGTACGGTATAACGGCTGACAGAAAATGCTGTCATCATTTCGCTCTCTGTTGGCAGCTGTTGATTTTTATCGTATTCTCCGCTCAATATTTTTTCTAAAATGTCTTTTTTAACAATTTCATATTTATTTGCCATATTTAATAAAAATGCGCCGAAATGTTTCTGGCACTGCTAGTCCTTTTATATGATCGTTTTAATCTTATTCTTTGCAATGTAGCAATTGTATAAAATTAATCATACATTGAGTTTATCATACTGTTGTCATGCATAGCTTATTTTTTCGAATTTGTGTATTGTTTATTGAAAATCACTTCAGGGTATTTATTAGATTTCTTAGTCAAGAGCTTTTCTTTATCGCCTTTCAAATAGTGGTCAAAGAAATCACTAACATACGTTCTTGTAATATCAACAGTATGGTATGGTGTCAGCCCTCTTGCAAAAAGAAGCGGTGAAATGTAAGAAATTTCCGTAAAACTTTGATGGTAAAATTTATCTACCGTCAAAAAGTATGTATCATTAATACTCTTCTTCATGACAGAATTCAAATCAGGTTTAAATTCTTTATACGTCACTTGCTCTTTAACAGAAGCATGAGGCTTTAAGCTTTTGGCCGTATTACCTGACATAATGTACATAAATGGTTGTGAAACACCTTTAGTTGCTACCGTACCCCAGAACCCCCCTTCCAGACTCACACCAGCTTTAATACGGTTATCTTGTGCTAACGCTTCAGCTGTCGTTGCACCACCGAAGGAATGACCAAACATACCAATTTTATTCATATTTAACTTTCCAGTAAATCTAGAATTCGACTGATTCCATGCAGACAGTTTATCAATTACAAAAGTAACATCTTTAGATCGAACCGCCACACTTTTGACATTATAGTTATAGAGCCCTTTAGAAGTATTGTATTTTGGATCTGCTTGGTAATAGGCAGTTTTACCATTTGATAATGTTACTTTAGCCGATGTATACGGATGATCCATACCAACAACGATGTATCCGCGACTGACAAGCTCTTCAATCGCTGACATGCTTTGATATCTAGTTGAACGTATCCCCGGTGAAAACAAAACGACTGGATAATTCTTTTTATCATTAGAGATACTAGCATTCTTTACAACGTGCGTTTTAACTAATGATAAGTGACTAAATAATTGTTTCGGTAAATTAAATACCAAGCTCATTGCTTCGCCTAAACTACTTGGATAGGATTCTTTTTGTTTTGATGTCATTGCTTTTTTATTTGTCGGATACCAGACACTAACAGCCACATTTCGCTTATCAGAGCTAGTTTTTGTGAATGTTTCCGATCGACTTGAATCAACCAAGATTCGAGTCTGTTCACCTATACCATATTTACCTGAGGGTTGTGGCATGGTGAAAACAGGTAAAATGATGCTCATGAATGTTGATATAGAAATTACCAAGATGCTTATAAATGTAAATAATCCTTTCAAAACAGCGTGTTTCCGGTGATTATTTTGGTGGTTTAGGCGATATAACATGTATCCCATAGATAAAAATGCTATTAAATATGTGCCTAACATTTGGATACGTACTTTATCGATAAATACATGCAGTCCGCCTATAACTAGCATGGTTGATAATAACCAGTAGTAAGTAGTTTTTTTCCAGTGCCCCCATACTGAAAATATTAGGCTTAACAAGGTTATTATTGTTAACAATATTTCTAAAATTCGCATATTTTTCTCCTTTTTACTTTCTAGAAATGCCAACTAACAATGTTATTATAAACTGTGAAGTAAACTTCAATGTCAAGTTCAAAATATTCTACCCTATCTGTTGACGCCACAAATATATGGCACCATTGTGCTCGTGAAACATTCATATGAGAAATAAATACATTGAACTATCCTTCTCACAAAAGCATAAAACACTGCTACAAAAGATTGCAGTCTAGAAAATCCATCAAAAAAAACCAGCTAATTGCTAGTTTTTTGTAAAAATGCTACGAAACAAATACCATTTTGCATGTCATGGACTGAAAGGACACTGATATGGGCGCAGCTTTATGAAAATATTTACTGCAATTAAACTTCCATTAGTAAATTTTGATTATCATTCACCGTTGCTTCTAATGATTTAATCAAAATCACACTGATAACAGTCAAAGGAAGAAACAATAATATGACTACTGACCAACTCATGTGTGTTGAAGTATTTTCGTATATGCCAAATTGTAAATCAAACAAAAAGTGTAAGATGGCACCAATGTGAATACTGTTTGTAATAATTTTTACCAGAGAAAAAAATAAACCAATACAAAAAGCATAGAAAACTTGCTGAGCAACGCCCTTAGTGGTATCTAATCCTAAATTGAATAGATGCAACAAACCGAATATGATACTAGTCACTATTGATGTAATGAGCAATTTGTTATTGTATTTTTTTAAAAACCGCTGAGTTAGATTGAATAAATATCCTCTCACAAGATATTCTTCTAAAAATCCGGCACCCAAAGCTATAGCTGTACAAGTGACAATAATTTCAGGTGAACTCTGGAACAAATGTAACATACTTTGAATATTTTCATTAATAATATATAGCAAAATAAAATAACCAAAGGCAAGTAGTGATGAATATTTTTGAAACGTAGACAGTTCAATGCGGTGTACGAATAATCGACCATGGTTTGAAATCGAATTGACAAGACGTGAAAATATGTAGATGCACACGATTAAAAGAAAAGTTATTATGATTAAATTTTTTAATGGGGCTTGATCTGGAGAATACGGTTCAATCAAGATACCAATAAAAAACGTTATGATAATTGCCATATTCTTTATGAGAAACATTATCGGCTTATATTTTTTTCGTACCATATTTAAAACATCCTTTGATTTTTTATTATCGTTGCAAACACGCTGCAATAACGTTATTATAAACGATGAAGTTAACTTCAATGTCAAGCTAAACTTGCTATTTTGTCATTGAAATAAAGTGGAACCAATTATTTTAGAGGAAAATGATATGAAACAACTAACTCGTGGCCAACTAGCAAAAATAACAGGTCTTAGTGCGGCGACAATTCGTTATTATGAACAATGCGGACTACTACCAAAACCAAAACGTTTAGCAAATGGTTATCGCATATATGATGAAACTTATTTACCAAAAATTAAGTTTATTCAAGATGCCAAATCGCTAGGTTACACTTTAAAAGAGATTCAAGAAAGCCTGAATATGCTTAGCAAACAAATGTCCCCAGACGATTTAAAAAAGCTTGTTGCAGATAAAATAACTCAAATCGAATCCAGAATTGATAATCTAATTGCCATGAAAAAATTATTGACATCTTTGTTAGAATTTTCAGATTCCGACATTTACAATTATTTGGGCACTTTTTAAGCAAAAAAAGATAACCATCGTATATGGCTATCTTTTTTAAAAATTAAAGTATCTCATCAAAGCCATTACTAGCACGCTCAATAAAACTACAGCCATCAGAGAACGCCTAAAATAACCAATAATTAAACCGGGCAACAATGCTACTAAAGCAGTAAAGTTCACTGTCGCCAGATGCCCGTACCCATGAACAACAAATATATTTTGAAACATAAGTGTTGTCATCATTGCTAACGGTAAATACCTTAAAAATGTCGTCATCCAATCTGGAAAATTAATATACTTAGCCATAAAAAAAGGTATTACTCTAGGAATAAGTGTCACAATAATACTACCTAGAAGGACGATATAAAATTTCGTATCACTCATATCACTTACCCTCACTTCTATTTACCAAAACGGCGTAAAAACTTCCCAAAACAGAGGCTATCAATACAGACACAACTGCGCTAAAGAAATACATAAGTATATATAACAAAGTCGTAGAAACAATTATAATTGACAGCACCTTAAACCTGCTTTCCTTCGGATTTTGGAACATAGAAATGCTTGTCAGCAACCAAAGTCCGGCAAACATTCCCGTTAAAGCAAAATCCAAGCCGAATGCTGCAGGATCAGTAATGTTTTTGCCAACTACTGCAAAAATAACACAAGCTAGCCACCACGTTGCCCACGAAGCAATATTTAAGCCATGCATCCACATCACTGATCTTTCCTTGCCAGCAGCAATATTCACAGATAGTATGCCAAATGATTCGTCAGTTACTAAACTACCCATAAGCAAACTAGATACTGTAGATTGCCGTGGAAAAACCTGTGTAACCGTTAATGATTGTAAAAACATGCGAAAGTTAACCAAAAAAACCATCATGACAATACTGCTAATAGAAGCATTGGCAGCCAGCATACTAACAACAATAAACTGTCCAGAACCAGCATAAAAAATCGCTGACAGCAAAAAGACTTGCCAAATAGTAAAGTGTTCTGAGCCAGCTATTGTTCCAAATGCTGCGCCAATACTAATATAACCTAGCATGGTTGGCAGGGAAGCCTTTACGCCACTCCAAAAATCATTCAATTGTTGTTGTGATAACGACATAGATTATTCTCAATTCCTAAAATTTTAGTCGATTGAAGCGATATAAATATCCTATCACATCTGTTTTTGAATGTTAAGAGGTTTATTAGCAAATAATTAGACAACACCTTATAAAAATTCCAACACACTTAGTATGTTGGAATTTATTATTAAAACAAATAATACATCAAAGACTCGTCACTTTATAGAACGAAAAGTCGCCGTAACCATCATGCTGATGTGCATCAGTGACCGCTATGAAGTTGAACAGCCCCGTGAAACCTCCAATTTCACCTTTTTCCCCATTAACCCCTTCATCAGATAAATAATTAACATCAACATTTTCTAGTAATATCAGCCATTCATCGTCGGTAGACATTCTATAAAACACTGTCGCTTCACCAAAATTATAGACAAATTTTATTTGAACGTGTCCATTTGAAATAGGCACCTTAACATACTGATAAATTTTTTTCTCACCCAACTTTGCTTGTGTTAAACCTAATGCTATCGCGTTTAATGATTCTGACCAGTATAAATTTGCATACAACCAATTATTAGCATCATAATATAGCCCTGCTCCAGCTGATTCAGAATAATGATCTGGATGAATTTCCACTTCAGTTTCTAGAGAATAAGTGAACGATGTAGCTCGTGTAGCTAAAATACTTGGATTCATTTGTGAGAAAAGTGACTCGCCGCCATAAATTCTTAAGTAATCTCTATTTCCTAAATGATTGACCCATGTTCTATTCTGAAAACGATACGGGGATAAAAATCGCTTGTCATAATGAGGCTCATTAAAGTACTCCGTAATATCTTCAGAATATTTTATTGTTGCTTCTTCTTGTTGTGGGCCATCGATATTTTCCTTAGCAAAATTTGTGCCGTCAGCCATTTGTAACCAACCGTCTGCCGTCCAATTTACTTTCTGGATACCAGTTTCTCGTCCTAATGGATTCAATGTCGTACCAGGTAATGGGCGTGACATCAAATGGGCAACGTACCACTCACCATTGGGTGTCTCCACCAAAGAACCGTGGCCCGACTTTTGTATATTAGAATTTGGATTATACATCTCAAATTGTCCAGCATCAGGATCTCCTAGGGAAAAAAGGTGTTCCGGTGAGGAAGTAATAATTGGTTCGCCACTAGGATGTGATTCATAAGGTCCAAATATGTCCTTTGATCGACCAATTTCGACACTATGGGCATACCCTGTCCCCCCAGCTGCAATCATAAGATAATAGTAACCGTTTCTTTTGTAAATTATTGGTGCTTCAGCAGCACCCCTTGAAGTAAATCCGGTAGTCACTCGATGCCACGAACCAACAATTTTCTGCTTTTCAAAGTTGAATTCAGCTATGACAATATGCCCTGGTGCTTGATAATTTGGCCTTGACTCCCATTCTAAGATAGCAATATATTTCTTGCCATCGTCGTCATGAAAAATAGATGGATCAAAGCCTATTGATGTGAGGTAAATTGGCTCTGACCAAGGGCCGTGAATACTTTCCGACCAAAGCGCATACGAATCGGCATTAAATTCTCGACCCGCCATGTTTAACATGTGCGAATAAGCAATCCAATAACGTTTTTTGTGTGCATCATAGGATAGATGTGGCGCCCAAATTCCTGCTGGTGTGTTTGTTCCCTTCAAAGAGATCTCTTCTTTTTTCAAAACATGATCAATTAATTGCCAATTTTTTAAGTCAGTTGATTCAAATAGCTGAATTGCAGGTGTCCAATGAAAGGTTGAAGTAGCAATATAATATTTATTTTCTACCCTAATGATGGATGGATCAGGTGCCATTCCAGGAATAATCGGGTTTTTTATTTTTAACATATGATCACTCTCTTTCAATTAATCGCCTCAGTATGTTTAAATCTTGGCCCATTTTTTGTTGACAGACCTTTCGAGTGACCAAGAATCCCAGCCGAACCACTCCTTATCATTAATTGTGTCAATATTAATTTTGTAACTCCAGAAAAAATAACCATCGACACGTTGCCACTGCTCAATTTGTAAGTTCCAAAGATCTTGATAAATACTCAGCGCACTATTTTGATCAATTTCTACTTCTTGATCAAATACCTTTTGAACAGGACTAACACCACCTTTGGTGTCTGAACCTGTGGCCAAAGAATTAAACAAAGTCCATTCACCCACCACTACTGGAACGAATTCTCTAACCTTAGCAATCGCATCCCCAATCTCATTCATGTATTGATGATACGAATCAAGTGTTAACTCGCCTGTCTTCATTTCAGCAATCATTAGGTATTGGTGGGTATCTAATACAACATTCTCAAATTCATTTTTCTTAAAAAAGTCCGCCCATTTTGAAATATCAAACCCATCATGAAACATAACCACCTTATCAAGCGGTAGTACTTCTCGTAATTTGATGTATGCTTGCTTATAAAATTCGTATAGAAACTTAAAGGTAATCGGTGCGTTTTCCAATGCCATCTCCGGATCACGAGGCTTATACCGATCAAGCATTGTTTGAAACATTTCGGCCGTTGCAGGTTCATTTAATACTTCAATACCATATAATCCAACTCTTTGCCCATAGCGTTCGGCCAAACGACGCAAAACTGAAATAGCAAAATCTACTTGGTCTGAGTGTTGTGCCCAGTTCTGAACGCCAGATATACCACCATTGTCAAAACCATTTTGACTCCCAGGAACTGTATGCAAATCAATTAAAATTTTAAGGTTATATGCTTCAGCCCAACTAAAGGCTTTATCAAGATAATCGATAGCACCAATAAATGGTGGCACATCACCAAAGATAAAATAAGGAACTGGAATACGTATCGTGTCAATTCCTAAACTAGCGATGTTTAAGAAATCAGCCTCCGTAATAAAATTAGCCCGGTGCATATTTATGCGTGTTCTGTATTCTGTTTCACTTAAGTCACGTGGCAAATAATACTCATCTTCTGCTTCCACACCATCAAATAATTGTGGCGCCATCCACTTTTCCAAAACAAGCCATCCACCTAAATTAACACCTTTAATCATTGTCTAAATTCTCCTTTACTTTGTCGACTTAATCATTTGGATAAATATCATAGCTAGTGCAGAAAAAACAACAGCTGTTGGAAATACCAAATTATATCCACCAAATCCAACTAAAATACTCGTAACAATTGGACCAACTGTCTGGCCTAATGTGGTTGCCATGTTTAAGATTCCTAAATCCTTACCCGATTCATTCTTGTTAGGCAAAACATCTATATTCAACGCTTGATCAACCGCACCATACACCGCATAACCTAGTCCTGAGAATCCTGCAAACAGAATCATTGAGAATGGTGACTTCATAATCCATGGTAACAAAAACCCAATTGACATGAGCAAGGTTGCAATATTTACTGGTAGCTTTCGGCGGCCAAATTTGTCTGACAAACTTCCTGAAACTAGTGAACCAACTAGTCCGACAACCATTGTCACGATTGACATGACCGAAATAGTCGCAGCAGCAGCTGTTTCACTTTGACCAATATAACTTAACAAAATATATAACTGATAATTCAAAATCATGTAGTATGAAAAAATTAATAATGACCTACCGGTAAAGGCTAACCAAAAATCACGGGCGCCTTTAAGCGGTGGACGAAATGAAGCTAATAATTCCTTAACGCCACCTGTAACTGATGGTAATGACTTTGCAGAACGCTCGTGTGGCCAAACGATAACTGTCGCAATACCTGCAATACCCATTAGGATACCGGCTGTAATAAATCCTGGGGTCTGTAACGTAATAAAGCGGGCACCAATCAAGGTTCCAAGCGACGTTCCAACGGTAGTACCAGCTGAATAAAAGGCTGATGTCGTTGCACGCAAGTTTTCAGGAACTCGATCTGACAGAGTCGCCATAGCTGGCGCAATCATCATATTTAAACCAATCATACTGATACAGTAACTAACACCGATCAACCAGACATTTTGAAACAGACCGATAGCAAACAAGGATACACCGCCGATAACACCACCTGCAACAATCCATGGTGTACGTTGGCCAAAGCGAGAACGCGTGCGATCTGATAAATTACCAACGATTAAGTTTGATAATAATGAGGTTATGGCGGTTGCTGCGTTTAAAACACCAAACACGGCTGTGGAACCTTCGGCTCCTACCACATTTCGCAAATGTTGTGGCAAAAGAACTGCAGCTATAATTGCCAATCCAGCCATCCACAACAATGAGAACAAGAAATAGGATATCGTGAATCGAAATCCATCTTTTTTGCCCAATTTAATTTGAGCATCTACTGTCTTATCCATTATCAGTTACTTCTTTCTATAATTTTTACATCCCAAGGTTGCAATGTCACTTGACTACCTTGAGCCATGTGTTCTTGTTTGATTAGCTCCATACCTGAGAAAGGCGTAGCAAGGCTTGTACTCGTATCCGAAAAATTGAACAGAAAATCAATGTTCGCGCCGTACTCATTTTTTGCTGATTTAACAATCACTGGAAAAGTTACATCATAATCAGATTGGGAAATTCCTGATTGATTGATAACATGCTTTACTAGAGCATTCGTAACAGACTGGCTTGGCCAAGCACCTAAATACCATGCCATACCATTACCATATTTGTTTTCTGTAATAGCACCAAATTTTTTCCAATGATTATTATATGAGGCTAAAATTGTTGCTCCGTCACTCTCGAGCAATTCAGCCCACTCACTGATGTGCAAATCAGTATCTTCAAATATGCCAGTTTGATCTTCTAATGTCTCACCGTTGGGGTCGACAAACATGTGATAATGCGCACCAATTGCTTCTCGAATAATTGCTGGTTGTATATCAGTCCGTACTTTGACATGTTCATCAGTCACACCGTCTTTAAACGTGAACAATACATTGCCACCGTCATGAATGTACTGATTTAACGCTTTCAAAAAGGTTTCGTCACTGACATATAACATTGGTACGACAACTAATGCGTAATCACTCAAATTAATTGTCTTTGGATTCAAAATATCGGTTCGGACATTTAATTTGTAAAATGTATCGTACAATCTTCGAAATACATCATTGTAGTTTACGTCTTTTCCAATCGCAAACTCTATCCAATCACTAGATGTTGCTGTGAGACTTTCGTTATCTACCACAAACGCTACGTCTGCTGCATGATTTAAGTTGACTAACTTATCAGACAAACGGTCAAAGTCATGTCCCACTTTTTGAGCCTCTTCATAAACTGGATTTGGTTCAAAATCATGACTCAGTAATCCTTTCCAATACGTCTCGAAAGAATTATGGATAGAATGCCAGTGCCAATATTCAATCATGTTCGCGCCATTGGCGATATGGTTAAAAGCAAGTTGATAAAGTTGTCCTGGATATGGTGTCCAGCTTTTAAATGCTTGTGCCTGCGTTTCTAGCACTAAATAATTTTGATGCTTAATTGAACGCGCAACATCGCCAGCAAAAGAATTTTCTATCCCTGTAAGCTGACTTTGTGAGGGATGATAGACGTCAATTCCCACAAAGTCTAACGGTTCAGCTGCTTCAAAATGATTGACATCTGGTTGAATGCCATACGAATAATCACGCCATTCAAAATCAAAATTGTGTGTTACAAATTGAAAATCTTTTTTATACTCATTGACCAAGTCAACTTGCCAACTTAAGTATTCCTTCACTAATGAACGTTGGTATTTTGCAAACTCACCTGCTAAACTGCCGTTAATTGTACCGTTTACATTCGGAAAGTCCTCCCACGTGTTAATACGATTCGACCAATAGTCAAGACCAAACTCTTTATTGAATGTATCAAGATCACCAGAAAATTTTTCTTTAATTTCTTCAACAAAGCCGGCCTGTACGTGACTTGCAGATGTGCCATAGTGCTTGGTTTCATTATCGACTTGATAGCCAATGATATTGTCGTAATCAACCGTTTCCTGCAACATATGACGAATGATTCGCTCAGAATAATATCGATAAATTGGACTGGTAATATCCATTATCTGCCTGGCACCGTAAGGTAGCCGGTTCCCATTATTTTCAACAAGCACCTCAGGAAACTTCCTAGCCAACCAAGTAGGAAATGCATACGTCGGCGTGCCCACAATAACCGATATCTTTGCATCCCTCATTTTATTTAGCGTATAAATCAGTTTGCTAAAATCAAATACACCATCTTGTGGTTCGTAGGTACTCCAAGTACTTTCTCCAATTCTGACGACATTAATTTTAGCTTCTTGCATCATTTTGATATCTTGATCAATACGATCGTAGGGCAAATACTCAAAATAATAGGCAACGCCAAACAATAATTCCTTATTTTTGTTCATACTGTTCCTTCCTTTGTGTTAGAATAAAATTACAACTCTTGATAACGCTTTCATTATGGGGCATAATTATCTTAAATGTAAGCGCTTTATTTATGATAAAACAGCCCTTTTTGAGGTTATCAAATGAAATCATTCGAAAAAAAAGAGCTCCAAGGCTCAATACGATTACCCGCATTAGATTGGAACATCTCTTTCTTTGGCGGTCATCAGCAAGATATCAAATCTGGCTGGCACTACCCTTCTGAACGTCATCTGGCATTTGAAGTATTTTACATTGTCGAAGGCGCAATCAATGTAACGGCCTTTGATAATACAATTCGCCTAGAATCTGGAGATATTATGGTTTTATATCCCAATGTATGGCACGAAACAACTAGTCTAACAAATACAACCTACTTTAATTTTCATTTCAATTTAGATGATGAACGATTCGTCACAAATTTAATAAATCAGGGTATCCTTAATTTTCCTAACGGCTCACTAAAAAATATCCCTCTTATAAAAAGTTTGGACAAATTACGGGATGTATTAAATAAGAATATGGCGTACACTTTTAAGGATGAGTTGAAACTTCACGTGTTACTGTCTGATTTTATTTTCCAATTATTTTCTAGTGAAATATTAGAACACACACCACTTAACTCCTCACAACTTAAAATAGCCAGTTCAATTGCTTATGGTATAAGAACTACTTTGCAAAAAAATATCCACAGCTATTTTAACGAAGATTTCATTGTTAGCGATCATTCGTCACGCTTAAGTATCGACAAAATTTATAGTGATTTAAAAATTAGTCCAAGTTATGGCGGAGAAGTGTTTAGAAACATTTATGGATACGCGCCACGACAATATTTAACAAAATTAAAAATTGCCCAAGCCAAGCGGTTACTGCAAATGCCTGATTTGAGTGTGATTGACATTAGTGAAGCGCTGGGTTACCGAGATCCCGCTCATTTTTCACGACAATTTAAAAAATGGACTGAAAATACTCCCTATCAATATCGTAAAAGTCATCAATAAAAAAGTACTGACTGTTAACAATCAGTACTTTTCTTAAAATACAGCATTTTCCAACACGGTCCACTCATCAAATATCGTATCTTCATCTTCAAAACGACGATTATTCAATAAGTATTCCTTTGCTTTTAAAACCAATGGTGAAGCATTACGAATACTAATATTTTCAAGCGGTATAAAAACAGCGCCTAATGAATCTTGCCCATCAAACTGTGGTGCTATCTCTTCAATTTTGCCAGACAACTCTTCAACATCATAAAATACAGCGATGTGTTGATTATAGTGGTAATTTAAATAATCCCAAGGATATTTAAAACTAGTAATTCCCAACTGACTATATTTCTGAACCGTCAAACCTGTTTCTTCTGCTATTTCACGTTTAATAGCAAGCGATAATTCTTCACCATCTTCTAAACTGCCACCCGGCAAATCAAAACGATTAATGTAAGGTCCACCATTCTTTTTTATGACAACAATCCCTTTGCTGCTTGAATAAATAATGCCATAAACGCCAAATGCACGATGATATTTTTCCATATCCATTCCTTCTTTCTAAAGTGTGAATAGCGTAAAAAAGCAAGTCAGTAATATGACTTGCTTTTTCATATAAATTTATAGTACAACACTACCTAAAAATTTTCAAAGGCAGTGTCAATTTGCTGATATTCTGTTTCAGTTAAGTCAATGTTTAATGTAGCAACGTTATTGGTCACTTGGCTTGCATTACGCGCCCCAGGAATAACCGCACTGATACTGGGATTAGCAATATACCAAGCCAGAATAGTTTGCGAAATTGAAGCATTGTGATTTTCCGCTATTTTCTCAACAAGTTTTAAGGCAGAGATAATTGTTTCAAATTGCTCTTTTGTAAACTGATCAAACTTATCAGCATCCGCCAAGCTGTACTTTCCTGTTAACAATCCAGAAGCCAATGGAAAATATGGCACAAAACTAATATGGTTTTCTTGCAAGTATGGCCATAATTTATTTTCCGCTTCGCGGTGCACTAAACTACATGCATCTTCTACATAGTCTACTTGACCATTTTTATTAGCTTCTTTAATTTGTTCTAAACTGAAGTTTGACACACCGACTGCACGAATTTTCCCAGATTTCTTCAAATCATTTAAAGCAGCAACTGCTTCATCTTTGGGCGTGTTTTCATCAGGAAAATGAATATAGAAAATATCAATATAGTCCGTCTGAAGTCTTGCCAAGGCATCATCAACTGCTTTTTTAAGAAAAGTTGGTGTATTATTTATTTTTAAATCATTTTCTGGATCTTGTGCCGCTTTAGTAGCAATTTTAAAGCTTGAGCGGGGGTACTTTTTAAGAACTTCACCAATGATTTCTTCTGAGCGACCAAGACCATACATATAAGCCGTATCAATCATTTGGACCTTCGAATCCAATGCTTCCCGAACTATATCAAAGCCGTCTTCATCTTGTAGGCCCTCGAATAAATTATGACCGCCCACTTTGTTGGTGCCAATGCCCAATTTCAAAGCCTTATTACTTTCTTTTTGATTATGTGACATGATTCTCCTCTCTACATTCAACTAACTATTAATTAGCTTAATTATATAGCAGGTTAATCAACAATACTGTTTTCATGCTTAATTATTACATTTAAAATTCTCGTTTGAGCAGATAATACTCATTCATATCGCGCAATTGACCACGATGAACATAGTAATCCGGATGAGTTGCCAAATATGAAAAACCTGCGTGTTTGGCAACTGCATTACTGCCAATATTCTCTACATCGGCAAACAATGATAACTTATTCAAACCAATATTTTCAAAAGCATACTCACAAATCTTACGGACAGACTTGGTCATGATACCCTGATGCTGGAATTTTGAATGTAGCCAATATCCTATCTCTGCTTTTTTGTTCTCTGAATCAATATAATGAAGATCAATTACACCCACAATATGATTATCTCGAATAATTGAAAACAAGGCATCAGTACCATCTGCGATACCATGCATTTTTTTCTTTATATAATTAACTTCGTCTTCTTTTGTTTTTGTTAATGCCACAAACCCAAGAAATTGACCGATGTTTTCTTGATCATTATAGAGTAACTCAAATATTTCATCGGCATGGCTTAGTTCGGTCACCGCGATAGCAAGATGATTCTCTATCGCACTTTCAAAGTAAACACTCATAATTTTCCCTCATAACGTCTAGAATATCATACATTCTAACACAATTATGATAATATTACATTATTTTATTAGATATTCGGATTTTTGTGCAATATATGCGCAGGATTACCAACGATAGTCACGTGGCTTGGAACATCATGTAAGACCACTGTTGCAGCTCCAATCTTCACATGATTTCCAATTGTAATATTTCCCAAAATAGTAGCATGGGCACCAATCAATGTGTGATTGCCGATTTTTGGGTGCCGGCGACTTGTATCTCCAAGTGCATGATGGGTGCTGCCTAGAGTTACACCATGATATAAAATAACATCATCACCAATAATTGCTGTTTCACCAATCACAGTTCCAGAACCGTGGTCAATTAACAGACGTCTCCCAATTTGCGCGCCAGGATGTATCTCGACTCCCGTGATTAAACGTCCCCATTGCGAACATAGATGCGCAAGAAGCTTCAAATTGAGTTGCCACAACTGATGACTAATGCGATAAAACCAAACGGCATGCAAACCAGAATAAGTTAAAATAATTTGCAAATTAGAAGAAATGGCGGGATCGTAATTTCTGATCATTTTAATATTTTCAAAAATAATTATTCTCCTTTGAGTATTCTATAAAGTACCAAGGTTAATATCATTTTGAACAGATTTAATAGACTGTTCTAGGATTGCCAGACCGCTATCTAATTCCTCATAACTAACAGTTAATGGTGGAGCTATCCTGAACACACCACCCATCCCTGGCAGATTAACAATGTTCATATGAAGCCCTAGTTTATAACAGCGTTTTGTAATTTCATCACCAATAAATTCAGATCTTTCTTTATTGCTTTTACTTTTTATAATTTCTAATCCTTGCAGAAGCCCACGACCGCGAGCATCCCCAACAATATCATATTTATCGACTAGTTTCTGCAATCCGTCATGTAAATAATTTCCTTTTTCCTTGGTTACTTGGCATAAATTATCACGTTCAATAATATTCATAACTGTGCAACCAACAGCTGCTACCAAGGGATCGTTTACGTGCGATGTATAAAAAAGAAATCCTTTTTCATGAGCCTTTTTTTCAATTTTATCCGTCGTAACTAATGCTGCCAAGGGTAGACCCGAACCCAATGTTTTTGATAAAGTCAAAATATCAGGTTCAACGTCATCGTACTGATATGCAAACCATTCACCAGTTCTACCTAAGCTAGTTTGCGCTTCATCAAATATCAGTAGCATACCACGTTCGCGACATTTTTCTTTTAGTGCTGCCAAGTATCCTTTTGGGGGCACCAGAATACCACCACCCGATACAATTGGTTCCACAATGCAAGCCGCTAGGCTACCAACCGATTGTGCATCAACCATTTCAAATCCATAATCTAGTTCTTTGTGCCAATCGTATTCTCCTTCTGAATTGAAAAAACTGGGACGGTATGTATACGGCGTTGGAATTGAAAGTTGACCTGGAGACGTTGGTGCCCCTGATTTTCTAGCTGAGGCATAGGTAGCACCAGCGCTAGCCTGCGTCACACCGTGCCATGATTTATTAAAAGAGACAACCTCAAATTTGCCTGTGACCAATTTAGCCATTCTCAAAGCGGCTTCATTAACTTCCGACCCAGTCGACAACGGAATAACTTTTTTTAAATTTCCCCCTGTTTTACTGGCAATGTTTTTAGACAAATTAATATTAGGTCGCGAAAGCATTCCGCTATATAAATGATCCAATCGTTGTACGGTTTGCTGTAAAGTCGTAACAATTTCCGGATTTGAATGTCCTAATGTAGAACTCATCTGCCCTGATGTAAAATCAAGTATTTTTTCACCTGATTCTGTAAACAAGTAGGTTCCTTTTGCGTGATCAATAATATCGGGACTAAAATCCATTCCAGCGTACCGACCAACATATTTTTCTACATCAGCCCACGGTTCCTGTGATTTTTCAAATGCTTCTATCATATTTAGATACCTCTTTCAATTAATAGTTAACTTGAAATTAATTTTAAAGCAATATAAAATTAATGAAAAGATAAAGTATCTGACGATATAGTTCAGTTTTTCTAAATGATTGAGGTAATATGAATGAATATTTGGCAACTGCAAATTTTAACCCACCTAGCCGAACTAGGAACAATGAATCGAGTTGCTGATGCTTTATTTGTTAGTCCTGCAACAATATCACAGCAATTAAAAGACCTTGAAGACGATTTAGAATTAACGCTGATTGAAAAACAAGGACGGAAAGTTTATCTGAACCAAACTGGACAAGAACTAGTGGAGAGAGCCCAGCCAGTTTTATCTGAATTAGAAACGATCGAAAATGATTTTAAAACACGACAAAGTGAAATTACTGGCATTGTTAGAATTGCAACTTTCACTAGCGCATTAAATTCTATACTTATTCCTGTCATAAAAAAGATTAATCAAACTTTTCCAAGTATAGAATGCAGAATATATGAAGAAGAACCCGACCAAAGCTTATTAGGACTTCGGTCACACAAATTTGATATTGTTTTATCCGGTTATTTTGAAAAAAAGGTCACTTTTCCCAATTCGGACATCATATCGACCAATATTGGCGAAGATAAATTATTAGTAGTCTCAAGTAAAGACGATAAAAGTATTTTCCCAATTAAGCACTTTTCAGACTTAGCATCAAAAAAGTGGATCATAGAACCCAAGAATACATATTTATCCAATCATATCATCCAAATATGCCGAGAAAATTTATTTGACCCTGATGTCGTTAGTGAAATTCACAGTTATGATGCTATAAAAAGCTTAGTGAAATCACAACTCGGTATCTCCATTTTGCCTTCCTTAGCACTTACTGCGGGTACTGATATGAATGGAATTTTTGTTCATGATTTCGATACTAAAAGCAAGAGACAAATCTACCTTTTAGAACGTAAGCCACAAAAAAGAATTCCTGCAATTAAAATCGTGTCGCAAATGATTACCGATCAAGCAACTGCAGTTTTAAAAAACTTTAATTGATTTTTATAAGTTTAATTTTGCCAAATTTAAAAAGCGACTTCAGTGATTGAAATCGCTTTTTTTATTTTTTCTAACACACTTCTAAGATATTTTTCTTGAAACCTGCTGATAATATGTTTTCGATGTTTTCAGATAGATTAAGTAATAAATTACAACTATCGAGATCACTGTTAGTACAGTGGTCAGATAAACTACTGGACCAATAATTATACCAAACAATTGCAGAATTTTATGAATCATTGGCATCGCAAAACATAAGTGCATAATCGCGACAACCACAGGTAGACCAAATATCCAAATGATTTGTGAACGAATCGTTTGCTTAACTTCTTGACTGGACATGCCTATTTTTTGCAAAATATCGAATTGCTTTTGGTCAGAACGTCCCTCAGATATTTGCTTATAATAAATAATCAAACCAGTTGCCATAATAAAACTAACTGAGAATACTAAACCAATAAAGAAAAAGCCACCATAAAATTCTTTTAATACAGATATTGTTGAAAATCTATCTTCACTCGTAATATTGTATGTTTGAGATACCTCTTTTAAGAATTTTTCTCTTTGCTGCTCAGTACCTGTGACATTGAATAATAACTGGTTCTTATAAGTAATATTCTGTTTCGTATCACCTAAATCATTAAACTCGTTTCCTAGAGCACTTGTAACACTCTTAGAAGGCACAACTACTATCAGTGAATGTGTCATATTAGGCTGAACACTAGGAATCCCTTTAATCTTTTTCAACACGCTTTTCACATGGTAGTTTTTACCCAAAAAAGTGATATTGCCCCCATTGAATGTTCCTTGTCTATCATAGACATATATTTCATTAGCCTTTAACTTGTTTGAGCTATTATTGGCCATATATTTATACTGTTTTTCTGTTATGAACTGGATTTCAGACAAATTGTCGGCACTCCCAACGGAATCACCAGTTAAAGGTTGTAGCTTCCCTTGAGTCGTTAAATCCCCAGCTATCGCAGTACTAATTTCTAATTTGTAGGGTTTGTCTATTTTTATACCATTATTACTAGCAACTTTTCTCACAGACTTAATGGGCACTTTACGGTCAGATGAGCTTGTCAAAATAACAGCCCGCGGAAATTGTTGATTGATGTAGTCTTCTTGTCCAACAAACATTGAAACTGTTGTAACAATAACAACCAGCGACATAGTTGTTAATAGCGTAATGCTAGCCAGACCTGTTGCATTCTGCTTCATTCTAAATAACATATTCGACACAGTTATAAAATGATTTGCTTGGTAGTAATACTTTCCATTTCGTTTCATTACTTTTAAAATAATCGTCGAAGCTACGATGAACAGAATATATGTCGCACAAACAACTAACAGTACAGCTATAAAGAATTGACCAATTGCTTTTAAAGGTGAATGAACCGTTAAGGAAATATAATATCCCATTGTTAGCAGGACTAGTCCAAGGCCAAATAATACCCAATGGCTTCTGGGTTCTGATTCTCCCTTTTTAGTTGCATGCAATAAAGATATGGTTTTAAGTTTAAAAATCGAAAATATGTCTGTTATCAGCAAGAATAAAAAACATATCATAAAAAATACGACAATAAATACTATTGACACGGTTGTGATGTTTAGCTGGAATTCGGTACCACCCACGAGCTTCATAAATAGTAAGATTAATACTTTACTGAACACAACACCAGTAATGAGGCCAAAAAAAGTAACTGCCAGAAAAGAAATAAATTGTTGTCTCCAGCTAATTTTAATCAGATCAATTTTTTGTAACCCTAAAATGCTGAAAAGACCAAACTCTGACTGTTTTCGTTTACTTAGAAAACTATAGGTATAGAGCAGAAAAATAATAGAAAAAATAGCAATTACGATTTGAGAAAAAGTAAGCATTTCAATTACAGATACATTGGCTGCTAATTTTTTGACCCCTTTTGAATAAATAAGTAACTGAATAACCATGTTCAAAGCGACAGCAGCACTGCCTGCTAACATAAATGGTAAGTACTCTAACCTGTTTTTTACAATTGATTGCCAAGCTAATTTCCAATACAACATTTTAATCAATCCCCCCTAATAAATTAGTCATGGCATCACTAATTGTCAGTAACATTTCTTGCTCCGTTTTATTCCCTCGGTATGTCTGATGGAACACTTTTCCATCTTTAATAAATAAAACTCTTTGAGCATGACTAGCGGCCAAAGCAGAATGCGTAACCATTAATATTGTTTGATTTTGCTGATTATATTGTTCAAATATTGACAAAATATCAGCTGAATTCTTAGAATCTAAAGCTCCTGTTGGTTCATCAGCTAATAAAATTTCTGGATTGGTGATCAACGCTCTGCCAATAGCCACTCGCTGTTTTTGTCCGCCAGATAACTCATATGGATACTTATTCAATAGATCTTGTAATCCCAACTGTTTGGCAAGATTACTCAGTTTCTGCTCCTTATTATTTGTATTTTTAGCTAGTATAAGCGGTAAATATATATTATCCGCAACCGACATTGTATCAAGCAAATTAAAATCCTGGAACACAAATCCTAGATGATCTCGGCGAAAGGCAGCTAATTGTTTATCTGACAAATGTTTGAAATTCTGATTATTTAAAGAAATAGTTCCTGCTGTTGGTTGATCAAGTGTGGCAATGCAGTTTAGCAAAGTCGATTTACCTGAACCAGACTCACCCATGATTGCAATGAACTCACCCTTCTCTACCTCAAAACTGACATCCGCCAAGGCAACAACTGTATTATTTTTAAATTTACTCTGATATTCTTTTTTCAAATTCTCAACTTTAAGTAGTGTCATGAATTTTATTCTCCTATATCGTTTATCATAATTCTATTTTAAATTAAAAAAGAGATGATTAACCTTACATATCATCTCCACACCTTACAACTTTGTAAGGTTTATTTAATTACAGTTTGTTGAAAATTAATTATGACTGTTGTACCAACATTTACTTCAGATTGAATGGTTATATCGTGACCTAAATTATTTAAAATTCTTTTAACCATGTATAAACCAAGACCACTCGCATTACTATTAATGCGCCCATTAAATCCTGTATAGCCTTGATTAAAAATCATTGGTAAATCATTTTGCGCAATACCAATGCCCGTGTCTTTAATAATGACCTGATTGTCATTTTGACAAATAATATTTATTTTGCCCTGAGGTGTATATTTAATTGCATTAAATATAACTTGTTCAAATACAAATCGAAGCCATTTGGCATCACTAACGACAGAAAAATCAAATTCATTTATGCTAACAGCTAAATCTTTATGGATGAACCAATATTTATAATCTTTGATCACCGATCTTAAAGACTTTTGGACACTCATATCCTGGTACGCTATATCCTGATTGAAGTTTTTTAAACGAATAAACTGCAACATCATATCCAAATACTGATTGACCACTAACAATTGATTACTAGTTTCATATTTTTCAATTGTCCCAGTTTGATTCATTAAATCTAAAACGGACAGCGGTACTTTAATTTGATGGGCCCACATTGCATAGTAATCTTGAATGTCATTTGCATCTTCATTTAACTGTGCCTGCATTTTTTCTTGATGCAATTGTTGCTTTTTAATTAATTGTTGGTACATTCGTTCGTGACTAGACAAGGTCGCAATGCTTGATAATGTATGTACCTCTTCTTCGCACAGCAACTGAATCAGTCCCTTGTGTGCTCGGTACCATTTCCAAAATAAAATACAAGTAATTACAATTAAAATATAACAACCACCCCAAAGGACATCGAACATCGAGTCTAAACTTAGTGATCGCATAATCACGCTCCACATTAGCAAAAGAAAAGTTAACATAAATGAGGCGTACAGATACCAAAAGTCAGATAAAAACTGCAACGCTAAGCCAAATATTTTTTTAATCACTAAGCTTAATCCCCTTACCTTTGACAGTTTGTAAATACTTTGAAAATCCAATTTCTGTTACTTTGTTACGCAATCTCGTTAGCGTGACCGCTAACGTATTCTTATCAACAAACATCTCGTTATCCCACAAAGTAGCCATAATGTCCTCTCTGGTAACAAGTTGATTTGGATGAGTAAATAAAAGATACAATAGCTTTGTTTCATTTTTGGAGAGAACTACCTCTCGACTGTCATATATTAACTGATTATCAATAATATTCAAGGTATAACCTTGAAATTGAGAATGCTTTTTCTCTACACTAAAGCTATATTCGCGTCTCAGCAATGCATTAATTTTTACGATTAATAAATCTATGTTAAACGGCTTAGTAATGTAATCATCTGCGCCGAAATTCATAGCCAGAATCATATCACTTTCTTCATCACGACTAGATAAAAAAATTATCGGTATCATGCTATTTTGACGTATTTTCTGTGTCCAAAAAAAGCCATTATAGTAAGGTAAATTAATATCCATCAACACTAAATGTGGTGAATGCATTGTAATTTCCTCTTCAACTTGATTAAAATCTTTACAACTAACTGCACTTAGTCCCCAACTAATCAAACCCTTTTTCAGCAGGCTTACGATTTCTTGATTATCCTCAACTATAAAAATTTTATATTTCATAATTTGTGTCCTTTATTTACTTACTTGAAGGTAAACCAAATCATGAATAAATGCAAGCTCATTCGCTAAGCATAGGGATTACCGAATTTGTCACAATACTTGTAAAATCCCAGTTTGTACAGATTGGTTGTTTTATCAATTTGATCTACTGGCAGTGCGTGAACTGTTTTCATAACTTGATTTGTAAACTCTAAGGTTGCTGTTCCATTGGCAGTAATTAAAGGTTCATCTACTACAACTTGTTCTTCCAAGAATCTAGACAAGTTTGTATATTGCTCATAACTCTGCCACAAATATACTGAATTACCAGTATGTTTTTTATCATTCAATAGACCATTTTTGGCCAAGAAATCAACTGCACCACAAATAGCCGCCACCGTTTTCCCCGCGACTAAACGATTTTTGATTAGATTAGTAATTTCAAGGCTGTTGATATGCCATGAATTACCACCAATCAAAACAAGTAACTCGGTTTCTAGAGGAATCTCATTAATAGAGTAGTCTGCTTTAGTCTGAAAACCACCAATGGAGTGTATAGTTTTTTGAATGGAAGCAGTTTTGACTGTCCAATCGGTTAATTGATTTAATTGACTTGATAGATAGGCACCTTCCCAATCTGCATATTCGTTTAACAAAAGAAACACTGCTGTTTTCATGTATCATTCCTCTTTCTTAATATTTAAATAGCTTATCATATAGAAAAAGGGAACACGAGTTCGCATATCGACACAAAAAAGCATCGTTATATAATCAACAATGCCTTTTCTAATGTTAAAAATAATAATTGAGTTCAGCCTTATTCTTCAAATCCCTTAACCATTGGTAGCAAGGCAGCTAACATCAGTACGCCAACAAATCCTAGAATAATACCCAAAGTCATCATCCCCCAAACCATTGTCATTACCATTCCTAATCCAAATACGATCGCACTAACAAAACCAAACAAACTGATTACTACGATTCTAGTATTCCAAATCCATAACGCTTTTCCTGCCATTTTACGTTTAGCCAAAAATACAGCTAGAGCACTAATAATACCAACGCCACCTAGAATTGCACCTTGTAACTCTACGCCCCATTCCGGTAGTAAAACCATACACATCCCAATTGCGAATAGAAAGCCACTACTAATCCACCCTAGCATGATTATAAAGTCATTTTTCTTCATTAGATTCCACTATCCTTTTAGTTTGTGCCTAAATGTAACCATCGTTTTCCTGCGTATACGCCGACAAATGATAACACTATGCCGCCTGCAATGGCTGGTACAAAGTTAGTTTCCATCAGTGTGGGTCCGTAATTTAGTAGTTGATCAGCCGAAACTGCACCCAAGCTACCTAACAAAATACCAGTGCCAAGGGTGATGTTTTTCCTCAATACTGTACCAGGTTGCTTCACCACATTTCCCAAAAATGCGATACCTAACCCTGTCACAACTCCGATAATGATATTTAATACAATTGCCATCTCTTATCTCCTTTATCCTTTTGATTGAATTAATTATCTAATTACTTTGTTTATAAATTGCTAAGGTTTTGTTTCGGTTTTGTTAATGACGTTTTATTAATCAAAATACCGATACTTTTGTTTACAATTTGTTAATCTTAAGCGTTACTGCGTTTTATCAGCAAATTTTTGATACAATGAGAATTGAATTCTTTAACTGATTAACTGGACGCCATATATCATTCCACGAAAGATAATCATATGCAGCTCATCAAAAAAATAACGACAAAATTTAATGACATCATTGATCATCACAACTTAAGACATCACATTTCAGAAAAATCTGATCGTGTAGTTCTATATAATGCCGCAAGCACAATATCTAATTTGGTATTTGCGCTTATCAAATTAACTATTGGTATATTCTTTTTATCTTTATGGTTTTTAATATTTGGTGGCTATTATATTATTTTACTGGCTATTCGATCATACTTTTTGTGGCGATATCGTCAAATTAGAGTTTCAAACATAAATCCCTTAGAGCGAGAAAAAATTGAAATTAGATACTTGCGAGAAGGTGGTATCTTATACAGTTTACTGGGCATGGCTCTTGTTACATTATCGATTTATATGTATATCGTAAACGAACCGCAACGATATAATCAGAGTATTGTGTTGCTAATTGCACTAATTGGCTTCACTAAAATTGTGACATCCATCGTTGGCTGGATTAAAGCTCGTCATTTTCGTAGTCCAATTATTACTTATTTAAAATCATTAAATTTAGCTGATGGATTAGTTGCCATTGTGATGACACAATATGCACTACTGTCCTATGAAAATTCACCTAGTGCTTCGTCATCAACAGGATTGTTTGGTGCGGCAATTGGTATTTTTTTAATTATTGTTGGTTTGGTCATAACACTTCGAGCCCATATAAAGTCCATTTCGCGCTAAATGTCTGCAACTGTAAAAAGACCGCCATGCACACATCACATGATGAATGTATAGGGGTCTTTTTAGTACAAATATATTCTGAAATCATTCTCGTTTTATTCAACTACTCTCGCGTTCGTCTATCTGAAAAGAGGTATAAATGTAACTGGACTCATTGCCTTTACTAAACAACATTTTTAAAGCAGTTTCTCCCATATTATAGAATGACTGTGTGACGCTCGTGATACGAGGGCTAACAATATCAACTAAATAAGTGCCGTCAATGCTGATCACTGCTAGTTGATCTGGTACATTAATATCTAATTTTTGAGCTGTATTAATAATGCCTATTGCTGCCAAGTCGCTCGCGCCAATAACTGCTGTTATATCCGTTTGTGATGCATAATATTGCATTGATGCTACACCACTTTCATATGAGTAATCGCCATCAAAAATCCAATCATCATTTTGAGGAATATGATGGTCCTTCAGAGCTGACAAATAGCCGGCTACTCGTTGCTGACCTATAAATTTGTCCACTTCCAAACTTGATAAACCAATTTTTTTGTGCCCTTTGTGAATCAAAAACTTGGTTGCTTCATATCCTATTTTAAAATCATCTGAAGAAACAAACTTTGATTCTTTACTCATTGCAGTTGAAACAAATACATTCGAAATGCCACTATTCTTTAGTAGATTGATAGCATCACCACATAATTCTACGGAAATTAATAATATGCCCTTGACCGGTCGCTCAATAACAGTATTAAGTGCTTTAATTTGCGTCTCTTCATCATTATCACCCACAAATAAAATTATCACACTCAAATCCTTCTTATAGGCATTTTTTTGAATACTTTCAATGATTTTCATCGCAAAATTTGTTTTGGGCGTTGATACCAAAATTGCAATAACATTGCTTTTCATGGTCACCAATTCTACTGCGGCTTTATTTTTTTTGTAGCCCAATTCTTGAATTGCTTTATGAACTCTTTTTTCAGTTGCTAGAGAGTAGGCCTCTTTTTTACCCGCTAACACTCTGGAAACAGTTGCGATTGAAACATTTGCTTTTTTAGCAACATCTTTAATTGTAACTGACATCATTAACCCCGTTTTCTAACTTACTACCTCATTTTATTATATCCCAACACTACTCCATCGTATAAATTAAATAAATTCTTATTTTTGTCGTGCCCTTATGATTAAATCAATTATTACACTAAGTAAACGTTTACTGTACTGGTATAAATGAATTGTAAACGTTTACGCAAAGTGGTAATCTATGAGTACAAAATAAAAAGGAGAATCAAACAATGACAAAACAATGGTTTAAGGACTCAGTAGTATATCAAATATATCCTATGAGTTTTCAAGACAGTAATAACGATGGTATTGGTGACCTTGCTGGTATCACTCAACGATTGCAGTATATCCATAACTTGGGTGCTGATGTCATCTGGTTAAATCCTATTTATGTCTCTCCAAATAAAGACAACGGCTACGATATTGCTGATTATCGCAATATTAACCCAAATTATGGCACAATGCAGGATTTTGAAGATTTACTTCAACAAGCACATCGCCTAGATCTTAAAATTATGATGGATTTGGTTGTTAATCATACGTCAGATCAACATGTTTGGTTTAAAGAAAGTCGCAAGAGTCAAACTAACGAGTACGCCAATTATTATATTTGGCGGGATCCAGTAGACGGACATGAACCAAACAATTGGCTTGCAGCATTTGGCGGTTCTGCTTGGACTTATGTTCCTGAACGAAAGCAATACTATCTACACATGTTTGCTGAAGGACAACCAGATCTCAATTGGGAAAATCCTGAGGTTCGCGAGGCAGTTTTCGATATTGAACGCTTTTGGTTGGATAAAGGTGTTGATGGATTTCGAATGGATGTAATCAATTTAATTTCTAAACCTGAAGGCTTGCCTGATGTCACAGAACCAGTAACTGCAGGAACAACAATGGATTTTGTAGCAGATGGTCACCGACTTAACGAATTTTTACGCCAAATGAACGACGAAGTACTGTCCAAATACGACACAATTACTGTTGGTGAAATGCCTAGCTCAACCCCTGAAGATGCGATTAAATATACTGGATTAGATAGTCATGAATTGAACATGGTCTTCCAATTCGAACATGTTTCCCTCAGCCCAAATCCGGACGTACGACTGGGTAAATGGAATGACGAACCTATTAACCTAGTGGAGTTGAAAGCTTCCTTAAATCGTTGGCAAATTGGATTAGATGGCAAGGGATGGAATAGTCTCTACTGGAATAATCATGACCAGCCACGTGCAGTTTCTCGATTTGGAAATGATCAACCTGAATTCAGAGTATTATCTGCTAAAATGTTAGCAACTACCTTGCATATGATGCAAGGAACACCCTACGTTTATCAAGGTGAAGAGCTAGGTATGACTAACGGTCATTTTGAGAGTTTGGAACAATATGAAGATATTGAGTCAGTCAACTTTTATCACGAGTTTGTTGATGAGCAAAAGATTGTTGACAGCGCAACAATGCTAAAGTATTTAGCTAATATGTCACGTGATAATGCGAGAACCCCTATGCAATGGAATAACCAACAAAATGCCGGATTTTCAAATGTGACACCTTGGTACGCACCAAACAAAAATTACACAGCAATCAATGCCGAAAATGTTTTATCTGATAACGATTCCGTTTACTACCATTACCAGAAGCTAATACAACTTCGTCATGATTCAGAGATTGTTAGATATGGAACGTTTGAAGCGATTGATTCTGAAGACAACCAGGTATACGCATACCTTCGTCACTATAAAGAACAGTCTGTTCTTGTTTTGAGCAACTTCACTGACAAAGTAGTCACTCGTGACTATGGACAAACGAAGTTCTCAGAATTGTTAATCAATAACTATTTAGATGATCAGGGAACAACCTTACGCCCATATGAAAGCAAAGTTTATCTTTTGACGAAATAATCAAAATTTCTGACAAAAAGAAGGTGCTATTTTGAATCAAAAAAATCCTCATTCTAAAATTTTTGTTCTAGCTGTTTTATCCGTATCTGTTATGATCACAACAGGTACAGCCATTTCCTCTGCATTACCTGAAATGGCGAAGAGTTTCCCAAATATTTCCGTATCACAAATTGATATGATTGCTACCATACAGCAATTTTCAGTTATGATAACATTACTTCTCTCTGGTTTCATTTCCAAAAAGCTTGGTATTAAGAGAACGATTACAATTGGATTAATTTTAACGGGCGTAGCCGGTGTATTTCCATTTTTCTCCCATAGTTTTATCTTAATTTTAATTTCAAGGTTAATCGTGGGGTGTGGTATTGGCCTGTTTAATTCACTTGCCATCACTATCATTGATTTATTTTACGAAGACCCTACGCGTTCTCAAATGCTTGGTTTTCGTTCTGCTACGGAACAAATTGGTGTTTCAATTTTAAACATTGTCGTTGGCTTACTCGTGCTAATTAACTGGCATGCTTCATTTTTAATCTATCTTTTGGCTTTCCCACTACTAGCCTTCTTTTTAAAAGTAGTGCCAGAACCACCTATCCCACAAGGTAGCGGTAATGGTAAACAGCGTATTAACTTACCTGTCCTCATTATGACGGTGTTATTAGCATTCATGGTTGCTTGTACTACAGCAGTTGTTATTCAGGTTCCAAATATTATAGTCACTGATCTTTCAAAATCAAGCGCCGTTTCAAGTTTGATTATTTCAGCTAATACACTGATGGGCATGGTAATGGGCATACTTTTCGGACGTATTTATCGTTTTGTTAAAAAATTTATTTTACCATTAGGCATTTTATTTATGGCGCTCGGTTCATTAATTATGGTTAGTTTTCATAGCGTTTTTGGTGTCACACTTGGTGCTGTTGTTTGCGGTATGTCATATCCACTTGTAGGATCTTATATTTTCTCGCTAGTCAGTGTTATAGCACCAAAAGGATCAGAAACATTGGCTAACTCAACTCTATTAATTGGCGCAAATCTTGGGTCTTTCTCAACCCCCTTGTTCTTAAGCGAATTAGGAAAAATGAACTCATTAACTACACATGCTGGCCCATTCTTAACAGCATTCTGGTTGTTAATCATTCTGACAATGATTGTATTGATCTACCAAACCTTTTTCCAGAAAAAAGTACATCAAAATATTATGAATTAATGATCATAAATAGGTTTAAAATATATAACAAAAAAGCTTTGTCTCAAGGACAAAGCTTTTTCATTTATCACACTTTAAACAATGTTGGGCGCACATACTTCAACAACTCAATAACGATTGTAGGTGCTAAAGAAAGAACTATAATCACAATCCAGTGTCCTAATGAAAGCGCCGTTAAACCAAATAACGTCTGTGTAAATGGTATTAACGTAATCACTAAGGTAATTACTGTCGCTAAAATTGCCATGTTAACTAACGAAGGATTCGCACGATAACTAATAGCAAAAAGCGTCTTTTCTGAACGAATATTGAACACGTGGAATATAGAAGTCAATGACAGAATGGTGAAAGCCATTGTTTGACCAATTTGTTCGTTAGCTTGCAAACCACCAAAGACAACATTTTGCCCAACCCATATAGCTGCCAAGGTAACAATCGCAAATAAAGCAGCATTTAAGCCGATTTGACGACCTAACCCTTGTGCAAATAACTTAGTATTTTTAGGCATCGGCGGTTCGTTCATAACGTTGGTTAACATTGGCTCACGACTAAGAGCAAATCCTGGCAAACCATCTGATACCAGGTTAATGAACAACAGATGTACGGGTAGCAATGGTGAGCCCCACCCCAGCAACATGGCTATCAAGATCACTAATAACTCGGATATATTGGCACTTAATAAGAAATTAATTGTCTTTCGAACTTTAACATAAACACCACGTCCTTCAGAAATAGCATTAATAATCGTCGCAAAATTATCGTCTGTCAAAATGATGTCCGAAGCTTCACGGGCAACATCTGTCCCTGTCTCACCCATCGAAATACCAACATCTGCTGCTTTTAATGCTGGAGCATCGTTGACACCATCTCCAGTCATCGCAATGGTTGCATCTTGACGTTGCCATGATTTAATAATTCTAATTTTGTCAGTTGGTGTTACACGGGCATATACGCTGTACTTCTGGACATTACCATCGAGCTCTTTGTCTGATAATTTAGCTAACTCTGAACCTGTAATTGTTTGATCCCCATTACGTAAAATGCCAATTTCACGTGCAATTGCACTAGCCGTTTCAACGTGATCTCCGGTAATCATAATTGTTCTAACACCTGCAAGACGAGCCTTTTCAACTGCTGGTGCCGATTCTGGGCGTGGCGGATCGATAATACCAACTAGCCCCACCAATGTCAAATCTTGTTCATAAAATTCTTGTGTTGGCGCTTCCGGCATAACATCAAATGTTCTTTTAGCAATCGTCAGAACACGTAATGCCTGTCCACCAAAAGTTTTGTTAACACTTTCAGCTTTATCACGATTCCCATGCTTAATCATTGGAAGCAAAACATCAAATGCACCTTTGGTAATCGCAATGTAGCCACCTTCTGGTTGCTTATGGACGGTGGTCATTCTTTTTTTCGTCGAATTAAACGGTATCTGTTCGACTAGCGGATACTTTTCTAACAACTCTTCCCGTGTCGCTTCTTTATCAATAGCTCTTACTAACGCTACTTCTGTTGGTAGACCATCATAAACAGTCTGTCCCTCAACAGTTTTAACCGAAACATTGGTTGATATGGCTGCCAAAGATAACACTTCCTTAGTAGCATCGTCCAATCCATCTGCAATATTAGTCAAATGATCCTGTTCATCTTGCCACACCCTTCGAACAGTCATCTTATTTTGCGTTAATGTACCCGTTTTATCGGAAGCAATAACATTCGTTGTTCCCAAGGTTTCTACTGCTGGTAACCGTCGAATAATCGCATGCTTTTGTGCGATTCGTTGGACGCCAAGCGCCAGCGTCATTGTAACAATTACTGCTAATGTTTCTGGAACAACCGCAACGGCCAGCGAAATTGCTGTCAAAAAGATATGCTTCAAATCCATGCCCTGGTAAATACCTAGCCCAAGCACAACCACTGCGGCACCTATAGCTACCCAAGAGATATTTTTTCCTAATTGAACTAGACGTCGTTGCAATGGTGTTAGTGGAATTTTTGACTCATTACTAAGTAGACTTGCAATTTTACCCATTTCAGTCTGCATACCAACGGCTGTAACAATTGCTCGTCCATGACCGTTAACAATCGTCGTCCCACGATATACCATCGTAATTCGTTCTCCAAGACCAACTTCATCGTCTGGTTTAAACGTAGCATCTGCATTCTTTTCAACCGGCAAACTTTCACCTGTTAAAGCAGACTCTTCAGCTTGAAGCTCAATAGCCTCAATTAACCGGGCATCAGCGGCGATTGCGCTACCATTTTCGACAACCAATACATCACCAAGCACAACATCATCCGCATCAATCTGTTCTATCTGTCCATCACGTAAAACTTTAACTTGCGTTCGATTGAGATTTTGCAAGGCTGCTAATGAATCTTCAGCTTTTCCTTCCTGAACAATTGATAAGACCGAATTAATAACGACAATACCAATAATTAAGAGACTTTCAAAATAGTTCCCAGTATCTTCTAAGTATGTAGCAACAAACGAAATAACTGCCGCAATTAGCAAGATAATTGTAGCAACATCATTTAGGCTGATTAAGATTTTTTTCAATAATGAAACTTTTTTTTCAGCTACAAAAACGTTGGCACCATATTCTTCACGATTTTTAGAAACTTGCTCAGCATCTAAGCCTTTCCCCATATTAACGTGATGCGATGCGATTGTTTCCTTAACACCTCTTCGGAATGCTTCCATTTAGTGTCCTCCTTTTTGTTTACTGCTTATGGAAAGATTATAAAACCACATGATAAAATGTGGCCACGACACGTTTTTCCCAGCGTGTTCATGTTGGCAGTTGCATACTATTCAAGAACAAGCGCAACAATAATGATCAATTCAAGCGAAGTCCCTAACACTCACTTGATTGATCATTGCGCTTTATAGATAAAAATGAATCATTTCCATCTTAAATTAGTCATTGTATGTCTCTACGTAACTCAGTTACGCTCTTCGCTGTCAAAATTTATTCTCTCATGATATATGAGAATATGATAAAAGAAGAATAAAAATGATTATTCTTATCTAATTAGTATGATACTTCTATTGTAACATAACTGAACAAACGCTGTATTATAAGTAAACAAAAAAGAATAGAAAATGAAAACAATATCCGCAATATGAGAAACGCTTATCAAATGGATTTTATTTGCTCAAAGATATTAATAAGCTCCAACAAACTGAGTGCAACTTCGGCCCCTTTGTTTCCTGATTTGGCACCTGACCGTTGCTGTGCTTGCTCTAAAGTATCTGTAGTCAACACCCCAAAAACAATTGGTACATCTGTACTTAAACTTATTTGAGAAATGCCGTTAGCAACACCATTAATAACAAGGTCATAATGATCTGTGTCTCCTTTTATTACAGCACCTAGTGTTACAATACCATCATATTTTTGAACCTGCGCTATTCTTTTCGCAACCATTGGAATTTCCAAAGCTCCTGGTACCCAAATAATATCAATATTACTCTCATCAATACCATGCATTTCTAGAGATTCTTGCGCGCCAGAAATAAGTTGTTTAACAATTAAATCATTAAACTTGCTGGCCACAATTGCAATTTTTTTATTTGTTTGATCAATTAACTTAGCTTTATAAATCATTTTTATTTACCTTCTTAATGTCAATCACAGCTTGTGATTAAATTTTTCCTTTTTTGTTTGCATATATTGTTCATTCTTATCATTAATGCCCGTAATTAAGGGTACCTGTTCAATAACCTCAATACCTTCGTCAATTAACGACTGTACTTTATCCGGATTATTCGTTAATAAGCGAATTTTGGTTAATCCTGATATTTTCAAAATTTTGGCAGCCTTTTTATAGTCCCGTTCATCCGGCAAATGCCCTAAGTGAACATTCGCATCATACGTATCAAACTTATTTTCTTGCAACACATAACTTTTTAGTTTTTCATGGAGTCCAATACCACGACCTTCTTGACGAAGATAAACAAGAGCCCCACCTTGCTTATTTATTGTTTTGAGCGCTTCTCTCAGTTGAGGACCGCATTCACAACGTTGTGAACCAAATATTTCGCCGGTTAAACACTCGGAGTGTAAGCGAACTAAGGGAATTTGATCAAAACTACGACTGCTTTGAATAAGCAAATCAGATTTTTCTTCATCATTCACGCTAAACTCCGTCAAATGAAAATCACCGTATTGAGTTGGTAAATATACCGTTGGTCCCTCGTCAATACCTGCTTGTTTTTGGTCTTCTCGGTAATTAATTAGATCCTGCATTGATAATTGAAATATATCGTGTTTTTTCGCTAATTCTTTAAGTTCTTTTTCTCGAGCCATTGTTCCGTCTTGTGCCAAAATTTCTATTATATACGCCACAGGCGGCACACCAGCTATTTTAGCTAACTCAACAGCCCCTTCTGTATGTCCCTGTCTTGTCAGTACGCCACCATCTTCAGCGACTAATGGGAAAATATGACCAGGCGTCTCAAAGTCAACAGATGTTGTACTTAGATTAGCTAAATTTTTGATTGTGGCAGCACGTTCATACGCAGAAACACCCGTCGTGCTGTCAATATGATCAACGCTCACAGTGAACTTTGTCCCAAATTTTTCAGAATTATGCGTCGTCATTTGGTCTAACCCGAGTTCATCAGCACGAGATTTAGTGATTGGTACAGCTAGAACACCCCTTGCAATTGAAAGGGCTTCATTGACCGTAGCTGCCGTCACAAATGATGCTAAACCGACCAAATCTCCTTCATGTTCTCTTTTTTTGTCATCGCTCAAAATAATCAGCTTACCCTTTTTCAACTCTTTAACTGCTGTTTTAACTTTTTCTGTAGTACTTGTCATTATTACTTTCCTTTCATTAAATATTTCGCCAAAATATCGGTTTCAACATTTACCAAATCTCGTTCGTGCAATAATCCCAAAGTTGTCTTGGTTAATGTAAGTGGTATTAGACCAACTTGAAATACATCTTCTCTCGCTTGAACAATGGTTAGGCTCACACCTGAAATAGTAACTGAACCTTTATTGACGATTTGATTTATTTGTTGACGGTCTGCTAATTTAAAAGTTAACAATGTGGTTTCTTCACTGTACTCTTTTTTGACTACTTCAGCTGTCTGATCTACATGACCTAGAACAAAGTGACCATCAAATCGGTTGGAAACTAAAAGTGCTTTCTCCAAGTTTACTTTTTGCCCAACTTGATAGAATTTAACAATGGTCGTTTCAAAAGTCGGTACCATAATATCGAATTCAGCATAATTTGATTCTAGCTGATTAATTGTTAAACAAACGCCATCAACCATAATGCTATCGCCTACTCTGCTATCAGAAAAATAGTCCTCGGATGCAGCAATTTTTAAGCGCATTTCTTTGTCATTACGCTGATAAATGCTTATTAAACGACCAACTTCTTGTGTAATACCTGTAAACATTATTGCGTTCCCCCTTGATGATTGATATAGACTTTTTTGACAGCATTGCCAACTTGCACTTCATTTTTAGGCTTTTGGCTAACAGATATTCCTTTCAGACTATCTTTAGATAATACTTTATCTGTTGTATAAATTAGCATTTCTTGCCACAAGTTTTCTTTCAAAAATGAGTGAATCAAACTTGGTCCGCCTTCAACCATCACAGATTGAATATTTTGTTTGGCTAAATCTATTAATATATCTTTAAGCGCACCAGACATTAATTTGACATAAGAATGCTGTTTTGAAAATAGAACATTTTCCGTATATATCAGCCAATTATTTGAAAAATCAAAGTTCGTATTTTGCAACCGTCCACGACGATCAATAACAACTCTCAATGGTTGTTTATGACTGATATTGATGTGCCGTACAGTTAACATTGGTTGATCTGTGATCATGGTCTCGCTGCCAATCATTATTGCACTTCTAGTTGCACGCTCTCGGTGTACATCAGCATCAGCTAGCTCATCAGTCAGTTTTTTTCGTTTTCCAAATTTTTCAGCAACAAATCCGTTTTGAGACATGGCAAGTTTCAACTGAACATATGGTAGTCGTGTGGTATAAAAATAATGAAATGCAGGGTTGATCTCTTTATTTTCAACTGTATTCAAAACATCGACAGCGATACCAGCTGATCTTAGCATTTTAATTCCTTTTTCATTTGTTGACGGATTCGGATCAATGCTACCAACAACCACACGCTTCAGTCCCCAATTTTGAATTTGAACTGCACAAGAGCCTACTTTTCCCTGCGTGGAACACGGCTCCAAAGTGACATAAAGCGTAGCACCTAAAATGTCGGTCTTTTTTTTGACACGATTAAAAGCATTTATTTCAGCATGCGCTTCACCAAACTTTTCATGATATCCTGTCGCGATAACCTGACCATCTTTAACAATTACTGCACCAACCCTAGGATTTTCAAAAGTTTGATACGGCATTGCTCGAATTGCCTCATCTGCAGCGAGCTTCATCCATGTTAAATCATTCATACTTACCTCCTGAATTTTTCAGGACAAAAAACCCGATGCGTTAAAAATACACATCGGGTTTATAGTAGTTTAGATTAATTCAAAAAACCTAGACAATCTAAAAAAGCATCGTCTAAACTATTTCAAATCTTCTCCCATCCAGACTTTAACTGTCGGTCACAGAATTTCACTGTGTCAACCGCGAAAATATCGCGGGTCACGGACTGAGGTTATTCACCATCACCGTCGGTCGGGAATTACACCCTGCCCCGAAGATTAAATTATTTAACAAAACTAATTTATCATTAGAATTCTACAATGTCAATCAAAAATATTTTTTACGCTTTTTAATTCTTATTCTGTAGACAGCAAAAAAGTAAAAAGTCGCCCTAAACGCCCTTTTTACTCATTTTTTTCTCTCACTAACGGGCATGATGCACATCTTAGTGCACCGTCTAATAGTGAATGCCATGTAAACACGATAGGGATGACCGTATAACCTTCATTTTTTAAAGCCTCTTGCAACGCTGTATGTCTTTTTTGCACAATAACTTTTTTAGGCCCAATAACTAAAACATTCCCACCCATCTCTTTTCTGGTTTTTGCATCAATATCAATAAATTTATAATCGACCAGTTCTTTCGGTAAGTCTTTTAAGACAGGTTTATGGATAATAGCAGTTTTTGGACCAATAATGGTCATACAACAATCCAAGTGCAAAATTGCATCATCATTCAAATACACTGGTACTACTTTCCACGGTTTATCGACGATTTCATTCTCATAGTCCTTGTCTAAAATACTTTGTAGCCATTTTGCACCAGCTTCATTACTAGCATATTTACCAATGCCGACGAATACATAAGGATAGTTAACGATAACGTCACCACCCTCCAGATATATTTTATCCTTTTGATTTAACGTGTGCACCTGATTCTTATCGTTAATAGCTGCAACAATTCTTTGATACCCACGTCGTTCAATTTTTCGCATTTCAATTTGAACATTTCCTTCAATAAAATGTTCTCCAACGCTCATAGCACTATCTCTTGCATACATTTGCCCCATTCCATAGGGATCTAGATTTGTTGGGGTTACCGAATCAACATGGTGTACCTTGACACCATGTGTTTCCAAAATTCGTTGGAATTCTGCTAATTCTCGTTGAAATTTTTTAGCAAGGAAACTCGGAACTTTTTTACCTCGTAAAAGAGTATAAATATGTTTTGTCATAAATTGTTTCCATTTTGCAGTATGTTCTTCCTGCTCTATTTCATGCGTATCTGGAAAATATAGCTTTGTTGCATCCCCAATAATGACTTCTTTTAATGGATCATATTCGTTATAAACATTGATTTTCATTTGATTTCCCCTTTTTCTTTTAAGCATACACAAACTCTAAATGTACAAACTCATAACATGCTTTAAGTTCTTCTAAAATACGGACTTTTTTATCACGTAACAATCCTGTCCCAATTTCGTCATCGACAACATCAATCATCACTTTAACTGAAAAATACATGCCCGTTTTATAAATATGACAGCCAGTTAATATGACTTCTTTTCCAAAGTGTTTTCTAAGGCATGCTTCAAATTCATTCTGAATGTTTTCATCAATTAACCGGCCGCCACAGATTTCAATGAATGCATTTTTTAGTACTTTAACCGGCGTTGCAATTGAAAATAAGACTAGTATTACCGTCACAAAGAAATCACCCGTGTATAGCAAGAACCCTAGGATTGAATTTTTTGGAATCAATAAAACTAAAAAGGCTGCTAACCCAATCCCCCCACACATGATTGAATCAATTCGCGTACTTTTGGATTCTGCAGATAGCATCGTACTAGCACGACCAATTTTTTGATTTTGCCGACTATAAAACAAAGATATCGTTAAACATAATATGACCATAATGATTTCATATGGAATTATCGGCGTTAAGTTTAATACATCCCCTTTATGGTAAACGAAATATTGATATGCTTTTTGACTTACTTGAATAGTGGAGGTCGTTAACAAAATCAGTGTCATCATTGATTTAAAAGCAGCATACATTGGTTCAAACATGAAGTGACCATTTGGAAAACGCTCACTTGTTCTGGCACTATACTTTGAAATCGTAATTGCAGCGATTCCAGAAACCAGTGTCATTATTGTAAAGTAACTATCTACGAACAACGCTTGAATCTGGGTAATATAATAAACAACAATTCCCAAACTGCCCATCAGCAAATTCATCGCAAGTCCGACCATAAATGCACGTTGCTCAATCTTTTTTTGAGTCATAATATTTTTCCGTATTAATTTAATTGTTTTCTCGCTTCGCGAACTGCCTATGCACTTCTACACAATTGCTGACTATTTTAAAATTGAATCTTATATAATTGAATTAGGATTCGATACCTCTTTCTGCGCATTTGATTAACTAAAGTAATTACCTTAGTTAATCACTTTACAGTAATTCACTTAACCTGTCAATAGATTTTAGATGCAACATGTATTTAAAATGATATAAAGAACATTCAAAAAAGCATTATTCTATCAAAATAATGCTTACAAGAAAAATATTTTTAATTCGTTAGCTAATTTACTTTAACTGAAAAACGATCAGCAAAACTTTGAAGTTTTGCATCAACCAACTCGGCCACTAAACGAGCGTCATGAATAGCAGTGATAACCAAATTAGCACCAGTATTAGCATCACCCGCTACCATATAATTCTCTTGGTTTGTTGTCCCCATGACATTCAGGCGAGTAATATCCAAATCATTTAATATTTTCGTATTGAGACCTGTAAATCCTACTGCAACCAATACCAAATCAGCAGAATAGTCTTTTTCCGAATTCGAAATCACTTGCTTATTGGCATCAATCAAAACAGTTCGAACGCCAGTTACTTCTCCAAATGAATTACCTAAAAATTCTACTGTTTGCGTTTGATAAGGTATTAATTCCTGGTTAACTGTGTCCATGGCTTCCGCCTGCCCATAACTAATTCGCTTTTGCCATGGATATTCCGGCCAAGGTGTCGTACGATCTGTCGGCTTTTCAGTATGATAATCAAACTGTGTTACATTTTCTGCACCTAGCCGAATCGCTGTTGCAATACAATCTGTCGCCGTGTCACCAGAACCAATCACAATCACCTGCTGATTAGATAATGTTTTTTCAAATGTAGTCGTACCGTTTCTTAATACATTTTTGGTTGTCTGGCTTAGAAATGGTAGTGCAAAATCAATTCCTTTCAAATCACGTCCGGGTACATCTACATCTCGTGCAACCGATGCGCCAGTAGCAACAATGACTTTATCAAAATCAGCGTCTAATTGTTCCTTAGTAATATCCTCTCCAATCGTTGTATTAACTTTAAATTTGATACCGACTTCTGACATGACTTTAAAACGACGATCAACAACCCACTTTTCTAATTTCATGTTTGGAATGCCATACATTAAAAGGCCACCTAAACGTTCATCTTTTTCAAAAATAGTGACCTCATGGCCCAATTGATTTAAGCGCCAAGCTGCTGTAATCCCTGCTGGCCCGGAGCCGATGACTGCAATTTTTTTACCAGTTCGCTGTTCTGGTAATCCTTCTGGAACTACCCAGCCATGCGCAAAAGCATATTCAACAATAAAATCTTCATTGTCTTTGATTGTCACACCTGCACCATTCAAAAACTCATTACACGACACTTCGCATGGCGCAGGACAAACTTTTCCAGTAAACTCAGGAATTGGATTTGTTTTTGCCAATCTTAACCAAGCTTGATGGAGCTCTTTTCGATACAAGAGGTCATTCCATTCCGGAATTAGATTGTCATTTGGACAACCACTCATTTGTTTACTTTTATTGCCGTACAACGCACCAATATGACAATAAGGAACACCACAGTTCATACATCGAGCAGCTTGTTCGACTCGTTGATCAAACGCTAGTGGTTCTGCCATGTAATTGAAATCCTTAATACGTTCAGTAATTTTACGATAAGGATTATCAACACGTTCATATTTGAGAAAGCCAAATGGATCAGCCATTATAATTACCTCATTTCGATAATAATGTTTCTAATTCTTCTTCAGTTTCTGGTACTCGTTCATATTCTGGCATCAGTTCATTAAAAGCCTTGAGTTCCTTAGTCAATCCACTAAATCCTTCGGTTTCATATTTATTCATAATGTTTAAAACCTGATGATATTCGGTTGGATATACTTTAATAAAATTAGCCTTTTCATCCTCAAAATGCGCTAAAATATCTTTAGCTTTTTGTGAGTCAGTGTACGCTGCATGTGATTGAAGTAAACTATACAATACGTCGTCTCCATGTGTTTGATTTATCTCAAAAAGATCAACCATTTCCAGATTAATATTAGCAGCCACTTGATGATCTGGATCATAAATATAAGCAATACCACCCGACATACCAGCAGCAAAATTACGACCAATTTTACCCAGAATGACAGCAACGCCACCCGTCATATATTCGCAACCGTGATCCCCAACGCCTTCAACAACACCACAAACGCCAGAGTTGCGAACAAAGAATCGCTCACCCGCGCGGCCATGGAAATATGCCTCACCAGCAAATCCACCAAAACAAGCAACATTACCGATAATTGGTGAATTATTCGTATCGTATCCTGCATCTTTTGGTGGCGTTACAATTAAACGCGCACCTGATAATGACTTACCAACATAATCATTGGCTTCTCCAATGACCTTAAGCTCCATTCCTTGTGTCGTATAGGCTGCAAAAGACTGCCCTGCAGAGCCAGTATACGTATATCTAAGGAGTCCTGGTGATAATTTGGTATTTCCATAACGCTCTGCTATCCAACCACCCATCCGAGCGCCAACAGCACGTGATACATTATCAATTGGTGCAGACATCGTTAATGTTTGTGTGTTATCAATGGCTGCTTTGGCAGCCATATCTAATTCTGGCCATTGTCGCTTAGCAATGAATGGGTCTTTTGTTTTTCGTGCTATTGGAATAACTTGACCAATCATGTTCGAAAAATCAAGTGACTTATACTTTTTGTTCGTTGTAAAGCGAGTTTTCAACAGTTCTGTATGTCCGACCATTTCTTCCAAGGTGCGGAACCCTAATTCAGCCATTAACTCGCGTAAATCTTGTGCCAAAAAAGTCATCATATTTATGATATCTTCCGGTTTCCCCTGGAAACGTGAACGCAATAATGGATTTTGAGAAGTAATGCCCACTGGACAAGTATTTAAATGGCAAACACGCATCATAATGCAGCCTATAGCCACCATTGATAAGGTTGCAAATGAAAACTCTTCCGCACCAAGCATAGCGGCAATAGCTATATCTCTACCAGTCAACAGTTTGCCATCAGTTTCTAGAGTCATTCGCTGACGTAATTTATTAGCGGATAAAATTTGGTGTGTTTCAGCTAACCCTAATTCCCATGGTAATCCAGCATCACGAATCGAATTTCGTGGCGCCGCCCCTGTGCCACCATCATATCCAGAAACGGTCACCGTATCAGCACCAGCTTTCACCGCACCAGTTGCAATCGTACCAACACCTGTTGAGGAAACTAATTTAACATTGATTTTGGCATATGGGTTAACCGCTTTCAAGTCAAATATTAACTGCTTTAAATCCTCAATCGAGTAGATATCGTGATGTGGTGGCGGAGAAATTAAGCGTACCCCTGGTGTTGAACCACGTGTTTCGGCAATCCATGGAAACACTTTATTTCCAGCTAGTTGTCCACCTTCGCCAGGCTTGGCCCCTTGCGCCATTTTGATTTGAATTTCTTCGGCTGACATCAAGTATTCTGCGTTAACACCAAAACGTGAGGAAGCAACCTGCTTAATTTTAGAATTTTTAATTGTGTGAAAACGTTTCCTATTCTCACCACCTTCACCAGAATTTGACTTAGCGCCTAATCGGTTCATTGCCTCAGCTATCGTTTCATGAGCCTCTTGGGATAATGCACCAAATGACATGGCACCAACCTTAAATCGCTTCACTATATTTTCAATACGCTCTACTTCATGAATGTCAATGGGTTGACGATTAGGCACAATCTCCCACATTGACCGGATAGTGCCAGGATGTTCATGCTCCGCTTCATGAATGTCAGCCACATACTCCTTGAAGAGTTCTTCATTTCCAGTCCGAACCGCCGTTTGAAATTTATACATCATCATTTGATTGTATAGATGGTATTCACCATCTTCTCGTAGTGAATAAGCACCACCTGAAGGAATTGGGTCGTCTTGAGATTCGTCATACGCTGCTGTATAGCGTTTTAAGTATTCTTCCTCAATTTGATTTAAGTCTAAACCACCAATTCGTGAATGTGTACCAGTAAAGTAGGTATCAACTACATTTTTTGATAAGCCAATCGCTTCGAATAATTGCGCTCCATAATAGCCTTGAATCGTAGAAATACCCATTTTGACCATAATCTTAACGATACCTTTTTCAGCAGCTACACGATAGTTTTCTTGATGTGCTGCATCATTCATATCGTATGCTTCTAAAATTCTGTAAGCACCACGCGGATATATCGCGGCTGCACCGTACCCAACCAACGTTGCAAAATGATGGGTTTCAATGGCTTCCGCAGTGTTTAATACAATGGAAGCATTTGTGGCGTTTCCGTTGGCCGCCAAATAATTTTTTAGTGAGGACACAGCTAGAAGAGCCGGTACAGTCAGTTGATTTTTGGTTACCTCACGATCAGATAGAATCAAAATTGTTGCGCCAGAAGCAATCGCTGCATCGGCTTGCTGATTAATTCCAATTAGAGCACGCTCCAATCGCCCATTTGCTAGTCCGGTTAAGTTATAAGCCAGCTTGATAAGCGCAACCTTTTGTTTAGAATTGGAAATATGTGCAATTTTAGCAAAATCAGCCGGTGAAAGAATTGGTGAGTCAATTTTTAACTTGCTAGCATTTTCTGGTAAATCTCGTTGAAAATCAACTTCTCTACCTAAATACATTTGTGTTGCAATGACTAAATGCTCACGAAGTGCATCAATTGGCGGGTTGGTCACTTGCGCAAATTGTTGTTTAAAAAAGTAAATAATCCTTGTGGCCTGTCTGATAAGATTGCCAATGGTGAGTCATAACCCATGGCAACCGTTGGTTCTTGCCCAGTATTAGCCATTTTCAAAACTGCACCATCAATCACTTCTTGGGTATATCCGAAGCGTTTAAAAAGAGTCAGCCGTTCTTTATCATTTAAACGTTGTTCTAATAAATTTTGATTTGGTAGGGCTTGCAATGTTTCTTGGTATTCATCGAGCCATTGTCGATAAGGATATTGCGTCGCAAAATGATGCTTCAATTCCTCATTCCTTGTAAAGGTTCCCGTCGTCGTATCTACAAGAATCATGTTTGCCGGTCCAAGCACTCCTTTTTCGATAATTGAATTAGCGGGCACATCAACCACCCCAGATTCAGAAGATAAAATAACATACCCGTCGTCCGTCACCAAATAACGTGAAGGTCGTAACCCATTACGATCCAATCTTGCACCGACAATGTTTCCATCAGTAAAAACAACAGCGGCTGGACCGTCCCAAGGTGCCATAAATGATTCATTATATTCTGTAAAGGCAGCCAACTCATCTGACACATTCGCTTCTTTTGAATGTGCTTCTGGCACCAGCATTAATAGTGCTTGCGGTATTGAGCGACCATGTCGATACAAGTGTTCCATTGTATTTTCCATCATGGCTGAGTCGGAATTTTCTTCATTATAAATCGCAACCCCATGCGTTTTCATCCAATTAACGTCACCTTGCAAAGTATTAATCTCACCATTATGTGCCAAAAAACGAAATGGCTGTGCACGGTCCCAAGACGGGAAAGTATTAGTTGAAAAACGTGAATGAGTTAGCGCTATTTTGGCCTCAACATCTTCATCGTGTAAATCCAAAAAGAACTACCCAACTTGGTAAGCATGAAGCATCCCCTTATAGGTAATCGTTTTAGCCGATAACGAAACAATATACATATCTTCGTCTGAAATCGTATCTTCTAAATGACGGCGTAGTATATACAACGCGTCATCAAAATCCCTTCCTAGAGCAACATGCTGCGGTTTCTTAATAAATATCTGTCGAAATCCAGGCATAGCCTGTTGCGCAGTAGGACCACAAGCATCAAAATCAAACGGTACATCTCGATCAAAAATGTACTCAAAACCATCTGCACTGATTTCAGTAATTATTTTATCTAAAACCTTATTCTTAGCCACAGTATCAAACGGCAAAAAAAGCATTGCCACAGCATATTCACCTGATTGTGGTAAAGTAATCCCCTCTATTCTTGCTACTTTTCTAAAAAATTTGTCAGGAATTGACATCAATAGACCTGCACCGTCCCCTGTATCTGGCTCTGATCCTGTGCCACCTCGATGATTCATTCGTGTTAATAGTGTAATGGCGCGTTCAACAAGTTCATGAGAAAACTGCCCATAACGTTGCGCAATAAATCCCATACCGCAGGCATCGTGCTCGAGAGACTCATCCCAGAGCGGCGCGTTTTTCACCATTTGCTCACGAAGTTTTGATTGTTTCATTCTTTTTTACCCACATTTCATCTTAATTTAAGCTGACCATATATTGAACACAAAACGGAAAAAATTAAAACTTTTTATAATTATACTCTTATTTTTCTAATCTTTTGATATAATTTTGGAATAAAATACTCATAAACGTTGATATGATAACTAGTTTTTTAATATCTTATGCAGTTCTTTTGCTTTTTATTTTTCTATTGATAGAATGAAAGTATTGAGTAACTATTCAAATACGAATGGATGAGAGGAATGAATATGAATTTATTAAATGGATTAATTGGTAATGCTTCAAGCGTTCCTGTTGCAAGTGTCCAAAAAGAGATTGAGCCTCTTTTAATTGAATCAGAAATAGTCGAAAACGCATTCCGACTTGTACGTGACTTGGTTATTTTTACAAACAAGAGGCTTATTTTAAGTGATATTCAAGGATTTACAGGTAAAAAAGTTGAGTATAAATCTATCGCCTACCGCTCTATTGCAAGGTTTTCTACCGAAACTAGTGGTCACTTTGATCTCGATGGAGAAGTAAAAATCTGGATATCTGGGCAAACAGAGCCATCAGAAAAAATACAATTTAAAAAAGGGCAAGCATTAACAGATGTACAAAAATTATTAGCTCAAAAAGTTTTATAAAAAACAACCATTCGGCTGTGTTGAAAACCATTTAGTTTTACGTGCTGAAGTATAATTAAATACCCTTTATTGGGCGTACATATCAAGCATCATAGACTTACAATAAAAATACTAATAAGCGAGATAAAATATGGCCCATTTTTTAAATTACATTGTGTCACACATCAGATATATTTACATCCTTATTTATACGCTACTTACAGCAATACTAGTTATTATGGGCGGCTATTTGTTCTGGATGCATCATCATAAATAGTTAAATTTCTGCGAGTTTAAACATCAAAAAAACACCTAATTTGCATAATTAGATGTTTTTTATAAACTACAATTATTTTACAAGCAAGACATTTGTATCCGCACGTTCAGATACATAACGTGCAGTAGAACCAATAAACATTCGTGTCAAGACAGTTGTACCTGTTTTTCCCATTACAATCAGGTCTGGATTATAATTTTCTATGACCTCGTTAACCAAAACGAAACGAGCATCCCCTTTAAAGATATGTGTGTTAAATGGTACACCAGCAGGTTCAACAACAGATGCTGCTTTGGAAAGATTATCTGATGCTAACTTTGTTAAGCTATCTGTCATCGAGGCGTAAAAAATCTGGCTACCATCATGATAGGCAACAGTAGAGTATTGAATGACACTAACAATTTCTATCTTTGCATTAAATTTTTTAGCTAACTGGGTGCTGTACTCCACAGCTCTCATAGCTGCCTCACTACCATCAGTCGCAACAACAATTGTATTAATCATGAGCATTTCCTTTCCAATAAACATAAGGTGGCCAATCTTAACGCTGCCTTAAGCGTAAGAATACTTTAAACAATAAAAAACAACCCACTCTCTAACAATATTCCCCAAGGCTTTCACTTGGCCAAATAATTATTATTCTGCTTAAACTAATCAATTAACATCATGCACGTAGCATTCACTTAACTTCATAATATAAACAACGAGCAAGTTGTCTCCTGGATTAGCCGAAATCCATTTATACCACTTACGTGAAATAAGTCTAGCAACTGCGTTGCTACAGGACTTCTTCTAATCTATGTCTAAAGTATACAACACCTTCCGTCGAATTGCAAGCGCTTACAATTTATTTTAACAAAAAAGCTGTGCTTTACACACAACTATCCTTTTGTAACAATTCAGTAAGCCATCAATGACGTTTCATACTTTTAATAGGATATGTCAAAGAAATCATACTTGGTATCACAATTGGTAATACGATAATTAATATTATTAATCCAAAGATTACTGTAATTGCCACCTGAATCAAAGTTAATACACCAGAAGGTATCAAGGCGGCGAAAGTACCACCTAAAATGAGTGCGGCGGACAATACAACGACACCAATTATTCCCGTAGCCCTGAGAATTCTATCTCTAGCTGATGGTATTTCTTTTTGTAGATCACGATACTTCATCATTAAGAAAATACTATAATCAACGCCTAATGCTAATAACATAATAAATGCGAAAAACGGTGTCGTCCAAGAAAGCATATCTTGCTTGAGAAAGATATGACTTGTAATCTGAGTAAGGCTCAATGCCATGACATAAGATACCAGCAAAGTTCCCATAATATATAACGGTTGTAAGAAGGATTTGGTAATAAAGATTAACGCAATCAGTATACCAACGACCATTATAATGCCTGTTCTAATGAAGTCTGCCGAAGCAATTGTTCTTGTATCATTTGTTCTCGAAGTTTGCCCACCAATTGCAGCAATTGCGTTAGCTAATCCTGTTCCTTTCAAGGCGCCCTCAACTTGACTTTGTAACTGAGAAACCTTCTTCATTGCTTTTTCAGAATTCGGGTTACTATCTAGAACAATATTCAAGCTGGTTGCTTTCTTATTTTCAGACATGTATGCATCTAAAGCCGTTTTATATGTTTTTCCATGCAATACATTTTTCGGTACATAGTAAGTATTAGCTGCTGAAGATTCTTTCAAGCCAATCAAATAATCATTTGCTGATTCTAAACCACCGCTGATTTGGGTTGATCCTTGGCTCGCCTCTTTTAATCCCTCTTGTAGTGATTGAACTTGTCCAACCGTACCTTTCAGTGAATTATACATCGTTTGTTGACCACTATTAAGTGCATCAATACCAGAAGTTAATTGGCTTTGATTATCAGCTAAACGCTGACTACCCGACTTGATTTCTGCAACACCATTATTAACTGCCGTTGCACCAGAAGAAGCACTAGAAACACCATTTGTATATGTATGCATTTGACTCTGCATATCTGATACACCGGTATTTAATTGTGACAATCCTTCTGTTAATTGTTGTGAACCATTTACTAATCCAGCTTGACCATTTGTTCCCCGTAATGCCGTCAGCATTTGCTGTGTACCAGAAATAGCTTCACTGAGCTTATCTAATGCCGCAATTGAAGCAGTATTGGCTTTAATTGAGCTGGTTGCTAAAGCACCTAAGTTAGACATTTGTTCAGCAAAAGCCTTCAAATTACTTAATTCTTCAGTAAGTGCATTGCCTGTTTGTTGAAAAGTAGACATATCATTTTCTAATTTTTGCGCAGCTGTACTTGCTGCAGCAATATTATTTTTGTTAGTACTTTGTGCTGAACTGATTTGTGCATTGATGGATTTTGATTGTTCTTGTAATGCTGATCTTAATGCAGCTTGCTGCTCATTACTTAATGCTGACTTACTATTAATGCTACTAATAATATTATTAATATCATTTTCAGAAAGCACATTGAGTGAACTATTACTATTCAAAGCTGTATTTAATGAACTTTTCAAATCACTTGCATCTGCCTGTATGTTAGCACTAGATGTCGTTAGCAGACTAGAAGTATTGTTAAGTTTGGATAGACTATCACTATTGTCTGAGCTTTTAGATAATGATGCCATGGATTCATTCAAACTTTGTAAGCTTTCCTTCAATTCATTAATCTGACTCTGTTGACCCGCTACATTATTGCCAGATTGTGCACTCAGTTCTGATTCTAATTGCTTTAGTCCATCTGTAATTTGTGCAGAACCACTGTTTAAACTACTTACACCAGTATTCAGTGTACCAACTCCTGATTGAATGACCGCCTTATTACTATCCAAAGTTGCCAACCCCTCAGCCAACCCGGACGTGCCAGAAGATAGCGTACCTATACCGGTATTCAAATCATTTGCACCTGAGCTTAGTTGTGCACTACCACTCTTTAGTTCTGCGGAACCATCTGCTAATTGCTTGGCCCCATCAACCCCCTCGTTAATATTACTAGTTGATAGCTGATTACTTGCATCACTCAAACCATTACCAATAGTCTTTGTACCAGAAATTGCACTTTTCAAACCATCAGTAACACTACCCAATTGATTACGCACATATAACTCTTTTATTTTGGAGCCACCAGGACGTGTGGCTGACGTAACCGTCTTAACACCTTTGGTCTTTTTTAGTTTGTCTGCCAAACTATCAATAGTCTGAAGACTTGCTTCATTGTCTAACCTATTCTTTGACTTTATATATAGTGTCGAAGGTTCTGCAGTTCCTGCTGAAAAATGTTTTTGAACTACTTTAAATCCTTTTTTAGCAGGAATATCCTCACCTAACTCTGTTAATGTGTCATAGTTTAATTGACTATTGTAACTGACAAAGAGCGGTATAGCCATTAAAATCACAGTCAATAAAGCAATCAAAGGATACTTGATGGACTTTTTAGCTATGCCTTGCCATAACTTGCTTTCGGAAGTCTCACCAAACCGTTTACTTGGCCAAAACAAGTATTTACCAAATACAGCCATAAAGAATGGGTTCAAGGTTAATAGTACAAGCAACAATACAGCAACCGCTATTGAAACGCCTACTGCTGACTTATAAATTGAAAACTTTGCCAGCTCCAGCGTAGCAAAACCAATCAGCACAGAAATGCCGCTGTACAAAATTGTTCTGCCAGCCGTTTTCAAAGCACGTTTGGTCGCTTCTACTTTTTCATATCCTGCATTCAGTTCTTCCTTAAACTGATCAAATAAAAGTATATTATAATCAGTCCCTATTCCGAACAAAACAACAACCATAAATACCTGCGTGAAGTTTGAAAGGGGAAAATTAAACTTATCCACCAAATTCATAACAACGCTCAGTGAGGTAATAAATGCAACCCCCACAGAGAATAGTGATACAACCGGCGTGATAACTGATCTAAAGACAACCATTAACACTAAGAAAATAAATACAACCGTTATCCATTCTGTTTTATGTAATCCCTTTTCAATTTCTTCAGAGAAGTCATCTTCAAGAATGTCACTACCTGTTATGTAGGTTTTAACACCATCAGTTTTAGCTTGTTTGGTTAAAGTTTGTGTCATTTGACTGACAGATTGCTTTTTATCCACGGTTAACTGAACTAATTCTGTTGTCTTATCTTTGGAAAGCAATTGCGCTTTAGCTTCAGAACTATCTTCTGGCGCTAAAATTGACTTGATATGATAGGTAGATTTATTCTTCTTCAGGTGATCAATTGTTTTCGCAATGTTTTTTCCCTGACTAGCAGTTATTTTTTCATTACCATTATTGAAAACAACGATTACTTGCCGCGTATTATCTTGACCCTTGCCCCAATTGTCTTGAATTTTCTGCGCTACCTCGCTTTTGACAGCACTTGGTAAACTTGTATCACCCTTTTCTTTGATCAACTGGCTTGTGTTTGGTAACCATATGACTGCCGAAATCATAATAATTAACCAAATGACAGCTTGTACGAGAAAAGTTTTTTTGCTACCCTTCACTCTAGTATCCTCCAGTGTATTTTTCGTACATGATGTTATTAAAACAACATAGTGTACGGAAAATATTATATCATATCTTAATTTCATATCAACTGGTTATTATTTATTGCTATAATATATTGATGGTATTTCTTACTAATGAATCGGAGAAATAAAATGGTTGGTACCAAAAATAATAGACGTGCACAGTTAACGAAAAAAAACATACAAGATGCTCTAATACACCTAATGAGCGATAAAAATATCAACAGTATATCTGTGACAGATATTTGTAAAACTGCTGATATTAATCGTGGGACATTTTATGCTCATTTTGTTGATGTTGCTGATTGCATGAATCATATGGAAAAAGAAACTGCTAATGAACTTTTTTCTATACTTGAGAATGATAAACAAACTGATTCTGTAGAAGTTTTATTGCAAGCCATATTTGAACTAGTTAAAAAAAATAATAAAGTTTTCAATTTTATTTTGACTGAAGATCAAGACTTTTTAGCAAATATTTTATCTACCACAAAACAGAAGTTTTTTAACCAGCTTGTTCCAGACGACGACACACTATCAATGAGTGAAAAGCAATTTCTATACGAGTATACGTTGAACGGAGTTGTTGGTATGATCAGACATTGGATAAAAAGTGACATGAAAGAGTCGCCTAAGACGCTCACATCTTATTTCAACAAATGGTGTTATCAGTCTTAAATTTTCCTTCTCTAATAAAAAAACCTACGTGATTCACGTAGGTTTTTTTAATATATCTCACTGAATTTACCATCATCAATTTTGGACATTTTGCCATCAATAATTTGATAAACTTTATCCACCTCTTCCTTCAAACGTAAATCATGGGTAACAACAATAATTGTTTTATCATTCTTATGGGCTAATTCACGTAATAGCGACATAACTTCTTTGGACCGGGCTGTATCCAATGAAGCAGTTGGTTCATCGGCTAAAATATATTCCGGATCAGCATACAAGGCCCGCGCAATAGCAACACGTTGTCTTTGACCACCAGAGAGTTCGTTAGGATACTTTTCTCCCAAGTCCTCGATAGCTAATGTTTTTAAAACAGTACGAAACGCTTCATGAGATAAATGTTGTTCTTTTACTTTATCTACTAGTTCAAATTGCTCATTAACCGTTAAGTAAGGCACTAGGTTATAAGATTGCAAAATAAACCCTACCGTATTTAATCGGAGATCTGACTGCTCTTTTTTCGATAACTCGCCGATTATTTCATCATTAATTTTCACCGTACCGGATGTGGGAGATTGTAATCCACCAGCAATTGTTAAAAAAGTTGTTTTCCCAGAACCTGAAGGACCAACAACTAATATTAATTGCTGGGAGTCAGCACTGAAATTAACATTATCCAAAGCCAAAAATTCACTTGTTCCGGTGCCATATTTTTTACTAACATTTTCAAACTCTAAGCGTGACATAGTATTAACCTCCAATCATTTCAAATGGATCTACTTTAATGATTTGCCTGATTGGTAATAAGGAACCAAGTAACGACATAATCAAAATACCAAAACTTGTGGCAACCACTTGCGTGGTTGAAATGGCTATTGGCACCTCGCTAGGGAGAACGTAAGAAGTTATAATTGTAAAAATAATTGCCAGCCCGATACCCACCACTGCCATTAAAAATGTTTGTGTGAGGGTGTTTAATACCAGATATTTAGTAGAAATACCCTGCGCTTTCATAACACCAAAATTAGGTAATTTTTGAATTGTCAAGATGTATAAGAAGATTGAAATAACAATCAAAACAATCACAAAAAGAAAACCAATCATAAATTTAAAGGTTAACTGCTGGGCTTGATAACCCGGTAACTTTTCAATAAAACTATTTATCGTGTACAACTTGCTATTCTTAAAGTGAGCGTCGCCTGTGATCTTTTTATTAAACACTAACGCGTTGACGGGAGCCTGGTTAATTTTCTTTAAAGTTTGAAAAGACGTATAAATAACCGGTGCCACGTTCAGGGATGCATTCGAAGTAAAGCCAACAATCTTCAACTTCGCGTCACTGTTAGCTATGGTAATCTCATCCCCAATTTTAAACCCTGATTTTTTTAATTCATCAGATACGGTCGCCGTATTATTTCCAGTAAAACGATGCCCAGATATAATTTTTATGTTTTTATAGATAAAGCCATCACTTTTAATTGCCAAAATTTGTGCGTTAGTTTTATCAGCATGGCTGTTCTTAACTAGTGTGCTGTACTGGCTAATTGCAGTTCCTTGCCCACTAACCTTCTTTTGATCATCACTATCCAGAAATGACTGTGTCAACCGTCCTTCAGCATCTTTGTCTAATAGTATCTTTGATGCCTGCCATTGCGTAATTGCCGACTTGTTTAAATCAGACAATCCCGTAGCAAGACCATTTAGAATAAAAACTAAATAGCTAATAAAAAGTATTAACGTAACAATTAAACTATAACGTAATTTCTCATGTCTGATTTCTCTTAATGCCAAAAACATGATATGCCTCCTGCCTCTCTAACTGTTTAATTAACATCTTTACTGCTCTCATAAATGCTAATTGCGCGTTTCCTTGCGTAAGAATGATCCACAATCGGAAAGGGATAGTTCTGACCTATTCTAACATTAAATCGTGTCTGTTCTGATTCCGAGAGTTTTCCTGGTTCATGAATCATTTTGTTGTCCACATTCTTTAGTTCTGGCACATATTTTTTAATGAATAATCCATTTGAATCAAATTTTTTTGATTGTAAAGTAGGATTAAATATTCGAAAATAAGGAACACTATCTGTTCCCGTAGAAGCAGCCCACTGCCAACCGCCAATATTACTTGCCGCATCATAATCTAGCAATTTATTGTGAAAGTAAGCCTCTCCCCACCGCCAATCAATGAGTAAATCTTTAGTCAAAAATGAAGCGACAATCATTCTTAAACGATTATGCATCCATCCAGTCGCATTTAATTGCCTCATAGCAGCGTCTACAATCGGAAAACCAGTTTGGCCTGTCCGCCAGGCTTCAAATTGCTGTTCATTGTTTATCCAATCAACATGTCGAAAATCCTTATTAATCGATTCAACATTTTGGTTCGGGTACATCACATAAATCATGTTGTAGAAGTCACGCCAGCAAAGCTCTTTCATAAACGTGCTTTTGCCATCACTATCAGGAGATTGATCAATTGCTCGCCAAACTGTTCGAATTGATATTTCTCCAGTCCGCAAATATCGCGACAAATGGCTTGTGCTGTCGTTTGCCGGAAAGTCTCTTTCCTCATCATACTGATCTAAACTTTCATTAATGAATCGATTGAGCACCTTTTTGGCCGTCTCACTACCTAAATCTTTTTTTATAAAAGAAAAACGATCATCAATAAATGTTTCTAGTAGCTGCTCATTTTCTGGAAAAAGTAATCGGGCGCTTTTGATTCGTTTATCAATCACATAGCTTACTGGTGCTGGCTTTTCTTGGCGTATCCACCTTTTAAAGTAAGGGGTAAATACTTTGTACCCTGCCCCTGAATCCTTTTTTACTTCGGTGGCACCGTGTAGATTATAATCAATATAAGGATGTGCTTTCACCTTTAACTTATCCTCAAAAAAAGCTACACTTTTTTGATCCCTATTTCTCCCAAAGCCTCTTTCATCAAAATTAAAAAAGATGTCATGCCAATCTGGCAACTTCTGTTTTAAAGAAGCAAAGCAGTCATTAATATCACCATACATTATGTTTAAAGTAATACCTTGTTTTTTGAGTTTGTTTTTAAAATACAAGACACTCGCAAAAAAAGCACTCTGATTGACAGTACTCGTTTCTGTCACTTGTTCCGGATTGATATGAAACACACAAAAAATTTCATTACTATGTCGCAATGCATTAAATAATGCAATATTATCCTCTAATCTAAGATCTCTGCGAAACCACATAACAGATACCATTCTATCCCCCCTACTTCTTTATGGTTGCGAATAATTATGGCAAAACACCATAACAGTTGCCTATAGTGCATTGTATCAAATTAATAAATAATAAACTATTAAAGCGTTTATCGCCAATAAACGAACAATAAAAAATAAATTAAACAATAAATAAGTATTTATCGACTATTTTCAATCAATCAGTATGTTAAAATAAAAAATATCAATAAATTAAGAACAATACAGCAAATGGAGTACAACACAATGACAACTGTGATTACGAATGAATTCACAAAAAAACTACCAAAATGCGAGTTACATGTGCATATTGAAGGAACCATTGAACCAGAGCTAAAGCTTAAGTTAGCACAACGCAATCATATTACGCTAACTGAAACAACCGTCGAGGACATACAAAAATCTTATCAATTTAACGATCTAGCGTCCTTTTTAGCTGTCTACTATCCAGGAATGTCAGTTTTAATAACTGAAGAAGATTTTTATGATTTAGCTTTTGACTATTTACGACGAGCTGCTGACAATAATGTTCGTCATGTCGAAATTTTCTTTGATCCTCAAGCTCATACGACGCGAGGTATTGCCTTTAAAACAATCATTACTGGCCTCCATAGAGCCATTGTAGATGCACGTGCTTTAAATGTTGATGCTGCACTTATTATGTGTTTCTTGCGTGATTTACCGAAAGAGTCAGCTCGGCAAACGCTTCTAGAAGCGCTTCCTTACAAAGATAAATTTATTGGTGTAGGACTTGATTCTGATGAACATAATAATCCGCCTTTAAAGTTTGCTCGTCAGTTTGAATATGCCGCAGCCCACGGCCTGCATTTAACAACTCATTGTGATATTGATCAGAAGGATTCCATTGACCATATCCGCCAAGCACTTGAAATCATGGAAGTCGAGCGACTCGACCACGGTACCAACATCGTCGAAGACCCAGACTTAGTCAACTTCGTTATTAAAAAAGGAATCGGTTTGACATCTTGCCCCCTCTCTAATTCTTTTGTTACGCCAGATATGAAGGGTAAAGAATTGATTGACTTGTTAAACCAAGGTGTTAAAATTTCCATTCATTCTGATGATCCAGCCTATTTTGGTGGATATATCAGTGACAATTACTATAAAATGGCTACTGATTTCAATCTAAGTAAGGAGCAACTAATTCAGTTAGCTCGCAATTCTTTTGAATCAGCTTGGATTAGTACCGACCAGAAAGAATTATATTTAAAAGAGTTGGAACAATACGCCGCCAAATAATAAGAAAAGCCTATTCCTTTAATGGGAACAGGCTTTTCTTAGTTAATCATCACTCGTTCAAAAATTTGAACTTGTAATTCATATAAAATACAATTAACCAACTGATAAAATTAAATATGAGTATCGTATCTAACAGACGATCACTACGATAAGAAACAACTAATTCATTGTGACCTTTCCTTTGTTTGACGATTGGCGTTCCTATTCGACTGAGTTTGACATTTGTGTGCAGCATTTTTTGATTTAATCGCAAGATGGTATCTGTGTACTTTATAACCGGAACCTGAATATTCTTAACGCTTCTGCCTTCCCATTCGACTACCAACTTATTGCCTTTAACAGACTTATGGAAGTATTTTTGTTTGTTAATAACTTGATGATGATAAAGTGAATATTTATCTTTACACTTAACTGTTTTCACCGGTAAGTAATCAGGGGTGGACTTTACCACGTATTGTAAAGCTTGTACTTTATTTTTTATGAAAAAAGATTTCTTGATTTCACTGGTATTTTCAGACGTAAAATACGTATGAACAGAAGAATTTAAAAAGGATTCGGTTTGGTGCCACACATTCAAGGCATTGTTAGTTGAAATGCCTGTTTGCAACAACGACAATAGTAATAAACCATAGCTGATGAGCCCAAAAATAACTGATCTAGTATGCCACTTTTCCAAAAGCAAACCAACTGCTAGGAGTAGTAAAACTGTGAAAGGTACGAAAAAACGAAACGGAAATTGAATTGTCTCAATTAATTGATTATGGGAATTATTCAATAATTTCCACGGAAATAGATCTGTACATAAAATAAACAAAAATCCGCAGGTAACCGCTGTTACTTTCAATAATTGCGACTCTTTTTTCCAATGCTTACAGATCGTCCATAGAGCAAACAGCACAATAATCATTAAGATGGGCGGATAAAATAACCAATAACTACTACCTTTAAAAATAGTTGTTTCTGCCATCCATTTATTGACAAATGGTTGAGCAATATTATTTTCACTGTAAATAGCAATAAAACTATAGAGTACATTTAATACTAGAAAACCGAAAATAACAATGGCTAATCCTAGCTGTTTCAAAAGCTTAATTTTAGTGTGCTTACTGTTAGCAAAAAAAGCTGTTAAGAAAAAGCAAGCATACACAAACACAAGCAAAAAAGCTGATAACATATGGATTTGACACATGACGCCGATACATATAGCCGTTTGGATTGGATGAAGCGTCTTTTTTTCAATTAAGTCAATTAGCGGTATAAGGCAGAGTGGAAATAATGCTGCTCCCCAACTCGAAAATCCTTGTCGTAATGTCCAATATTGAACAGAGTATGTGGTCATATAAAAAATACCTAATGGTATTCTATATACAAGCTGTACACCAGCTTTTTTTAAAAGAAGATACAAGGACAAGCCAGAAAAAAAATACAAAATGCCATTTGAAATCACCTGATAACCAAACCAAGAAGGACTAATTAATACAATCAGCCCTTGGATGTAGGCCATAAATGGTCCATACAAGGCATTGACAATTCGACCAGAAGATTGGAATCCATACATGGAAATAAAATATTGAAAGTTCCCATGTTTTATCTGCATAGCCGTATCATACAAGCGATTAAAATGAAAAATAGCATCAGACCCAATAATCATTGCATGATTTAAGAAGAATGGTATTAAAAGCAGTATTGACGACAGTAGTAGAATGGCGATTGGCCATAGTTTTTTAACCTGTTGTAAAAATGTTGACATAACTTCCCCTATTTATGTATTTCTTGGCTAAGATTAGACGCCAGAAAAATACTATCGTTTTAACATAAAATGAACATTAATTTTAAACATATTTATACATAATGACATTTTAGTCTTTTTATAGTTGCTATTTGACCTTGTTTTTATTATGGTAGGTATAAATCAGTTTAGAACGAACTAAAAAAGGATATATCATGTTAAGACGTCATTCCCCAGTATGGTTGCATCACTTCATTGTTTTTGTCATTATCTGTGTATCATCACTCTTATCAACGTTACCCGCTTTTACCAACAACACATTCAAATTGAGCTACGATGGTAATATTCACTTGGCACGCTACGACGCTATAACACAAGCGCTTAGTCATGGTTCTTTACCCCCTCTTGTAAATTTTATTGGCCTTCACCACACTGGGCTTGCCATGAACGGTATGTATCCATGGATAACTAGCACTATTTTTATAATCCCCAAATTATTGTTTAATAATCCGATAGTTGCATTAATGGTTGGATTTATCATTTTAAACTTTTTAACAATTTTCAACGTTTTCCTACTAGCTAAGTTTATAACACATAAAAGATGGATTCAAATACTCGGCGTAACAATATACCAATTTAGTTCTTATCATATGGCTGTCCTTTATTCTCGCAATGCACTTGGGGAAGCACTGGCTTATGCTTTTTTACCCCTAGTACTGCTGGGATGTCTCAAAATATGGCATAATTTAGCAAATGGTTGGCTATACTTAGGATTCGGTATGGGCGCCATCGCTAACAGTCACATTCTTTCTCTAATCATTGTAACAATCATGATTGCTATTTTCTGTTTTATCAGAATTTTGCGTCATCAATTAACACGAAAAGAAGTTATCAATTACACAAAAGCCGCTGTTCTAGCGATTTTATCGTCTTTTTATACGCTCACTAACATCGGATCACTGCTATCCTCCAATTTATTAATGAGTCCAACACCAAAATTAGTACCGTTAAATGCAACAAAATACTGGCAAGCTCTTCTTGATAATAGTATCATTGAACGTTCCGCTAGCTTTAACATGGGACCAATTAACACCTTCTTATTGTTTTTCCTAATGATTATGTTGTTTACAAATAAATCTGGTTTATGGCGCCATTGGACAATTGCAACAATTATCGTATTTTTTAGCACTTTTGACTGGTTACCTTGGCAAAACCTTACCAGTACACCGATCAATATGATTCAATTTTTGGGGCGATTATTGTTCATTTCTTCCCTATTGCTAGCCATTAGTGTTATGTATTATTTTGATCAGTATCCTTTAAAATACAAAGACATTAATTTTGTGATTACCTTAGCTTTGGTTGCAGTCAGTTTAAATGCGGTTCACACTTATCACAACAAAACCACGAAAGATGGTTACCGGTTTTGGCTAACTAGAGACAACTATGTCCAAACCATTAAAAATAGCGCAATAGGAATTGATTATTTACCCGCAAACAATAAGCATCAACTACAATCTAGAATAACTGCTTTACAAAATGCAAGTGTTTCTTCCCTGAAAATAAAATCGCAAACATATAATAGTGCTGAGTACATGATCACTACGGCAAAGGAAGGATACTATTCTCTACCAATTGCTGTATACTCAGGCATTCATTACAATGTTACTTTAAATCACAAAAAAGTAAAACTTGCAAACAGCCATGCTCTTAAATTAAAAATTCCTAAGGGACTGAACCATTTAAAAATTACGGTTACAGTAAATATCAGTAATTATTTCACGATGCTGATTAGTCTATTAACGACAGTGTACAGTATCGGGAAACTAACATTTGCCAACTCAAACAGTTTTGCAAGAAAAAACAAAAAGCGCCAGAAGGATAAGTAATATCTTTTTGGCGTTTTTTATTATACTTTTTTATTTTATGATCACAGCACCATAGAAAGTTTAAGCTGCCACTAGCTTATAACAAATCCCAAGTAGAGGCGCTGATTGAAGGGAACAAGTGAATTAGCCGAGCAATTTCTTCTTTGTTAAACTTAAATTCAACGGCTGGCAGCAATGTGTTGATCACATTTTCTGCTTGCTCACTGACTTCTGTTGCACCAAGCAATCGATGTTCATCATCAAAAATTAAGGTGTTCTCACTAATTGTTTCCTTGTTCACCTTACGATACCAATCACCAACCAAATTATTCTCTTCAATTTGATAATTGTTCTCTTTTGCCTCTTCAACAGTTACTCCAACTTTAGCAATTCTAGGAGATGTAAATACAACTGATGGAATCACAGGATATGTGATAGGTTCTCTGCTTTGCCCAGAAAAACGCTTAAACAAATAAGTTGATTCAAAAATTGCTGTTGGCGTCAATTTAGGCTGTATTTTATCAATAACATCACCTGATGCGTATATGTTATCAACATTAGTTTGCAAATACTCGTTAACGATCACACCTTTTTCATTGTAGTTCACGCCAATCTTTGATAACCCTAGGTTGTCGGTGTTTGGGATGCGACCAGTCGCATCTAACACCCATCCAACTGATAATGATTGATCATCACCATAATTTACGATAACTTGATCACCTGATTTTTCAAAACTTGAAACCTTAGCATTTTTAACAAACTTTACCCCACGTTCCTTAAGGTCATCAATTACTTTGTTGACATATGGCTGATAAAATTCTTTAAGCGCTTTGTCCCCGTGCATCAGCACTGTAACGTCAGAACCAGCAGCATTGGCAATTGTTACAAACTCCATGCTAATGTAGCCAGATCCTATAATAACAATCTTGTCGGGTAATTCAGTTAAATCCATAAACTCACGGCTATCATGGGCCAACTCACTACCAGGAATATCAAGCCTATGTGGACGTAAGCCAGTTGAAATGACAATTTTATCAGCTGTTTTTGGCTGACCATCTACTAGAATAGTATGATTATCTTGAAAAACACCTGATCCTTGAATAATATCAATCCCTGAACTCTTGATAAGTCCACCAATCATCCCTGGCAACTCGTCAATCACTTCTTGCTTGTGCGCAACACTTTCTTTCCAGTTAATTTTCAAGTTACCCGCAACAACGCCCGAGAAACGCTCTGATTCACGAAGTAAAGTAACTGGAGCATCGAGTGTAATTTTAGCATTACAACCATAGTTTGGACATGTACCACCAATCAAATCTTTTTCGATAATACCGACTTTGACCCCTGATTGAGCAAGTGGAACTGCACCATCAAACGTCCCATGCCCACTACCCAAATATAAAACATCATAATCGTATTGCTGTGTCATAAAATTTCCTCCAATTTTAGTGGTTCTTCCTATATTAGTTATGGCAATTATAGTTCAGGCAAATGTTTATGGCAAACAATATACTCGCTCAATGATTAACGATGTAACATGTCTATTTTATAATATAGCAATGATAAGCAATAAATAGCACCCTCAATAATAGTGATAAAGAAGCTGACAGGCCAATTACTAATATAGCTCAAATACAATCCCATCCAGGTGCCAAACAATGCAAACACAAACGAAAGCAATATCATATGATGGACAGACCTAACAATGTATTTGGCAGAGGATGCAGGAACCGTTAACAAAGAAAATATCAATAATGATCCAACAATTTGCGCGGTCACACTGACAGTGCATGCCACTAGTATTAAAAATAGTAAAGAAATCCAGACGGTGCCTTTAGCATTCAAATCAGAACCGATTGTATCAAAAGATATATACTTGAGCTTTCGATACATTAATAGCGTGATTAATAAAATAACGATAATTAAAACTAATAGCTCATATAAATTTTCTTGGCTAATACCAACAATACTACCAAATAAAATGTTAGTAGCATAACTAGACTGCTTAGTCGACAGCGACAAAAATAAAACGCCTAATCCAATGAATATTGCTGAAAAAACACTAATAGAAGATTCCCGTTGACTCAACCGGTTACCTGCGAGAGAAACAAATATTGAACTTAGTATCGTAAATAATAGCATGCCGCCAATGGGTGATATTCCGGCAAAAATAGCAAAACTTGCACCTGAAAAACTAATTTCAGATAAAGTATGGACATAAAAGGATGTTTTACGTGCCACAACGAAAACACCAACAACTGCACAAATAATTGATATAAAAAAGCTTGCTATGAACGCATACTGCATAAACGGATAATTAAACATGCGTACCCCTTTCTGCAGAAGAAGGCAATTCGTTCATTTCACCGTGGTGATTACTAATGTGCAGTTCATAATCACCAAACAAACTAACCAGCTCCGGATCATGTGTAATGAAAATAACAGCTAACTGTTCTTGTGCAATAACTTTTTTAACTAGTTTCAAAAGATCAATCCGTGACTCATAATCCAAATTAGAGGTACTCTCATCTAAAATCAACATCTTGGGATTTGCCATTAATGCTTGTGCTAAGTAGGCACGCTGCTTTTCGCCACCTGAAACACGACCTAAAGCACGATTCTTAATCTCGTTTAAATTAGTTACAGAAATAATTTTTTCTAAGTGCTTCTTTTCTGAAAGAGTTAGCCAAGGCGTAAGAGGATGCGTCAAATTCAACACTACAAAATCCTTTACACTAAGCGGATACTCTGCATCAATATCTCTAAATTGTGGTACTAATTGAATGTCATCAAATTTAATGTGCAAATGAATTTCTGATTGATAACTATTTTTGTCTCTTGCTGCCTTTAGTAAATAATTAATTAGGGTTGTTTTGCCAACCCCGTTATCGCCGGTGATGCATAATAATGCCCCTGAGTAGGTTGAAAAAGAAAGTTGCTGAATTAATAGACTTCCTGGCACTTCAACATCCAACTGTTTAACTTCTAAAATTTTCTCAATCATATGATGACTACTGTTCTGATTTTTGGATTTTTTCTAACTGCTTATACTGACTTAACATCCATTGTTTGTAGTTTTTACACTTAGGCATCGTTTCAGTAACATTTAATACTGGTACATCATGTTTCTTTGCTAACTTTACTAATTGTCCAACTGTTTTGTCGGTTGCTTGCGTATTTTGAACAAAGAAGCTGATTTTTTTATTTTTAATATCATCTTGCATTGCCTTGATATCTTTTGGTGATGGGTCTGTACCATCTTCAACAGACTTAGAAAAATGTGTATTATTTTCAGAATATCCAAGTTCTTCCAAAGCGTAATCAAATACCGGTTCACTTACATCAACTAACTTATTATCTGAATTCTTTTTTAGTGATTTTATTTTTGTTTGAATAGGTTCCAAGCTCGCGATGTATTTTTTAGCGTTTGCTTTAAAAGCAGCCTTATGTTTAGGATCTATTTTTGAAAACTTGTCAGCCAAGTAGTTTGCGAGTTTAGGCATGGTTTGGCTTTGATACCATAAGTGAGGATTATCGCCGTTTTTCTTTCCTAAAATATCTTCACCAACTCGAACAGATTTAACATTTGCATTTTTTGCTAGCTTAGTCATCCAAGAATCATAACCAATGCCATTGTATACAACTAAATCAGCCTTGGAAACTTCTGTAGCAACTTTGGCACTTGGTTCATAATCATGTGGATCAACATTAGGGTTCGTAATGACCGATTTAACCGTACCATACTGACCCAACACTTTTTCAGCTGCTTCACCATAAAAATCAACTGAGGAAACTACCTGGATATTTTTTGTATCAGCTCTCACTGTGCTGTTACCAGTAACAAATATGAAGAGCGTTAAAATAACGCCAATCAAACTGCCAAAAAAATACTTTTGTTTCATAATTCTATTTCCTACTTTCTCATCTATTCTAAAATTTATGTTGAGATAAACGTTTTGTTTAAGTTTGAAACATAAGAACTGCCTTCTCTTTATATTTAGTGTTAAAATATTTCTTTTTTATTATAGTAATCATTACTATTAAAGTCAACAAAAAGTAATGATTACTTTAAAAGAAAAAAAGCAACTATATCTTTACAATATAGCTGCTCTTTTTTATAAATAAGGTAACTTAATGTCATGCTCTCTTGTTATTTTGCTGACACCGGTCACACAAACCAAACAATTCTAATTTTATGTTTAATACCAAAAATTCTTTCAATGAGTCTTTTAATGCAGGAGACAAACTTGAATCTATTTTTATCACCCGATGACAATTTTGGCAAAAAAAGTGGCCATGTTGTGGCGAAACAAAGTCACATTGAAATTTGACATTCAGCTGACCATTTTCAGAACGTTGTTCAACGATGCCCAGCTCAGAGAATTCTTTGATATTACGATAAGTTGTTGTATGGCTAACATTAGGATACAGTTGTTGCATAAAACTATCAACATCAGTCACTGAGACGTATTGTGATTCAAATTTTGATAAGTATTTCAGGAGATCTTTGCGTTGTTTCGTTACACGAAATTCGCTGTTCTGTAAGATATCCAACCCTTTTTTGTATTGTGTCTCTTCATCTGTCATAGTATTACACTTTCATTATTCATCAAATTTACTTAACAATTATTATCTCTCATAATTATTATTTAGTCCACTGCTTTGTTCCAAAGTAGCAGTCGCTCTCGCTTGTTTCCTTAAAACTTGAAAAGTCATTTTTTACTACTTCTAAATTCAAAAATGCTACAATAAGTTTACCAAGGCTTCTTCACTCAATACTTGGGCTCGTGGCACATACCGCGAGGATATGTGCATCGTTTGTATCTATATAAGGAGATATATTATGACAAAAATTAGTGAAGTTTTCCAAGAGTACAATTTTTCGGATGATAAGCTAACGCTGTTAGCTGGTCCATGCGCAATTGAATCATATGAGACATGTGCTGAGGTTGCCGAAAAGTTAAAAGAAATTACTGACGAGTTGGGCATCAACTTTGTTTTCAAATCATCATTCGATAAGGCCAATCGTAGTTCACTTGATTCCGATCGTGGTGCGGGAATGGCTCATGGCCTTGAAATTTTGAAAAAGATAAAAGAGACTTATAATGTCCCTATCGTTACTGATGTTCACGAATCTTACCAATGTGAACCAGTTGCAAAGGTCGCTGATGTATTACAGATTCCTGCCTATCTAAGTCGACAAACTGACCTCTTAATTGCCGCTGGCAAAACTGGTCGTGTCGTCAATATTAAAAAAGCTCAATTCATGGCACCAGAAGATATTCAAAGTGCTGTGCATAAGGTCGAAGAAACCAACAAACATATTTTAGTTACTGAGCGTGGTAGTATGTTTGGTTATCATCAGCTCGTAGTTGATATGACCAGTCTTATTCAAATGCGTGAGACTAATTTTCCTATCATCTACGATGCTACTCACTCTATCCAAATACCTAGTGGTTATGGTAACCATTCGGGTGGTAATAGAGATTATGCATTCCCATTGATGCGCGCAGCCTTAACGATTGGTGTCGCTGGTATCTTTGCAGAAGTACACCCCAACCCACCAAAGGCTATTTCTGATCAGGATAGTCAATTATACCTTTCTAAAATACGTCCAATCTTAGAGGTAGCTAACGACCTCTTCCATCAAAATCTCAAGATGAAGGCGGTTTATGATCATGAAGGTTTATTATGAAGACGCAAAGAAAACATTTGATGTTGAGATAGAAGCACTGACTCGCGTCAAAAGCTCGCTGGGTAAATCATTTGATGAAGCAGTAGATAAAATTTTATCTACTAAAGGTCGCGTTATATTTATCGGCATTGGAAAATCTGGTATCATCGCTGATAAAATTGCTGCTTCATTTTCTTCAGTAGGCTTGGCAAGTTTCTATATTGATGCAGGGACAGCTTATCATGGTGATTTAGGACGTGTATCATCTGATGACGTTGTTATATTCATATCCAACAGTGGTGAAACACAAGAAGTACTTCAAGCCCTGTCAGCACTACAAAATATTCATAACAATGAATTGTCAACTATAGCCATGACAGGTTCTGAAGATTCGACTCTCGCAAAAAATACAGATATTGTGCTCTCAATTGATGTTGCTGAAGAAGCCGATATCACAAAGTTAGCACCAACTAGCTCAACAACAGCCACACTTGTCATGGGAGATGCCTTGCTCGTTGCCATCGAAACTGCCAAAGAGTTTGATCGTGAAAGCTTCGCGATGTACCATCCTGGCGGCTCCATTGGAAAAATTTTGCTTCAAAACGTTAAAAATTCAATGCACACTAAAATTCCCTATGTTCATGTCGACACCTCAATCAATGAGGTAATCTACCGTATCAGTGACTACGGAATAGGTATTACCTTAGTCAAAGATGAACAAGAAAATGTGATTGGTATTATTACTGATGGTGATATTCGAAAAAAGTTCCTTAATATCAGTAAAGTCAAAGGATCAACAGCAAAAGATTATATGACACAAGGCTTCATTAGTATTAGTGAAGACAAAAGAAATCGTGAAGCTTGGAGAAAAATGGCCAACTATAATATTTCCAACTTAGTCGTTTTGGATAAGGATAAAAAAGTTGTCGGTGTGGTCACCATTCATGATGTATTAGAATGATATTTGCTTTGTACCAAAAAGACTGGAAAAACCTCCAGTCTTTTTTAATATAAACATATATAAATCAGTTGAACTGACTCAATACTTTTCGCGAGATAACAATTGATATTAAAACGCCCAGACCAAGTGGTAATAACATCGCATAATTCAAATGGCAAATTTCAAATATCATAAATAAGGCCATTAACGGTGCTTGTTGTGAGGCGGCAAGTAACGTGGCAGCACCTAGTATAGCTACTTCCCACATTGGAATACCTGGAACCAAATAAAGTAAAAAACTACCAATAAATGCTCCTAGAACAGCCCCAATGGCAATTGCTGGGGTCAAGGTCCCTCCAGCAGCACCAAATCGAATAGTCAATACAGTCACCACCATTTTTGTTAAAGCACCCAATAGCAATAAACTCACAGAAAGAAACCCTTCACTGTTGATAGCCAATTGTGCTAACGACCGACCATTGCCCATCACTTCTGGGAATATTATGGAAATTAGTCCCGTGGTCAATCCCATCATAGGTAATTGCCACAGAATGTTATTCTTGCGGGTTTGATTTTTTTCTGCCCATTGGCATAACTTTCGAAATAATGCCCCAGCAATACCACATAATGGTGCAATCACTAACACCACCAGCAAAGTGGCTACTGACAATTTTGCATCCCCAACTAAGTAATATGGCTTAAAGCCTTTGGCGATTGACCCAATAAGCATTGCAATCGTTGACATACTTAAGCTGACTGCAACTGTACGTACCGTCATTTTTTTTAATAAAATTTCAGTACAAAAAAACATTCCTGTTATTGGCGCAATGTATATTCCTGCAAAACCAGCGCCTGCGGCTGATGCAATTAGTAATTTACGATCATCACTAGATAACTGAGGCAGGCTAAATTTTTCAAACACCGACCCTACTTTTTGGGCAAGCATAGCGCCAGCTTCTCGAGGAGCGAGCTCACGCCCCACTGAACCACCAGTACCTACATAAAATATTTGTGTCATGACATGAAGGATAGTTTGCCAAAAAGGCATCTTCTCTCCCGACAATGCTTTAGTAATCCCCACCGTTGGTTTTGTCTTTGTTCTTAAAAACCACCAAATAACGGCAGCAATCATACTACCGATAAGCACTGAAAATAATCGGCGGACAGGAATTGTTCCGGTTGGAGCTGGTTGCCAAACGGTTTCTTCGTAGTTCAAAAATAATTGTTCAACATACTCTAATAAAAGCCCTAAAAAAAGAGAACTGAGGCCAACGACAATGCCAATCAAAACTGTTCCACCAATTAAAACCATTAACTGATGTTTACTCTGATCGGATTTAACGTTGTTTTTCTGCAATGTGTTTTTCATGACAAGCACTCACCCTATCTCTCTGATAAATATTGAATTACCTCACTATTATATAATAACTAAACAAAAAAAGATTGCCACTACAACAAATTACTTATCGTAATGGCCATCTTTCTACTTTATTAATTTTTTAAAACTGCAATCATAAAATCCATGAAGTCATGTATGAAGCGCTCAGACTTTACACCAACGGCCACTTTTGTCGTTGTCGGTTCAAGTAGCCGCTCCCGATCGCCAATCGTTCGGCCATAATCTTTCGTTTTTTGATCATGAGTCACGCGCATATTTAATGAAATTGTCATAACATAACTTGGATCTATCGCTACCGCAACGGCTAAAGGATCATGTAAGGCCGCTCCCCTGTGATCAATACCTAAATTATCATAAGCATCAATATAATAGTCCATCAAATCAGCATATGTTTGACCAGCTTTAGTTCCTAAGTCACGCCACTTTTTTGTGTGTGCCTTTGTCAGTAGCGTACGAAGGGTCACGTCTAAACCTACCATTGTCAAGTGTTCTTGAGCAGTAAATACTTGATCTGCGGCCTGCGGGTCCTGGTTAATATTTGCCTCTGTAAATGGTGTAACATTGCCAGGAACCGTTAAAGCACCACCCATTAATGTAGTATTCCCAATCAATTGTGCAATCTTTGGATCAATTTGTAATGCTTTGGCTAAATTCGTCAATGGTCCAGTGGGTACATATACTAATTCATCTTGGTATTGATGAGCCATATTTATTAAGAACTGAATGCCACTTTCTTTTTCAATTGATCGCGGCGATTTTTCTAATAAAATATTTCCTACACCATTGTCACCATGAATAGCTTTCGATATAGGCATTACCTCAAAATCATTAACTGTGGAAGCCTGTGATTCGCCTAAGTATACAGGTACTTCGTCAGCATGTAACAAATGTAATAAATCTAATGTATTTTGTGCTGCAGTTTTCATTAGTGTGTTACCGTAAGAAGCAATCACACCAATTAAATCCACTCGTGGATCACACACAGCTAAAGCCAAAGCTAGCGCATCATCAACACCAGTATCCAAGTCCAAAATCATTTTTGTTGATGCCATTTTAATTTTCCTCTTTACGATATTGATTCATTTTCGGTACTTGTTCAACAAACCACTTTTCAAACGCTGTTGTGTCAATATCAACCGCCACCTGTGCATTCAATCGACCTTCTGACCATCGATTTTGCGTGTCGGCAATCGTGGCGCCCGCAGCCGGTCCAGAAACAATAATATCAACCCAGTAATCTTTTACTGTATAAAATTCAGGATTTAATAGATAACAAATTGTATTGACATCATGCATAGGCTTACCACCTTCTGCAGTATCACCATAAGCTGTCATAACTTTCTGTAACATTTCACCTGCTTCCCCTTGACTACCAATAGCATCTATTGTTTCAAAAGGTAATAGCGCCTTGAGCGTTACATCAAGGCCAATCATAACAATTGGCACACCACTTTTGAAAACAATGTCGGCTGCATCTGGATCAGTAAACACGTTAAATTCTGCAACTGAAGACACATTCCCTCCTGACAAAGAGCCACCCATCAAAACAAATTTTTCAATCTTGTGAAGTAAACTTGGATATTTTTGGATCAGCAATGCAATATTCGTATATGATCCAGTAGCAACAATAGTCATTGGCACGATCGATGCCTCCAGTTCTTCGGCCATTGCAGTAACTGCATCTAATTTAATTGCTTCTTTTGTCACTTGAGGAAAATCATATCCAGGCATACCCGATTCGCCATGAATATAAGCAGCATCAGAGAAATCTTTTTTCAATGGTGCAGCGGCACCTTTTGCAACCGGAATCTGCGTTTGATGAAAAAATGTTGTCAACTTTAATAAATTATTGGTTGTTTTGTCAACACTAACATTTCCAGCAACACTTGTTAGTAGCTTGATATCAATGCTAGAATTGCTGAGGGCAATCGATAGAGCAACTGCATCATCAATTCCTGGATCCATGTCTAAAATTATAGGTATCATCATTTCTCCTTTTAAGAACTTCTCTTTTGATTACCAAACGAACATTCCTGCTGTTGCAGCTGACAATAATGAAACTAATATCCCTGACAACAACATGTATGGTACTCGTGCACTAATGTAATCATTTTTTTCTTTGCTGACAAGGCCTTTGAAACAACCAATAATCATGCCCAGGGTTCCAAAGTTAGCAAAACTAGTAAGGAAAACCGTCAAAACAATACGTGCATGTTCATTTGCAAAGAGTCCCTTACCGGCCATAATTGATTTTGAAACTTCACCCATGACAACAAACTCATTAGTTACCAATTTTGTGCCCATGTATTGCGCAATTTGGAAAGCCTCTTGAACATTGAATCCCAGTAACCATGCAAATGGGAACATGATTACGCCAAAGATATTTTCTAATGTTAACCAGTGTAGCCCAGTTAAACTGAACAACTGATTGATCAGTGCCGCCAAAGAAACAAACGCAATAACAGTAGCCGTAATAATTAAAATCAACTTTCCAGCACCAAGAATTGAATCGCCTAAGAATGAAAAGAAAGGCTCCTTTTTACCATTATCTGATGCAACACTGACGATGACATCTTCTTCAGGCGTCACTTTAGTGGGATTTAAAATCGTAGCGATGATAATAGCACCTAATATATTAAGCGGGATGGCGGTTAAAACATACTTACCAGGAACCATTTGAGTATACGAACCAATAATGGCCGATGTGACACAGCTCATCGACATCATAGCGAGCGTAAAGTTTCTTCGCGCAGACATCATATCTAGTTGTGCTTTTGAAACAGCTAAGACCTCTGTATTTCCTAGAAACATCATTTCAATCGAAAAGAATGCTTCAAATTTTGGTTGTCCAGTTATAAAAGCGAGCCCCTTACCAATCCACTTAATGAGCCATGGTAGTAAACCAATATAGGTTAAAATATCAAACAAGGGCACAACCAATAAAATTGGCAACAAAGCAGAAGTCACAAAGTTTGGCCCGCCATTATTGGAAGTCAACCATTCAGGTAACGCAAATGCAATTCCTTGTGTTGCCACAGAAACAAGCCAATTGAAACCATCAGCTGCAGCTTGCACAGCGATTTGTCCGGCCTTGAATTGAGTAAAAAACCAGGCTAGCAAAATCTCCAGTGCCAGCACAATGCCGACCGATTTCCACTGAATATTTTTTCGATCTCTTGAAAACAGAGCTGCAATGGCAATGAAAACAAAAATACCAAGAATATTAGCAAATAAAAACATAAGTTATTCCTCTCTTGAACAAAATGCAAGTTAGTAAAACGTTTAACCAAAAACATTATAACACCAACTTTTTGAAAATGGAAGCGTTTTCAATTATTTTTTACTGGTACAATAGTTTAAGAACAATGTTTTTAAACTAAGGAGTAAAATGTGATGCGCAAAATCTCAATAAAAGATGTTGCCAAAAAAGCGGGCGTTTCCATTGCTGCTGTATCTCAAATTTTAAATAACAAAGGCCAACGTTTTTCTGAGGCAACGATTGAAAAAGTACTTCAAGCACGAGATGAGTTAGGCTATGTTCCTAACAGCGCTGCAAGAAATCTTAAGGGCAGGCACAAACGCTTGATTGGCATCATAGTCCCTTCTTTCCGCATGCCTTTTTTTGCCGATATTATTCAAAGCATGCAAGCTAGTGCGCCATCTGATGTTAATTTAGTATTTCTAGGGTCAACCGATGAAAGTTTACAAGATGCAATTTTTTCCTTGGTTGAGCGTGGCGTAGAAGCATTAGTTTTTGGCCGGCACATCCCTAATCGAGCGGAAGTTAATACGTTTTTAAAAAAACGTAATATACCGTATCTGGTGCTTGATCAAAATGCCGATATAAATGCACATGATATGGTTCAAACAAATGAATTTACAGGCGGAAGTATGGCAGCCAGTCATTTAATGTCACTTGGTCATCGAGATATCGCTTTAATTTTACCAAATAATCTGACCGATAACATGCGGCAACGTCGAGCTGGTTTCTTAGACACATTATCTACAGCAAATTTAACGCCAAAAGCAATCATTACTACTACTTTGTCAAAACATGGCGGTTTGGCAGCTGTTCATCAACTTATTCAAAGTAAATCTACAGCAGCATTCATTTTGAATGATGAAATGGCTATCGGTGTTTTGCGTGGTTTGGCCTATCAAGATATTAAAGTCCCTGATGATATTTCCATCATTGGTTATGATGATACAGATTATGCAGAATTTATGATTCCTACATTAACTACCATAGCACAACCTGTTTGGGAAATTGGTGAAACGGCTTTAAAAATGATTATCCGACGTCTCGATCATCCTAACCTCCCCTTGCAAACTGAATTTTTCGATGTTAAATTGGTTATCCGTGAATCGACCGGGCCAGTTAAAAATACAAAAGACAACCATTAAGACATTATGGTTGCTTTTTTTCTTGACATTATTTTTAAAATAACGTACACTGTGATCAACCCTTAATTTAGTAAAACGTTTAACCAACTTTGATATTTTAAGGAGTAATCATTATGAAAAATAAGGTTGTTGTTCTCGGTAGTCTCAATATTGATACTATTCAAATGATTGATAGATTACCTAACCAAGGAGAAACCATCACCGTTAACAATCAAGCAAGTACATTTGGTGGTAAAGGTGCCAATCAGGCAGTTGCAGCTGCTCGTCAAGGAGCTGATGTAACAATGATCGGTGCTGTAGGTGATGATGACCGTGGACGTGCCTTCAAACAATTATTAAGTGATGAAGGAATATCAACGGATTATATTTTTACAAAGAGCCAGTTTACTGGTTCCGCCACTATAATGTTGGAGCCAGATGGACATAACACGATTATGGTATATGGTGGTGCAAATATGAATTTAACCAGCGCCGATGTGGAAAAAGCGCGCAATATAATTGCTAATGCTGATGTAATCGTTGCACAGCTTGAAGTACCTACTGAAGCCATTGTTGCTGGGTTTAATATCGCCAAGAAAAATGGCGTACTAACTATATTAAATCCGGCACCTATTACGTCACATCTTGATTCAAATATTATTTCATCTACTGATTTAATCATACCAAACGAAACTGAAGCCGCGGCACTAGCTCACACTGAGCCAACCACAAAACAATCATCGTTAACGGCACTCACTTCCAAATTAAATAAAGTAGGTTTTTCCAACGTAGTGGTTACACTTGGCAGTGATGGTGTTTACTATCATGTCAATGGGTCGGCAGATATTTTACCTGTTTTCAAGGTAAATGCCGTTGATACCACTGCTGCTGGCGACACATTCATTGGTACTTTTTCAGCTAATATTGACGACAACTTGTCGAATCTACCAAGTGTCATTCGACGTAGTTGCTTTGCTAGTTCAATAGCCGTCAGCCGATCTGGTGCAATAGCCTCGATTCCAAATAAAAAAGACGTTGACGCTGGTTTGCTTGCTAATGCTGCTATGGCGGAATTAGGCTTATCATGAATGAAAAAAATTTCCAAAAAAAACAAGCAGCCCTCGCCGCTTTAAATTATATCCAGACCGATATGATTATCGGACTAGGAACTGGTTCAACTGTTTCTTATTTTTTAGATGCTTTAGCTGCTTCTCAATATAACGTCATCGGCGTGACCACTTCAACAATTACTAGTCAGCGATGCGCAGAATTAAATATTCCAATTGTCGACATTGATGCCATTGACCATATTGATGTTACAGTTGATGGTTCAGATGAAGTCGATTCCTACCTTAACGGTATAAAAGGTGGCGGAGCTGCCCTACTGATGGAGAAAATAGTAGCTAAAAACTCAAAGAAAAATATCTGGATCGTTGATCGCAGTAAAGTGCACAACACGCTAGGTTCTTTCCCGCTGCCCGTAGAGGTTATCCCCTACGGTAGCGGTCAGTTGTTACGACAATTTGCCAATAAAGGTCTATTTCCCAAGCTACGTCGTCATCCCGGAAATAACAAGCCCGTTATCACTGATGCTGGTCACTACATTATTGATTGCCATATGACCACAATTAACAATCCATATGCCCTCGCCGAATATCTTGAAAGCCAAGTTGGCGTTGTTGAGCACGGTTTGTTTTTAAATATTTGTGATCGAATAATTATTGGCGATAACACAGTAGAAATTAAAGAACGACAGCAAGCTCATGTGGAGATAAACTGATGTACATGATATATATTGCACTTGCCATTGGAGCTGGTTTAATTTTGGCTGCTCAAAATGCCGTTAACGCGCAGTTAAGTTTTTTGCTCAAATCTCCCTTCGTTGCTTGTTTTATGGCATATATAGTTGGTTCATTTTTATTGCTCATTCTGACTGTTGTTCTGGGTGACTTTTCAAAAATAGAGCTTATCTTCTCAGCACCAATATGGATGACAACAGGTGGTCTTTTCGGATTGGTATTCATTACAAGTTGTATTATTCTTTTCCCAAAAATTGGGTCTGTGGAAACAGTCATGTTTCCAACATTAGGGCAAATTTTATCCGGTATGTTTTTTGAAACCTTTGGATGGTTTAATACAACAGTTGTTATGGTTTCAGTGACTCGCATCATTGGTATCATCATTCTTTTAGCTGGCACTTATATTGCCGTGGTGTTATCGGCTCGACATTCAGCTATAGAATTGGCAAGTAGTGAGCATTCAAAATCACAAATGCTAAATCGTCTCTGGGCTTTTAGCGCTGGTATTTTATGCACTGTGCAGTCTACCTTTAATGGTCAACTAGGTCATTACATCCAAAGCCCGACTGTTAGCGCATTATGGGCCTTCATAATCGGATTGATCGTGCTCGCTTTTTTGAAAAACAACAATTGGCGTCATTTGCGCATTGGTATCCGTCTGTCACAATCTTGGTTTGCTGGTTTAGCTGGTGCTGCTTTTGTAACCCTTATGTCACTTCTCATCCTACCGTTAGGTCCAGGTCTCACGGTTAGTATTTCAACACTAGGCGTTATGATTGGCGCCATGCTCATTCAACAATTTGGGTTATTTCAATCAAAACAGCAATCAATTTCTATCTATCAAATAATTGGCGTTATTGGCATGTTGGTTGGTATTTTAATTATTAAAATATACTAATACTTAAAAACATTACTTAGATGATGTTTTTTTGTTTGCTAGTGAGCAAACCATTCTCTTGCAACTCCTAAATTCTTGACCTACTATAGGGATTATAGTACGAAGAAAGTAGGTCTATATTTATGACATTTCATGAACTAAGCGATGGTCAACACTTACCAGAAATTGGTTTCGGCACATATAAATTAAATGGCTTTGCAGGAACACAATCAATTTTATCCGCAGTTGATGCTGGTTATCGTCTATTCGACACTGCCTTTAATTACCAGAACGAAGGTACAGTTGGACAAGCTATACAACAATCGCATGTCAATCGCGATGAATTAATCATCACCTCAAAGCTTCCAGGGAAGTATTACAGTAGTTATCAAGACTCAATTGATCTAATTCAAGAATCCTTGTATCGAAGTAAGTTAGATTACTTTGATTTGTACCTATTACATTGGCCCAACCCGATTGATGATCATTATCTAGAGGCTTGGCACACACTCATTCAGGCGCAAAAGTTTGGTCTTGTTAAATCAATCGGTGTTTGCAATTTTCTTCCTGAACATATTGAACGTTTGAAAAAAGAAACCAATATATTACCAGTTGTTAACCAAGTTGAATTGCATCCTTATTTCAATCAACAGGAATTGCGTGAATACAATAACACTCAAAATATTTTAACACAGGCTTGGAGCCCATTGGGTCGTGCAAGTGCGATTTTGAAAGACCCTGTTTTAGTTGAATTAGCTAAAAAATACCACAAGAATATTGGTCAGCTCGTGTTGAAATGGGAAATATCTCTTGGCGTATTGCCTATACCTAAAGCAAGTAGTTATGCAAGACAAAAAGGTAATCTAGATCTTTTTGATTTTGAAATTAGTTCATCTGATATGCAACGTATCAACGATCTAACAAAACCTGATGGCAGGACAAATAATCAAGATCCGGCAGTTTATCAAGAATTTTAATCAATAAAAAAGCAGTCAACTTCTAATCATAGTTGACTGCTTTTTACTAATCTAACGAGATTACACGCTATTTCACACCGCTAGCAACATCAGCATGATAAATATATGAACGCGTCATTGGTAAGTTTGTACCAGAAGGCCCTTTGGTGAGCAAATACTGAACGACATCAATATTTCCAGATTCAAATGAACCTGCACAAGCTTGCAAATATAAATCCCACATCCTGTAAAAACGTTCGCCATATTTTGAAATAACTTCCTCTTCAACTTTGTGGAAATTAGCTGTCCAAATTTCCAATGTTTTCTGATAATGACGACGCAACGGTTCAATATCATCAACCTGCAAAGAAGCATCAATAATGTGTCCCACGTTTTCCGCTATATTTGGGATATAACCACCTGGGAAAATGTATTTATTGATCCAAGCATCAACACCTGCACCGTCATGTTGCCCAGTAATGCCGTGAATTAAGGCTGTACCATTTTCTGTGAGAAGGTTGTTCACTTGGTTGAAGTATTCACCTAAGTTTTCTTTCCCGACGTGTTCGAACATACCAACAGAAGTTACATGGTCATAAGTATCTTTTAACTCACGATAGTCTTCCAAATAAACATGAACTCGACCTTCAAGTCCTTCTTCTTTAATCTTATTAGAAACAAAATCATACTGTTGTTGACTAAGTGTTACACCAGTGGCTTCCAAGTTGTATTCTTTAGCTGCGGTGAACAGTAATGTGCCCCAGCCACATCCGATGTCTAATAAAGTTTCACCAGATTGTGCATGAAGTTTATTTAAAATGTGGCGTACTTTGTTCCATTGTGCATCTTCAAGCGTATCTTTTTCGCTAACGAAGTAAGCACAAGAATAAGTCATTGTGGGATCCAACCACATGTTATAAAAATCATTACCAATATCATAATGGCTCTGTACGTCTGCTTTACTCTTATTCTCCGAGTGTGAGTGTTTAGGAATAAGTTTAGAAAACTTAGATCCATTCAAAAAACTTTCTTTGGAATCATACGCAATCTTAACCAACTGTTGTAGATTACCTTTAATTTCAATTTTTCCATCCATGTACGCTTCACCAAAAGTGAGCGAGGCATGTGCCATAATGTCTTTGATCGGTATGACCTCGTGAAGGATGATTGTGGCAATTGGGTCTCCTTGACCGTAACTTACCTTTTCCCCATCCCAAAATTCAACGTCGATTGGGGCGTCGAAACTAGACTTAAAAATCTGTTTATAAATTGTTTTGTCAAGCATAATTTCCCCTTTACCTACTATATTGGTATTGTAAGAAAACATTTACCAAAAGTCAAACATTGATAAAAATGGATGATAGTGCTACACCAAGGAATTAGCTATTTTGCATACAAAATACGTTGAACAGTTTGATCATGATTTTCTGTTGGTAAATCATCTAGTAATTGCGTCGATAAGGCTACACTGATTGTATGCCCCGCGTAGTGTTCTAAGAAGCGATCATAATATACAGCCCCAAAACCTAAACGTTTACCGCTAACAGTAAAAGCTAACCCAGGAACAATTACCAGATCCAGTTGTTCAACGGCCTGATAGTTATCTATTAGTGGCTCTCTAATGTTCAACATCCCCGTTTGATAACGTGTATTTGAATCTATTTCCACAAAAATCATTTTGTGATTAATAATTTTTGGTACGAGAACTCGCTTGTTTTTTTCCCAGGCTTTAATAATAATCGGACTCGTATTTAATTCGAACTCCATGCTCAAAGTAACTGCTATACTATCAGCAGATTGCCATTCAGGCGTCTGGAAAAGTAGTGCATAAAGTTGCTCCTCTTCCCTTTTACGCTTCATCAGATTTTCTCTAGCAAGAGCTGCTTTTTGTTGAATTCTTAATTCTGATTTTGTTTGCATTTTTCACCAAAAAAAGCCGGTTTTACCAGCTTTTAAATTATTCAAATAGATGCGTCATTGCTAATGCTTCAGCTTCACGTTTCACTTGCTTGAGCACTTTTTCATCATCATAATGATGGATGGCTGTCACAATCAATTCGGCTACGTTAGTGGCATCATCTTCATCAAATCCACGCGTTGTGATTGCTGCAGTTCCAATACGAATACCAGATGTAACAAATGGACTTAATTGTTCATTTGGCAGAGCTTCTTTGTTTGTAGTAATTGAAACTGTGTCTAATAATTCCTGTGTTTGTTTACCATTTAACGCTGTTTTAGTTAGGTCCAAATTGAATAAATGGTTGTCAGTGCCACCAGCTACAACACGAATATCTTCAGTATCATTAAAAACTTTTGCCATAGCTTGCGCATTTTTAATAACTTGTTGTGCGTAGTCTTTAAATTTAGGTTGTAAAGCTTCTCCAAAGGCAATTGCTTTACCTGCAATAATGTGTTCCAATGGTCCACCTTGTGATCCAGGGAAAATAGCTGAATTAAGCTGCTTAGCATACTTTTCCTGTGATAGAATAACCCCACCACGCGGACCTCGCAATGTTTTATGTGTTGTTGATGTAACAACATCTGCAATGCCTACTGGATTGGGATGTAGCCCAGCAGCTACAAGTCCGGCAATATGCGCCATATCAACCATTAAATAGGCACCCACTTCGTCAGCAATCGCACGAAACTTATCAAATTCAATGATTCGTGAATATGCAGAAGCACCGGCCACAATCATCTGTGGTTTTACTTCACGTGCTTGCTTGGCAATTGCTTCATAATCTAAGGTTTCTGTTTCCGAATTTAATCCATAAGTATGTGATTCATAAACTTTTCCAGAGAAACTGACCTTGGCCCCATGTGTCAAGTGTCCACCAGCGTCAAGACTCATACCCAATATCTTGTCACCTGGCTTTAAAAATGCCATGTAAGCAGCAGCATTCGCTTGGGAACCAGAATGCGGCTGAACGTTAGCATATTCAGCACCAAAAAGTTCTTTTAAACGATCGATGGCTACCTGTTCAACAACGTCCACGTACTCCGTGCCACCATAATAACGCTTATAAGGGTATCCTTCAGCATACTTATTTGTCAACACCGAACCTTGTGCGGCACGTACGGCTTGCGATGTAAAGTTCTCAGAAGCGATTAATTCAATTGTACGGTTTTGACGCGCACTTTCTTGTTGAATCGCACTCCAGACAATAGGATCTAATTCTTGATATGACATTTGATTCTCCTTGGTTGATATAGCCTAATTATACATTAAAAAATCAACGATTTAAATCATAAAATGTCATAATATAGCAAACAATACCACAATTATCAGATAGATAGTTCGTCTTTAATAGATTGCATAATCATCGCAGGCTCGATGATTTTAGTGTGTACAATAGTTTTATCAAATAACGTTGCTACTTGTGCTGGAATAACTGTATTTGTTCGTTCAGCTAGCTTTTGCAAATCCACTACGCCCCCTTCGTTTTTTTCCTGCAATGCTGCCAAAACTGTTTGTGGAAACTTATAAGGACTTGCTGTTGCTGCAAGTAACGTTTGATGTGTTTCTTCTTCGTAAGCAAAGCGACCAACAGCCGTATGCGGATCAATTAAGTAACCGCTATTTTCAAAGACATCTTTAATCGTATCAACCACTTGAGATTGTGTCGCAAATTTAGCTGTGAATTTTTGCAAATAATTACGCGTTTTATCAGTCAAGGTATATTGACCATTTTCAGCTAATGACTTCATATACTGGCGAACTTCTTCATCATTACGACCACTAGCAAAATACAACAACCGTTCCAAGTTGCTTGATACTAAGATATCCATTGCCGGTGAATTTGTGACTTTAAAATCACGTTGACGATCATAGATACCAGTGTTGAAAAAATCAGTTAATACATTATTTTCATCCGAAGCAACTGTAAACTGATGAACTGGTAATCCTAACTGACTGGCATAATATGAAGCAAGCACATTACCAAAGTTTCCGGTTGGCACATCAATATTGATTTCTTCTCCTGGTACCACCACATCATTTTTTACTAATTGGGCGTAAGCATAAATGTAATACACAATTTGTGGTACTAATCGACCAATATTAATTGAATTAGCTGATGAAAAACGCATACCCTTTTCTGATAATTCCTGAATTAATTTCTCATCGCTCAAAATAGATTTTACAGCTTTTTGGGCATCATCAAAATTACCAGTTATTGCTGTAACATGAGCATTGTGTCCCTCTTCAGTTTGCATCTGTTGACGCTGAATATCACTAACACCAACTTCTGGGTAAAAAACAACTATTTCAGTATTTTCAACATTTGCAAAGCCGCTCATAGCAGCAGTTCCTGTATCGCCAGATGTAGCTGTTAAAATAACAATTTTATCATTTAGTGACTGCTTTTTAGCAGCTGTCGTTAATAGATGTGGTAGTGCCTGTAGTGCAACATCTTTGAATGCTAAGGTTGGTCCATGAAACAATTCAATATAGTGCAACTTGTTTTCATTGTGCAAGGTCACAATGCTCTCAGCATCCCATTGATTGCCATATGATTTTGAAATAATATGGTCAATTTCCTGAACTGTAAAATCATCAAAAAAGGCATCAAATACTTGCGTGGCAATTTCTTGATAGCTTTGCTGGCTTAGATTTTTCCAATCTAATTTTAATTTTGGCCATTTTTCTGGAACGTAAAGACCGCCATCTGGCGCAATACCGTTTATTATTGCTTGGCTAGATGTAACTGCAGGCGCCTGTCCACGTGTTGATACATAATTCATAGTAACTAAATTCCTTTTTTTATAATTTATCCAATTATAACAAATTTGTTTATTTTTAGATATTATAATGATAAAATCATAAGAAGAACATATATAAAATACTCAAAATAAAGGGAATATCACATGGAAATAGGCATCGGTCTTTTTGGTCTCGGCACAGTTGGAAGTGGTGTCGTAAAAATTTTACAACAAAACGCTAATCAAATTACCCAACGCACGGGATCTCATTTGGTCGTACGTCATGCCGTCGTACATAATCTTAATAAACCGCGCACAGGTTTTACACAAGATTTTCCAATCACTGATAATCCTGAGGATATTTTAGGCAATGACGAAATACAAATTGTAGTAGAAGTCATGGGTGGAATTGATTATGCATACGATATTATCAAACGCGCACTTATGGCAAAAAAGCATGTTGTCACGGCAAACAAAGATTTAATCGCAAGTCGTGGACAAGAGTTAGCTGAATTAGCCAACCAGAATGGTGTTGATTTATATTATGAAGCTGCCGTTGCCGGTGGCGTGCCTATCTTGCGTACGCTTTCAAGCAGTTTTACGGCAGATGAGATTTCACGTGTCGCCGGTATCATTAACGGCACAAGTAACTTTATTCTAACGCAAATGGCTACAAATGGTTTAACGTATGCAGAAGCCCTTAAATTAGCTCAAGACAAAGGTTTTGCTGAATCTGATCCCACAAATGACGTGGAAGGTTTTGACGCAGCATACAAGTTAATCATTTTGTCTAACTTTTCGTTTGGTGTGCAACCTGTTATGGATGACGTAACTATTACTGGTATTGCCGACTTAACGGATTCAGATATCAACGATGCGCATGGTTTTGGCTACGCAATCAAATTGCTTGGTGTTGCCCAAAGAGTTGGTAATGCACTCAGTATTGAGGTTTCCCCTCACCTTGTTTCGTTTAACCATCCCTTAGCGACCGTTAACAATGAAAACAATGCCGTTTTAGTTAATGGTGAGTCAGTTGGTGAAGTGATGCTATATGGACCAGGCGCTGGTGAAATGCCTACTGCTAATTCGGTATTAAGTGATTTAACCAATGTCGCTACCAATCTAGCGCTGAATACGCCAGGAAGACCATTTAATACTTTTAACCAAGATCTAGATTTGGCTAAACCTTCACAGCGCGTGGCAAGACGTTTTATTGTTGTAGAAGTAGCTGACACGCCAGGAGCAATGTATTCCGTAACCGGTATGTTTGCTTCCGCAAAAATAAGTTTTACTGATTTGAAGCAAACCCCAGCAAAAAATGGTTTTGCTCGATTAGTTGCTCTGACACACGCTGCCTCTGATGCGCAGCTCAATGTTATTCGTACAACAATCCGAAATGCTGATGGCATTAATTTAGCGGCGGAGTATAAAATTTTCTCATGATTAAAATAACTGTACCAGCTACTAGCGCCAATATTGGCCCTGGCTTTGATTCTCTTGGCGTGGCCTTAAAACTATACTTAACCTTAGAAGTGTATGAAGAAACCTCCGAATGGCAAGTGATTCATGATTACGGTGCAAATATGCCCAGTGATGTTAACAACTTCATCGTCAAAACAGCACTCTTATTAGCCCCAAACTTGACACCTCATCGTATTGTTGTAAAATCTGATATTCCACTTGCACGCGGACTGGGTTCATCATCTTCTGCGCTGTTGGCTGGTCTAGCAATGGCCAATGTTCTGGCTGATATGCGATTGAGTAATGACGCTTTATTGAAGCAAGCGACGGCTTTAGAAGGTCATCCAGATAATGTTGCTCCTGCGTTACTTGGAGGTAGTGTAGCAGCCTTTTACGATGGCGAGCAGGTCTATCATGCACCATTGAGTTTACCAAAAGACATTAATTTCATCACCTTCATTCCGAATTACGAACTGCTCACAACTGAAGCACGTAATGCATTGCCTGCTAAGATGACATTTAAAGATAGTGTTGCTGCCAGCGCTATCAGTAATACTTTAACCGCAGCATTGAACGCCGGTGATTTCAATACAGCTCGTGTTTTAATTGAAAAGGACCAATTTCATGAACAGGCTCGTGCTCATTTAGCACCACACCTAAAAATTATTCGTGATACTGCCCATCAACTAGAAATCATCGGCACCTATCTTTCTGGTGCGGGTCCGACTGTTATCACTCTCGTATCAAAGGATAATGCAACTAAGTTATTAAAAGTGCTGACAAACATGGCTTTGCCAGGAAAACTATTATTACTAGAACCAGATTATACTGGTTTACAAATTACAAAAAATAATTAGGAGAATATGTGCTTACCAGCACTTACATATTATGAAAGTTACAAAATTTGGTGGTTCTTCACTAGCTAACGGTCAACAACTGCAACGTGTCTACGATATCATTCGTGCTGATGATGATCGAAAAGTTGTTGTTGTCTCAGCACCTGGTAAACGATTCAAAGATGATCGGAAGGTGACCGATTTATTGATATCATACGCGCAAGCTACGCTTGCAGACGAAGATACCACTGAAATTATTGAAACGATTAAACATCGCTATCACTCTATTGGTGAATACTTTGAGTTACCAGATTATGAACTAGCTGACCTCGATGAACAAATTGAACATCTAGCAAGAAAACATTACCGATCATTTGATTATTTATATGCAGCATTCGCTGCTCACGGCGAATATTTAAATGCGCAATTGATTGCTAAAGTCTTTAACCATTTAGGTATGCCAGCTCGTTTTGTGGATCCTAAAGAGATTGGATTGGTCGTGGATGATAATGCGCGATCAGCAACATTTGATACCGCTTCTTATACCACAATCGGCGAGTTAGACCTGTCAACTTCTGAACGACTCATTGTCCCTGGCTTCTTTGGCTACACTAAGAATGGCGACATGGCTACATTTTCACGTGGTGGTTCAGACATAACTGGTGCTATTATGGCACGCGGACTACGAGCTGATTTATATGAAAACTTTACCGATGTCAGTGCTATCTATGCTGTTAATCCTTCAATTGTCGAACATCCAGCAGCTATCCAACAAATGACATACGATGAGATGCGCGAGTTATCTTATGCTGGTTTTGCTGTATTCCATGATGAAGCCATTATTCCAGCCATTCAAGGTGGTATTCGTATAAACATCAAAAATACCAATGATCCCGATGCCCCTGGAACATTTATCGTACCACCTACAGAGGTTCAGCAAACACGTCCTGTAACTGGTATTGCCAACTCCAACCGTTTTGCTGCCCTATACTTACATCGGTACTTATTGAATAAACAAGTTGGTTTTACCCTTCGTATTCTTGAGATTTTGAAGCGTCACAATATTTCTTACGAACATATGCCTTCTGGTATTGATGATTTGACAATTATTTTTGATAAAACAATGTTAACACAAGAGCAAGTTGATAACATGTTAAGCGATATTGCTGCTGAAATTAAACCTGATACATTAAAGTGGATTCCAAGCTACGGTATTATAATGGTTGTTGGTGAAGGAATGCGTAATCGTGTTGGTGCCTTGACGGAGATTGTCGCGCCCCTGAAGGAGCGTAATATCAGTCTACAAATGGTTAACCAAGGAGCGAGCGAAATTTCGATTATGTTAGGAATTCAGCCTGACTTATCTGATAGTGCTGTAGAAGCAATCTATACAAATATCTTTAAATGACATTAAAAAGAGGCGTATTAACTATTAAAGTTAATACGCCTCTTTTGTTAAACTGATGCATTGATTATTTTCATCAAAAAGGCCAATATATACATCCGGCATTTCCATTTTTTGCCAGTCTATAAAATTGAAATAACCACTTGTTAAGTAATGGAACAATAAGCTTAATGCCGTCCCATGACTTGTAATAATTATTTCACCAGAAGATTCATCAATAATTTGATAAAAAGCTGTTTTCATTCTTTGTTGCACAGTTGCTAAAGATTCTTCCCCAGCGGTTTTAAAATAAAAATTTTGCCACAGCTTTTCTAAATGATTTTGCCAATCTATTTGGTCATTAGTTTGCCGTTCACGCAATGCAGCATTCAAATTAATTTCTATACCCAGTGTAGTTGCTGTTGGTTCAATAGTCTGCAACGCACGCTGATAAGGTGATGAATAGATAGCCTTAATATTTTTGTCTACAAAATAACCCACCAAATCATGGGCCAACTGCTTCCCTTCTATCGTTAATGGTGCCGAATAATCGTCTTTAATTTTAGCATCACGTACGCTATGGCGCACGAAATAGATTTTTCTCATAATGTATTAAATACCGTGTAAATACGTTTCCAGATGTTCTTTACTTAAGTTGTTTGATAATCCGATTAATAGCTTTAGTCGCGCTTTAGGGCCATTAATACTGGACGCAAAGATTGCTCCAGATTTCTCTAATTGAACACCGCCACCTAAATAATCATATACTGGTGCTGCAACACCATTGAAGCTTCTTGACACAATGACTACTGGCGTATTTTTCGCTAATAAATATGCTACTCCGCGAGCTGCTTCACGAGATAAATTACCAGCGCCAAGTGCTTCAATAATAATGCCGTCAATATTGGCATCAGCCAAAAGTTTCAATAATTGGCCATCCATACCAGCATATGCCTTTAAAACAGGGATATTTTTGTTAATATCTACATCTGGTAATACTTCTCGTTGTGGCAAGTCATAAAAGTAAATAATTTGTCGTTTCGTTAGTAGCCCCATCGTGCCACTAAGTGGTGACGCAAACGTTGCCACATTAGTAGTGTGTGTTTTAGTTACAAATCGAGCGGCATGTATTTCATCATTCATCACAACTATCACACCACGGTTTTTGGATGTATCATCTGCCGCTACACGTAGCGCAGATTGATAATTGTACAAACCATCTGAACCAAGTTCATTGGATGAACGCATTGCTCCCGTTATAACAATAGGAAACGAAACTTTTAATGTGCTATCCAGAAAGAATGCTGTCTCTTCCAAGGTATCAGTACCATGAGTAATGACCACACCATCAAAATCATTTTTGGCTTCAGAGATACGTTTTTGCAATTGTAGCATATGAGACGGACCAATATGTTCACTTGGTAAATTAAAAATGTTTTCAACTTCTAGTTCGATATTTGGAAAGGTAACCTTCGCTTGAACTAAAGGATTTTCAGATCCTGTTTCGACATCGCCATCAGCATCTTCATGCATAGAAATTGTACCACCGGTATGCAAAACCAAAATTTTTTTCATGATTACTTATTCCTTCTAAAATTAACTAACGTATTTTGCCACGAATGCATTTGCTCAATAAATGATTTTGCACGTGGCTTCAAACCAACTTGTTTTTCGTAAATATAGTCAATTACACGTTGCAAACCACGTTTGGTGATTGCTGACATTTTGATGTCATGTACTTGGCGCATATCAATGACGCTAAATTGACGTAAATAAAACACAGTTTTTTGATCAAGCATTAATCGCTGATCGTCCAGATTAAAATGATGTTCTGAAATAATGCCATTGTACTTTTCAGAATAATCAAATTTCCCATCTACTTGACCTGTAATCGGATCAGCCCTTAAGTTTGGCGCCACCCCTAGAGGAACAAGTAATTGAATTTCAAAAATATTAGCAATAATTTGAGGATCGAGTCCCTCATCTAGTTTCTGTAGCGCGACATAAAGTTGATTATACCAACGTGTTATCTTTTCCCCTTCTTCAAAGGAAGCATCAATTAAACTAGCGATCAGCGCAGCATAGGCATTTGCTTCGATATCTTCGATAAGCCGTGAATATACTTTTATATCTTGAACATCATTCATGTAACCTAGTCCGGTTTCTCGTTTCGGTAGAGCACCATCAAAAGTTACAATTGTGTAAGGTTGTGTACCAGCTGAGAGTTTAGAAGTAGCTTTCTTTGCACCTCGCGCCAAAAAAGTTCGCATGCCGTACGTTTCCGTTAGTATGCGAACTAATAAATCATTATCTTTATATTGTCGTGTATACAATACAATGCCACGAATAATTGCCATAATGACTCCACTAAATCAATCGCCAAAATTTTTCTTTATGACAACACGGTGCTTTGATACAACATCATTTTAGTAATCTTCTTGACGATATCCTAATGTCTGCAAAGCTTGTGGTCGGTCACGCCAGCGAGGCTCAACCTTAACCCAAGTTTCAAGGAAAACTTTGTCCCCGAGTAAGCGTTCAATGTCCTTGCGCGCCCTCGTACCAATATCTTTGATCATCGCACCCTGTTTACCAATGATGATATTCTTCTGTGTTGGTCGTTCAACAATAATTGATGCCTGAATATGAATTTTTTCTTCATTTTCACGAGCAATTTTGTCGATAACGACAGCAACTGAATGTGGTACCTCTTGACGTGTTAACTGCAATACCTTTTCGCGAATTAATTCTCCAATAACAAAACGTTCAGGGTGATCAGTTAATTGGTCTGCATCGAAATATTGAGGCCCTTCATCCAAGTGAGACACAATATTGTCCAACAACTCTGGAACATTATCACCCTCTGTGGCAGAAATTGGAAATACCTCAGCCCACTCAGGCGCATCATTCTGATAGCTAGCAATAACATCAAGCAAGTCATTTGGCGCTAATAAATCAACTTTGTTAATTAGTAAATAAATTGGTGTATTTTTAACTTCTTGTAACCGGTCAATAATGAAATCGTCACCACGACCACGTGCCATTGAAGCATCTACCACAAACCAGATTGCATCTGCCTCATGAAGCGCAGAAAATGCAGATTTTACCATAAAATCACCGAGTGAATTTTGTGGTTTATGTACACCTGGCGTGTCAATGAACACAACTTGTGCATCATCCGTTGTATAGATGCCTTGTATTTTATTACGGGTAGTTTGTGCTTTATCTGACATAATGGCAATTTTTTCGCCAACGATGCGGTTCAAAAGCGTCGATTTACCAACATTTGGACGACCAATAATCGCCACAAATCCTGATTTAAAAGTAGATTCTGTCATAATATATATACGGTCTTTGACCGCATTCTCCTGTATGTGTTTTATTTACTAAAGTCATGAATAAATTGTGAAAAATTGGTAACAATACCAAAATGCCGCCAAACATAAGGTTGAAATACAATCAATAAGATAATAATTTCAAAACCCACGGCAACTAAAACGCCACCAGCAGCGACATCTTTTGCCAGCCCGGCAAGTGGATGATATCTTTTTTCGACAACCAAATCAACCACAGCTTCAATAATCGTGTTCAAAAACTCACTCGATATCACTGTAAATACTGCGACCGCAACCCACAACCAATCTGCACGGTTTAAGCCAAGATGTAAGCCCACAAGCAAAATGAGAAATCCTAGCAAGATATGTATTCGCATGTTGCGTTCTCTGACTAGTATCAGCCAAATACCGTGCAAAGAGTTTCTCATGGCTCGAAAAAATGTACTGTTTCGTTGTACTTTTTTATTGTAGTCTTTAGGCGCACCTTCTAGCTTTTTATCTTTTGAGGCCATAATTATCTAAAATCTCTCGTTGTAAATCAAACATTTCTTTTTCTTCTGCATCGCCTAACATATGATCATATCCATTCAAATGTAAGAAGCCATGCACCACTAGGAAGCCTAACTCACGTTCATAGCTATGCCCCAAGTACTCTGCCTGAGAATTAATAATATCCACAGAAACCAGGATATCACCAATATTTTTCGCTAACTCGGCATCCATCAATTCGTCTGGTAAAACCGGAAGATCATCACCGTCTTCCTCAATTGCGAAACTAATGACGTCAGTGGGTTTGTCTATACCACGATATTTTTTATTGTATTGATGAATTTCTTCATTGTTCATAAATGTTACAGACATTTCTGTATTATCTGGCAATTCCAAATATTTGCCAGCATAATCTAGTACACAACGAACCAGATCCTGATGATATTGATTAACACCAGCTTTTGTTTGGTCAATAATAGCCAAATCCATTAGTTAATTTGCTCCTTTTTTAATTCGGCTAATTTTTTCTCAGCTGCTTCATAGGCACCAACTATTAGACCGACAACCGGATGACGAACCACATCGGCACTACCAAAATGAATAAACGATACATGATTCACGTCTTTCAAAATACGTTGGACCGAAATGAGCCCGGATTTTGCACCATATGGCAAATCGATTTGAGAGATGTCACCATTAATAATCATTTTTGAGCCAAATCCAAAACGCGTTAGGAACATTTTCATTTGTTGATTCGTTGTATTTTGTGCTTCATCTAGAATAATAAATGCATCATCCAATGTTCGACCACGCATATAGGCCAGTGGCGCAATTTCGACCACACCACGCTCCATTAACCGCTGGGTCTGTTCCGCGCCAATTAATGCATTCATAGCATCGTAAATAGGACGCATATATGGATCTACTTTTTCTTTCAGATCACCTGGAAGAAATCCTAGTGACTCACCTGCTTCAACAGCAGGACGTGTGATAATAATTCTTTCGACGTCACCACGCTTCAAGGCTGATATTGCCATAACAACTGCTAAAAAAGTCTTTCCTGTTCCAGCCGGTCCGATGCCGAACGTGACATCATTTTTACGAATTGATTGGACGTACTGGCGTTGACCAAAATTTTTAACGTGAACGGAACGCCCTTTATTATCACGAATTAGTACTTCAGAGTATAGGTCACCAAAATATTCCAATGTTCCACGCTGTGCCATTGTTATTGCACTCACAACGTCAGTATCGGATATATTAATTTGATGCTTAATTAATCTAGTTAATTCGCGTAGTACAGCTTTAGCTAATGGCACTTTATCCTCATCACCTGAGATGGTCATTTGGTCACCACGAGCATGAAGTCGCACAGTTAATCCTTCTTCGATTAACTGTAAAAAATTATCATTAACGCCAAGCAACTTAGTCTGTTGCTCCACATTTTCAAATGTAAAAATTTGCTGAACTTGTGCTGTCAAAAAGCAAATCCCCTTTATATGTTTCCTTTATTCTACCATATTGCCGTGATTGATGGTAGTTTATGCACTAAATATCAGGCAAAATAAAAAGGACCATTGTCCTTTATTCCACAGTCAAATCATGCATAATTGCGTCATAACCTTCAGCTTCTTCATCAGCTGTCAAACGCAGTGGTGCAGCAATGAGTTCTGTTATTTTAGCTAAAACATATGTGCCAATCGCAGCAAATGCGATAGTAAATAAAATTGCGACTAACTGCTTACCAACCAATGATATATTCCCGTTGATTAGACCAGCAACACCGCCAACACTTTTATCAGCAAATACACCTGTCAATATTGCACCCACGGCGCCGCCAATACCATGAATACCAAAAGCATCTAATGTATCATCATATCCAAAACTATTTTTAACAAATGTGATACCAGCAAAGCCTATAAAACCAGCTAAGAGTCCCATCACTACAGCTGCCCATGGTGCCACAAAACCAGCAGCAGGCGTAATAGCAACTAGACCAGCAACACCACCACTAGTAATACCGGATAATGTAGCACGTCCATGATACTTATATTCAACAAGACCCCAAGTCAATACAGCTGCCGCTGATGCTAACCACGTGTTAACTAATGCTAGAACAGCTGTGCCATTTGCTGCAAGAGCTGACCCAGAGTTGAAACCAAACCATCCAACCCATAACAAAGCGCCACCAATCAAAACATAAGAAGGTCGTACAGGTATGTGCTTGTCAATATGACGATGTCCAATCATCAAAGCCAGCACCAATCCAGTTACACCACTAGAAATATGAACAACAGTTCCACCAGCAAAATCAATTGCGCCTAACTGAGCCAAGAAGCCACCGCCCCAAACCATGTGCGCTAACGGTGAGTAAATGAAAATCAACCAAAGTGCAATAAATACGAGCAATGCTTTAATTCTAACTCGACCAATGACGGATCCAGTAATAATTGCGGCTGTTATTATCGGAAACATACCTTGGAACAGGGCAAATGCACCGTCAGGAATTGTTAAATCTTTAGTAGAATGCGTGAATGAAACATTCGTTAAGAACAAATGTTTAAAATTACCAATCACATTTCCACTACCACCAAATGATAACGTATATCCAACAACAAACCATACTAACGAAGCAATTCCAATAATCATAACTGGAATAAACATCGTGTGTAACAAGTTCCTACGCTCACCTAAGCCACCGTAGAACAAGGCTAATCCAGGTGTCATTACCCAGACTAATGCAGCTGAAACTAAAACCCATGCTAAATCACCACTGTTCATTAAATCACTCCTACTTGTTTTTTTATTATTAATTTAATATTAGCAGTTCGTTAAATTTTAGTATTAAACTGTGGTAGCTTTTCTTACATTAAATTAAAAAAAACTATAGTGATTTGAATAATCAAATCATTATAGTCTTTTTTACAAGTATAAACTAGAATTATTATACTGTTTGAACAGTCAACATGTTTGTTGTACCTGATTGTGACATTGGTACACCTGCTGCAATAACAATAGTATCACCTGAATTAGCCAATCCTTGGTCTTTTACGGCCTTCTTAGCTAAGTCAACCATTTCGTCAATAGTCTTTGGTGCATCATAAACTACTGGAACAACACCATAGTTCAATGTCAAACCACGTTGTACGCGTTCTGAATAAGTAACGGCCAAAATGTTAACATCAGGACGGTGCTTTGAAACCATACGTGCAGTGTAACCAGAGTTAGTTGATACAACAACAGCCTTAGCGTTCACATTGCGTGCGATACGAGCAACAGATGCTGCAACAGCTTCCGTTGAATCAGTCTCATCGAAGAAAATATCCTCATGACGACCGTTTTCGCGCAATGAAGTTTCAGCTTTTTCGTCGATAGCAGCCATTGTGGCAACAGATTCAACTGGATAGTCTCCGTTAGCTGATTCACCTGATAACATTGTTGCATCAGTACCATCAAACACAGCGTTGGCAACATCGGAAGCTTCGGCACGCGTAGGACGTGGGTTTTCTTCCATTGAGTCAAGCATTTGTGTAGCAGTAATAACAGGTAAACCTGCCTTGTTCATCTTGCGAATCATGTCTTTTTGAACCAAAGGCACGTTTTCAGCAGGAATTTCAACACCCATGTCACCGCGTGGTACCATCAAGGCATCTGAAACTTCCAAAATTGCATCAAGGTTGTCAATACCTTCTTGTGATTCAATCTTAGGAATAATTTGAACATGTTCCATGTTCTTTTCCTTCAATAGTCCACGAATTTCAAGCACATCTTCAGGCTTACGAACGAATGAAGCAGCAATATAGTTGATTTCGTGATCCAAACCAAAACGGATGTCATCAGCATCTTTTTCAGTAATACCTGGCAAGTTAATTGAAACACCAGGTGCGTTAACACCCTTACGTGATCCCAAAATACCATCATTATCAACGCGAACAACCAATTCGCGAGTGGCTGAATCTTTTTCGATAACAGTTGTACCAAGCAACCCATCATCAAACAAGACTTGTCCACCTTCTTTAACATCATCGAACAAACCAGCGTATGTAACGGCGATTTTTTCTTTCGTTCCTTCAAGGTTTTCATCCATTGCAATACGCAATGTGTCACCTGTATGGAATTCGATCTTGCCGTCAGCTTGCTTTGTTGTACGGATTTCAGCACCCTTAGTGTCCAACAAAATACCAACTGTCTTACCAGTAATCTTTTCGGCTTCGTGAACAGCATTCATACGACCCAAATGTTCTTCGTGATCACCGTGTGAAAAGTTAAAACGGAATACGTTGGCGCCCGCTTGGATTAACTTTACGATTGTTTCGACATCAGATGATGACGGACCAAGTGTTGAGACGATTTTCGTCTTTTTCATGGTTAAATAGCTCCTTAGTTATCTTGGTTGTTGCTTGTGCAACTCTACCCAATCTCTATTTTATACATTATGACCCATTTGTACAAGTCATATTATTAGTAAGTTTGTTTAAAAATAATATTCTCACTACCTAGTAAAGCTGCTAATTCGCGCATGATAACGGTTTCACTAGTCATCCAAAATTCTTGATCAAGTTTTTGATTTTTACCATCTTTTTGCCAGTGAATCACCACTGGATTATGGCCATGATGTTTTTTCATGATTTGGCTGATTTCCTCACGTCTTTGCGGTGTGTCATGCTTTTCGTCAAGCTGAAGAAACCAGGTCCCTTGAATAGGTTGAACGCGCTGGGGTTCTGGCGCTAAATTAATATGATTAGCCACAATAGCGATTTCATTCCGCATATCACGCTCTGATTTACCAGCAATACTCAATATCGTTCCGGGCTTTAGAAAATTGCTTATTTTTTTAAATAGTTGTGGGAATATAGTTACACTAATTTCTCCAGTGGTATCAGAGACTTTCACGAAAGCCATGTCATCCCCTTTTTTAGTGCGGATCTGGCGAATACTGTCGACAATTGCGATTATTTTTTCAACCTGACTGGGCTGTACGACATTTCCTATTTGACTAAAACCATTTTCCAAAATGAAATCAACATATGTATCTAAAGGATGACCTGATAAATTTACGCCAATGACTTCTTTTTCTTTTTTCAGACGATCAGACAAAGCAAAATCATCATACTTCTTAATTTTCGTTTCTTCCAAAATTAAGTTACCAAAGCTTGCACCTTCAATCAAACTCGCTATATTTTCGATTAGTTCGCGTCGATTATAGCCAAACGAATCAAGTGCACCAGCATATACTAGCTGCTCTAACACTTCTCGTTTACGCATTTTATCTGGCAAACGTCTTACAAAGGACTGGATTGTTTGAAATGAACCATTATTCTGTCGCTCTTCCAATACACTAGTCACAAAGTCTGTACGAACACCACGGATATTATTCAAACCCATTTGTAATTGGTTTTCGATAGATGTCCAAAACTTATATGACTTGTTGACATCTGGCGCTAATACTACAATTCCGCGTATTTTGGCTTCAGAAACATATTGTTGCACTTTTTTCTGCTCACCCAGATTTGCATTTAATAGAGCTGTAAAAAAAGCAACTGGATAATGTGCCTTTAGATAGGCTAGCTCAAAAGCCAATTTACTATAAGCAACTGCGTGAGAACGATTAAAACCATAATTAGCGAATTCATCAATATAAGAAAAAATAAGTTCTGCTTGTTTTTGATCATGCTCATTTTTTAAAGCGCCTTTAATAAATTGTTCATGCAATTTCTGCATTTTGTCGACTTTTTTCTTCGACATGGCACTTCGTAAAACATCCGCCTCACCTAGCGTGAATCCAGCATATGATTCCGCAACTAGCATAACTTGCTCTTGATATACAATGATACCAAAAGTGGGCGCCAAAATAGATTTCAAACTAGGGTCTGGGATCGTCACTGCTTCTTTACCATGGCGTCGAGCGATAAACTTATCAATATTTTGTGCAGGACCAGGACGATAAAGCGCGTTAACAGCCACAATATGTTCAAAGGTGGCTGGCTTCAGCTTTCGCAACACATTTTTAATGCCTGCAGATTCAAATTGGAAAACCCCATTTGTGTCACCTTTAGCAAATAATGCTAAGGTTTTGGCATCATCTAAAGCAATTTTGGTAATATCAAACCCTTCTGGTAGCTCTTTTTGAGCATAATAGAGTGCCTGGCTTAAAATGGCTAAATTTTGTAGTCCTAGAATATCAATTTTAAGTAACCCTAATTGTTCAACCGGATCTTTTTCAAATTGTGTTAATAAGCGTCCCTCCGTACCAGATTGCACAGGTAATGTTTGTACCAAAGGATTCGCACTAAGTACAATTCCTGCCGCATGTGTAGAGTAATTTTTTGGTAAGCCTTCAATTTTCAACGCCGTTTGTAATAACAATCTACCATTATCAATATCACGAAGGGCATTCTGTAATTGTGGTGCTTTAAGCGCATCATCAATGGACACCTTACGTCCATTTTTTCCTTCAGGTATACTAGCACTCAACTTGCTCAATGTCGGGGTTGGTAATCCAAACACCCTACCAACATCGCGTAGAGCTTGTTTAGAAGCTAAAGTACCAAATGTAATAATTTGACCAAAATTTCTTTTCCCGTACTTTTGATGAAGGTAGGTGAATAGTTCTTCACGTTTGCTTGGTGGCCAATCAATATCAATATCAGGCATTTGCACTCGCTCATCATTTAGAAAACGTTCAAATAGCAAGTTAAATTGCAAGGGATCTACATCGGTAATTTGTAAACTGTACGCAACCAAAGATCCAGCGACAGAGCCACGTCCTGGTCCAGTTTGAATGTGATTTTTATGTGCGAAGTTAACAATGTCCCAAACAATCAGGAAGTAATCGCTAAATCCTAACACTTCAATGGTTTTTAATTCGTGCTGCAATCTTTCTTCGTACAAGTTCAAACTCACGTTATGTCCTTGCAATCGTTTTTTTAATCCACTGACAGCAATCGTTTCTAAAAACTGTGCGTTGGTCACGCCAGATGGTGTTTCAAAGGGTGGTAAAGCTGTATCTTTAAATTCAATGCTGACATTGCTTTTTGATACCAATAATTCGTTATTAATATAGGCTGTCTTTAGTATTTCTGTACCTTGGTATTCTTGCTGAACGACAGCTAAATCTCTTAAAATATGTGAGCCTTGTTGTTGAGCCAAAATTTTAATATCGTCCAATTTAACATTTGCATCAATTGCTTTTAAAACTTGAGTGGTGAAAGCATCATCTGAGTTAAGATAATCAATATCATCTAAAGCAATCATATGACCACCAGTACGTTCGCTAAATTGTGCTAACCTCTCTTGTATCTGCGGTGCCATTTGCGAATTAATACCAATAAAAGAATGGTGCTCGTCAACAAGGGTGAGGAGTTGGTGCCAATAATTATTAACTTCCTCATACCCTGAAGAGATGAGCTGAACGAGCTCACTGTCAGTTGGAAAAACAATGTTTATACCGTCTAAGTGTTTAACCATTGTTTCCCACTGAAAATCTCCTTGACTAGTCATCTTGGCTGATGATAGCCACATTAGATTTTGGTAGCCTACTTGATTCTCAGCTAATAGTACGACTGGAAATAGCGTGGCAGTATTCACAAGTCCGTTGACCATTAATGTCAAGCCAAATAAAGGTTTAATCCCATGCTTTTTTGTTTGTCGAAACCAGTCTATCGCCCCGTACATTACATTAACATCAGCCAGTGCAATGGCTTCATAACCACGAGTCTTTGCCGTTTGGACAATTTGTTCAATTGTATTTGGATTTTTTAATAAGCTATAACTGCTTAAAATTTGAAGCGGTGCGTACATTTCAACTCCTTATACGAACATCCGTTTTCTTTAATTATACAGAAAAATCACAGAAAAGTCGTTAATTTTAACAAATATTAGGGTTCCGTAAAATCACAGATTAGACATTTTCTATTTTCTTGTTTAAATTCCCTTAAAAACTTGCCATTTGTGAAAAAAGGTGTATTATAATGACAGTAAAGAGGTAAAAATCATGAAATACATTATGGTAGCAATTTGGTCGGCAATATTTGGTGAGATTTTGGGTTATATTGTATCCCAATTGAATTCTGGTACTTATGATTTTGTTACTGTTGCTGTCATTGCTGTCATTGTTGGTGAAGTTGCGCTAGTTGCAATTCCAGCAATTTCAGGATCAGCTGCACCAAAAGAAGTTGCGTCTGAAGAATAAATCACAAGATTAAAAAAGAGCTCAGTTGAGCTCTTTTTTTGTTTATCTAAAAGTTATTTTTCTTGTGCAAGTTTTACAATTTCTAAAATGACGTCTGTTGCCTGTTCCATAACAGTTGTAGAAACATATTCAAAACGGCCATGCATATTTTCGCCACCGGCAAAAATATTTGGTGTTGGTAGCCCTAGGAAAGTTATTTTTGAACCATCGGTACCGCCACGGACAGGCTCAATAATTGGTTTAATCTCTAAGTTATTCATCGCTTTTTCAGCCAAATTAACTGAACGCATATCATCTTTCAAGATTTCACCCATATTATAGTATTGATCTTTCAATACAACTTTAATACGCTTTTCCCCTAATTTCTGATTAAAGGCATCAGCAATATCTAATAATCTTTGCTTACGTTCTTCAAATATATTTCGATCATGATCACGAACAATATATCGCAGGGTTGCTTCTTCAGGATTACCGTCAACTGCTAGAAGATGCCAAAATCCTTCTGTTCCTTCAGTATTTTCTGGGCGATCATGGACAGGAAGTTGTTCATGGAAATCAAATGCTAGTTGAATGGCATTAACCATTGTATCTTTTGCAGTTCCTGGATGAACATTTCGTCCCTGAATTGTGATAACGGCGCTCGCAGCATTAAATGTCTCCCATTCAAGCTCGCCTAACGGTCCGCCATCCATTGTATAAGCGAAGTCAGCACCAAATGCTTCAACATCAAAATGATCGGCACCAATACCAATCTCTTCATCTGGTCCAAAAGCAAATCGCAAATCACCATGCTTGATCTCTGGATGTGCAATTAAATACTGAGCTGCCGTAATGATTTCAGCATCTCCAGCTTTATCATCAGCACCTAATAGTGTTGTGCCATCAGTTGTAATTAGAGTATGTCTCGCATATTTTTTTAAGCTAGGAAATTCGTTAGTTGTCAATTCGTAACCACTATTTCCCAACTTAATTGACGATTTGCCGTCGTAATTTTCAATAATTTGTGGGTTAATGTTCGCTCCATTAAAATCTGCAGTATCAACGTGTGCAATAAAGCCAATTGTAGGCACAGCACTGTCATCAATATTGCTTGATAATTCCGCAAACACATAACCATCCTTCATGGTGCGTACATTTTCAAGACCAATAGCTTTTAACTCCTCAGCTAAATCTGCCAAAAAAGCGACCTCTTTAGGTGATGACGGCACTGTTTCTGAGTTCTCATCAGATTGTGTATCTACCTTTACATACTTCAAAAAACGTTCTGTCAATTCAGGATACTTTGTCATATATTACTCCTTTTTGAGCATTTGCTCACTGTTTTAACCGTTAACTAAATATATTTGTATGGATCTGTATTGATTTTTGTAGCAACTACATCAACAGTGTCACCAAACCATTCTTTGACCTTATCAACCATTTTTTCGTTAGCAATAGCTTCCATATGATGATCAGGATCAATCACAATAAAATTTGAAGCCAAGATGTCATGCCCAACGTGATAGTAGACATCGGCTGTGACGTAGGCATCAGCTCCTGCTTGTTGCGCAACCCGCCACCAACGGCCACCATCTCCACCTAGCACAGCGATCTTTTGAATTGGCTTTGTCACATCGTTAGCAATAACACGCACTGCTTGAACATGAAACAAATCACGAATTTTCACAGCGTATTCTTGTACAGAAATTGGTTGCTCTAATTGTCCGATCCTGCCAAGACCAGTTTTCTTATCTACATTTGGTACTAAAGGCACTACATCTTGAATGCCAAGTGCTTCGGCCAACCAATCATTCATGCCACCTTGTGCACTGTCCATATTAGTATGTGAAGCATAAACAACGATATGGTGTTGAATCAAATCTGCATACATTCGATTTTGAGGCTGTGATAAGTCTAGACTTTTCGCCGGGAAGAACATGACCTCATGGTGTGCCCATATAAAATCGACCTGATTATCGATTGCTTCTTGAACTACTTCTGGACGAACATCAAGGGCTGTCATTACTCGATGTACAGGCTGCTTAGGATCACCAATTTGCAGTCCCGTGGGGTCACCCTCCTCAGCTAATTGTTTCGGCGCAAAAAGTTCAATCTTGTCAATTAACTCTTGTGCAATCACTTGATAACCTCCTGAATTTGCTGATATTTTTTTTTCCAATCTTGATAAATGGGTGAATCAGCTTTTCCAGCAAATTCAAGATTTTCAAAAATTGTGTCGATACGATCCAATTCTTTCTGCCATTTAGCAACAAAAACTGACGTTTTTCTCTTTCGCAAGACAGGACCAAATTTTTTATCGAGGCTTGATAAACTTTGGGTGCCCTTTGTTGCAATCATAATTTCATAAAAGTGGTTATCCTCTTGTTCAATAACCTCGTCGTTAATTTTATACTGATGGTTGTTTAGCCATGTTCGCACAATGTGCTCATCAGTATTAGGTTGTAGTATAAGCGTTTCAAAACGTTTTGCTCTTGAAAATCCCGCTTCTAATATATCTGTAATTAAGACACCACCCACACCAGCGATTGTGACCGTGTCAATATGATCCTCATCTTTAATTGCCGCTAATCCATTCGCCAATCTCGCCTCAAGTTGTGTGGTTAACGCTCTTCGAACAATTTCGTGCTGCGCATTTTCGTAAGGTCCTTTAGCAACCTCACCAGCAATCGCAAACGATATTTTGTTATTGATTAATAGATTAGCAGGTAAATAGGCGTGATCAGAGCCAATATCGGCTACCCTTGCGCCTTTGGGTACAAATGAAGCCACAGCTGCAAGCCGTGGTGAAAGATGAATACTGTCCATTTTCTATCCTTAGAGTTGTTTTTTTTACTCATTTTAGTATAACAAATAAGTCAATATCTCGCTGATATCATGTACTTTTAATTAATAAAGACCACAAGTTACATCATACTCAAATTTCATAATTAAAAACATTAGAATGTTAGAAAATATAACATGATTTTGGGATTAAATTCTATTGCATACGAATAGTTTGCACGATAATTTGTCTTGTGTTACACTCTAGGCGTGAGCTTTTCACAAATAACTGAAAACACCAAAATCTGGGGTGCCGTCGCGCTGAGATAAAACCCATCACACCTGATCTAGTTAATACTAGCGTAGGGAGATTTACTTGAAAATGTATTAATGAACTGACATATCTTGACGGTACTATGTTTTGTAACGTTATCACTATAATATATGATGATGAAATAACACAAGTTTGTTAAGTAGCGTTTCTGCATTGAGATCATGACCACAATTTTTCAAGCCAGTCTTCCTTGTGAAGTCTGGCTTTTTCTAATTACACCCGATTTTGCGGTGATTTCGGTTACATCAATTATTAACCAATAAGTCATGTAAGCAGTTGTATAGCTCATGCACCTATTGGTTAATATCGGAAATTTTAGGAGGTTTTGCAAATGTCTGCAAACAAATGGTCACTTCGCGATGTTATCTTCATCGCACTAATCGGTGTTTTTTTTGGATTTATATTTTGGGCTTGGGCATTTGGTTATAATGTCATCGCTGCCTTTTTAACACCATTTGGATTAAGCGCATATGCTAATGATGCAACATTGGGTCCTTGGCTAATGGCTGGTCCGATGGCTGGGTTCATCTTACGTCGTCCTGGCGCATCAATTATAGGTGAAACACTTGGCGGCACAATTGAAATGGTGTTTGGCTCTCAATGGGGTGTCATGAACGTTGTTTCTGCATTAATTCAAGGGTTTGGTACCGAACTTGGATTTGCTGTATTTGGCTACCGTCGTTGGGACAAAACGAGTTTGTCAATGTCTGTTATCACAGTTACCATTGTGACGTTTATTTGGGACCTGTTCCGTAATGGTTATGCTGACTACTCATTTGGTTTGTTGATTGGATTATTTATTACTCGCCTCATTTCAGCAGCTATTTTTGCAGGAGTTATCGTTTACTTCACACAAAAATTAGTTGCTAAATCAGGTATCCTAGAGGTCAATAAAAACGAGGTGGTCTCATGATATCAAGTATTGCGGTCCAAGTATTGCCGATGACAGCTGACACAGAAGAAGTCATTCGCATAGTTGATCATGTGATTGCTTATATTGACAAGAGTGGTGTCAACTATCAGGTAGGTGCTTTCGAATCAACTCTCGAAGGTGATTACGATCAACTAATGGATATTTTAAAAAATTTGCCCAAGGTTGCAGCAGAAATTAGTGACATCCCTGTCATGGTATACAGCAAAATAAACATGGCTACAGATTCTGATGTTTTAACCATTGCAAAGAAAACAGATAAATATAAATAAGCGGAATTTCCGCGTACATAGGGAATTATTATGGTTACTCATTTAAAACATATCAGTTTGTCATATGGCAATACAAAAATACTTGATGATACCACCATGTCAATATCTCACAATAGTTTTAACCTGCTAATTGGTCCCTCTGGCTCTGGAAAATCAACCCTTCTCCGAATATTTGCAGGATTATATCCGCAACTAAAAGGTGAAGTACTTGTTAATGATCAAGCAGTTACCACATTACCGGCTAACGAGAAAACCAAAGTCGTCGGTTTTTTATTTCAAGATCCAGACACCCAATTTGTTATGAAAACACCACTGGATGAATTGGTTTTCACTTTAGAAAACTTGCAAGTTCATCCTTCTGATATCAAGCAACGTGCAACGCACGCTTTAGAATTTGTTGGTATTTCAGACTTAACTCATCAAGACATTGACACCTTATCAGGTGGTGAAAAACAAAAAGTTGCATTGGCTATCATTGTTGCAATGCAAAGTGATTTCTTATTATTAGACGAACCTTTTGCAAATATTGATAGCCAATCTCGCCAAGACCTATTAGCTAAATTGAAAGATTTACAAATACAGGGACAAACCACTATATTAATCACTGATCATGATTTACATGGGTACGAACCACTTGTTGATCATGTGTGGGAAATACACCACAAAAAAGTAGCAACTGTTAGTAACTTTCAGAATCGTATTTTATCAGAACAAAATGTCCACCTGCAATTACCTAAAGAAGGTGTTTTGCAATTAAAAAATTTTGAACTTTTAGTGGGGCAACGTCAATTAATTAGTATTTCTGATTTACCTTTGGCTCCCGGTGGAATTACGCTCTTTACTGGAGCAAATGGCACAGGCAAGTCATCCCTTTTCAATGCGCTAACTCGACTAAAATCCTACCAAGGTGACATTTTGTATATAGATCAAAATATCAAAAAATTTAATGCTGCTAAATATGCAAAACAAGTAGCATTGATCTTTCAAAATGCAGAACGGCAGTTTTTACGAATGACGATTCGTGAGGAAATCGCGTTGAGCATGCAACATGCGCAACAACCAGAAAAATGGTCCGAAAACGTAATTACTCGTTACTTAGAGCGCTTAAATTTGGATGGGCTACAAGATCATGTCGTTTATCAGCTCTCTGGCGGGCAAAAGAAAAAAGTTCAACTCTTGGTGATGTTAATTGTTGGCACACCAATATTATTGTTAGACGAACCTATTGCTGGTCTGGACACAGATTCCGTTCGGGTTGTAGGCGAAATTTTACGAGAAATCGCAGATAATGGACGGCAACGTTTTATTATTATTAGCCACCAACTAGATCAGCTACGCCCAATCATTGATTATCATTTGCATCTATCTAATCGAACTTTACAATATATGGAGCATTTTTTATGAATCCAAGTGTTAAATTTCTACTTATACTTATCGTAAGCATCGAACTAACTTTTGTCCTTAATTATCAAGTCAATGTTGTTGTAGCGATTATTGCTGGTATTTATCTTGTTTTTTCAAAACTGTCTTGGAAACGTTATTTGCTATTAATTGCCATGCCTATCTTGCCTGTCTTAGGTGCATGGACATCATTTACAACTTTTGGTTCCCATGAAATGGCAATTATCATGATGACTCGAATTGTTGCCTACATATTCCTAGGAGCGGCTTTTTCGTTTACAACTGACATAATCTTGCTTCTAGACACACTCGAACAAAAATTTCGTGTGCCAACCACTTTTGTCTACGGTCTTCGCGGTGCATTATCCTTTGTGCCCCGTGTTAAACAAGAAGTCCAGACTATCCGAACGGCAGCTTTAATGCGTGGTGAATCTTTAACATTTTACTCACCACAATTATTTTTCAAAGCTATTTTGGTCTCACTCCGGTGGTCAACTCGTTTAGCAGAAGCTATGGCCTCACATGGATTTACCGAAAATGCTGAGCGGACACACTTTAACACAATTGTAATCAAAAAAAAAGACTGGATGATGGCAATCAGTCTCTTAGTCATATTACAGTGCATCATAATATATCTTTAATGGGTGCAAATGTTTTACGATGAATCGGTGTAATGCCGATTTTTTTTATACCCTCAAGATGTTCTTTTGTACCGTATCCAGCGTTTTTTTCGAAACCATAACCAGGATATTTTAAACCATAAGAAGCCATTAGGCGATCACGTGTGACCTTTGCAATAATACTGGCTGCACCTATAGAATTACTTCGTGCATCTCCTTTAATTAAAAATTCTTGCGGCAAATCTAAATCTAACCGCATAGCATCTATTAATAAAGCTTCAGGTACGGGAGCCAACTGGTTGACTGCTTCGGTCATCGCAACACGTGCTGCTTCATAAATATTAATTTCATCAATAATTGAGGCTTCGACGCTGCCAACACCTATAGAAATTGCTTTTTCTATAATTTTGTCGTACAACTCGTCTCTTTTTTTTGCAGACAGTTGCTTAGAATCTATGACATCTAAAACATCAAAATCATGCGGTAAAATAACAGCTGCCGCAACAACTGGGCCAGCTAAAGGCCCCCGACCAACTTCATCCACGCCAGCAATTAAGTCGTAGCCTTGCATCCAGTACTGACGCTCAATATCAAAACGAGATAAAAAATGCTCGCGTTTTTCCTGCAACATCACTTGCTTTTTTTGCCAAGCCTTCAATGCATTTTGTACACCAACACGCTGATCTTGTTGCCAAATTAGCAACTGCTCGTCATTAGGAGATGTGTTTTTGAGTTGTAATTTAATATTTGCAATTGTGTCAGTCATTTTTCGTCTCAATTAAATCAAGTGTAAACGCCCCTAGTTTATTTTTTCTAAGATCATTTAGTATTCGTTCACTGGCCTTGTCATAATCGTCTTTGAATCCTAATTTGCTTGTGATGGATAATAAAACATCTACATTTTCTTGATCAAAAATATTGTCGTTCAAATGATATCGCTCAATAATGGCCTCTGGTCGATATTCTCGAAAAAAGTTGATCAAAAATAGCGCAGCATCATCTTTGGCAAAGATTGTATCTTTCACCGCTCCTGTTAATGCTAATTTCATGCCGATGTTTTGATCTTCAAACTTTGGCCAGAGCACCCCAGGAGAATCCAGTAATTCTAATTTTGTTGGTGTTTTTAGCCAAGCAATTTTCTTCGTTACACCTGGTCGATCCGCCGTTGGCGCAACATTTTTCATTACCAAGTGATTCAATAATGTTGACTTACCGACATTTGGCACCCCAGAAATCATGGCACGAATAGGCTGATCTTGGATACCTTTTGCTAGTTGTGCTGCTTTTTTTGCTTCAACTGCTCGTCGGGCTGCTTTAGTCACTAATTGCGGAGTTCTTGGGTCACGCGTGTCGAGCACAAGTACTGTGTATCCTTGTGCTTCAAAATGTTTTTTCCATGCCCGTGTTTGATCAGGATCTGCCAAATCAGCTTTAGTCATAATTAACAAACGGGGTTTATTGCCGATTAACTTATCCACTTCCGGATTACGTGAGCTTTCGGGAATACGGGAATCAACCAGCTCAAAAACAACGTCGACTAGTTTTAAATTTTCCCGCATCAAACGGAAGGCTTTGGCCATATGGCCTGGGAACCATTGAATTATTTGTGCCATTAAACATATATCCTTTCTAACATTAACGCTCAGCGTTGTATAGTGACCACGCTTCATCAAATGTTGTCATACTCATTAAATAGGTTGTATTCTCTTCTAAGTACTTTGACAATTCATCAAAATCACTACTTTGTTTTGGAAATGACGAATCTAAAAAGGCATTGTTTGCAAATTGTTGCACTTCATTGGCTGCCATAGAATTACGATTCGTCATTAACCAATTGTAAAATGAACGATCACTTTTTCTCATTAGCAAGACCTCCTTGGAAAACAAACTGATCTGCTTTTATATTAATGACCTTTGCTTTAAATTTAATGCCCTGCGTTGTGGGTAACTTACTCATATCAATGAATATTTGCTTCTTCTTCGGTACGATTGTGACGTATTCAGGCGCATCGTAACTTGATCTGACGTAACTCATTACAGTTTTAATTGGCAACGATAGGTTACCAATTGCTAAAGATTTCGCCTGCATAACGATGTTCCCATTAGGCGTTAATTTGGCATCTAGCGCCATGCCAAAATTAAATTTTTGGCCCAAAAGTTTGGCGCTACCATACATCATCACGTCATCCCCAATTTTAAAAGTATAGCCACTGTTATCTGTATCATTAAGATAATGAGCAACTAAGGCATTGATTTGTTTTTTATTTAAGGATACATCAAACGTCGCGTCTGATTTACTGATCTTGGATACATTGTCCTTAATTTTTACTGGTCCGCTAGCTTCATTGAAAAGCCAGATTCCACCTACCAATAATATAGATATTAGACCCCAAAAAAGCCAGAACCAAATTGGCTTTTTCTTTTTGACTATTTTATTTGATCTAGCTATTGTTTGATCAGCCATTGCTTTGTTTCCTTTTTCATTTTGTTAAATAACTGTGTTGTCATGTAATTATAGCCCTTATTATTAGGGTGGTAATTGTCTTCCGTACTAATCCATGCGTTGTTAACATTCTTTTGACCCGTCAATACGGCTGTCATGGCAGCATTCGAATTTGAACTGCTATTTGAGTTAGCTGATTCCTTAATGAGCCCTTCTCGTTGCGTTGTTGTTTTAAATTGACCATACGTTAAATTGAAAATACTGACAAAATATGCATTGCCAGCTTCTTTGGCAGCTTGAGCATTAATGTTATTAAATAGCTTAACGTCGTCATTAAAATCAGATCGATCGGCAAAATGAACATATAAAGGATTATAATTTCCAAATATAAATATTGGTGCATCAGAATTATAAGAGCGAATATCCTTTATCAAAGCAGATAACTTTTGTTGATAAGATTGTTGCCCTGCTTTAACGGCAGCTGACAACGTCTTTGGAGACGTTGCCAAAACATTTTTCAAAAGCAATTGTTGCAAATCATTACCACCAGAGGTCATTACAATCACATTAGCTTTTTGTAATCGTTTTTGAAATTTTTGTTGCGTATCCAATCTTTTTTTGATTTGGTCAGATCGATCCCCTGCTTTACCAAAATTACTAACAGTGACACTAACGTTGTATTGTGCACGAATTTTTTTAGCAATGCGCCCAGAATACCCCTTCATATTTTTTTCGTCTCCAACACCCTCTGTTAATGAGTCCCCAAGGGCAACTAAATTAATATGTGATACTTTTTGCACCGATTTTTGAGGTTGATTTAAATCATTTTTTTGATTTTCCCAAGTTTTGATGCCATAAAATGCCCCAATGCCAATCAATAAGATGGTTATTAAACTGATGGCAAACTTTCGCATGTGCAATTCTCCTGAAACTTAACTGGTAACCATTATAGCGTAAATGACCATTATGTACAAAGAACAAGTATTCCTCGTTCTTTATTTTTTTATTTTATAAAGTGATATTTAAATTAAATGAACGCGTGATACGATAACACTATATACTACGGCTACAACATACACGCCAATCAGGCGATCGAGATAATCCGTTCCAATCTGTACTAGAAAAACAGAAAGTGTTTGGTTGACCCCAAGACCGTGAAGCACCTGTACAATCGTGCTTGACCCAGAAGAAGTAATGCCGTGAAAAAGAATGACGGTAATTACTGAACTCACAATTGTCGCCGGTACGGATATGATCAAAGCTGACCACCAAATATTTTTAACATCCGTAGCGCTGACTTTTCTGTAAATTAATCCTGCCACAAGAGCGGTAACAATTTGGCTAGGCATGTAGTAAATTGAAAAAAGGTCACCTGTTGTACCGTTTATTAATGCTGTCAAAATACCAACGACTACGCCACCAACTGGACCAAAAAAAGATGCGCCTAAAAGCGTACCAATCGTGTCTAAGTAAACTGGTAACTTGGCAAGTAAAGCAATGTGACCACCAACAATATTAATCACAATAAATAAGGCAATTAACGTGATACGCTGAGTAGATAGCTTTTTCATGATAATACCTCAAGATCTGTGGCAATATTGGTTAATTCAGTCAATATGGTTGCTGACGAAATTTCCAATAGGCGAGCTATGATTTCCGCCATAACATGCAAAGAATCCACCTCTGTTAAAATCACTGCGTTCGCTTCTTTTTTCCAAAAATCAGCTATATCAACTATGCTTTGTCCGAGGGCTACACCTTCTGTTACTACAGTGACATATTTACTAATGCCACGAGTATACTCAGGATATAATGCATGAATAATCACAAGTGGATCATTAATAACCGCCCCCAACACGTGTTCTTGTTGCCAATGAAAATCAAAATAAAACTTAATGATTTTTGTGATAAATATTGATTGCTCAGGATTCAATCGCTGCATTAATGACAAGATATTTGGTGTCAGTAACATTTTTCGAGTAACATCTAATGGGACAATTTCAGCTACAATAGGACTATTTTTCAAAACATAATCAGCTGCATTCGGATCTACCCAGAAGTTGTATTCAGCAACTGGTGAGGTATTTCCATTCGAAAGATAGGATCCACCCATAATGATTAGGCGCGACATATTTTGCCAAACCTTGGGATTTTCTTGCATGGCTAGCGCAATATTTGTCAACGGTCCCAAAGCCAGTACCCAAACATCATTATGATTGGTGAGTAACTGATTGTATGCTGAGTGGGCACTTATTGTGCTGGCCTCTATCATTGGGACAGCAATATTACTTTGTCCTAACCCATCCAATCCGTGGGTATCCTGTGCACTGATGTACTCATGTTGCAAGGGTTCATGTGCCCCTTCAAAGACAGGAACATCAGTCCTTCCTACCTCTTCAAGCACTTTGAGAGTATTCTGAACACCGATTTTTGTAGGGACATTTCCCTCGACAACAGTAATGGCGATAACATCAAGCTCTGGTGATTTTAATGCGACCAAAAGTGCTAAACTATCATCAATTCCTGGATCCGTGTCAATTATAACTTTTTGCATTTTATCTTTCCTTTCTGTCATATGTGATTTTATTGATACAATACAATCACACTTGGTTTTTTATTCTGGGATTTTCCGAACCAGTCCGGCACGATTGCCGATTTTGATAAATGCTTTTTAAGTGTACCAATTTTAATGCAACAATAAAACCCCAGAAATAAAATTCTGGGGTTTTTATTTTAGCGTGCTCGGTACAAAATTGCTAATGCGCCTACGCCTGTATGAGTAGAAATAATTGGTGTTGTATTTAAAACTGGAATTTCAATGTCAGGCCAAATTGCTTTTAAGCGTGCTGCAATTTGAGCTGCTTCCTCTGGAATTCCTGCGTGAGAGATACCTATTGACAATACTTCCTTATACTCTTGCATCTTAGCAATAACATTATTGTTGAATTTAGCAATAGTTTTCATGCCTCGGCCTTTGAGCAGTACTTCAACCGTGCCATCATTTTTTGTTACACCAGCACCGACCTTAATGTTTAGCAAATTACCGATAATTCCTTGTGTTTTACTCAAGCGACCACCGGCAACCATATTTGTCAAAGAAGTAAAACTCAAAAAAATATGCGACTCATCACGAGCTTTTTCAACCGCTGGTAATATTTCAGCCATCGTAGCCCCTTGGGACGCCATTTTTGCCGCTTGTAAGACAACAAATGCTTGCGCACGGTCAGCCGCTAATGTGTCAAATGTTGTAATCTTAGCACTTGTCAATGCGGCTGCTTGTTCAGCAGCGCGGACAGTTCCTGACAGCCCTGATGATAAATGGAGACTTAAAATTTCGGAATCTGGAAATTTCTGATGAATATCATCATAAACAGCTTGAAATGTGCCGATTGATGGCTGCGATGTTTGAGGAAGGCTCTTACTTTCAATCATCTTTTCAAGAAATTCATCGCGCTGAATAGTGACACCATCTTCATAGACTGTACCATCGATTTGTACTGATAGCGGCACAATTTTGATATCGTATTTGGTAATTTCTTCTGGAGTTAATGCTACAGCTGAATCTGTAACGATTTTAATATTTGACATATTTTTTCCTTATATGCGTTCGTAGCGTTCGACAACGAATGCGTAATCATGATTATCATCTTTAGCATGTGGTTCACTGGACTTTAGTTGAAATTGTGTTAAATTCACCTCATCAACAAAAGTATCGCCATCAATCACACCGTCAACTCGCGTTATAACTAAATCTGTTGCATAGGGCATAAATTCACGGTAAACTGCTGCGCCACCAGCAATCGTAATATCTCGCTCTTCCTTAGCTATCAAATTTTTGGCTTCTTCAATGGAATGAATAACTTTTACTTCTGGATAACTTGGTGTCCAGTCTTCTTGCCTAGTCATAACTACAGTTGTTCGTTTAGGCAATGGCCGCCCAATGCTAAGCCACGTTGGGCGCCCCATAATCATTAGGGTATTGACTGTTTCATCTCTAAACAGTTTGAGATCATCAGGCATATGCCAAGGTATACCACCATCTTTTCCAATTGCATGTTGACGATCTTCAGCCCATACCATTTTAATTTTGGTCATTTACGTACTCCTTTGCAAACTTTTCAAGTGCGTCGTGATCATTTAAAATATCACCAACAACGACTGCGTACTCAATTTTTTTAAGCACACGCCCCAATAAAGGCCCAGGTGTTAAAATACCAGAACGGATCAATTCACCGCCACTAATGTTAAGATCAGCAGCTTTTGTAATCGGTAACATCTCTATTATATGACTTATTCTCTGAATTGTCTCGGGCTGACTACCAGTTAGTGACAAAACTTCAAGCAATTCTTCCTGATAAGCTAAAACTTGGTATATATCAAATACAGTTGATTTCTTTGGATTATGCACAATAGGAACAATTGCGTTGACCGTTTTCATCACGTTACGACTCATTTTCCAATCGTACATAAATTGACGACGTTTCTTGTCATCAAATTGCGTTCTTGATAATATATGTGCCCAAGCCACGGTATAATTTGTAGCCTGGTCTTTATTTAAATCATCTATAATACTTGACCAATCTTCAATGTGCGGACCTGGTAAATAATTCATGACCTGATCGCGCAGGGCCAGTTCTAAACTCTGCGATGCTTGACTACCTAACAATAATTTTTCAAATTCAACTCGAACTCGTTCAACCGCGATTTTAGCCAAGTTCGGTGCCAAATCTACCAATGCTTTTTGAGTATCAGCTTCAATGTTAAAACCAAGTTGGGCGCTAAATCTCAGGGCACGCATCATTCTCAGGGCATCTTCTGTGAAGCGTTTTTCGGCATCACCAACGGCTCGAATAACGCCTTTTTTCATGTCCTCTAGACCATCAAAGAGATCTAATACCTCACCGTCGTGCCGCATTGCCAAAGCATTAATTGTGAAATCACGTCTTTTAAGATCCTCTTCGAGGCTACGTACAAAAGTGACATGATCAGGTCGCCTAAAATCTGTGTAAGTTGACTCGACACGAAAAGTCGTAATTTCATATCCTGTCCCATGGTCCAAAACCATCACTGTCCCGTGTTGAATGCCCGTATCCACAGTATTATGGAACAATGATTTAACTTCTTCTGGAAAAGCGCTACTTGCAATATCAACATCATGAATCGTTTTTCCAAGCATAGTATCACGTACCGAACCACCAACAAAATAAGCTTCAAATCCAGCATCTTCTAACTTTGTTAATATTGGTTGTGCATCTATAAATTCTTGAGGTAATTGTGTAATTTTCATATGAGTCTATTTTACCAAAATAGCAGCATTTGCGTATCTTTAATATTTTGCATTTTCTAATCGCATTTGCATATCAGCATCTTCTGGTTCGATATTTAAATATCTGACCATCATATCAATCTCACCTTGACGTTCACCTTCTTCATGGTACCAATCAATAATATCACGCAAAAATGAAGTATTCTCTTGGAAAAAGGGTAAAGCCATTTCCCAATATTTAGTAGCTTGATCTTCCTTGCCTGCCTGATAATAGGCGCGCGCCAAATGCCAGTAAAATTCCGGATCAATAACATCTTCTTGAATATGTTTCTCTAACAACTGAATGTCTGCTTCGAATTCTCGTTGCTTTAATAGCAAAGCAGACAAAATAATTATTGACGTCACATCTGTATCATCTAACGCCAAAGCATTTTGATAATATGCTTTAGCTTTAGCATCATCTCCAAGTTTTTCTGCTGCCAACCCTGCTAGACGATATAATACTGTATTGGTCTCATCTTGAGCTAATCCTTCTTGATAAACTCGGTAAGCGTCCTCAAGTTGTTGTTCTTGTTCATACGCTTGTCCCAATATCGGATAAATAGACGTATATTTAGGGTCCACTTCCAATACACCATTAAACAAATCAATCGCTTCTCGGGTTCGTTTGTTTTCTTGATACAGAACTGCCAATTGGAATCGTGTATCTAATGTCATTTGTTCTGGTTTAATTTGTTCTAAATAACCAACCGCATGCTCATAATTACCCACTTGAGCATACGCCATACCAATACGCGCTACAATATCAACTCGACTAATTTCTCGTTTGCCTTTTTTCAACAACGCACGATAGCGTGGAACCGCCTTGGGATAACTTTGATTAGCATAATAAAATTCAGCTAAGGCAAATTGAATCACATCTTCATCTGGGGATATTCTTTCTGCCTGCAATAGACTGTGTTCTGCAGATTCCGTTAATCCCTCAGACTGATAGACATCTGCCTTAACGAGTAAAGCCTGTAAGTATGAAGGTGAATCAGGCTTAATTTGCGCTAAATAGTCTTGCGCTTCATCAATCTCACCATCTTCTATCGCAATATCAGCTAATGCCGTACGAAGTTCATCCTCATCAGGGTATTTTTCTAATAATTTTTTATAGGCACGACGTGACTGGTTCAAAAACCCAAGAGCATATAACTCCTCAGCTAAACTATAAATTAAATCATCACTATCTTTTCGTAATGATTGTGCAAAAAATTTTTTTGCATCATCTAGTTGCCCACTTGAGAGAGCATCAAGCATTTGTTGCGCATAGTTCGTTTCCATAATAACCTCGTTTTTAATCAGTAATTGTAAACATTTGTTCCGTTTGCAGATCTGAAATCGCATTTAAATCTACTGTCACGCCAATGCCGTAATTCCTTGGCACTGATATAATCCCATTATTCACGCGTAAACGTTCCTCAATAATATCACGTTCAAAATAGCGCCTGCTATCTGAAATATCTCCTGGGAAAGCAATTTTAGGTAAACTACTAATTGCTATATCGACGCTTCTACCTAAACCACTAGTTAGCATGCCGCCAACCCATGGCTTATCAACAAGTTGAATAGCCGTCAAAGCGTTGGAAATACCACCAATCTTGCCCTGTTTAATTGTCAAAGCTTTCGCCGAACGACATTTCAACATCGTAGCAACATCGTTAAGATTATTAATTGATTCGTCTAAACTAATGATTTTACTTGTATGAGCTTGGAGTACCGCATGCTGTACAAAATCATTTTCACCAAGTGGTTGTTCAATGAACCCAACATTTTCAGGTAACCTGTTAATTTGTGCAATATTTTCATCTGTAAAGCTACTGTTTGCATCAATTGAAAATTGTTGTTCAGGATATTTTTTTAACAGCCGGTTCAAATTTTCAAAGTCAACTACATGAGCATCAATTTTAAGCTTAATTCTCTGATATCCTTGCGTTAATGCTTCATCAATACTATCTGCCATACCGACAGCGATTCCGACTGGAACTGTTCCCCCTTGGCCATGAATCATTTGTTGTAGAGATTGATGCGTTAGTTTACCAATCGCGTCCCAAACAGCCATTTCTAAACCTGCCTTAGCGAATGAAGCAAATGGCGTCAGTTGATTCAAACGTATCGAAAACGATTGGGGATTACTAAAAGAGAATCTTCGAATTTGTGGTAACAAAACTGTTTTTAAAATTTCTCGACTGACAGATTGATTTTCAAGCGTATACGAGAAGTCTGCAAACGACTGAACTTCACCATAACCTACAGCTATCTCACCACTATCTTCGTTCAATAGTTCAACGGTGACAATAGTTAATGGTCGTTCGCTAATGGTGTGATGCGCAGTTTCAAAGGCTTGCAACATAGTCAGTGCAATAGGTATTAAAGTTATTTTTTTAATTTGATACATCGAGTACCTCAATAAATGCTGCTGGTTGCTCAAAATGCGCATTATGTCCAGCATTGGGCACTATGCTTATTTTGGCATTTGGCAGTAAGTTTGTCATTTCTTCGGCAATAAGGTTAAATTTAATATCTTGTTCTCCTACAATAACTTGTGTGGGTGTATGTAATGATTGCAAACAAGGCCAATAATTTGGTTGCACACCACTACCCATATATCGGAGTGAGTTCGCAACGTTGATTGGATTCTGATTTATCCGTTGTTGATGCATAAACTTCTTTTGCTCTGGACTAACATGTTGTTGTGTAGCAAATAGTGGCATCTGCTCCCAGTCCGTAACAAATGTTTCAAAGTTTTGCTGGATTTTTTCAGCCTTTTTGTAATCAGAAACACGCCGTTCATGACGTTCTTGAGCAGTCTTCAGTCCAGCAGTTGTGCTCTCTAAGTATAATCGTTTTACCAACTCACTGTGCACCTTGGTAAAGCCTAAAGCTAACCGACCGCCCATCGAGTAGCCTAGTAGGTTAATATTTTTCCAGTGCAATTGATTCAATATAATCGCTAAATCTTGTATTTGATGAGCCATTTCAAATCTGGTAACTTCAACCGACGTTGTATGACCACCAAACCCCAGTAAGTCCAAAGTCAGTACTTGTCCCGGTAAATGATCAATAATATGATTAAAATCACAATGAGAGCCCATAAAGCCATGTAATAATAGCCACTTTTGATTTTCATCATTATTTTTCGTCAGGTAAGCCTGATAAGGATAATTATTGACGTCAATAATCATTTTAACATCTCCAATACTTCACGATGGTCATCTCTATTCCTCTGACGATCACTTTTATATTCAATCAGTCTTGTCGTTTTTGAAGGTGTCTGTAGAATTTGGCTTAATGCTTCTGGAACATTCAATTGATGATAGTCTATATCATATAAATCAGCGATTTTTTTAATGTCTATATTTAACGGCGTGCCAAATAATTGTTCAAAATACTTTGGCGCACCGGCCTGTGGTAGAAATGAGAAAATGCCCCCACCGTTGTTATTAATTACGATAATATCTAACGGTAACTGATAGTTTTTAGCCATCATTAAACCATTCATATCATGAAACAGCGTCAAATCACCTGTCAACAAAACACTCCGCTGCTTAACCACTGCGCTCATGCCCAATGCACTCGATATCACACCATCAATGCCGTTAGCTCCACGGTTTGCATAAATGCGCTGCGTATGGTTTCCAGTAAAAAAGTTATCCATGTCACGTATTGGCATACTGTTAGCCACAAAAATATGCGTGTCATCTGGAACAGCATCATCCAAAGCAGTTATAATATTCATTTCGTTACGAGTTTTTATTACTTTAGGCAAAGACAACCACTTTTGATTAAAATCAATCTGATTTTTAGACAGCGTCAAATGCATGCTTTCCAGGAAATCATGTGGCGCCATCTTGATTGCTCGTGCAATATGCCTTGTATGATCTACACCAGCATCTTCATCAACATGCCAAGTTAAAATATTTTCCTCTTTTAGCCACTGTAATACACGTGCAGACACTGGCGTTTTACCAAACCGAACAACTAAATCAGGCTTCAAATCAGCATTAATCTTATGTGCCTGAAGTAAAACATCTATGCCATGAATTGTATATGTGTGTCTGCTTTGACTCAGAACATCGGCAATGACAGGTACATTATTTTTAATAGCGAACTTTTTCAAACTATCGTCATAACTATTCAAAACATTTGGACCAGCCAATATTAATAATCTTTTTGCCGTTATTGGTGGTAAACGATATTGCACGGATTGCTTGTCAAAAACTACTCGTTGAACATGCACCTCATCTTGGCGAGCTAATATAGGCATTAATGGCTTACGAAGTGGTAAATTAATTTGAATAGGGCCACGTGGTGCAGTAATAGATAAGTTAACCACTTTTTGTACTATGAAATCAATATACTCTGTCACATCGCTGTGCATATCTTGCAAACGTATTAAAACTGCTTGCTTTGTTAATTGTCCAAACAAGTTGCTTTGCGGTATAGTCTGTGGCGCCCCATTGAACTGCAATTCTTGGGGTCGATCAGTCGATAATACGACTAATGGTATGTTCGCAGCATACGCTTCAGCCACTGCTGGCATATACTCTGCAATTGCAGTGCCAGATGTTCCTAGCAGAACAACAGGTTCTAAAAGTGTTTTGGCGATTCCTAAAGCAAAAAAGCCAGCTGACCGTTCATCAACATCAACAAATAATTTAATTTCATTATTTTGTTCTGCGTATTCTGCTAAAAGTAATGCTATCGGTGTACTTCTGGATCCAGGAGACACAATAAAATGTCGAATGCCACTTTCAAATAGTGCCTCTAGTAGGTGCTTTGTATTAAAAGTTAGTGTGTCCGTCATTTGATAGTTCCTCCAGTAACTCAAGCATTGGTTGAAACTTTAAAGTTGTTTCGTAATATTCTTGTTGGCTATCTGATTCAGCAACAATACCAGCGCCTGCAAACAGACGAGCATTTCGCCCATTAACATACATTGATCTAATAGCGACAACGAATTCTCCGAAATTATTTTTTGTAAAATATCCTATTGGGGATGCAAATAATCCTCGGGGATGCAATTCATAATTACGAATATATACCAAGGCATTTTTTCTTGGTAAACCGCCCAAAGCTGGGGTTGGATGTAATTTTCCGACAACATCTTTAATAGAAATGTTGGTAGCTAATGTGCCTTGGATTGGCGTATAAAGATGTTGAACCTGCTTATTTTTCAACAAGAAAGGCTTATTTGGCACATGCAATTGATTAGTTAAACTACCCAATTGCTGAACAATATTATCCACAACATAACGATGCTCTTGATTGTTCTTTTCGCTATTCAATAACTCTTTACCCAGTTTAACATCTTCTAGGTCTATCTGTCCGCGACGAATTGTACCGGCCACAGCTGCTGTTTCTACTTGGTTATCATTTATTTTAACCAGTCGCTCTGGTGTGGCAGTTATAAATAGTTCAGTATCCCTTTTGAGGGCCGCATGATAAACATCTTGCTGTTTTTGCAGTGCTGGTATAACTTTAGACAAAACCAATTTTGCTGATAAGGTTATTTGCTGTTGCCGACTAAAAACCACCTTTTTTAAACTTCGATTAACACTCAACTCATTAATTAAAGTCTGCACCCTTGCTTGCCAATCAGTCTCAGCACTTTCATCGATAATTTGCGGTGCTTGTGGTTTTTTTAATTGACTAAGTTGCATTAAATAATCGTCAATAGCTGTAGTACTAGATAGTAATTGATTATCTTGCAATAAAACTAAAAATTCAGGCTCAAACCAAAAACCCTTCATGATTCCTGCTTCTAACTGATCATCAAAAGAGCTGGCACCAAAAACAATCGAATCTGTTTTATCTGGCATTTTTGACCATATTTTTTTTTGTCCAAATGCATACATTGTGCTTTTTTTATCACTAGTTTCAAAGAATGCAGCAACTTGAACATTATCCAACATTTGATTTAATAAACTGCGATCCATCGACCTCAGTGTGCGTCGATATTGTATCAATTCGTCTATGATTACCATTTCACATGTGCCTTTAACATATAAAAAGCAACAGATGTTGATCTGTCGCTTTTACTTTAGTTGTTGCGCAGACGCCTAGCGGCCTGCCAGACATTGCCTACTTCAAAATTTTCATTTATTATCACACCATTTTCAATGCCCGCAAGTACAAATGCTTTTGCATCCGCTACAGCATCCGTAACACTGGACGTTACGATGTTAGCTGCAATGCTGGATGAAAAAGTACAGCCAGCGCCGTTGTTCATGGGGATATTTGACATCACTTTTTTCTGTTCAAATATTGTATAGTTGTTATTGTGAAACAAAAGATCGAATGTTTGATTACCAGCGAGTCGCGCGCCACTTTTAACTACAACACTCTCGACTCCAAAACTACCAATAACTTTTGCTGCAGCTTTCATATCGTCTACACTCTGAATCGTTACACCAGACAATAATTGTGCCTCATCTAAATTTGGAGTTGCGACTGTGGCTAATGGTAATAACTGATTTTTTATTTCTTGTACCAAAAAATCAGTATTTGTACTATCCGTTTCTTTGAACACCATCACGGGATCAACAATAACAGGTACATCGACTTTTTTTAAATACTCAGCAACTAGATCAATAATGTCAACTGTGGGCAGTAAGCCAACTTTAATCGCAGCAATATCATCTGATGCTAACGTTGAATCAAGTTGTGCTTGAATAATTTTTAAATCAGTTGGATAAATTTTAAAATTGTCGTTTGTTACGGTCACAATACTTGTGATCACACTTAACCCAAAGTATCCAAATTCATTAAATGTAGCTAAATCAGCCTGAATTCCACCACCTGAAAGTGAATCAGAGCCAGCGATTGTTAGTAACTTCTTAACCATTATTGATCAGCTGATGCTGTAAAACTAATATTCTGTCCATCATCTGTAATCTGCGTCACAACGGCATCATTTCCACCTGATGTAATGTTCCATGAATAAGTACGCCTATTTTCTTTAGCCCATGCAATAGCTTCACTAATCTTTTTGCCCTTTAATTGCGCTGAATCAGCGGCACTACTTGAACTGCTTGAAGATGATGAACTTGAGCTACTTGAAGATGACGACGAGCTTGATTCACTTGACGATGACTCAGAATCACTTGATTCACTTTCATCCGAAGAACTGCTATCTTCAGATGTTGAATCAGAATTTTCTTCGATTGTACTGTTTGTACTAGTTTTCTGTTCAATTGGTGTGGTTGTTTTTTGTGCTGTTGAATAATTCATGTAGATAAAAATACTCAACGCTACAACAATTAAAATTACAAGCACGATAAAAAAATTACGTACTGGATGCTTTTTTTTATAAAATTGTGGTCGTTTATAATTATTATAATCTGCCATATTAACCTCTAATCACTAACTATTATATCAAATAAAGCGATAAATTTCCTACCATATATATGGTATGATTAATTTTACGAGATATTACGAGGTTTTGACTATGGAAACAACTAATCTAGAACGTATTTCTATTAGAGACTTAATTATGATTGCAATTGGTACTGGAATGTATGGCTGGGGGTTAATTAATGTTAACATTCCTAATGACTTAGCCGAAGGCGGCATTTCTGGTATCACACTAATTTTGCGTGCACTTTTTAATTGGAATCCTGCTTATACTAACTTACTATTAAATTTCCCTTTACTTTTTATTGGCTATCGTATTTTAGGGCGTCGTGCACTGATTTACACTATTTGGGGCATTGCATCCCTATCATTTTGGCTTTGGTTGTGGCAAGTTGTGCCCACTCCGCCTGCACTTCATCATGATATGCTGATTGCTGGAATAATTGCCGGGATAATTGCCGGATTTGGTTTAGGCATTGTATTCCGCTTTGGTGGCACATCAGGCGGCAGTGACGTTGTCGCTCGTATTGTAGAGCAAAAATTTAGCATTCCTATCGGACGGACAATGTTTATCCTAGATGCCTGTGTTTTACTGTTATCACTTGTTTATATTGATATTGTTCACATGATGTACACACTGATTGCTTCATTTGTATTTTCACAAGTTGTTAGCATGACGCAACGCGGCGCTTATGATGCAAGGTCCTTTATGATCTTTACACAGTATCCAGAAGAAATGTCACATGCTATTATGGATGAACTTGATCGTGGTACTAGTTTGCTTAAAGCTGAAGGAGGCTACTCTCATCGAGATCAACGTGTTGTTTATGCCGTAGTTGACCCTTCAGAAGTCAGCACAGTCCGGCGCATTGTTGATCAGGTTGATCCAAAAGCTTTTGTTTCCATATTTACAACGCAAGAACAGCTTGGCGAAGGTTTTTCTTATCTTCGTCCCAAAAAATCAATATTCAAATTAAAATAAAAGCCACAATATAAAATTGTGGCTTTTATTTTTTGACTGGTTCTTTTTTCTCATCATCTTTTGGTGTTGTACCGTCAGCTAATGTCTTTTCCGTAGGTTTATCCCAAGTTACAAAGTCACAATCGGGATATCTTTGGCAACCATAAAACGTTCGTCCACGTTTAGTTTTTCGCTGAACAATTTGTCCTTTATGGCACTTTGGACATAGCAAACCGATTTCCTGAACAATTGCTTTTGTATTACGACAATCGGGGAAACGTGCACAGGCATAGAACTTGCCATAACGACCCATTTTGACTAGCATGGGCGCACCACAAACCTCGCAATCCATCCCCGCCAGTTCATCATGCATAATAATCTTTTCAAGAGATGTCTCAGCTTTCTCGACTTCCTTTTGAAAGGGTTTAAAGAATGAATCAATGACTGGTACCCAGTGCTTGTTACCCGTTTCGACCTCATCTAGCTCATGTTCAACCGCAGCCGTGAACTTCATGTTTGTCACGTCAGGAAAACTTTCTTCGACAATCGTTTGAACAATTTCTCCCAGTTCAGTTGGCACAAACTTACGAGCATCAATACGAACATAGTTCCGCCGTTGAATTGTATCTAGAGTTGGTGCGTAAGTTGATGGACGCCCTACGCCATTTTCCTCTAAGGCTTTAATTAGCGTTGCTTCAGAATAGCGTGCTGGTGGCAAAGTGAAGTGTTGTTCAGGATCTGTATTTGCCAAACTCACCTTGTCCCCTTCGCTCAACGAAGGCAAAACATTATCTTTCTTTTTTGCTGTTGGATAGGCCTTTGTAAATCCTTCAAAATTTGTTTTAGAACCGTTAGCTCTAAAGATAACGCCGTTTTGTTCAATTGTCACAGCCATTGTATCTAAAATTTCTGGTGTCATTTGGCTAGCAACAAATCGGGACCAGATCAAAGAGTATAGCTTAAATTGATCAGGGGTTAGTTTATCTTTGATAGACTCTGGCGTCCGATTGACATCAGATGGTCGTATGGCCTCATGCGCATCTTGAGCTCCCTCCTGTAGCTTTCCTTGCACTGGCTTATGCTGTGAGTATTCTTCACCCCATGTATCGTGAATAAATTGTGCTGCAGCATTCTTTGCAACAGATGAAATACGCGTCGAATCTGTACGCATATAAGTAATTAATCCTACTTGACCTAACCCCTTACCCAGATTAATACCTTCATATAGTTGCTGTGCAGCCATCATTGTTTTACGCGTTCTAAATTTTAACTGTGTATTGGCTGTTTGTTGCATTGTTGACGTCGTAAATGGTGGTTGAGGTTGGCGCTTGCGTTGCTTCGTATCCACCTTAACAATATCAAAATCACCATCTTTGTTAATCCGCTTCAACACATCTTGCACACTGTCATTGTCTGGCAATGGCTGCTTTTTTCCATCAAATCCGTAGAATATTGATTTGAATTTGGTGCGATTCTTTTTAAACATAGAATCTAGCGTCCAATATTCTTCTGGCTGAAAAGCCTGTATCTCACGTTCACGCGCAATGATCAAGCCTAAGGCCACAGACTGCACACGGCCAGCCGACAACCCACGCTTCACGGTTTTCCAAAGAATCGGTGATATTGAATAACCTACTAATCGATCAAGAATACGACGTGCTTGCTGTGCATCAACAAGATCTTGATTAATAACACGCGGTGTTTTAAAGGAATTTTTAATCGTATCTTTTGTGATTTCATTGAAAACAACTCGATTAGGTTGTTCAGGATTTAAATCCAAAATATGCTGCAAATGCCAAGCTATTGCTTCACCTTCACGATCCGGATCGGAAGCCAGATAAACGGCTTTTGCGGCTTTTGCTTCCTTGCGTAATCCCTTAATAACATCGCCTTTTCCACGAATATTAATATACTTAGGATTATAATCGTTTTCGACATCAACACCTAAGGTGGATTTAGGCAGATCACGTATATGACCAAGGCTAGCAACTACTTTATAGTTGCGACCTAAATACTTTTCAATTGTTTTTGCTTTCGATGGACTTTCAACAATAACTAGATTTTTCTTGATTTTAGATTTCTTCCGTGGTGCTGCTTTTTTCTTTTTTGTTGCTGTTTTGGTTTCTGCCAAAGTAAATTTCCTCGCAATCTTTTATGTTTAAATATAGTATTTTCTGTTACATCAGTCACTAATCAAATTGTTTAAGACTTTATAATTTAAAATTGATTTGATTATAACACAAAACCGTCTGTCCAGAATTAATCTAAGCAGACGGCGTTGTAATTGGAAAATAAGTTTTACCTTTTCCAAGCAAAGAAATGCAACAGTTTAATAATACCTAGTACCAGTAAAGAGGCCCCAAGTAATTGCCAAAGGAAGATTGCACTGAGCAAAGGCGCAAACAATAACGCGATTCCACCAATAATACTGATGAGAGCTGAAAACATCGCCCACCCTTTTTGTGTGTAATACTTCAGTGACCCAAATTCAATAATTCCTTCCAGTATCCATGTCATACCAACAAGCAAGCCGACAATTATAAACAAGTAGGTAGTTGCTGCATACAAGTTTATAAAGGTGAATACGCCAGCGATAAAGTAGACAGCCCCAATAACCAAGTTACCCACACGAGCCCAACCGTCTTCATCTTTTCTATCGAATACGGATGCTATGTGCGATATACCTATCGCAATAAAAGCTAACCCAATCAAAGCGGCTACTACTGAAGCACTGTGCGTTGGCCAAAAAAGTATCAGAGCACCAAAAATAATTGACACAATAGCGTCAAACCCAATAATATTGCGTAGTTTTTTTAAAAATATGTCTGACATCATCCATCCTCCTTCTCATTTACTTCATATTATACGCTTTTAATGGCTAGTTCTCATTTTTGGATTAATCTTGATGTTTAATATGCTTTAGACTTAATTCATCATCTACTTTTTGTGAAAATAAAAACCAACCAGAAACCAACCTGGCTGACTTTTTTTCCCTATTATCAATGCTTGTCTGAATAAAAACCACTCTCGGTCATATAACCTTTAGTGGCTACCCCCATAGTTACCATAGGCGCAGCACCAAATAATCGCAAGCCTTTATTCAAATAAGCATTGGCACGGTTTTCTTGCTGATTTTTTCTCAGTACATCGTAATCAATATCTCGACTCATTAGCATATCCTCCTTTCACTTAAAATAGTAGCAAATAAAAACAACCAAAATACTCCGTTTGGTTGTTCTTAGCCTATTTCGTTTTTATTGATTGGTGCCTATTAAAAAATCGATATCAGAAAGACAATTAGAAGACAAGCTCCTACTAAAATTAAAGTAAATAGATGGACCATGTTGGACTCGAACCAACGACCGAACGGTTATGAGCCGTTTGCTCTAACCAACTGAGCTAATGGTCCAGACAGTAATGCCCCACAATAGTACTTTGAAATAAAATTGGTAATTTTACATCATGATATTTTCGAAACTATCGTAGGTCACAACCAGTTTAAATTATATCATCAAAACATAATAAATTAAACTTGAAAAACATAAATATTGAAAAAATAAGATATGGTTTTCCGTGACCACATCTTATTTATTGTACACATTTCAGCATACATATTTAAGGAGCATCTGACTCGTTGTCAGAAAATTATTGATGTGTAAACGAATCCTCAACATAAGAAAACGCTTACAAATTTATTATATCAGCATTTCAAGTTCCGTCAATGCCTTTTATGATATAAATGTTTTAAGTTTACATATCGAACAACTGGTCTGTACAAGTATATTTGCATATCATACTTTAGAAGTATTATAATTAAAAAAGTATGGTAACTCACGCTTAAAAGTAAAAAATTTGTTCTTATTTTTTAATAATACTAAAAAATGATTGTTCAATACGTGCCAAATATCCACGCTAAACTGTTCGGGAGAGAATTTATTATGTTAAAGTTACTAAAAAAAGTAACTATCAGTGCAGTGTTAGTGGTTGCCACTAGTACGATATACCCTGCTTTGGGTGTTGCTGCTGATAGTTATCAAAAGGACAAACTAAGTGGTGCTGAGCAGCATCCTCTTAGTTTCAAAAACGAAAAACAACTTGTTCTAGCTGATCAAGATAGTCAAAAGCGTGCGGTTGATGCTCATATTCAGCTCAATTATGCTGAAGAACCAACTGCAAAACAAGCGACAAAACTAAACTACAATCCTGTTGGTTGGCACAATTATAAATTCAAATATAAAAAAGCCAACGCATCTATTGGTAAGTCATGGCTATTCAATCGCGGACATCTTATTGGCTATCAATTCAGCGGTTTAAATGATGAAGCAAAAAACTTAGTTCCAGAGACAGCTTACCTAAATACTGGCGCACTTAAAAAATCGAATGCCAGTAACAAAAAAGCTATGCTTTATTATGAAAGAGGTCTCACAAAATGGCTTAAGCACCACAAATCAAGCCGTTTAGATTATCAAGTTACACCAATGTATAGTGGCAATGAACTCTTGCCACGACAGATTCGCCTATCTTACATAGGATATTCTAACTCTGGAGAGAAAGTTAAGATTAGTCTTAAATCATACCGTGAAGAAGATGGCAATGACGGTGCAACAGTAGTTTACCTAAATAATGACAGTTCAAACGCAATTATTAATTATGCTGATGGAACGGCCAAAAATACATTACACAAAAAAGCTGACTTAGCCGCTCAAAAAGAAGCTGCAGAAGAAGCTAGCTCCGCGGCAGCTTCTTCATCTGCCAGAGCCAGTTCTGAAGCAGTGTCATCTGCCAAAGCTAGTTCCGAAGCAGAACAATCTTCAATAGCTGCTGCACAAAAAGCTGCAAGTGAAGCTAGTGTATCACAGGCAGCCGCCGCGTCATCTCAAGCGGCAGCTAATTCTGCAGCAGCAGCTTCAGCTGCACAAGCACAAGCAGCACAGAATCAATCTGCAGCAACACAAACATACACTGGTGAAAGTCAACAAATTATCGGAAATTCAAAATCACATATTTATCATGTTCCTGGTCAAGCTGGCTACTATATGAACAGTAGCAACGCTGTTTATTTTAATAGTGAAGCAGACGCCCAAGCGGCAGGATATCGTAAATCATTACGTTAACAAAAAAGCCCTCACGGGCATACATAATTATTTTGCACGAACTCAAAAAGATTGAATTAAATATCACTTTGCTGATTCAAAATCATAGAAATAAATGCTCTACGATAAGTCAACTTTTCACTGATATTTTCTAAAATCGTCCGTGTCTCTCGTGGCTTATCGGTAATCACGCCATTGACACCTATCATATAGGCCGTTTCAACATCAAGCTTGTCGTTAACTGTCCAACTATACAAATCTTTGTTATGCTGTCTAATTTGGCTGGATAAATGTGCATCAACCTTTGAATATTCTATAGCATAGAATTTACTAATTTTATTTCCATCAACTGTATTTTTAAGGGGTGATAATAATCCTGTAGTTAAACTAGTGTATTGATATATTCGCTTAATAACGTTTTGGTTCATTGATTGAATTTCGCTTTTATTTTCCTTCATTTGCTTGCCATATTTGGCTACAAATTGTTTTAATTGCTCATCTGTTATCGTTTGATTCAACTTCAATTCTACTAATAATTTTTGTTTTTTGTTATTCGCCAAATCAATATATTTCGAAAAGCTAGTTAAATAAAATTGATGCCCATCTTCTGTAACTTTTTTGGTTTTCAGAGTCGACCAATTTGTTTTTGATATGTCAAGCGTTTCCCCCGAGACTGTTTTTACTTTAGTATTGTGTGTCAGAACATATACGCCATCTTTTGTGGGTTGAATGTCAATTTCAATGTAATCAGGATGAGTAGCAATAGTTCTTTTCAAAGCAATTAACGAGTTTGGGACGGCATTAGGATATGAAACACCTTTATGTGCAATCACTAAATATTTTTCTCTTGGCGATATAAAATAATTACCGGAAATTAAAGTACTGCCTGCCCCAATGACTATGAGTATGAGTCCTTGCAAAAATATCGAAGAGCCATTCAATTTTTTTTCAGCATCTTTCTTGTGGTCGGTTGTCAAAAGAGTGACATACAGGTTTAAGATATATGCAGTAATAACATACATTAATCCACTTGTAATGGCAAGTAAGATATTAGCAATGAGGCGTCTATTATTTACGTCAAAAAAAGTATCAGCAAATAGCTGCAAAAAATATAATAACGCAAAACCAATGCCACTTGCTACCACCAAACGAATTATTGATTTTAAGAATAACTGTATTGCCGAGGCCATGCCTTCTCTTACAGATATCTTGATAGCATTCAATAAGGAATAATCTTGATAAATCGCAAAATAACTAATGTGTCTGAATTTAATTAACAATAAAATCAGTACAAGATAACACGCTGTGAAAATTGTATTTGCCCAAAATCCACTCACCATATCAACAAAAGTTTTGGGTAATGCAAGATATTGAGCAAATGGCACTTTTAAACCAAATTCAACTAACGGGACCATCAAAATAATAAATGCCGCGATTGAAGTATGTAATTTGTAAGACAACAACTGCCTAGTAAAACGCTTTTCGCTTTTTTCTCCCCACGAACGCCGAAGAAAGTATAATACAATACCTGCGAACATAAACCAAAGGACAATATAAACCGCAATTATTCCCAATAAAGATCCTAAGTATTTTGAAGTTGAGTCGGTCAGTGAAGCTAAACTACTCGTATCAACTCGATAAAAGTCCGGTAACGTTTTTTGAGCAAAATAAATGATTATTTTGGCAACGAGATTGTAAATAAACAAGGCGACTGCCCATTTAAAAAGTGTATTTAATTTTATTTTCTTCATAAGTATTCTCTCACGAACTTCAGGGATATTATAAATTTTATTTTAGACATAAAAAAGAAAGCACAAGCTAGTACTATTTATAGTACGTAACCCGAACAATCTCATGTTACCATTAAAACAAATTAATGTCATAATCTGTTATTATCAGTCTAATAATCATCGATGCGTTTTAAAAAGTTGATGGTCACTTGATTGAAATTTTCTGGTTCTTCAATATGTGGAATATGTCCCGCTTCTTCAAATATGTGTTCTTCACCGAATGTAGACATAGCCTTCAAATCATAAACGTGGTCAGCTGGCCATAACGGAGAATGTTTACCCGCCAAGAATAAATGTGGTACGCGTTCACGTTTAACAATGTCACGCCAATCTTCGATAAAACTGTTTACTAATAACGGTTCATTATATTTAAAGTTAAAGGGATGATAAGCCGCTGCAAGTTTACGTTTGATGTCACTTGAAATTTTAGCATGTGTTAATTTAGTATGTGGCAACTTTTCTGCCGCCGTCCATATCATTGTTATATCTGCATTAAAAATCCCCAGAGACCAAGTTTCATCCCTTAAAATCTTGGGAATTTGATCTTCCGTAATAATAGCTTTGACATCTGCTTCGCCATACAGCGACAAATAGGACCAAATTGTACTTGCACCCATTGAATGTCCTACAAGAATTACTTGATTGAGATGAAGCGCTGCGATCAACTCGGCTAAATCTTGCCCATGTCTTGACATACGCATGCCATAATCAACCGTTTGACTTTCACCATGATTGCGACGATCATAAGTAATCACCTGAAACCCAGCCTGTTTAAGCGGTTCTATTTGTGCCGCCCACGTAGCCTGATTGCCTGAATAACCTGCAACTAAAATAATTGGTTGCCCGTCGCCGTATATATTGTAATTCAGTTTTACGTCATCATTTGTTATAAATGTTGACATTGTTTACCCCCAACATCTTCAATTCTTAAACTCATCACAACTTTGTACTTAAATATGGATTGGTAGCCCATCGGCTAACTCAGCTGCATCCATAATTGCTTCACCGAGTGTCGGATGTGGATGTATTGTCAATGAAATATCCTTCGTTGTCAAACCATTTTCAATCGCTAAGGACAGCTCGGAAATCAGGTCTGATGCAGAGGGACCAACAATCTGTGCGCCAATTAAGGCATTACTACTCTTATCACTAATCAGCCGTACAAAACCAACAGCTTGATCCATAGAAATGGCTCGACCATTACCGGCAAACGGGAACTTTGAAATTTTTGCATCCAAATGATTTACTTTGACTGACTCAGGCGTTTCACCAGTTGTTGCTAATTCATACTGCGTATAGGCTACAGAAGGTAGTGAATAATGTAAATCACGCGCCTGCGCATCTTCTGCGATGGCTGCAGCAGCTATTTTTCCTTCAAAACTAGCTTTATGAGCCAACTGCGGACCTGCGACAACGTCTCCAATGGCATATATATGCGGTACACTCGTTTTCATTGTATCGCTTGTTGTAATCAAGCCTTTGCTGTCTACTTTGATATCGGTATTGTTCAATCCCAAACCGTCTGTATTGGCACGACGTCCCACAGCTACTAAGAGATAATCGCCCGTAATACTTTGCTCCTTACCGTCTGCCTCGTAGGTCAACGTCACTTCCTTAGCAGTCTGTGTTGCTTCCTTAGCCATTGCGGATGTCACAACCGTACCACCATGAGCTTTAAAATCATCTAATACTGGTTTCGTCATTTCCGCATCAAAACCGTTCAGTGTGTGATCCAAACCCTCAATAATGGTTACTTGCGCTCCTAAATTAGCATAGGCACCGCCAATCTCAGATCCAATAACGCCACCACCAACAATAATTAATCTTTTTGGTATTTCAGTAAAACCTAAAGCACCAGTAGAATCAACGATGCGTTCACCAAACGGAATAGTTGGAATTTCAATTGGCCTCGAACCTGTAGCAATTATTGCATTGTTAAACTGCAATAGTTCATGACCATCCTCTTGTAAAACATTCAAGGTCTCGTTGTCATTGAACACTGCCTCTCCTTTAACAATTTCAACATGATGCTTTTTTAATAGCATCTCTACACCAGAAGTTAGCGTGTGTACCACCTTATTTTGTTTCCAATCTTGTGTCTGTTGCCAGTCAAGTGTGGCTCCAGAAGTGAGTAATCCAAACGGAGTCTCCTCAGTTGCTTCACGGTATCTATGACCCACATTAATTAATGCCTTTGATGGAATACAACCAATATTTAAGCACACACCACCAATATTATCACGCTCGATAATAACAACTTTTTGTCCAAGTTCAGCAGCCCGAATAGCAGCAACATAACCACCAGGACCAGATCCAATGACTACTGTATCAATTTCACGTGCTTGTGCACCAACAACCATAATTACACCTCCATCAACATATAGGCTGGGTCAGACAATAGCTGCTTCAAATAATTAAGGGCCGATTGTCCTAGCATGCCATCAATCAAACGATGATCATAGGTCAATGATAATTTCATGTTTTGGCCCACGGCTAGCTCTCCATCGTCATTGACAATCGGTTCCTTTAAGATCGAACCTAATCCCAATATTGCTACTTCTTTACCGTTAATAATTGGTGTAAACCAAGTACCTCGGGCCGAACCAAGGTTAGAAATTGTGATTGTTCCGCCCTGCATTTGGGCAGGTGTAATTGATCCATCACGAACTGCTTCAGCAAGATCAGTTATTTCTTGCGCAATTGTGAAAATAGACTTTCGATCTGCATTCTTAATGACTGGTACAAACAACCCAGCTGGCGCATCCACAGCGATACCCATGTTAACATCATCGTGATAAACAATTTCTTGCGCCTTCATGTCAACACTAGCATTTAATTCTGGGAATTTCTTAGCTACAGCTGCCAACGCTTTAACAGCATAGGCTAGGTATGTTAAACGTATGCCTTTGTCATCTCGAGCCATTTCCTTAAACGCCTTACGGTGGCCAACCAATTTTCTAACATCAACAGAATCAAAATTCGTTACTGTTGGAATAGCTGCTTGCCTATCCATCGCTCTAGCTATCGCTTTACGTACTGGTGCCATTGGTTGACGCCCTTCACGCAATGGTAATGCTGGTTCCTCATGAACAGCTGCAGACGACTCTGTTTGAGATGTGGTTGATGTTTGCGTTTGAGTGGGTGCTGAATTGTCTGATCCCTGGAAATTTTCAACGTCTGCTAATGTAACATGACCATGGCGACCAGTAGCTGGTACTTGTGTTAAATCTATATTTTTCTCATGAGCCAAATGACGTACTGATGGCATTGCCAGCACATGACCGTTTACTACTTGAACAGTGCTAGTTTCCTTAGGAGCTGTGTTTTTTGGGGTGCTTTGCTCTGTCTCCACTACGTTCGAAGAAATACTTGGTTGCGCTACATGACCGTTATCAGAGTCATTTTCACTGCTGCCGTCTCCATCAAACTCAATTAATGGATCGCCAACCTCAACTGTTGTTCCGGCATCAACAAAAAGTTTTGTAACTTTACCACCATACGGAGACAAAATTTCTTGCATCAATTTATCATTTTGTACTTCTGCGACTGGATCATCAGCCGCTATCGTATCACCAACTTTAACCAACCAAGAAGTAATATCTCCCTCCGCCATACCTTCGCCAATATCTGGCATCTTAAAAATCTCAGTCATAATTTACAACCTCCACTACTTTGGCCACAACATCGTCAGACTTAATCATCCAATCGTTTTCTGCTTGTCCAAATGGATAAACAGAGTCTGGTGCAGCTACTCGACCGATAGGTGCTTTTAAACTCAAAATAAATCGTTCAGAAATTTCACTCATAATAGCAGCGCCAATACCTGCCATTCGCTGCGCTTCTTGCACAACAACCACACGACCTGTTTTAGCAACGGTTTCTCCGATTGATTGAATATCTAATGGTGAAACTGTACGAAGATCTAGCACCTCAGCTGAAATACCGTTCTTAGATAATTCCTCAGCTGCCTTCAAGGCAACAGGAACACCACCGCCATACGAAATGATTGATACATCATCTCCCTCGCGTGCAATCGCAGCTTTATCTAATGGTGTCGTGTAGTATCCTTCCGGCACTTCACCTTTCAATGATCTATACAAATGTAAATTTTCTAGAAATACAACTGGATCATTGGACGCAATAGAACTTAGTAGCAGCCCCTTTGCGTCAGCAGGATTTGCCGGCATCACAACTCGGATACCAGGAATTTGTGCTACCATGCCCTCTAAATTATCAGCATGCATTTCTGGTGTTTTAGTTCCGCCACCATAAGGCGAACGGACAACAATTGGCATGTTACGCGTACCATTAAACCGGAAACGATTTCGTGCCATTTGACCTGCTATCGAATCCATTACTTCAAACACAAAGCCAAAGAATTGAATTTCCATAATTGGTCGATAATCTTGAGTAGTCAAACCAATTGCCATGCCACCTATACCTGATTCTGCTAAAGGCGTATTAAACACACGATCTTCGCCGTATTTAGCTTGAAGACCATCAGTGGCACGGAAAACACCACCATTTTTTCCAACGTCTTCACCAAAGATAATCACATCATCATCTTTTTCCAATGCCAAGTCCATCGCTTCACGGATGGCATCGATATAACTTTTCACAGCCATGTTACTTTCCCTCGCTTTCAAACTTAGCTATTTGCTCTTTCATTGCTTGACTTGGGACTTCGAGTGTATTTTTAATAAAGTTAGAAATTTTTTGTTTCTCGACACTATCTGCAATCTTAATTTGATCATCAATCAGTTGATTGACTTCTTTTACATAATCGTCTTCTTGTTCTTCGTTCCAAATACCCTGATCCTGCAATAACTTGCGCATGCGAATAAGCGGTTCTTTTTTCCACCATTCTCCAATATCATCTTTCGTTCGGTAACGTAGCGGATCATCTCCAGCTGTCGAATGAGCCTCCAAACGATTAGTAATCGTTTCAATCAGCACAGGGCCATTGCCGTTTGCCGCCCATGCACGAGCCTCTTTAGAAGCCAAATAAACAGCGATTGGATCGTTCCCGTCCACTACCAGGCTTGGTAATCCAGCCGCCCAACCTTTTGCAGCTAAATGCGGTGCTGCTGTTTGCAAAGCGCGTGGTGTAGAAATAGCGTAACCATTGTTCTGAACGAAGAACACTGCATTAGCGTTATACGCTCCGGCGAAATTTATGCCCTCATAAAAATCGCCTTGTGATGTACCACCATCACCTGTATAAGCATACACGACCGCGTTTTTTCCACGTTTCTTCAACCCTAACGCAATGCCGGCCGCCTCCACATACTGAGCACCAATGATAATTTGTGGCATCCACGAATTTACTGGTTTGTCGTCTTCAGTAGTATATACATTACCTAAAACATGCCCACGTGACCACAAAATCGCTTTCCAAATTGGCCATCCCTTCACAACAATTTGGGGGATGTCACGATAACCCGGCATTAGCCAGTCATCATCATTAAAAGCATAAGAGGAGGCCATCTGTGAGGCTTCTTGACCAGCTGTTGGTGCAAAAAATCCAAACCGCCCCTGCTTAGCTAGTTTTGTTGAACGAATATCTAACTGCCGACTTAAAATCATGCGTTTTATAATATTGATTAAGTCTTCATTAGATAACTCAGCACGCTCGAAAGCTTCATCATCAACAATTTTTCCAGTATTGTCTAATACACTTAATGTTGGGAAACTATCTGCTTGTGCAGTAAGCTGATGATTAAAGTCAAGTACTTGCTTATTTGTTGCTGTTATGTCAGCCATTTATTTTTACCTCATCTTTCTGAAAGAATGTTTCTAAAAGCTCATCATTTGTGATGCTGCCAAAGTATTGACCATCTTTATTTCTGTCAAGTACTTCGGCAATTGCATCGCGAGTAAATGGAATACCGATTAATTCTGATTTTATTTCACGCCAATCTCTAACCCCTAAAAAGTCTCCTGTAAAGTTTACATCTGTAATATCACCATTTTTAACATCGATTTGTACATCAATTGCACCACCATCATATTTAGCATGATTGTTATACATAAACTGTGGGCTTTTTCCGTAATTCCAGGCCCACTGTGAAAACTTTTCATCGCGCAGCTTTTTGATAGAAGCCTTTTGTGCTTCACTCAACACATATTCCGTATCTTTGCCCTCATCTGTTAAATAGTATTTCAACTGATCAATAAATGTACTAATTGTTAACCCTTCAGGTGCATAGTCTTTGATATTGCCAACACGAGCACGAACTGATTTAGCCGCCTTAGATATGAACTTTTCGTCAGCCACATTAAGAGAACGTACCATAGCATCCACATCAGTGTCCCAGAGCAGTGTGCCATGATGCATTAGATAGCCACCGGCATATCTCTGGGCATTCCCAGAAACCTTTTTCCCCGCAATCTCTAAATCATTTCGTCCGGAGATATCAACATGTATACCAAGTGACTCCAAAGCATCCGCCATTGGTTTAACAAATTGATGAAAATCAACACTAGCACTAGTAGCAACTGGAACAAAAAATGTAAAACAAATGTTTCCTAAATCATGATAAACTGCGCCCCCTCCTGAAACACGACGAACAACTTGAACATTTTGTGACTCTATATACGCCTGATTTACCTCCGAAAAAGTGTTTTGATTTTCACCAATAATCACTGCTTTTTTGTTCTGCCATAATGCAAAAACCGGCTTTTTTGGTTTTAAATTTTTCAGTAACCAAGCATCCATGGCGATGTTGGTATAGGCATCTTGATTAAAGTAATTAATAAATTGCATATTATCAGCTCCTTATTGTAACCGCTTACACTCTACAACTTCATTGTACCACTAGTTTGACCAAAAAAATGATACATTTTAAAGTTTACAGCGCAAAAAAGAACCCTTACGGGTTCTTTATCTGATCTCTAAATTGTTTTACAACGGCGTAATCGCCAATGTAAGGCACATCAACACCATCTATTTTTTGATAAGGATCTTCACCCTTGCCAGCAACAATAACAATATCATTTTCATTTGCAGCAGAAATTGCTTCATGAATGGCTGCAATACGATTCATTTCATAATGCACCTCTAATTTATCATTATTGATATGCGCAGCAATCTCATGTGCAATATCCAATGGGTTTTCAAATTGTGGATCATCAGCGGTTAAATAAACTACATCAGCCAAATCGCTCACTACGTGTCCAAAATCAGCACGTCTCGAAACACCTTTATTACCTGGGGAGCCAACTACAACAAGCACTCTACCATTTGGATACTGGGCCTGCGCAAAGCTAAGTAAGGCCTGCATGGAGACAAAATTATGAGCATAATCAACAAAAGCAACCCCATGTCCATTAATTGGCAAACTAAGCATCCGGCCGGGAATAAACACTTCATCTAATCCTTTTACCATGGCTTGATGCTTAACACCAGCAAAAGAAACCAACATCATTGCTGCCATTGCGTTTGACTCATTGAAGTCTCCTGGAACATTTAAACGATACGAACCAAGCATTTCGTTGAATTCACTCTTAACAACAGTGAACCTACTTTCATGAATGGCACTTTCTTCAGAAGTAAACATTTGACGGCTGTATGTGTAGACCTTATGATGTGTTTTTTTAGCATAGGTGTAAATAGTATCAAAATGGTCTGTTTCAGCGTTGACAATCACCTCATCTGAGTGATCTAGTAACATCAACTTGTGTGCCAAATAATCTTCAAATGTTGGGTGCTCATTAGGGCCAATATGATCTGGGGAGATATTCAAGAAGGCGCCCACATCATAGCGTAGTCCATAAACACGATTTTTAAGATATGCTTGTGAACTCACCTCCATCACAAGGTGAGTCATACCATTATCAACAACTTGACGCATATCTTTAAACAATTCATATGACTCAGGTGTTGTTAAATCAGACTTTTTCTTGTCGGATGCTTGCGGACCAGTAATACGATCAACTGTAGAAAATAAGGCTGTATGATTATTAGTTGCCTCTTTCAGCATTGTATAGGCAAAATAAGCAGCAGTCGTTTTACCTTTGGTACCTGTAAAAGCACCAATCCAGAGCCGCTCCTGCGGATAGTCAAAAAAAGCCATTGATAACAAGGATAAAGCCTTTTGAACATTCGTTACTTGCCACTGCGGTAAATCAACATCAATTTTTGTTTCTGTAATTAATCCTGTAATACCATGTACATTATCCAAGTAAGCTCTTTTGAAGGCGCCCTTAATAACAAATAAAGTATTTTTTTGTACTTCTCGGGTATCATAGTGTAAGAAATCAAACGTCATATCAACGTCTGGTGCATCTAATAATAGATTATGGTCCACTAATAAATTTTGAATTGTTTCAGTTGTTAATCTCATAATTTCATTATACTAAAAAAGCTGTGCAATAGTCGCACAAACTTTCAAATGCCTTCTTATTTTTGCTTATTCACTGACAAGGCCATATCAGCACTGGCAGCAGCATTGTCACGGTAGATATGCTTATCGTCAGCCACTGCAGCATAGACCTTGGCTAATTCCCGGGTTAAAATTTCTCGAACCTCAGTCGTTGTATGTGTATCCATCAACATTTGACGTAATGCTGAAGCATGGGCGAATCCACGCAAATAAATTTTAAAGTATCTTTTCAAAGCCTCAAAGTGTTTCGTTGTTACCGTTTCACTAACTTCATCAAATAAGTCTAATTGTAGATTCAACAACGCAATTGATTCTTCTAGTGTATGTTGGCGCGGTTCCTTTTCAAAAGCATACGGATTTTCAAAAATTCCTCGACCAATCATAATCCCATCAATACCTGGGTGTTCTTGGACTAATGCTATTCCCTGTGCTCTAGTTTTAATATCACCATTAATTTGGATTAACGTGTTGGGTGCTATTTCGTCACGCATTGCCAGTATTTCATCAATATGTTCATAATGAGCTGGTGCTTTAGACATCTCTTTACGAGACCGTAGATGGACAGTCAGAACTGCTACCTGATGCCGTAAAATAATTGGTAACCACTCTCTAAATTCTTCTGGTTTATAAAAACCAAGCCGCGTTTTTACTGAAACCGGCAAACTACCGCTTTGAGCGGCAACAATAATTTCTTCAGCTAAATCAGGATGCCTGATCAAATCAGATCCAGAACTATTTTTAATCACTGTGCCATCTGGGCAACCCATATTAATATCAACAGCCTGATAGCCCATGTCTGCTAAAACCTCTATTGACCCAGCTATTTCTTTGGGTCTTGATCCCCATATCTGTGCCACGGGCTGTTGTTCGCCTTCAGCGACTGCTAAGCGACCCTGAACAGAAAACTTAGCTTTAGGATGAACCATCGAACTAGCATTGGTAAACTCAGTATAATAAACATCCGGTGCCGCTGCTTTGGCGACAACACGTCTAAAAACAGTATCAGTTACGGCTTCCATTGGTGCCATACTAAAAAAAGGTTGTTTGCTCTCGTGATTATTTTGTACTTTTTCAATGACTTCGTCCCAGAAAAAATTTGGTTTTAATTCTGACATTATTTTGCCTCATAAAGTTTCATACTCATAAAAATATCTCTCCCATTTTAACATGAGAAAGACATTTTCACAAAATATTGACAACCTAAAAAAGTGAATAAATGATCAATTTGATCTGCTACTAAGCATCATCATTTTTGAAATGGCTCTAAATACGTCCCTCCCTATGAATCGCACTTAAAGTGTAGAATGATCCAGTAACGACAATCAATGCCTGAGAAGACTCACGAACACGCATTGCAAGTGAGATGGCTGCCGAAGCATCATTAGCAATCTCAACCTCAATACTTGGATAGTTCGATAAGATATCAGTTGCCAATTCGTCTGCAGATAACGCTCGTGTTTTGTTATTCGGTGTAACGGTAATGACGCGCTGAACAAATGGTATAATTTCATCCAACATCTCATGATAATCTTTGTCCTTGAGAACACCTAGAATCAAAGTCGGCTTAATTTTTAAATGCCAAGAATTTAATGCAGAGACTAATCCCTGAATGCCATCAACATTATGAGCAGCATCAAACAAAATGTTTTTATCAGCATGATAATTCATCCGTCCCAACATTTTTACATTAGCAATGCCATTGCGAGTCTTTTCGGTATCAAATTGATATCCTTTTTCGATCAATGCCGCTTTCGTTTTCAATACGATACTGAAATTATGAACCTGAAAAGCACCCGCCATACTTAAGAAATAACCGCTCTTGCCATTAATAATCAAATCAAGACCAGATGGTGAGGTATTAGCTATAATGATTTCATCTCGCTTATGTTCGAACCAACGTGCGCCAACTTTTTCTGTTCGCGCTTTTAATACCTTTTTGGCTTCAATATCTTGTCCCGGATAGTCGATTACCCATGTACCCGGTTTGATAATAGCAGCCTTGTTTTCAGCAATTTCGGCGATATTATGTCCCAACAAATTTTGATGGTCAATGCTAATTTTAGTAAAAACAGTTAACATTGGTGGCTCAATCGCATTAGTGGCATCCCAAAGGCCACCTAACCCCGTTTCAAAAATAACCAAATTCACTTTTTTGTCAACAAATGCCAGCAATGAAATAATCGTAAAATACTCAAAATAAGATAAATAATAAAGTGGCACATTGTGATGTTTAAAAAGAACGACTAATTGATCATAATATTTTAAAAAATCACTTTTGGATATCATTTCCCCATTAATACGAATTTGTTCACGATCGTCCATGATAGAAGGACTTGAAAAATGACCATAGGTGTATCCATTGGCCTTTAAAATTGATCCCAACATTGTGCCTGTTGACCCTTTACCATTAGTCCCAGCAATATGGATAATTTTTAACGATTTGTCAGGATGCCCTAACCACATCAACACCTCTTTTAGTACAGCTACCCTACCTTCATCAAGAATACGCCATGTGTTGTCCAGACTTTTTAACACTGTCTTGTAGCGCGTTGTAACTTTTAACTCGCTTTTATCCATTTTTTTATCCACAATCAATCTCCAAAAAAGATATTTTCATTTAAACGCTTTGGTGAGCGGTATACCGTCTAAGACATTTTCGAATTTCACATCAAGTAATTGTGCCATAGTGGGCGCTTCATCTACTAAGCTCGCTTCTTCAATTGTGCCATGCGCAATATCTGGTCCGGCCATCACAAGGGTAGTCTGATAGCCTACTTTATCCGGTCTGAATCCATGTACTGCTTTATAGCGATCGCTTTGACCTAATTCCTTCTCATCTGTGGGTTCCACAACTACTGGCCGATCAACTTCATCTGTAAAGAAAAAACCGTTTTGCGCTTCAACAATAAAAGTGGCTTCTGGATCAATGTGCCACTTGATAATATCTGCAGAAGTATAAATCATTTCGATACCAGGTACTTGCTGTACAATAGCACGCACCTCATCCACTAATGAAAGATCTTTTATATAAATATACGTAGACCCATCAGTTGTTTTGGCTAACACTCGCCAATCATTTGCAATCAGCCCTTTGTCAGTTACAGTGAGCCAATCATTAATGGCAAATAACTTGTTTAAATGGATCATATTTGCAACGTCAATTTGAAAATGATCACCTAAAACAACGAAATTGGTTTGCTCAAAAGCACCTGCATCTTTCGTCGCTTGAATAATATCACCAAGGTTGCCATCTAATCTTTTTAAAGCCTCATAAGCTTGCTTAGAACGCACCCCATATTTGTGCCGATGCGAGTCCATATCAACTAGATGAATAGCTGTCATATCTGGCTTCTTGTGTTTAATTGTGTCTGCTGCGGCTTTTGTAATAAATTGGTCTAACTGTGGTTGTGCAATTCCTTTTCGAAACTTACCAAATTTTCTATTCATATCAAATAAAAAATAGGGTGAACTAGCATGAAACGACACAAAATATTGGTTGGTCCAAATTCGGTTAGGAAAAATTTCAGCGATATTCCATGTAATTGGCGCTTTGGCTGAAACCGGCCATAAAAAAGCGGCTGTTTTTAATCCCTTGTTGTGTGCCAAATCAAATAAAGTTGGTGTCTTGATGTCCCGCGCGTACCAAAACCAGTCTGGTGAATCCCCTAACTCCGGCTGGATTTTTGTATTGTTTACAATACCATGCTTGGCGGGATAAACACCAGTCATAATAGTTGTATGTGAAGGATAAGTTAGCGTTGGATAAATGCCTTCAACTTTTTTTACATGGGTTCCCCGAGCGATTAAAGCAGCAACATTAGGCATCAAATCAATGTGCTCTGCAATATCTTCAGCACCCATAGCATCAAAAGATACAATTACTAACGGGTTTTTAATAGTCATGAGTTTCTTCCTTCTCGTCAAATTACAAATATTTATATTTCATTTATTGTAGCACTGATATGAGAGACGTTCAAAAATATAACATTAGTATTTGAGTACTATACTTTAACTTAAATTCATTACTAAATAGACAATTAAAACTCAAGTGATAGACGTCTTATGATCATTTAAAATTCATATAACTATTGCATCTTATAATAATTTAAAATAGGATCACAATAAATAAGGAGAAATTTATGCCAGGGTTTTATATCATCATTTTTTCAGTTTTATTATTACTAATTTATGTGTCATTTCGTCTGAATGATGTTCACTTACTTGCATTTGTCAGCACAGTGTTGATTATCCAAATTGGATTTTGTGCCTTTGCTTTTTTCTTATTCAAACGTTTATAGTGGGGTACGCTACTAATTTTTCAGTTAAAAATCCTCTTCTGTTTTGTAAAACTTCCGATTGTCTAAGCCAAATACTTTATCGGAAAATGATCCTGAATTTGTTTTTTCTAAAGCCCCCGTCATCATTTGAATCCCCGCATCCAGCTCATCAAGTTGATGGAGAACTTCTGCTTCCATTAGTGCCGGACGAACGGGCGATCCAAACTCTAGCAAACCATGATGTGCTAGAACCACATGACGTAAAATAATCATTTCTTCACTCTGCAAATCAAAATGTAACTCATTTGCTGCCAAAACGATTTGCTCATCAATTAACGTAATATGGCCAATTAAGTTTCCTGCCAATGTATATTGTGTAGCAATTGGTCCAGAAAGTTCGATCACTTTCCCCAAGTCATGCAGCAAGGCACCAGAAATCAGCAAATCCTGATTAAGTTGCGGATATTGTAAAACAAGATTTTTTGCTAGTTTAGCAATCGACAAAGAGTGAAAAGCCAGTCCGCCTCCAAATGCGTGATGATTCATCTTTGCGGCAGGATATTTTAAAAACAAATCATTATATTGCGTAAATAACTTTCTAACTAATCGATTCCAGGTAGGATTAGCAATTGACAAGATAAAATCACTAAGTTCTTCGCTCATTTCGGCTTCTTTAACTGGCGCATGAGTCATAAAATCTGAAGGACTATCAGGTTCCCCAGCTTCAGTTAGTCTGACGTGAGTAATTTGTATCTGAGGCTGATCACGATATGATCCCCTAACGCCTTGTAAGCTAACAACTTTCCCAGGAATCAAAGTCTTAATTTGTTCATCAGTAGCATCCCAAAGATTACCAGGCAGATCTCCTGAGCGATCCGAAAACAGTATACTGATATAAGTTTTCCCTGTTTTCGTTAAACGTACCTCTGCAGCTTTGATTAATGCAAAATTATCAATATGCTCTGTATCTTGATACTCTGCTAATAATTTGTTCATCTCATGGCCCCTTACCAGCTTAATTAGTTATAATTCTATCACTTTGTCGAAGTGTTCGTTATGAATAGCAGCTGTCCAATAGATAACTTGCTGATTCCGTCCAATATCAGTTAATAATGCTATAACATTTTGTTTGCGACTTAAATCAAAATTAACAAAGCCATCATCTATTAGAATAGGCATATTAATAATATCCTTAATAACTTGGCTTAATGCTAAACGAAAAGCCACATATAGTTGTTCTTGCGTCCCGGTAGATAATTCTACTACACTAAACTTTTGTCGATCATTTCTCACGACCTGCAACGTATTTTTATCGAATTGAATGTTTACATATCGACCGGCTGTCAGTTTTTGAAAATAGTCCGTTGCTAACTGCTGCATCTTTGGAAAGCGATTTTGAGATGCATCTTGCAAGGCTTGATTTATCCATTTTACGCTCATTTTTTTTGCTAAATATTCGCCAAATTGTTGTGTCAGTTCTGTTTTTTGGTTAGCAAGATCTTGTTGTAACATCATGAACTGATCGTTACTAGTTCTTTGCTCTTGCTGCGCTTTATAATGTGCAATGTCGCTCTGCAATTCAAAGGCATGTTTTTGTAGTATCGTTAAGTATTTTTGTTGTTTTTCCTTCTGTTCAAGCAGTTGAGTTTCATTATCATACTTTAACAGTTCTTGGCGCGTACTTTCATCAATTTGGTTCATGATATCTTGATAGCGCTGCTTTAATTGTTCATTTTTATTATATTGATCTAATGTGTTTTGCAGTTCGTGCAAATCTGTGACATGATATTCTTTAAAAATTGTTTTCTGTTCGTTCAACTTCTCAGACAACTTTTCCTGTTGTTGTTGTATTTCAGTGACAATTTGATTTTGCTGTTGCACATACATACTTCGCTTACTTTGCTCTGAAAGACTTTCTTGTTGTTGAACACTTATTAATTGCGCAATGGTTAATTCTAACGAATCTGAAAGAATCTGAATATCAAGCTTCAATGCAATTGGCTGTATCATTTGAATAAGACTGTCATATTGGCCTTCAATTTGTTCATTTAAGCTTTGAATATCCATTTTTTGTTGTTCATATTGATCCACCTCAGGCTGTATCTTCTTAATGTTTTGTATATTAAGGGGGCTGTAAGCCTTTTGAATCATTTGGCGTATTTGATTTTTCTTCTGTCGCTTATAGAAGAGACCTGCGGTTACAATTAGTGACAAAATAATCATCCACAGGGCAGGCCAGTGCATTATAAAAATACTAACGAATAAGATTAAAATTAACGCACCAGTTGACAGCAAATACACATTTGAAGAGGATAAACTTTGCAATTCACTGTCTGTTAATCCTTTCGGCACATCCCCCTCAAACTGAGCTTCAATTTGTTCCTTCTGCTTTAGCAAATTAGTTCGCTTCTCAGTATTCACTGCCAAATTTCGTTGCGCTACTTGTGCTTTTGTCAAAACCATTTGGTCGGTGTTGTCATCACTCACTTCATGAGGCACTTCAATATTTTTTAACGCTTCATTATGCCGCAAAATATTATCATTCAAAGAGTCAATTTCAATTTGTAATCGTCGTGCTTGCACGACCTGCTTTTCATCAACAGAGGGTACATTTTCGATTTCTATTTTTTTAGCTGATTCAAACAATTGGTATTGTTGTACTAACTGTTGTGTTTCTTGTAGTTGTTGACTAGCAGTAAGAATTTTTTCTTCTTGCTCATGTTGCTCACTTTCTAAATCAGTTAGTGCTTGTTCTGCCAACATAAAGTCATCTAATTCAGCACTTTTTTGATGTAATTCTTCCGTGGCATTTTCATATTCTTTAATGGCAATATTTAAAGGCCTTTTATTTGCCCGCGGAGCAAATAGTTTATCAGCAGACTTATCAAATTCAGCCATGACATCTAACCAACCGGTGCTCCCTACAGCACCAATATTTAGTAGCAACTTTTGAAAATCCACTGATTTGATTTGAGATATTCGGGTTAGGTCTTCTTGGTTAAAATTAAAAATATCGTCAAATGCTTCTCTTGTAAGTGGTGATAATTTTTGTTTCAACCACTTTTCTGGATCAATAATTTCCGTTTGATTAATTAAGCGTGTAATTGTCAAAGTTGTTTTGGTACGATTCAAACGCGTAATTTTGACATCACCCTCATCGGTTTCTAAAATTAGGCTACCACCGTATTGGCTTCCGTCCTTTGGATCGTAAACATTATGACCATTTTTTTTCGTTGGAAAGCCAAACAAGACACCTACAATAAATGCTCTTAGGGTTGTTTTTCCCGACTCATTTTGTCCGAAAATAACCTGCAAACCATCCGATAAATCAAAAGCTTCTTGCGACCAACGGCCAAATCCGCTAATTTCTAAGCGTTTAATCTTCATTGTTTTGTCGCCTTTCTGCGATTAATTGTTCCATAGCATTTTGAAGTTCTTCCTGACCATCATCACTCATGAAATGCTCACGAATAAATACAGGAACTTGACTTGGCAAGTAATCAGTTATGTTAGACTCTTCAAACACCTTGTCAAGCGCCCCCGTCCAGTATTGTTGATCAATATTGTCAGAAACTAATGATAATTGTCTAGCATTAGCAACACTTAAACGAACGACCCACATGTTAGTTGGTAATTGATCACGTAGTTTGTCTAATGTCACACCGCTATTAATTCTTTCAATAATGGTTGCATCAATCTGAGCAGTTATAGTGATTGACCAAAAAGTTATTTTGTCATTTTTGAGACTGATAATTTGATCAATTAGGTCAGTCTCATCTGTCATTGACGAAATCGTCGTACTATTCCAATTAATTGGTGCAATATTTTTAAATTCTGGAATTAAACGTTGATTCTCAGAGTGAACCAAGTAATAACCTTTGTCCCCGGTTTCTTTACGATTTAAGCCCTGTAAAACACCAGAATAACCAATAAACGGCTGCTCATTTAGCGTCTGACGTATATGAATGTGACCCAAAGCCCAATAATCATAGTTCTTTTGCAACATATCACTCAAGGAAAAAGGAGCATAAGGATCACCAGCCACACCAAGTGCACCATGATACAAGCCTATTTGATAGTCAGTATCTCCCTTGCTAGGAAAATCATCAATGATTTTTTCAGTTTGACGTTGGGTTTGGTAACTAAAGCCCGTCAGCGCAACTTTTTCTCCAGAATGAAGTATTTTAATTTTTGTTTCTACTTCTTGATGAAAAACGTGGATATTGTTTGGCCAGGGCAGATGATTTCTCGTATCTGCTTCAAAGTCATGATTCCCAAAACTTAAAAAAACATCAATGTTCACATCTGAAAGTCGTTTGAATTGTTTGCTCACTACTTCTTGAATAAATGGACTATTCTCCGCTGAATTATATAAATCTCCTGGGAATAAGATAAAATCAACCTCAGCAGAAATAGCATCATCAATTAATTGCTCAAATGCCTTAATTGTTGCTGTTTGAACTGTTTTTTTTAGAGTAAATGGCAACTGTTTATCCAGACCAGAAAAAGGATTGCCAAGATGCACATCACCTGCATGAATAAATTTCATATAATCTCCTAAGCGAATATTTGTTCGTATAGATAAGTATACCTAAAAAAATAATGTGATTCAACTAAAAAAGCGCTCTAAACAGCGCTTTTTGTCAGTATTTTAATGCTTAAAGTGACGTGTTCCACTGAAGATTAAGACAACGCCCAATTCATCAGCCTTGGCAATTGAATCCTTGTCTTTTATAGATCCACCAGGCTCAACAATCGCTTTAATACCATGTTCTGCTGCATACTGAACAGAATCATCCATTGGGAAAAATGCATCTGAAGCTAATACTGCTTCATCAAACCCTGGCTTTTTTTCTGCCTTTTGGATTGAGTAAACAACTGAATCAATACGATTCGGCTGTCCTGCACCGATACCCAATGTTTGACCATTACGAGCGACAACAATAGCATTTGACTTCACATGTTTCACTACTTTTTGAGCAAAAATCATTGCCTGTAACTGTTCTTTAGTAGGCTGTGCTTTTGAAACCACGGTAAAATTATTTTCAGACTCACCAACCAAATCACGCTCTTGTACAACCACCCCACCTAATACGGAAGTGACTTCCAATTTTTGTGGAATACTTGTTGTAAATGGTAATGTTAGCAAACGAAGGTTTTTCTTAGCTGCTAGAATTTCATATGCTTCCGGTGTGAAGCTTGGTGCAATAATAATCTCAAGGAAAATGGCATGCATCTTTTCGGCAGTTGCTGCGTCAACTTCACGATTAAGCGCAACAATACCACCAAAAATTGAAATATCATCAGCAGCAAAAGCTTGATCCCAAGCAGCTTCCAAAGTTTGTCCCTGCCCTATTCCAGCTGGATTCATGTGCTTAACTGTAACAACTGTCGTTTCTTCATATTCAGCAATTATTCTAAGGGCAGCATCAGCATCACGAATATTATTATATGACAATTGCTTACCATGTAAAATATCAGCATTCAAAACTGAATAAGATTCAGGTAAGGCTGTCTTATAGGCAGCTGCCGATTGATGAGGATTTTCACCGTAACGCATATCATCAAATTTTTCGTAAGCTAATGTTAGATTTTCAGGAAATGATGTTTCCGTCAAATAATTGGCAATCAAGGCATCATAACTGGCAGTATGTTGAAACACTTTTGCGGCTAATGACTTACGATATTCACGATCCACTTCACCAGCTTTTAGCTTATTGGCAACAACATCATAATCTTTTGGATCCACAATTGGCAAAACTGATGCAAAATTTTTAGCTGCAGAACGTAACATTGAGGGTCCACCAATATCAATGTTTTCAATTGCTTCCTCCTCAGTAACACCTTCTTTTTGGATGGTTGATTTGAAGGGATATAAATTAACAACTACCATATCAATCGGTGTGATATCAAATTCTGCTAATTTAGCCATGTGCTCTGGTAAGTCACGACGAGCAAGTAAACCAGCATGGACACGAGGATGTAAAGTTTTTACACGGCCATCCAACATTTCTGGAAAATCAGTTACTTCATCAATTGAAATAACATCTAAACCGGCATCGACCAACACTTTATGAGTACCGCCAGTAGATACCAATTCATAACCTAATTCAACTAAATTTTTGGCAAAAGGGATTAAACCACTTTTATCAGAAACGCTAAGTAATGCTCGTGTCATTTTAAAAATACTCCTTCATCTATTAACTTTGCAAGTGTGTTGGGATACAGCACATGTTCAACATTATGAATACGTGTCTCAAGTAAATCAATGGTATCATTCACCAAAATTGGGACAGCTTCTTGAGCAATTATCTCACCGGTATCAATGCCATTATCCACAAAATGAACGGTTACACCGGTCTCTGAAACACCGGCTTCAAAGGCATCTAGGATGCTGTGTCGTCCCGGAAATTTAGGCAGCATGGCCGGATGGAGATTAATAATCTTCCCTGAATAGGCATCGATTAACTTTGGCGTCAAAATACGCATATAACCAGCCAATAAAATACCATCAACTTGATCTGTTTTAAGTTGATTAATAATGACCTGTTCCGCTTCGGTCTTCGTTTCATAATTAGAATATTTGATTGCTGTAGCAGGAATACCGAATAATTTTGCTAAATTCAGGGCACCAGCAGTTGATTTATCAACAATCAAACGTACGATTTCAGCATTCAGATTTCTTTGTAAAATAGCATCATTTAATGCTTGAAAGTTGGTCCCCGTACCAGACGCAAAAACTGCTAAATTTACTTTTCTCACCATGGTTCATTACCTGTAAAGACAACTCGATCGTTCTGAGCAGGCGTTATTTTACCAAGCACGTAGGCTGTTTGATTTTGATGAGTTAATAAGGTCATTGCATCTGCTAATTTTTGTGGCTTTACAATCAGAATCATACCTAATCCATTATTGAACGTCAATAGCATATCTTCTAAAGATAAATGTCCTTTAGCTTGTAGTTCGTGGAAAATAGGCAAAATCGGCCATGAACCCCAGCTTATTTCAGCAGAAACATTATCGGGCAATGCTCGAGGTAAGTTCTCTATGATTCCTCCACCAGTAATATGCGCCATGGACTGCACAAGGTTGGCTGCAACAAGCGGCCAAACAGATTGAGCATATAAAGATGTTGGAGTCAGTAAGGTTGCCTTGGTCTCAGGAGATAATTGATTAAAGTCGTCATCCGACTGAACACCAAAAACCTGACGTACTAGCGAATAGCCGTTAGAGTGAATTCCAGAAGATGGCAAACCAATCAAAACATCTCCTTCAGAGACATTTTTTGCAGACAATAATTGTTGCCGCTCTGCAATACCAACAGCAAAAGCTGCTAAGTCATAATGTTTTTCCGCGTACAATCCTGGTAGTTCAGCACTTTCACCACCAATTAGAGACATATTTGATGTTTTGGCGGCTTTGGCAATGCCAGTGACAATTTCAGCAACAACTTCTGGTCTCATCTTGTCCACAGCTAAATAATCCAGTAAGAAAGCTGGCTTTGCGCCCTGAGCTAAGATATCATTAGCCACCATCGCTACTAAATCTTGTCCAATTGTATCATGTTTATCCGCAGCGATAGCCAACAGTAGTTTTGTTCCTACCCCATCAGCGCCTGAAATCAAAACCGGATCAGTGTATCCTTTTCCTAAAGCAAATGCAGCGCCAAAACCACCAATACCGTCAAGCACTTGGTCATTATATGTATCTGCAACTGCATCTTTCATTAAATCAACAGCACGTTCTCCAGCCTTGATATCGACGCCAGCTTTCTGATACGCATTTTTCTCACTCATATTTCCACCCCCTGAATTGTTTGTGAATCTAAATGGATAGTGCCATCTGACAAAAGCTCCTGATGTCGCAATGAAGCCACTTGACGGGGATGATAAGTGGTTACTGGTTCAGGAACGAAATCAACTTCTCCAGAACGAACAAATTGGTCTAAACTGGCTTTATAATCATAAATTGGACTTGGATAATGCCCATCAAAGTAAGCGGTCGTTAGCCCAGTTCCTTCTCCATCATATGGTAAGTCAATTGCCTTAACCAGTGCATCAACTGACAAAAATCCAAGTGAATCAGCTTCAATCATTTTTGTCATTTCAAGCAATGAATGATTTGCGCCCATCAGTTCTTCTGTTGTTTGCATATCAATACCATAAAATGACGGAAATTTAAATATAGGACTCGCAATTCTTACATGAACTGATTTAGCACCAGCTTCTTTCAGCATTCGCACGATAAACATAGATGTTGTTCCACGAACAATTGAGTCATCTATCAAAACGACATTTTTATCAACAACAACGTCACGAACAGCGCTTAATTTCATACGAACGGCTCGTTCTCTTTTATCTTGTGTTGGTTCAATAAATGTACGCGCAATGTATTGATTTTTTACTAACCCCATCTCATTTGGTAAACCACTGGCTTCAGCAAACCCAGCGGCTGCACTCAAACTAGAGTTCGGAATGCCAACAACAATGTCTGCTTCCGGAACCGGCTGTTCTGCTGCTAAAGCTGCCCCCATCCGCTTACGTGCCTTGTGTACATTCACACCATAAATCATTGAATCAGGGCGAGCAAAATAGATATATTCCATCGAGTCAATATTTAAAGTGGTTTTATCAGTATATGTATCGATGGTTAAACCATTGTCGTCGATCGCGATTAGTTCGCCAGGTTGTACATCGCGTACGAACTTGGCACCAACAACTTCAATAGCAGCTGTTTCAGATGTAACAATGTAGTGGCCATCCGGCATTTGACCAATGACAAAAGGTCGAAACGCGTGTGGATCCAACGCAGCAAACATTCCATGTGGCGTCAATAGCAAGAACGCAAATCCACCATGTACAATGTTTAAAGCTTCTTTTAGTTTATCAATAAATTTGTCTGCTTTAGATCGGCGAATTAAATGCAATAAAATTTCAGAATCAGAAGATGATTGAAAAATGGCCCCTTCTTCTTCCAAATTTTCACGTAATGTAAGGGCATTTGTCAAATTACCATTGTGCGCTAATGAGATTTGCATGTCATGAAAATTCACCATCAAAGGTTGGATATTTTCTAACCCATTAGATCCAGCTGTGGCATAACGCACATGACCAATAGCACTTTTCCCAGCTAATGCTTCAATGCGAGATGTATCTCGAAAAACATCACTCAATAGACCTAAACCACGTTCTTGCCACAAATGACCATTATTGTTAGCAACAATACCAGCACCCTCTTGACCACGATGTTGTAATGCATGTAGTCCATAGTATGTTAATTGCGCCGCATCGGATCGACCCCAGACGCCAAAAATGCCACATTCTTCATTCAAACTACGCACATTAAGACGTGATGTTTCATTTTTTTGTTCGTTCATCATCGTTACTCCGCGTTTAGTTTCCATGCGATACTCTCCTGGTAGATTTTCTTCGTTTCGCTTAATGACAATTGAATATCGCTTGTTGTCGTTGTAATATTAATCGTATCATCTGCTGTAACCACACCTAATTTTATTACTCGGTCACCGGCTAGTGATTCAAATGTTGTCCTATTTTCAGGTGACACACTGACTACAAAACGACTTGGTGTTTCCGAAAATAAATACTTATCGGCTAAGTCTACCGAGATATCAAAACCAAGATTTCCAGCAAAGGCGCTCTCAAGAAGACCAACGATTAATCCACCTTCAGATAAATCATGCGCACTATTAAGCAGACGTTGATCAGTGACATCTAGAATGACCTGTTGCGCTGCTAACTCGTCCTCATCATTAAAATCAAATAATTGACCGGCAATATGTCCTGTTTGCATCTTTTGAATTTCTGAACCGTTAAAGCTATCTTTCGTTCGCCCTACAAGATAAATGTTATCGCCTGCTTTTTGAAATGCCGTTCGTGTTGCTTTTGTGATATCTTCAAGCAAACCAACCATGCCAATCATTGGTGTGGGATAAATTGCTTGCCCATCTGTTTCGTTGTAAAGAGACACGTTTCCAGAAATAATTGGTGTGTCAAGCTGTTTAGCCACGTCATTAATCCCAGCAACAGCTTGATCCAACTCATAATAAACTTCTGGATTATCCGGTGAACCAAAGTTCAAGCCATCTGTGATGCCAATTGGCTTTGCCCCTGTGGATACAATATTTCTAGCCGCTTCAGCAACTGCCATTTTGGCACCCACACGTGGATTGAGATATAAATAACGAGCATTGACATCTGTTGTCATCGCTAATGCCTTTTGCGTATCACGAATACGAATCAACGCCGCATCTCCACCAGGCTTAATAACCGTATCAGCGCGCACTTGAGAATCAAAGTGTCGGAACAACGATGCTTTAGAAGCAATTGTTGGTTGTGCGAGTAATGTTAATATTGTTTCTTTGACGTTACCCATGTCTGGCTCAAATTGTTCATCTGTAAAGTTCGCCAATCTTGCCGGTTCAATCATTGGTAAGTCTTGCTTTGGCGCATGCGTTAAGAAATCAACAGGCACATCTGCAACTACTTCATTTTTAAAGTTTAATCGATAACGACCATCATCGGTAACTTGACCAATGATTACAGCATCTAAATCAGCCGATTGGAACAAGTCAATAATAGCTTGTTCTTCACCCTTTTTAACAACCAGCACCATGCGTTCTTGCGACTCTGACAACATTAGTTCATATGGCGTCATTCCTGTTTCACGTTGAGGGACCATATCCAAGTTCAAGTGAATACCCATGCCTGCTTTAGCAGCCATTTCAGAACTCGAGGATAGGAGTCCAGCTGCACCCATATCTTGAATGCCAACAATAATATCAGAATGTTCACGTATTGCTTGGAGCGTTGCGTCCATCACCAACTTTTCCAAGAATGGATCGCCAACTTGAACAGCCGAACGATCAGATTTTTCTGCACTTGAGAACTCAGCAGAAGCAAATGAGGCGCCATTAATACCATCACGACCAGTTTTAGCACCAACATAGATAATTGAATTTCCTATGCCTTTAGCTTGTCCAACTTGCATAGCATTTTGGTCCATCAAGCCAACAGCCATAACATTTACCAATGGATTGCCAGCGTAAACGCCATCGAAACCAATTTCGCCTCCCACTGTGGGAATACCAATCGCATTACCGTATCCCGCAATTCCTGCTATGACACCGTCAACAATATGTTTTGTATGCGCATTGTCCAATTCACCAAAACGTAGCGAATCCAGTACAGCAATAGGTTGGGCACCCATTGAAAAAATATCACGTAAGATACCGCCAACTCCGGTTGCTGCCCCCTCATACGGTTCAACAAATGAAGGATGATTATGACTTTCAGCCTTAAAAACAACTGCTTGATTGTCACCAATGTCTAAAATTCCAGCCCCTTCACCTGGTCCCTGTAAAACACGTTCGTTGGATGACCAGAATTTGCGCAAAATTGGCTTTGATTTCTTATAAGAAACGTGTTCCGACCACATTCCTGAAAAAATGCCTGTTTCAGTAAAATTAGGTAGACGCTTTAACTCCTTAACAATCAAATCATATTCCTGTTCTGTAAGCCCCCACTCTATATAAATTTTACTGTCACGTACTTCTTCGGGTGATAATTCATTTGTTGTCATTATATTAGGCTCCTGCTAGAATGCCGCTCAAAATACTTTTGAAAAAGTTCTTACCATCTTCGTTACCAGTCACTGCATCAACTGCACGCTCTGGGTGTGGCATCATACCAAAGACGTTACCATTTTCATTCATAATCCCCGCTATATCATGTGCTGATCCATTGGGATTATCCACATATCGGAAAACAATCAGATTATCCTCTTCAAGTTTCGTCAATGTTTCTGCATCGGCATAATAATTTCCTTCTGCATGTGCCACAGGAATATTAATTATTTCTTCAGAATCATAAGCATTTGTATAAGCGGTGTTTGGATTTGCAATTGAAAGTGCTATCTCATCGCAAATAAATCCTGGTTTTTTATTTGTTAATAGTTGTCCAGGTAGCAAACCAGCTTCTGTCAAAATTTGAAATCCATTACAAATGCCAACAATAAGCTTGCCATCATTAGCCGCCTGTGTCACAGCACTCATGATTGGTGAAAAACGGGCAATCGCTCCTGTACGCAAATAATCTCCGTATGAAAAACCCCCTGGTAAAAAGATTGCATCATATGCTTTCAAATTATTATGTTTTGCAGAAACAATTTCTGCGTCAACACCAAATTCTTGCAATGCATGTAACATGTCAAAATCACAATTTGATCCTGGAAAACTAATAACCGCAGCTTTCATGATAGTACCTCGTCCTCATCTACCAAAGATAAATCAAAGCGGTAGGTTTCGGTATTTTGATTGATTAATAGGGCATCAGTGAAACTTTCAACTTCTGAAGTAGCAGCATCAACATCGGTCGCTTTCAGCTTAATTTCAAAATATTTTCCTTGTGATACTTGCTCGATTCCGCTATAATCCATACGATTTAACGCAGCTTTAATCACTTCACCTTGTGGATCAAGGATTGATGGCTTGTATGTGACATATATTTTTGCTAAGTACATATTATTTCTCCAAATTTTCTAAACGTGATAGAACATCACGATAACCAACAGTAACATCACCAGCATGTTTTCGAAACACATCTTTATCAAGTGACTTACCTGTTTTTTGGTCGACCAAACGCATATTATCTGGTGACAATTCATCAGCCAAGATTAACTTTCCCTCACTATCACGACCATATTCTAATTTAAAGTCGACTAAGTTAATATTAATTTCATCAAATATTTCTGTGAGCGCTTGATTAACTTCTTGGGCATAAGCACGTAATTTTGTGAGTTCAGATAATGTGGCAAAACCAAGAGCTAAAATTTGAGAATCATTCATGAAGGGATCATCCAGCTCGTCTGATTTATAGTAAAATTCTTGAACAACTGGTGTTAATTTTTGCATTGGCGTTGCGTTAAATTTACTTACAAAATGCCCTGATGCGTAGTTTCGCGTAACCACTTCAATGGGCAAAATCTCAAGGGCTAAGTCCAATTCGTCTGTTTCAGAAACCGAAGAAAGATAATGATTTTCAATGCCCTGACGTGTTAAATGTTCAAATAATATATGCGAAATTGCACTATTCAATTGGCCTTTTTCTGGTATATTTTCATGTACCTTACCATTTAAAGCTGTTGCTTGATCCATATAATGAACCCACAAAATTGTAGGATTATCTGTGAAATAAACTTGTTTCGCCTTGCCTTGATATTTCAGTTCTCCGCGAGTCACTGTTTTGTCTTCGTATTCAGTTGCGCTGCTCATGCAAGTCACCCCATTCTTTTAATTTTCGACCATTTTCTGTTCCTAGTACCGTAATATGTCCCATTTTACGATTAAGTTTAACAGCCAATTTACCATAATCGTGAAAATGCCACTCAGGATGATGAATTAAATCTTCTCTAGCTTGTGTTAACTCATCGCCCAACAAATTTAACATTGTAGCAGGGCTTTGCAACTCAATTTTTGGTATAGGTAGACCGACAATACTTCTAACATGTCCTTCAAACTGTGATACATTTGTCGCTTCAATACTATAATGTCCAGAATTATGTGGTCGCGGTGCTAATTCGTTAACCCATACTTCCTCGTCAGCGACAAATAACTCAATACCAAGTACGCCACGCAATTTAAGTGACTCAGCGATATTCTCAGCAATTGCTTCAATTTTATTCTTGAGTGTCAATGAGATGTCAGCAGGTGCTGTTGTCGTTTTTAAAATGTGATTTTCATGAACATTTTCGACAATCGGCCAGGTCACAATTTGCCCATCTTGGGAACGTGAAACCATAATACTTAGCTCTTGTTTAAAATTCACAACTTGTTCTAAAATTAATTGCGTATCTGGAAAATCTTTTTCAATATTAACAATATCTTGCACTGTATTAATTGACCACTGACCGTGGCCATCATATCCTCCACTCACTGTTTTTAAGATAGCTGGTAAAGTTACCTTTCGTAAATCTTCGGGTGAATTTACTTCAATGAAATTTGTGACTGGTACTTTAGCATCATCCCGAATAAACTTTTTTTCAGTAATGCGATCGCTTGTAATTCTTAGTAGTTCTGTACCTTGCGGCAATTCTGCATCGCTTTGCTCATTCAATGCATCTCGATCAACATTTTCAAATTCATATGTTAACACTTCACTTCGTCGTGATAATTCATTTAATGCTTCGACATCATCATAATCAGCAACTATCTGAAAATCTGATACTTGCCCAGCTGGAGAGCCTTTCGTGGGATCCAAAATTCCGACACGGTACCCCATTTCTTTTGCAGAAAGAGCCATCATTTGACCAAGTTGGCCACCACCAATAATACCAATCGTTGCCGGCGGTAAAATTACTCCCGTCATATCAATTCTGCCTCGCTTTCAATAGAAGTCTTTGTTTGGCGTTCTCGATATTCATTCAAGGCCTGCAATACGTCATTATCATTTAAAGCAATAATTTGTGCAGCTAGAATTGCCGCATTTTTTGCACCTGCATCACCTATTGCAACTGTTGCAACGGGAACCCCCGCTGGCATTTGAACAATAGAGAGTAAAGAATCCAGTCCATTTAGTGCCCGTGATTGCATCGGCACGCCGATGACTGGTAGCGTTGTATTAGCTGCCAGCATACCAGGCAAATGAGCTGCGCCGCCGGCACCAGCAATAATTACTTGAATCTTATTGTCTCTTGCTTGTGTGCCAAATGCTTGTAATTCTTGAGGCATGCGATGCGCTGAAATGACGTGTTTTTCGTAAGTAACACCTAATATATCCAAAATTTCTGTCGTTTTTTTCATGCTGGACCAATCACTAGTTGATCCCATGACAACTGCAACTTGAGGCATATTTTTCTCCAATGTGTACAATTTTTGTGATTTGCAAGGTTATCGTTCGTTTACAATTACAATTTAACAGATTTTTATACATTTGTGTTCGTTTTAAAATAAGAAAATTCACAATAATCAAAAAAGAGTTCGTATATAACGAACGTTTTTGACATTTATTTGTTTTTATCCGAACGTTAGCGATGTATGCGTTTACAAAAACATTAAAACTGAACGTTCGTCTAAAATTTTGAGCAATAAAAAAGAAGCATTTCTGCTTCTACGAGATTAATACTTTTCTAAATATGAATCTGTTTCCCATTGAGAAACATACTGACGATATGATGTATATTCAATCTTCTTTGCTTCAATAAATTTGTCAGCAATATGTTCACCAATCGCTGCACGGACAACGTCATCAGCTGCAAGTTCACGAACTGCCGCCAACAATGTGTCTGGCAAATCCGTAATACCGGCACGCTCACGTTCAATTTCATCCATCAAATAAATGTTTTTATCAACTGAAGCCAATGGTTCCAACTCACGCTTAATACCATCTAATCCTGAAGCAAGAATTGCTGCAAGAGATGTGTAAGGGTTGGCCGTTGGATCTACTGAACGCAGTTCCAAACGTGTTGATTGCCCACGTGATGCTGGAACACGTACCATTGGTGAACGGTTTGAAGCTGACCAAGCAACATAAACTGGTGCTTCAAAGCCAGGCGTCAAACGCTTATATGAGTTAACGGTTGGATTTGCCAAAGCTGTAAAGGCTGTAGCGTGTTCCAAAACACCACCCAAGAAGTTATAAGCTGCTTTTGAAAGTCCCATTTCATCAGAAACATCTTCAAATGCATTGCCTTCTTTAGTAAACAAAGACATGTTTGTGTGCATACCTGAACCATTAATGCCAGCAACTGGTTTTGGCATGAATGTTGCAAAGTAACCATTCTTACGCGCAATTGTTTTAACAACGAGCTTAAATGTCTGAATGTTATCTGCCGCTTCCAATGCTGATGCATACTTAAAATCAACTTCGTGTTGACCTTCAGCAACTTCGTGGTGAGCTGCTTCGATTTCAAAGCCCATCTTTTCCAATGTCAAGACGATTTCACGACGAACATTTTCACCCATATCCAAAGGTGCCAAATCAAAGTAGCCACCCTTATCATTCAATTCAGTGGTTGGGTTTCCTTTTTCATCAAGCTTGAACAAAAAGAATTCAGGCTCAGTACCAACATTAAATGAAGTAAATCCAGCTTCACGTGCTTCTGTTAACACAGTACGTAGTGCGTGACGAGGGTCGCCAGCAAATGGTTCACGATCCGCTGTATAAATATCAGCAATTAATCGTGCCACCTTACCGCCGTGTCCGTCAGTCGCCCATGGGAAAATCATGAATGTGGACAAATCAGGATATAGATACATATCTGATTCATTAATACGCACAAATCCTTCGATAGATGAACCGTCAAACATCAAATCATTATCTAACACTTTATCTAACTGTGATGTGGGCACTTCGACATTTTTAATAGCGCCCAAGACGTCTGTAAATGTTACGCGGATAAACTCCACGTTTTCGTCTGCCACGATTTGCTTAATTTCTTCTTTGGTAAAAGTTTTGCGAGCCATGATTGTCCTTTCTTAATGAGCCCCGAATCGTCCAAGTTGGGCGAATTCTTTTTGTAGTGAACGGCGTAGTGCTGCTTCTGAATCTTGTTTTTCTTGTGCTTTACGGCGTTGCTTGGCAAAAATTTCTTGAATATCCTTGATAGAGTCTCCAGCATCCAAGAAATCACGAATTTCGAGCAAACGATCAACATCATTTAATGAAAAACGTCTCTGGCCACCTTTGCCGCGACCCGGCGCAATTAATTTCTGTTGTTCATAGTATCTAATCTGACGATCAGTCAATAACGTGAGCTCGCGTACAGTACCAATTGGTAAAATTGATAAATTACGTCTCAATTCGCGTTCGCTCATCACAATACCTCCGCTTAAGATACTTTTATTCTAAACGAAATTAATAACCTTTGCAAATTATGTGTCAGGTTTTCTAACATTAAGTTTAGTTATAGACCAAATGGAATATTTTCGGTTTGATGGCTAATTGTACTCAGTTCCACTTTGACCTTTTTCAACTCCTGGCGACCAATTGTTTTTAAAAGCGCCTCCCCAGTTGCTAAATGTGCTACTTGGTCAATTAGGTCCTCTTTGATGATTAATAAGTTTTTCATTTCATTTCGTGTGTTTAATCGCTGCACGATAAAGCTACCAAATTGCCCGAGTAACTCAACAGGAACATCTAATGGGCTTTGTGTACTCAGCATCAAATCCAATCCTAGTTTTCGTCCCTCACGAATTAACGAAAAGATGCCGTAATTGCCATGACCATCATTAGACAAGTATCGATGTGCTTCATCAATAAAGATTGTTACAGGAAAGCTTAGTCCATTAAGTTTTGCTATGCTCATCATCTGCAGAGTCAGAATTTCAACAAGTACTTGATTTAATTTTTGTTCGTGACTAAACAAAGATAAATCGATGATCAAACTCTGTTTCGTCGCCCGACGTGTTATAAACAATCGCAGTAAATAATCGACATCATAGTGCACAATTTCTTGTTTCGTTGATCTTAACAATAAAGTACGTATTTGTTTATTTTTTAAGGTTTGTTTTAATTGAGCAAGACTTGACCATGCTTTGGCAATGGCTTCCTTATCATAAATTTGTCCTAATAATGAAAAATCAGCACGCTCATCAACATAAGGCGTAATAAATTCTTCTTGCAACTGATTAGCCAGCAAGCTTAAATCAAAGTATTTATCCTTAATTTTAAGCTGCTCCACTAGGTTATCATGTTCAATTTGGCTTCTATTGATCTTTTTATAGATTCCTGGTTTTGCTACAACATTGTTTTGTATTTGCAAACTTTCAATTGCAGCGGGTAAATTGGCTAGCAGCGATTCATCTGTAATATTTAATAGATGAGCAATTTGATCACTCGTCAAGTGAGTAACATCAAAGAAACCATCATCCCCCAACACGATACGCTGTACATTTGGTATTGTACGGAATTCACCTGTTGGATCTAATACAATAACATTCTGCTGATTCTTTTTGAGTTCTTCTATAATGGTTAGCGCAGTCGAAGACTTTCCGCTACCAGTAACACCAGTAATTAGCAAGTGCTGAGATAATAATTCATCAGCAGAAATAGGCAAATATTCTTGTGCTTTCACATCGAAAAATTGTCGCTTAAATATTAGTGAGGTATCCTTACGTTTTTGTTTATCTATCATTTTTATTCCTATGTAATGAAAAGTTTTTGACACTATTTTTATGCTTTCGCTTATTATAGCGCTGTTCACTGTATAAATAAATGGTAATGAATTTTATTTATCAAAAAATGGTTTCATTATCTGAAACCATTTTTATTCAGTCAATTCAATTTATTTTGTTCCACCAGCATCACCATTTGCGCCTTCTTCTATTCCTGGATTCCACCAACTCACACGGGCATTAGTATTGCGTACTTTCAAATTAAATTCACTAACCAATTTTTCGGGTGCATTATGCCACGTATATGTTTTTTTCAATTCAGCATGTGTAATAATTCGATATGCCGTTGATGGGAAAAGGCAACTAATAATTGTTAACTGTGCTTTCTTAGTTGGGTTTAACACTGATACCTCTGTTGATGCAACTGTATTTTGGCTAGTAATTTCGTATTGGTAAATCCCCTTGCTATTAGCCAACAAAACGCTTTTCCCGTTTAACCATGATGAACCCTTCACCTTGCCATCTTGCAAATACGGTGAATCATTATTGGTTGTCTGTTGCAACGCGCTAAATCCAGTCTGACCATCATTAAAATTGTGGGCTGCCAACCCATAGTTTCCTTGTCCCATAACTGGCTTTTGTTTCCCCTCCGGATCTTTTTCAGATTTATTCGCGTAATTTGCACCAAGGTTCAGTCCTTCATCACTATAGGCATCATTATAAATTGGCAATAAAATATTTGTACTTGGAATTGATACAAATCCTTGTTTCTCAAAATTTTTTGTTGCATTTCGCATAACCATTTTTCGAATCAGGGCGCGCGAAGTTGTATCTTCTGATGCTTTTTTATTAGCCGTTTTGCGTTCTTGTTCATGAATTGGTTTCAAAATAACTGTTTTGATGCCCGCCACATTTTTTTGGTATAAGTAAGAACCTCCAAGGACAAGCAACGAGATGAAACTTGTAACAAACAGTGCATCATAAAACAAATGATGATGACTAAACTTCTTATGACGCAGTCTAGAAATTACGAGTTGACTAGCAGCAACTAACAAAAAGATCATCACAAAAATTGCAACATATATCCCTATTTTTTGCATGATCTGCCATACTGTCATGTCGCCACTAGACGCCACTGCTAATACTGAAGGCAATTTTATCATCATAATAATCCGTCCTCACCTGAATTCTTGTGATCCCTACTTTGCATCGTACCAAGTGTCACCATGATGTGCATCAACTTTCAATGGTACATCTAATGCAACGGCTGAATCCATAACATTCGTAACAACTTCGGTCAATTCATCAATTTCGTCTACGGGGGTTTCAAAAATCAATTCATCGTGTACTTGAAGCAACATTCTCGCCTGTAAATTATTCTCTCGTAAAGCCTCGTTAACCTTTATCATCGCAATTTTGATAATATCTGCTGCTGAACCCTGGATGGGCGAGTTCATCGCAGTGCGTTCAGCGAATGACCTTAAATTAAAGTTCTTTGCTTGAATATCTGGCAAATAACGTCGCCTATGGGCAATTGTTTCTACATAACCATGTTCATGTGCAAAAGTCTTAATTGTATTCATCCATTCATGAATTTGAGGGAACTCTTGGAAATAAGTATCAATAAAACGTTTCGCCTCGGCACGTGAAATCCCCAAATTATTAGCCAATCCATAATCCGAAATACCATACACAATACCAAAATTCACAGCTTTAGCCGTACGACGCTTAAGTGGATCAACTACTGCATCATCGGCTAAGCCAAAGACAGCTCGAGCTGTTTCGGCATGGATATCTTCGCCATTTAGAAAGGCTTTTTGCATGTTTTTATCACCCGTAACATGGGCCAAAACACGTAATTCAATTTGAGAATAATCGGCACCAAATATTTGCCAATTCGGATGGCTAGGAACAAATGCTGTTCGGATTAAGCGCCCTTCTTCTGAACGCATTGGAATATTCTGCAAATTAGGATCAACTGATGACAATCGACCAGTTTGTGTCAAAGTCTGCAAAAATCGTGTGTGAATCTTGCTGTCCTTAGGATATATAACTGAAAGCAGGCCGTCAATGTAAGTTGATTTTAGTTTCGCCAGCTGACGATACTGCAAAATATGGTCAACTATAGGCGCTTGCGGTGCTAGTTTTTCTAAAACATCCACAGCCGTTGAGTAGCCTGTCTTTGTTTTTTTAATTACAGGTAAACCCATTTTTTCAAACAACAATACCCCTAATTGTTTTGGTGAGTTTAGATTAAACTCTTCACCAGCTTCAATATAGATGGCTGATTGAATATCAGCTATTCGTTCGGATAAATCTTTGCCTTTATTTCGTAAGTATTCAGGATTGACCTTAATCCCTTGATATTCCATATCAGCTAAAACAAACGCTAATGGTAGCTCAATGTCCGTATATAGGTGCGTTTGTTCGTGTTGCTTTAATTCTGTGAACGCTGGTTTTTCTAATTTGAAAAGTCCATCCGCTTTATGAGCAATGTGCGACAATAAAAGATTGGTATCGGTTGGCACAGTGAATTTGGCGCCTTTACCATAAATATCTTCATCAGGTGCCAAATAAACATCAAAACGCTGTGCCAAAGTGGACAAAACATTATCATTAGCTACCGTATCAAGCAAATATGCAACCAGTATAAAATCAAAATTCACGCCCTTAAGTGCCAAACCAAGTCGCTTAAATAATACAAGCTGTGCTTTAACATTGAAAACATTTTTTAAAATCTGCTCATTCTCAATCACCGACTTCAACTCTTCAGTTTGTAACAAGGAGATGTCACGACTAGCATAGTAGCCAACTTCTGGATTACCAATGGCGAAACCAATCATTTCACCCTCGTGATAATTATCACCCACAAATTCAATATGAACTGATATCTTATCACCTAGCATCGCAATTGCTCTTAAATTATTTTCTTTTAATTCGACAAAATTTATACCATTATCAAATTCTTTTGTATTCTCAAGCTGCCCAGATTTACGTAATGCTTTTATTTTCGCTAAATGTTGTTTGAAATCCAAATTTTCATAGAATGGAATAATCTTCTCAAAATCGACACCTCTATATTCCATTTCTTCAAGCGGTAAAGGTAAGTTAGCATCAGTTAAAATTGTAGCTAATTCACGTGCTTGGAAGGCTAATTCACGATCATTGATCAAATTGTCCTTCATTTTTGACTGCTTCAGTTTATCGATATTATCATACAAATTATCAATGTTATTATATTCGGCAAGAAGTTTTAATGCTGTCTTTTCACCGACCTTTGTAACACCAGGGTAATTATCAGATGTATCGCCCGTTAACGCCTTCTTATCAATAATTTGATCCGGTGTAAGCCCAAATTTTTCTTTTATATAAGCTGGTGTATAGCTTTCAATATCTGTTACACCTTTTTTAGTCACGTTTACAGTAACGTTTTCCGTGGCTAATTGCGTCAAGTCTTGATCGCCAGTTACAATAATGACAGAATACCCTGCTGCTTCACCCATACGTGAATAAGTTCCAATGATATCGTCAGCTTCTAATCCAGCCTGTTCATAATTCCGCAATCCATGCAACATAACCATTTCACGTAAATATGGAAACTGTTCTTTAAATTCCTCTGGTACTTTAGAACGGCCATCCTTATATTCAGGAAATAACTTCCCACGATGCGTTTCTTTTCCAGAACCAGCATCCCAAGCCACTAATGCTAAATCTGGAGCCATTGGATCTACAATTTTATCTAAAAAGTTATTAAAAGCCACTAATGCATTTGTATGCAATCCTTCATGCGAGATCATACGATCTAACTGATTGTACATCGCATAAAAAGCTCTAAAAGCCAGCGAATTGCCATCAATAAGTAATAGTTTTTTATTGGTCATCTTAATGTCCCATCTTATATTTATCTATATTAAGTGTAACACACGTTGATATATCACTTAAGTATAGTAATTTCTTATGAACCAGTTTTTGCACGCATTTTATGTTGTTACTAGTCAAAAAGATAAAAAACTTTTAGCCAAATTCACCAGCTAAAAGTTCTACGTGCTTTTTTATTTAGTTAAAAATGCTGCTAATTAGCAAAGATTATTTATTATCAATATTGCTCATCGAATAAAACAAGTCGTTCTCACTGTCAGTTTCAATATTAAATAATAAATTTTCTTCTGTCGAATACTTTAATAATGAATAAGTGCGTCCGCTATTTTCAAATTCAAACTCAACACTTGTTTTATCCGTGTATACATGTAGCTTGAACACATTTGGATTAACGACACCGCTTTGTTCGACAAATTTTTTATTATATTCAGTATTTGCATCACTATCAGCGATATTTTTTGTTTGTCGTGATACCGTGTAATATCCGGTATCTGCATTATAATTTAAGTCAATGGTTGAATCCTTTTGCTTGAATGACAAATGAATGTTTCCACAGACAGTTTCCTTCTTTTTATTTGTCATTTGTACATAGAAGTTTTGACTTGTCCAGCGTTGGGTATCCAATAGTTGATAATAGCCCTCGTTATCTTTAGATAATTGACTTGTATTAATCGTATCTTTAACTGTTTTTGTCAAACTATCATAGGGCTTAACCAGTGAAGATGTCATTGTGTACTCACCATTAACTTTGGTTAAATTCAATTGGTGCGCTAACGATAATGATCCCAACTTATATGATTGTTCATTATTCGCATCAACTATTTTTTTGCATGAATACTCCCAATTACCTAACCAACCAATTGACAATATATTCGTGTTATCCGATGTTTGAAAATAGTTACTAGCATAATAATCTGAACCATCATCAACACGCTTTGGTTGCTGTTCAGCAACAAATACACCATTATCATCAAGGTGCCCAACCATATAATAAGAACCACTAGTCTGACCGTAATTGTAGCCATTAGCACCGAAAAACATCACCGTTTTAGTTGTCCCCGTAGTTGTATCACACATTGTTTTTAGATTTGGGCATTCAATCAATCCCAGATCCTTACCATTTAAAGCACCGCTGTTCAATGGTGTAGCACCTACATAGTTGAAGTTTTTACCATCGCCACTAGTATAAACACCAATTTTATCGTCTTCAGCAAGATACATCGTCATTTTTTTCGTTTCTTTATTGAAAAAGACGTATGGATCTCTAAAGTGAGCTTTTGCAGATGATGCAGACATAATGGCTCCGTCAGAATAAGGTTGATAGGTCACACCATTATCGATAGAATAAGCCACATATTGTTTTTGTCCCGTTGGTGTATAACTAGTGAAATAAGCGATGATTGCTTTTTTTGGCAAATCAGAAAAGAACTTATTCGTGTTTTTAATTACTGATCCAGTCGCAACTGCTTCCCATTTATTTTGAAACTTTGGAATAGCGATACCTAGTTTCTCGTAATGTACGAAATCTTTTGTCTTAACATGATACCATTCCGTGCCATCGTCATCATGCTTATAATTCAAATCAGCTAAATAGTAAATATGGTAGTATCCCGATGAATCCTGCCAAATACTTTGTACGTCATTCATAAGCCCTTGCTCAATATTATGGTGATAATATTGTTGATACTCATTTGATGTCACAGTCCCCGCCAGCACAGGTGAAGTGCTGATGAAAAACAGTGAAAATACTGCTCCAGCTACCCTTAGTAGTCTTGTAAATGTCATAAAAATACTCTCTCCCTTAAATTTGCGCATAAGATTTATTTTACCTGAAACATTTTATTTGTCAAACGTTAGTCATTTTAACTAAATAAAAAAGAGCCACACAATAGGTAAGCATGTGATCCCACATTCAAGAGTGTGCATTTTTCGGTAGAGTTGAAAATCACATACAATATTTTAAAACGATAACATTTTGAAAGCAATGGACTATACTAGTCAGTATTTGTGAAAGTGTTCAAAAGTATTATTTCAGCTTATGAATAATATTATCTGGAATTGTTGACTTACTAATGATGTATGGACCTTTTACTACCCGTTTATCACTAATATCGGCTTTAACAAAACTATTCTTTTTCAATGGCCTTACATTTTCACCACTTAATTCATAATTGAGTGTCTTTCTTTCACCTTTTTTGGTAACAAAATGAAATTTGTATATATAACTATGTGAATGAGCAATAACCTTCCCGTTATCATCTGTAGTTTTTTCTTTTTTAGGAACATGTGCAGATGTTTTGGCATAGCCGACTTCTGTTACATATGTATCATGATAATAACGTGCTGCTTGCACAAAAACAATAGCCAGTAATACCAAGATAATTGACACCAAAATAATGCTTTTTCTCCGATTCAAATTCATAATATTCCTCAACAATAATTTTCATATTTTACCAACTATTTCATTATACGTGATTATTTTTTTAAAATTAAAATTTTTGTTTCTAGTTTATAACTAAATTTTTTTCACAAAAAAAAGACCCATATGGGTCTTCTTCATTAGTCGCGTGAACCACTAACAACGCCGAAGATGCGTAACAGCGCGAAGAAAATATTGACAAAGTCTAGGTATAATCTCAAGGCGCCATTTACTGCAAGTCCTGTTGTATCTGCTTGACCAGCAAATTGTGAATACATTACCTTCAAGTTCTGATTATCATATGCTGTAAATAAGGAAAAGACAACGACACTAGCCCATGAGAGCAATAGCGAAACGATTCCACTATAGAAAAACATATTAGCAATTGATGCTATCAGCAAACCGATTAACAGACCAAACAAAATCGAACCTAGTCCCGTTAAATCACGTTTTGTGAAAACACCATAAGCTGCCATTCCACCGAAAACCGCGGATGCAGAAACGAAAGCCATCATCACAGAAGCTCCTGTATAAACAGCTAACAAGACACCAAGCGTCAAACCTTCAACCACTGCAAAAGCCATCAACAAGCCAAAAGCACGAGCAGGATTTTTAAAAGTTGCACGACCAATCATCGTTATAATCAACATCTGAATACCCAACAGTGCCAAAAGACCAATAACATTACCTACAAGCAACTTAGCAACTTGTTCCAAAAAAAAGTTTTGTACTATAAAGCCTGTCACTGCGGTAAGTAAAACTGCTATACCCATAAAGCTATATGTCTGTTTAAAGAATGCGCGCATTCCCTCATCTACACCCGTCACATCACGACGAGCGTTCATATTAAAATTATCCATTACTATTTACCTCCAGTATTCTAAACAATTCTGGTTATATCAATTATAACAGAAATCACATTAAATAGATATTAAGTCAAGTCTGTTCTCAATTGGCCAAGTAGCTTTTCATAAGCAAATTCATATTTTTCAATGTCACCAGCGCCCATAAAGACCATTACAGCATTTTCATATGGCATTAACAGACTCATGTCGTTTTCTTCAATGATGCCACCAAACTTACTAATTTCAGATCCTAAGTCCTTGGAAGTAATCGTTCCGGCTTGTTCTCGTGCAGAGCCAAAAATATTGGCTAGATAAACTTGATCTGCCGCTTCTAAACTGCTAGCAAATTCGTCTTTATACGCAATTACGCGTGAAAAAGTATGCGGTTGGAAAATGGCAATAATTTTTTTATTGGGATACTTTTGGCGTGCCGCGTCTAATGTCGCTGTAATTTCTGTTGGATGGTGAGCATAATCATCAATCACTGTAATATCAGCAATTTGCTTTTCACTAAAACGACGTTTAACCCCCTGATAGGTCAGCAAATATTGACGAATTAAATCAAGGTCAACCTCTTCCATATAAGATACAGCAATCACTGCTAACGCATTTAAAATACCATGTTGCCCAAATAAAGGAACGGCAAATTCGCCTAAGTCTTTACCACGAAAAACAACGTCAAAATGCGACCCCTGAGTTGATTTGTGAATATTAGTCGCTACAAAATCATCTCTTTCTGGATTGACGCCATAGTAGTAAACATCTGCTGAGGGTTTCAAAGAACGCAAGTGCTCATCATCACCCCAAGCAAAAATAGCCTTTTTAACATTATTAGCAAAATCAGCAAATGCAGACGTTACATCTTCAATGCCAGTATAATAATCAGGATGATCAAAATCAATATTTGTTAAAATCGCATAATCCGGGGCATAATCTTTAAAATGACGACGATATTCATCTGCCTCAACAACAAAAAATTGTGAGTTAGGCACGCCTCGTCCTGTACCATCTCCGATAAGATATGAGGTAGGAGCAATATTCTTCAACACGTGAGCTAGTAATCCGGTTGTGGACGTTTTGCCGTGGGCTCCTGCAACTGCTATGGATGTAGTTTGTGATATTTGTTCTTGAACAGCTTCTGGATACGAAACCATGGTTACACCAATTTCTAATGCCCGAGCCACTTCAATTTGATCATTATTAAAAGCGTTTCCCCTCACAAAAATAGCATCTTGATTGGCATCTATATTTCTTGCATCAAATGTTAATATTTTAATACCTGCTGCCTCTAATGGAGCTTGCGTATATGTGTACGTATCAATATCTGAACCAAGCACCTCATTTCCTTGGTCATGCAAAATTTGTGCTAACGGTCCCATTCCAGTACCTTTGATGCCAATAAAATAATATTTTTTACTCATTTTTTTACGATCTCCATCACAAACGTGAAATACTGTAACTCACCTTTTCGCAACTCAAACACCAATTTCCGATACTTTGTACTTTCATCATTGAATATTCGATAAACATGAGGTGCGTTTCTAATTTTATCTACCATCTTATCAACACTTTCAGCTGCATTAATCAATTGATCAACACGAGCTGTACTTCCCCTGTCTTAATAATTTGTATCAACTAATCCATCTGTATAGAGCGTTGCACCCTTTTCGAAGTCAAACACATCGCCAATTTCACCAAAATCATTTGGTAAAACCAAGGCACCTGGTTTTTCAGGAGCGCCCGGTAAATGTAACTCTCGTCCAGAAACAATCATCCCTGAAGATGGCACACCGCGTAATGCACCATCCCATATCAAGGCGCCTGAAGGCATCATAGTTCCAGGCTGAGCTACCACAACTTTAATCCCTGTTTTCATATTTGGCGATCCAGAGACAATTTGAAGGCTTTTTTGGTCACTAACTTTTGTTTGTGTGATATGTAAATGATCTGAATCTGGATGATTCGAAAGGTTTTCAACGAAACCAATAACAAGTTTTGAAGGTGAAACCTTCATAATTTCATCAAATCCAGCTGATTTGATGTTGGCGTTAAGAATATTTATTTGCTCTTCGTTTAAGAATATTTGACCATTTTCTCCAATAATCCCTAATTCGGCACCTACATTAGCAATGTTAAACCCAGTGGCCTGACCTGTTTCAGCATTACTTATTCGTGTCACGTTTCCGACAGTAGTCACAATTTGTTTTTCCGCGTTAGGAGCAAGTGTAACAACAAGTATGTCCCCACAAGATTTTTGGTTATATGAAGTAATCATTTTATTATATTCCTTAAATTTAATATATTTTCTATTTTACATTATTCTTAACTTGCTTGCACACTAACCTCTATACCAACTACCATAGAAATCAGCTATATCTAGCACTGCACTGACTTCACAGTACAAAAAAAAGCCTGTCGGCTTAGTTCTTTTGATCCATATAGTTGATTAATAACTGGGCTGAAGCCTTACCAGCTTCAACTACGAAATCATCAAAGACAATATTAGATTCTCCATTAGCTAAATCGGAAACACCACGTAATACAATAAATGGGGTTCCAAACTGTGTAGCAACTTGTGCTACCGCTGCTGCTTCCATCTCAGCAACTAATGCCTCTGGAAAATGGGACAAAATTTTCTTTTTACCATCATCTTGAACAAATTGATCACCAGAAACAATTAAGCCTTCTTTGCCCGCTGTCAAATTCTTAAAATCAGCAACCACTGCTGGATCAGCTTCGTAATATAAGGGCTTGTTTGGCAATTGACCATAAGCATATCCGAATGCTGTCACATCAACATCTGAATACGCAATACGTGTGCCAATAACTTCATCCCCTATTTTTAAATCGGGGTCTAATGCACCAGCAGAACCAGTGTTAACAATCAAATCAGGATTAAAATTATCAATCATCACTGTAGCAGCAGAACCTGCAGCCACTTTACCAATACCAGACTCAGTGAGCATTACTTCATGATTTTTATAAGTTCCTGAAGTAATCGTTGTGCTGCCGTGCTGTCTTGTTTCTGTATTTTCAAGAATTGCAGACAATGCAATCTTTTCCTCCGCCATTGGCGTGATAATTCCTATTTTCATTTTTTTCTCCAAATTTACTAGTTAATTAAAAAAAAGGCAGCGTACGTTGCAATAATTAATAAAATCAAAATAATAATAATTACATTGTAACGATGCGTTAAGCGTTTTGATTTGCCTTTCGCTGTTAGCTTACCATCTGACCCTAATTCATAACGTCCTTTACGTGTTAACCGCATCTCTTCTCGAGTTTCTGGCTGGACAATTTCAACTTGAGTTGGATGTTTTCTAGCGTAGTCTTTTTCAACTTTGATACGTTCTTTTTCACGCGCCTTTTGCTCTTTTTTGGCTGCTTTACGTGACATTTTATCCATAAATTAACCCCGCAAGTAATTCCAATACAAAAAGGCTGTGACAGTTTTTTGATCAATTAATTTTCCTGAATCAAACAACGATTTCACTTCACTAAAAGACATGGTTACTAAATCCATTGTCTCCCCTAAATCGCGTGGTAATTGTTGATCTTGTTCAATGGGTGTTAAATTTCTCGCAACATATAAATGCATATAAGCATCAGAAAAACCAACTGTTTCAACAAAACCTAACGCTTTTTCAATAGAACCCGCTGCCATACGTAATTCTTCATTTAGTTCACGCTCAACTGCATGATGAGGTTCGTCAAAATCACGTTGATCCAATTTTCCAGCGGGAATTTCCAAAATAAAATCACCAATTGTGGCACGCCATTGTTTCTCTAAAATAATATGTTCATCATCAACAAAAGCTAAAACGCCAATTGCAGGCACGTGCCGAACAATATCTCTTTTAGCTTTTTTTCCATTATAAAGATCAACATCTTGCGTTTCAACGCTGAAGATTGGCCCCTCATAAATTATCTTAGACGATGTTACTGTCTCACGATATGCCACCATTAAACGTCTGCTGCCTCAACCGAAAGTGGACGAACCTGGGCTGCTTGATAAGACTTATACCCTTGTACCAGTACGTACGCTACTTTTTCGCCTTGAATCAATGACTTAAAGCCATCCATATCAATACCATTAAAATGAACAAAGACATCATCTCCACCTTCATCGGGTGTAATGTATCCATATCCACGTTCTTTTTGCCAAATTTTTACTGTTCCTGTTTTCATAAATATAGTATAACACACCTTTATATTGTTCGTTTAACACGGTTCAAGCACAACGTTAAAAGGAGCTTATTCTCCACCAAAAATGAAAGTCAAATTTGGTGGAACAACTGTATTTCATTGTATAATAAAAGTGAACTCTTGCACATGTATCTATCATTGATATGCAGGTACCAAAATGCTCAATAAACGCTATGAACAACTTAAAGCCGCTGAAGGTGGCGCTATTATCAGCCTTACTGCCTATAGTCTGATCACTATTATGAAATTGCTAGTTGGAAATATTGGTCATTCGGAAGCCTTAATCGCTGATGGATTCAATAATTCAACTGACATTTTAGCGTCACTAACGGTGCTGATTGGGCTTCATTTTTCGCGCCGACCACCTGATAAAAACCACCAATACGGTCACTGGAAATCAGAAAACATCGCCAGCATGATTACTTCAATAATTATGTTAATCGTTGCGTTACAAGTTCTATTTAGTGCTTTTAGAAATATCCTAAGTGGTCAAATAGTCACACCTAGCCCCCTCAGCGCAATTGTTGGCATTATTTCAGCCATCCTACTTAGCTTTTTGTACTTACACAACCAGAAGTTGGCCAAAAACGTACATAGCACAGCTTTGCTTGCAGCTGCTAAGGACAACCTCAGTGATATTTTTACTAGTATAGCCACCACGTTGGCAATCCTCGCATCCTCATTTCATTTTTCATGGCTTGATGCTACTGGGGCAATCATTATTTCTCTATTAATCCTTAACATGGCAGTTGATATTTTTAAAAACAGTGTGTTTATGCTTTCAGATGGTTTTGATCAGCATACACTGGATCAGTATCGTTTGACAGTTAACAGAATTCCTGGTGTCATCGCTGTAAAAGAGATAAGAGGTCGATCTTATAGTGAAAACATTGCCCTGGATATTGTCGTAACAATGAACCCACAACTGACTGTGGCAGAAAGTCATGCCATCACAAAACTTATTGAAAAAAAATTATTTGAAGCGTACCAAATTTTTGACGTTGAAATCCATGTCGAGCCAGAAAATAAGTAATAAAAAAATGGCCAAAAGGCCATTTTTTAGTCTAAAACAAACCAGTAATTGTACCATTCTCATCAATATCAATATCCAATGCCGCTGGATGTTTTGGTAATCCAGGCATTGTCATGATGTTTCCCGTTAATGCGACTAAAAATCCAGCCCCAAGTTTTGGTACGAATTCACGGATATAAATTTTGAAATCTTTAGGTGCCCCAAGTTTTTTAGCATCATCTGTAAATGAATACTGCGTTTTTGCCATAATAATTGGCAACTTGTCCCAACCATATTTTTCAAAATCTTGTAATTGTTTTTGTGCCTTAGTTGATAATTCAACACCCGTCCCACCGTATATTGTTTGCACGATAGTATTTAGTTTATCAATAGCTGAATCGTCAGCTTGATATAGTGGTGTAAAATCTGCTTCTTGAGCTGATTTTTTAATGACAGCTGCAGCCAACTCTTGTGCCCCTGCACCGCCTTTTGCCCAAACTTCTGTTGTATAAGCTATTGCGCCAAATTGTTGGACGTAGTCTTTAATAACCTGTAACTCTGCTTCCGTATCCGAGGTGAAGCGATTAATGGCTACCAACACTGGTACGCCATAACGATTCATCGCTGTCAGGTGTTGACCTAAATTTTCTAAGCCGTTCCTGAGCGCAGTGACATCTTCATTATTCAAATTTGATAATGCAACGCCACCATGGTGTTTCAAAGCACGTACGGTAGCGACAATAACAATTGTATCTGGCGTTTTACCAAGCAACGGCACCTTAACATCTAGAAACTTCTCGCCACCCAAGTCTGCACCAAATCCCGCCTCCGTTACAACATAATCTGCTAATTTCAGAGCTGTTTTGGTTGCCAAAATAGAGTTAGTTCCTTGAGCGATGTTAGCAAATGGACCACCGTGAATAATTGCCGGTGTGTGTGCCAGTGTTTGGACAAGATTGGGTTTGATAGCGTCCTTCAACAAAACAGTTAAGGCGCCAGCAACACCTAAATCAGCAACAGTCACTGGTTCTTTGCTGTAGGTATAACCAACAACAATACGCTTGATACGCTCTTTCATATCCATTAAATCAGTTGAGAGTGTTAAAATAGCCATCAATTCAGAAGCTACAGTAATGTCAAAACCATCTTCACGCGGAACACCTGAAGTTGGTCCACCTAATCCGACAGTGACATGACGCAATTCACGATCATTAATATCTACTACGCGTTTCCACAAAATACGACGTGGATCAATATTTAATGGATTTCCTTGGTGAATACTATTATCTAATAATGCAGCAAGTGTATCATGAGCTGATGTTAATGCATGGAAGTCTCCAGTAAAATGTAAATTAATATCAGCCATTGGAACGACTTGTGCAAAGCCACCACCAGTTGCGCCACCTTTAAGCCCCATCACAGGCCCCAAGGAGGGTTCACGTAGCGCAATCATCGTCTTTTTATCGGCCAAATTTAGCGCGTCAGCCAAACCAACCGTTACTGTTGATTTTCCTTCGCCGGCGGGAGTTGGATTAATTGACGTAACCAAAATCAACTTACCCAATTCTTGCTTACGCACGATAGATGGATCCAAATTAATTTTTGCTTTATCGTATCCATAGGGTTCAATTTCATTAGCCTGCAGCCCTGCAGCAGTAGCAATTTCGGTAATTGGTTTTATTTCAACGGATTGGGCAATTTCAATATCTGTTTGCATGTTTGTTTCCCTTTATAATTTTTGAACAGCTTGATAAGCAATATCGTGACGATATTGTAAATCCATCGGTGTCTTATCTAATACATTATAAACTTTTTCTTGTGCCAATTTCACATTTTTGTCATGAGCAATAACAGTGGCTACACGCCCGCCATTTGAATGCAACACCGTGTTCGCCAATTTGACGCCAGCATAATTAGTCACTAATGGGATTTGAGGAACGATTGCTCCTTTTTGAGGACGTTCAGGATAACCCTTCGCTGCTAGAACAACCCCAACATACACTTCTTCCTCTTGCCAATGTGACGCTGGTTTTTCACCTGACAATAGCTGCAAAATTAATTGATAAAAATCACCCTCAAATTGAGGTAATACTACTTGTGCCTCAGGGTCACCAAAGCGTACATTGAATTCAATGACTTTAGGACCTTCTTCAGTTAACATGACGCCTGTATATAAGACACCAGTAAATGACGCGTGCTCTTCAACCATTGCTTTCACTGTTGGATTAACTAAAGTTTCAATAGTTTCCTGACGAATTTGATCTGAAATCCATTTCACTGGGCTATAAGCCCCCATTCCACCGGTGTTAGGTCCTTCATCACCATCAAAACGACGTTTATGGTCTTGTGCTAAAGGCGCATGAGTCATTGCACCGTTTTGACCCACTAATGTAAATACAGAAAACTCGACTCCTTTCAGATATTCCTCAATAACCAATTTGACATCAACATTTTGCGTGTATAACTTTTCCAAATATTCTTGAGCATCAGCGGCATTTTCAATAATAGTGACCCCTTTGCCCAAAGCCAATCCATCTAGCTTAAAAACAATTGGAAAACCAAATTTTGCAATAGCTTGATTCGCTTCATTAAAAGAAGTTACGGTCATTGATTGCGCAGTTGGAATATTGTACTTTTGAAGAATGTTCTTCGTAAATGATTTAGAACCTTCAAGTTGAGCTGCTTTTTTTGTTGGACCAAATATTTTTAAGGAGGCTTCTGTGAATACGTCAACGATACCTAGTGTCAACGGCTCTTCATTGCCAACAAACGTTAGATCAACGTGTTCTTGGTTTGCAAAATCCCTTAGTTCAATTAAATTCGTCACTGGAATCTCAACTCGTCGTAAATGGTCATCTGTCATCCCATCATTTCCGGGTGTAACAATGACTTCATCTACTTGTGGACTTTTTAAAAATGTCTGTGCTAGCGCATGCTCACGTGCACCAGAACCGATAATCAAAACTTTTGTCATGACTGGCCTCTTTGTTTGTTAATAACTATAGTTTAACAATTATATTGACAATTTTGTATGTTTTTAAATTATATTTTTATAATAAATAAAGATATAGTTCGTTTTTTGATAAGTATTTTCACGATCTGACAAAATTTGTCGAACGTTTGGATTGTAAACGGTTTCTTTTTGGACAACAAAAAAGAACCAGTACAAAACTGATTCCTGATACATTCAGTATTTATTTGTCTAAAATAGCTTGGATCTCTTTAAGTTCAGCCGCAGAGAAATCTAAATTATCGGAAAACTTTAAGTTGTCAACTAAATGTTCAACCTTACTTGCACCAATGACGACTGTTGCAACGCGTTCATCCTTTAATAACCAAGCTAGCGCCATTTGTGACAATTTTTGTCCACGGCCTTGCGCAATTGCATTTAAAGCATTTAGCTTGGCAATTAAGGCATCCTTACCGTTCTTAAATAAGAATTGGTTTGTTGGATGGATTGGATAATCAGCAGGAATTTCTTTCAGATAACGATCAGTCAATAAGCCTTCAGCAAGTGGTCCATAGGCTACAAGACCCGCATGATTTTGATCCAAGACATCCAAAAGACCATCCTTTTCAGCTGTGCGGTTCAACATGTTATAAGATACTTGGTTACCAATAAATGGTGTACCAAGTTCATCGAATATTTTAGTGATTGCTTTTGTTTGCTCGGCAGTGTAGTTCGAAACACCAACATAAAGCGCCTTACCCTGTTTTACAATCAAGTCTAACGCACGAGCAGTTTCCTCTAAACGTGTGTTTGGATCCCAACGGTGTGCATAAAAGATATCAACATAATCTAGTCCCATCCGTTGTAAGCTCAAATCCAGCGCGGCAACTAATGTTTTCTTGCCAGAAAATTCGCCTAATGGTCCAGGCCACATATGATAACCGGCTTTCGTCGTAATCACCAATTCATCACGATAAGGTTTTAAATCATTACGATAAACATTTCCAAATGTCACTTCGGCTGTGCCATTGCTTGGCCCATAATTTGATGCGTTATCAAAACTAAAGATACCACTATCAAACGCTTTTAAAATCACATTCCTGGAATTTTCAAGTGGCATTTGATCACCTAAATTACGCCACAATCCAAACGAAACTGCCGGTAAAATAAGACCAGAATCACTAACTCGGCGATAAGGTAACTTTTCGTAACGTTGTTCATCTGCTGCATATACCATCTTAAATCAATCCTCCTAAAAGTAGTTTTGCCACGCGCTCGTGCTCCAAAATATTCGGATGCACTTGTTGTGGCGAAATTTTCCACGGCGTAGTATCCAATAAAACAAAACAATCGAAGCGTTTTATCTCTTGCTCAAAAACTTTTTTAAACGCACCGTTGAAAGGCACTAGGAGCACTATCTTGGCATCATGGAAACGTTTAATTAGCTCAAGCAAGTACACCCGTAACCCAAAACAAAAATCTTGCACCGTTGCACCATAATTATAGTCGTTTGTGCCATAATTAACAATTACTAAATCAGAAGACACCCTAGGACGCTCAACATTCGGAGCAACATGCCACAATGCCTCAACAGCCGTTGGTTCCTGAAAAGGAGCACTCGGCGTTAAACCTGAACCCCCATAGCCAATCCGAGCTAGTGGCTTATGGAGTATTTCAGCAATCAATTCAGGGTAGCTTAGCTCTGGATGTGGCTCATGTTCAATCATTTCCTCACCAGCAGTAATGGAATCACCAATAAATGTAATGTAATTTACATTGGTTGCAATTGGGGCTAGCTCTCCAGAATCAATTTGACCCGAAACTAATGTGATTGGATTAGTCCATAGTGTCATTTGATTACCAGCAATAGACCGTACCAACAAAATATAGTGTCCGTCAGTTACTGATAATTTGAGTACATTATTTTCAACGTTAATTTCATGCCAATTTTCTCCGTTAAGAGACAATACCAGCGATAGACCCTCGTATTTTTTTGCAAACTTTAAAGTGACTTCTTGCGCACCTTGAACCATAAATTCCAACGCTGCGCCAAATTGAGTTGTAACAAATCCATTACTTGTTTTCCCCCATTCAGGAGATAAAAAAGATTCTAGATCCACTATTTTCATAACATTACGTCCAAATTGTCTGGGCTTTTCAGCACATCCTCAATACTTTCAAACACATTGATGCGTCTGATTGCTTCAGCAAATGATTCGGCCACAGACAATACTTTCAGCTTACTCATGTTTTTATGTTCGGCTATTTCAACAGTATTTGCTACAACAACATGATCAATTGGTGCTTTTTCAAGATGATCAACCGCGTTATCTGACAACACAGCGTGCGTAGCAACAGCATAAATTTCAATCGCACCTGCATTAGCAGCTGCTTCACTGGCAAGGACCATACTTGTTCCTGTATCAATGATATCATCGATTAAAATAGCACGTTTGCCAGCCACATTACCAGTAATTTGATATGGTGTATCTGGGCGAACGCTATCAACACGTCGGTCAACTAGTGCCCAATCTGCATGTAAAAGTTTGGCAAACTTGCGTGCACGAGCAACACTAGAATGATCCGGCGCAACAACAACTAAATCATCCCCTAACAAATCATTAGCATAAAAGTAATGCCCCAAAGCCGGCATGGCTAGCAAATGATCTACAGGAATATCAAAGAATCCTTGAACCTGATCCGCATGTAAATCCATCGTCATGACCCGTTTTACGCCCTGCGACTCCAACATATTGGCAATCATACGTGCTGAAATAGGTTCTCGAGAACGGGCTTTTCGGTCTGAACGTGCATAACCGAAATAGGGAATAATGACGTTGATTGAATTGGCAGAAGCACGACGTGCTGCATCAATAAAAATCATCAATTTCATGAAATTATCATTCACCGGCGCCGTAATTCCTTGAATGACATACACATTCCGACCACGAACAGTATTTTCAATTCGCTCATATATTTCATTATCAGCAAATGTTTTGATATCAATTGGGGCTAATGGTACACCTAAAATTGTTGATATTTCACCTGCCAGTTCATCATTACTGCCAAGGTTAAATAGCTCATATGCTGGTGTCATAAAGTTCTCCATTCATTATTATATTATACATTATACTATATGAAAACGATTACATGAAATCATATGGGGTAATATTTTCCATTCCGATCATCGGATTAACCGCACTACTAATAACCATTGTTGTTGTCAAATGAGGTGTTTTTTCAGGGATAGTTTCCGATTCATCTGAACTATCGTGCTCATTAACTTCAGTTTTGCTGTGACTCAACCTTTGTTGCAGGAATGTGAATCTTTTCGGCACCAGTGTGCGTGAAGCACGTTCAAATGCGGTGTATTCTCCCACAAGAATCAAAGCCTCTTTGGCTCTGGTAATTCCTGTATACAATAAATTTCGATTAAGCATTAAACCAAAATGATTTGTCAAAACCATAATAACCAATTGAAACTCGTTACCTTGTGCTTTATGGACGGTCGTAGCGTACGCTAATGACAGTTGATTCAAATTTTTTTTGGGATAAGCCAATTCTTTACCATCAAAATCAATGATGAGGCGATCTTCATTATCATCATTGCCAATGTCAGACTTGTACTGGACAGCAATTATTTTGCCCATATCTCCGTTATAAACGTCTCGCTCGCTGTCATTTTCTAGCTGTAAGACCTTATCACCCTTTCGGAAAATTGTCATTCCAAACTGCAAACTTTTTTGATTTGATTTAAGCGGGTTGAACAATTTTTGAGCCATTTGATTTAAGGCAATTACACCGGCAGATGTTTTGTACATTGGGGTTAATATTTGTAAATCGTCTTGCGTGTAACCTTTTTTAATCGCCAATGCAACCACTTGTTCAATTGCTTGCGAAGCTTGCTCTGAATTTACCATAAAACTCGAACGATCTGGTTGATTCTCTAAGAAATCTGCTGGTAACTCACCGTTTTTAATATGCGTTGCAAGTTCAGTAATACTGCTCCCACGGCCTTGTCGATAGATAACTTCTAATTCAATATGAGTGATATCTCCGCTACTCACTAAATCCTCTAATACATTGCCTGGTCCAACCGACGGTAGTTGATCGCTATCTCCGACGATAATTACCTTCATCCCATTTGGAACCGCTGCTAGCAATTTTGAAGTTAATTCAATGTCTAGCATCGACGCTTCATCTATTATTAGTAGACCGCCTGCGATAGGATTATCCGCATTAAACTCTGGCTCATCCAAATCAGCAATACCCAGTAGCCGATGGATTGTCGAAGCATCATAACCCGTTACCTCGGTCATCCGCTTTGCTGCACGTCCTGTTGGTGAAGCCATTCTGACCTGATAATTTTTGAGAAAATCTTTAGTATTGTCTGCAAACTTTGCACGATTTTGAATCATTTTCTTCCAAGTGGCGACCATTGTGCGGATAATTGTCGTTTTTCCAGTTCCTGGTCCACCTGTTAACAAGAAAATTTGTGATTTCAACCCAGTTTTAACCGCCTCAACTTGTGTCTGATCGAGCGTCATTTGTCCAGGCGTCACAAATGATTCATTAATATCATTTGCTGTTATATTCAATGGAGAACTTGTATTTAATAATCGTTTTAAGTTAATAGCCGTTTCTTTTTCAGCAATGTACAACCTTTTCGCATAATAACGGCCATCATCGTTAACCAAAATATTGCTTTCAATTAAGCTCTGGATGGCCTTTTGAATTTGATTCGACATTTCGGTATTGTTTTGATGCAACATTTGCTCGACCGACAATAATAGTTGATCGTGTGATAAAAACATATGACCATATTGAAACGTCACATTCATAATTGTTGCGTAAACAGCGGCTTGCATACGCCGTTCATCGAATTTATCTACACCAACCTTATGACCAATATCATCGGCTTTTTTAAAACTAATGCCATCAAATTCAAATACTAAACGGTAAGGATCTTGCGTTAAAATGTCTTGTGCCTCGTTACCGTATTGATCATATAAACGTCCGGCAATGTCCGCACCAATACCAAATTGATTGCCAATTTGGAACAAGCGTTCTAGACCTAAGTTAAGTCGCAACGTACGCGCCAGTTTTCGAGCTGTTTCTGCTTTTACAATACCGTCAAGAATTTTTGCATCATCTAGAATTAGATTGACAGCATTCAATCCCAAATGATTAACAATTTTTTCAGCCGTTTTTTTACCAATTCCAGTAAATTGGCCACTAGCAAAATACTTAATCAACCCGTTTTCATCGGGAGGCAGTTCATTTTCGTAATGATCGACTTTAAATTGCTGTCCGTACTTTGGATGTCGAACCAATTGGCCATAAAATCCGTATACACTTCCTTCTTGGACGTCAGCAAATGTTCCAGTGGCAATCATTTCTGGCTCTTGCCAATCTTCTAAAGTTGATTCTTCAATATGTACCGACAAAATTTTAAAATAGGATTCTGTCGATGAAAAAATAACGTTTTGTAACGTGCCAGTTATTTTATCTAATTGTTTTTCCGGGTATGCCATCAAATTGTTGTCGAATCATCCTGTTTCTTATTCAGATAACTGGTATTATTCCAGTCCTCTATCACAAAATTCTCACCATCAGTAGTTGATAAAATAGTCGTTGATGTATTAGTCAAGCCCCCCCGCTCACGAATGCTCATACGGGGTTGCTTTAGTAAGCCATTTATTCCAAAAGACAGTTCCATACCATGAGAAACAATTAAAATATTGCTTTCTGGGAAATTATTAGCGGTTGCTTTAATAAAACGAACAAACCGGGCTTCAGCTTTTGTATATCCCTCGCCACCAAATTCTTTACCTTCAAATTTATCTAAATCATTGCGGTAGTTGTCAAAGCTTGATGCATACTGTTCTTTTACATTAGCAACTAGTTCACCTTCCCATGCGCCCAAACCAACTTCAGCTAGATTTGACCGCAAAGATAAAGCAGGTTTATATTTTAGTTGTTTAGCGATGTTAATCGCAGTAATACGTGCCCTACGTATTGGCGAAGCATAAATGTGGTCAAACTTGATTTTACTCAAGAACTTGCCCACTTTTTTCATATCATTGTAACTCGAAGGTAACAATTCAGAATCACCATGCCCACCTTGAAAACGGCGCTCAAGATTCCATTCAGTTTGCCCATGTCGTACAAAATAAAATTTTGTCATAATTAATTACTTAGGCCTCCTGCATTAACCACTTCAAAAGAAATTTATTCATTTATTTCTTCCAGAACGCCTCGTTCAATTAACTCATTCACGAAAAAATAATAAAGTTTCACCAACTCAGCAGCATTATTGTTTTTGAAAATATCAACTCGGACAACATCTCCAGCAGAAACTGTACTCATTTTAAATCCAGTCAGTTCTTGATTGATTGAGACTTTCAATTGAATAGCATTATCGAGCGCTTTTTCTGGTTCTAAAGCACGGTGTAATATATGTACACCAGCTTTATTTGTAATAAAGCCAAGATCTCCAAGTGTATATTTTTTAATATTATTACTAAGTTTATATGTTTTATCGCCAGGTATCGTTACAGTTTTGTCAAAAGCCATGTCTTATTTTCTCCCTGATTTGTCTAATTAATATTATAACAAGTATTTCGGTCAAATGCTTTGCTACCAATAAACTTCTTGAACGAATATAGTACCAAATAGCAACAGCTAAGTACAAAAAAAGCTATTCAAATGAATAGCTTCTAGTATTTAAAAGTTTTGGTTAAATTGTGAACCCTTAGGATGATTTGGTACTGTAATTTTACCATTGATAATTGACTTTTCTGCCTTTTTAACTGCGGCCTTTTGAGACTTAGTCAATTCAGACTTTGTTAAATAAACACCATGATCGTCCAAGCCATAAGCGATTGTTTTACCACCAGGGAACTTCTTGTCTTTATTATATTTATCAGCAATGTTTTTCACACCATCGCCAACTGAAGTAATTGAAGAGGCCATCGTCGATGTGACCTTTTTCCCATCCTTTGATGTATATGATCCGTCAGATTTTTGATCACGGTCAACACCAATAATGTACAAACGATCTTTTGAGTCTGCATCTAACTTTGTATTTTCAGCCTTAGCTTCAGCAAATGCGCCATTACCGACAAATCCTGCGGCTGCAAAAATTGTGCGAATACCAGAAGCATACATAGCAGCCGCAATAGTCTTCCCCTTGGCAGAATCAGAGAAAGAATCTGCATATTGTTTTTGAACTGTCAATGATGAATCCGTTGCTTTCACGCCCGCTTCAAATCCTGCATCAAAAGCGTCAATGATGTTTCCATGGATACCACCAATAAATCCTACTGTTTTTTCACCATTTTCTTTTGCTTTGGTTGCTGCAGCTACACCAGCTAAGTAAGAAGATTGTTCCGAACGGAACATCACACTTGCTACATTCTTACGGTTTTTGACAATATCATCAACTAGCACAAACTTCTGTTTTGGATTAAGTTTTGCTGATTTGCTGATTGATTGGTTTAACGAGTAACCAATACCGTAGACAATGTCATATTTTTTACTTTTTGTAGCCAAATTAAAATTCTGATTTAAATCTGACTGACTTTTTGTATTAAAATATGTAACTGCTGCATTTTGTCCAGCCTTTAAATTGTTTTCCTTGGCATAAGATTTTGCGCCTTCCCATGCTGATTGATTAAAGGAATGATCATCAACACCACCAACATCTAAGACCAATCCTAAAGTAGCACTTTTATTTGCATTTTTTGAGCTAGATGAGTTGTGACTGGTAGCTGCATAAATGCCACCTGCAATCACAGCAGCAGCTGCTAAACCAGTAAAAATTTTTGTTGACCTATTCATGATAATTTCTCCCATTTCACCTTGTTTTCAAGTAAATAATCTTGTTTAGTGTAGCAATTTCTCAGATACTAACATTAATACATTTTACGTGACCGCGAAGAAAAAACAAGGCCATTTTCAGTCCTTGTTTTTTTAAAAAAAATGTCCCGACACACTTTATTTTTTAACAACAAATCGCAATCCTTTTGGAAAAAAGTTCTTAATTTGTCCGTTAACGTAGCGTCCCCATCCAGCACCATTGCCATTAGCAGTCATTAATACCCAACCTTTGTCTAGGTCCAGCCTTGTCTGAATGACATCTCCGTGGACAAATTGTGCCCACTCCTCAGGATTCATTTCATACGACTGTTTAACTTCATCAGGGTTTAAAGCCAGAGCTAACGCATGTGCTGGCTCGAACCTTTTTTTCTTAAACAGACCTAATTCAAGGCCAAGACGTAATATTTTCATACTTGAAATATCTGGTGTACCAATTGGTGCCATATACAAGTGGTCACCAAACAAAACATATTCATTCGCTTTTTGATCAAATGTAATCAGTGCTTCCTCAAAAAAATTAGATAAGATTTCACGTTGTTGTTTATCTAATGGTTTGTTCTTAAGCGGTTTGACAACAGATACATCATCGTAATCACCATTAGCCTTAACAAGCTTCGCCACAAAATGTCCTTCCCCTTCCAGCTTATGTGGCCACAATCTTGCAGCTTTTTTCATCACATCTTTTGTCGTCGTCGCACTGTGCTCAGTTGTTCCATTGACAAAAGCTTCGTCTATCCATTCAGGACGTGCATCACTAAGATTAGCGCCATCCGGCTTTTCAATCGAAACCAAACTAAATTCAGGATACGCCGCCATGAGCCAATTGATTATTTGCTCATCCTCTTCTGGAGCAAATGTACAAGTCGAGTAAACTATCTGCCCTCCCGGACGAAGCATTTTAACAGCTTCTGTGAGGATTTCACGCTGCCTCATGGCGTTCTCTGCTGGATAATGTTCGTGCCAATAGGCTATCGCACCAGGATCTTTACGAAACATCCCCTCACCAGAACAAGGGGCGTCTAATAAAATTTTATCAAAAAAAGCAGGTAATTTTGAACTCAGCTCAGCTGGTGTATGTGAACTGACAATCGCATTTTTAATACCCATACGCTCAATGTTTTCACTCAAAATTTTAGCGCGGTTTAAAAATATTTCGTTAGACCATAATAGCCCTTTTTGTCCCATGAATGCTGCTAGATGGGTTGATTTTCCACCTGGCGCAGCGGCTAAATCTAAAACGCGTTCGCCAGGATTTGGCCGAACAACCTCACCCACAAATTGCGCTGACGGTTCTTGGGAGTAAACCACACCAGTAACGTGATCTACTGAATGCCCGTTGACAGCTCCAAAATGTCCCCATTTACCATAGGGAAGATTACCATGATCTTCTGTATCACTGATGACAGGATGTGACTTTAACGGATTCACACGATACGCTTTTTGAACCGGTTCATCAAAACTCAATAAAAAATCTTCATACTCATCACCGAGGATCCGATTGTATTTATTTTTAAAGTCTTCAGGCAACATCAATAGTTATCAACCTCTTTATCTGTAGGAATTGAAGGAATAGCACCTGGACGTGTTACAGCGATTGCACTAGCAATGTTGGCCCGCTGCACAGCATCATCTAAATTACTAAAATCAGGTGCTATGACGCTGGCTAATGTACCAATAAAAGTGTCACCTGCCGCGGTAGTATCTTGTGCGTCTACCTTTTCAGGTTGTACCCACCATCTTTTTTGACCATCAGCGATAAATGATCCCGCTTCTCCTAATGTGATAATACTCCGTTGGACTCCCTTCGCTTGTAGGGCATCGCTAACTCGGTTTAAAACACCCTCGTCATTAATAACATTGATGCCCGTCAGTAATTGCGCTTCTGTTTCATTGGGCAGCACAATATCAGTGACAGCCATTAATTCTGGAGTAAGTTCATACACAGCCGGAGCTGGATTTAGGATTGTTTGCACATTATTTTTTTTAGCAATTTTAAATGCCGCCAAAATAACTTCGAACGGCACTTCAAATTGTGCGATTAGCACATCAGCTTGCGCAATTAACGCTTTATTTATGTCCTCAATCGTTAAGGCTTGGTTTGCCCCACCATGAATCAATATTGTGTTTGCACCACTCTCTTGCAACATAATGTATGCTGATCCAGTTGGCACATCACTATTTGTTGACACTGCGTCCACATTGACACCATTGGTGAGTAATGTTGCTCTCATAAACTGTCCATTTGCATCATTCCCAACAGCACCGATAAATGAAACATTTGCTCCTTGTCGTGATGCGGCAACTGCCTGATTAGCCCCTTTACCACCTGGTGCTGTTGTTACTTCAGTAAGTGCCATCGTTTCACCAACCAGTGGCATACGTGGCATTTTCATAATATTATCGACATTCAAGCTGCCGAGTACGACAATGTTTTTAGTCATGTTCCCGTCCAATTTTGATAAAATTTCTTTTATTATCATACCATGAAATGGTTGTTTAATAGCATAGATGATTCATATTATTTTATAGGCACAAAATAAAAAACTAATTATTAAACTAATAATTAGTTTTTAAGATCTGTATTTAGGCCGGAAATAGCGATAAATAGCTTGCGCTGAAATCAATAAAAATATTGCAGCTGCCAGCATTAAGGTCTTATAAGTTTGATCGTGATATACCAGCATAGCACGAACTATCGCTGTCACACCAATATACAAGAAGTTATCAGTAGAAATATGAGCATCTTTGACAAAATACTCTCTGCCTATCCCCAAAAATTCAAAAAACAAAAATACAATTAAGATTTGTTCAGCTAATTCAGTGAAATGTCCTGAGATATTCTTGATCGATAGCATCTGTGCTAAATTCCAGATTTCACGTATTAAAAATCCAAATATTACGATACCAATCAAAATCATCATAATGTTCAAGACATATTCATAATATCCAGCGACTTTTTGATGCCATTCATGTTTCATTTTTTTCTCCCTTTAATACGAACAGATAGATGAACAACAACTGCATATCTGTATTAAAAGTTTAACATAATAATTAAAAATCGAACAAGCTTAACTGATTTTCATCTGGTAATCCATCTAAAACAGAATGCAATGTCATAAACTCAATAATTGTTTGTGAAACCTTACCACGTTTCTTTAAATCTTCTTTGCTGATAAATGGTTTTTCGGTCCGTGCAGCTACAATTTGCTTAGCAACGTTATCACCCAAGCCTGGCAAAGAAACGAAAGGTGGAATCAAGGTGTCCCCATCAATCACCCACTCAAGCGCCTCAGACTTGTTTAAATCAACCATAGCGAAAGTAATGTTACGCTCCAAGGCTTCATTGGCCATTTCTAAAACAGTCAATAAGTTTTTATCCCCAACTGTTGCATCATTTCCAAGTGACTTCAACTTCTGAATAGCAGCTTTGGTGGCATCTTTCCCCCGACTCATTGCTACGATATCAAATGCATCAGCACGTACAGAAAAGTAAGTTGCATAATAGATTGTTGGAAAATAAACCTTAAAGTACGCAATCCTCAATGCCATTAACACATAGGCAGCAGCATGCGCCCGTGGGAACATATACTTGATTTTAAGCATTGATTGGATATACCATTCTGGAATTTTTTCTTCACGTAGCTGTTTCTGATATTCTTCTGTTATTCCTTTCCCTTTACGGACCTTTTCCATAATATTAAAAGCATCTGCAGCAGGAACACCCCAATTAATCAAATCAGTCATGATTTTATCACGTGTTCCAATTACTGTTCCAATGGTGGCTGTTCCATTTTCAATTAATTCATTAGCATTGCCTAACCAAACATCAGTTCCATGCGATAGACCAGAAATTTGTAATAATTCTGAATATGTGTGCGGTTGTGTTTCTGCCAACATTCCTCGCACAAAGTTTGTACCAAACTCTGGTAATCCTAGTGTGCCAGTATTGGAAAAAATCTGTTCCGGCGTAACACCCAAAGCTTCAGTTGAGGTAAATAAGCTTAATACGCCTGGGTCATTTGCAGGTATTGACTGTGGATCAATACCAGACATATCTTTTAATGTACGCACCATTGTGGGATCATCGTGACCCAATATATCCATCTTGAGCAAATTATCGTGGATTGAATGATAATCCATGTGCGTAGTTTGCCAAAGGGACTTTTGATCATCCGCAGGATACTGAATCGGAGTAAAATCGTAGACCTCATATTCACGCGGCACAATTAAAATACCACCCGGATGTTGTCCAGTAGTACGTTTCACACCCGTCATCCCCTGCGCTAAACGCTCTATTTCAGCACCACGGTAATGTTGGTCATGTTCGCGCTCATAAGCTTTAACATAGCCGAAAGCTGTTTTTTCAGCAACGGTCGCAATGGTTCCAGCGCGGTATACATTATGTTCGCCAAACAAAACTTTCATATAATTATGAGCAATTGGTTGATAATCACCAGAAAAATTCAAATCAATATCAGGCACTTTATTTCCTGTGAAGCCCATGAAAGTTTCAAAAGGAATGTTTTGTCCATCCCCAATTAAAAATTCACCTGGATGATTTGGGTCTTCTTTTTCAGGCAAATCATAACCAGATTCATATTCTTTCGGATCAACCAATTCAAAGTAGTCTCCATGTGCAGAACGATAGTGAGGCGGTAATGGATTTACTTCTGTGATTCCAGACATTGTAGCTACAAAAGAGGAGCCAACTGATCCACGTGAACCGACTAAATAGCCGTCCTTAACTGACTTAGCAACTAATCTTTGCGCAATGATATAGTGCGGCGCAAAACCGTTTCCAATAATCGCTTTCAATTCTTGATCAATACGGGCCTGTATTTCTTTGGGTATTGGCTCACCATACCATTGTTTAGCTGTTCGATAAGTTCTCTCAGTTAATTCATCACCAGCGCCAGGAATATTTGGTGGATAAGATCCGCTTTTCAAAGGTTCAATATCTTCAAGCATATTAGCAACTAAATGTGTATTATCAATGACCAACTTTTTTGCTAAATCAGCGCCCATAAAAGCATAATCGTCAAGTAATTCCTGGGTTGTCTTGAAATTCAAATCTGGTAAAGCTGTGCGATTTTGTGGATTACCGGGCTGTGTAGCGATTAAAATATTGCGATATATTTTGTCTTCTGGGTTTGTATACTTTACATCTTCAGTAACTACAACAGGCTTTTTAAGTTTATCTCCAATAGCCACCATATCTTTCAAAATACTCTGCAACTTTTCTTCCGTTGCAATTAACCCTGACTCAATCATCGGTTGATAATTTGCCGTTGGTTGTATTTCGATAAAGTCGTAATACGCTGCTTTTTTCTCTGCTTCCTGAATACCCTTTTCAATCAAAGAAATAATCACATCACCGCTGGTATCACCCGTTCCTACAAGTAGCCCCTCGCGATACTGTTCCAATATAGAACGCGGAATACGTGGTACCCGAGCAAAAAACTCAATGTTAGATCGAGACACTAATTTGTATAAATTTTTCAAACCTGTTGCATTTTGAACTAGCAAAGTGGCATGCACGGGACGCCCGTGCTTCCAAGCGTCTCCTTCAGTCATGCGATCATTCAACTCATTATGTCGGTTCAAATTATAACGTTCGTGTGCTTCCTTAATTAATCGCCAAGCGATATGTCCAGTGGTTTCTGCATCAAAAATAGCGCGATGCGCTTGTTCCAAATTAATATTGAAACGCTTGGCGATTGTGCCTAATCTATAAGACTTATAATCAGGGTATAACCAGCGTGTAAATGGTAACGTATCAATAATAGCATTCGTGATAATGGGTTGATTATAGCGAGTATAGGCAGCATTCATAAAGCCAACATCAAATGTAACATTATGCCCAACCAAGACGGCATTTCCAGACCATTCACGAAAACGTTTAATAATATTTTCTTCGGTATCTGAATTGGCAACCATAGCATCGGTAATAGAAGTTAACTTGGTGGTGAACTCAGAAAGTGGGAATCCAGGATTAATGTACTCTGAGAACTTCTCAATTACGTTACCCAACTGCATTTTAACCGCTGATAACTCAATAATACGATCTGTCACTGCCGATAAACCAGTTGTTTCAAGATCAAAAGCTACAAAAATAGTGTCTTTATTCAATAACTCGGTTTGATCTAAATTAAAGCCAATAGGCTCACCATCCTCAACCAAGTTAGCTTCCATGCCATAAATCATTTTCAAACCATTTTTTGCACCAGCAGCTGATGCCTCAGGGAATCCCTGAACATTACCAGTATCAGTAACAGCCAAGGCAGTTTGCCCCCAGCTTTTTGCTAATTTCGCAACGCCTGAAAAATCAGTAACTGCATCCATCGCTGACATATTAGTGTGTGCATGCAATTCAATATGTTTTTCTTCACCTTGATAAACTTCTTGTCGATTAGCATGATCTACAACCTGCAAATCATATATGTTCATCACCAATTCACGTGCGTATTGATCTTCTTGAATATTTCCACTTAATCGCACCCACAAACCAGACTTTAAACCGTCAAAAACAGCTTCGTCATTCTCATTGTTTGAAAATTTCTTAGCAGAAATCGAGCTTGAATAATCTGTCAATTTGAGTGTTAGTAGTTTCCGTCCAGAACGTAGCTCTCTTATTTCTTCCGCAAAAATATATCCTTCTATAACGACACGATTTTCTTCACCATCGATACTATCTAAACGTGTAATTTCAGCATCAGCAGGTATCTTACGCCCTAAAGCTAATGCAACACCTTCGCTAGAAACTTTAGGCTTTGATTGTTCATTGGCAACAATTGCTTTCTGCAAATCTTCACGCGCTCTAGCATGATGTTGTGCCACATTTTCTTGAATTTCTTGCTCAAGTTGTTCATCCAATTTTGGAGTCAACTTAATTTTTGGTAATCCAAAAGAATGATAAACTGTCGCAATTGAATCGATAACCTCAGCAGTCAGTGCGCGATACAAAATTGATGCGCCGACTGCAACACCAAAGTGGTTCGTTTCAATTGTCTTTAGTATTGTGTTGCTAGCAAGTTGCTGCGTTGTCGCATGGTTAAGACTTGATTCTTGTAGCGCTAGATGCCAATAAGAGTTGACAACTTCTTCGTTAACTTGCTGCACTGGCGTGGTGATCTTAAGTTGAACCACTGCTATATTAGTGAACGCAGTTCGTAAATACTGCTGAAATTGCATGTATACATTTACCGGCAGTATCTGTTCAATTTCGACATGAAAAAGCCACATTTTTTGACTAACTGAAACATCAACTTGAGACAAACAACCGTCATCAAAATAATGATGAATTTCTTCTGGCAGTTGAATATGCGTAAGTAAGTGCTGTAATTGTTCTTGTTGCGTTAACTTCATTTTATCCTCTACTTGAGTAAAAAAGCCGATAAAATATCGGCAATTTTAAATATACTTATTTTTCTGACGCATTTAGCAGTACTGAGACAGAATCCACGACTTCGCTAACTCGCATCTCAATGTTTGTGTTACTTGCTCGAACTTTGACTTCTACGACATCTTCGTCAGCCTTTTTACCGACTGTAATACGAATTGGTAGGCCAATCAAGTCCGCATCAGCAAACTTAACGCCAGCTCGTTCTTTACGGTCGTCAACTAATACTTCCATGCCTTGCGCTACCAACAATGTCTCTAGCTGTTCAGCCACACGAGCTTGGTCTTCATCCTTCATGTTAATTGGAACAATATGAATGTCAAATGGTGCTACGCTAGCAGGCCAAACTAAGCCATCTTCATCAGCCTTTTGTTCGGCAATAGCACTCAATAAACGTGAGACACCGATACCATACGATCCCATGATAACATCGGTTTGGCGTCCGTTATTATCCAGAACTTGTGCGCCTAAGGTTTTCGAGTAGCGCGTACCAAGTTTAAAAATATGACCAATTTCAATACCTGAAGTAAACTGTAATTTACCCTTACCATCTATGGCTAAATCACCCTCGCGTACTGTACGGAAATCACTAACATTTTCTACGAGTAAGTCAACATCACGATTCCAGTTAATATTGACATAATGCATCCCATCTTCATTAGCACCAGCGGCAAAATTAGCTAGATCAGCTGCTCTCTCATCAACTAAAAGCTTAACTTCTTCTGGTAATCCAACTGGTCCCAATGAACCAAATCCAGCACCAACTGCTTTACGAACATCCACTTCTTCAGCCATAACCAAAGAATCAGCATGTAAATAATTCTGAACCTTAACTTCGTTGACTTCAAAATCGCCAGTTGTCACAACAGCAACTAGTTCGTCATCTGCAACGAACATAATCGTCTTAACTAATTCATTCTTTGGCTTATCCAAAAGTGTGGCAACATCATCAATTGTCTTTTCGTTAGGGGTTGAAATTTTTTCAAGCGCCAACTGTTCAGCTGTTGCAGATCGACGTTCGTAAAAGTCCTTAGCCATTTCAAGATTAGCCGCATAATCTGTTGCATCAGAATAAGCAATCGTATCTTCACCAGCTGCAGCAGGTGCCGAAAATTCTTTAGAATCTGATCCACCCATAGCACCAGCATCGCCAACTATTGCACGATACTCGAGCCCTAGTCGATCAAAGATATTGGTGTAGGCTTCTTCCATATTATGAAATGCCTCATCCAAGCCTTCTTGATCAGCACTAAATGAGTAAGCATCTTTCATAATAAATTCACGAGTACGTAATAGACCGAAACGTGGTCGGTTTTCATCACGGAACTTTGCCTGAATTTGATAAACAGTCAATGGTAATTTCTTGTATGACTTAATTTCATCAGCAATTAATTGCGTAAAAGTTTCTTCGTGCGTAGGACCCAAAATAAAATCGCGATCTTGACGATTTTTAAACTTATATAAAGCTGGTCCGTATGTTTCATAACGACCAGAGCGTTGCCATAGCTCGGCTGGTAAGACTTCGGGTACCAACATTTCGTTGGCATCAATCTTATCCATCTCTTCACGAATAATTGTTTCAATTTTATTTAAAACTCGTTTTGCTAATGGTAAATATGAAAACATTCCCGCTGCAATTGGGCGAATATACCCTGCTTTTAGCAAAAGTTGATGGCTTTTTACTTCAGCCTCTGCTGGAATATCCCGCAATGTTGGCATTAATAATTTCGACTGTTTCATGAATTCCCCTTATGTTTTGTTGTTATGTACGGTGCCGATAGCACCAGTTTTTATCTTAAAATATCGTTTATAGTGACGGCAATCATTAAAATAATCATAAATACAGCGCCAACGATAGTTACAGCGTTTTCAAATGACTGTGGCAAAGGTCGACGTAATATACCCTCCAACAAATTCAAAATGAGTTTACCACCATCCAATGCTGGAATTGGAATTAGATTCATAATACCCAAATTAAGTGATAGCATAGCCATAAATATTAATATGTTTAAGAATCCTGTTTTTGCTACGGATGAAGTTGTTTTAGCAATAGACACAGGGCCACCAAGCTTATCTAAGCTAAAGCCACCAGTAAATAGATGGCTTAATGCATGCCATATTTGGCTAATTGTCGCACCTGTATTTATTAAACCATACTTTAGACGTGAAATGGTATCAGTGTGTGTTTTTTCGATGATACCAACTTGTTTAGTCTGCACACCATTTATTTTAACAGTTTTTGGTCTCACTTCAACCTGCTTTTTGTGACCATTGCGTAACACTGTGATGTTCAGCTGACTTTCCTTAGAGTTACCAATAGCATTGGCAACTTGGTCCCAAGTAGTCGTTTTGACCCTATCAATTTGTGTGATTTCGTCACCAGCTTTTAGACCAGCTTGATCAGCCGGCATATTTTTTTGAACGGTGCCAATAATAGGTTCATTTAAACCCACACTAGCGATGGCAAACCCTACTCCTGAAAAAATAACCAGGGCTAATATAAAGTTCATAACTGGACCAGCAATATTAATTAACGCACGTTTCCATACTTTGGCGCTTTGTAGCCATACATCTCGTGGCGCAACCTGAACCTCAACACCATTTTCCTCAATAATCGTTGCATCATGATCAACATGTACAGTCGTCATGTCTGTGGCATTGTCTGAATATCCCGTCAGGGTCAAAGCGTCACTTAAATCGAACGAATCAACTTGGAAAGGCACACCGATCCCAGCCTCATCTATTTGTGTATCTATTTTTGTGACTTTTCCCTGTTCATTAAAAGTCAAACGTAATCGTTGACCTGCATCCAGATCGGGTTCTTCATCCATGCCAGCCATACGAACATACCCACCTACAGGTAGTATGCGAATAGTATAGGCTGTATGATTTCGCTTCCAACTGAGCAGTTTTGGTCCCATTCCAATTGCAAATTCACGAACTAATACACCAGATTTTTTCGCGACAAAAAAATGTCCAAATTCATGCACTGTAACGAGCACGCCAAACACAAATATAAAAGCAATAATTGATGTAACATTCATAAATTTAGCACCTACCTGATTTGAAGAAATCTAATAATCTTGCAAAATCATTTTTAATTGAGTATACCCAATACGGCCATCATAGGCATAACGATTAACATTGAATCAAAACGGTCTAATATGCCACCATGTCCAGGCAAAATATTACCCGAATCTTTCACACCATAATGACGTTTGAAACCGGATTCAATTAAGTCACCTAACTGACCAGCAATTGACAAAATGGCCGTAAACGCTAGCAATTCGATAAAGTTATAATCCGGCAACCAATGGAAGATGGTAAATAATGCTGGAATCACAATAATAGCTACCATGCTACCACCAATAGAACCTTCCCAAGTTTTATTGGGGCTGATTTTAGGAGCCAATTTATTTTTCCCAATGGCACGACCAACCATATAAGCACCTGAATCAGTGATCCATACAATCAGCATACCGAACATGACCGTAGCAATCCCCTTACTATCTGCTTGAAAAAAGTAATGGAATCCTGTACCAACATATACAATCGTCAGCGCCAATGTTCCTGCATCATCAAAATTAAAATGATTACGACTCAAAACGGTATGTAGCAAAAGTAAGAAGACAATAATATAAAAAATGACGCTTCCATTAATATTAAATGGCATATCTTGCCAAGTTGATTTCGGTAGTGTAATTACAATAACACCAACAAAGCTCAGCAATGCTTCCGCAGATACGAAAAAACGATGTTTCATACGTAGTATCTCGCTCATAGCAACAACTGCCATGGCTAACGTCAAAATCAAAAGAGGCATACCACCAATTACTAACAATGGCACAAAGATAATTAAAGCAACGACTGCTGTAATAACACGTGTTTTCATTAAGCTTGTTTCTCACTTTCATCATTGAGACCGCCAAATCGTCGATCTCGTTTTGTATAAGATTGTATGGCTGTCATTAGATCATCCGAAGAATAGTCAGGCCATAGAACATCAGTAAAATATAATTCTGCGTAAGCGGCTTGGTATGGCAAAAAATTACTCAAGCGCAATTCACCAGAGGTTCGAATCATCAAGTCTGGTGTGGCCAAGTCTCCCAAGTGTGCTGTCTGTAAGGCGGCAGCGAAAACTTCCGAATTAATATCATCCGGTGACAAATGGCCCTTGGCTACTTCTTCGGCTATTTTTTTTGTAGCATCAACAATTTCAACTTGTCCGCCATAATTCATTGCAAAGTTTAAAACCATGCCGGTACCATTGGCAGTCTCTTCAATTGCTCTATTAACAGCATCTTGAGTCGCTGCTGGTAACGCATCAACATTTCCAGTAACAGAAACTCGAATGTTATTTTTAATCAAATCAGGTACGAAATCATTAAAAAAAGCGATTGGCAGCTGCATTAGAAAGTTGACCTCATCATTGGGACGTGACCAATTTTCCGTAGAAAATACATATAGTGTCAGGACTTTAACGCCCATATCACTTGCTGCAGACGCAATGCGCTTTACTGTATTCATGCCAGCCTTGTGTCCCGCAGCTCTTGGCATTAAGCGTTTCTTTGCCCATCGACCATTACCATCCATGATAATTGCAATATGCTCTGGAATTTTAAGTTGCGTAGTATCGTAAACGGTGTTCTCTTTTGTTTTAAAAAGCGCCAAAACGCTCCTCCTTCGTATGCAATATTTTTTTGCATAATGGTATCTAGTACATTTTACCAGAATGAAACGCTGCGTACAAAAAAAATCGATAAGAATATTTCTATCGATTTTTATATTTTATTGAACTGTTACACTCTTTGCCAAGTTTCGAGGTCGATCAACATCCAACCCTCTATCTAGAGTTGCGTAATAGGCAATTAATTGAGCTGGAATCACTTCCAATAATGGCATCAGTAGTTCATTGACTTCCGGCAAAATATAGGCGTCGCCAGTTTTAGCCAGTTCTTTGGTTGCTATGACAATTGTATTAGCACCACGTGCGGCAACTTGTGCAATTTCACCTCGAACTAATCCAGCTGTCTTCGCTTGTGTAAGGAGTGCAAAAACTGGTGTTCCTTCTTCAATAAGTGAGATCGTACCGTGCTTTAGTTCTCCAGCAGCAAACCCTTCCGTTTGCACGTAGGAGATTTCTTTTAACTTGAGTGCCGCCTCAACAGCTACGGCAGCGTCTAGGCCACGTCCGATATAAAATGCTGAGCGCTGTCCAGATAATGCACTTTCTGCTATTGCTTTAAAATCTTCTTTTTGATCAATGATCACTTGCATTTCAACAGCTACTTTCGCCAATTCAAGCTTCAAATTCAATCCTGAATGACCAATAGCGTGGGCTAAAATAGCCTCAACACTTATTTGAGCTGTGTATGCCTTGGTAGAAGCAACCGCTATTTCCGGTCCGGCGAGTAGAGGTAACGCGAAGTCAGCTTCTCGTGTTAATGTTGAATTCATAACATTAGCAATAGTCAAGGTTGGATAGCCCTGTTTCGTAATATTATCCAAAACTTCACGAGAATCAGCCGTTTCACCTGATTGGCTCAAGAAAATAAAGAATGGTTTTTGACTGAGCATTGGTTGATCATAAGCAAATTCTGAAGAAATATGGACTTCAGTCGGAATCTTAGCCCATTGCTCAAAATACCGTTTGCCAACTAATCCGGCATGATACGATGTTCCTGCAGCAACAATATATAAGCGATCAGCCGCTTTCATTGCATCAATAATGTTGGCATCGATATTTTGAATATTATTCTCGTCATCAAAATAATATTGAGAAAGCGTGCGAGTAACAATTGCTTGCTCATCCACTTCTTTAAGCATGTAGTATGGATAAACACCTTTATCTGTTTCTGCAGCATCAATATCGAGATGGAATGGTAACCGTGTAATTGGTTCTCCTTGCGCATTGAATAATGTCACTTTATCTTTCTCAACAATCGCTACTTCATCATCCATCAATTCGATAAAGTCATGGGTTATATCTAACATAGCAGCAGCGTCAGAGGTCACCACATTTCCCTGATCTGAAACACCAATCAGTAAAGGACTTTTCTTTTTAGCAGTATACATAATCCCGGGTTCTTGACGATCCATCAACAAGAATGCGTATGCTGAATTGCCGTCTAGTAAAGCAATCATTTTCTTAAAAGCGTCGACTGCTGACAAGTTCTCTTCTTTTGCAAACTTATCTATCAATTGGACAGCAACTTCTGTATCTGTCTGAGAATGTAGTTTTACACCTTGCAAATATGTATCACGTAATTCATCGTAATTTTCAATCACACCATTGTGTGCTAAGTAGAAACGTCCATCTTCTGAAGCATGGGGATGCGCATTTTCAACAGATACACCACCGTGAGTTGCCCAACGCGTATGAGCAATACCCGAAGTCCCCTTGATATTCTTATTTTCCGTAGCACGTTCCAAATCAGCTACACGGCCTGTTTCCTTGACCAAATAGTCTCCTTGGTCACCATCATTTACATACACGCCAGCTGAATCATAACCACGATATTCTAGCTTTTCTAGACCTTTTAACAAAGTTGGTAACACTTGATTAAAACTAGTAAATCCAACAATTCCACACATTTATATAGTCCTACTTTCAAAAATGGTTTTATTTTTTATTTTGTTCACAAGTGTTATTTTACACAGCTTAAAAGCCATTGTCAAACAACTTTTTAATTATTGGTATACCTTATAAAAAGTGATTGGTACAACATTACTATTTAGAATATTTCTTCTATACAATATGAGTTTATGGTATCATATAAAAAAATTGAAGGTGAGACATATTGTGACAAAACTCGTTACATGGCACATCAAAAATGCCAAAATTCTAGATGTATTTAATTTAAAATTTGACGATACAGAATTATGGATTAACGATAATCAAATTTTATACCGCGGAAAGCGAAGTGACTTAACAGCTGAAAATACCTTTGATGCTGGTGGCGGATATATTGTGCCTGGGTTGATAGATTCCCATTTACACATTGAAAGCTCATTACTTACGCCCAGTGAATTTGGAAAACTGGTTATACCACATGGAATCACTCGAATATTTGCAGATCCCCATGAAATTGCCAGTGTAGCTGGTGTGTCTGGCATCCAATATATGTTGGAAGATGCTAAACAAACACCGCTAAACATTCATTACATGTTACCTTCTTCAGTACCCGCTACACCTTTTGAACATGCTGGAGCGACGCTTCACGCTGATGCTTTAAAGCCATTCTATAGCGTGCCGGAAGTCAACGGTTTAGCAGAAGTTATGGATTTTCCTGCTGTAGCAAATCTTGATCCCGATATGTTACAAAAAATTAAAGATGCTGAAGATGCTGGTCGACATGTTGACGGTCATGCTGCCGGTTTAACTCCAGAGCAACTTGCAGTTTATCGAAATGTTGGCATTGACACTGATCACGAGAGTGAGAATGCAAAAGAAGCATTAGAACGCTTAAATGCTGGTTTCTCCATATTTGTTCGCGAAGGCACGGTTGAGCGTGATGAAAAAGCAATACTACCTGCAATTACAATGGCCAATCAATCACACTTTTCTTTTGCCACAGATGACAAAACAGCTAACGACATCCAAAGTGAAGGTTCCATTGATTATAGCGTGAAACTTGCCATTGAAAATGGTATGGATCCAGCAATTGCTTTTACGATAGCAACGTATAATGCCGCTCAAGCGCATAAGCTACAAAATATCGGCGCATTGACAGATGGATTTGTGGCCGATCTAGCAGTATTCGATGATTTAGCACATTTGGAGACACCAAAAGTCATGATTGGTGGTCATTGGTATAAAGACAATCAATCAATTGTCACACCGTTAGCCAACCAATCATTAAACTTCTCATTAACCAAATCCGATATCGCCTTACCTCTCCAATCTGATAAACCAGCACATATTATCAATATCACACCTCACCACATCACCACCGAGCACACTGTGGAAGAAGTTCCTGTTGAGCAAGGGCTGTTCGTTGCAAACGAAACTTTCGCTAAAATTGTAGTCGCAGAACGTTATCACAATCTTGGCCATGGTGTCGGTATCATCAAAGGATTTAACATGCGCGACGGTGCGATTGCTTCAACTATTGCTCATGATTCCCATAACGTGATTATAGCAGGCGTAAACGACGACGACATGATTTTAGCAGCAGATACGCTGCATGAAATCGGCGGTGGCCAAGTTGTCGTTAACCATGGTAAAATTACGACCCTACCACTCCCAATTGGCGGTTTAATGTCAGATCAACCATTTGAAAATGTCATCAAAACTAACCAGCAATTACTACAAGCTTTCTCAGAAATCAGTGACGTGCCATTTGATCCATTTTTAACTTTATCGTTCATGGCATTACCGGTCATTCCAAGTTTAAAGATTACCGATCAAGGCCTATTTGATTTCGAAAAATTTGATTTCATAACAGTACAGGATTAAAAAAATGAGAGCATTAAGTATTTCCCCAGAAAAATTATTAACAATGATCATTGGGCAACCCATAACTTTAGATATTTCTTATGCAGGCCAACTACTTCTGGCATCAACAGCGCATCAACAACCAAACCTGCCGTCTGAAATGGCAGGCGCATTAGCCGAAGTCAGTGACACTGGTCAAGTTAAATTTATTACTTTGGTTCATCCATTTACAGTGATTAATCGTGATGAATTATTTGATATTAATGAAAGTAATATCCATCGAGAGCCATATAATTGGTTTGGTCCACAAGCACTTGTAATTGAGAAAAAAATGCAAGACTTCATCAACAGTTATGATGGCCCCGTTACAGAGGATGGTGCGATTCCTCGCCAATACATCCCCGACAATATTGCTGAACCAATTATTTTATCAGACAAATATTGGCAAGACTACGCTTCATTTGTCAATGACCCTGATGGTAGCTTCGCGAAGCAAATCAAACCAATATTTAAAATCATATAAACAAAAAAGCAATAGCGATAAGAACCGCTATTGCTTTTTTCGCGTATTTTAGTTTTACGCGCCGGTAAAATGTGAAATAAATAATTGTGCAATATTAAAATAAATTAGAACTGAAGTTAAATCTGATAAAGTTGTAATAAATGGGCCACTTGCTACCGCCGGATCCATGCCTAATTTATCAATAAGTACGGGAATCAAGTACCCCGCTAGGTTGGCTACCATAATAGCAATTGCCATCGCGATACCCACTGCAAGACCCAGTTGATAATTATGCTTCCAAAAAGTAACAATTAGAAAAACTGAGAAACCCGTTGCTGTCCCTACTAAAAACCCCGCAAGAATTTCACTCAAGAAATTTTTGACAGCACTATTATTACTTCCTACAGCTAAGCGCCGGACAGCCAACGCTAATGCTTGCGTCCCAGCATTACCAGCTGTACCAGTAATCAGAGAAATAAACACAGCCAATATTGACGCTTTTCGTACCAGACCATCAAATGAACTAATCAGCGTAGCCGTTGACATTCCTAATAAAAGAAGTGCAATCAACCAAGGAATACGTTTAATCGCTGAATGCCATGCTGTATCATCTGTTTGACTAACGTTAACGGCAGCCAATCCGGAATAATCTTCAACAGCCTCTTCATCAATAACATCCACGATATCATCAACTGTAATGACACCTAATAATCGGTCATTATCATCTGTAACTGGAATGGATATGAAGTTATAGTCAGCCACAATTTGTGCAACGTCTTGCTGATCATCACCAGCTTTAACACTGATAATTCTGTCTTTCGTAATTTCCGAAACTAACATGTCATCAGGATGTGTTAACAAATCACGAAGAGAAATAACACCAACTAGCCGTTCTTGTTTATCTAATACATAAACGTAGTTGATCGCCTCAGCTTCAAGTGCTTGTTGCTTAACTAAACGCATCACTTCATCAACACGCAAATCTGCCTCAACTGCCAAGTACTCAATTGACATTAATGAACCAGCAGTTTGTTCCTCGTAATTGATCAGCTTACGAATATCTTCAGCCTCATCTTTTGGCATCAAGCTTAAATAGGTTGCAACTAACCGTGTTGGCATTTCCTGGAGAAGATCGACCTCGTTATCGGCATACATATTGCGCAAAATTTGAACAGCTTTTTGAGGGGGCATTTCTTGCAATAAGTCATCAATATCTTCATCATCAACATCTATATTATCAAAAACAGTCGCTAATGTTTCATTGTCAAGCAATCGCCATGCTACTGCACGTAATTGTTCCGGTAATCCACTATACACTTGTCCCATTTCAAAGTCGTGTAGCGCGTTGAATGACGTCACAAAGGCCTCATCTTGTCCTGAATGCAATAAATCGGAAAGATGAGCGATATTTTGATGTAATTGTTCTGATTTTTCTTCCACTGTTTACTCTATATCTCTCAAAGTTTTTAAATCATCTGGTAAAGGCGTATTAAATTCTCGGTATTCCTCAATGAAGGGATCATAGAATTTCATGTGATAAGCATGCAATGCTTGTCTTTGTAATCCATGCCATGCTGGTCCACCATACAAAGTATCCCCTACCAAAGGATGCCCTATATTGGCAAAATGAACACGGATTTGGTGTGTTCGTCCTGTATGCAATTGTACTTTCACACGAGTCATATTTTGTTCATCATCTTCATAACGACGTTCGACCCAATATTCTGTGCGAGATGGTTTGCCATCATCACGGACTTCTCTTTTGATAAAATCCCCATCCATGCGACCAATCGGTGCATTAATATCGCCATGGTCATCCGGTAAAATACCTGACGGATAAGCCAAATAAAATTTTTCAACCGTATGGTTTTGTAATTGTTGATCCAAAACTGCATGGGCAAATCTATGCTTGGCTAATAAGACAATTCCTGATGTGTCACGATCAAGGCGAGTAACAACATGAGGAACTAAATCATCAGCCTTAATTGTTTCAAGGTGTCCTTTAACTTGATTAACCAAAGTATGCAAACGATCAGCATGTCCTGGAACCGTTGTTATACCGTATGGTTTATCAACAACTAGCCAATGTTCATTTTCAAATATAATGTCTAATGGTTTATAATCTGGTACAACCAAGTCATTACTTTTTTCTGTAGGCATAACAATCGTAACGATGTCACCATTCATCAAATAATCGGATGTATAAACTGGTTTTTCATTTACCAAGATTGCGCCGCCATTATGCTTCATTTGGCTAAACATTCTATGCGAAACGCCATGATTTTGCAAAAAAGTGCGCACTTTACGCTGTTCATCACCACTATATTTCCAAGTAAATTTCATGTTTAATCTTATTCAATAACTTAAATTATATACTACAATATTCGCATTATATAATATTTAGCTTGCACCACCTTGGAACAAACTATTACTAAATTTCCTCTCAAATTTATGTATAAAAAATCCTGTCCCTCAAGACAGTAATTAGCTGTTTAATTTATTCAATTTCACTGATAAAGGCATTCTGTACACGTCGCCAAAAATCCACATGCCGATATTGAGCAAAATGGACCCTTTTTTCAGAGACCTTAAAGCGTAGTTCAGTAATATTGTGCCCTTTAATCTCTTCTTGGTCATACATAACCAAAAAATGATTGCTTTTTGGTTTCATCACAATTTCTTGATCTTGTGGCACAATTAGCGGTGAACCTAAGGTTCGAAATACTCGGTTATTAATTGAGGCTATTTCAGACATTTGAATTGCTGGCAAGCTCGGATGTAGCACTGCACCACCATTAGCCTTATTATAAGCTGTTGATCCAGTTGGCGTTGCAACAGCAATACCATCTCCACGAAAACGCTCAAAGGCCTGGCCACCTAAATATATGTCGGCAACTAAAGTGCCAATAGGTTGCTTTATAACCGCTTCATTAAGCGCTAAAAATTTGTAAGATTCACCACTAGTTCTCACAACAGTCAGCTCGAGTAGTGGGTAACTAACTTTTTGGCCGTTATCATGGATTAAACTATCAACAAACTGGTCAAGCTCCGTGCTTAACCAATCCGTATAAAACCCCAAATGACCTGTATGAAGGCCAACAAAACGCACGCTTTCTGTTTGATCAACATACTTTTGAAAAGCGCCCAAAAGCGTGCCATCCCCACCAACGGAAACGACAATATCCGGATTTCTATCATCAATATCGACATTATTTTTCTTCATTGCCAGTATTAATTTTTTGGCAATAATCACGCTATGTTCAGCATGATTATTGAAAATTGCGATTTTCATTCTATTGCTCTTATCTCACTAAGTTCTTGATCTAAAGCAAAAGTTGATTCGGATAGTTTAGTCAGTCGATTTGCTAAATCTTCGTTCAACTCCCCATGCTTATAACGTAAATCATGTTCCACAGTAGCCCAAAAATTCATCGCCATTGTCCGCACCTGAATCTCTGCCAATACTTTTAGTTCTCCAGTATACATCTGGACTGGATATTCAATCACAAGATGATACGAACGATAACCCGAAGGTTTAGCATTACTGACATAATCACGCTCTTCTAAAATTTGAAAATCCGTCCTTTGACGCAACAAATCGACCACAGTATAAATGTCTTCAACATACTTTGTCATAATACGAACACCGGCAATATCTTGCAAATCAAGAGCCAACCGATTCTCATCTAAATGTCGACGAACTATCTTTTCTTCAATTGAGGCTTGAGACTTTACACGACCAGTTACAAATTCAATTGATGAATCTTCACCAGATTTTTCGTATTGCTGACGCAAACCACGTAATTTTACTTTAAGCTCTGAGACGGTTTGAATATATGGTATAAAAAAATGATCCCAATCCATACTGTCATCCTTTATTATATTTTTTTAATTACTACTATTCTATTTTAACATATTTATGAGCGTATCATTTGTCAAGTACACCCTTGACGACTATACTAATATTTTGTATATTGAATAAGTTAATAACTCAGGAGAACAATCATGCTATCTATATATCATTTCGATACGCCACTGTCCGATAATTGCTTAATTACAGAGCAATATCTACAAAAAATTAGTCAACAAATTCATCGTTCACATCATCTGTTTTTTGTGCCTTTAATCAATGAACCAATTTTGAAAATGATTAAAGATGATAATTCATCATGTGCTGATGAACCAACAGACAAAGCCAGCTTAGTCTATCGACTCACTCTCGATTTCAAAGCTGCTCAAATTGAAGGTAATAAAAAAGCGCGAGCATTACTCATTAACCTACAAGAGGCGCTAACGGTTGGTCATCAGAAATACTCACGTAATTTAGTAATCAATATTGCTAAAAAAGTGGGCATCAACATCACAGACTTTCTGTATAACCGTAATTCAAAAGAAACGATGCAGGCCATATTAGAAGATCAACAACTAGCTCACGGTATGATGCCAAAGGTTCAGGCTACGGTAGCGATTGATGATGCAGTCGATTTAAAAACACAAATCTTAACTGATTTCTCTGTTAACGATTTGCTACCTGCATTTTTACCCCATATATCAGATGATGATGCATCAGAAAAAAACGCAGAAGCATCAGTTAATTTAGCATAAATGATTACAAATAAAAAAACTGCTACGAGATAGCAGTTTTTTATTTGTAATCATATTAAGCAGTTATTCGAGCTAGACTCGCCGCACCAATCACACCAGCATCGTTACCTAACTCCGCTAACTTTACACGTGTAGAGTGACGAACTGTTGGAAAAGCAAACTTGGTCCAATGTTCTTCAACACGTGCACGCAAGAACTCGCCAGCAGCAGCAACACCACCACCGATAACAACGGCTGATGGATTCAAGATATTAGACATAGTAGCTGTGGCATAACCCAAATAGTAAGCCACTTTGTCAACAACTTTATTTGCCAAAAAGTCGCCCTGTTTTGCTAAATCAAAGACAATTTTTGATGTGACTTCTTCTCCATTGTCGATCATCTTCTTTAATTTTGAACTACCTACATATTCTTCAGCAATATTTTGTGCCAAATGAACAACACCAGTAGCTGAAGCATATTGTTCTAAGCAGCCACGATTACCGCATGTGCACAAGTATCCATCAGGCTCAACAATCATGTGACCGACTTCTCCGCCGGCCCCAACTGTACCGTGAATTAGCTGACCATTGGCTAACAATCCACCACCGACACCGGTACCTAAGGTAATGAATGAAACTTCATCATCATTATTACCAGCACCCTTCCATGCTTCGCCAAGAGCAGCAGAGTTAGCATCGTTATCAATTGTCAAAGTAAATCCAGTTCCTGCCTCAATATCTGCTTTGACAGGTTGTTCTGTTTTCCAATTTAAGTTAAAGGCGCCTGTGACTGTACCTGTTTCACGGTTAACAGTTCCCGGTGTACCCATACCAATACCAATGATGCGTTCTTTATCCAATTGGTATAAGTCTAAATGATGATTAATGGATTCAACAATATCTGGAACAATGTGTGCACCATCATCCAAAATGTTTGTTTTAATTGACCACTTTTGTTGAATTTCACCTTGATCAGTCAAAATTGCAAACTTGATAGTTGTACCACCAAGATCAACGCCAATAAGTTTATCTTTTGCCATGATTATTAAAGTGCAAAGCGTATTTCTAAAGACAAATTAACTGCCTTATATGATGATTAATCAGCGCAATGCATGTTTCCTCCATAAAATTTATTACTTACATATTTTAACAGAAAGTGCTTACATAGTGCAAGCGTTTTCATCATTTTCATTAAATGTTTTCAATCACTTGGATTTTCGACTTCCATTGTGTGTTCATGTGATAAAATTAACTTAATCGTTGCATAATCTTTTGCATTTAAAATGTCAGTTTTGTAGAGATTATCTACTTCTAGTGCTGCTAATTCGATATCCCACAGACGCTTACCAACGTGAATATACACACCGAATTCTTTTAAATATTGTAATACATCATAAAATGTTTTCATATTCTTAAACCTGCCCAAAAAGTTAAAATAATCAGCAATATTGTTATAGCGCCCATGATTAAGCGCACTCGAATAGCGTATTTCCCACTGCGCCCATAGAAACCAAACATTACCGCAAACATCATCCCACCGATTAAGCCACCGATGTGTCCCCATATATCAATATCCGTTGATGAAAATCCTGTGACTAAATTCAAAATGACAAAGAGCCCCAACATTGTTCCCATCGACTTAACTTGCGGATCTTCTTTAAAACGAATGGCATACAAAATTAGTCCACCAAACATGGCAAAAAGTGCTGTAGATGCACCTACAGAAACACTCGACGGCGCCAATAAATATGAAAAAATATTACCAATAATACCACCAAAAAAATATAGTCCAAAAAATTTTGCACTGCCAAATGCTCGTTCAACAAGTGGTCCAATAAACCATAAAGTGATCATATTAGTGACAATGTGTAAAAAACCAGCATGGAGAAAAACCGGCGTTAACAATCGCCAGTATTCATGTTTTAACTGGATATATGGTCCCCATTTTGCACCCATATTAATTAAGAATTCACTATTCTCCGTCGTTCCGCGGCTTAATATAAGCTCAATTAGGAATACAAAAGTAGTTACCAAAAATATAATTGTCGTTATCGGTGCTGTTTGATATTGTTCTTTTAATGCCTTCATAACCTTTATTTTAACAGATTATGGTTTTTTATGTTTTGTTGTGTGATAAATGAATTAACTTATTCGTATGCATCAGAAAAAGCATTCGACAAATCGAATGCTTTTTCTCAACGACGATCTTTTAACCGCTGTTGCATCAAATATTGATATCGTGTATACCAAACGTCAACATATCCTTGTGAGAATGGTCCAGAACCTTCGTTTATCCAATCAACCAAAATTTTGACATGAGCTTTCAAAATTTTATCGATTTCTGGTGGATAATGCCACTTTTTACTATGAGCCGCATATTCATCTGCATCCAGTAAATGTTTGACGCCATCAGGAAAAACTTTAATATCTAAATCGTAGTCAATATATTTTAGCGCCTCTTTATCGAGTACATACGGAGAAGCTAAATTACAATAATACGACACACCATTATCGCGAATCATCGCAATAATGTTAAACCAATATTTCTTATGGAAATAAACAATAGCAGGTTCTCGGGTAACCCATCGTCTACCATCATCTTCCGTTACCAAAGTGTGATCGTTTAGGCCAATGATAGAATTTTCACTGGTCTTTAGTACCATGGTATCGCGCCAAGTTCGATGCAACGAGCCATCGTGCTTATAGCTTTTGATCGTGATGAAGTCACCTTCTCGTGGTCCACGACTGGGTCTATCAACGTTCATAACGCTACCTACTCTTCTAACACCGAATTCCTATTTAATTGTACCACATTTCAATCATCTGCAGATACTTCTAACTCATGAATTACCACATTAATTAATTCGGCATTATAACCTTTCGTATACAAACTATTTTTAGTTTTATATATCCTTTGACTTGGTACTTCGTTACGGTAGCGTCGCCAGCTTTTTTCCGCTTGACGCTTGATATTTTCTAACTCAATTTCATCGTCATTTTCTGTAATCACCCTATCAACAACAATCTCTGCAATATCAAAAGAGAATCCTTTTGTGGCTAAAGCTTGTACAATTTTTTGTTTCTTAGCACGAGTTGATTCTCTTTTGTATGTGGTAGCAGATTTTAAAGCAAGTTTCTCTGCAATTTCAATTTGCTCCTCGTGAGTATAATCAGATAATGCTGTTTCGATATCATCATCATTAACACCTGCCTGCTTCAAATCCATCTTGATAACATTGGGTCCCTTAGGACTAATAATTTTTTTTGTTGAAACATAGTGTTGCGCATAATTTAAATCATCGATATATTTTTGTTCATATAATTGTGCAACAACTTCATCCTGAATACTTTCAGATACCTCTTTTTCACTCATTTTCTGTTTCACTTGTTTGACTGTGTGCAATGAGTGGCTAAGGAAGTTAAGAGCAATGCTTAACGCCTTGGCAATGGAATCATTATGCTTAATTTCTGCAATTAATTCGGCATCTAATTCTCGCCCTTTCGCCAAACCAAATTTAATGAGAACACTTTCCGCCACACCAAAAGCGAATTGATTATCTAGATCAATATTATAGCGACCCGCTTTTTTTTGAATTGAAATTTTAGTTATCTTTTTCATAACTCTATTGTACGACAAATATTGCTATTCACATGTATTTTAAAATAAAAAATGATGCTAATACTGACATTAACATCACAATTTTTAAATTAAATAATTTGGTCTAATCCGATGACAACACCGTCTATATTTTTCACAGCTTCTATAGCGCGAATTACACCTGGTACAAAGGCTGATCGACTTGTTGTACTTTGGGTCAGCGTTAATTGCTCATCCACACCACCAAAATAAACGCTTTGCTGTGCGATATAGCCAGGTAACCGTACAGCATGAACTGGCACACGATCAATCTGTTCGCCGCGAGCTGGCGCTAATTTTGTTGATGTAGGTTCCGCAATGCGGGCTTTTGCAATCAATCTTGCTGTTTGCTTAGCCGTTCCAGATGGTGCATCCACCTTTTTAGGGTTGTGCGCTTCAATAATTTCTGCATCAGGAAAATATTTGGCCGCTAACTGTGAGAATTGCATTAACAAAACCGCTGATAAACTAAAGTTTGGTACAATTAAAACGCCTTTTGATGACTGTTCACGCAGTATTGCTACTTGTTCATCAGACAAACCAGTGGCACCAATCACTAGCGGCATGTTGTGCTCGATTGCGTACATTGCATTGTCAAATACAGTTGCTGGGGTACTGACATCCAGCCAAATATCTGCTGCCACATTAATATCTGATAAGGAGGTCCATACAGGTACCTTACTCTCATGTTGATGACCACTCACAATACCAACAATTTCATATTCTTCATTCAAGTTATCTTGAATAGCTTGGCCTAATTTACCAAAACCACCAGCTAAAATTATTTTTGTCATTATTTCTCCAATAATTCATTCAAATGTAATTTTTCTGCGTCACTTAAAGGAATAAGAGGCAGACGTACAGCTTCACGTACGAATCCTTTTTCGGCTAATTTCGTCTTAACTGGAGTTGGGGAAGGGTAAGCAAATAGGGCATTCATTCGTGGGGTTAGGTAACGTTGCAAACGCCCAGCTTCGCGCCAATTACCTGCATTCATAGCAGAAAACAATTCAGACATTTCGTCACCATAAAGATGTGAAGCTACCGAAATTGTTCCAGCACCGCCGACAGTGTAAGCCGAAAGAGTCATTGCATCTTCACCAGTATAGACTGCAAATCCAGTGGTCCCTTCTACCTCTGCTTCAACAAATTCAGTTGATGTTGTTTCCTTAATTGCATTAATATTAGGATGTTGAGCTAATTCAATCACACTATCAACCGTGAGACCGACCACCGTACGTCCAGGAATGTTATATAACATAACAGGCTTTTCGGATGCATCAGCGATAGCTTTAAAATGTGCAATCATACCAGATTGACTTGGCTTATTATAATACGGTGTTACTGCCAAGATGCCGTCAATATGCTCGATTTTGCTTAAAGCTTTGGCTGCTTCTACGGATTCCTTTGTATTATTGGAACCTGCATTAGCAATTAAAAGTGCACGATTACCAACCTGTTTTGCAATAAACCGTGTCAACTCTACTTTCTCTTCAAAAGACAGTGTTGGAGATTCACCTGTTGTTCCTGCAATCACAAATCCTTGCGAACCATGATTTAACAGGTGTTCAATTAATTTCTCTAATGACTCATAATCAATCTCATCGTTTACTGTAAAAGGCGTAATAATTGCCGTAATTAAATTAATTCCTTCGTACATGCTTATTCTCCTTGTGACATTCGCCACTCAATAAAATCTTTCAAAGCATTAAATCCTGGCAACAAAGCTGCTTCATCGATGTTTAACTTGGCACTGTGCAGTGAATGATTGTCATTAACACCCAGCCAAAGCATGACACCAGGAATATGTTGCAATATGTAACCAAAATCCTCACCTGTCATCGCAGGTTTTGCTTCTTCAAAAGCAATGTCTTGACGCTGTTCCATGAAACTCAGCAAATTGTTAGCTAAGTCAGGATTGTTTTCAACAGGCAAATAACTTCCTGTTTCAAGGCGAACATTAATCTTGACCTCATTTGCCAACGCCACACCTTCAACGATTTGGCGAATTCGTGTTGTCATTTTATCCAAGCCATCTTTGGTCATACTACGAACTGTTCCGGCAAGATGCACCGTGTCTGGAATAACATTATTTGTAAAGCCGCCGCTAATCATTCCAAGACTCACTACACCACCTTCTATCGGATCAACGTCACGCGATACAACAGTTTGTAACAACATAATTAATTCAGCCGAAATGACAATTGGATCCTTACCTAAGTGGGGATAGGCCGCATGACCACCTTGCCCATGGATGTCAATTTCGAGCTCGGCCGTTCCAGCAAATAAAGTGCCCGCTAAGGTACTCAAAGTTCCAGCAGGTAAATTAGGCTGATCATGAATGCCGTAAAATTCATCAGGATGCCACTCACCTTCAAAGATTCCTAAATCAACCGCTAATTTGCCACCACTTTTTGACTCTTCAGCCGGTTGGAAAAAGACAATTAAATTGTCTTTAGGTTGATGCTCACTAAAATACTGAACTAATCCCAAAGCTAAAGACATGTGAACATCATGACCACATGCATGCATAACACCTTTATGTGTTGATTCAAATGGCAATCCAGTATCTTCTGTAACTGGTAGCGCGTCAATATCAGCACGATATCCTACCGTCCGGCTTGGGTCAGTCCCAGAAAATTTCACAAGCAATGCCGTAGGTAATTCTTCTACTTGACGTATTGTCATAAAATTAGTTTGCCAAGATTGAATCTTTTCTAACAAATAACGATGCGTTTTAAATTCCGCTAAAGCAAGTTCTGGAATTTTATGTAAGTCACGCCGATAGGTTTTCAAATCTTCTTCACTAACTGGCATTATAAGCCTCGCAATGCGTCAATTAACGCAGTCTTTTGTTGCGTCTTCGAATCAATCTCCTTAATGACTTTTGCAGGAACACCCGCAACTACTGTATTGGCTGGTACATCCTTTGTGACAATCGCTCCAGCCGCAACTACTGCGCCGTCACCGACCTGTACGCCTTCAATAACGACGGCATTAGCGCCAACTAGAACGTTATTTCCGATACGAACAGGTTGGGCAGATGCTGGCTCAATCACACCAGCTAATACCGCGCCAGCACCAATATGAGAATTTTCACCAACAATGGCACGGCCGCCAAGTACAGCACCCATATCAATCATTGTGTTAGCACCAATCTCTGCACCAATATTAATCACTGCGCCCAACATAATCACCGCATTGTCACCAATTTCAACTTGATCGCGAATAATGGCACCTGGTTCAATGCGAGCATTAATTTCTTTTTTATCAAGCAAAGGAACGGCAGAGTTACGTGAATCATTTTCAATAAATACATCTTCTGATGGTAGATTCTTAATTAACAATTCAATTTCAGACCAGTCGCCAATTAATTGTCCAAATGACTCATTTCCAAATTGTTGCACAGTATCTGGTACTTCAGTTGCCAATGTGCCTTTATATGTAACTTTTACTGGGGTAATTTTTTTTGCATTTGCAATGAAATTAATTAGTTTTTGTGCTTCGTTTTCAGCCATGTTATTTATCTCCTAGAGTATAATCCTGATCTAAACTGATCATGTGTTCAAAAGTTTCACGTTCAACAACGACTTGATGTTGACCATTTTCCACGAAGACAACGGCCGGTCGTGGATTTCGGTTATAATTTGAAGCCATTGCATACCCGTACGCACCTGTTGCAAGCACAGATAAAATGTCACCAGGTTTTGTCGCCGGTAATTCTTCCTGCCAAACCAATACGTCACCTGACTCACAATATTTACCAGCAATCCGCACAATTTCTTCACTTTTAGCATTTGGTTGATTGGCTAAAACCGCTTCGTAATTTGCTTGATAAAGTGCTGGACGAATATTATCTCCCATACCACCATCTACAGCCAAGTAATTTCTAATTCCCGGAATATCCTTACGCGACCCAACTGTATATAGGGTTTGTCCGGCTGGTCCGACAATCGAACGACCAGGTTCAATCCATATTTCTGGCATTGCCCAATCGTACTGTGTAGCCTTTTCTTTCAAAACACGGATAATAGCATCCGCAAACTCGCTTTCTGGCAAAGGTTGATCCTCATCAGTATAACGAATACCAAATCCACCGCCAGTATTAATGACTTCTGGTTGCCATCCCCATGAGTAAGCAGTATCTGCTAATAGTGCTGCATTTTTCTCAAATCCAGTCACATCAAATATTTGAGATCCAATATGCGCATGTAAGCCACGCAAATGAAGATGGTTATCTTTTATTGCAATATCATAGGCCTGCTTCGCTTGACCTGTTTGTAAATCAAAGCCAAATTTACTATCTTGTTGACCAGTACTAATAAATTCATGAGTATGAGCTGAAATTCCTGGTGAAATACGTAGTAAAATATCTTGAATAACATTTTTTTCCGCCGTAATTTCTGACAGTATCTGTAACTCAAGAAAATTATCAACAATAATTGTTCCCACACCATTTTCAACGGCCATCACAAGTTCATCATAACTCTTATTATTACCATTAAAACTAAGATGCTGAGTTGGAAAATCAGCTTTAATTGCTGTGTATAATTCCCCACCAGACACGACATCAGCGTGAATATTTTCTTGAGCTGCCACCTGATAAATTGCTTTAGTAGCAAAAGCTTTACCAGCATAACTCACTACATATGGGACATTTTCTTGTTCAAAGATACGCTTAAACGCTCTCATTGTCTTACGAATAAGTGTTACATCGTAAACTGCTAACGGCGTGCCATATGTCTTTGCCAGTTCGATTGTATCAACACCATCAACTGTCAGATGTTGCTTTTCATTTATTGGATACGTCATCATTTCCCCTTGAATTACACAAAAAAACCCTTTGATAGGTTCGCAAAACGGACTTATCAAAGGGCATTGTTAGCATTTTTGACAGTTTCCATAGCTCACCGCATCTCTGCGACAGTCTAATAGCTCTTAACTATTAGCCCAATCAAGGTCATTTGTAGACACCCTTGATTTCGGCGATATCCCCTAAGCTTACTATCAATTGCTACAGCAACTCCGGTAAGTGTATTGTCAATCGCGACCTCTATGTGAAATAATTTTTATTCTGTCATTATTATGACTGAATCATTATTGAATGTCAAGGTTTTTTCGTCTAATTCTTTGCTAGCAATCATGTGATTTTAAAAAGACGTTAATAATTTGTTCATCCGCGGTGCATAAATATCACCAAAGCGTGTAAAGTGAATTAGTATATAATAAAACTCATACCATTTTTCACGTTTTTGCCAGCCATCATCCAATGGCCATTCTTGCATATATTGATTATAAAATGACGGACTAAAGCCGGCAAACACTCTTGAAATCGCCAAATCATATTCCCGATCACCGTAGAACACGTTAGGATCAATAAATACAGGCTTACCTTGATCGTTAAACATAAAGTTTCCTGCCCAGAAATCACCATGCAGTAGTGATGGTTGAACTGTTTGCGCGTGATTATCATTTAATATTGTTTCACGTAATTTACTATAGTGATCACCACGTTGGGTAAGCCAAAAATTATTTTTTTGCGCTTGTGCCATTAGCGGATCCAAGCGTTGTTTCACAAAGAATTCAGCCCAAGAAGATTGCCAAGTATTATTTTTAGGCACAAAATCTACTAAGTTATCACTATCAAATCCAAACTTTGGCGCTGTAGCTTGGTGCATTTTAACCAGCGACTTTGCTAATTCTTGTTGTGACCCATTTCCTTGATTAATCCACGTCAAGACTAAGTAGGCGTGCCCTTGTAACTGTCCCTGTGCTAAAACGGCTGGCACAGTCACCACTTCCCCCAAAGCCTTCAAGCCAGCAACTTCATGATCAAAAAAACTTGCTTGAGCATTTTGTTGAATCTTTAAAAAATAGCGCTGGTTATTCGAATAGATTGAAAACGCCTCGTTAATGTCGCCACCACGTACCTTTTCTAAGTCGTGTGGTTTTTCAAGTCCCAAACGAGTAACAAAATCGTTGCCTAAGTCCATATTATCCTCCAAAATTTATTATCGGAACAAAAAAACACAATTTTCATTACGAAAACTGTGTTTTTGGCAAAATAATACCCTTATTATCGACAAATTTATTCAATTGTCTCACAGGTATTATCATCTGATTGTAGTGTATCATAATATTATACAGACGTCACTACTTTGTGTACTTCTCTACTGTTAGCTGATGACTGGTAAATTGGCTGCAATTAAATCGTTAGTTACATCCACAAATTTTTCATCGTTCAAACGCAACAAACGCCAATCGTATTCCCTATCATTATCAAATTCATCAATATATGGTTCAAACTCACCTTCAGTTTGTAAAATCAGATAGCCTGCAAAAGCATCCGAAAATTCACTTTCAGTGCTAATAACACGTACTAATTGATTATTAGAAAAAAATCCGATGGCTAACTGATCATTATTCCACTGACCTTCAAAGGCCCACTTTAAAGTAATCCAATCTGAAAGTGTTATTCCTAGGTTCAATAGATAATCCACAGATAAACGAATGTGGATTGGATGCTTGCTGGATTGAGAGTCGCTTCCTTGAGCATCCAATTGAGAAGAGAAGATGCCACTTAATGCCTCAAAATCACTCACACTGGGTACTTTTTCTTCATTTTGCCATGCTTCAACAGTTTCAACTTCAACATCTAGTGCATCAGCAATCTCTATTGTTGAAATTTTAGTTAATTCTTGTAGTTTTTTTAAGTTATTCATAGTTATAATTATACAGAAAAACCGCCATGAATGGCGGTTATTTCGACATTATTTTTTTCTGTTTCTTTGCAACCATTGCTGAACGAACGACACCAATGATTGTTGGCATTAATGTGACCAACGCAATACCCAAAATAATTACAGAAAAGTGTGCTTTAACAAATGGAATATTTCCGAACATATAACCAGCACCGGTTGCAATTAAACTCCAAGAGAACGCAGCAATCAAACTATTACGTAGGAAATGTTTGTATGAAAATTGGCTGATACCAGCCACAAACGGTACAAATGTGCGGACAATCGGCATGTATCGCCCAATGATTATTGCCGCAGCACCACGCTTTTCAAAGAAAGCTTCAGCTTCTTTGATATGTTGTTCTTTAATGAAACGACCAAAGAAACGATGATGTAAAATTTTATAACCACCTGTACGACCAATCCAAAAATTGACTGAGTCACCAATAACAGCTGCTAAGAAGAATACAATCATAAATACCCAATGATTAAGTCCGGCATTTAGCCCAGCAGGCGTAGCAGCAATAGCTCCTGCAGCAAACAACAGTGAATCTCCAGGTAGAAACGGCATAATCACACTACCAGTTTCAATGAAAATCACTGCAAATAAAATCAAATACGTCCATAAACCGAACGCTTGCACAAGATTACCAATATGGACATCAATGTGCAAAATAAAATCAATTAGAAATGACATAAAGTTCCCCTAAAGTACGAATAGTAATATTTTACCACACATGTGAGCATGTCATATTAAAATATACCTTTTCATCCCTATTGCGATTTTAATTGCCTTCTAACCAGAAAAATTACGGTAACTTACTTATTTAATGCCTGTTTTGGTTGTCTCATTGAAATACAGCCAAACACGACCATCCAAATGGTAGCACCAATTGCTGGTAGACGAGATTCTGGATTAAAGAAAAGCGTAATAAATACAAAACTGAAAAACAGAATTGCCAATGGCACTAACGTCTTGGGTGCTATGACAAGAAAGCCATCAGGCATGTAACTATCTGACTTGCGATACTTCATGTAAGCGAATAATATGAGTACATAAATCATCAAAAACAAGTCCGTCGATGCGCTTGTCACAAAACTAAATGCATTTGTGATTGATGGAATAACCGAGATTAAGGCCGAAAAAGCAACCATTAATGATGTAACCAGTACAGCATTCACTGGTAATTGTGTTTTTGATGTTTTTCTAAATGGTTGTAAAAACTTGGCCTTAGATTGGAATGATAAAGCAAAGAAATTACGGCTAGCACTAAACAAAACTGAATTTAATGCTGAAGCAGCACTCGTTAATACTACGAAATTAATTAAAGCGGCAGCCCATTTCACACCTGCCAACTGGAAAACCATCACGAAAGGACTTTGATCCTCTGGAATTTTCTGCCATGGATAAATCGTCATAATAATGAACAATGCACCCAGATAGAAAAACAATATGCGCCAAGGAATTTGGTTAATCGCTTTGGGCAAAACCGAACGGGGATTTTCCGTTTCAGCCGTTGTCATGCCAATAAATTCCATGCCGACAAATGCAAACATGACCATTTGAAAGGCATTAATAAAATTACCAACCCCGTTAGGAAATAACTCAAAGTGATGCCAAACATTACTAAAAGCAACTTTTCCAACTGGTGTTTCGAATCCTGTCAAAGCCATGATAATACCTGTCACAATCAATGATAGGATGGCTACAATCTTTATCATGGCAAACCAGAATTCAGTTTCACCATAAAGTGCTACGGCAATTAAGTTGATCGACGTTAGCAAAATAAGCATGACGATTTGAATCAACCAACTTGGTAAATCCGGCAGCCAAAACTGAATATATTTTGCCACTGCAGTCAGCTCTGCCATCCCCATAAATACAACAGTTAACCAATATGACCAACGTGCAAAGAATCCGGCACGGTTACCTAAAAATTTAGTGATGAAAGAAATAAAGGTATGTTGACTGGGATCAGCATACAGCAGTTCACCAATGGCACGCATCACAACAAACATAAACATCCCAATAACTAAGTAAACCAATAAAATGGACGGTCCAGCAAAATGGATTGAATTTCCTGCCCCCATGAATAGACCAGTACCAATTGTTCCACCAATAGCTATTAACTGAACGTGTCGGTTTTGTAAACCTCGTTTCGGAAGATTACTGTCGCCTTTTGAATCGGACATAATAATATAAATTTCCCTTTCCTATTGCAAAGCACCCCTCGATGATCTCAGGGTGCTTTGACTTTTCATACATACATGATCTAGTATGCTGATTTTTTTCTAAAAATAAACAACGCTATTTTGTTCATTCGGTTTCACGTGAGTAATTAGAAACATCAGACAAAATTAAATATTGTAATTCGTCGTATGACATTGTAACTGTTTTTGTATCACCATACTTACGAACAGTAACCGTGTTACTATCTACCTCTGAATCGCCTAGTACCAAAGTATATGGAATTTTGTTCGTTTGCGCTTCACGAATGAGGTAGCCCATCTTAGCGTCTTTTGTTTCAACATTAGCGCGCAATCCAGCATCCTGTAACTTCTGCTGTACAGCGTTCGCATAATTACCATGAGCACCTAAATTAACAGGGATGATTTGTACTTGTAAAGGTGACAACCAGGTTGGGAAAGCACCCTTGTACATTTCAATCAAGTAGGCTGTGAAACGTTCCATCGTCCCAACAATACCACGATGTAACATCACTGGACGATGATTATCCAGACCATCACGACCAATATATTTCAAGTCAAATCGTTCTGGCAACAAGAAGTCTAATTGGATAGTTGACAATGTTTCTTCATTACCTAAGGCAGTCTTTGTTTGAACGTCTAACTTTGGACCATAGAAAGCAGCTTCACCTTCAGCCTCGAAATAATCAAGACCGAGATCATCCATTGCTGTTTTCAATTGCTTTTGTGACTTTTCCCACATTTCATCATCATCAAAATACTTTTCTGTATTTTTAGGATCACGATAAGACAAACGGAAACGATAATCTTTAATGTTGAAGTCACGATAGACACCCATCATCATTGTTAGAATAGACTTAAACTCTTCTTCTAACTTTTCTGGTTCAACGAATGTATGACCATCGTTCAATGTCATCTCACGAACACGAGATAACCCTGTCAAAGCACCAGATTTTTCATAACGATGCATCATTCCTAATTCAGCAATACGCATTGGTAATTCACGGTATGAACGTGGCTTATGATTAAATACCATGATATGTGATGGACAATTCATTGGACGTAATTCCAAAAATTCGCCATCCCCCATATCCATTGGTGGGAACATATCTTCACGATAATGGTCCCAGTGACCAGATGTCTTATATAAGTTCAAATTAGACAATACTGGTGTGTAAACGTGCTGGTAGCCATTTGACAGCTCTTTATCTGTAATATATCTTTCAACTTGGCGACGAATTGTTGCACCATTTGGCAGCCAAACTGGTAATCCTGAACCAACCTCCTGGCTAGTAAAGAATAGATCAAGATCACGTCCAATGACACGATGATCACGTTCCTTAGCTTCTTCACGACGAGCAATTTCTGCTTCAACGTCAGCTGCTTTCCAAAAGGCCGTTCCATATACTCGTTGCATCATTGGGTTGCTTGAATCTCCACGCCAGTAAGCGCCAGCCACTGAAGTAAGCTTAAAATGCTTAATCCAACCCGTTGATGGTACCAGACCACCCTTATCAAGCTCAATATGATCTCCTTGAACAGCAATTGTGATCTTTTCATCGACTGGTAGATCATTTACTAACTCAACTTTATATGGATCATCAGCAAATATTTCTAATGCTTCATCACGTGTGATTTCGCGAGAAAGAATTGGTAGATCCTCTTTCACAATTTTGTGCATCATCGCCTCGATTTCAGGGAAATCTTCGATTGACACTTGATTGCCAGCCCCATTATCTGTGTCGTAATAGAAGCCATTTTCAATAAAAGGACCAACTCCAAAATGAATGTTAGCAAATTTTGGAATTCGCTTTAATGCTTGTGCTAATAAATGAGATGCTGAGTGACGAAGTAGATCTAATGCTTCGCTATCTGATGTAGTGATTAGTTGAAAATCGCCACTTTCAATAATAACATCGTTCATGCCAATGTATGAACCATTTATTTTTCCTGACACTGACTTCTTTGCCAATGACTTTGAAATACTTTCGGCAACCCCAATTGGCTTAATCCCTTCATCAAACTTTTTAATAGCGCCATCTGGGAATGTAAGACTGATTTCTGCCATGCTATTTTCCTTTCAAATTCCATTCTAGTATTTTACATTAATAAAACAAAAACGTCCCTTTAGATCCTTATTAGATCTAAAGGGACGTTTTACCGCGGTACCACCCAAGTTTAAAACAGGAAAAATTCCTATTTCTCTCAAATGATATATAACGGTATCACCCGGGCAACTTTTCATTTAAAACTACTAAATCACCACTCAAAGGTAGTCTCTTTTGTATGCACTGCTCATTTTCACCAAACATGAACTCTCTTTAAGTGCATGACAATCGAGTTGTCCTTATCAATGTTTCTGAGAAACATCATAACATTTTTTTTGCTGTGTTGCAATTATTTTTTTAAATCTGCTAATACAATCTTTAGCGCTTCTAATGCCTCGGCATCATGATCTAAAATACCATTATCAAAAACATTTTGTAGTGCAGCAATTTGATTTTTTGTAAGTGCCATTTTTATTATTCTCCTGTTTGCTTAATCATTTAATTCTACTCAAAAAATATAATCATACTACTTAGTTTGAAACTAATGCTAACTTTCTATCCCAGAGCTACCATCTGAAATATTGACGTGTCTTGGCCGTGATCCGTCTGCTGGTCCAATGTAACCGCCTGCTTCCAAATCATCAATTAATCGAGCGGCTCGATTATAACCAATCCTGAAACGACGTTGTAACAGTGATGTTGAGGCTTTTTGTTGTTCAATAACAAATTGCAAAGCTTCTTGGAATAACTCATCATCACTATTTCCATCAGCATTTTCCGAATTATCTTGAGCAATTTCTTCATCTGTAACAGTCATTGCATCGGAATACTGAACCTCTTGTTGTGACTTAACAAATTCAACAATATTAGTCACATCAGTGTTACTAATAAATGCACCTTGAACACGTTGTGTCGGCTTACCGGGCGGTGCAAAAATCATATCCCCTTTTCCGAGCAGCTTCTCAGCACCATTACTGTCCAGAATAGTGCGTGAATCAATTCCAGAAGCTGTTCTAAAAGCAATTCTACCAGGAATATTACTTTTTATGGTACCGTTAATCACTTTAACGTCAGGTCGCTGTGTAGCCAAAATCATGTGAATACCGGCTGCACGAGCTTTAGCACCAAGGCGCGCGATAGAAACTTCAATTTCATTACCCACCGTACTCATTAGGTCAGCGAATTCATCTACAATAGCAACAATATATGGCATTGGTTGCATAATTGGCTGATCTGTTTCCTTAGCTTCAGCATTCTGCTTTTCAACCGCCGCATTATATTCACCAATATTACGTTTTCCAAATTGAGCTAAAAGCTTGTAACGATTTTCCATCTCGTCAACAACTTTTTGCAAAGACTTCGCTGCTTTACGGGGCTCCGAAACAACTGGTGTCAGCAAGTGTGGTATCCCGTTATAAATAGATAACTCAACAACTTTTGGATCAACCATCATTAATTTAACTTCATTAGGTTTTGCACGCAAAAGGATAGATACAATAATACCATTAAGCCCTACTGATTTTCCAGATCCAGTAGATCCAGCAATAAGCAAATGAGGCATAGCCGATAAGTCTGCCATGATAATATTTCCTGTTACATCTCGGCCAAGTGGCACATTGAGTGGATTATCATCAAATGGCGCATTCTCAATCATGTCTCGGAATCCAACAGTTGCCTGAGTATCATTAGGAACCTCTATACCAACATAGGGTTTACCGGGGATTGGCGCCTCAATTCGTATTGATTTTGCAGCTAATGCCAATGCTAAATCATCCGATAGATTAGCAATTCGATTTACTTTAACGCCTTGCCCTGGTTTCAACTCATATTGAGTTACCGTAGGTCCTAATGAAACACTGGTTACTTCCGCCTCAACACCAAAGCTTTGCAGCGTATCATGGACAAGACGCGATTTGTCGGTTAAACTTTTAAACTCTTTTGTTTGGTCTGTAGGCGCTAATTGCGTTAATAGGTCAGCAGTTGGTAACTGGTAATCCGGGTTTTCTTTTTCCAACATATCTGTAGAAACTTCGCTATCACTAACAGAAGTCTTTTCGGCCTGTTCTTTGGAAGACTTTTTTGTTGGTTGAGGCGCTATAGGACCATTCCATTTAATTTCAGGCTCATTGAAATTTTCTTGAACACTAGGTGCATTGACGTCTTTTTCTATTTTAGGGACAACATCGGTTGACAAGCTATCATCTCGGCTCACACCTAATGGATCATCTCCATAATCAGTAATATCTTTCTTGTGTCTATCACGTTTGAAAAGCGATTGTCGGGTTGGCTTTTCGTTAGCTCGTTTTTCCTGAATATGAGTAACCCCTTCATGAGCTTTTTCAACGCCTTGCTGAACAATGTCACGAGCTGGAATACGGAAAAAGATTGCAATACCACTGAATAATAAGATTATTGTTACAATCCACGTGCCAATGCTAGACATTAACATAAACAGTAGATGATATAATGCTGCGCCGATTATACCACCGCCAACTGGTGTGTTTGCTGATTGATTGACAAAATCTTGACCAATTAACCGCACCACTTCGCCAACATATCCATCTGCATTTTTTAGTGTGTATTCAAAAAATAACAATGATGAAATTGTCTCAATAGCAATGAACATCATAAAAGCGCCAACCCAAAAATGAGTTGCTATTTTGGGTGTTTTTCGAGTAATAAAATAGTACCCTAAAAATAATGTCATAGGTATTAAAATCACAAGATACATGTTTCCAAAGAAAAAACGGAAAATGTCAGCAATAAATACCCCCAATATGCCAAGCTTAAATATACCTAGTATACCTAAGACAATACCACCCAAGAAGCATAGGTTTTGAACTAAAGGGTTCTTTTTTTTACTATTTTTACCACGTGTTGTACGCCGTCTTTGTGTAGTCTTTCTTGTCGCCAAAGTTCCACCTCTTAGTCAGTTCATTCTAACACTTTATTTTATCATTTTTGAAACTCGAACAAATGTTCACATCAAATTCTTAAGCTTTGCTTAACTCTATTTCAAAAATTTAATTTTTAAACACAAAAAAACGCAACCAGAGTTGCGCTTTTTAGTAGCTCGTGAGAGAATCGAACTCTCGATTCCGCCGTGAAAGGGCAGCGTCTTAGCCACTTGACCAACGAGCCATGGTCAATAGTTGTTCGTTGTAACGAAACAACTATATTAGTTTATCAGGGAAATTTATATCTGTCAACTGTTTATTTCAGTTTGTCTTGCTCGTATGTGTGAGTTGTTTCTAAATTTGAAAAAGATTGCTGGCGCAATGCTTCATAAAGCACAATTGCGACAGTATTCGATAAATTCAACGAACGAACATGTGAATCATCCTGTGGGATACGAATAGCCTTCTCCGGATTTTGACGCATAAATACTTCTGGTAGCCCTGTGGTTTCTTTTCCAAATAAGAAGTAATTGTCAGTATCATTTTGTGCGTAATTAGGCTGTGTGTAGTCTTGGTTAGCAAATTTAGAAACCAAGTATAAGTTGTCTGTTTCTGCTAAAGTGTCTAGAAAATCAGGCAAGCTTGGGTGTTTCACCAACTTTACATGATCCCAATAATCTAACCCGGCACGTTTAACGTGTTTGTCATCAAGTTCAAACCCCAACGGTTCAATTAAATGTAAGACTGCATCAGTTCCAGCAGTCGTACGAGCAATATTTCCCGTATTAGCAGGCATTAAAGGTTCAAATAAAACAATATGATTCGTCATTTTTCAGCTACTTCCTCTACTTCAAATAAATCTGAGTTTGCACGCCACCAATCATAGATGTGTGTAACAAACACTTTAGCTACAGCATATGATGGCACCGCTAACACAATACCTAATACACCAAAAATATGTCCACTGCTCAATAACACAACGATAACAGTAACAGGGTGAATTGATAACGCCTCCCCGAGAATTTTTGGTGAAATAACATGTGCTTCAATCGGTTGTTCAATAGCTAGTACGATAATAGCTAATATTAGCATTTTTGGGCCGCCAGCAATCAAAGCAACTGTGAAAACTGGCACTTGTGCAATAATTGATCCAACATACGGGATTAAGTTAAAGAAGCCTGCCATCAGCGCTAATAAAATACCGTACGGCAAACCAATAATGGTATACCCTATGGAAAACATAATCATTACAGCGAGTGCAACACCAAGTTGTCCACGAATATATTGAGCGATTTGCTTACTAATTTCCGTTAATAAGTAGCGTACTGATAGTTGTGAGTTATTTGGAAACTTACTAGAAACAAATGACGAAAATTTGTGTCCATCTAACAGCATATAATAAAGAATAAACGGCGTCGAAACAATTGTCACACCAATTGATGTAAGAATTGATGCAAATGAACTGATGCCTGCAACCCCGCTTGTCAAATATTTTTTGCTCCAATCTAATACATTTTGATTAAGATCAGAATTCGTATGATTCAAATAATCTCTGATAAACTTAAATTGTTCACTGGCAAAGGTCTCATTAATAAAAGCTTCGCTGGTTTTCCAGTAATTTGGCCAGTTATCGATAAATTGAATGACTTGATTGCGCAATACCATGACAATAGCAGCAATGGCTACTCCAATGATAGCTAATAAGACAATCAAGACCACACCAATCGATAAGTTTCTTGGTAAATGCACATATTTTTCCAGAAGACCGACAATCGGACTCAGCAAATAATACAGCACGCCGCTTATCATTATAGGTGCACCGACAGCCGTAAATAATGCACGAATTGGTTCAAACAAAAAACGTACTTGCCAAGCCAAAAAAATGATTAGCAAAACTAATAAAATTACAATCAGACCATTTAACAAGTCATTGCCAGAAAACCAACGACTATACCATGACTGTTGCTCTGGTTTTTTCATAAAAACGCCCCTTCTCATGCTATACAATTGTAATTATTTTACCATAGAATTGCGAATGGCTGTTACTTTGCAATATTTTTACGATGATGTGATAATTAAATAAGGCTAAAAATTATATTTGTGTAAATGCTTACATACAAGTATAATTAAAACAGACATTCAAAGGAGCTACTATATAATGGCAGTCTATAAAATTCTATTTGGTACGTATACAAAGCGCGTTTCAAAAGGTATATATGAAGCTGAGCTTGATACAGAGAAAAAATTATTACAAAACTCCACATTCGTTGGGGGTTTGACAAATCCAACTTATTTGGCAATATCAAAAGCCAACAAAGTCTACGCGGTTGAGAATCGTGATGGTCAAGGTGGTGTTGTTACATTTGATAATTCCGTTCGACCCCTTGCTGAGATTGATGCACAATTAAGTGAAGGCTCAGCACCGGCATATATTGGTGTTGATGAAGATCGTCAACTTGTTTATGCAGGTTATTATCACCGTGGAACTGTTGAAGTTTACCGAATTAATGATGATGGTAATTTGACGTTAACCGATACTTGGCAAAATGAAGGGTCAGGTCCACGTCCCGAACAAGGATCTTCACATATTCACTTTAGCAATTTAACTCCTGACAACCGTTTAGTTGCAGTTGATCTAGGTACAGATGAAGTTATTACTTTTGACGTATCAGACAATGGCAAGCTAGCTGAAGCCGCTCGTTTCAAAGCAGAAGATGGCTTTGGCCCTCGTCATATTCGATTTTCGCCAGATGGTCAATATGCTTACCTCCTCGGCGAATTGTCAAGTCTACTCAGTGTTTTGAAATACAACAGTGAAGATGGTTCTTTTGAACACGTACAGACAGCACCAACTATACCATCAGATTGGACAGCACATAACGGAGCTGCTGCAATCCGTATCAGTAAAGACGGTCGCTTCATATATGTTTCAAATCGTGGTAATAACTCAGTCGCAGTCTTCAAAACAACCAATCTTGGATCTGAAATTGAACGTATTCAATTAATCAGTACTGAAGGTGAGTTCCCAAGAGACATGAATTGGGATGAATCTGAACAATTCTTGGTGGTTGCTAATCAAGATACCGACAATGTATCATTGTACGCTCGTGATGAAGAGTCCGGCGAATTATCACTACTCCAAAAAGACTTCACAGTTCCAGAAGGTGTTCGTGTATTATTTGAATAACAAAAAAGGATGCATCATTGACAGATGCATCCTTTTTATTTATATTAAATTAACTTATCGTGAACTACGATTCATACGTTTTTCGGCGTAACCCAATGAGCGACTAATTCCAAACGTCAAAACGAAGTAAATCAGTGATGCAATAACTAATGGGAAAAATGGTTTGAAACTAGCTCCTTGAACGACACCAGTTTGGAACATCAATTCACCAACACCAATAACAGAAACAACCGAACCTTCTTTGATAATTGTCACAAATTCATTACCTAGAGCAGGTAAAATGTTTTTTACCGCTTGTGGTAATATGACATATCGCATTGTCTTGCCTTTTGACAAGCCAAGTGAGCGCGAAGCCTCCGTTTGTCCAAAGTCAACAGAGTTGATTCCTGAGCGAATGATTTCAGCAACATAAGCAGCTGAATTAAGTCCCATTGCAAGAGCACCAGCAGCAAAAGCTGATAAATTCAAGCCAATTACTTGCGTACCGAAAAATACCATAAACGCTTGTACTAGCAACGGTGTGCCACGAACATACTCAACATAAACATTACCAATAATTCTTAAAATGGCGTTGGGAGACAACTTAAATAAGGCAAAGACTGTTCCAAGCACAATACCCAAAACTACCGCCACTGCAGCTAAGGCAAGCGTCAACAATGTTCCCTTGACAAACAAATTACCATACTTAGCCCAGAAGCTTTGATCAGCAAACATAAGTTTATTAGCTCTTTTTTGATAAGCTTCTAATTCACCTGACTTAATGATGTTACCAAGTGACTTGTTAATTTTGGCTTTTAGGACTGGAGAATTTTTAGGCATTGCGATTGAAACTGCCCCTTCTCCAGAAGAAGGCTTTGGATAAATAATTTTAAAGGCTTTATTTTGTTGTGTGTAAGCCTTAGATATTGGTTCATTAAGCACGATTCCAGCAATTTTACCAGTAGATAATTGTGCAACCAAATCAGGAACTTTTTGAAGACTGACTATCGTTGATCCACTCATACTTTCTTGAGCATAAGTTTCTTGGGTAGTTTGTTTTTGTACACCAATTTTCTTACCAGAAAAAGAGTTTAGGTTGCCACTATATTTAGAGGCATCTTTTTTCAAAACCATTACAGTCTGCAAAGGCTTCATATATGAATTTGAAAAATCAACTACCTTTTCTCGTTCTGGTGTGGCATTGATACCCGAAATAATGACATCAATTTTACCAGTTTGCAAGGCACCGATTAAACCATCAAATCCCATTTCCTTAATAACAGGCTTAACACCAAGATCCTTAGCAATTTTTTTAGCCATCTCAACATCAAAACCAACAATTTGGTCACGTCCGTTGACCGTAGCATGGAACTCAAATGGTGCATAATCTGCTGACAGACCAATTACTAACGTACCCTTTTTCTTGATTTTAGTTAGGGCCGGATCCGTAGTCGCAGCATCAGCATGAGTTGGCAAAACTGCTAACAATGGCAGTAACATTGTAATCGTCATTATCACGATTGATATTTTTTTTAATATACTATTCATTTAATTTCTCCTCATGTGAAACAACATTACTAATTTTACCTTGATTTGAATTTTTATACAATAAAAAAACGTAGATATACAAAATATATTGAATAACTAAATTTTTTATACAAAAAAACTCGCCGAAGCGAGTCTACCTGTTACAAGTATCTATAGGCCATGTTTTGTTCCAGTGTAATGCAGGTAACATTACACCTTCGGTAATCATCTATCTAAGTTCGTTCAAACGAACCATACCGACCATCGCTTCATTTCACTAGGCCAGCCGCCCCTACCAAAAGTTTGGGTTGCCCGTTTGTGGGGTTTACCTCGTCTCAAATACTAGCTTTCACTAGCATATACGTTTCTATGGCACCTTCGAGCCTATTCAGACATAGCCCTAAGCCTTAGCCCTTTCGACTGCCGTAACATCACTGTTCCTGGGTTTATTTTTTATCCCAGCACAAACACTACACCCATCTCAGAGTGTACGAGCATGGACCTTCCTCACGTTAGAAATATAACGCGCAATTACCCGATACTTGCAAAAATTATTATCTTTTTATTTATTCAGCACTATTATGATCGCGACCAAACACCACACGCTCCAAATTAGCAACACGCTTAATCAAATCTAAGTTAGTTACTGCCGCTTGCTGTGCGACTGCTGCTTGTCTTTGATCCTCAACTGGTTGAGGTTGAGAAGCAGTTTGAACTGGTTGTTGCGGTGCAACACTTTGTTGCTGTTTAACAGCAACTAGTTGATCTTGGGCATCTTTCAAAGCGACTTGTAAACGAGCCACTTCACTTTTTAGTTGTTCAACTCGGCTACCAAATGCACCATAGTCTTTAATAATATCATCTAGAAAGCTGTCAACATCAGCAGGATCATAACCGACCCCCATACGTTTTTGCTTAAAGACGCGTTCCAAAATGTCTTTTTGCGTGTATTTTACTTGTTCCACAAGCTATACCTCGATTATTTTTTTACTTATCCTATGTTACCAATAATTCTAATGAATTACAAGGCATTTTTAATACTAATAATCGTAACGATTTTCATTCATTTTTTCTTCAAGTTCCGATGCATACTCTTGTAACTGATACATGTCCACTTGGACAAGAGGATACGGCGTTTGCGTTTGATACTTTGTCACAACTTGAAAATCAAATATTGTCTTCCCTTCAAATTCCGTATCATAAAAGAACAATGCACCATCTGTGTGCGCTAACATGAATTTCTGATAATTTTTCAGCTGAATAGGCGATTGAAAGGGTTTAGTCGATACGCTCTCAGAAAAATCACTCTGTGCAATCAATTTCTGCAATTTAGCTTGATTATCCTCACTCCATTGACTGCCAAACTGTTTAAAAGGCAACATTACAGCCAATTTAAGTTGTGGATAGTCTTTCTTCATATCAGCAACAACTTCAATTGTCCATTGCTCAATGCCTAGCTGGGCACCTGTGATAACCCATTCCAATCCATTATCAACTTGTTCTTTTAGCGTTTGATGTAATGCATACTTGATAACTTTAATTTTAGGATCTTTGTCACCGAATGTTCCTAATTCATAACTTCGGTAACCCGTTACCCAAAGTCGCATAATATTCTCCTCTATAAGAAAAGGTCTTGCTATGAAAGCAAGACCGAGAAACTCTAAATTAATTGTTGCCAGTTGTAGACCCAGTTGAAGCAGAGTTTGCACTAATTCCTGCTTCAGATGGGGTTTCCCCAGATTGCGCAATGGAATTCACACTCGGCAGTCCACCGTTACTCCAAGAAGCATCTTTGACTTCATATTCAACGATATTTCCCTTCACTTTAGCAGTAACTGTATCTGGTGCGGTCCAATCGGTATTTGACTTATTTTGCATAGCATAAGCCATCACTTTGGCATAATACTGCGCCGGTAAATCTTGCTCTGTCCAAGGAATGTAATTTTTACTAGGAACATCAAATCCAGTCCATACAGAGAGCGTATACGATTTTGTATAGCCGGTAAACCAAGCATCCGATATCGCTTTATCAGGCATCCCAGCATTATCATCATAGGCTACTAGCCCTGACTTACCAGCCTGATATAACCCAGAAATTGCGGCATCTGCTGCGGTTGCATTAGGCTTGATAACACCCTTCATCATATCAGTTAACATGAAGGCTGTACTGGTCTTCATAGCACGTGTGCCACTTGATGTGTAGCTATGGGTTGTGCCATCTGCAGTGACAATTTTAGAAATATAAGTTGGCTTGTAATAGACACCACCATTAGCAACAGCACCAAACGCTGCTGCCTCCTGTTCGGTTGAAACATCGATTCCAATGGCCATTGAACCACCCGGTGTTGAGTTCGTCGTAATGCCTAGTCCATTAACAAACTTCTCGGCATTTGAACCACCAACCTCTTCTAAGGTTCTGATTGCAGGAATATTTCGCGATTGCGTTAAGGCCGTACGCATGGTAATGTTTCCCATGTATTTTTTATCCCAGTTGTAAACACTTATGTTTGTACCGTTATATTTGTATTTTTTATCTTCAACTGTTCGATAAGTTGGCCAGTTAAGGTATTCAATTGCTGGCCCATAATCTAGTAATGGTTTAATTGATGAACCAGATGAACGGTTCTTGCTGGTTGCTCGGTTAAGTGCCTGCAAGGTATTAACATTACGTCCGCCAATTTGGGCTATAACGTGACCATTATTTGGATCTGTCATTGTTGCGCCAATTTGTAAGTCATCACTAGAAAAAGTAACAGAACCATCATTGGCATTATCATAAAGGGATTGTTGTAAATTAGAATCCATATTAGTATAGATTTTCAAACCGGCTTTTGTTGTATCATAACCTAGCTTTTTGGCTTCCGCTATCACTGATGAAGCGTACCCATCAGCAACTTGACGAGTGCTATTAGCCGCCTCTGTTTTGGCATTTAAATCTTGTAAGCCATCGCTGACAGGCACTTTCATTGCTTCTGTCGCTTGCTTTGACGTAATCGCACCATAAGTAACCATAGCTTTCAAAACTGTGTCACGACGCTCTTTTGCAGCCGTGGTGTCCTTTAAGTAGGGATCATAGTAAGTTGGTGATTGTGGCATACCAGCAAGCAAAGCCAATTGTGGCAAAGAAAGATCAGTTAACGCTTTACCATAAAAATATTCTGAAGCTGTTTTCATTCCATAAACGCCGTGTCCCATGTACACTTTGTTCATATAAAACGTCAAAATTTGATTTTTAGTAAAATTCTTCTCCACACGTAAGGCTAACCATGCTTCTTGCGCCTTACGTTTAAATGTTTGGTCAGACGTTGATGTACTAAAGACGGACAATTTAACTAATTGTTGCGTCAGAGTAGATCCGCCCTGCATCCCCAGAGAAGAACCCTTAATATTGGAAATTGCAGCTCCGGCAATACGTATTGGGTCTACACCATGATGTTTGTAAAAACGTCGATCTTCAATAGAAACAACAGCTTGCTTTAATTGTTTGGGTATTTCATTGGAATTAGCATAATCACGATCTTGAGTGGCCATGCTCCAAAAGACGTTTCCCTTAGAATCTAAGAGCTGTGTAGAGTTTTCCGAAGCTAAATCCGACTCTGTAATATTGGGTGCATCATTCGCATAAGTGAAGAACAAGGCTGTTCCCGCAAGCCCAGCAATCAGTCCAAGAGTAAATAACCATAAGAATATGGCTAATATCCAACGACGCTTCTTTTTAGTTTTTCTTGGTTTTCTGGGCCCACTACCCTTTGGACCATTTGGTTTTGGCGGACGTGGTGGTTCTTGTGCAGGGTATTGATCGTACATCTTATGATTACGATTTACACGCGACCATTGATTCGCTTTGTCATTTGCCATACTATTGAAAACTCCTAAAATTTAATGTAATGCTTCAAGCATTTTATCCACAGCTGTGAGATAATCCAAACTCGGATTTAAACTTTCAGGCACAACAAAACTCTTATCAACTATTTCTTGATAAGAAATCGACTGTTTGCCATTCAAATGTTGCCACTGTTGTATTAATTCGCTAGCAGGATAGACATAATTCTCATTTAAACTCGTAAATTTGATGATAACAAACCCGATACCACCTTGGGACAAAATACTTGCTAAATGAGAAATTTGATGTTCATGGAAATTTTTCAAAGGGAATGACGTTTTATTTTTTGTTTCCTTTGCATCAAAGTCAATATACTTTCCTTGATAAACACCATTATAATCAGTTGTAGAGGCTTGTTTAAAATAAGCCTCTGTAATTTTGGCAGCAGAGCGAGCAGGATAGTCAACTTTTACTATGGTTATTGGTGTAGGCTTTTTATGAACTACTGCCAAACGATTAGCAAGATAATAGTCATTTGCAAGATTAATTTCATCTTCCAAACCCATACCTCGCTTACCAAATAATACCTTTTTAGTTGTTTTACCGGTACGCAATGTGTTATTTTTTAACGTCTTACCGTGATGAGTACCGACTGGATAATTAATTGTCATCGCAACTCTCAATATTTTCTGTAAAATATATATTTTTTATTTTACCATAAAAAAGAACTTAACCATAATTAGGTTAAGCAATGTCAATGCTTGTGTGTTGCAAGTCATTCAAAAACCGTCCAACTAAAGAGTTAGTCGGACGGTTTTACTTATTATTTTTTCAACTTTTCCACGCCATCTTTGACGGCATCAACTGCATCTTCAGCAGAATCCTTAACGGCTTCGGCAGCATCAGATAACTTGTCTTTCGCCTTACCAAAAAGTCCCTGTGCTTTACCTTGTGCTTCGCGACTCTTGTCACCGGTAACTTTGCCCTCAACTTCTTTTGCTTTACCAGCAACCTTGTCCTGAGCATTATCAAACTTATCTTCAACTGACATATAATGTCCTCCTTGAACTTTATTTGATGTCACATATATAGTATAACTTAAATGTAAGCGCTTGTAAACAACTTACAGTAAAGTTACATTGTATATTTAACAGCTGATCTTCCATCATAGAGAAAACAATTAGTCATTTAATTTATAGTTAATCCTCGTTAAATATTCAAATTACATAATAATGTCACATGCCATCCACTCGTTTCTGTGGGTGGTTTGTCTATGTCAATATTTATTCTCAAAATCGAGTGTGTACGCCTTTTACAGAATTTGATATAATTTTTACTAAGCTCATTAAGGAGTCATCATGACAATTATTTTTCTTTACACTTTTATTTTATTCGTAACACTCTGTTTAATTACTTTTTTATTCGTCGGAATTATAATTCGCAGCCGCGGAACAATCATTATCACCTCTTTTGGTATTGTTATTCAAACAATACTGTTTTGTTTTTTTCGTTTCTTTATGTTCACATAAATTATCTATAATCCATTTGTTTGACCAATATTCTTATTGCAGTCTTTTTGCTATTTCAGACGCAATAACTGTATAAAAGTCGATATTCCGTTGGATTTTTCTCAGGCCATCTGTGATAAAATAGCAGTAGCAAAAACATCGGAGAATATGATAGTGCCCTTTTCATTGTTATTTGTTCTGACCCTTCTATTAACTGCACTGTTAATCGCTGGACTAATCCTTCATAATCGTTATATGATCATCACAGCTGTTGTAGGGATTGTAGTGCAAATTATTGTGCTCATTTATTTGTGTTTCATATTTATTCCATCACTATAAAAATAGTCACATTGAGCCAAACGTTACGCTTTGTTTGATAAGCGGTCTATTTGAATAAAGATAATTGCTGTGATAACATGAACGGTAGTAGTCGTGCCTTATGTTTTGCATTTAATTTCAAGCAATCACGATTAAAATTAGGGAGAATATTTTATGAAAAAAGTGTCAGTTTTTGTTTTAATGATTTCACTCATACTTATGTTTGCGTCTTTGATTAGTTGGATTATGAGCCAACCAACTTTTGCTATTATTGCCTCTAACTTAGGCTTGCTTATTTTAGCAATTTCATATCTTTGGGAAAACCGCAATAATTTCTTGAAATAAAAAGTCCTTCTGGACGTACATATTAATTAAATAAAGACAGATAATTTGTCGAAAAAAATAAACCTCATTTGAGGTTTATTTTTTTGGAGATTATTCCCATTCAACTGTTGCAGGTGGCTTAGCCGTAATATCATACACCACGCGGTTAATATGACCAACTTCATTGACAATACGAGCTGATATTTTTTGCAATAATTCCCATGGCATACGTGCAAAATCAGCTGTCATACCATCGACAGAAGTAATGGCACGAATTGCTATCGTGTAATCGTAAGTACGGTAATCACCCATGACACCAACTGAACGGACACCAGTCAATACCGTAAAGTATTGCCATATGTCTCCTTCTAGACCAGCTTTGGCGATTTCATCACGCAAAATCCAATCAGAGTCACGTACAATTTCTAACTTGTCTTCAGTGATGTCTCCTAGAATACGAATCCCTAATCCAGGGCCAGGGAATGGTTGACGCCAAACCATTTCGTGTGGCATATTCAACTTTTCACCTAATTCACGAACCTCATCCTTAAATAATGTGTTAAGTGGCTCAATTAGCTGGAATTGCATATCCTCTGGTAAGCCACCAACGTTATGATGTGACTTGATAGTTTGTGCCGTATCGGTACCAGATTCAATCACATCAGTATATAGCGTACCCTGTGCTAAGAATTCAATGCCATCTAACTTTTTAGCCTCATCATTGAAAACTTGGATAAACTCATTTCCAATAATCTTTCGCTTTTGTTCAGGATCTGAAACACCGGCCAATTTATCCAAAAAACGTTCTTGGGCATCAACTTTAATGATGTTTAATCCAAACTTGCCACCCAACATTGTCATCACCTGATCTGCTTCGTTTTTACGGAGCAAGCCATGATCCACAAATATAGATGTCAATTGGTCACCAATCGCGCGGTGCAACAAAACACCAACAACGGATGAATCAACACCACCTGATAGTCCAAGCAATACCTTTTTATCGCCTACAATTTCGCGAATTTTTTGAATTTGTTCATCAATAAATCCACTCATGTCCCAGTTAGATTCTGCTTCAGCAATATTTTTAACAAAATTCGTTAAAATTTGCTTACCATTTTCTGACAAGGTCGTTTCTGCGTGGAACTGAACCCCATACAAGCGACGCTCTTCGTTAGCAATAGCAGCAATTGGTGTTTTATCTGAGCCACCAATCACTTTAAATCCTTCAGGTAATTCAATGACATTATCTGAATGGCTCATCAAAACAGTTTGTGATACTGGTGTATCAGCTAATAATCGCCCAGCAGACTCAGTTTGTTGTAGGACAGTTTGTCCAAATTCGCCATTGCCTGGATTAGCTTCAACTTTACCGCCTAATTCTTGTGCCATTAGTTGCATACCGTAGCATACACCTAAAACTGGAATATCTAAATTAAATATTTCGCTATCAATGGTAAACGCATTTTCCTCATAAACCGACTTAGGACCACCAGACAAGATGATGGCCTTGGGATTATAGGACTTGATTTCTTCGGCAGTCATATTACGTGACTTAAGTTCTGAAAACACACCCATTTCACGTATACGTCGTGTGATTAATTGATTATATTGGCTTCCATAGTCTAAAACTAAGACTTTATCAAGTTTGTCAACCATTGCTTATCCTTTCGCGTAGTTAGGCGCTTGTTTAGTAATTTCAACATCATGTGGATGTGATTCACGCAAACCGTTATCTGTTATTTGAACAATCTTAGCATTCAATTTTAGGCTTTCAATTGTTTGTGACCCCGTGTAACCCATTCCGGCACGTAATCCACCATCAGTTTGGAAGATTGCATCATCAATTGACATATCTCCTTCTTTAAACGAACCGTCAGATTCCAGTACTGATCCTTTTAACAGATCTGATACCATTGTCGCATCTGCCCCTGCTGCAATCGCTTTAACAATGTCACCCGAATAATGAATACCACCAACAGCAATGACTGATTTGTTGTCATATGCAGCTGCCACATCTGCAATATTCATTGTGACTGTTAAGAATGGGTATGTAATGTCGTTTGGTAGTAATGAGTCAACTGAACGTCCTGCAAGTATTGTATCTGCTCCTGCTTCATATAAAGCAGCAGCAATGCTTTGATCTTCAACGACACCAACAGCAATGAACAAATCTGGATATGCTTGTCGTATTTGCTTAATAAGATCACGCGTATTCTTAGCTAACGCTCCATGCAAATAAAAGAATATAGCATCCGCTCCTGCATTAACCAATGCAGCAACACGAGTTTCTGCACCAGCCACTAACCACACTTCAGCTGCTACACGTAAATGATTCTGTGAATCAACTAAAGCATTAGGATATTTTTCAGTATCAACGACTGTCTCCTTAACTTGTTGCAAACTGGCTACTTGTTTTGATAAATCTTCTTGCTCAGCAACAACGCCTAACCCACCATTCAAAGCAGTTGGCGCAACACGTGTATCTGTTTCCGGACCAAAAGCCTCTGAAACAAGCGGAATATTTAATTCAAAATTTTCTGACAATTGTGTACGCAAGGTAACACTATATGGTAAAACATTTGAGGCTCCTGGTACTAACAAAACTTGATCGTAGCCAAGACCTATAAACTCTGTATTTTCAGGCATGATTTTCTCCAAAGATGATTGAACTATTATTTGCAATGATAATTAGAATTGGGCAGCAACAACAGGCTTTTGCTTATCTGTTGCTGCTTCGAAATCAAATACTTCGCTATCACGTGCGATATGCTCATGATTAACTAAGTCATCAATCGTCGTTTCTCCTAATTGTGCCATTTTTTTATGAATATCTACTAACATAGCATTTAAAATGGTTGTCAAATCGCCTTTATATGTAACACGAGCTTCAATACCTTCTGGTACCATCTTTTTAGCTTCGTTCACTTCACCTTGGAAGTAACGATCCTTTGATCCATTTTCCATCGCAGCAATTGAACCCATACCTCGATATGTTTTGTACTTTTGACCATTGTCCTCAAACACTTCACCGGGTGTTTCTTCCGTCCCAGAAAACATTGATCCAAGCATAACCGCATTCCCACCAGCTGATATTGCTTTAACAATATCTAATGATGTTTTAACACCGCCATCAGCAATGATTTTCTTGCCACGTGCAGCCGCTTCAAGGGCGGCATCACGAATAGCAGAAACTTGTGGTACACCAATACCAGCAACCACACGTGTGGTACAAATTGATCCAGGGCCAATTCCAATTTTAACAACATCAGCGCCCGCATCGTATAATGCAGCTGCACCTTCTCGAGTTGCAATATTACCAGCAATAATATTTAAATTAGGGAAAGTCGACCTCACCTCAGATACCTTGCGGATAACGCCCTCAGAATGTCCATGTGCGGAATCCAGTACAATTGCATCAGCTCCTGCTTCAACCATAGCTTGCACACGATCTACAGTGTCATTCGTTACACCAACGGCACCAGCAACAAGCAGATGTCCTTCAGCATCAACAGCCGCATTAGGAAAGTCCGCTGAGTCAAACGTTGCCGTTTTAACCTTGCGAACTTCATCAGCCTGTGCACTAATTGTCATATTTTTATGAATGACACCAAGGCCACCTAACTTAGCTAAAGCTGTGGCAAAGCGTGCTTCTGTCACTGTATCCATCGCAGCTGATAGTAATGGAATATTAAGCTTCAAAGTAGGTGTTAAGCTTGTGGTCACCGAAACAGATTCAGGTGTCACAGTTGACTGTAAGTCGTCAACTAACTTGACGTCTTCAAATGTTAATCCCATTGGGACAAACTTGTTTGTTGAACTAAACTTCTGCATAAGATCCTCCAAAATAAACATGCATTCTACCTTTGTCGTATAAACAAATAAACAATTGAACCCATCCCCAGTAGGTATTGCAATTTGTTTTTAACACGAACTTCACCGGTAGTTTATATAATTTAATCAGGCCTTTTTGTTAACACAATTGTTAACGGATCCGCCATCATCTTTAAACACAAAAAAAGCATCTGGGACACAGAGATCCACAAATGCTTTTGAATCGTCAAAAACATTTGCGGATAGTCACGACTTTTGGGGCGTGGTAGAAACTGTTGGCCGTTTTCCAACGATATATCTGCAAATAACTTCTTTAGTTGTTGTTATCATATTACCCGCTTTTATGAGAAAAAGCAACCGTTAGTTAGGCAGGAAAAAACCATCTGACTTGACTTAAAATTTTCCTAGAAATATGTAATTTACAACTAATTAAACACTCAATAACTTATAAAAAAAGCACCTGATTTTTTTATTTACAATCAGTTGCTTTTTTCTTCATATATTTATTTATCAATATTTTTTTTGCTATCTTGCTTGTAGTCATCAATTGTATCTTTAACGGCTTCCTCTGCTGCATCCTTGATATCAGTTACAGCGTCTTTTGCCTTACCGAAAATGTTTTGGGTTTTACCTTGTAATTCCCGTTGTTTGTCACCAGTAACTTTCCCCTCAACTTCCTTTGCTTTTCCAGCAATCTTGTCCTTGGCATTATCAAATTTTTCTTCAACTGTCATCGTACATGTTCTCCTTGAGGTTTATTCAATGTTACAAATCAATCATATCGTAGTACATAATGTTTGTAAATTATTTTGATTCTAATAATGGGTCCATTTACCTCAAAAAGTGCAAAACAAAAAGCCACACGGGGGTGAGTGGCTTTCGCAAAAGTTCAAGTTTTCTCATTGAAGATCAACCAAACTATATTATTAATTATAAGTTCTCTAAAAGCAGGTTACAAGCCAAAACGATAGTCAATAAAACAAGGATTGTTCAAAAGAAAAAGCACCTGCTACGGCGCTTAAATAATGCAATGCTGACAAACAGATAAATGAAATTGTAAGTTACAATTATCTAATCATGGAAGAAATGTGTAGTAACTGTCAGTAATTACAATAGTAAAATGAGCTTACTTAAAGTAACTCATGAATTAATTATACCACATAAAAGTAATGGTTACTATTTATTTAAAAATAAAATAAAAAGCACTTATCCCTCTTGATGGATTAGTGCTCATACTACAATTAGTCTCTTGCTTTGATGCACCAAATCACTTAATTGAACCGGCGAAAGATGGCAAAAAGTTCGGTGAAATCGTTTCAACGCGTACATTCAATCCAGGCTTTGGTGCGGCAATATACTGATTATTGCCAATATAAATAGCCACATGGTATGAAGCGCCTGGCGTACCCCAAAATAGTAAGTCACCTGGCTGAGCTTGAGAAACCGACTTCTTTTGAGTGTACATTTCTTGTTCAACGGACGAGTGTGGTAATGAGATGCCGGCAGCATTTTTGAAAACATAACTCACTAATCCAGAGCAATCCAACCCAGTTGAAGGCGTTCCTCCACCCCAAACATAAGGAATATTTTGTGCTACCAATTGTTGCGCTAGCGCAATAATTGCGGCAGAATTTCCAGACGCAGATTGTGTTGTATTAGAATTTACTATTTGACTGACAGACCCAGTAGAAAGATTGACTAAATTACCGTTGCTGTTCGTAGTTGAAGATAGCTGATTATACTGTTGCCCAGCACTCGACTCGGAACTTGAAACAGCAGCTGCACCGTAAGAACTATTGATGTTGGCTGAAGCATCTGTTGCAGTTGAATCTGCAGAACTCGTATAAGCTGTAGCGTCACTTGCAGCTGTTGTCTCACTACTACTAGTATTGCCTGATGTGTTTTGCGTTTCTGACGCTACATCTGCCGTGCTAGACGTTGTTGAAGAGGTGGCCTCCGTCGCTGAACTTGTTTCTTCATCTGATCCGCTCGAGACTGCCGAACTCTCTGTCACTGAACTCTCTGAACTTGATGGCGCTGATTCTCCACTTGACACACTAGAATCTGTGGTGCTTGCCAACGTTGATTCTTCACTTGATGGAGTCGAAGATACTGAGCTTTCAGCTGCTGAGCTCGAGGCCAACGAATCTTGACTGGAAGTACTAGAAGTGACTGAAGATTCCGTTGATTCTACGTTACCAGCTGCTGACACCTCTGAAACAGGTGCGCTAGCGGCAGTTTGCAACGAGTCAGCGTAGGAATCAGTACTTTTATTAATGTCTGTTGGTGATTGATCAGCCACTGTTGTTTGTGTATCGGCGCCAACACTAGTTGGCAAGTTTAATGTTTGCCCTACTGATATCAAATCAGAATTATTATTCTCACTCACGAGATCATCTACATTCAAATTATGATTATGAGCAATCGACCAAAGAGAATCTCCAGCCTTTACTTTATATGATGTTAATTTAGTAGTGGCTTTTTGGGAAACTTTTTTCTCAGCTGGTGTCTCAATATGAGCTACTTTATCTTTTGGTATTGTTAAACTCTTTTGAGTGAGATTAACCGTTTTATTATCAATTAGTCCAGCAGCTTCGGCAACAGAATTAACAGCCTTGTTGACAGTGCTTTTAACATCATCAGCATGGGCGATACCCGAGCCAACGCCTACCAGACCTAATAAACTCAGTCCTGAAGCTACTACTTTTTTATCCAGTCGTTCCATATTTCCCTACCTTTCCACTCTAAACACCACAATCAGTGTTATTTTTTACTCTCAATGTTTAAATTTTTCTTAACATTTTAATTCTATCATGAAATTGTTAAAAAAACATAAGGAATGCACTATTGTTACTAACTTGAAATTTTATTTCTACAAAAAAACAGGGTGAATAAAATACCCCGTTTTTAATCGTTTGTAATAAAATTATTGATCACTTTTTAAGACACCACCAACCGCATAATGGTCTTTTGGCATTTCGCGTAAAATAACGTGAACAGCTTCTCGTGATGCGCCTGCGTCCTCAACAATAACATTGGTAATGTCTTTCACCATTTTGGCAAGTTGTTCGTGAGTACGACCTTCAAGCAATTCGACTTGTACTATTGGCATAAGTATTCTCCTTCTATTTCCTATATTTTACTTTTTATCGTCTAAATTTTCAAGTTGCTCTTCTAGCCGTTGTTCAGCTTCAATCTGCGCCTCGACGGTTTCAACTTTTGGAACAGCGACCGCCCGCTTCATCTGCAGCTGACGGTCAGCATCAAGAAACTCCCCTGAAACACTAACTGTGTTCATTAAATTGATAAACGCTTTTGGATCAGCACGATGGACGACCTCTTGCATTTCAAATAATTCGTAACGGGAAAGAACCATCATTAATGTTGTCGAATCACGTTTGGTATAGGCGCCTTTCGATGGTAAAATGGTAATTCCTCGGATTAGGTCTTTGTGCAACTCTGCAACGACTTCATCCCCTTTGGAGGTCACAATCATTGCCGTCAACTTCTGATAACCAGTATATAGCGTATCAACAACACGACCGGTTGCATAAATACCAATGATTGTGAATAAGGCATTTTGCCAGCCTATAAATGAACCAGCAATAACAACAACGCCGAAATTAATCACGTTCATCAGCGCACCAATCGATTTTCCGGTCCGCTTTTGAACAACCATCGCGACAATATCCATGCCACCTGTTGAAAAACCATATCTCATGGCTAATCCGATCGAAGCACCAATTAATAAGCCACCAAATAAGGCTGCTAACAGCGGATTCGTGGTTAGGGCTTGTGTTGGCGCAATAATTTGAACAGCAGATACGAATAGTGAATTAGCAAAGCTCAATATTGTAAATTTACCACCAATCATTTTCCAACCAACAATTCCAACTGGAATGTTGAATATCATAATAAATGTTCCAGTAGGCATGCTAACGTGGAAAAAGTTTTGGGAGAACAAAGATAATAGCTGCGCAATACCGTTAAATCCACCTGAGAAAACATTATTAGGAATTAAAAAAGCGTTTAATCCAACTACTTGTACAACTGAACTAGCAAAAAAGATGAGTATCGTAAGTAGTACTTTTCGCCAGTTAATTTTAATATTTTTCATCGCCCAACACTCCACAAAATTCAAATTACATCATTCTTTATCATAACAAAAAAAGTCACGAATATGTTCGTGACTTTTTGTTTTGCTCAATTATATTAACCTTTACGCATTTTACATTTTTTCTAAACGATCAATACGTTCTTCAATTGGTGGATGCGTATCAAACAAACGCTCCTTGTTCTTCAAAGGATTACTAATATACAATGCAGCTGATGAAGAATCCACATCCTTCATCGGCTGTGCGTTACCTAATTTTCGTAATGCTGAAATCAATCCTTGTGGGTTTCTCGTTAGCTCCGCACTACCAGCATCAGCAAGATATTCACGGTTACGTGAAATCGCCATTTGAATTGCTGCAGCAGCCAACGGTGCTAAAACCATCATTAAAATCGAAAATACTAACAACAGTATTTGTAAACCACCACCACCATTACGATCATCATTCCGTCGCCTATCACCACTGCCCCAAAACCACCAATTACCACCAATATTAGTTAATAGTGTGATAGCAGCGGCTAAGGCTAAAGCAATAGTTGAAATTCGTATGTCGTAGTTGCGCACATGGCTCATTTCGTGAGCGATAACACCCTCTAACTCGCTTCGGTTCATAATCTTCAGTAGCCCAGTAGTGGCGGCAACTGCCGAATGCTCAGGATTATTTCCGGTAGCAAAAGCATTAGGACTATCGTCATCAATAATAAATACCCGTGGCATCGGTACTTGAGCAACCATCGCCATGTCCTCGACTGTGTGCCACAGTTCTGGAGCTTGGTCAGCATTTTTGATTTCGTGACCATGGTTCATCGCCATGACTACATTAGTTGAATTACTAACCATAATAATTGTGTAAATAGCACCAATAACTATGGCCGCAACTACGCCAGTTTCTAAGGAATTAAGCAATAGGTAACCTACTGCAGCTCCGACTAAGGCTACCAAAATAAAAAATACAAATAATAATACAATGGTGCGCCGTTTATTTGATTGTATTTGTTGGTACAACATTAGAACTTAACCGTAGGGACTTCTTTCTCAGCTTCTGGGACTTGCAAAAATTCACTAGGTTCAAAATGATGAATTCCCGCAACAATATTACTTGGAAATTGTTGTAACTTCGTATTGTAAAGTGCTGTTGTTGAATTAAACAACTGACGTGAATAGGCAATCTTGTTTTCCGTGTTTGTTAGTTCTTCTTGCAACTTTGTAAAGTTTGTATTAGCTTTCAAATCAGGATAAGCTTCAGCACGGGCAAAGAATCCAGATAAAACACCAGTCAATTGGTTTGAGGCAACCATTTTATCAGCCGGCGTTGCGGCCCGTTCCACCTCTTGACGAAGTTTCGTTACTTCTTCTAACGTACCGCTTTCATGCTTAGCGTACCCCTTAACAGTTTCCACTAAATTTGGAATCAAATCATTACGACGCTTTAATTGAACGTCAATCTGGCTCCAAGATTCTTTTGTTTGCATGCGTGTTTTTACAAGCGAGTTGTAAATGCTAACCCAAGCAACAGCGATAATTACAACGATCGCAATTATAATCAATATTGTCATAATGTTTCCTCTTTCTAATCGACGCCAGTTTTGGCTTTAATCCACAAAAACTGCACGTTTGTCCTTCAGACCAACTTCATTAAACCATTTTTCATACCAGTTGGCAAAAAAAGGTAATTGTTGAAACAGTGTATAAATTGTAACACGTTTATTATTATCAATGATATCATATTGCCAGACCGCGTGCTCTTGTTGGTCACGGTGCTGAATAATCTCTAATGATACAGATCCTATTTTTAATACCGCTCCGTCTTTATCATTTTGTAATAACGTTAAGACAAAGTTTTGCTTTGCCGCCTCAACAAACAAACTATCAAGTATTTCAGCTGACAAATCCTTTTGCTGCATCATCAAATTTTGAGTATCTGTCATATCAAGTCCGACAATATCAATAGAATACTCGTTATCTTTTAGAAGATAGCTAATTGCTGTCAAGCGCTTTTGAAAAATAGTTAATGCCTCAACACCAGCGATTTGAATGGCTTCTGTTTGCACTAACTTCATGAAATGCACAGTGTCTAAGTAAAAACGTTTATTTACAATATCCCAGTATGCAACGCGTAAATTTTGAGATATTTCTTCTAAATAATAACCTCCTGCAGCTAAAGGTGCCTTGGTAAATTGGAAAGCCGCGTTTGGAAATTCTTCAAAATGGAGTTCAGCCACTTTTTGCATCTTTGGTAAAATGACTTGCGTATGCGATAGCGAGGTCATTTTAGCTAAGTTTGAGAAAGCCACAGCAATCCAATGTGTATTGGGGTACCAGTGTTCACTCGCTACACGCATAATTTCTGATTTATGAACGTCAAAAGCCAATATTTTTTTGGTAATATCCAATATTTCAGCAGTCTGATTGGCTTCAGAAAGTGCTTCAATTAACACTTGCCACCGTTGAAACACTTCTAAGTCTTTCTTCAATTGTTGTGAATAATTATAAGTATCAAAATTCATATCATTTCTTCTGCAATAGTGTTTTCAAGTAGTCAACATAAAGGTGATCTACTTTTTGAATGAAAGCGTCAATGTCATCAAAATGTGACAATATTTCTTCGATTTCTAGGTGACGTAAAGCGTCATCTTTTTCCAATTGAAGCATTTCGGATTCGTGTTCAGCTAACTTAGCTTTTACTTCAGGAACTCTTTGCTGCGAGGCCAACAACAAATCACGTTTATTTTCTAATTCTTCCCGAGCCTTTTTATCAGTACGTCCTAGCAGTCCAGATTTATTTTCTTTTAGTTGAGCTAACTGATCATTTAAAACTTGCACTTCTAAATTCCGTTTAGTTTCATCGTCCAAAAAAGTTTGTAAGCCATTCGTAATTTGTTTTATTTCACGAATTTGAATATCATTGATATTTGCACCAGTTGGCAATTTAATTGTTTCTTGCCATTCACTGACTATTTTTTTATTAATTGTTAACGTGAGCGACAACACGTCTAAGATTGCAAATTGGCGGTGATCCCACCAAGTGCCAATATACACTTGATAAATTGATGGTTCATCGCTGGTTGCCACAAAATCAAAAAAACTAAACTGTTGTTTTAAATATTTCAATAATTCAGGTGCTAAGAAAATTGCCAGATTATCATGAATGTCAGTAACCATTTGGGCGAGTAAGGCATTAGAATCTGCATGAGGACGTTGGCGAATTTGCTCGTTAAATTTTTTGGAGTCAAGTAATTCATATACTTGGGGCACCTGTTGGTTCATTACAGCAGACTGTAATTGTCCGAGGTACATAATTTTACTATCGAGCCGATTGATTAATTCTGGCTGCAACACAGTTTGAGAATCTGTCATTGTTTTGCCTCCGCTAAAAGCTTAATTTAAAACCTAATTTTAGCATACCCTATATAATCCTCAAAAAGTACTATCTTAAGAATTTTTTATTGTCTTTATAGGTGTTATTTATCATAAAAAAAACGATGAAAAATCATCGTTTTGGTTGCAGTATTTTAGGAATATAACGCATTCTTCGGCCTAATAACTCATCTCCCAAGCCCATTCGCAAATACATTATGATTAACAAAGCGCCACCAATCAAGACCGCACTAAAAGTTGTCACAGTAACCGAGAACTTTGTATCCATTGGGAAAATAAAGTTGTCCATAGCAAAGACGATAATATAGGCAACAATAGCCATTAGGGCTGAAGCCATAAACATTTGCCATAGTTCTTTACCAATCATACTAAATGAAACACCATAAACCTTTTGCAAAAAGTCCAACATATAGAGAATTGAAATGAACATGCCAATCACGCTCGTCATCAAAGCACCCATACCTTCAAAATAGCGTATCAATGGAATCTGCAAAACGATTTTAATGATAATGCCAACAAAGAATGCTTTCATAACAATTTTAACTTCTGAAAGAGCTTGTAATACAAATGCAAGCAACATGAACAAACTAAATACCAATGCCAAGATTGTTGAGTATTGTAGCATGTAAATACCTTCTTGGTTTGAGGCCTCAATTGGATAGAACATTTTATACAAAGGTTCTGCAATTGCATACATTCCCAAAACACTAGGCAACATAATCAAAGAGAACAACTTCAATACCTGCTTTAATTGATCTTGAATCGTTTCATAAGTTAACGCAGCTTTACTACCTGATAACATTGGTAACGCTGTCGCCGCTATACTAGTTGAAAATGGCACAATAATCATTATGAGCTTATTGGGATTTGCACTAAAGAGTGAAAATTTTTCCAACAAATCCGATTTAGAAACGGAAAAAAAGTGATTCATTATGCTAAAGAATGAATACTGATCGACAGCTTGAAACAGTGTTATAGCAGAGCCAATAATGATAAATGGCCATGATTCTTTCAAAATATTTAGCACTAAACTGAGTGTTCTAGCCTTTTCGTGTTTTACAGAGTGAAGCACTGGTCGGGACAATATATGACGATACTTCACCCATCCCCACATTAATACCAACATACTAAAAATGGCACCAATAAATGCTGCAAAAGTTGATTGCACAACTACACCAGTCCAATTATCTGGGTCAGCTTTTAACACAATAACTGCCATTACTAGCATGTAAACAACCCGAGCAATTTGTTCTACAACCTGTGACATGGCTGATATACTCATTAATTGATGCCCTTGAAATAAGCCACGGATCATTGACATTAAAGGAAAAATAGCTACCGCCGGTGCTAAGGAATGAAGTACTGGAATAACATCAGCATTGTCATTGGATAAGGCGGGAGCAGCAAAGTACAAAATCAAACCAAACACTATGCCTAGTACAATACCCAAGGCCATAGATTGCCTTGTTAACTGCCTTGATCGGTAGACATCGTTTTTAGCTGCCAATTCCGCGACTACTTTTGAAATGGCTGCAGGAATACCAAATGTAGCTATCGCTAAAAAGATTGCATAGATGGTATATCCTTGGTTAAATAAGCCGTTCGCTCTTGTACCGTAGCTACCAAGCATGGCCATCCACGGAATTAAGTATACAACGCCTAAGACGCGTGAAACCATGTTTCCAACGGACAACCACGCTGAACCTTTAATTAATGTTGCTTGATTGCTTTCTTTTGTCGTTGGTTGTTTCTCTAGAGAGCTATCAGCAGTAGATAGTTGTTCTGGAACCTGCAAATTAGGTTTCTTTTTTATAATTTTTTGCCGTGCACGAATATTTTTCTCTTTAATAGCCAAAATTTCTTGTTCTGTTGGCTGAGGTATAGTAGCATGGCTACGTGACTTCCGTGTCGTTTTTGGTCCCAGATTACGTTTTTCTTGTAAGTGCCGTCCTGCCAATGCTAGAATTTCATCAGCCGTTAACGTTTTACCGTCAACATCTGTTTTATCAACGCGACTATTACCGTTGAATTTTTCTGGACGTTGATCATTCGTCATGTTTGAGACCTCATTTTTAATTATGTACCCCGCAAAAACGGGATTATTGCTTTTCTTCAACTAGCAATAAAGTATAAATTTGTTAACTCGATATCTTAACCTACCACAATATTAACAAACTTACCAGGAATCGCAATTATTTTGCGAATTTCCTTACCAGAAATAAAGTTCTGGACATTTTCATCAGCCTTAGCATAGTCGAGCATAGCATCTTTATCAATGTTACGAGCAACAGTGGCTTTACCACGCACTTTACCATTCACTTGGAAAATAATTTCCACACTATCTTCAACAAGCTGACTTTCGTCATAAGTTGGCCATGAAACGTAACTAATATCCTCTTCATGTCCAAGTTTTGACCATAGTTCTTCAGCTAAGTGTGGTGCAATCGGCGCCAACATTTGAACAAAACCATCCATATACTGGACAGGTAAGGCTTCTGATTTATATGCTTCATTAACAAAAACCATTAATTGAGAAATAGCTGTGTTAAATCGCATATTCTCCAAATCTTCCGAAACTTTTTTAACTGTTTGATGATAGATTTTATCTAAGTCCCCTTTGTTGACCGTTGTTACATGGTCACGTAACTTATCTTCCTCATCAACTAGCAGACGCCATACACGATCCAACCAACGACGCGATCCGGCAACGCCATCTTCAGACCAAGGCTTGCTTTGTGTCAATGGCCCCATGAACATTTCATATACACGTAATGTATCTGCGCCATAATTGTTAACAATTTCATCAGGATTAACAACATTCCCCTTAGATTTAGACATTTTCTCGTGGTTTTCACCTAAGATCATGCCTTGGTTAACTAATTTTTGGAATGGCTCTTTAGTTGGTACAACACCTAAGTCATATAAGAACTTGTGCCAAAAACGTGCATACAATAAATGCAAAACAGCGTGTTCTGCACCACCTACGTACAAATCAACATTCATCCAGTACTTTAACTTTTCAGGATCAGCCAACGCCTCTGAATTGTGCGGATCAACATAACGTAGGAAATACCATGATGAACCAGCCCACTGCGGCATGGTATTGGTCTCACGACGCCCCTTAACACCATCTTCACGAGTAACATTTAGCCAATCAGTAGCATTAGCTAATGGTGATTCTCCCGTTCCAGAAGGTTTTAATTGTTCTTGTGTCATTTCTGGTAGACGCAATGGCAATTCTGATTCAGGAACGAGGGTTTGTGTACCATCTTCCCAATGAATAACTGGAATAGGTTCACCCCAATAACGTTGACGTGAAAAGATCCAATCACGCAAGCGATAGTTAATTTGTTGATGACCAGCATTATGTTCTTCCAACCAACTAATAGCTTTATCGATGGCTTCTTGCTTATTTAACCCATCTAAGAAGCCAGAATTAATATGCGTACCATCGTCAGTGTAAGCAGCTTCTTCAACATCGCCACCTTCAATAACAGCTTTAATTGGCAAATTGAACTTTTTAGCAAATTCCCAATCACGATCATCATGTGCTGGAACAGCCATGATAGCACCAGTACCGTAAGAAGACAAAACATAGTCAGCAATCCAAATAGGTAACTTCTCACCATTGATTGGATTAGTAGCATAAGCACCTGTAAAGGCTCCGGTCTTATCTTTGTTCAAATCTGTTCGTTCCAAATCAGATTTAGTTTCTACCTCTTTTTTATAGTTGGCAATGGCTTCTTTTTGCTCTAGCGTAGTGATTTCATCTACCAGTTCATGTTCTGGTGATAGAACCATATACTGGGCACCAAACAACGTATCTGGTCGTGTGGTATAAACTTCAATTTGTTTGTCTGAATCTGCAATATTGAAGAATACAGAAGCACCAATTGACTTCCCAATCCAGTGACGTTGTTGTTCCTTAATAGCTTCTGGCCAATCTAAATCTTCCAAATCTTCAAGTAAACGATCGGCATAAGCTGTAATGCGCAAAACCCATTGTTTCATTGGCTTGCGGTAAACTGGATAACCACCACGTTCTGTCTTACCATCGATGACTTCTTCGTTGGCAACAACAATACCACCACCTGGAAAATCTGGAGCCCAGTTAACCATGATTTCATCTTCGTAGGCTAAGCCTTTTTCGTATAACTTTTCAAAAATCCATTGTGACCACTTATAATATTCAGGATCAGTTGTATTGATTTCACGCGACCAATCAATTGAAAAGCCAAGTGACTTAATTTGATTTTTAAACACTTGGACATTTTTGTTGGTGAAGCCTGCTGGATTATTACCTGTTTTAATTGCGTATTGTTCCGCAGGTAATCCAAATGCGTCCCATCCCATTGGATGCAAAACATTGAAACCTTTAGCACGCTTATAACGACTCATAATATCAGTCGCTGTATACCCCTCGGGATGCCCAACATGTAATCCTTGTCCAGAAGGATAGGGGAACATATCCATAACGTAGTACTTTTCTTTTTCTGATTTATCAGGAGCCCTAAACGTCTCGTGTTCATCCCAATATTTTTGCCACTTGGCTTCAATAGATTTGTGATCGTATGCCATAAATTTTTCCTTTTATCATTTATTTATTCTCTTTAGTGATGCATGGACGCTCCGTTGAAACAAAAAAGCCCCATATCACACCAAAAAGGCATGACACGGGGCGAAACTTAATTTTCGCGGTACCACCCATGTTCACGTATTGCTACGTCTCATTTATCTTAACGCGACAAAACGTTGCCAGCTACTTAGTTTCACTAGCAATTTAATCAACTGAGTTCCGAACTTTGTTTGGTAAGTTTCCAGCGCCACTTACTCTCTGATACCCCGCCATACGTAATAGTGTTGAACAATAATGCTATTATTATAACACAAATTACTATAATCAGGTATAATTGAATGCATGACTATTCAACAAAAGAAACAAAGATTAAGTACAGTATTGGCGACTATACTCTTTGGTATAATGACGTTTGGCGTTCTGATGAGTCCCAACTGGTTTCGCCAATTTGATATATTTTTCCAACAGTTGATCCAACATCGTGGTACCTTTACTACTTTATTTTTTACTTATATTACACAGGCTGGCAATATGACTGCAATTATTGTAGTATCAGTAATTGTTAGTATTTTTCTGGCCTATAAACATTGTTATCGCGAACTTTTATTTTTGTCCGTTAATATCATATTCTCAGCTGGAATCATTACACAAGTGCTCAAACACATGATTACTCGTGTCAGGCCACAACCACAACTTATTCAAGAGAGTGGCTACAGCTTTCCCTCTGGTCATTCTATGGCCGCAATTTTATTATATGGTTCATTAATTATTTTGATCAATTATCACCTAAAGCCAAGTTTATTCAAAACTGCCAGTGTAATTGTTCTAACCAGTTTAATTATCATTATTCCAATCAGCAGAGTGTATGTTAACGTGCATTATCCAAGTGATATTCTTGCTGGTTTATCACTTGGTTACGTGTTACTTTTTATTTCGAAGTATTTTATTTTTGATCTTAAATCAGCTACAGGAGTTCTTCATGATTCTCACAAGTAATACTTTCACACATCAATTAATTGAACAAACAGTCAAAATTAACGATATAGTTCTCGATGGCACGACGGCAAATGGTATCAATACCAGATTTTTAGCTACGAGAGTTGGGAATGCTGGAAAAGTGCTTAGCTATGCGACAACCAAGGACAATGCCAATGCTGCCGCTGCTTCGCTTTTCATGAGTGGCTTGTCAGATCGTGTAACCTTGCTGGGGAAAACATTGGATGACCAATTCATCAATGAACTTGGTTCACAAAACCAAATTAGTGTCGCCATTTTCGATTATTCTGATGACGCTAAAAATGTTAACGATCGACCAGCCGATTACCTACAACAAATTTCATACGTCTTACCGCGGCTAACCCACGGGGGTTTACTCATTATTAAATTTGAGCAAGTCCCTGAAGCATGGCATGAATATAAAAATAATCTACTTGAGGCCGACTATTCACAAGTCAGTTATATTACAAGGTTCGTCCAAACGGATGTTATTGAAAGGATTTAATGATGAAAAAATTTTTGCCGCATATTATTATGGGAATCATATTAATCATTAGCATTGTTGGCATTTTACTGATGACACAGCAAAAAACAGCTAGTACAAAAAAAGATCCTAAACTAGATAAAGTTGCCCTCCCTCAACTAACAACTAAAATTGCTAAAAACGAGAGTAAGCTCATCATGAAGACAACTTATGGTGACATCACCATAAAACTCTTCAATAAATACACACCACTAGCTGTTGAAAATTTCATTACTCACGCCAAAGATGGTTACTATAACAACACATCATTTCATCGTGTTATTAATAATTTTATGATTCAAGGTGGTGATCCAACAGGTACAGGTAGTGGTGGGCAATCAATTTGGAAAGGTAAAGACAAGAATATCGATAGTGGTAACGGATTTAAAAATGAAATTAGTACCTCACTATACAATATTCGTGGCGCTGTTTCAATGGCAAATGCAGGTACAGACACTAATGCTAGTCAGTTCTTCATTGTCCAAAACCCAGAAGATGTTTCAAGTGGCGTCAACCCCAATATTTACCCGACAAAAATTGTCAATGCTTATAAAAAAGGCGGCTATCCTAGTTTGGATGGTAATTACACTGTATTTGGCCAAGTCATTGATGGCATGGCGGTAGTAGATAAAATAGCCAACGCTAAAGTTAGCGCAACTTCAAGTGGTGAAAAATCAAAGCCAGCTAATCCCGTAAAGATTACAAATATTGAAATTATAAAAGAAGCACAATAAAAAACAGGTAGCATACGCTACCTGTTTTTTTGAGCTTCATTTTTCAAACGTCCGCATAATCAAAACATCTACTTTAGAAACCTGTGTTACGAAGGATGGTACCGTACCTGCCATCGCTCTTTGTAAACGGCTCAGCCCGGTTTCACCAATCACAATTAAATCATTATGGTGGTCCTTCGGGAAATCACGCGCAATCACGCGCTTTGGTGAACCAAAACGTACATGAATATCGACATCATTATGCCCCAATGACTTAGCGTAATCAAAAGATTCATTAATAGCCTTTTCTGCAGTTTGTTCCATTTGGTAAACCACGTCTTCATTCATTGCGATCGAACCAAAATAACCACCACCTGTGGTATCCACTACTGTCAAAATATCAATGTGTGAATCAGGAGCAAACGCAACAACTTTTTTTATCAATGTGTTTGAAACTTCTGAACCATCAATTGCAACCAAAATGTTATTATATGCCATACGCCTATCCCTCTTATTTCTTAATAACTACATTATAGCGCTATTAAAAAAATAATGTAAGCGCTTTTAATAGATTACATTTCTTTCTGTAAGTTATTCATGATCCGATAGCCTTCGTCCTGTCCAATAATAACTTGATCCGCAACATTTAGAAATAACCCATGCTCAACGATACCAATCTGTCCATCTAAATAACGCCCTAGTTCAAACGGCTGATCAATTTGTTCTAAATCTAGATCAACAATATAGTGTCCTAAGTCCGTTACTAGCGGTTGCTGATGGTTGTCTAGACGTAATTTGGGGTGCAAATGACGCTTTTTTAGTTCAGCTATTAGTTTACCACTGCCAAATGCTACTACTTCTACTGGCAAAGGAAATTGTCCCAGTTTACTATGCAGCTTCTGTTCGTCAATAATCCAAATCACACGTCTAGAATATCTCGCGACAATTTTCTCCATTAAGAAAGCTGCTCCACCACCTTTGATGCCATTTAAATGCTGATCAACCTCATCCGCACCATCAATTGTTAAATCTATCATTGGTACTAAGTCAATATCACGAATCGGAATACCAAGTTCTTCCGCACGTCTGGCAGTCTTTGTTGAGGTGGTCACGCCAATAATAGTCATTTGTTCATCTTGAATACGTTTAGCTAATGCATCTAAAAAGTATGCTATCGTAGAACCTGTTCCAAGACCAACAACCATTCCATCTTCTATTAGTGTGGCGGCAAATTCACCGGCATGTTTCTTTTGCTTGTTCATCTTTTTGTTTTACAACACTTTTTCTAAGAATTCTTGTGCCCGCTTTGTCTTTGGCTTATCAAAGAATGATTGTGGTGTAGCAATCTCTTGTATACCACCGTCAGCCATAAACCATACAGTATCCGCTACTTCACGTGCAAACCCCATCTCATGCGTTACAACAATCATGGTCATTCCATCTTCTGCCAACTGCTTCATCACGCCTAATACCTCACCTACCATTTCTGGATCTAAGGCACTTGTTGGCTCATCAAAGAGCAATACATCAGGAGACATTGCCAGAGCACGTGCGATCGCTACACGTTGTTTCTGCCCTCCTGAGAGACTGTCTGGATAAACAGTTCCTTTATCGGCTAGGCCAACTTGAGCAAGTAGCTTTTCAGCAGTTTCTGTTGCTTCCTTGTCGCTAATATTTTTAACTTTTACCGGTGCTAATTTAATGTTCTCAATCACAGACAAATTTGGAAACAAATTAAAGCTTTGAAACACCATACCCATTTTTTCACGTAACTGATCCAACTCTTTTTCAGACAGATTTGTTAAATCCTGATCCTCAAAATTCACCTTACCACTAGTTGGTGCATCTAACATATTAATGGCGCGCAAAAAAGTAGATTTACCTGCGCCAGAAGGACCAATAACAGAGATAACCTCTCCTTTTTGCACAGCGACATTTACATTATCAAAAATTATTTTTTCACCAAATTGTTTTTTCAAGTTTTTTATATTCAATAACTCAGTCATTATTAATCTCCATTTCTAATGTTAATTACTATTATACAGTGTTATAATTTATATGCATCTGTTATTCGTATTAAACTGAATACATTGTATAATATTGCATAAAACTAACTTTAATAAACTATATATGGAGACTACTAATGGCTAAAATTGTAAATCGTGAAGAAAAAGTATCAAATTCATTCGAAGATCTCATTTCATTACCAACTAGTGAAAGTAATGAAGAAACTCGAAAAGCAGCACTAGGTCATGATAAAGACGAAAAGAAGAAATAAAAAAAAACACGCCTACGCGTGTTTTTTTGAATACTAATAAAATTATTAGTCTTCGATATCAGTAACTGTTCCGGCACCAACAGTGTGGCCACCTTCACGAACAGTAAACTTCAACCCTTGTTCGATGGCAACTGGTGAGATCAATTCGATTTCGAATGTCACTTGGTCACCAGGCATAACCATTTCAACACCGGCTGGCAATTCAACAACACCTGTAACATCAGTTGTGTGGAAGTAGAATTGTGGACGGTAGTTAGTGAAGAATGGTGTATGACGACCACCTTCTTCCTTTGTCAAGACATAAACTTCAGCCTTGAACTTCTTGTGTGTCTTAATTGAACCTGGCTTTGCCAAAACTTGACCACGTTCAATGTTGCTACGATCAACACCACGCAACAATGCACCAATGTTATCACCCGCTTGAGCTTCTTCCAAAGTCTTACGGAACATTTCGATACCTGTAACAGTAGTCTTTTGAACTTCGTCCTTCAAACCAACGATTTCAACTTCAGTTCCTGTAGTCAATACACCACGGTCAACACGACCAGAAGCAACTGTACCACGACCAGTGATTGTGAAGACGTCTTCGACAGGCATCAAGAATGGCTTGTCTGTTTCACGTGCTGGTTCTGGAATGTATGAATCAACAGTATCCATCAATTCTTCGATAACCTTAACTTGTTCAGGATCACCTTCCAAAGCCTTCAAAGCTGAACCCTTAAGTACAGGAATATCGTCACCTGGGAAGTCATATTCTGACAACAATTCACGAACTTCCATTTCAACCAATTCAACTAATTCTTCATCATCAACCAAATCAGTCTTGTTCAAGAAGACAACCAAGTAGTCAACACCAACTTGACGTGCCAACAAGATGTGTTCACGTGTTTGTGGCATAGGACCATCAGTTGCAGCAACAACCAAGATAGCACCATCCATTTGGGCAGCACCAGTGATCATGTTTTTAACGTAATCCGCGTGACCTGGGGCATCGATGTGGGCATAGTGACGCTTCTCTGTTTCATATTCGATATGAGAAGTGTTAATTGTGATACCACGTTCTTTTTCTTCAGGCGCGTTATCGATTTCAGCAAAATCAGTAGCATCAACACCTTGCTTTTCAGCCAATACCTTTGAGATAGCGGCAGTCAAAGTCGTCTTTCCGTGATCGACGTGTCCAATAGTACCAATGTTAACGTGGGGCTTAGTGCGAACGTAAGTTTCCTTAGCCAATGTAGTTTCCTCCAAAATTCATTTTTCAATATTATGAAAAATGTTTATAAATATATTTTACAACGCAAGCCGTCAAAAGACAACAAATAACTTGCATTTTTCCGGCTTTTGAAGCCAGAAATTATTATACCGACTTATTAAGAAAATGTAAACCGTTTTGAACTTAATTTTCAAAAAAGCTTTCAGTCAACGCATTTATTTTTTCATGCCATTGTCGTTGATTTTCTGGCTCATCTGGTTTAGAGCGACCATAATAATGTGCGATACTGTTATCAACCCATTTTTCAATATCAGTTATTGCGATATCAACTCGTGGGTATAGCAATGTTAGCTCAATGCGCATTTGATGAGCCAACATTTCTAAGGCAATGGGGTCTTCTTGCCCTAATCTGCTTTCAAGTGTTGCTGCTGCAGCTTCAAAAACTGCTGAACTAGTTAATGGCATTACATCGCTGAGCTGTATCGTATAAATTTCATCATCAAGCCAGCGGTACTTAACTACCCCATCAATCTGTAGTTTTTGCAGATCTTCTAATAAAGTTGCGCGGATAATGGGTAATGCGTACGGATCCACAAGGAGAAATTTAGCACCAACAACAAACTGTGCTACTGGTAAATGTCGCGCAGATTCGTAGCGATCACGTTGTGCTAGTAAATCATAATCACTCATATGATAAAACTGACGCGCAACAGTATCAAGTGTTGCTTTCATATTCTCTTGCGCCCGTTCTTCAGCCTGTCTAATTTCCTCTAGAACTTCATCAACGACGTCTAAATCATCCCAAAGTACAGCCAATTGTTGTGCATAAACAAAATTTTGATTTTGAACTGCAAGCGCTACAATCATTCGAAAATTAGATTCATCATCTAAATATTCTAATAGAAAGTCATCCGCATAAGATGAAGCAAGTTGATATTGCTCATCCATAAATAACGCCGTTACTAGACGATAATTAACTTTGAATGTTTGCATCTTTTCGTAAAGTGTGGCTAACGTTTCAGCAGCATCATGCCAATTTTTTTGTTTTGTCTCAATATTGGCTCGATCAATTAATTCTTGATTTTCTGGTGTTATATTTTCATCCATAATTTATTGTGCTCAAACAATATCCAAATCATGCAGTATATCATTAAAACACATGCCCTCCTTTCAAATATTCAAAAGCCCAACTCAATCGAGTTGGGACTTTTATTATTCAGTAGTTTTACTTTGTACGTTCTTTTTTGCTGGACGGCGAACCTTTTTTTTATTGCTACTAGGTGTTGCCAGTTTCTTTTGTGCTGGTTTTTTGCTTGCTTGAGCACCAGATTGTGTCGCCGTTGTTTTATGGTTATTTGGTCTGCGATTTTGGTTAACTTCCATAACTACAGGCATAACCATAGGCCGGCGTCTTGTTTGCTCAAATAAGAAACGTGACAATACATCGCGAACACCGGCTTTTAGCTCATTCCAATCAAAACTTTTATTGTTAGTTAAATAATCTTCAATCTGTTTAACGGTTAAATCAGAAGCTTCTTTCATTAAATCACGATTTGCTTTAACATAAACAAATCCACGTGATGTTAACTTTGGTTTTGATACAACTTGACGTTTTTTACGATCAATTGTCACAACAGAAACAAAAACACCATCTTCAGACAAAATACGACGATCACGCAAGACCACGTTACCAATATCGCCAATACCGGATCCATCAATCAACGTTTCACCAATAGCAAACGAATCTTTTAACTCAAATTGGCCGTCAATTAACTTAAATTGATCCCCCTTCATTGCCATCAAAATATGATCTTCAGGTAAATTAACCTCTTCAGCAGCATCTTTAGCTGCTGACATCACACGATACTCTCCTTGAATAGGCATAAAGTACGCTGGTTGCATGATGTTAAGCATCATTTGTAAATCATTTCGTGATGCATGACCACTCGAACGCATATCAGTGCTAATCTGCTTCACATCAGCACCTTGCTTGAAAATCATATCGCGTGTTTTTGCTACAACACTTTCCATGGCTGTAGAAGGTGTTGTGGTAATAAACACAAGATCATCTGAGCCAATCTTAATGTGAGCGTCTTCACCATTTGCCATGCGGTTCAAATGCTTAATTGGTTCCCCCATGCGGCCTGTTTCTAAAATAACCGTTTCATGGGCAACTAAACTCTTCATATTTTTTAAACTGACGAATAGTTGACTTTCTGGCAAAGGTAACTGCAACTTTTTTAATTTGATAGCTGTCCGTACAACATTTTCGATATCATTTCCTGATAAGACAAGCTTACGTTTTGTCGCAGCAGTGGCATCAATAATTTGCTGAATTCTTTGAATATTCGAAGCAACGGCCGCTACAATAATGCGCTTTTTTTTGTTGTCACGGAACGTTTCTAATATATAATCGCCAATCTTTGATTCATTAACTGAATCAGCTCCACCCTCTGTACCAGCAGCATCAGCCAACAAAGCCAATACTCTCCCCTGACCAACTTCTACTAAACGAGGAATATCAGTACGATAGTAACTTTCTGCTGTTTGATCAAACTTAAAATCGCCAGTATACACAACTTGGCCATATTCAGTACCAATTACAATACCTAGTGATTCTGGAATTGAATGTGTGGTATTAAAGAAGGATACTTTAACATTACCAAAGTCAATTTCACTTTTTTCATTAATAATGTGGTAATCATTATAATCTTTTAGTGCCGGCTGATCTTTTATTGCTAGCTTAGCTAATTCAATTGTTAGTTCGGATCCAAAAATCGGTACATTGACTTGCTGCAAAAAATACGGTAAAGCACCAATTGCATCCGCGTGTCCGTGTGACAAGAAAACGCCAGCAATTTTTTCAGTATTCTTAATCAAATATTCAAAATCCGGCACCACTACATCTACACCAAGCTGGTCTGTTTCTGGATACTTTAATCCTGCGTCCAATATAAAAATCTCGTCATTAACTGTGACGGCATACATGTTTTTCCCATTTTCGCGGACTCCGCCAAAGGGAATAATACTTAAATCTGTCATTAATCTTTCCTTTATAAACGTGCGATTAACTAGATGTTTTAGGTATCACCATAGTCTACACACTTTTTTATTCGTATATTTATGAATAACAGGAGCCTGCTGGTCTAAAACACTGAGGTCTTCCTTGTTGCTTGTCTCGATACGTAATGTTTCTATTTTAGCATACTTTTCAACTCTTTTCTGGTATTATTGAAACAGCGTGTTAATAATAGAATAGTATCTGTTAAGATGACAGATAAAAATTAATAAACAGCATGTCTATAGATGAAAGGAACAAGATACCTCATGCAACGTCATCCATTCAAACCATCACACAAAGTTCGCAATGCCATTATAATAATTATTATTTTTGTTGCAGTAGTGGTGATGGGATTTGTAATTGTTGGTCACCAATCTGACAACAAAAAAGCAACTTCTTCAAGCAAAGTTTCTCATAGCTCATCGACATCTTCAAGCAAAAAGAAGGCAAAAAAAGCAAGTACCTCTTCAGATACATCAAACAGTACTTCAGCAGAAGAATCCACTTCAGTTATAAGTTCTTCCACAAGTGTGGCTGCAGCTCCATCTGTTGCTAGTAGCGAAGTTTCCCAAGTCTTAAGCAGTGCTACCCAAGATGCGACGCAGACACCAGTACAAGATAACAGCAATACATCTAGTGTTAGCGATAGTTCTTCCTCATCAAGTGCCGCTTCTTCAAGTACAACTACATTTGGGAACTGGTCTTTAGCAACTTATAATGAAGTTGCCCTTGGTTCAGCCACCTATGATCAAATTCGTGCTACTTACGGTAACCCTACTTACTTAACCGCAGATCAAAAATATGCTTATGCTACTTGGCAAAGCCAAAGTGGTACAAAAGTCTCTATCGTCTTTACACCTAGCGGTGACAGCAATAATGTTCAACTCATTGCAAGTAACAAAACCCAATCAGGTTTACAATAAAAAAGACATCTTAACTGATGTCTTTTTTATTATGCTGCTACCCTTTTATCCCAGCTCTTTCAGCAATGGGAACCAAAACATTACCAATGGCAGCTACTAAAATGATTCCAGTAATAATTTCAAAAATGCTGTTAAACGACACGATGCCTATGAGCCAGCCTAGTAAATTATGATTAGGTATGCCGGTAAAATTCGTGCGCATCACCGTAAAACCGATGACAGTAAGCAAGACCACTCCAACTGTATTAATCAAAGCGGCTAGTCCGCCCAAGAATCCCAATCCAAGCGTACGGAAACCAAAATTTTTGTTGCGCAACCACTTATTAAACGCCATACCAATTATTAGACCTACCAAAATACGAGGTATAAACGCCGTAAAAGGATTTTGAAACATTAATGAACCGATAGACCCCGGTGTCGACCAAGCTTGCCATAAAGTTAACAATCCCCAAAAGCCACCAATAAAGGCACCCCGACGTGCTCCTAGAAGAATTGCAGCGATAGCTACGGTAAACTGTATGATTGTTGGTTGTGCGCCCACAATAACAGCACCGAGCGGTATATATCCAAGCCAAGGAATCAGTACTTGTAATAAGATAATTGCCATAAAGAAGGTTGTAATCACCAAATATTTCGTCTTATTGTTGCTCATTATATTTACTCCTATGTGTATTCCACGCCTATATCATATCATAGAGCAACATTATTCATTTAACATTTGTTTTTGTCACCAAATATCGGTATAATTTATGAGTACTGCGTCTATAGTTCAACGGGATAGAACAAGAACCTCCTAAGTTTTAGCTCCCAGTTCGAGTCTGGGTGGACGCATCAGAAAAGGGTGCCGATTTGGCACCCTTTTTCTATCCTATTATATTCGCTCGTTCGGCTATTGGTAATAATACACTACCAATTATACTGACTAGAATAAATCCTACAATCATTTCAAACAAGGCATTAAATGATACAATGCTAATCAGCCAAGCTAAGATATTGTGCGTTGGTACACCCGTGAAGTTAGTATGCATAATGGTAAAACCTAACGTGGTTAGCAAAACAACCCCTACTGTGTTGATTAAAGCTGCGGTTGTACCTAATACCCCTAACCCAACCGTCCGAATCGCTGTAGACTGGTTTCGTAGTAGCTTATTAAAGAGATAGCCAATAATCAAACCAACTAAAACACGAGGAATAATGGCAGTCAAAGGATTTTGAAACATTAAAGAACCTATCGTTCCTGGATGAGTGATGGCATTTGCAAATGATAATAATCCCCACCAGCAGCCAACAATTGCGCCATATTTTGGACCTAAAATAATGCTAGCAATGGCAACGGTAAATTGAATAATCGTCACTGAAGCGCCAACAATAAATGCCCCAAGGGGTAATAACCCAAGCCAAGGAACAAAAATTTGTAAAAATACAATTGCGATAAAAAGTGTCGTTATTACGAAATAACGTGTTTTTTGATTGATCATTATAGACTCCCCAATAATTGCATATGCCCTAAACTATATAGATACATCATTAATTTGTCAATAAAAAAAGCACTAACTTTTGATGATAGCGCTCTTTGTTGATTGTTATTCTACAATTGTGAACTGACGATTTTTTAAACTAATTTGCACATCGGCTGCTTGAGCCACATTGGGTTCGTGTGTAACCAAAATAACTGTTTTACCAACTTCATGTGCCAGTTCTTGGAAAATTTTGATAACTTCTTGTGTATTTTCCTCATCCAGATTACCTGTTGGCTCATCAGCAATAACTATTTTAGCATCCACAGCCAAAGCTCGTGCAATGGCAACTCGTTGTTGCTGACCACCTGACAACTGCTGAACATTTTTATCTGCCAACGTACGATTAATACCAAGCTTCTCTAAGGTTGCATAAATATAATCCTTGTCGCCAGTATGCTTTGATTTGGTCATCGACAACGCTGATGATACATTTTGTGCGGCCGTCATATAATTTAAGAGATTATATGATTGGAAAATGATTGCAACCTTTTGATTCCGGTATTTGGTTAATCCATACTTACTAATGTTCTCACCATCTAGCGTAATCGTCCCTTCTGATGGTGTGTCTAAACCTGCTAAAAAACTAAGCAGGGTTGTTTTACCAGAACCAGATTGTCCGACTATACTGTACAATGTTTTCGGTTCAAATGACATATTAATATGTTCATATAGTGGCTTTTCCTGTGCATTATATTGATGTGTTAAATCTTTTATTGCCAATGTCATTAATAATTCTCCTTCTGATTAGCCATTAAGGCGCATGAATAATTTTGCAATAGTTTTACTTTATTCATTTGACAAAATCTTTTTTGGCTTTAAGCGGAAAATTGGTGTTGATCCAGCGACGACAGCAATCGCAATGATTCCCAAACCTAAGCCACCAAGTTCAGCCATTGACTTTGCGCTAATCTTTGTTTTTAGGTTGCTTACTTGACTGCCACTAGCTGTCATACTAGTTTGACCACTTCTACCAGCGCCAGAAGGTGCTGATCCACCGCCGCCACCTGATTGTTGTCCACCACCGCCACCAAACCCAGCGCCGGTGCTAGTTGATTGCGTAGCAGTAGTTTGTTGTGAAACAAGTTGCTTCCCTACCGCACTTCCTACAAAGTTTCCAGCAACTCCTGCAATCACTAGAGACAATACTAATACCGCAAATAATTCTGAGAAAAGTTGAAGCACAATTTTAAATTTACTTTCTCCTAATGCCATCAAGACACCAATCTCATGACGACGTTCACGAATCATCAAAACGGTAATTAATGCCAAAATAATCGTACCAGCAATACCAACAATCCAAACAATCTTATTGGCAAAACTTTGAACATTCTTCATAGGCTTCATCAACAAAGCATAAGTTTCCGAGCTAGATGTCAAACTGAAACTGCTTGAAATTAGCTTTTTAGCTTGCTTTGTAAATGCCTTTTCTTTAGATGAATCTGTTAATGTGTAAACAACACTTGTTACAGATGTTGTGTCACCATTAACTGTTCCTGCAAATGTATAACTTGTATAGATTGTATTTGATGGATCACTCATATTTGGTCCACCTTGACTTGATGATGATGTCTTTGCTTTGTAAATACCCACAACATTTAATGTATAAGTTTTTGCATCATCGTCTGTTGTTTTAACCTTAATGGTGCTACCAACTTTTAAGCTGTTGCTTGTTGCCAATTCACTTTCGATCACAACATTATTAGTATTTTTATCGGCGGCGGTAATACCGCGACCTGATGTGATTTTATAACTTTTTGATTTGAAGTTAGTTTCGGCAGCTGTTGTTGACACACCACTAATTGTTATATCACCGCTGTTTGATGAACCACCGAATCCACCTTGACCACCGCCGCCACTTGATGAGGATGTTGTAACCGCTGAAAAGCCACTAGCGTTTACTGAAGCACTATTACTATATTGATAACCAGCCACATTACTCAAAGCAGCAATTTTTTCAGCCGTTTTAATTTTTACACTTGGCATTGTAATGGCAGCCGGTGCTGCATTAGACGATGAGCTACTTGATGAAGACGAACTGCTTTGACTTTTGCGCATTGAGGCAAAAGCTTTTTCACGGTCTGCACTTAAAGTAACCGTCGTACCTGCCGAATTTTTAGCGCTATTCGTTGCTTGAATAGCAGCGCTTTGTATGATGATACCTGCCAATACAAATATCATAATGGCACTCATTACCAGTGTAATCAACGCTGTACGCCCTATTTTTTGCCGTAAATAGAGCCCAGCCCGTTTGATAAAATCCATAATAATGCTCCTTAACATTTCTTAATATTGGTAATTTAGCACTTCTAAATTAAATTCAAATCAATTAAACGAAAATTAAAGTATCATAGTATTCTTTTTTTTGGCAAAAATCTGCATTTATTGTATAATTTAATCAAGAATAATTTTAAAGAGAATAGAGGAGCAAACTTAATGTTATCGGAATTCAAAGCTTTTATTATGCGAGGAAATGTACTTGACTTGGCAGTTGGTGTCATTATTGGTGGCGCCTTTACTGGATTGGTTAAATCATTAACAACTAACTTAATCGGTCCAATCATTGCATTTGCAACTGGCGGAACAACAGACTTAGACCAGTTGCAGCTTGTCATTACAAAAACGTTAACATTTAAATATGGTGCTTTCTTAAATGACGTAATTAATTTTTTGATTACTGCTTTCGTTGTATTCCTGATTGTTAAGTTTATTAACCGCTTGTTTAAAGCTAACAAACAAGAAGAAGCAAAAGCTAATCCTGAATTAGAGATTTTAACAGAAATCCGTGACTTGTTAGATGCTGAGAAAAAGGCTCAATAAAAAAAGAAGTTCAAATTTGAACTTCTTTTTTTATTTATCGAATAGCCTTTAGTGCATCATCAATTTGTTCCAAAATAATCTTTTGGTTATCTGCTTGCTCAAGATCATAAGTCTGCAAATCGATTTTAATTTTTGGAGATGCATCATAAGCATCGAACCAATCACGATAGGCTGACCACATTTTATAATAATAGGCTCTTAAACCTTCATTATTATCAAATTGTTCATAATCACGACCACGCTTTTTAATACGGTATAAAATGGTTTCAAAATCAGTTTCAGCGTATACCATCAAATCAGGAGCTTTTTTAGGCATTTTTTGTAGTTCAACCATCATATTATCTAATAGGCTGGTATAAACGTCCATCTCAGAGTCAGAGATATTACCATCTTTGTGGTTTTCTTCTGTAAACAAAGCATCTTCATAAATTGAACGATCAAGCACATTATTATCGTCCGCCAACGCTTGCTTAATCATGTCGAAACGACGATTTAAAAAGTATATTTGCAACAAGAAACCATATTGCTTTGGATCAGAGTAATAAAGCGGTAAAACGGGATTATCGCCTACCGGTTCATAAAATGCTTTCGTGTTCATATGCTTTGCAATCAAACTTGTGAGTGTTGTTTTACCAACACCGATCATACCCGCAGTAATAATCACCATGACAACCTTCTTCCTGATGTTTTCATTATTTTGACTTGAAAATTAGTTTAAATCAGCCATTTTCAAGTAATCGCTGGTGCGCGATTTTTGTCATATCTGATTAATCCTCGCAAAATATTCAGAGGCATTTTCAGTATTTCAGACAATGTTTATTATATCAAATACATCCTTCAAAATAAATGCAGACTACTTCAAATGCCTATCAATTTATTCTACAAAAAAACATCCTCGCGGATGTTTTTATTTAACCAACAGCTTTAAAGCTGAGCGAATATATCCATCTGTAGTATCGCTATTACGACCAATAATCTGGGCGACCGCTTTCACATCTTTAGCTGTGTAGCCAAGTGCTAATAGTGCTTCAAGCGCATCATCCAAGGCTTGCGATTGTTCTGGATTGCTTGAAGAATCAACCATACCTGTTTTAGATGCTAACTCATCTAACTTCCCTTTCAAATCCAAAACAATTTGCTGCGCCGTTTTCTTTCCGACACCAGGGAATTGTGTCAAATAAGCCACATTATCATTTTCAACTGCACTAATAAGACCCTCGGCGTCCCCGTTTGCCAAAATGGCTAAGGCACTTTTAGGCCCAATCCCTGACACATTTAATAGTTTATTAAACAAGGCTTTCTCATCAGCATCAATAAATCCATATAAGCTGATGTCATTTTCACGAACAATTTGCTGTACATAGACATGCGATTCCACATTCTCCTCAAAACGATAAGGATTAGCACTGTACAGGCGATATCCCACGCCACTTCGGGATGCAATCACAATATACGATGGTGTGATATTTGTGATTAGCCCATTAATATACTCATACATTTACGCAATAACTCTCTTTCAAATGGTTTCTTTTAGTTTAGCATAAAACGCACATAGCACTCACCCTAAAATAAATCAGTTTAAACTAAAACTGTTAGCATCCGTCGTAATTTCATCAACACCTAGTCCAATATAATAAGGGAACTCTGACGGTGATATTGTCCAAACATTTAGTCGTCGCCCTTGCTGTCTGAGCGCTTGAATTGTTTGACTCGTTAATTTTTTCCCGTTAATATCCAGCCCTGCTTTGGGCCCTAATTCGTTTAATTTTTCAGACAACTGCACTGGATCACTAGCCGAATCCCATAAAAGTTCGAGCGAAATCTTTTTGTCTAGTGCATATACGTGTTTTAAGGCTTCACACTGCAGGCTAATTATCGTACTGTTGTTATACAATCCTGCATTTTTAACTGCAGCAATTAAATTTTGAACATCACCATCGCTCATTTGACTAGCCGGCTGTTTAATTTCAATAATTGGCCGTAAATTATTATTAGACATCTCAGTTAAATACTCTTTTAAGGTTGGCAAAGTTAGTGATTGGTATTTTCCAACATTAACACCAGAATCAATATGATATTGTTTAATCTGAGCTAAGGTTAAGTCTTTAATAGCACCATGACCGTTAGTCATACGATCAATAGTACCATCATGGCTCACAACCCACTGCTTGTCTTTTGTAAGCCAAATATCTGTCTCCGCACCATAACTACCTTTAGCCAATTGAAACGCTGGTATTGAATTTTCAGGTGCTAAATTTGACGCCCCACGGTGAGCAATTAGCTTTGTTTGAAAATTACCATTAACACGGTATTGAACGCTCCCATCAGAAGCAAGGTAATATGTATGCTTATCAACGGACTTCAATTGATTTTTAACAGCAAGGTTTGTTACTGAATCAAAATAATAAGTTTTTGATCCAATCGTTTGTAAACCACTTTGACGTTTGCCATCTTTAAAAAAATACTTTCCAGTTCCATCATCTAAATAACCGTTAGCCGGTTCAGCCGTCTTATAATAACTGCCATTCACATAGCCAGAGTGCGGCGTTTGGCCTACCGAACCATTTTCAATTTGTGTTAGCACTACTTTTTCTAACATTGAAGGTGGCTCCACAGAGCCCGCTTCCGAATTCACAATTTTGGTAAAAAGCATGCCCGATATCAATGCACACAAACCTAAAATAAATCTCATGTTACCCCCGTTGTTACTCTTTATAGCATTCTACTTTGATAAACAAATACACAAATAAAAAATACGTCTGAGAGTCAGATGTATTTTTTTTTCGTTTTGTTCGTCTTTATTATTTATGAATAAACATCGCGTCTCCAAAACTGAAGAAACGATACTGATCATCAACCGCATGTTTATAAGCATTCAAAATATTATCACGCCCAGTAAAAGCAGCGACTAACATGACCAATGTTGATTTAGGCAAATGGAAGTTAGTTATAAAGGCATCTACAACTGTCCAATTGTATCCTGGTTTAATAAAAATATCCGTCCAACCTGAATCAGCGGTCAGGTCACCATTAAACTTAGTACCAATAGTTTCAAGGGTACGTATTGACGTCGTACCGGTAGCAATGATACGCCCACCGTGTTTTCTAACCGAATTCAATTCATCCGCAGCTTCTTGGCTGAGTTGGTAAAATTCCGAATGCATTTTATGATCTTCAATATTTTCTTCATCGACAGGCCGGAACGTTCCAAGACCTACATGAAGCGTTAATTCAACCGTTTTGACACCTTTGGCACGAACCCTATCTAACAACTCAGGTGTCCAATGTAGCCCTGCTGTTGGTGCTGCTGCTGAACCATCAACCTTTGAATAGACCGTTTGATAACGTTCTTGATCGTCAAGCTTTTCTTTAATATAAGGTGGTAATGGCATTTCGCCCAACTGATCAAGTAGCTCCATGAAAATGCCATCATAATGAAATTCAATATATCGACCACCATGTTCTAATTCACCAACAACTGTTGCGGTCATAATCGGATTTTCAATATCATCACCAAAAACAATGGTTGACCCAACGGGTGATTTTTTCGCTGGTTTAACTAACGTCTCCCATACATCACCATGATCTTGACGAAGTAGTAAGACTTCAGCATGTCCACCAGTTTCCGGACGTGCGCCGTGTAAACGTGCTGGTAAAACACGTGAATTATTCATGACAATAGCATCCCCAGGATTCAAATAATCTAATATGTCATAGAAATGTTTATCCTCATAGCCACCAGTTTTAGCGTTCAATGCTAATAATCTCGAAGCATCACGTTGCTTCAACGGTGTTTGTGCAATTAACGCCTCTGGTAAATCATAATCAAAATCTGATAATGTATATTTTTTTTCTTCTGCCATAATGATATCGAATCCCTTTAAAAATAATCTAATTTCCATTGTAACATACTTGTTTGCAAAGAAAAAAGCCATTGCAATGGCTTAACAAATGAAAAAATTAGAAAACACTTTATACACTGCCGGTGTTACCACTGAGACCTGTTTTCTTTTCGAATTCAAAGCCAGTTTGCGCTACTTTTTCAAGTTCATCGGCAGTCAACACTTTATTTACATTTGGAATTTCAAGTTGCTCCAAGACATCAGCATATGTCAAATCATGTTGATTCAAATGATCAACTAATAAAGCTAATTCATGACGCTGTGTAGCAGTCGGTTTATTAATTGTTATCGTTTCATCGAAAGCTCGCTCAACAGACCGATCATAACGCTTGTTATCGGACTCAATTGCATATTCATTTTGAATTTTGTCCAATCTGTCCGTCAATTCTTCGGTTAGTTCATCAAAAGTAAGCGGTTGGCCGAAACGTCTTTTTTGCATAAACGAGGAATCAAGCGATAAATTCACCATACTAGCTTGTTTGTATTCTGCTTCATGAATATGTCCGTGAACAGATAAAACGGGGTATGGCAAATCAATTGCATAATGGCTCATCCATACATTAATACCATTGATTTTTATAGCTTTAGCAGTTTCAATATATTCAATAATGTTTGTTTCAGGTGTCTTTATTGCTGCTTTAATTTGATCTGAATGATCGTGATTCCCTTTAAAAAACACTTTTTTACCTTTTAGACGACTAAGTTGTGCTACAAAATCCTGTTTCTTGCGAAACATGCCCAAATCGCCAAGAAAATAAACTGTGTCCTCATCCGTTACAGTTTCGTTCCAAGTATCCTCCAGATATCGATCCATATTTTCAATCGTTGGCTCTATATTTAATGCTTGCAGTGATACTGCCCGTGATTTATCAAAATATAGAATTTTTTCATGATTGAAATGTGTGTCTGAAATAATAAAATTTGTCATAATTTCCTTTGATAGGCGTGCCCTAAATGAGTGTACCCCGCTTCAGTGACAACACGTCCACGCGGTGTGCGCTGCAAAAAACCAATCTGCAATAAATATGGTTCAACCATTGCCTCTAATGTTTCTGACTCTTCACCAATATTAGCAGCTATTGTATTTAACCCAACCGGCCCACCTTTATAATATTCGATCATTGTTTCTAAAAGCTTATGATCGGTTTCGTCAAGACCTCTATTGTCAACGCGCAATTTATCCAAACCAATAGTCACAATATTCTTGTCAATTGCATCTTTTCCCTCGACCTGAGCAAAATCACGGACGCGTTTCAACAAACGATTGGCGATACGAGGTGTGCCACGAGAGCGCAGCGATATTTCATATGCACCTTCCGATTTAATTGGTGCATTAAAGATGTCTGCCGTACGAACGACTATTTGCTGTAATTCTTCTGGAGTATAGTATTGTAGCGAGTTAATAATGCCAAATCGATCACGAAGTGGCTTGGATAACATACCAGGACGCGTGGTTGCCCCGATTAAAGTAAATGGCGGCAACGGAAAATGAACTGGACGCGCCGTTGGCCCCTGACCAACCATAATATCAACAAAATAATCTTCCATTGCTGAATACATTATTTCCTCAATATTAGTAGGAATTCGATGTATTTCATCAATAAACAAGATATCCCCCGGCTCCAGTTCATTCAGTAATGCTACCAAATCACCTGGCTTTTCAATAGCAGGACCCGATGTTGTTTTAATATTAACATTCATCTCATTAGCAATAATCATCGCTAGCGTTGTTTTACCTAATCCTGGTGGTCCAAAAAGCAATACATGATCCAATGCTTCTTCACGTTGCTTTGCTGCCGAAATATAGACATTTAACTCTTCTTTTAACGCCTCTTGCCCAATATACTCACGCAAAAATTGCGGACGTAATGATAATTCACTACGCTGTTCTTCATCATTGGCAGCTGCGTCACGTAATAAATGATCTACTTCGGTGTCTTGTTCATACCATTGATTAAATTGTGGGTTATCTTCTGTCATAGCTAGTCCTATATTATACACGTTCGATGATGTGGTTATGTTTTTGAACATCATACTGTTTAATATGACGTAATAAAAACTCCCTAAGCTTATAAGTAAATTATAACAAAAGGAGTTTTTATGTTTTAAAAAATTTTATCGATTTACTGTCACAGTTAAATCAGGAACGGCCTGATGCTGACGTGTGTAAAACGTTACGATATACTTATCATCTGTTACTTCTAGAACCGCATAAGTTCCACCAAGGTCCGCACGTGACCCCTTTGGCAGAGTTGTTGAACCTGGATTGATAAATAACTTATGATCATATGAAACAGCCCCTTCTTTGTGTGTATGACCAAACAAAACAACTTGTGCATGGGCATCATTTGCAGCTTCGTTCATCGAATCCAAATTAGCCCATTTTAATATTGCCGTCGCATTGTAAAGGTGACCGTGGGTTTGAAAAAAAGTTATACCATCAATAACCGTTGAACGTGCTTCAGCAAAATCAGGATCATCATCCATGTTACCGATTACCGTAGAAACACCCGCAAAAATGTCATCATCAGCGTTCAATTCAGAATCACCATTGTAAAAAATGCCATCAACTTTATCTCGCCACTGAGCCAAAATATCTACTAAAATTTTTCGATCACTGTGTATATCTGAAACAATTAAAAATTTAACCATTATTCTCCTTTCAACCAAACTGGTAATTTTTTACCGAGTTCTTGCAGTGCTAAACCACGATGACTAATTGTATTTTTTTCACTTGCAGACATTTCTGCAAAGGTTTTGTTCATGCTGGGTACAAAAAATATTGGATCATATCCAAATCCATCTTGTCCGCGTTCACTTTCTGTTATATAGCCATCTACTTGTCCGTTAACTATTAGGTTTGACCCCTTAGGACTATGTAAAGCGATAACGCTATTGAAGTGTGCTGTTCGCTGCTCGTTAGGAACCTTAGCTAACTTTTGCAAAACTTTATCAATATTTGCTTGATCATCGTGATCGCCAGCATAACGTGCTGAATAAACTCCAGGTTCACCATTTAAAGCATCCACTGACATACCAGAGTCATCAGCCAAAATGTAATCATTAGGGGCAATTTTAGCAATCGTTTCAACTTTCTTCACAGCGTTTTCTTCAAATGTTGTCCCATCTTCAACAATTTCGGGAACATCCCCTATTTCTTGAAGTGAAACGACAGGTAAGTCAATACTTATTGACGCCAGTAAGGCTTCAATTTCAGTTATTTTATGAGCATTATTGCTCGCTATAATTAGCTTCACTTTTCTTCCTCCAAATGGTCCCCAACAATATTAAGGTGGCGCACATCTAACTCATGATTTCGTGCTAACCAACTACTAGCAATCGTTTTGAATTTTAGTTTATCACCTGTCGTGTTATAAATATCATCGCTATGATTGTGTTTCACTTCTGAATGAATGTCGAGTTCATCCAAATATTGTTTCATCACCGCAACCGTCTTGGCGCCAGAATCAACTAGTGTAACATCCGATCCGACTGCTTCTTGAATAAAAGGCGTCAGTAATGGAAAATGAGTACACCCCAAGATTAGCGTGTCAATATTTGCCTCTTTGAAGGCACTCAAATGATGGGCAATTACCTCGCGGGCTTCATCACTCTGATAGAGATTATTTTCCACTAAAGTAACAAATTCAGGCTCAGCTTGCGAAGTAATCTGAACATTATTGTCAATTGCTAACATTTTTTCATTGTAGACTTGCGATTCGACAGTGCCTTGAGTTGCAATCAATCCAATTTTTTTATTTTGACTAATTGAAACGGCCGCTTCTGCGCCTGGTTGAATGACACCAATGACTGGAATACATAATTGTTCTCGTAATTGTGATAAAGCTCTAGCAGTGGCAGTATTACAAGCAATGACCAACATTTTGATATTTTGCTCATTTACCAGATAATGAGCCATTTGAAAAGTATAGTCAATAACTTCTTTTTCGGAGCGCGGTCCATATGGCATACGTGCCGTATCACCAATATAAATTAATTGTTCGTTCGGTAATTGCTTCTGGGATTCTTTGACAACAGTTAGGCCACCAATACCAGAGTCAACTAGCCCAATAGGATTATTTTTTATCATATAATTAATTATGACGAGGATAATAAAAAATGCAAGCATTTGAGCACTAATTTTGTGTATAATGAAATGAAAGGATTTTCGTCAACCATGGATATCAACGATTACGATAAAATTTTACAAACAAACTTTCAAGTAAACAGTTTTGCACTCAGTTTGCTACGGGACGGTCTCTTAAAGAATTTACTTCAAGAAGACTATCCGCATATTTTATACTGGGCCGGTAAAGAAATTGCACGTCAGTTTCCAACTGACACACTGTCGACAGTAAAAGAGTTTTTTGCCAACGCTGCCTTTGGTGATTTAGAAATTAAATCACAAAATAGCAAGAACCAACGTTGGGAATTAACTGGCGATTTAGTGCGACAACGTCTTGCGTTAAATAAAAATGCTGATTTTAGTTTAGAGGCCGGCTTTTTAGCACAACAGCTTGAAGTACAAACTGGTGCCATTGCAGAAGCCAATTTCAAGTATTTGAAGAAAAACGAAGGCGTTTCTTTTGAAGTAATCACTGACCTATCTGAAACAGTTAATGTTGATGATCTTAGGCAACGTGCAGCTGCACGAGATTCTTTCTTAGATCGAACACATGCTACAACAGAAAAAGCTACCGTTGTGGAAGTACGCGATAACGACGATATTTCACGTGAACAGTCTATCACAGACTCCTTGTTAGCTTTTAAGTTTGATGAAACCGTCATGCCTACAGAAGAAAGTTCTGGGTTAAGTGCTTTATCTGGTGAAGAAATTGATCCATTTAATGTGCCAACATCTACAGAAAACTCACAGTCCCCTTTTAAATAATAAAAAACCGTTAACGACAGCGTTAGCGGTTTTTTATTACATTTCGATACTTTTTTGCAAACAAAAAACCCCTGACCGAAGAGGGGGGTTGGTCAGGGGGTTGATAACATAAGTTATCGGTGTATCAATCAACAATTGGGGGAGCTGATTGATGCATTACTGGGGGAAGTAATGAAACTCAAATGTTATTTGAGTATATGTCTATTATAGACTAATTCATTCGTAATAATGTGTCTTGATTTTGACAAAAGTATTACGCGACAATGACATAATATTTAGTGAAGTAAATAACTTTTTAAGGAATAATTAACAAAAAAAGCATCTCCGAAGAAATACCTTTTACATACCTTAAACGTCGCGGCGACGTTCTTTAATACGAGCTGCCTTACCTTGCAAAGCACGCAAGTAGTACAACTTTGCACGGCGTACTTGACCAAAGCGAGTAACTTCAATCTTTTCAACACGTGGTGAGTGTAATGGGAATGTACGTTCCACACCAACACCTGAAGAAATCTTACGAACTGTATAAGTTGCTTGGATGCCAGCGCCCTTGCGCTTAATAACAACACCTTCAAACAACTGAACACGTTCACGTGAACCTTCAACGATCTTGGCATACACCTTAACAGTGTCTCCTGCACGGAAAGCAGGAATGTCAGTACGTAATTGTGCTGATGTAACGTTTTCTAAAATAGTATTTTGACGCATTGGTCATTCTCCTGATCGACAATCATACACTTGCCCTTAGGCTAAACGCACAGCGGATTATCGTTAATGTGGGCTTTGATAGCCAACAGTAATTATAGCAAATTATAATTTTTATGTCTAGTATTATTTTGCGCGCTTCATTAAATCGGCGGAAATAATATCAATTTTAGCTTGTGATTCTTGTTGTGAGTCAGATTCAACCCCAATGTAGAACTTTAGCTTAGGTTCTGTGCCTGATGGTCGTAAGGCCACCCAAGAACCATCATCCAACCAATACTTTAACACATTTGCTTTTGGTTGAGATAACTTAGCCGTTGATCCATCTTTGTTTGTTTCGACTGAGGTTGAAAAGTCTTGCACGCGTGCAACTTTTACTCCGCCAATTTCAGCGGGTTGGTTATCACGAAAGCCAGCTATAATTGCCGCCATTTCATCATTGCCATGAATTCCTGGGAAATCTAAGCTAATTGTTTTCTCTTCAAAGTATCCAAATTTCTCAAATAATTCATACAATCCATCTGCGAAAGTCTTCCCTTGTGACTTGTAGTATGCAGCTACCTCTGCAAATAATACCAATGCTTGAATGGCATCTTTATCATGAGAGAATGGCTTGACCAAGTAGCCAAAACTTTCTTCAAAACCAAACAGAAATGTATTGGATTTTGTTTCCTCAAATTGATCAATTGTAGCTGCAATATATTTAAACCCAGTTAACACATCAGCTGTTTCAACACCAAAGCTTTCAGCAACCTTTGACGCAAAGCGTGACGATACAATTGATGTCACAATCGACCCATTAGTTGGCAAAGTGTTTGTGTCTTTTTTAGCTGTTAATAAGTAGTTAACCAACACAGCGGCAATTTGATTTCCTGTCAAAATTTGGAATGTACCATCCGCTAGTTTAACAGCAGCCCCCATACGATCAGCGTCAGGATCTGTTGCTACAACAGCATCTGCCCCATCACGCTTAGCATATTCAATAGCTAATGATAACGCGGCAGCATCTTCCGGATTAGGTTTTTTAACCGTTGGAAAATCACCATCAATAACAGCTTGTTCTTTTACAATTGTGTAATTTGTGAAACCTGCCTGCTGCAATGCTTTTTCACCAATGTATTGCCCTGTTCCGTGTAGCGGTGAATAAACAAACTTTAGCGAAGCACCCTCTTTGGCAACAAGGTCAGCGTTAACCGTCACTGTTTCCATCTTCTTCAAATATTTATTATCAATTTCATCATCAATAATTTGTACATTTTTGTTGTCTTCATCTAATGCAATATTAAAAATATCAGTAATGTTCGCCAGTTCATTAACCACAGCATCAACTGCTTCTGGAACCATTTGACCACCATCTTCTCCATAAACCTTGTAACCGTTATATTCTTTAGGATTATGTGATGCAGTGATCATAATGCCGGCGAAAGCGTGTAATTCACGTACAGTAAATGACAATTCTGGTGTTGGACGCAACGAACTAAAAAGGAAACTCTTAATTCCGTGTGCCGACAATACTTGTGCCGCATTTGAAGCAAATTCAGGAGAAAAATGACGCGAATCAAAACTGATTGCTACGCCACGCTTTTTTGCATCTGATCCTTGCTCATCAATGTAACGCGCCAAAGCTTCAGTTACTTGACGAACTGTGAAAACATTCATGCGGTTTGTCCCTGCACCCAATACACCGCGCATTCCAGCTGTACCAAAACTTAGATTTTGATAAAAAGCGTCTTCCTGCTGGTCTGGTGTGTATTTTTCTAAATCAGCAGCCAAATAATCTGGTAAAGTCGCTTCTTGCCATTTTGTAAGTGCTTCTTTATAACTCATGATTTACCTTCTTCTTTCGTAATTTCTTAAATTATAACAAATTTATTTTCGAATAAACAATTGAATAATGCGTTGCCGACATTTAGGACTGCGTAAAATCACTATAAATACTACAGCCATTATAATGATTAAGGCAATTGAAATTCGTCTTGGAATTTCAAGATGACCAATAAAATAACCTATTGAAACCATGACTAGTGACCACAGAAAACTAGCAAAGGCTGACATCCTTAAGTAATTTAAAAATGCTAACCCTAAACGGTGAGCTAATAGTGGCACCGCAACACGAATAAAAGGTAAAAAACGTCCCAAGACAATAAATAACAACCAGCGTTTTGGATGAAAATTGCCTGCGATTTGTTCAACTAACTCACCATGTACATGTTTTTTAATAATTGGAATTTTACCAAATTGCTTTGTGATATAGGCGCCAAACCAGTAATTAACACCATCCCCCAAAAAGGATGCAAAGGCGAAAACTAAAATAACTAGTCCTAATTCAAAAATATTGTGATGTGTCCCTGCCAAGCCACCGACCGTAATCAAAATAGCATCTCCGGGAATAAATCCTGTCAGAATACCAGCCGTCTCAACAAAAATTAGTAAAAACATCACAATGAAAGTTGATATAGAAAATTCAGTGTCGCTACCAATTAGATGGGTAATCCACCCCGGTATCGTTGCTAATGTATTTATAAACATTTCCCCTCCAAAATGTCATATTCTTTTGAAAAAAGTGTAACAAAATCACTTATTGCTCGGGTTGAAATAACTCAACACCAAGTAATTCATTATTTTGTGGCTTTTCTCCAGGATTTTCTATTACCGCAAACAATACGTCAATCAAAACTTTCGCCGCCTGCTTCACTGGTTGTACGACTGTTGGCAAATCAGGGTGTAGCTGACGAACGATTGGTGTACCATCGTAACCTATAATTTTTACATCTTCTGGAACACGTTTGCCGATTTTTCTAAGTGCGTTTTGTAATTGAATTGCACCAACATCATTGTAAGCAAAAACACCATCAATATTGTCTTTTATAACGTAGTTAATCATTTTATCGAGATCTTCTTTGGAAGCAAACCCTTCCAAGTTAAAGTTTTCTTGGAACACCTTGGCTGAAGAGTCTTTTGTCGCTCTCAAAAAACCATCATAGCGAATATGTGTAGGTGATTTCGAGCCATCATCATCGCTCAGTATTAATAGGCGTCGAGCACCTGTTGAAAGCAAGTACTTACCAGCAAGGTAGCCTCCTTCCTCATTGTCTTCAGAAACGATAGGAATATCATCTGATAGATATCGATCATAAGAGACAATCGGTAAATAAGTATTCTGATACTCTTCAATATCTAGATTGTGTGAAGAAGTTATTATACCTTCAACTTGATTAGCAGCGAGCATTTGCAAGTATTGCTGCTCTTTTTCAACATTATTTGCTGATGCTGCAATAATAACTTTATAACCTTTTAAGAACAATAACTGTTCGATTTCATTGGCTAGTGCAGTAAAAAATGGGTTTTCCATATTAGGTAGAATCAAACCTATAAATTGTGATGATTTACCTTGTAATGAACGTGCCATTGCATTTGGTTGATAATGTAGTTCACGCATTGCAGCATGGACCTTATCAATTGTTTTTTGGCTCAAAGAACCATAGCTGTTAATAACACGTGATACTGTTGTCACAGAAACACCAGCTAGCGCTGCGACATCACTTAATTTTGCAACCATTACATACCTCCATAGTCTTATATTATTTTATCACACCAACAGCCTTATAATCGAAAATTAATTTGGCCTGAGACTTGACTTTATAATGCCAAAGGTTTAGCATAGTCACCGTAAGTTACTTTTGTCACAAAAAAGGAGAATTAATCATGGAAGCACTTGTTCTAACCGGAACTAAGAAATTAGAAGTAAAGGACATTGACCGTCCAAAGGTTTTGCCAAATGAAGTTTTGATTCACACAGCGTTTGCTGGTATTTGTGGAACTGATCACGCACTATACGCTGGTTTGCCAGGTTCAGCTGATGCTGTTCCTCCAATCGTTCTTGGTCATGAGAACTCAGGTGTTGTTGCAGAAATCGGTTCTGCTGTTACTAACGTTAAAGTTGGTGACCGCGTAACTGTTGACCCTAACATTTATTGTGGACAATGCAAGTACTGCCGTACTGCACGCCCTGAATTATGCGAAAACTTGTCAGCTGTTGGTGTGACACGTGATGGTGGCTTTGAAGAATTCTTCACTGCACCTGCATCTGTTGTTTATCCAATTCCTGATAACGTTTCATTAAAGTCAGCTGCTGTTGTTGAACCAATTTCATGTGCCGTTCACGGTATTCAATTGTTGAAGGTTACCCCTTACCAAAAGGCTTTGGTAATTGGGGATGGATTCATGGGCGAATTATTCGTTCAAATCTTGCAAGCATATGGTATTCACCAAGTTGACTTGGCTGGTATTGTTGACGAAAAGTTGGCAATGAACAAGGAAAAGTTTGGCGTAAAGAACACATACAACACAATGAAGGGTGACAAGATCCCTGAAGGTGAATATGATGTCATTATTGAAGCCGTTGGTCTACCACAAACACAAGAAGCTGCTATTGAAGCATCAGCTCGTGGCGCTCAAGTATTGATGTTTGGTGTTGGTGGTCCTGACGCCAAGTTCCAAATGAACACTTATGAAGTATTCCAAAAGCAGTTAACTATTCAAGGTTCATTTATCAACCCTAACGCATTTGAAGATTCATTGGCTCTGCTATCATCTGGTAAGTTGAATGTTGAAGCATTGATGTCACACGAATTAGACTATAAGACTGTTGACGACTTTGTTAACGGTAAGTTAGGTGTCGTATCTAAGGCTGTTGTGAAGGTTGGCGGCGAAGAGGCATAATTATGACTCAAAACGAGACAAAGACGAAAAGCTCTAGAACTATTTCAATGAGTTTGTCGATTACCTACTTTACTATTTCGCTAGTTATCAATGCCATGGGTAATGTCTTAACATTAGTTACCTCTGATCATATTCACCCTGCCTTTCTTGGTTCTGCATACTGGACAGCAGCAGAAGCTAACTTAGGTCACGCGATTCTAGGAAATAATTCTCTAGCATTATTCTGGGCTTTTCTAGTTCTTGGTATGTTAATCTCCTTCTTAAATGCATTTTTGATGAAGAAGCTTGATTGGAAAAGAATTTTAGGTAACTTTATATTCATGCTACCTTTTTCAATTTTCATTCAATGGTTTTCAAACATTTTTAATCAAATTATGCCTGATGCAAAGTCATTGCCAATGGTCATTTTGTACATCGTGATTAACTTCGTAGGAGTTGCCCTTATTGGTACTGCTATTTCAATATATCAACGTGTGAATTTGGTTTTGCATCCAGCAGATGATTTGATGCAAATTTTGCGTTTTAAGTATTTTAAGGGCTCTGCTTTCAAAGCAATGTGGGCCTCATACATTCCACCAACAATTTTTGCCATTATTGCGTTTATTATTACTTTCCCAAATCTGTATAATTTTGGCTTAGGAACGCTCTTCGCCTTTCTTTTCCAAGGCGGAATAACTGGAATTGCTGACAAACTAGTATTTCGTAATTTAGATCACCAAGCTGTTGATGTTGGTGAATAAGATAAACTCATTGTTTGGTATGAAAAATATTAATTTTGGAGGAAAAAATTATGGCTTTTGCTGATTATTACTCAGGTTTACAACACGTTGGTATTCCATCATCTTCACTAGAACAATCTGAAGCATTTTGGACCAAATTAGGTTTTAAAAAGACTGGTGATTTTCCTGCCGGAAATGTCATCTTTATGCAACGTGAAAATCTAGTGATCGAAACATGGAGCGGTGACGAAGTTGCTGGTAAGCCAGGAGCTATTAACCATATTTCAATGGACACTACTGATGCAGATGCCGCTTTTGATGCCGCTAAGGCTGAAGGCTTCACTCTGATTGATTCAGAAGTACAACATTTACCATTTTGGGATAAAGGAATCAAGTTCTTTAATCTTCAAGGACCTGATGGCGTTATCGTAGAATTCTGTGAAATCGTTAAATAATTAAAATAAAAAAAAACGATGACTCTTGGTCATCGTTTTTTTTTTTAGCTTATTCTGCAATCTTTTCAGTAGCGGGCAAGCTGCTTATATAATCGTATACACCCTGACCAGCCAAACTACCATCGCCGACAGCAGTAGTTATTTGCCTCAAATCTTTTACACGAACATCGCCGACAGCAAAAACACCGGGAATACTCGTTTGCATCTTATCGTCTGTTACAATCCATCCTTCTGGATCAGTAATATTGAGATTTTCAAAGCCTTGCGTATTTGCCTTTAATCCTACATAAATGAACACACCTGAAGCATCAATATGACGCTTTTCATTTGTCTGGTTATTGATAACGTCAACGCCTGTAACTTTGTCATCGTCACCAGTAATAGCCACCACTTCAGTATGCCACTCAAATTTCATTTTAGAGTTATCAAATGCACGATTTTGGATAATTTGTTGCGCGCGTAATTTGTCACGACGATGAAGTACTGTCACTGATTTTGCTAAATTAGTTAGGTATAAACCTTCTTCGATAGCCGAATCACCACCACCAATAACTAGAACATCCTCGTCTCGGAAAAATGCACCATCACACACCGCACAATAACTTACACCACGACCCTGATACTTATCTTCACCCGTTACATCTAAGTGGATATGCTCTGACCCAGTTGCGATAATTATTGCTTTAGCAGCATAAGTCCCCATGTCTGTGTGAATTATTTTTCTATAATCTTCAACTTCAATACTTTCTACTGATCCAAAACCATATTCAGCACCAAATTGTGTTGACGAAGAATACATCTTTTCAGCTAAATCTGGTCCCAAAATCGAATCAAACCCAGGGTAATTTTCCACCTCAGCTGTATTATTCATTTGGCCGCCATAAATACCACGATCCAACATTAATACTGATAAATTAGCTCTTGAAGCATATGTGGCTGCAGTCATTCCCGCTGGTCCAGCCCCAATAACGACCACATCATATTCCTTGAGTTCTTCTGACATATTTTACCCCTTTACTTACTTTTTGTTAACACTAATTGTACTCGATTATGTACCCCTTGTCGAGCATAACCATCTTATTTAAAAAAACAGGAAGTATTTCTCCTGTTTTTAAATTACAACTTTGATGCCAATTCTTTAATATAAGCACGTAATGCATCTTTTGTTTGCGGATGCTTTAAACCAAATTCAATGTTTGTTTCCAAGAAGCCAATTTTTGAACCAATATCATAACGGCTACCCTTAAATTCATGAGCATATACGTGTTGACGGTTGTTCAATGAATCAATAGCGTCAGTCAATTGAATTTCATTTCCTTTACCAGGTTTTGTATTTTCTAGTTCTTCGAAAATTTCAGGTGTCAAAAGGTACCGGCCAATAATCGCTAGGTCTGAAGGTGCATCTTCAGGCTTTGGCTTTTCAACGAAGCTCTTTACACGATATAGTCCACCTTTATCAACTTGCGCGGCTGGATCTATTACACCGTATTCTGATACTTGATCGTGAGGTACTTTCATAACAGCTAACGTTGATTCACCAGTTTCCTCATAACGTTGGATCAATTGTTTTGTCAACGGTACTTCATCTTGCATCAAGTCATCACCCAGCAAAACCACAAACGGTTCGTCACCGATAAACGCTTTAGCAGTCAGTACAGCATCACCGAGACCCTTGGGATGTGATTGACGGATGAAATACATATTAATATCTGTTGTTTCCTCAACAAGCTTTAATAATTCATCCTTTCCTTTTTCACGTAAATTATTCTCTAATTCTGGGTTAGAATCAAAATGATCCTCGATGGAACGCTTTGATTTACCATCAACAATAACGATATCTTCAATGCCAGATTCAATCGCTTCACGCACGATGTATTCAATCGTTGGTGTGTCAACGATTGGCAACATTTCTTTAGCTAATGCCTTAGTTGCTGGCAAAAAACGTGTGCCCAATCCTGCTGCTGGAATAATAGCTTTACGTACTGGTTTCATGATTTTTTTCCTCTTTATTTTTTCTAATCTTCACTGCGCAACGGACGACTCATTAGGTCGCTAATTACATCGCGTAATGGCTCATTTTCATATAATATGCGATAAATACCGGCTGTTATAGGCATTTCCACATGATGATGTTGCGAAAATTCATATACTGCTTTTGTAGTGCTAACACCCTCAATAACCATGCCCATGTCATCTTGAATCTCTTGCAAACTCTTTCCTTCACCTAACTGTTTCCCAGCACGGTAATTTCTGGAGTTTGGTGACATGCCAGTAACAATCAAATCACCAATGCCTGCAAGTCCTAAAAACGTTTCTGGTTGGGCGCCCATTGCTTGACCTAGGGCGCGCATTTCCGATAAACCACGTGTCAGCAAAGCAGCCTGTGCATTAGCGCCATAACCTAATCCTATTAACGCACCTGATCCGATGGCGATAATATTCTTTAAAGCCGCTGCCAATTCTGATCCTAACAAATCATGATTCGTATAAGGTCTAAATGAACTATTGGCAAATACCTGCTGTAGTAATTTGGCAGCCTCTTCATTTTCAGAAGCAATCGATACAGATGTCAAGTCATGCTTGATAACATCTTCTGCATGCGATGGGCCAGAAATCATTGCCAACGTGGAACGGTACTTTGCAGGTACTTCTTCGGCAAGCATTTCCGACACACGCTTATAGGTTACTTGCTCTAGTCCTTTAGTAGCATGCGCCAAAATCACCTGGTGATCTTGCTTATTTAACACGTCAGCTAGCTGACGTGCAACTTCTCGTACAACTTTAGTAGGAACAACTGTCAAAACAATTTCAGCATCCATCACTGCCAAGGCCATGTTACTGGTTGCCATTAACTCAGATGATAACTTTGCGTCTGGCAAATACTTTTGGTTGGTATGTTGACTGTTTATTTCATCCGCTTGTGTCGCAGTACGTGTCCACAGACGCACATCATTATTATTTTCTGCAGCAACGTTTGCCAACGCAGTGCCCCAAGAGCCACCGCCCAATACGGCTATTTTAGTCATTTTTTTCGTCCCCTGCATCAATTTTTTCATTCTTTTCCATTTCAGCAGTCATACGCTCTTCCAATGTTTTCAGCGCATCAATGCCCATATTCGCCGTACGGAACTTGACCGAGGCTGCATCAATCACACTTGCAGTATTTCTACCAGGCGTCACCGGCACAACCATTCGCTTAATCTTAACACCCAAAATTTCTAAGGAGTCATTATCGTCACCTAAGCGGTCAAAATTAGCTTCACCAATTTTACCATTAGATAAATGGATGTTTAACGCAATTGTAGCATGTGATCGAACAGATACAGCACCATAAACTTGCTGAACATCAATTATTCCGACACCACGCACTTCCATCATGTTACGTAATACACCGTTTGGCTCTCCAATCAGCCTCTCTTCATCTTCTTGATAAATATCGACACGATCATCAGCGACCAAACGTGCTTTCCCTTGTTGAATTAATTCCAAGGCTGATTCTGTCTTACCAATTCCCGCGTCGCCAGTAATTAAAACGCCTAATCCATGAACATCAATCAAAACACCGTGCACATTTTTACGTGGCGCGAGTTCACCACCCAAATAATATGTCATGTTGGATAAAATTCGTGAGGATGTTAAGGTTGATGACAAAATCGGAATATGTGCTTCATCAGCTGCTTGATTTAATTCATCACTTATTGGTAATCCAGTTGAAATAACGAATGCCGGCGTTTTTTCATCCGCCATGCGACGAAATACTAATAGTAATTCATCATGACTCATACGCTCAGAAAACGATGTTTCAGTAATACCAAGCAACTGAATTCTTTCTGGCGCATAGTAATTGAAATAACCTGTCATTTCTAATCCAGGGCGAGAAATATCTGCAGTAGTAATTTCTCGGTCTAGATACTGTTCACCGGCAACAATCTTTAGTCGGGTATTTTCTACTAATTGTTTTACTGTTACTGAATTTTGTGCCATTTTAATGTCTTTCTACTTGCACATGCAAATCTTTTGTCAAAAACGTGTTAATAATGGAAACAATAAGTGCAATAATCATTGCCCAGCCAAAACTTGAAAATTCAAATCCGCCAACAAGATCAGCAGTCACTTCCAATAACATTGCATTAACAACAATAGCAAAAAAGCCAAATGTCAAAATTGTTAATGGTAACGTTAAAATTGTTAAAATTGGTTTAATGATAGCATTCAATATCGATAATACAAATGCTGCCAACAAAGCTGCACCCCAGCTATCTACTCTGAATCCTGATGGAAAAATCATTGATAAAAGTAGAAAGGTCAGCATGTTTATCGCTAAACGAACAATAAATCGCATTAAATTCTCCATTACTTATAATTTTTGAAAACGTTTACCATATTGATATGGTAAGCTTTCAATAATTCCATTATAACAAATATCCTAGATAGTTTGTCAAATGTACTTGAAAGTAACTATCCAAAATACTTACTTACTTTGTTATCTAATAATCATCTGTGATACTTAGTATTTAATTAAATTTAGCCTAACTGTGTTTATGCTCTTGCAGATTTGGTACTATTGTAATTAGTCGTGCTATCAATCCACTTTTTGACTATCACATTGTGATGACGTAAAACTAGCAGTGGCATGAAATAACGACATCACTTGAAAGCATACGGAGAACTCCTTATGAAACGACTAACTTATTTCCTTGTTACATCGGGGCACAATAATCTATGATTAACACATTGAAACGCATTTTAACTGATAAAACATTTTTCATAACGCTCATATTGTCCATCTTATCTTTATGCTTTGGTCAGGTGAAATCAACAGACATCGACTTTAAAACCATTATTTCCTTATCATCCTTGTTAATTATTATTGCCATCTATCAAGATTTAGGAATTTTAAAATTTATTGCCAATTACATCGTTTCAAAGTGCCATTCTACACGCTTAGTTTTTCTAGTCCTTTTACTCTGTTCGTTCTTTGGTTCGATGTTATTTACAAACGATGTAGCTATTCTGACGCTTATCCCCATTTTCTTTAATATTAGTAAACGCATCCCATTTCCTAAAATATTCGCTATTAGCTTGTTAACCATCTACGCTAACCTTGGCAGTTCATTCACACCTTTTGGTAATCCACAAAACATATATATTGTTTCTTTTTATAAGTTAAGTGTCATTGATTTTTTAGGAATGAGCATTCCTTTTGGTTTAATCTCACTGATCACTTTGCTTTTCTCTGTTTTGTTTATTAAAAATAAACAGATTGAAAAACAAAGTTCAAATATAATATCCATAAACCGAACAAAAACAGTGTGGCTACTACTAGCAAGTATAGTGGTGTTATTGGGTATACTATCAGTCATTCCTGTAATAATATCTCTGCTTATTAGCCTCCTAAGTGGGTTGACGCTTAGTAAAAAAATATTTAAGCGCGTTGATTATGCAGTCATACTGACGTTCATTAATTTTTTCATAATTGTTGGCGCGATTAGTCGTATTAACTTTGTTAGCGGGCTGATCACTAACCATACAAATAATGCTTTATCAACTTTTATATCGGCTATCGTCACAAGTCAATTGATTAGTAATGTCCCTGCTGCTGTATTATTATCCAAATTCACAAACCATGTCTATGCATTATTTTTAGGTGTCAGCGTTGGTGGTCTAGGCACTATTATTGCCTCCTTAGCTAACTTACTGGCCTTAAGGCAATACGCTGGCTATTCGCAAAATCGTTCAAACTTTCAATTCTTCAAAACCTTTACCCTAGTCAATATGATTTTTCTAGTCCTATTCATTGTGGTGGGAATCGTTTTGCTATAACTATGATTCAAAACTTTATTTTTTTCTCAAATTAATAGCAAATTAAAAGGCATGACATAGTTGTCGTGCCTTTTAACTAAACAAATTTTATATAAAGAAATTATAGCCAGGATTTAATTCAATAATTTTTCCTGTTCTCTTGTACACGATCCACTCAGCAATATCTGTCGTGTAATCACCAATTCGCTTCAAGTATCCTGCAATTACTAAGTAATCTGCTGCTGAGTCTACCAATTCGGCGTCCTCTTTCATACCATTAACAGAATCTGTTCGAACTTTAGCAGCACTTTGCGTAAGCACACTGTTTTTATCAGCAATCGCTTCAGCACCAAGAGCATCATTTTTCACATAGTAATCCATGACCTCTGAAACCATAGTAGCAACCATCTCGCCCATTTCGCCCAGTTCTTGTTCAACACTAGCAATGTGCTTCGTGCCTTTAACACGTATTGTTGAATTTGCAATATTACGTGCTTGGTCTCCCATACGTTCAAGCACTGATACAGCCTTTAAGATAGTAACAATTTCACGTAAATCAGTGGTTACTGGCTGATACAAAGCTATCATTTCGAAAGTTTTCTTTTCAATAGCTGCCTCGCGCTCATTAATTTGGTGGTCATTTTCTAGGATCTTACGAGCCCCTTCACGATCGTGGTCCACGAATGATTGCACAGCTTTTTGAATAGTTTGTGAAACCAGCATACCCATTTCTGTAAATGAGCTATCTAAATCTGCTAATTCTTCATCAAATAATCGACGCATAGTGAAACCTCCTTTAACTTTATTATATTATAACTGTTCTGTATCCAAATTGTGTAAATTAGCCAAAACGACCTGAAACGTAATCTTGTGTTTCTTTTTTTGCTGGATCCAAGAAGATATGCTTTGTCTCATCAACTTCAATTAAGTCACCACTCAAGAAAAATGCAGTACGATCAGAAATTCGTGATGCTTGTGACATCGAATGTGTCACAATAATCATTGCATAATCGTCGCGCAATTTTAACAAAGTTTCTTCAATGTTGTGACTAGACACTGGATCTAACGCAGATGTAGGTTCGTCTAACAATAAAAGTTCTGGGGATGTAGCCAAAACACGTGCAATGGAGACACGTTGCTGTTGACCACCGGATAATCCAAGAGCTGACTTGTGCAAATTATCTTTCACTTCATCCCAAACAGAAGATTGCTTCAAAGCTTTTTCTACCGCTTCATCTAAAACAGCTTTATCTTTGACCCCAGCAAGTCGCAAGCCAAATGCCACATTTTCATAAGTTGAAAACGGAAATGGATTAGGCTGTTGAAAGACCATACCAATACGTTTGCGTAGGTCAACCGTATCGGTTGTGGGTGCATAAATATCCGTATCTTTGAATTTGAAAGACCCTGTCACCGTCACATTATCTTCTAAATCATGCATACGATTAATTGCACGTAAGTATGTTGACTTTCCTGATCCCGAAGGGCCGATTAACGCAGTAATGCCCTTCTCTGGAAAATCTAAGTCAATACCATGCAACGCCTCTTTTTTACCGTACCACAGATGTACATCGCGGGTTGATAAAATTGTTTTTTCTTTATTATCTGTCATCCAAAGTTACCTGATATGTAATCGTTTGTAAGTGCTACTTTTGGTCGCGTAAATATTTTTCGTGTTAGATCGTATTCAATGACCTTGCCCATATGAAAGAATGCTGTATAGTCACTAATTCGGGCTGCCTGTTGCATGTTGTGAGTAACAATAATAATTGTATATTGATCTTTTAATTTAAGTAGCGTGTCTTCAACCTGAGCGGATGATATAGGATCTAGCGCACTCGAAGGCTCATCTAACAACAAAATATCAGGCTTCAATGCCAACGCACGAGCGATCACCAATCGCTGTGCTTGACCACCGGATAATGCTAATGCGGATTTATTTAGTTCATCCTTAACTTGATCCCATAAAGCAGCTTGTTTCAAGCTGGTTTCAACTACTTCATCTAGTTGCTGCTTAGTGTAATTACCTCGGCTAGTTAGTGCAAAAGTTATATTGTCATAAATTGACTTGGCAAAAGGATTGGGACGTTGAAATACCATGCCGATATGTCGACGCATTTCATAAACATCAATTTTCTTGGTATTAATGTCCAAACCGCGATACATAATGTTCCCATTAACGGTAGCAACACCATCATTCATACGGTTTAGTGAACGTAAAAATGTTGATTTCCCGGATCCTGAAGCGCCAACCAAGCTCGTAATTTTATAACGCTCAAACTGCAGGTCGCCTTCGCTCAAGGCAAGATTATCACCATAAAACACTTGCAAGTCATGTGTGGACAGAGCAATTTCATGTTTTTCGGTATCCATTTTATAAATAAACCGCTCTGGTGCATTTTCTCTAATGAACTCACTAGCTGGTTTAAGATCTGTATTTGAATTTATCATAATGGCCTCACGCACTCGTTAACTTCTTGTAAAGCTTCATACCTAATTTTCGTGCGCTAAAGTTGAATAGCAACACAACAATAATCAAAACAGCAGAAGCTCCTGCTGACACGGCACTAACATCAGGCATAATACCTTCAGAATTAATTTTCCAAATATGTACAGCTAGTGTCTCTGCTGGTCGCATTGGATTCAAAGGGCTCGAAATGTTGAATGGATTCCAGTCGGCAAAATTCAAAGCTGGAGCAGATTGTCCTGCAGTATAAATTAAGGCTGCAGCTTCACCAAATACTCGTCCAGCCGATAGAACAACACCCGTCACAATTGATGGAACGGCTGCAGGCAAAATAACATGCAAAACCGTTTCCCATCGTGACAAGCCAAGTGCCGCACCTGCTTCACGCTGTAAATCAGGAATTTGTGCTAAACTCGTTTCGATTGAACGTGTCAAAAGAGGTAGATTAAACAATGTTAATGCAATTGCACCAGACAAAATAGAAAAACCTAATTTAAATTGTACAACAAAAAGTAAGAATCCAAACAAACCAACAACAACAGAAGGCAAAGAACTTAATATTTCGATAGCTGTACGTATAATTGCTGTAAAATGATTTTTTTGCGCATATTCATTAAGATAAATTGCTGCACCCAACGCAATGGGAAAGCTAATCAACATGGCTAAAATTAACAAGTAGAAAGAATTAAAAAGTTGTATTCCAATACCACCGCCTGCTTCAAATGCACGTGCTGGAGAAGTTAAGAAGTGCCATGATAAATGTGGTACGCCTTGTACAAGAATAAAAGCTAGCATCGCAAACAAAATTAAAGCGACAATGCCAGAAATAGCGTAAATAACGCCTGTTGCAATTTTATCAGCAGTTTTTGCATTCATTATTTCATCGCTCCTCTACGTCCAATTGCACGAACAATCAAATTAAATACCAATGACATCAGTAATAGAATCATTGCCAGAGTCCACAAAACATCATTTTGTAGTGAGCCCATAACCGTGTTTCCAATACCCATGGTCAAAACAGACGTTAAGGTAGATGCTGGAGTAGTTAAGCCTGTAGGCATTAATGCAGCATTACCAATAACCATTTGAACAGCTAGGGCTTCACCAAATGCACGTGCCATGCCAAACACAATCGCTGTCATAATACCAGGTGTTGCTGAACGCAAAACAACTTTATAAATCATTTGCCAACGTGTAGCACCAATTGCTAAAGCAGATTCTCGGTAATAACGCGGAACTGATTTTAATGTGTCCACGGTCATCGAGGTGATAGTTGGTAATATCATAACAAACAAAACTATTGTTCCAGATAAAATACCAAAACCAGAGCCACCAGTTATATTTCGTATAAAAGGAACGACGACAGTTAAACCAATGAACCCATAGACAACTGAGGGAATACCAACCAGCAATTCAATAATTGGTTGCATAATTTTTGCCCCGCGTTTTTGCGCTATTTCAGTCATAAACAAAGATGTTCCAATCGCAAATGGCGTAGCAACTACCGCAGCTAAAAAGGTTACTAAAAATGAACCAATGATCATTGGTAATGCACCAATATAAGGCTGCTTTGTTGCCGGGTTGGTTACAGACGGATTCCAAGTTGTTCCAAATAGAAAGTCTTTAACATTAACGCCATCTCTAAAGAATGTTGAAAGTCCGCGACTCAGAACAAAGGCGAAAATTGCCACGACCACAATACCAATCAAGGCTAATGCCGTTAAACTAACAGCACGTCCAAACGTGTCCTTATGCGTGGATTCAGATCTCTGCATAAGTTTTTTTGTAATGTTATCCATTTTTTCTCCAAGGTGCATGTCGAAATATGATATTTTCGAACAAGAAATATGTTTATTTTCTAGTCACTTGACCATTTACGTCACGACTAATCTTCATGTCATGAATTGATATGTATCCTAGTTTCGATACAAGTGTTGATTGAACCTTTTTGGAAGTTAAATACTTTAAAAACTTAGCTACAGGTTCGGATGGTTTTCCTTTGGTGTAAACATGTTCATATGACCAAATAGCATATTTTCCAGAAACGACATTCTGTTTAGTAGGTTTTACACCATTAACTTTAGCCGCTACCACACTGTCATCAATATAACCAAAGGCTGCATATGAGATAGCCCCTGGTGTCGTGCTGACAATTGAACGAACCATTCCTGAAGAATCTTGTTCCTGTGCCTCAGTACTTTGTGCGCCATTCAATCCCCATTGTTCAAAAGTGGCTCGTGTCCCTGATCCGGCCGCACGGTTAATGATGACAATTTTTTGATCATTACCACCAACCTCTTTCCAATTCGTTACCTTTCCAGTAAAAACAGCAATGAGTTGTTTAGTTGTCAAATTTTTGACACCATTGTGTTTGTTCAATAGTGGCGCAATGCCGACAACTGCGACTTGATGATCTACTAACTCTTTGGCATCAATACCGTCTTTTTCTTCAGCAAATACATCAGAATTACCAATGTCAACAGCGCCTTGCGACACCTGACTTAACCCTGTACCTGTTCCACCGCCTTGAACGTTGATGAAGGTACCAAGATTGTCTTTAGCGTATTCCTCGCCAGCAGCTTCAACCAGCGGTTGTAAAGCCGTTGACCCAACTGCAGTGATCGACGTATTTGACGCACTTTTATCGCGCATTGCATACGCTGTTCCAAGCGCTGCAGCAACTGCCACGGCTACAATCGTGAATACGATTGAACCGCGATATGATTTCGACATGTTAATGCCTCCCAAGATTTACTACTACATATTTATTATCTTAAACTTATGTAAATGTCAAAACGCTTTTATGTAAAGATTGTGTAAAGAGCATGATGTTTTCATACAAAAAAACATCAATTTTAATGTTTTGACGCGTTTCTACAAGGGTAGAATAACACTGATTGTCGTACCGACACCTACCTGTGATTTAATATTGATTTCCCCATTATGTTGGTTCACAATCTCATTGACAATAGCGAGCCCCAATCCAGTACCACTTGCTATTTTACGTTGTCTTGATTCGTCACCACGATAGAAGCGCTCAAATATACGAGACTGCTGGTTTAACGGAATACCAATACCCGAATCACTAACTTTTATTTGCCATTGTTGCGTGTCTTTATATGCTGATATCCAAACTTCACCGTCTGTTTTATTATACTTAACCGAATTAGTTAATAAATTTTGGACGATAGTAGACACATCGCTAGCAATACCTGACACACTGAAGTCCGGTGCAATATCATTGTGTACCGTAACCGTTTTAGTATCAATTTTTTCTAATTGTTGTTCAACAATGGCTGAAATTTGCAAATTAGATATTTTTTCATCCACTTTGTGTTGCATACGTGACAAAGACAATATGTCATTAACCAGTGCTGACAAACGTTTTGCCTCATCCGCCACAATTTGCAAAAATTGGGTTCTCGTTTCTTCATCCGCCCCTGCGTCACCCTGTAACGTCTCAACAAATCCTGTTATTGCAGTCAACGGTGTTTTAAACTCATGCGAAGCATTTGCCAAAAAATCGGCTTGCATGCGCTCTAATTTCAATACCTCTGTCAAATCATACAACATAACCATCACTTCTGCATTTGATCCAGATTGATGAAATAATGTGCTAACATCATATTGTCGCGCCTCGCCATCAATCATCAAGTTCAAAATGGAATGCTGCCTTTGATTAGTATTAAAGGTATGATTAATGATTTCTGACAAAGTAAACTGACGAATCACTAAACTGTCTAAAATTGGTACTTCTGGCATCTCTACACCAAGCATATCGGCAGCGGTTTGATTGAAAACATCTATCATATGATGACGACTAACATTAATGACCCCAACTGGTAAGCTGGCCAATAATGTCTGATAATTATTTATTTCACGATTGGCACTATATTGCGAATGGCGAACATAACTTTGTAATTCATTGAATTGTTCTAATAATTCGTAGTATGGAGATGTTGGTTCTGCTAAAACACCCCGTGGTGTTTCTCCAGCTGAAGTAGCAATCATTCTATTCTTCATAATTGTTAATTCTGCTGTTTCTTTGTTTTGCCAAAAATTTAAAAACCATACTTCAAAATTAGCTACAACAAAAAATATAATAACTAATATGTAGATCTGATTATGAGACACGTGTATCACTCGAGTTACTATAAATAATAATAAAATATTTAGACTATATATACTGGTTATTTTGCCAATTCTTTTCTTCATAAGTTTATTCTATCATGGTTTTGAATTTGCATAACGGTAACGCACAAAAAAACAAGCACTCTGCTTGTCCTTATCAAATATACTTATTTATCTGTCACTTTACCACTTGCATCGCGAGTGACTTTCATATCTGTTAATCCAATGTATCCTAGCTTAGGTACAATATTTTTTTGAACCTCTTTGGTCGTGAAGTACTCTAAGAATGACTTAGTAGCCCCAGTTGGCTTCCCCTTAGTGTACATGTGTTCGTAAGCCCAAATTGGCCATGAATTATCTTCAACATTTTGTTTATTAGGATGAACTTTATTTAAGTCCAGTGCCTTAATACCGTCAGAGTCGAGGTAAGCAAATGCCAGGTACGAAATCGATCCTGGTGTTGTTTTGACAATCTTTTGCACCGTGCCATTGGAATCTTGTTCGGTCGCTTGTACAGCATCCTGACCGTCCAAGATACTTTTTTCAAAAACAGCCCGTGTTCCTGACCCAGTTGCACGATTGATAACGACAATTTTTTCATCGTTACCACCAACTTCTTTCCAATTTGTTACCTTACCAGTAAAAATATTACGCAACTGTTCTTTTGTTAAACTCGTGATCTGCACATCACTATTCACAACTGGCGCAATACCAACCACAGCTACTTTATGATCCACTAGTTTAGTGGCGTCAATACCATCTTTTTCTTCAGCAAACACATCTGAGTTACCAATTTGTGCTGATCCATCAGATACTTGACTTAACCCGGCACCCGATCCACCACCTTGCACTGTAATTGTTACATTAGGATTTTTCTCTTGGAATGACTTAGCAACTTGCTCTGCTAAAGGCTGTAATGCTGTTGATCCTAACGATAACACTTTTCCACTAACATTAGAAGATGACGTCGTACTTGTTTTATTATCGCTGGACTTATCATTAGCAGAAGTATACAAGGCTATTCCAGCCGCAATGACCACTATACCACCAATAATTCCTACAATCTTTTTGTTCATGAAGATTTCTCCCTTAGAAATATGTAGTGAAACAAGGTTGTAGTAGAGGCTCTTGGGTGCCGCTCCTTGTTTACAACTTATATATTACGGGAGTTATGTTATGAAACACGCCACAATTTGGTCGCATTCTTGTAAATGCGTGTAAAGAAAAATTTACAAAACAAAAATGGCTCACCTTCGACGCTATGTCTACAGTTTGCCATTTACTATAATAACGCCACATATGTCTTATGAAAACACTAATTCGTCATAGTATATCCAAATCCGCGAACTGTTTTCAATATTTTAGGCGCCTTTGGATTTGACTCAATCTTATCTCGTAAGTTACTGATATGCATATCTACCATACGGCTTTCGCCAGTATATTCATATCCCCACACAGCCGTCAAAATTGTTTCACGATCAATTACACGTCCCAATCGCTGTGCAAAATATAATAATAAATCATATTCCCGTGGCGTTAAGGACAAAACAATATTTTCTTTCATAACTGTTTTTTTGCTATCATTGATGAGCAAATCTTGTATAGAAATAACCATTTCGTCCGTTTTGTTGGTATCTGTACTAACTTGTGAACGACGTAATACAGCTTTTAGTCTTGCTACAACTTCTCGAGGGCTGAAAGGCTTAGTGATATAATCATCTGCACCTAATTCTAAGCCAAGCACACGATCAAACTCATCCCCTTTTGCAGTCACCAAAATTATTGGTGTGCTAACTTTATCTTGACGTAACTGCTTTAAAACGGTCATGCCATCCATTTCTGGCAGCATTAGATCCAACAATATTGCATTGAATTGTTGCTCTTTTGCCTTTTGATAAGCGGATAAACCATCCGATGCAACTGTTACTTCGTAACCATTCTGTTGCAAATTGTATTGCAGCAGCGTTGCAATTGCCGTTTCATCATCAACAACAAGTATCTTAGTCATGTCTATCTCCATGCGTTTCTATACTTGCATTGTAACAAAAAAAAGAAAAACGACCTAACGTTTTTCTCAATATTTACGTAATTTATACAATTGGTTCGTCCGTTAAAGAATCATCAGTCGTTGTATCCAAATCCGGCAGATTAATTTGCTCATCAGATTTTTCTGCTTGAGCCTCCGTATTTGAAACGGCAGTACCATTCGCATTAGAATCAATACCATATGCTTGACGCACCTTGACATATAGTTCTTGTCGCAATGCGGCATGCTCAGGATCATCCAAATAGTCTTTAGCTTTCTCACGCCCTTGACCAATTCGTTCACCTTCGTAAGCATACCATGCACCTGCTTTGTCGATAATATCTTGATCAACAGCGAGATCAAGAATTTCACCAGTTTGTGAAATACCATGGCCATACATAATATCAACTTCAGCAACTTTGAATGGTGGAGCCACCTTGTTTTTAACAATTTTAACTTTTGTCAAATTACCAGTGACATCAGTACCGTCTTTAATTTGTGTTGAACGTCTAACTTCTAAACGTACTGTCGAATAAAACTTTAGTGCACGACCACCGGGTGTAGTTTCTGGGTTTCCAAACATTACGCCGACTTTTTCACGAATTTGATTGATGAAAATAGCAATTGTTCCCGTTCGGTTCAGGGTTCCTGCTAACTTACGTAGTGCTTGACTCATTAAACGAGCTTGCAATCCAACGTGCGCATCACCCATTTCACCTTCGATTTCGGCACGAGGTACTAATGCAGCAACTGAGTCAACAACAATCATATCTACGGCACCTGATTGTACCAAAGCATCAGCAATTTCTAATCCCTGTTCGCCTGTATCCGGTTGTGACAAAAGTAATTCGTCTTTTTTAACGCCGAGGGCTTCAGCATATTTAACGTCCAAAGCATTTTCAGCATCAATATAGGCAGCCGTTCCGCCTTGCTTTTGAACTTCAGCAACTGCATGAAGTGCGATGGTTGTTTTACCTGATGATTCTGGACCGTATACTTCAATAATACGCCCCTTGGGATAGCCACCAACACCCAAAGCAACATCAATTTTAACAGAACCAGAAGGGATCGTTTCGATCTGCGTTAGCGCGTTATCTCCTAACGTCATCACTGAACCTTTCCCAAAGTTCTTTTCAATTTTCTTTAGCGCTTCATCTAGCGCGGCTCGACGACCATCTTTCTTTGCTTGATCGTCTTTTTTAGTCGTTTTCTTTGCTACCATTGCGGCTAACTCCTTTTATCTTACTTGATTAGTGTACCTTTTTCGCGAGTCAAAAGCAAGTGTTTTTCGAACATTTGTTCGTTTCTGTTTGCTTTCTTCTTGATTATACGAAAAAAGCGCTAAAAGCGCTTTTAGTTCCTTACATACCATCAGAAAAGACATTTCTATTTTGCCAAAAATAATCGATACCAGAATAAATTGTAAAGATAACAGCAACCCACAATAAGACATCCCCAATAGGAAAATTAATAATGGAAAATGGCGCGTTGTGAATATATAAGAAGAAAATAGCAAACATTTGTGAAAATGTTTTTATCTTTCCTGGCATCTGTGCTGCCAAAACCTTGCCATTGTTTTCAACAATTAGTGTACGTAAACCTGTAACGGCTAACTCTCGAATAACGATAACCGCAGTCATCCAAGCTGGAACAACATTGAAGCTCGTTAAGAAAATCAACGCTGTCATAACCAAAAGTTTGTCAGCCAAAGGATCCGCAAACTTTCCAAAATTGGTAACTAAATGCTGGCTACGAGCTATCTGACCGTCCAAGAAGTCAGTTGCAGAGGCTATTGCAAAGACAACAGCGGCAATCAACCAATTAACGGGCATGGTTGCTCCTAAAAAGCTGATATTAGACCAAGCATATGGTACTGTCAGCAATAAAATAAATACTGGAATTAAAATAATTCTGAAAACAGTTAGTTTATTGGGTAAATTCATGATACATCCTTTATTTATTGAGATTAAAAAGCACATTCCAAAATGATGTTGTTGCACCACTTACTTCGACATTTTGTCCATCAACTGTAACTGAAGCATTATTAACATTAGAAAATTGTAGATTAAATGCCGTTGTTCCCGATGGAATTTCTACTGTTTTACTGCCACTAGCCAATGTTTCATTTAGTAAAATGTTACTACTAGCATCATTGACCTTAACTGAAGTACCTGTGTTCTTTGCTGTTATAACAACTGTATGCTTTTTAGTATTTTCATTAGACAAATTATAGATTGTCGTCTGCAAACTTGTATTTGTTTCTGGTGTACCTAAATCAAGTGTCGAGGATTCCTCACTGGAACTAGAAGCAGATGACTTCGATGCTGATGATTTACTAGAGGATTTGGAAACCTCAGAACTAGAAACAGAGATATTACCGCCGTTAGATGTCTGTTGAGAATTGGTTCCTATGTGTGTCAATACAAACCAAATAACTATTAAAGCCACAAGAATCAATAGCCCTAAACCAATTGTTGGCATAGAGTTTGCCAACCGTGATCTTGCTGTTGGGGTATTATCTATCCCCGCACGAACAATACCATCATTATCCCTGTGTGCCCGGCTCAAGTCGCTAGTTCGAGACATAGAAATTGGTTTTGTTTCTCCTAATAACTCATCGGGATGTAACCCAACAGCTAATGCATATTGCCGAATAAAAGCACGAACGTAAAAATCACCAGGTAAAACGCTAAGATTGTTTTCTTCAATAGCTGATAAATACCGGCGTTGGATTTTTGTAATTTCTTGGATATCATCCAATGATAATTGTTTTTCTAAGCGAGCAGCCTTAAGTTGCTCGCCTATTTGATTTGTTAAAGTTTCATTCATAATAGCCCACAAGACTACTTATGCAACACAAATCGTTGCAACGTAGCATTTCGATATATTTTATCCGCTGTTACAAGAATGTCATCAAATGTTAAATCTTGTAACAACTCTATCTTATCAAAAAGATTAGTTCCAAACAAGACATCATCACCTTGCAAAGCCATATTTTCTAAGGAATTCAATTTCTGGATCCCCTCGCCAACTGTAGCTCTTCGTAGTGACTCAAAAGCATTTTGTTGGTTTTCTAAAACATTTTGATAATCATCAATTTGATTTTGAATTTCTTGCGTCAGAATGTCATAATCGTCCGTTTCCGCAAAAAAACTCACATACTGATAATGTTTTATAATATCAAATGATGTGTCAAATTCTGTATCAATAATACCATGACTATATAAATTCTGATACCAATCTGTTTGCTCGCCAAACAATAAATCATCCAAAATATCAGCAATTAAAATACGTTTGGTTGCTTCTATACCAGCGACCTGATTCTGATCAAGTCGGATACCAAAGGCAACTTTAGGACGCGAAACATTAAAGTAGCGTTCTGATTGTTGTTCTTTTGCTGGTAAATTTTTTTCCTGGAAACGGGTTAACTTTTTAGGACGTAAATCTTTTTTGAATTGATTATCTTTAACAACTGCTAATATTTCTTCAGGATTAAAATGCCCCACAATGTGTAGTGTCAGCTGTGTAGGTTGATAAAATGCAGAATGAATAGCGTATAGTAGTTCAGGTGTGATGGTTGCAATCGTTTCACGGGTTCCAGCGATATCTTTAGCAATTGACGAGTCGGGATATAATGTATTTAACAATCCCATATAGAGTGCCCAATTAGGGTCATCATCATACATTTGTATTTCTTGCCCAATAATTCCTTGTTCTTTTTCTACTGTTTGTTTTGAAAAATAAGGCGTTTGAACAAAATCTAATAAATGTGTTAAGGCTGGTATTAAGTTTTGAGTAGTTGAAAACAGATAACTTGTTTGATAAGCATTGGTAAATGCATTAGCATCAGCCCCCAATTCACCAAATCTTGCGAATGCATCTTCATTTTCTTTTTCAAATAGTTTGTGCTCCAGAAAATGTGCTGTGCCAGCAGGAATCTGAATTGGTTGTGCATCATCGATAGCAAATTTTTGCTCTAACGCACCATAAGCCGTTGTTAACACAGCAAAAGTTTTATGGTAATTAGACTTCGGAACCATCACTATTGACAGACCATTATCTAACGTTTCTGTAATCACATCTTCTTTTAGCTTTAGATAATGTTTTGTTTTCATATTAGACCTCAGGCAATAATATATAACGACTTTGAAGCGATATCTTTTGAGCAGCATTTTGAATATCGTCAGCAGTCACAGACTTAACGCGATCAATCCATTCCTGTTCACTCGTTTCTCTTCTTGTGAGTAATCGAGAAAAAGCAACTTCCATTTGACTTGCAGGTGAGTCACGTTGACTTAAGTAATCACTAATTAAGCTCATCTTAATCGCATCAACTGTTTGATTGTCAAAGTCGCCCTCTTGAACGGCTTTAATTTGTTCTTGTATCATCGTGTCAGTCTGACGCACTTTTGTAGTATCCAAGCCAGCCGCAATAGTTAAAAATCCAGTATCATGTTGCCAACGAGAATAGATGCTATATGCTAGTGACTCCTTCTCGCGCACATTCATAAATAATTTTGATAGTGGCGTACCACCCAACAACGAATTCATGACCATAACAGCAAAACGCTGATCATCAAATGGTTTAACATTTAATTGATAAGCCATGGTAAGCATAGCCTGATTAATCGAAGTTTTATGCTCAACTAATTCACTAAGATGTAATCGAGAGGCTTGCCTATAAAATGGCTCTTTTTCTTCCTTAGCTTGATGTGGCACAATCGGCCACTTCTCTAACAATGAAATAATTTGCTGTTGATTAATATCACCAAGCACAACGATATTCATAGCATCGTCGTTGATCATGTTCTGATAAGCTTGATAAACACCAGATGGATTTAAATGAGCAACAGTCTCTTCATTACCACTAGCGGATACACGCATGCCAGATTTATCATAGGTTATTTCACGAAGTTTAGCCACCGCGTAACGACTTTTATCATCTTTAACGCTGGCAAGTTCATTAATTAGGCTTTGCTGCTCATTGGCAAATACTTGTTCATTGAATGCATGATTCTCCGTCAAAGGATTAAATATCATCTCGCGTAAAAAATCAAAAGCTTCGGTCAGAAGCTGTTTTCCACCCACTATGTAGGTGGGTGCTGGTATTTGCAAAGTAAAGCGAACATGATGCGTTTGACCAATGCGGAAAACATCAGTTTGATATTGGGCACCGTACAAATCAATTGTTTTTTGCGCCACTTGTTGTTGCGTTTTATAACGCGCCGAGCTAACAGCAGTCAAATAAGACACTAATGCACGTGCACTAATGTTCTCAGGCTCAACTGCTGTTGAAAAATCAACGGCGATGTGCAATGTTTTAAATTGTGTAGTTGGCAGAATCACAAGATTCGCGCCATGATTAATTATTGTTTTTTTCATAGTATTGGTGAGAAAAGTCTACTAAACTTTTGCTTAAACTTCATCCAGGCAGACTGTTTCTCAAAATATTCCATTGTTAATTTTGTGGACTTTAATACATCTTGCTCAAATAAATCTTCTAGATCAGCTGCAAAGTCCGGATCATATATAAATGCGTTGCCTTCAAAATTAAGAGAAAATGAACGGATATCCATATTAGCTGACCCGACAGTTGCTACCTCGTTATCAATGATCACAACCTTGCTATGTAAAAAACCACCATCATAGCGGTAAACTGTCGCGCCGAGATCAATTAATTCTTGAGCATAATATTCTGTTGCCCGATAAACTAAAGGATGGTCAGGCTGATTAGGTATCATTAATCTCACCTTAACCCCAGATAAAATAGCAACTTCAAGTGTTTCTAACACAGGACCATCCGGAATGAAATAAGGGGTTTGAATACTTATGCTCTCACGGGCAGAAGAAAACATTCTCATGTAACCTTGTTTGATCTGCTTCATATCGTCATCCGGACCACTGGAAACAATTTGAACCATAGACTTCCCTGGTAACGAGAAGTTTTCAGGAAAGTACTTTGTCGTCTGGGTCAATAATTCTCTACCTTCAGCGGTGGCGTTCCAATCCATTAAAAATCGACTTTGCAGTGATAATACTGCATCCCCAATAATTCGAGTATGAGTATCACGCCAATAACCAAATTTTTTAGATTCACCAATATATTGATCACCGACATTAAATCCACCGATGTATCCAATTTTACCATCAATAATAGCAATTTTACGGTGATTTCTGAAGTTGAAGCGCAAAGTTAGTAGCTGAAAGCGTCGCATTAAGAAAGGTACAGCAACACCCCCAGCTGCACGTAATTGTCTATACATTTTAGGATGTTGTCCATGAGAACCAAACTGATCGTAAATAACGCGAACTTCAACACCTTCACTAGCTTTTTCAGTTAATAGGTCAACTAGCTGATGTCCTATTTTATCATCAAAAATAGAAAAATATTCTAAATGAATATGTTCCTTTGCAGCCCTAATATCTGAGAATAATTTATCAAACTTTTTTTGTCCATCACTAAAAATTGTAATTTTATTACCACGTGTCAAAACTGCGCGATCAGATGATAAAAATAATTTCAACAATTCTGTTGCACTGTATGGAATAGGAAGTAAGTTCTCAATATCTTGTAACTGTTTTTTTTGATTTAAAGCAATCTGATCTAAACCACGTTGTTCTTGAGTCCGTAAGCGAAATATCTTTTTACTAGAAATACGACTACCAGCCAAAAAGAAGATGGCAAATCCTACAACAGGCAACAACAAAAGCACAAGCATCCATGCCCAAATTGTAGCAATTTCACGTTTTTGCCGAAAAACAGCAATAAATGAAATAATTGTATTGATAACCAATGCTATTAATATAACAATCCAAAAAGATGTCCTAAGCATACTGCCCTCCCCAGCGCAACAAAAACTATTAATACCATTCTAACATAAAAGCAGCACCATTACGGTGCTGCTAAAGTATGTGTCAATTACCAAACCATTTCGTACTATATTTTTGTAAACGACCGTCTTTTTTATAAGTTTTTAATTCTTTATTTACTGCTTGTCGTAATTTTTTATCTGCTTTGCGGAAGCCAACTGCATTGTCATTTACTGGGAAACCACCTGTTGTGATTGTGTAATCATTTGGGTTAGACTGATGCGCAACATAATAACGTGCATAGTCTTCATCAATCAATAACCCATCAATGCGACTCGCATTCAAATCATTGAATGCTTTGTCAAATGTATCATAGCCAATAACCTTTTGATCTTTAACATATTGTTTCAAAACTTTAGGATACTGTGCAAAAGTTTGATCACCACTTGAAGCTGTTTGATCGCCTAATACTTTATCTTGCATATCAGAAAACTTATTAACGTTACTTTTCTTTAAAGTAACAAGCACTTGCGTTGCCTTGTGATAAGGTGTTGAAAAAGCAACCTTCTTTTTCCGGTCATCTGTAATTGTATAACCGTTCCAGATAGCATCAATGTTTCTGGTATTTAATTCTGTTTCTTTCATTGACCAATCAATGGGTTGCCATTTTACCTTGATACCCAAACTTTTGAACACAGCGGTTGCCAAATCAACATCAAATCCTACTAATTTACCCGATTTATCGCGAAATCCCATTGGAACAAATGTATCATCTAGACCAATCGTAATTTGCTTTTCCCTCTTTATTCGTGACCATTGATCTGTTTTCACTACTGTCTGTTCTGTACTTTTGCTTTTTTGGGAATTATTAGATAAAGAGAGAGCTGCCATAACGACCAGTGCGATAAATAAAATACCAACAATACTATTAACAACAATCTTCTTTTTCATGCTTGGCATTAGCGTTTTACCTCCGTTGCAAAATCAAACACGCGATCAGAAACCATTTCAGCAAATGGCTGATCGTGCGTAATAATAACTTGTGTTACACCACGTTTCTTAAGCGTTTTAACAACATCAGCGACTTGGTGTGTCGATGCTTCATCCAATCCACTTGTAGGTTCATCATATGCCAAAATTTTCGGGTTCATGGCCAGTGCACGTGCAATTGCTGCACGCTGCTTTTGACCACCAGATAATTGATAGGGAAACAAATTAGCTTTATCTAACATGCCTAAGGATTCCAAAAGCTCCTGCCCTTGTTCAACGGCCTTCGATGAAGACTGTTTATTAACATTAATAGGTGCTAACGTGATATTGTCAATGACTGTGTAGTTTGGGAATAGATTAAAATCTTGGAAAATCATGCCAATATTCGTATCGGAGCTTTCACTTGTAATATCGATGTTTTCACCATTTAAAATAATTTCGCCATCGTCTGCAGTTTCTAATCCTGCCATAATTTTAATTAAGGTTGTTTTACCAATACCAGATGGGCCGACAATGCTTAATACTTCACCATCATGTACTGTTAAATTCAAGGATTTAAAGATCACATTTTGATCGTATTTTTTAGTTAAGTTTTTGATTTCTAACATTAAATTACCTCCATGTATTCAAAACTGTTTCACTACGGCGCAATAATAATGTGACAACCGCCGTCATAATCAAATATATCAATCCAACTAATAGATATGGCATCAAAGTCACGTCACGACTAGCCGCAATATTCCCTGCTCGCAAGATGTCACCTAAGCCAATAACATAAACTAAAGAAGTGTCCTTGACCAAGTTAATCACCTCATTACCAAATGAAGGAACGACAATCTTGATTACTTGTGGCAAAATTATTTTAAAAAATGTTTGTATTTTACTAAAGCCAAGTACTTTAGCAGCATCATATTGCCCTCTTGGGACTGATTGTAGTCCACCACGGAAAATTTCAGCAAGATAGGCTGCATAATTGATAATAAACGCTATGATAGCAGCTTCAAATCGTGGAAATGCTATACCCATCATTCCAAGACCATAGTAGATAAAAATCAATTGTAAAAGTAACGGCGTACCACGCATAATCCAGATATAACCGTTAATCAACCAACGTATTGTAAAGTAAGGTGATTTCATCCCTAAGGATACTAAAATTCCCAATGGTACAGATCCAATGATTGTTAGGAAGAACACCCCTAGCGTCGTTTTTAGTCCAGCCAATAAACTGGGAAGAATTGTAGTTAGATAACTCATAATTGAAACTCCTTTGTTGAATTGCACTTATAACTCATATATTTTCACGAGAAAGAACAATCACATTTATAATGTATTTATAAAACGAAAAAATCCTCTTACAGTATTTCTACTGTAAGAGGACGCAAAAGCGTGGTTCCACCTCGAATTCAACTTTTGCTCACACAAAAGCTCTCCACCAGTCTTCTAACCAATTAAAAACGCCCCAAATACAAGAAATGTATTTAGAGGGCGTTTCATCGCGGTTCCACCTCTTTGTTATGCTACTATCACTAGTAGCATCTCAATAAGTCAAAGACTGTTATGTGATAACGGACACTTCCGACAAAGCTTACTTTGTTCAGCTTTATACTCATAGATGTGTTTCGTTCAATTTAACTATTTGCTCACAGCAACCGCAAATTCTCTTCTAAATTTAAAATGAACTACTCTTCTACTCAACGTTTTACTATATGGTCATAATTATACTATAAAAAGATAACTTGTCAACGCAGAAACTGAAATAAAGACCATACGGGATAATATGACACAGCCGCAAAAACTAGATTTAAAATTACTGTTGGCAATACCTCGTACAATAAAAACGATAATATACTAACATTAGCAATTCCAGTAACAAATCCACTAACATAAGAAATTAGTAGGTAAATAAGCAAGCCAGCTAAATATAAAAGCAAGCCACTTACTAGACGCTCATCTAGCACTTTGTGCAGTTGCTTCATCACAGCTACCGCGGCAATAAATGCAAAAGTATATGTACCAAAAATACCAGTGTAGTACATATCAAACAATATACCAATGACCACAACATAAAACCATAAAGGTAACTCGTTTTCAACATCAAATTGGACACCCAAAAAGAGCCAACCAAGTGTCAAAGTGGGTAAAATGTGCCAAGGAAATTGTGTAAATAACCCCCCCATACTAGACATGAATGTTCCATCAACAAACAGTATCAAAAATAATAACACAGGATAAATTACACGCAATCTCGTCAATTGCCAAAATGCCATTAATTTGCTCCTATCTGTGAAATTGCAACCATAACTGTGGTGATATTACCTAGATCAGCCGCAGGTTCAATGTATATTTTCTTGGATAAACCATAATCATCCGTCGTGACACTAGCAACCTTACCAACGTACAATCCTGCTGGAATAACACCACCGAGGCCAGAAGTTTCAACTAAATCACCTTTACTAATTTTATTATTTGACGTAACTTGCCCCATAATCAGTTGATTTTTCTCACGGTTAAAACTTGTTACAATGCCGTTAACATCGCCATCATCACCCTTAATTTTAATCGCAAATCTATTGGCATCGGAACTAGTATCAGAAATCAAAGCCACTTTTGAATTAGTTGTGTTTACTTCACTAATACGGCCAATAATTCCGGCACCTGCAAGCACTGGCATCCCTTTTTTCAAACCTGAATTGGATCCTTCATCAATAACTAATTGTGACTGCCATGTTGTCGGTGAACGACTAATGGTCACAGCCGAAACTGTTTTATAGTCTGTCAATGTGGCTTTTAGTTTTAATTGTTGCTTCAGAGATTTGTTCTCTTCTTCAACTGTTTGTAGGTGAACCTTGTCTTGAGCAAATTCATCAATCTTAGATTTCAACCGCTTGTTTTCTTCAAATGTATCTAACAGGTTACTAATACTATTTGCTGTACGCCCAACGGCAGTCGTTGGAACAGCAATAATACGACTAACGCCACCCGCTAAATCATTCCCAAAACGCTGTAAAAAAGGTGGCGTATTCGTTCTCTTGGCCCACCAATTTGATCCTGCAATTAAACTTACAATTACTATAAACGCAACAATTATTGATACCAACGTGCGTGATGAAAATATTTTTTTCATGTATTTCCCCAAAAAGCCAGTTACCACTTCTAAAAACAGTTGACAGTTTCATCTACTTTCAATGGTATGCTACCTTGTTTTACTTAGAAACTTTTATTTGACATTAATTCTTGAAAATAAATAATAGCGTAGCGCAAGCGCCACGCTATTTTAAACTACCATTACTTTTGTCGCATGACATCAATAGATTTCAACGCCTCACCAGTACCAATAGCAACTGCATCTAATGGCTCGTTAGCTATTAAAACTGGTACCTTAGTTGCATCCTGAATAATTTTTTCAATGTCGCGCAATAATGCTCCACCACCGGTCAAAATCATACCGTGATCAATAACATCTGCAGCTAACTCCGGTTGAGTCGATTCCAACGTCTCACGAATAGCTGCCACGATTTCTTGCACTGGTTCTTGAATTGATGTGGCTACATCTTCAGCGGTAACATCAATTGTCTTAGGCAAACCAGTCAATAAGTCACGACCTCTGACTGTAGCATTTGGTAAGGTACGTGCTAAAGCTAGTGATGCAGCACCAATTTCGATTTTGAGTCTTTCAGCTGTCGGCTCACCAATGGTAACATTATATTTGTTACGAACAAAATTAGCAATTGCTTCGTCCAGCTTGTCTCCGGCTATACGGATTGAACGGCTTGAAACAATTCCACCTAATGAAATTGTCGCAACATCAGTCGTTCCGCCGCCCATGTCAACAACCATTGATCCAGTAGGATCCATAACTGGTAACCCAGCACCAACCGCTGCGGCAAAAGGCTCCTCTATAACATAAGCGTCACGCGCGCCAGCAACACGAGCAGCATCAATAACAGCACGTCTTTCAACAGCTGTTACACCTGAAGGTACGCCAATCGTTACATAAGGTTTGCCAATACGTCCGCCAAGTGCTTTTTGCAAATAGTAACGAATCATTGCAACGGTTGTATCATAATCGGCAATAACACCGTCACGCATCGGACGAATAGCAGCGATACTTGCAGGTGTTCGGCCTAACATGTCTTTAGCTTCAGAACCTACAGCAACGACTTCATTGGTTTGTGTATTACGCGCAACTACTGATGGTTCACGCAATATGATGCCACGACCTTCGATATATACATATGTGTTAGCGGTACCCAGATCGATACCAACATTTTTTTGTCCAAATGAAAATGCCACTGTACTGCCCCTTATCGTGTTACGACTGCAATTGCAACACATTTAAATTTTACTTAACTTATAATATTGTAGCATAAAACTGGTTTAATTCGCACATCAATTTGAGCGAACATATGTAACTTTACCGTGAGCGTGAGCAATACCACGAATAGTATTCTGATATGCGAAATTTGCCCATGCCTTTTGAAATTCCGGAAATACTGCTGGTGTCACTTCAATTTCGTCTATTTTCCCATCACGCAAATCATTTAATGCTTGTGTATAATCCATAATTCACCTCATAGACAGTATAACATTTTTAAAATTAGCACTCTACTTTAACGAGTGCTAATTTTAATTGCATTTTTCTTAAATCGTGCTATAATTAAAGCATAACCTACAGAAAGGAATCGTGTGCAATACTATGGTGAAATGCAATAACTGTATTCCATGGTGCTTCACACTAAGTAAAAGATATGGCACAACAAGATTCGTTTGGTTTTGGTAATTTAGATGAAATGTTTCGCGCAATGAATGAACAAATGGCGCAAGCACAAGGACAACAAAATACACAAGCACAAAAAAATAATAATGGTAATAAAAAAAGACGCTTACTTGATGAGTTTGGTATTAATTTAACCAAACAAGCTCGCGACGGAAAGCTCGACCCTGTTATTGGTCGAGATAACGAAGTTGCTCGCACAATTGAAATTTTAAATCGTCGTACAAAGAATAATCCAGTACTAATTGGTGAACCTGGTGTTGGTAAAACAGCTATTGTTGAAGGCCTAGCGCAAGCTATTGTGGCTGGAAAGGTGCCTGAAAAGTTACAGCATAAAGAAGTTATTCGTTTGGAAATGTCGGCCTTAGTTCAAGGTACGAGCATGCGTGGTCAATTCGAAGCACGGATGCGTGAATTAATGAAAGAAGTTACGAACAGCGATGATGTCATCTTGTTCATTGATGAAATTCATGAAATTATGGGTGCCGGAAATGCTGAAGGTGGTATGGATGCAGGTAATATTTTGAAGCCTGCCCTAGCTCGTGGTGAGTTCCAATTAATCGGTGCAACAACTTTAAATGAGTATCGAAAAATTGAAAAAGATGGTGCTATTGCCCGTCGTTTCCAGCCAGTGCAAGTCGAAGAACCTTCTAAAGAAGAAACTATCACGATTTTAGAAGGAATTAGTGAACGGTATGAAAAGTATCACTATGTTACGTTCAGTGATTCTGCCCTTCAAGCAGCTGTTGAACTATCTGATCGTTACATTCCAGAAAGATTCCTACCGGATAAAGCAATTGATTTACTTGATGAAGCTGGCTCACGTAAAAATTTGACAATGAAAGTTGCGGACCCCAAAACTATTCAAGTGAATATCGAAGCAGCTGATAAATTAAAGCAAGAAGCAATTGATAAAGAAGATTTTGAAAAAGCAAGCTATTGGCGTGATCAGGTAAACCAACTTGAGTCACAAAAGGCACAAGTCGAGGCTCACCCCGAAATGTCGAAGCCACAAACAGTAACAGAGCAAGATATATTAAAAATTGTTGAAGATAAAACTGATATTCCGGTCGGAGCTTTAAAAGAAAACGAGGCTAATCAACTAAAAGATTTGGACAAAAACTTATCGAAACATGTTATTGGTCAAGATGAGGCAGTAGAAAAACTAGCCAAGGCGATTCGCCGTAATCGTATTGGTCTAACAAAATCTGGTCGTCCAATTGGATCATTCCTATTTGTCGGGCCGACCGGTGTTGGTAAAACTGAAACTGCCAAGCAATTAGCTAAGGAAATGTTTGGTAGCAAAGATGCAATGGTTCGTTTCGACATGTCAGAGTACATGGAAAAACATACCGTTTCTAAAATGATTGGTGCTCCTGCCGGTTATGTCGGTTACGAAGAGGCTGGTCAATTAACAGAACAAGTTCGCCGTCGTCCCTACTCACTGGTGCTCTTTGATGAAGTAGAAAAAGCACATCCAGATGTAATGAACATGTTCTTACAGATTCTTGATGATGGCCGTCTAACTGATGCACAAGGTCACATAGTGAGTTTCAAAGATACTGTCATTATTATGACTTCTAACGCTGGTTCAACAGACACAGGAAATACACCTGTGGGATTCGCCCAAGTTGATCAACAAAATCGTTTGATGCAACGTTTGGAAAATTATTTCCGTCCAGAGTTCTTGAACCGTTTAGACGATATCATTGATTTCCAACCTTTGTCACAAGATCATCTACTAAAAATTGTCGACTTGTTATTGACTGATATGAATGATAACTTGTCTGACAACGATTTGCACATTGATTTAAGCACTGCTGCTAAGCAGAAATTAGTGGAGCTCGGTTATGACCCTGCAATGGGTGCTCGACCTCTCCGTCGTGTCATGCAAGATAAAATCGCCGATGGTATCGCCGATTTCTATTTAGAACACCCAGATGTTCATCATTTGCAAGCTGACATTGTTCATAATGAATTTGTTATTAGTGAAGTTAAGCCAGAACCAGTTACTGTAAATAAAATTTAACTTACGTGTGATATGAAACGACTTTCGGGTCGTTTTTTGTTTGTGATATAATATGTAGGTATATTCAAAGGGGATATTATGGCAAATACATCGCCCGTATGGGTTTATTATAAAAATATAGCAACTGGTGATGAGTTACACGAACCAACAAGATTAGATGGCGAAGCAGGCGCACCTTACGAAATCGCAATTTTAGATATCGCCAATTATCAGTATATCGATACTTCAGGATCTTTGACGGGATTGTTTGGTAGCCTACCTCAGTCATTAGAGCTTTATTATCGGCCACAAGAATGGCAAGCTGTACACCGTATTAACATGTTTATCGAAACAGTAACCAGCGTACAAGTTTTTCTAGAGCCAGATAATTTATCAAACGTTAGGACAAACTTAAACCCAAATACTTTTTGGGCAACTCAATTACGCGCTATTTCTGGTAATGGTCAATTTTGGTATCAAATTGGTGACTATCATTGGATTCGTTATGATGCTACCCAAATGAAATTGTCAGACACAGCTCCAGAAGTTGAAAATATTAACTATTTTAATGATGCAGAAAAAAGTAAAAGTAATCAGCCTAACGCGGTTGTTAATTTCCTTCCCGATCGATCTATAGAAGTCTATGCTGAACCTTATGGGTTGCCAATCGGTAGTGTTTCCGATAGTGATTTTGTGGCAATAACGGAAGAAATTCACGATGATAATAACATTGTTTGGTATAAAATAGCTACTAAAGGATGGATTAACAGTATTTATATTAACAAGCTATAAAAAAATCGACCAAGTTGGTCGATTTTTTTAGTCTAATATTGTTGTCGTAAATGTTTTGTCACCTGAATTACGGATTAGAATTGCTTGCATTTCATTGGCGGCTTTAATAATTATTCGAATCGGTACATTCGTTGGTAAATACTTTAACGCCGATTGAGATACATATGTCGCAAAACTTTCAATCTCAGTTTGACTGTAGAACTGTGTCGTCACTGTAACTTTCATACTAGAAAGCGTACCTGACTTAAAATTAGCAACTGCCGTAGCACCAGCTATATTGGGAAAGAAATTTGAAACATCATTTTTAAAGTTAGCAAAAGATGTGTTAGCCTCTGAACCCAAGCTTGATGTATCAGTTGATTCCTTAGGCAAAACAATAGACTTTTGATTAATGCTAGTCCATTCTTTCAAGTCAGTTCCGCTACTACTTGTAGACTCTGCATAAAAATTCCCTGGCGCTAATGAATCTGTTTTTGAATTGGCATACATGGCAATCACAATAGGCGTATCTGAATCAACCCCTTTTTGTTCTCGCACTTTTTTGATAATTTCTGGTGCAATTTTTTTACCATAAGCTATGCGATCAGCATCTGAAATGTTTTGTGTATATGTAGCACCATATTGTTCTTTTTGGTATTCATCCTGTGTGTTCATCGCTACGCCGATAACCATACCAGCTAATTTAAGGTCGTCACCATCTTTGGTCATGAAATCTTGTTCGGTTAGTGTTTGAACGTAAATCGGATTACGTGAACTATCTGTCTTACCATTATCTTCAGGATTTAATCCATCACTATTACTGCTATTTTTACGCTCAAGTAATGAAGTAACAGTAGACGAACTCAAATATTGTCCCTCTTGAAAAATATAACTGCTCGTCTTAAAATGTGTTTTAGCCAAATCAAGCAATGATGATTCAAAGTTTTTCACATCAAGACTATTCGTCTCAGAAGTTGACGTAATACCACGAGCTGCACTCACCAAATAACGACCATTTTTGATCACCGTTTGGTACTGACCTGGTGTGCTCTGAGTCAACTGGACACCACTTGTTTTTTTACTTGTTGTTAGTGTGACACGATTCACATTGAAAAAATATAAAATGCCAACGGCGATAATCAAAATACCAACGACAATCGCTATATAACCACGAAAACCAATCCGCTTCATTATTTTCCGTCCTCTTTTACTTGTTCATCAACAAACTGTTGTTCGGTCCAAACTGTAACACCTAATTGACTAGCTTTATCAAGTTTGCTACCTGCAGCTTCTCCTGCAATAACTAAGTCTGTTTTCACTGACACTGATCCGGCGACGTTAGCCCCATGATCTTGCAACCATTTTGTTGCAGCAGGTCGACTACTCTGTTCTAGTTTACCAGTTAAGACTACCTTTTTGCCATAGAAAAATGAATTTTCGTCAATCACTGTATCAGATAAATATGATTGGTTAACACCGGAAGAAGCTAGTTCGACAAGTAGTTGCTTAGATTCTGGCGTACTAAAGTATTGAACAATTGACTGGGCAATCGTGTGACCAATACCATTAATATTTGCGATGTCTTCAACAGAGGCTTCTGAAACAGCTGATAAGGTCCTGAACTTTTCTGCTATCAGTCGAGCCGCTTTTGCACCAACCATGCGAATCCCTAAGCCAAATAATAAGCGTTCAAGAGAATTTTCCTTTGAACTGTTAATTGCATCAATTAACTTCACAGCTGATTTCTCTTGGAACTTGTCTAAAGTTAGTAATTGTTCAACCGTTATGCGGTAAATGGACGCCACATCTTTAATATAGCCTGCCTTTAGTAGTTGACCGACAACTCTTGGTCCCATGCCATCAATATTCATTGCATTTCTTGACGCAAAATGTGTTAGTCCTTCTTGAATTTGAGCTGAACAGAATGGATTAATACAGCGGAGTGCTACTTCACCTTCAATGTGAACTAAATTTGATTCACAGGCAGGACATATTGTCGGAACCTGATAAGTTTCACTATCTGTCGGACGTTTTTCTAAAATGACTTGCCCAATTTCTGGAATGATATCACCCGCTTTGTGTAGCGTAACCGTATCACCAATTTGAATATCCTTTTCCCTTAAATAATCAGGATTATGCAAACTAGCACGTTGCACAGTTGTACCCGCTAGCAAAACGGGGTCCATAACTGCAGTAGGTGTTACCGCCCCAGTTCGTCCAACAGTCCATTCAATGTCACGAACGATTGTCAAAGCTTCTTCCGGAGGAAATTTATAAGCGATAGCCCAACGTGGGATTTTAACTGTATTCCCTAAATCAAACTGTAAGTCTAGTTGATTCACTTTAACAACAACACCATCGATACCATAAGACAAGCTTTCGCGCTCCGAAGTATACTCATCAATATAGCCAGCAATATCGGCCATTTTATTGATGACACGATTGTGTGTGTCTGTTGGCAAACCTAATTCTGCAAATCGTTCTAACGCACCACTTTGAGTTGTCACTCCTAGCATTTCAGGTTCAGCCGTATAGTATACAAAAGCCGCTAGGTTTCGTGACTTAGTAATTTTAACGTTCAATTGACGTAAGGAACCGGCTGCAGCATTACGAGGATTAGCAAAAGGTTCTAAACCATCAGCCTCTCGCTGCTTATTTAGAGCAGCAAAACTAGCTTTTGGCATATAAATTTCGCCACGTACCTCAATGGTTAATGGTTCAGTCAGTTTTTTTGGTATTGCTTTAATTGTTTTCACATTCGCTGTAACATCTTCACCAACGATACCATTTCCACGCGTAGAAGCTTGTACTAGTTGCCCGTCAACGTAGGTCAATGCAACTGCTAAGCCATCAATTTTTAACTCTAAATTATAAGGTGCTTGGTTTCCAAGCGACTTGGTTGTTCTTGCATCCCAGTCGTTAAGTTCGTCTAAGCTAAATACATCACCTAACGACAGCATTGGGGCAGGATGTACCACTTTTTGTAATTCAGACTTTGTATCTGCGCTACCAACATTCTGTGTTGGTGAATCTGGAATCACATATTGTGGAAATTTTTCTTCTAACGCAACTAACCGCGCATATAATGCATCGTAAATGTAGTCCTCAACTAGTGGCGCGTCATCTTCATAATAAGCCGTGCCATATTGCACAAGCTGCTTTTGTAATCGCGCGGTTTCTTGTTGCGCGTCTTGTGTTGTTAATTTTTCAATTGGCGTAAAATCTGGTAACATTCTCGACCTCAATATTTATTTATTTTAGTAAGTATTTGTTTTTCCGCCATCATCAAACTCACAGACTCATCAAAAATCATTTCACCTTCTATGCGAAGTGAGTCATCCCTTTGATACCAACGAGTTAAATCATTAGGAGTAAAGTCAGTGACTTGCTTAGTGCAATGGCGCCGAACTGTCTCGTTCAAGGATAATTGGTAATAAACAGTAACCACTTGACTAAAATATTGGATTTGCTTACGTATCATTGGACCATAAACACTATTTTTCAAAATGCCCTCTAGTATCACAAACTGTTCTTGTTGATTACCAAACTCAAGTAACTGTTCGATTAGCGATATCGATAAGTTACCCACCTGATCCTTAACATTGAGCATTTCCCGACGAACAATATCTTGAGATATGAGTAGGCTATCTGGTAAAACACGATGTAATTGATGGGCTAATGTTGTTTTACCGCTACCAGAATTGCCACGTATAATAATTAGCGTTGTCATTCTGCTCGTTTAATTGGTGCAAAAGCGGCTAATAGCTGCTTTACCCCTTCTGATGGGAAAGCAACTTTTAATTCTTGATCTTGTGCAGATCCCGACACAGAAACAATCGTACCAATTCCCCATTTTTTATGAGACACCTTATCACCAGGCTGCCAAACCGTACTATCAGCACCGGTTGTTCCTGAAGTTATTTTGGTTACTGGGCTGGCCGCCTTATAGGTTGTGGCTGTTGCTCGTTGCATTTTCTTATCAAATGGAAAAGATCGATCATTTGATGAAGAAGAGATACCACCATATTGTGTATCCAATAACTCGCTTGAAATTTCATCAATAAACCTCGAAGGTTCATTTGCTTGCGTGCGACCATACAATAAGCGTGAAAAAGCATTAGTTAGATATAATTTTTTCATCGCTCGTGTAATACCAACATAAGCCAAACGACGTTCTTCTTCCAGTTGGTCATCATCCATCATAGCCCGTGACAAAGGAAAAATACCTTCCTCCATACCAACTAAAAAGACAACAGGAAACTCCAATCCTTTAGCTGCGTGTAAAGTCATTAAGGTAACTGCCCCGTCACCTTCTTCAAAATCATCCAAATCACTCATTAGTGCAGTTGAACTCAAAAAATCAGTCATCGGATCAACGGATTCGGAATCGTCTGGATTGTATTTTAAGTCGAATTCCTTTGTAACTGACAAAAATTCTTCCAAGTTTTCTAGACGACCTTGACTTTCAGGATCATTTTTTTCGGCTAGCTTTTGACGATAGCCAGATTTTGTCATCGCTAATTCAGCAAGTTCGGTCACAGTTAAAAACTCAGTCTGTTGACGCAAATTGTGCATCATTTCAGCAAACTGAATTAATTTTGAAGCTGCCTTAGCTGTAATTTCTGGTGCTAATTCAATATTTTCAATTGCGCCCATATAAGACAAATTCATTCGATTGGCAAAATCCCGTAACCGATTAATCGATGTTGCACCAATACCACGTTTAGGTTCATTAACTACTCGTTCAAACGCCGCATTATCAGCAGGATTTGTCATCAGATTCATGTATGACATGATATCAAGAATTTCTTTACGCTCATAGAACTTATGTCCACCAACCATGGTGTATGGCATATTAGCTTTCACAAGTGCTTCTTCAATACCACGTGACTGCGCGTTCGTACGATATAATACTGCAAAATCACTGTATGCTGCATTCTTCTCTTGGCGTGATTTTTGAATGTTGGCCAAGACAAAGTTAGCTTCGTCACGTTCTGTTTGCGCGCGATAATAAGTAATCTTATCGCCTTTGCCATTTTCAGTCCAAAGGCTTTTGTCGATGCGCTCATTATTATTATTGATAACTGCATTCGCTGCATCTAAAATATTTTGGGTTGAACGATAGTTTTGTTCAAGCAAAACTGTGTGAGCGTCTGGATAGTCTTTTTCGAAGTTTAAAATATTATTCATGTTAGCCCCACGCCAACCATAAATAGACTGATCTGCATCACCTACAACAGCTAAATTACGTGAACGTTTCGCTAGTAAGTTAACAATCGTATATTGCGCATCATTGGTATCTTGATATTCGTCAACATGCAGGTATTCAAACTGATTTTGGTATCGTTCCAGAACGTCTGGCGCTTGTTTGAATAGATCAATCGTAGACATAATTAGGTCATCAAAATCAACGCTCTGAGCGCGACGTAGCTCTGCTTGATATGCGGCATACACTTCAGCGACAGTTTCCTCATATACATTACCAGCCTGCTTAGCATAAGCCTTAGCTGTCAACATATCATTCTTAGCATTGGAAACTGTGCCTAAAATTGTGCGTGGGTCATATTGATTAGTATCTAAGTTCAGATCGTTAATAACCCGCTTCATTAACGTGCGTTGGGCACTTGTATCGATAATTGTAAAATTACGTGCTAGGCCAATTCTCTCGCCATCTCGACGTAAAATTCGCACGGCCATAGCGTGAAATGTTGAGACCCAAATTTCTCTTGCAATTTCTGGATCAACTAGTTGTGCAATACGTTCACGCATTTCACGAGCAGCCTTGTTGGTAAATGTAATTGCCAAAATACGCCATGGGTATACATTTTTATCTTGCACCAAATGGGCAATACGATGTGTCAAAACGCGAGTCTTACCAGAACCAGCGCCAGCCATAATCAATAATGGTCCTTCAGTGGTTTGAACAGCCTCTGACTGTTTATCATTCATTCCTTGAATTAGGGTTTCAATTGGCATTTTTATGTCCTTACTTGTAAAAATAACTTCCTTTATTTTACCATTTTTCATGTAATAACTCTAATGGCTCTTCCGAACATGCTTCCATTGTCATTCTAACATTTTTACGCACACGTCCCTCATAATCAATGATAAAATAATAAGCATAATCACCAGTAAAAGCATATTGAAGGAAAGAAGCATTCTATGAAATTAAGACCACTTGAAAAAAGAGATCTCCCTTATATTTACGAACAAGAAAATTCACGTAAGGTGATGGCATTATGGTTTGAAGAACCTTATACATCTTTTGATGAATTACAAATTCTTTACGATCGTCATATTTTAGATCAAACTGAACGTCGTTTTGTTGTGGAAGAGAACGATCGTTTTATCGGTGTTGTTGAATTAATGGATATCGATACGCTACACAGACACACAGAAATTCAAATCATTATCCATTCAGAGTTCCAAGGTCATGGTTACGCACAGGCTGCTATGAGAGCAGGAATAGAGTATGCCTTCACAGTACTGAATATGCATAAAGTTTACTTGTATGTTGATGTGAATAATTCGGCAGCTATTCACATTTATAAAAAAATTGGTTTCATTCCTGAAGGTACTCTCCGTCAACATTTTTTTGCTGAAGGAGAATACCATGACAGTTTAATGATGGGTATTTTCCCGCATGAATTTACATTTTAAAAACAAAAAAAGTAGACTAACGTCTACTTTTTTGTTGCATCAAATCTTTCCAAATGCCAAGTTTGAATAATTGTAATTAACTTTTTAGCGTAATTAGGATCCGTCGCGTAACCATCCTGTGTTAATGCTTTGGCAGCCGAAGCGTAATCATCTGCATCCAAGACGTGTTGATATTGTTTTGCATTCCAACTCGTACCATCATGCAATAGTTTTGCATGTGCTTTCATACTTTCTTGCCAACTATCATAAGCCGCAAAACGTCCTTGAATGGTGATCCATTCACCATTAACATACTCTTGCGTTGGTAATACAGCACTTTTTTGTCCTGCATCCGCTTTAATGCCATATAGATTATTATACTTTGTTGATAACGTACTTGTGTGCCAGTCAGACTCTAAGATAGCTTGCGCAATGCTAATTGATGCCAGGACCCCATATTTTTCTTGCAGTTCACGAGCATATGGCGCTAGTTCATTAATCCAAGCCACCTTCTTTGCTTCTTCACTGTTTGTATTGATCTGATTGTTTTGAGGTCTTTCATAAATCGCAGTGTTGGATGTGACGGCGGCTAAAATAACCAATGCAACTAACAAGCCACACAACATACGCAATCGCTGTTTTTGTAATCCTTTTTTTGATCTTCTTCGCTTTTTTTTCGCCATTAATATTGATCCATGAGTAATAATTGTTTAAATCTTGCTGAAGTTTGATGCAATTCAGCCGGTGAACCGCTCAACGTGAATTTTCCATTCTCTAAAAAGTAAACTTTATCAACATTTTCGATTCCTGTCAAATGATGTGTGACCCAAATAATCGTTCGATCTTTGAGAACTGAAAATATTTGGGATAAAACCTCGTACTCTGTTTTGGGATCTAGTGATACTGTTGGTTCATCTAGCACCACAATTGGCGCATCTTGCAGCATGATTCGTGCTAAGGCAAATCTTTGCCGTTCTCCACCAGAAAAGCGTGTTCCTGCTTCCTGCATTTGTGTATAGTATCCGTTGGGTAAGGAATTGATTAATGGCTGTAACCCAGCTTGCTTAATTGCTTTTTGAACTTGCTCATCAGTGGCATGAATATTTCCCATACGCACGTTGTTCATAATCGTTGTATCAAATAAATACGCCTGTTGATCCAACACAGCCACCAAACTAGACATACTCCCTTGTAAGTTCTGGACTGGCGTTTCATCGATTGTTACTTCACCCAAAGATGATTGGATATCACCTGCCAAAAGCTTTAATAAAGTTGTTTTTCCTGCGCCTGAACGACCAAGTAACGCAATTTTTTCTTTAGGCTGAACTTCAAATGACAAATTATCAACAATTGTTTTGTCCCCATACTTAAATGTGACTTGATTAAAATTAATTACTGCTGAGTTAGTTGTGTGTCTAGTCTCCTGTAGCAAGGTTGGTTCTGGTAAATCATTTAACCGCACAATGCTATCTTCGTAGAATGAGGATTCACTTACACCTTGATTCACAGCAATAAAGCTATCAATTAGAGGAAATATTGCAAGTGTGAAAGCCGCAATATAATTAACTGTACTTGAACTATCAGAAAACTGATTGGTTGCCCACATTAAGGTTGTTATAGTCAATATCAATACTAAAACTTGAATGACAAAATCACGCCACCAGCCAAATTTCATACTTTGGTTCTTAACATGAGCTAATCTTGACATTGTTTCGCCTTGATTTTGTACTAAATCTTCTTGTCGTCCTGATAGCACCCAATCTTGCAAACCTAAAATAGCATCGGTTGCATCTATATAAAGACTTTGCTGTAATTTCTTTTGTTGTTGCACACCTTTATAGTTCACTGCCAAACTCAATAATGGCACAATAACCAAGATAACAGCCAACATAACAAACCACCACAACATGAATAACCAATTAATTGTGCCAATTGCTATTGTGAGAAAAAGGTACAATACCATACCTGAACCTAATGGAAAAAGCGTTCTAAGGTAGAGATTTTGTAAACGGTCTAAATCGTCAGCAAGTAAACTAAGTACTTCACCTGTTTGCAGTTGTCCTCGAATACTGCTAGCCGTGCTGGCCGCACTTTCGTATAAACGCTTACGTGTTTTCGAAACGACACGTAATACCCAATTGTGTGACACCAAACGCTGTGCATAACGAAAAACTGGACGCGCAATGCCAAATGCACGTGTCAGCACAATTGGAACATAAATAATGAGAATATTAGAAGGATGTTGCGCAGAACGAGAAATTAGAAATCCGGATACAAACATTAATGCACCAGCGGCAAAAGTAATCATAAAATTCAAAAATATCGACCAAAAAAGGCCAGATTTTTGTTGACTTAAGGACGGAAGAATCCATCTATCTTGTGACAATAATTTTTTCAATCGCTTCATTTCAGACCACCTTTATGTAATTCATGACGCAGCGCATTCAAAGCACTATTGGTATCAGCTAGTAAGACACCAGGCACGCCAGTTTCCACAATGCGCCCGTCACGTATCACAATAACTAAATCCATTTGATCTAACCAGTGTAACCGGTGTGTTGCAAAAAAAACTAAGTGCTTATCCAAGATAGTTGACATCGTTCTCTTTAAATCAATTTCAGTTTCAATATCTAAATGAGCCGTTGGTTCATCAAAAAGGAGCACTTTACGAGATGAATCTAGCAACATTCTTGCTAAGGCTACACGCTGCGCCTGCCCGCCAGATAGTTGACGCCCACTCTCACCAATTATTGTATTCAACCCTGCTGGCAATTCATCAATCAAACTGGATAAACCTGCTTTTTCAACAGCTTCATTGATTGCTTCGTCACTAGCACTTGGTGCGTAAAACCTAATATTATCACGTAACGATTCATGAAAAATATAAGGTGTTTGTGGCATATAAAAAAACTGCTTCTGCCATTGCTGTTGTGTTAAATATTTGATCTCCTGTCCATTGATATTTATCGTTCCTTGTTCAGGTTGTAAGAAGCCTCCCAAAATACTTAGTAGTGTAGATTTACCAGAACCACTTTCCCCAACCAAAGCAATTTTTTGATACCCTTTAGCGTGCAACGAAATATCTTTCAAGGTGACTTTTGAGTCATAAGAAAACTGCACAGCGTTCAATGACAATTCACTCTCTGCTTGCCATTTATTTAATTGAAGTTCATCTTGTGGACCGACAATTTTGGTATCAATTACTTCCAAAACATCAGTTAGTGAATTTTTACCATTCAAAGTTGCGTGATAATCATCAGCAAAATTACGCAAAGGAAGAAAATATTCTGGCGCTAAAATCAAAATTGTCAACGCTGGGAAAAGTGCCATTTTGGCGTTCATTAAATCCATTCCTAAAAACACAGCAACAATTGCAACTGATAAAGTCGTAAAAAAATCAAGCGCAAATGTTGATGTAATCGCAATTCTCAGCGTTCGCATGGTTGTTTTTCGATAATCTTCTGAAATATTATAAATTTCGTCACCATATGATTGCGATAAACCTAGTTGCTTCAAGGTTGGCAGGCCTCGTAAAGCATCTACAAAACGATTATTTAAGTTCTTAAAATTAGCGAACTCTGCATCAGCTTTACTTTGTGCTGCCAAGCCCAAAATGATGAAAAACAATATAACCACTGGAAATACTAGCAATAAAAATAGTCCCTGTTCCCACTTAAGATAAACAATATATAGCAGAATTAACCAAGGAATAATACTCAAATCAAAAACTTTAATCAGTAGTAGTTGAAAATAGTTTTTAACATTATCCAATCCCGCACCTAGTGTTGTAACCGCATTTCCTGTACCCGATTGTTTAATAATACTAGGGCCAATTTCGGCATACTTAGCCAACAATTGAATACGATAATTTTCCACTGTACGATCAGCAAATTTCGACATATAGTTATTTTTTAACACAATCAATAGTTGTCTCATCAAAAAAGAAAACGCAAAAAACAATACATTAATGAGTGTTTGGTCAATGCTTTTACCTTGCCATAAATCAGCAATTGCTCGGGCCAAGAAAACTCCCTGGAATATAATCGAAAATGCTTGAATTCCTGTCAAAATAACTAAGATTACCAAAGAACTAATAATACCTGGTAACGCAAAAAGTCTTTTATCTATCATATTTTTTATATGTGTTAAACAATGGTTTGTTATCTCTATAACAATACCCTGCCAAACACTCTCCTTAAATAAAAAAACGCCTACAATCAATTGTAAACGTTTTTAGAATTATTATTCAACTACCTTATCAGCTACAATACGCTTACGGAAAACCCAGAAACTCCATATTTGATATCCTAATGTCAATGGTAAAGCTGTTAATACAACAAATGACATCACTTTTAATGTATATGGCGATGACGATGCATTAATAATTTTTAAACTGTGTAACGGATTGTTAGCTACCATTAAACGTGGGAATAGGCCAACGAATATTAAGATAACGACTTCAACCAAAGTCAAACCAGATAAAATAAATGGGAACACTTCTTTTTTCTTATTAACCGTTAAATACCAACCAATAACTGTGGATAGGACAATTGCCACTAGTATAATTAATGTCCATAACAATTTAGTTTGGAAAAAATCCGTGTAGAAGAACAGCAGAATTGCAAATAGTGCTTCTCCAGCCAACAAAATTGGATATAGAACTTTCAATTGTGCCATTGCTCTTGTGCGAATATCACCGATAATACGCAGTCGTGTATAATTCAAGCCATGTACATAACTCATTAATGTGACAGCAATACCGCCCACAAGCGTAAATGGTGTTACATAATCGAAAAATCCAGCCGACAAGTTTCCCTTAGCATCCATTGGCATACCTGATACCATTGCAGTAAAAATCATTCCTAAGAAAAATGGTGCGATAAACGAGCTAATTGCAATGAAACGTTCCCACAACTGTGACCCCTGAATGGTAGGCATATGTTCACGAAATTCAAAGGAAACACCGCGATAAATCAATGCCATCAGTACAATGAACAATAGTAAGTAAAATCCTGAAAACAGTGATGCGTACCAATAAGGGAAAGCTGCAAACATTGCGCCACCCGCAGTAATTAACCAAACTTCATTGGCATCCCAATGAGGTCCGATAGATTCATACAGCGCTTCTCGATCATCTTGATTACGGGAATTGAAAATAAACTGCATGCCAATGCCAAAATCATAGCCTTCTAAAAAGAAGAATCCTGACCATAATATGGCAATCAAAACAAACCATAAAATTTGTAAGAAACTCATCTTGCTGCCTCCTCACTTCCTGCTAAATCCTCATATGGATCACGTGGTGATAGCTCTTCCTCTTTTTCTGCATCAGGTCCATCGTGCAACACACGACGAGACAACCAGATCATAACGCCACCAAGTGACGCGAAGGTTAAGAAGTAAACTATATTTGAAATGAGTAACGAAGCGGCAGAAACATTCGGTGATACAGCATCAGCGATTGTCATTAATCCATATACAACCCAAGGATAACGTCCTAATTCTGTTACCAACCATCCCGCGGTATTCACAACAAATGGGAAGAACGTCATGATTCCTAGAATCCATAAGAACCAACGCTGAGTCAAAATTAAATTCGTTTTTCTACGATTGAACCAAAGCGCTACAAGAGCCACCATACCTAATAATCCGGCGCCAACTGCCATCACACGGAAAGCATAGAATAACGTATTTTCTGGCACATAGTAATCTTTAATGCCATCATGTGTTTTTCCATATTTTTTTTCAAATTGCTTGTTTAACTCAGTTGTCCCTACAGTTGTGCCACCAGTTAAGGAATGATTTCCTAGAATTGATAGTACGTATGGTACCTCAATTCTTGCGATTACTTTATGTGTTTTCGGATTAGTAACAGATAACAATGACCAAGGCTGTGCTTTATCAGCGCGTTTTGACGAATCCATTGTCTCATCAACGCCTTCCATAGCAGCGTACTTCATTGGTTGCATAGACTGCAACTCAAAAGCATGACGATCCCCGGTAATTACCGTACCACCAACACCAATCAAACCAACAACTAAAGCAATATTAATGGACTTACGGAAAAAATCAACCTGCACATCATCTTTTTTAAGCTTCAACAACTTAAATGCAGACATTCCTGCAATGATAAAGCCACCGGCAACAAAAGTCCCCATCAAAACGTGCGGAAATTCAATCCATAGCTGTTGATTTGTCATTAATGCAAAAATACTTGTCAGCTCTGCACGCCCCATATTATTATCAATGGCATACCCAACAGGATTTTGCATAAATGAGTTAGCGGCCAAAATCCATAACGCTGATAGGCTAGAGGCAATGGCTACAATCCAAATAAAAATGACATGAATTGCCGGTTTAAAACGGTCCCAGGTAAATGACCATAAACCAATGAAGGTTGATTCAGCAAAGAAAGCAACGAGCGCTTCTATTGCTAATGGTGCCCCAAAAATGTCACCTACATAACGTGAATATGCCGACCAATTCATACCAAACTGAAATTCTTGAATAATACCCGTTACCACACCAACGGCGAAGCTAAGTAAGAAAATTTTGCTCCAAAATTGGGCCATTTTCTTATACACTTCTTCCTTCTTAATCACATACATTGTTTCCATTGATGCAACGACAACTGCTAAACCAATTGACATCGGTACAAAGAAAAAATGAAAAATCGTGGTCATCGCAAACTGAAAACGCGCTAAATCAAGTATGCCCACTAACGTAACCATAATAATTCCTCCAAAAGACACGATCAAAATTTCGACATGTCTACCTCAAATATTTAAACTAACTCTAAACTAAGTAGTTTCTACCTTTTCTAGTTTATCACTTGATAAGCTACGTTGAAAGTAATTTGCCCCTTTTTAACACAAAATAAAAATACCCATGATGTTTGAATCATGAATATCAGTATTTATTATTAATGCACACTATTAATTAAAATTTGAATCGTCTTCAAGGAAAGTATTCAAAACTTCTTCAACCATATCCCATTCTTTATCATCTTCAATTTGAATTAATTCTTCTTCTGTAGCATCGCCGTTTTCATCGGGGTTGAAAATGTATGCTTGAATATCAACTTCTTCATCATCTTCAATACCTTCTGGTACTAACAAAATATAGTCTTTATTGTACTCATCTGAATGGAATGTGAATAACACTTCATATAATGCTTCATCGCCACTTTCATCAATTAACGTAATTTTTTGTACTTCTGCGTTATTTTCGCTCATTTTCTTTTCCTTATCAAATGTCATAAGTTCATTATACAATAAAAGCCTTGTTCCGTATAGGGACAAGGCTTTTATTCTACTTGGTTAACTTGCCTTTCGAATCTAAATAATTTTGTAAAATAAATTCAGCAGCTATTTTATCGATAACTTTTTTTCGCTTTTTACGTGATATATTAGCTTCTTCAATGAGCATACGCTCAGCTTCTACCGTAGTTAACCGTTCATCCTGAAAATCAGTTGGTAAACCAAAGGTTTCCTCAATCAACTTTGCATAGTTTCGGGATGCTTCCGCACGTGGTCCCTCACTATTATTCATGTTTTTTGGCAAACCAAGAACAACACCTGTTGCGTTTTTCTCTTTGATGATCTCTCCCAATCGATCAATGCCAAATTCTTTATCATCCTCGTTGATGCGGATGATTTCAACACCTTGCGCTGTCCACCCCATCGGATCACTAACCGATACACCAACTGTTCGACTACCAACATCTAGTCCTAATATGCGCATTATTTTTTCAAATAGGCGTGTACAAGTTCTTCAATGATTTCATCGCGTTCATGACGTTTAATTAAATTACGTGCGTCATTTAAACGTGGAATATAGGCCGGATCGCCAGACATCAAGTAACCAACTATTTGATTAATTGGATTATACCCTTTTTCTTCCAATGAACTATACACAATCTCAAGTGTTTCATGGATATCTTTTGGCATTTGATTACCAAAATCAAATATTGCTGTTTCATCTCCTACTGTCATAGTACACGCTCCTTTCTTTAGAAATTATCTCCATACTGCCTTGTTTATTCACTCATTATACTACGCTATAATCACATCAATCAAGTTACAAACAAGTTACTTATCTGCTAAGAATGCCGAAACTGCGGCAAATGCATCTGGAATACCTGCAGGCTTTTTCCCACCAGCTTGAGCCATATCCGGACGTCCACCGCCACCGCCACCTATGTGTGGTGCAATAGATTTAATGAGTTCGCCGGCCTTAATGCCCGATTGATTAGCATCTGGAGCAGCAGCAACAATCAAACTTACTTTTTCATCAGCAACGGTTGCTAGTACCAAAACATCTGATGGATAATTTTCTTTCCAGTTATCCGCAACTTGTCGTAAGCCATCCATGCCAGAAACCTGTAACTGGGCAGTAATATAAGTATGTCCATTGACAGTTTTTACATCATTAAATATTTCACCTGCTGTAGCATTAGCTAATTTAGCTTCTAATGATTCGGCATGGCGCTGTACCGTACGTAAATCAGCTTGCAAATCATATACTTTCTCCGGAGCATCGGTCAGTTTTTGTGCTTTCAAAGCAGTAGCTATTTCCTTCAAAGCTTTTTCCTGAGCCTTATATTGTGAAAGTGCTTGTAGACCAGTTACCGCTTCAATACGGCGTACCCCTGCACCAATTCCTGATTCACTAACTATTTTAAACAGACCTAACTCTGCGGTTGAGTTAGCATGAGTACCGCCATCAAACTCTTTGTTGAAGTCACCAATGGATACAACACGGACCTGATCACCATATTTCTCACCAAATACGGCAACTGCACCTAATTTTTTCGCAGACTCAATGTCAGTTTCTAACCAAGTAACCGGTAGGTTCTTAGCAATTTCTTGATTCATCATCGATTCTATTTTATCAAGATCTTCGCTTGAAACGGGTCCCTCATTATTGAAATCAAACCTTAAATATTCCGGTTCTACTAATGAACCCGCCTGATGAACATCACCGCCAAGTACATTACGTAATGATTGGTCTAACATATGCGTTGCTGTATGGTTTTTGGATACGGCGATATGACGTGCCATATCAACCTTCAAATCTACTTTATCACCAAGAGTAAAGCTTGAAATGACATCAACAGTATGAATATGTTGTCCGTTTGGAGCTGTTTGAACATCTGTCACATGAGCAATCACATCTCCATTGGTGTTCAAAACATCACCAAAGTCAGGCACTTGTCCACCCATTTCGGCATAAAAAGGTGTTACATCAAAGGCTACTTGTACGGTAGCATCAACATCAGCATTATCCAATAGCGCATCAACACCTTGTTCATCTTCGCCAATAATAGCAACGATTTCCGCATGATTGACTTCAGTTTGGGACCAACCGACATACTTTGAATCGACACGCAAATCAGTTAATACAGCATTTTGAACGCCCATTGACTTAGTATTAGAGCGTGCAGCACGAGCGCGAACGCGTTGCGCTTGCAACTCATCATTGTATCCATCCACATCCACTGTCAACCCAGCATCTTCAGCTTGCTCTTGCGTCAACTCAAGTGGGAATCCATAAGTATCAGATAATTTGAAGGCATCGGCACCACTAATTTGTGTCTGACCCGTCTTTTTAGCTTCTTTAATCACATCATTCAACAAAGAAAGTCCGCCTGTTAATGTTGCATTAAAACGCTTTTCTTCAGCAGCAACAGTCTTTTGAATCTTGGCAGTGTTGGCTTTAACTTCTGGGTAGTAGCTTTCCATGATGTCCCCAACAATTGGTACCAAGTTAGTTAAAAACTGTCCTTTAATGCCTAATTTTTGTCCATGCAAAACTGCGCGACGCAACAAGCGACGAATAACATATCCACGTCCCTCGTTTGAAGGCAAAGCCCCATCCCCAATTGCAAACGTTATTGCACGAATATGGTCGGCAATTACTTTAAAGCTCGTATTGACCTCTGAATCTTGGCTATCATCATAGGTAAATTGATTTGATAATTTCTCTGTGGCCCGAATGATAGGTAAAAACAAGTCTGTATCAAAGTTAGTGCGGCCATTTTGGAAAACAGATACGACACGTTCAAGCCCCATACCAGTATCAATGTTTTTGTGCGGTAACTCAGGGTATTGTGAATTATCTGTTAATCCTGGTAAATGATTAAATTGGGAGAAAACAAGATTCCAAATTTCTAGATAACGTTCATTTTCACCACCCGGATACATTTCTGGATCATCATCAGGTAAATCTTGAAATGAACTGCCACGATCAAAGAATATTTCAGAATCAGGGCCAGAAGGTCCCTCCCCAATGTCCCAAAAGTTGTCTTCAACTTCATAAATGTGACCATCCGGCAAGCTAGTTTTTTCTTCCCAAATTTTTCTGGCTTCCTGATCTTTAGGATACACAGTTACATACAATTTTTCAGCATCTAAGCCATACCACTCAGGACTAGTCAATAACTCCCAAGCCCAAGGAATTGCTTGTTCTTTAAAATAATCACCAATTGAAAAGTTGCCCATCATTTCAAAAAGTGTATGATGTCGAGCTGTTTTTCCAACGTTTTCGATATCATTGGTACGAATTGCCTTTTGAGAATTGGTGATACGTGGATTATTTGGGACCACTGTACCATCAAAATATTTTTTTAAAGTCGCAACACCGGAATTAATCCATAACAATGTTGGATCATCTTGCGGAATTAGATTTTTTGAAGGTACAACTTCGTGACCCTTCGAAGCAAAAAAATCTAAAAACATTTGGCGAATTTCTGCTGAACTCAAGTCTTTCATAAAAAATTTTCTCCTTAAATAATATAAAAAGACCAAAACAAAGTGCGGACGCTCTACCGTGGTACCACCGCAATTTGTAATGATCTTGAATAAAATCTTTACCTTTATGTCTCATAACGCTGAGCAGCGGTGATTTTTCAATCACAATTAAGTCTGGTAGCGCAAAAAAGCCAACGTGTGCTTTTCATCACCCAGCACATTTCTAACTGACGGACGGCTAATTCGTATGTCCAGAATTCTTAATCATTATATCATATTACCAACCAATGTGATTATCAGTTTTTGGTAATGCAATTTTACCCGACGCTAAATCAGAAAATGCTTTTTCTAATATTTCAAAGGCGCGCTGCAACTCCTCTTCTCGAATAACTAGTGGGGGTTGAAAACGCAAGGTGTTTCCTCTTAGGCTAATCATAATCGCCCCTAACTCAAAAATACGATAAATTAACTTATTAGTTGCCTCATTATCAGCTTCACCATGATCATTGATAATATCAATACCACCATTCAAACCATATAAACGGACGTCTCCAATAAAGGCATAACGTTTAGCAGCAGACTCAAAGAATGCTTTAGCCAACTCACCCAGTTGTCGAGAACGTGCAACTAAGTTCTCCTCTTCAATAACGTCTAGCGTTGCTAGCGCTGCCGCTGCTGTTACTGGGTTACCAGCGGTCGTGTAAACATTAGCTGGTGCTTGCAGACTGTCCATAATTTCTTTGCGCCCAATAACTGCACTTAAAGGCAATCCACTGGCAATCGATTTACCAACACTCATTAAATCTGGGGCAATCCCAAAATGATCAATTGACCACATTTTACCAGTTCGTCCAAGGCCTTGATTAACCTCATCGACAGCAAAAACAATGCCATGTTCACGTGTAAACTCATAAACCAATTCAACATAATGTTGTGGTGCTTTGATAATTCCACCATCACCTTGAATAGGTTCAATAATAACTAACGCCACTTCATCTGCTGGTAAATAAGTCTCAAATGGTAATTTAAACTGTTTAAATAAACGTTCGGAAAAATCATTGTCGCTTTCTCCGGCTATTCGTTGCGTCTGATCAGGAAAAGGTACTTTCACCGTGTTTGGCAATAGTGGCCCAATTTTTCGAGTCATATTCAAGCTGACTCCTGAGATAGAAAGCGAACCATATGTAGAGCCGTGATAAGCACCCGTAAAACTGACAACATATTGTCGCCCAGTATATCCACGGGCAAACTTGATAATCGCATCGTTTGCATCCGATCCCGAATTACCAAAAGCAACTTGTTTTTGGAAGTTCCCTGGTGCTACATTCACTAAGCGATCAGCTAATTTTGCAGTCACCGTGTTAGCAAAATATGCAGGCGTATACTGAATTAATTTTTGAGCTTGGCTAGTAATTGCTTCCACAACCTTTGGATGTGAATGACCTGTATTAGTGGCACTTGCACTAGCCAATAAGTCAATATAGTCATGCCCATCTGCATCCGTAATGATGGCTCCTTTTCCGTGATCAATGACAATATCAAAATATTTAACCCGCGTTGCATTTGCCAAGTGAATTTTTTCTTCTTCTAAAATCTCTTTATTTTTTGACATTTTTAGCAGCTTTCACATTTATTTTTAGATTTATATACAAGAAAAGCCCTGTAAATTCAGGACTTTTTGTTAGATTATTTTTGAGACAACTTACTATGCTTAGAACCGTAAACGGCATAAATGATTATACCGACCACAAACCAACCAAAGGCATAAATCTTTGCTTGATTATCCAACTCATAGAAAATAAATCCAGATCCCAATGCGGCCAATGCTGGCATCACTGGGTAAAATGGCATTTTGAAGCCAGGTTCTTGTATATCTTTACCTTCACGAGGACGTAATGCATAAATACCAAGAGAAACAATGATAAAGGCAATCAATGTACCGGCAGAGATCAAACCAGCTAATTCAGTAAAGCTAAATACTGATCCAATCAAGATAGCAATGACTGACAATACTAACAAAGCGTTGTTAGGTAATCCTTTATCATTAACTTTTCCTAAGAAACTTGGTAACAAACCGTCACGACCGAAGGCGTAAAGCAATCGTGAACCAGCCAGCATCATACCAATAATTGCTGTAAACATACCGATTAAGGCAACCACTGATAACAAATTAGATGTAAATTCATGACCTGAGTGCAATAATGCCCAGGCAGCAGGAGCGGCATTGTCTTTATACTCTGTATAGTGGAACATACCAACTAATACAAGCGCTACTGTCACGAAAAGGATTGTTGCTACAATTAATGAACCAATGATACCTCGAGGCATGGTCTTTTTGGGATCCTTTGCTTCAGCTGAACTAGCAGCAATTGAATCAAATCCAATGTAGGCTAAGAAAATTTGTGAAGCACCTGCGAATATACCCGACCAACCACCAAAATCAGTGCCTGCCTTATGAGCAGGTATAAATGGTACATAATTACCAGGGTGAATAGCTGTTAAACCAACACCAATAAAGATTAAGATAACTAATACTTTACCAACAACCAGCACATTTTCAACACGAGCCGTCGTGTTTGTTCCGCGCCATAGCAATACTGCGACAATCAACACCGCAAATAGTGAAGCTATGTCAATGACACCGCCATTTCCAGCAGCAAATGAACCAGCCAAAGCCTTTGGCAATACTAAGTTATGTGAGCCAAGGAATAATTTGAAGTTTGCTGACCACCCTGAAGCCACGAAAGCGACAGCGATGAAATATTCCGCCAAAAGTGCCCAACCGGCAATCCAGCCAAATACTTCACCAAAGACAACGTTTGCCCAAGAATAAGCAGATCCGGCAAATGGTAATGCCGAAGCAAACTCCGCATAAGCAAACGCAGCAAGTCCTGAAACAATTGCCGCAATTACGAATGAAATTGCAACCGCTGGTCCAGCATGGTTAGCTGCAACAATACCTGGTAAGGTAAAGATAGCTGTAGATACGATAGTCCCAATACCTAAAGCTAACATTTCTTTAACACCTAACGTCTTACGTAGATGTCGATCACTAGTGGTAAAACTAGCAGGAGTCGCTTTATGTAGCCACCCTGTTCTTGTTTTTGATTCTGACATATGTTTATCCCTTCAACTCTATAAAAGTTACTTTAATATATTAACATTTTCTAATTTTATTGTCAACGTTTCCCATATAAGGAATGATTATGCCAATCAAATTATTATTTTAGTTGGATTTTGATAATAAAATAGCGTTTCGATAAAGTTTAATAGAATAAATCTGTTACTTACCACCTTTCCAAATTAAAAATGCTATTCCAATCGGAATAGCATTTTTAATTTAAGCAAATACTGACGTTAAAATTAAAATAATAATCAAACCAGTTACGGAAATAATTGTTTCCAAAACAGTCCAAATTTGGAATGTCTGCTTAACTGATAAGTCGAAAAATTCTTTAAAAATCCAAAATCCTGCATCGTTCACGTGTGAAGCTATTAATGACCCGGCACCAATAGCTAACGCTACGAATACTGGCAATAATGTGTTACCAGGATTGGCGGCTAAAATACCCGTAACAATCCCCGCCGCAGTCATACCAGCCACTGTAGCTGAACCAACTGAAACTCGTAAGACTGCCGCAACAGCCCAAGCAAACAACACAATAGCAATTGGGCTCATGGCACCACCAGCTTGGAAAATCGTCGCAATCTTGTCAGACAACCCCGAAGTAACCAAGACACCACGCAAGGCGCCACCACCACCAACAATTAACAAAATTCCAGCAACAGCTGACATTCCTTCGTTCAATGATTTTCCTACTTCAACCATTGTTTTCTTTTGCCAAATACCCATTGTAAAAATAGCAAAAACTAGTGCGATTGTCATAGCTACTGCAGGATTAGCCACAAACTCAACAATTTGATCAATTGTATTTGGGTTCTTTGGCGTTACACCACCTGTGTAAATTAACTTATAAATTGTAGCAATGATCATGAATATCAATGGAAAGACAGAAGTTAGTACGGACAAACCGAACTTTGGTGTCGCATCCAAGTCATACTTTTTTGCGGGTCCAACTGCTTCAATTTCTGTTTTAAATTGAAAAGCATCTGGTGCATATTTTTGTGCTAATTTTGTAAATGCTGGGCCGGCCACAACTGCAGTAATTACTGATACAATCAAACCAAAAATCAACATCATTCCAATATTAGCACCTAAAGCTGAGGCAACAGCTGTTGGCGCCGGCTGTGGTGGCAAAAATCCTTGTGCCGAACTTAAGGCAGCTGTCATTGAGATACCTAAGTAAAGCAATGGCACACCAGCTTCAATAGCAACAGCAAATACGATTGGAATTAACAACACCATGCCAACACCAAAAATCATTGAGATACCAATAATAAACGATGCGATCAATACTGCCCACTGCAGACGCTTAACACCAAACCAATCAATCAATGTTTTGGCAATACGGTATGATCCACCTGCATCAGCGACTAAGCGACCAATCATACCACCAAAAATAAAGATTACCGAGTTTGGACCAAGAATATTTCCTACTCCTTCACTACCAAGTACGGCACTTGGTATCTCCATGGGCTTCATGCCAAGCAACAAGGCAAGAATAAAAGCAGTAATAATTAGTGAAACAAATGTATTTAACTTTAACTTTGCAATCAAAATAAGCAAAATCAAAATTGACACAATCAACATAACAAATTCCATCTACTTGCATTAACGGTCTCTGACCGTTATCTCCTTTTCATTTACAAATACATTCTTCCCCACTCATACTCAGTAACTATTTACTAAACTATTTTGAATGCTTCCTTTGATAATTAGCAATATTTTGATATTCTGTCTGCAATTGACGAGATAATCGGATAAATATTGGTGCTAATTCTCGATAGGCTTCAAAGTTTTTTGGCTCAGGAAAATACGTATTAGCTGCCCCAATGTATTTCTCAATCTCATATAAACTATCAATTTTTCCTAGTGCTTTTTGTGCAACAATAACTGCGGCCAGCGCCCCAGATTCAAATGCCTCTGGAACTGTTACAGGTTGTTCAAAAATATCCGCAAACATTTGCCGCCATAGTGGTGAGCGTGCGAAACCACCCGTTGCTTGGATTGATTTCAAATCACCTACAACTTCTTCGAGTGCCAAGCTAACCATAAACACATTAAAAGTAATACCTTCTAATACTGCGCGTAACATATGTGCACGCGTATGCCCATGATTAAGACCAAAGAACGATCCTCGCGCATTGGCATCCCAAATTGGTGCACGTTCACCACCTAGGTATGGATGAAAAATCAACCCCTCGGACCCAGCTGGAATACGCTCGGCAATTTCCGTTAACAAATCATAGGAATCTTTTCCAAGTAAGGCAGCTGTTGATTTTTCAGCATCAAACATATTATCACGTGCCCAACGGAAGACATCCCCACCATTATTAACAGGACCACCCACAACCCAATTATCTTTATCCAAAGCATAGGTGAACGTACGACCTTTAGGGTCGATAACCGGTTGCTCTGACACGACTCGAATAGCACCTGAAGTACCAATTGTAATTGCCGCAACACCAGGTTTAACTGCGTTAACACCTAGGTTTGAAAGCGGCCCATCACCGGCACCGTAAACAAATGGTGTGTTTGCTGGAAGACCAATCAACGCAGCATATTTTTCAAACATACTTGTTTCGTATTCATAAGGTTCAACTGGTTGTGGCAGCTGTTCTTTACGAACACCAGTTACTGACAAGGCTTGGTCATCCCAATCCAAATTAAAAATGTTGAACAAACCAGTTCCAGAAGCAATAGAAATGTCCATCTTATTTGAACCAAAAAGTCGATGGAATAGGTATTCCTTAATGCCCAAATAATGCGCTGCTTTTTGATAAGTATCAGTATGTTCTGATTTTAACCATAATAGCTTGGACAATGGCGCCATTGGATGGATAGGTGTACCGGTATTTTTATAAATTTGTTGGCCTATACCGTTGGCCTTCAATTCTTCGGTGTATTTCACCGCGCGCGTATCTGCCCAAGTAATGGCGCGTGTCAATGGGTTCCAATCTTCATCAAATGCAATTAATGAGTGCATTGCTGAACTAAATGATACGGCAGTAATCTGATTACCTTTATTCAAATCAGCTACACGTACAACCTCTGATAATGCGGAAACCAATGCCTCAAAAAGTTCATCAAGATCTTCTTCAGCCATATCAGGCAAATCACGGTACAAAGCATAACTTTTATTCGCACTTGCTACGACAACGTTCTTATCATCAAACAGAACTGCCTTCGTTGATGTCGTGCCGATATCAACTCCTATCATATACTCCATTTGTTTACCTCCAATCGATGTTAAGCGTTTAATATTTTCTCTCCAAAACAGAAAAAGCTCCCTTAAGCGGGAGCTTTGTTCATTAAGCTGAACAGTTTTTCTATTAATTACTTAGCTGCATCCATTGCGTGACCGCCGAAGCCGTTACGCAAAGCTGAAACAACCTTACCAGTAAATGTGTCATCTTGCAATGAACGGTAACGCATTGCTAATGATAAGTAGATAACTGGTGCCGGTACGTCCAAGTCCAATGATTCTTGAACTGTCCACTTACCTTCACCTGAAGAATGCATACGACCAGCGATAGCATCCAAATGTGGATCCTTGGCGAATTGTTCTTCAGCCAATTCCATCAACCATGAACGGATAACTGATCCGTGGTTCCACAACTTTGAAACAGCTTCATAGTCGTAGTCAAATTGTGAGGCTTCCAATACTTCGAATCCTTCAGCAATTGCTTGCATCATACCGTATTCGATACCATTGTGAACCATCTTCAAGTAGTGACCTGAACCCAAACGACCTGTGTACAAGTAACCATCTTCTTCAGAAATTGACTTAAACAAAGGTTCGATGATCTTCCAAGCTTCGGCATCATCGCCACCAATCATGAAGTTACCACCATTACGGGCACCATTCATTCCACCAGAAGTTCCGGCATCAAAGAACTTAATACCAGCAGCAGATGTGCGCTTGTTTTGTTCCAAGTTATCCTTGTAGTTAGAGTTACCACCATCAATAATGATGTCACCCTTGTCCATCTTCTCAATCAATGTATCGATTGTTGAGTTAGTTGGTACACCAGCTGGCACCATAACCCAAACTGCCTTTGGAGATGGCAACTTTGACAACATATCATCAATGTCAGAAGCAGCTTCAACTGATGCTGAATAGTCAGTTGCTTCCTTAACAAAGTCAGCGTTTAAATCAAACGCAACAACTTCGTGACCGTTATCAACGGCGTTCTTTACCAAGTTCAAGCCCATCTTACCAAGGCCGATCATCGCAAACTTCATGTCTACTTACCTCTTTGTTTTTTGAGTTTTTAATACACTTTTATTATATGAAAATAATTTACACATTGCAACCTTATTATTGAAAATTGTTTTCTAATCTTGTATTATTAGTTTATTGGAGCATTAAAAATGGCAAATAACATCATAGCCCAATTACGGGCACAACGTAAACAATATAATACAACTGAACAAAAATTAATTGATTTCATTATTAATCATGTTAGTGAAGCTCGAGAGGCCAACATTCAGGAAATGTCTGAATTATCAGGTGTTTCTACCGCCACTATTTCACGTTTTGTCAAAAAAATCGGCTTAGAATCATTTCGTGAATTTTCTGTTTCACTAGCAAGTGCTGCCACGCAAATGGCAGCATCTGTCGATTTATTTGGAGAAATAGCTGATACAGATGATACCATTGCGGTTGCTCAAAAAGTTTTTGGCGGTGCAGAAAATGCTTTAGCAGCAACCGTTAGTAACTTAACAGCAACACAGTTGGACGAAGCCACATTGGCTTTAATATCTGCTCGGCGCGTTGGTTTTTTTGGTATTGGTGGATCTTCTATTGTTGCTTTTAATGCCTACCACAAATTTCTGCGCACACCAATTGACGTTATCGCCCATCCAGATTATGATGTTCAATTAATGCAAGCCGTTAAACTCAATTCAAATGATACTGCAGTTGTTATTTCACATTCCGGTCGAAATAAAGACACACTTCTCATCGCAAAAAAGTTGCACGAACAACATGTTAAAATTATCGCAGTAACTTCATTTAAAGATTCGCCGCTAGCAAAACTAGCGGATCTAGTATTATTATCATTGGCAGAAGAAGTTAATTTCCGAAGCGAATCCATGAGTTCGTTAATCGCACAACTTACAATCATCGATACTTTATTTACTTTAGTTGGTTCACATTTATCGCAAGATACTCAGAGTGTTGTTGATACCATGCGCGATGTTATTGAAGAAACAAGATCACATTAAAAAGGAGCTCAATGAGCTCCTTTTTTTGATATTATTACTTTTCACATAGCATTCGCCACAGGAATACTGCTAATTTTTTCCGCCTTCACTGGCCTCAATGGCTTTATCCAAACCAGCTATATCCTGATTCATGCTTCTAAAGTCAGCATTATTAATAGGTAGATGTTGCAAAAAGTTATCAAAAACTTCTAAAGTACCATCGACATCTGTTGCTTCAAAATCCAAAACGTGCCCAGCAAAGGTTAAATCATCTGACAAAAAGTGTAAATGCCACCCTGCTGCGGTTGGACCGCCAAAAACTTTTGGTGCGTAATATCCAACTAATGTACCAGTTATGTTGTCTGCTTTGAATTCAGGCTGCTGTTCAGCTACTTGTAACAAACTTGGATATGGCTTCTCTTGTTTTGTTACAATACGAACGTGAACGTGGGCAAACTCACCATGCAGTTTTAAAGCAGAGAAAACGTTAAATAACTGCTCATCTTTCAAGTTCTGAGTCAAATTACTATATTTTATTTTTTTAAAAGGTAATTTTTGGCTTGCCTCTGGTTGATCAAAATGGATTGATGCAAAAGGTAATGTAGTTTGTTTATCAGTAATGTGGTGAACTTTTCCTGTACTATCAGCTTGATAGGCTTCCCCGTTTAGAAAAATAGCTTCGCCGTTGAGACCCTCAAAAGTACCAATGCCAGTGTCCCCATGTTCCAACATTTCAGCGACTGTTATTGTCCCTGACATTTGGCGCGCTACTAATTGTGCTAATGTACCATGTTGATATATTGTTGTCATGTTTTGCCTCACTTCTTACCTATCATTTTAAGTTTATCAGTATAATAATGCAAATAAACCAGAAAAATTGAGCAAATACTTAATTTATTTTGGGATCACTAAGCCTTTTTTTAAAGATACGTTCGAGGGGTAAGCTGATTAAAAATATTGTTGAAATAATGAACAAGATTCCTACAACTTGAAACATCCTTAAGTGAACATGTAAAAGTGTCACCGACAAAAGAGTCGCCACCATCGGCTCAATGGTAGATAATAAACTTGCTGTAGTAGGTTTTAATTGGCTCAGGCTCATAACATATAAAGCATATGGTAGTAATGTGCCAGCTATAATAATAAACACCATGATAATCCAGTCTTTAGTGCTCACCTGAGATGGTATATACCAAATGGGATGAAAAAAGTTCTCAGCTGTTCCACCCACCAATAACCCCCAAGCAACTACAACCAAGGGTGACTGTTTTTCAAGCAAAGGTTTTGGAATAAGTGTATACGCAACTAAACCAAATGCAGATAGTATACCCCAAAATAAAGCTTTAGAGTTTACTACTAACTGATTGATGTTGCCATTAGTAATTAACAAAAATACACCAGTTAAGGCAATCAGAATTGACCAAATATCTAAGCGAGAAGGAAGCGTTCTCGTCGCTAAGCTCAATAAAATAACAATGATAGTTGGGCCAAGTGATTGCAGAATAGTTGCTGTTGCTGCGTCACCAAAGTATACAGATAAAAAGAAACTGGATTGTGCTAACAAAACACCAACGATACCGTATAAAATAATTAGAACAACATCTTTTTTGTTCAACCATATTTCAAAAACCCGACGGCCTAAAAAACAAAATAATACAATTAACAAAATTATTCCTGACAAGCTCATTCTGACACCAACCAGCCACTCCGGATTAATATTTTGATTACGAAATAAAATACTTGCCAATATGCCACTAATCCCAAATAAAGTCGCACTTAAAACCCCACAAATTATGCCCTGCTTTTTCATCCCAATTGATCCCTTTCGAATACTAGTTATAATTTAGAATAACCTAATCGATGAGATTCGTATACCTATTTTGTTATTATATTCTTTTTTTAATATAAAATAAGCTTTTTATATGTTAGCAAATAATGGTTTCATTAAAATTGGCGCAATGAGCGTAGAAAAAATAATCACCAAGATAAGCTCTCCTGAGACTGCAGCGCTAATGACTTGTGATGATAAACCTATCTGTGTAATGACTAATGCCATTTCACCTCTCGATACCATACCCGCACCAATAGCTTTTGCAGCTGTATCGTTCAAGCCAGATATTTTAGCTCCAATCCATGATCCAACAAATTTTGTGATAATCGCTAACAAAATAAATAAGACAATCGCTACAATTTTATTGTTCAATTGTCCTATCGAAACATTCAAGCCTATTGATCCAAAGAACATAGGATAAAAAATCCACTGTCCAACCCGATTTGTATTTTCGAATATTTGATCCGCAATCAATGTTTTCCTCAGAAAAATGCCGATAACAAAAGCAATTAATGGTAACAGGCTACTCATATTGAAGCCACCATTACCAATAAATACGGAAAATAAAGTAACGGCTAGCAATGAAATGACATCGTCAATTATGGCGGCTGACAATATTATTGCGCCAACTGCTGATGTTAATTTTTTTTGCTCAGCTAAAACAGCTAATGTAATTGATATTGATGTGGCAGAAAAAACTATACCCGAAAACAAAGAGACTGATACACTATATCCCATTAAAATAAACGCAATTGGAAATGCAATCATCGGAATAACAATACCCATGATTGCTATTAATGATGAAGCTTTGACATATTTTTTCATTGTTTTCATATCTGACGCCAATCCAGAACTTAGCATCAATATAAAAATACCAATTTCAGACAGCACATGAACTAAATATGTGCTATGAACGACGTTTAAAAAGCTCATGCCCAAGACAATGCCAGCAAGTAATTGACCTATGACCTCTGAAAGGCCTAATTTTACAGCTACTTTTCCGAAAAATAGAGTTACTGTGATTAATAATAGAACATTTATCATATCGTTTATTTCTCCTAAACAAAAAGAAAAAAGCTTCAAAAATCAACTAGCTCCCCGACTAGTTAACTTCTTGAAGCTTTCGCCCAACCGTTAATAATTTATTATATCCAATACTAGCATGCTTTATCGTGGAACGCAATCAAGTCGGCATCACATCTTCTCAACCGAATAGTTAATTCGACTTGATTCTGACTGTCAGTAGTAATCCAATGAGTGGCACAACAATAAACCAGCGACTTGTCATTAACAACGCATGTACAAATGATGAATTGGTATTAATTGCGGTGATTAAAATAGAAGCAACAACCACACTTCCTGCACCAATGACTTGACGCATCGTAGTAATAATCGCAGTACCATGACTAACTAAATTTTTAGGTAGTGCGTTATTTGCCGCAGTAATTGCGGGCATCATAATGAAAGCATTGCCACCTTCAAGTAACATAGCTGCTATCAAACACGCTATCCACGAAAATGACCCTAAAGTACCCAAAATCGCATACCCTACAAGCATCATTGCCATACCAATATAAACTAATTTTTTTAACCCAATTCTGTTGAGCATCGCCCCTGATCTTGGATTCAATTGGCTGAGAAAGATTGCTGCAGGTACCATGAGTAGTCCTGACCACAATGGGCTAAAATGAAAAACTTTTTGATAAAACAAAGGCATCAGAACCGTTGCAATAATTAGTCCTGAATATGATAATCCCGTTAAAAACATAGCTGGAACATAACCTCTATATTTGAGCACCGCTAAATCTAAAAACGGTTGAGGTAATTTTACTTGACGAACGATAAATATGGCTAATAAACTGACACTAATTATTAAAATCAACCACCACGAGAAGTTAATTCCTGATGTTGGAATGATTGAAATGTCATACAAAATGCCGCCAAATCCGAGTAAGGTTATAGCCGAAAACCAATCGAATTCAGATGGTTCCATAGTGTGCGTGTTTTCTATTTTATTTTGCAAAACAATAATCAAAATCAGCAATATGACAAAAAATAACATAAATAAAGCACGCCAAGAAATCCATTGCAGGACCACGCCAGAAATAATCGGACCAACAGCTAAGGCTGAACCCATAACTAAACCAACTACGCCCATAGCTACACCTCGTTGATTTTTATCAGTATTTTCCATGATGACACTTTGAAAAGTTGGAAATAAGGCCCCCACCGCTAAACCTTCTAACAACCGACCGATAATAATACCGGTAAAGTTGGGTGTAACCATAGCCAAAAACGTTCCTAGTAAAAAGAGGGCTACAATTCCATTGAGTAATTTACGTAAGGACACATTATCCAAAAGCCAAGGACTTAGCGGCATGACTAGTGTCATTGCAACCATAAAACCTGTTGTTAACCACTGAACAGTGCTCGCGTTAACATTAAAACTTTTCATCAAAATCGGATAAGCCGTTGTCATAGTAGATTGACTAATCGACATGATAAATGCAATTGATAATAACGCAAGTGAAAATGGTGTTAATTTTCTGATGTTTTTAAACATAATACCCCCTCAAACACTTATTTATATTCATTCTAATATAAATAAGTATAAAATTCAACTTTTGACGGATAATTTATAATGATATTATGTTAAAACGTTGCATGCGCTAATTCTTACTTGATTTTGTTCACATCACCTGTTTTTTCAACAATCAATCTGACGTAATTTCGTGCGCCAAGAGGTCCTTGGTGGACACCATCATCAGCGAACCAATCCGAATGTTTTTTTGCCAAACGATACCAGTCAATAATATGTAGATTTTTATAATCATTATTAGCTTTCGCCAACATATCATTGTTATCTTTCTGCCAAGGTTTACTCTGTACTAAATTATTAATCCAATAAACCTGTCGCTTTGTACCAAAGGTTTTCATCATGCGATCTAAATCTTGTCTTCTAATCTCACCATTTGTTCCTAATCCTACTATGACGTTCGGTGCCAACTCATCGTTGCGAGCCATTTTTTTCACTAAATTCGGTGCCTCGTAGGCTTGACGCCCCACCTTTGCGTCGACCACTATCTTGGGATTAATGTCTTGGAGATATGGTGCTGAATCTAACATAACCGAATCACCAATAGCTGTAAATGACATATTCTTGAAGCTCATGTATTGTGCAGCGTTTAAATCATATGTTGCAATTACTTTTTTATCAGCTGCCGACATGTTTTTATTACTTGATTGCTTAGAAGAGTGTTTAGCCGATTTTTGAGCGATTTGATTACTTTTTTTCACCGCCAATTTATTTTTGAGTAATTTCTTTTGTAATTCAGTCTGTGGTTGCGGTTGACCAGCATTTTGACTTGCCAATCCATGACCTATGAAAAACAAAAAAATCAGCGCAGGCGTTAAAATTAAGAAAAATCGATTACGTGATTGCACCAACCAATGACCAACTTGGCGCAGGTTTTCTCCATTACGGAACAAATTTTCAACATAGCGGTAGCTCAATTCACTTAGCAACAGAACAAGCGCAATTTCAATCAATATATTCAAAACATTTGGTTGATAATGTGGGATAAATTTTTCGTAAAACACAAAAACTGGTAATTGATATAAGTAGATACTATAGGAACGTTTCCCTAAATAATTTAAAAGTTTGTTATCCAATATTTTGGCATGCCAGGAAGCCGGATGAGCTGTTACAGCAACCAAAACAGTACTTGCTATAGTTAACAAGTACATTAATCCATAATAAGTCGCAGGATGTTGCCCATTCAACCATAGTGTTCCTAATCCCCAAAGTAAAAAGGAACAGAATCCCGCAATATTAAGATAGCGTTGCACCTTGCTACTAACATGATTAGAGAGCTTAATCGAGGGCCAAACAAATGCTAGGGCTGTGCCCAATAGGATAGCAAATAGTCGGGTATCCGTGCCATAATATACTCGATTAATAGCAGTAGGATCATACAAAACAGCCATTAATATTGCACTAATTAATGAAAGCAAAATTAGTACTCTAGCAATATTTATTCGCTTCAAACCCAATCGTAAAATAGCCCAAACAACTAACGGCCAAATAAAATAAAATTGTCCCTCTATCGAAAGTGACCATAGATGTGTGAAAGGCGAAGCACCACCAAATTGTTGAAAATAGGACGGTCCATGGCCAATTGCCCAAAAGTTAAAGACATACAATAAATTAGTTTCAACAGTAGGACGTAAATTGTAGATTAACTGATGATCAAAAAGCAAAATCACCGCAGTCACTATCAACATCATGGCTACTAAAGCCGGATACAAACGCTTTAATCTGCGTTTATAAAACTTAAAAATTGCAATCTTGTGATTACGATCAAACTCTTGTATCAATTGATCAGTAATTAAATATCCTGAAATCACAAAAAAAAGTGGCACGCCAAACCAGCCACCGACAAATTTTGTGGGCATTAAGTGAAATAAAATAACACCAATGACAGCTAAAGCACGTAAGCCATCAAATCCCTTGATATAACGTCTTTTTGGAATTTCCATAATTTTGACCGTTATGTTCCCTCAATAATCTCAAATACACGAAATCTACATCATTTCTCTAATTTTACTTTTATTAACGTAACATGTCAAATATTTCAATATTATTTCTTAATTAATTGTTGTTCCTCGTTTTTCAAATGTATGTGGTAACGTAACTTGCATGTTATCCACCACTTCATTATTCATCAATTTAGTTAACATACGCATTGCGACTGCACCAATATCGTACTTAGGTTGACCGATTGATGTTAGCGCAGGACGCGTCACAATTGCAAATTTTGTATCATTTGATGTGATGATTTCAAAATCTTCAGGAACTGACTTCCCTTGATCGCGCATATAATTCATGATTCCTAATGCAACTTCATCATCATGAACAATAGCTGCTGTTGCATTAGTAGCAAAAATTTTATCAGCGATTTGATAGCCAGCAGAATAGTCCTGATGAGAGGCAAATAACAAATCCTCATCAAACTCTTGTCCGGCAGCTTCTAGACCTGCTTGGTAGCCAACTAAGCGATGTTGTTTGTTAATTGCATATTCCATTGGTCCGGTAACTAACGCTACACGTTCATGTCCATTTTTAACTACCATTTCAACCGCTTCTTTAGTAGCTACAATATAGTCAATGTTAACACTTGGCAAAACCTTTTCAGCATCAATAGAACCAGCTAAAACAAACGGTGCATCAACAGAGGAGATTGTCTTTAAAACTTCACGATCCAATTCATTGCCCATAAAAATAATGCCATCAACTTGCTTGCTGGCAAGATTGTTAATAGCCATTGTTTCACGCACAGGATCTTCATCTGTATTTGTTAGCAAGACATCATAATGATACATATTAGCGACATCATCAATGCCTCGTGCCAGCTCTGAATAGTACATGTCTGTTACGTCTGGCATCACAACACCAATGGTAGTCGTCTTTTTTGAAGCCAACCCACGTGCTACAGCATTGGGATGGTAACCTAATTCTTCAATCGCATCCAATACTTTACGTTTCGTAGATTCACGGACATTACTGTTGCCATTTACAACTCGCGATACTGTTGCTAGTGATACACCAACTCGACTAGCAACATCATAAATTGTAGCCGTTTGCTTTTTTTGCATAATTTGTTCCTCTTTAATACATTTATTATTATTTTTTTTAGAAGTTATCTACACTATTATATCAAATCAGAATCAAATTGCAAACGCTTACAACATTAATTATAAGTGTTTTCATCATTGTTTCACTTTGTTACAAGAAAAGATTCATCATGATGAAAGTGATACAATGTATTTATATAAAATTTCACAGGAGTTAGTGTCATGAATGCAGAAAAAATCAGCGCATTAACTAGCTGGCTGACCAAACAAGAGTTGTCAGGCGCTATCATTACAAATTACCACAGTGTTGCCTATTTAAGCAGTTTTGAATCTGATCCAATAGAACGTGTTTTAGCGCTCGTTCTACTGGAAAATAGTGAACCTTTTTTGTTTGGACCAGCACTGGAAGTCAACAGTATGAAAGAAAGTGGCTGGCGCTATGCTGCTTTTGGCTATGAAGACCATGAAAATCCTTGGTTAAATTTAACTAACCATATTAGAACATTAACCAACGGTAAAAAGTTTGCCATTGAGGCCGATAATCTAACAGTTGCACGTCTTAAATTACTGCAAACCGCCTTTCCTGATGGAGAGTTTTCTATTGACATTACAGATCAAATTAATCAACTTCGCCTAATAAAAACACCAGACGAAATAGCACATATGAAGGCCGCTGGTCGTGATGCGGATCGCGCCTTTGAGATTGGCTTTAACGCTCTAGAGATTGGTATATCAGAGTTAGCCGTTGCCGCTGAATTAGAATATGAACTCAAAAAAGCAGGCGTAGCTAGCATGAGTTTTGAAACGCTAGTTCAATTTGGGGCCCACGCCGCTGACCCACATGGTTCAACATCAACAAATACACTCAATACTGGTGAAATGGCGTTGTTTGATTTAGGAACGATGACTGAAGGATATGCCTCAGATGCCACAAGGACAGTAGCTTTTGGAAACGTGAGCGACGAAGCCAAAAAAATACATGCTATTACGCTCGAAGCACAACTCACGGCCCAATCACAAGCTAAAATTGGTATGACAGCCAGCGAACTGGATGACATCGCACGAAATATCATTACAAAAGCTGGCTATGGTCAATATTTTAATCATCGACTCGGACATGGCTTAGGCTCATCAGTACATGAGTTTCCTTCAATCATGGCGGGAAATGATATGATTCTTGAAGAAGGCATGGTCTTTTCTATTGAACCTGGTATCTACGTTCCAGGTGTTGCTGGTGTCCGTATTGAAGATAGTGGTTATATGAGTAAAGAAGGTTTCATTCCTTATACGCACACAACCAAAGAACTACTACAATTCTGAAATAAATAAAAGACCAATGACTTAAGTCATTGGTCTTTTATTATATAGCATTCATAATTGCTACAATTAGCAATGGTATCATTGTTATACCATTATTCAACATATGAACGGCAATACTATTTTTCAAATCACCATTTTTTTTGTAAATGTAGGCGAGCACCATCCCCATGCTAGCGTATATCACATAACTTAAGGTGTCGGCGAGATTAGTGGGAATCGTATCCATGTGTGGCAGTGCAAAAACTGCCCCCGACAAAATAATATTTGCCCACCACCAACTTTTGCGGAAAAAATAATTTAAAATAAGCCCACGAAAAACTAATTCTTCAACTACAGGTGCCAAAAACGTACCATAAATTACCATAGCAACCATTGTCACATTTAAATTTGAAGTTAGCTCATTAATAGCCTCTTGATTTTCGGTTGTGGTAACCCCTGTTAGTTGAACCCGTAATTGAGCTAGTATCATCTCGATGGCTATCATAACAAACCACATACCTACTAGCCACCAGAGGCCTCGCCAGTTTCGAATATCTGGTTTGGTAAAGACTGGGCCAGGTACATTTTTTCTTAGTAGTCTATAAGCATAGAACCCAATGCCTATATAAAAAATGAACATTGTTGCGGCACACAATATTTGTAAAAATATATTATCTGTTTTTGTAGCAAGGACCAAAGGGATGGGTGCCACAACTATTAAAAATAGCGTAAAAACAACATTGATTATTCTAAGCAGTAAAGATTTTGGTCTTACTTCATTTGTCGTTTCAAGCATCGTCATCCTCATCCAGTGTGCGCTTTTTCTTTTGCCAATACAGCCATACAAAACAAATGTTAAACACGATGAACAAAACAGCAACAAGCGTTATCGTTACCCATAATGGCCAGTTTTGTTGGTCACTCAACAAGAATATTAGGACAAAAAGTGCGAAACTAACAACCGACAGTATGATTCTCGTAATTAAATTACCCATTTATTTTCCTGTATGTTCATTAATGAATTCCGCAACCGCGCCTTCATTATTTGTTTTTGACAATACCAAGTCAGCAATTTCTTTAATTTCCGGTTTAGCATTTGCCACGGCAACACCTACGCCTGCGGCTTTGATTTGAGCTGCATCATTCAAATTATCACCCAACGCAGCAACTTCGTTTCGTGATATTCCCAGCATGTCAGCTAATTCTAATCCGGCAGAACCCTTGTCACTCCCCTTGGGATTGAACTCAACATAACGATTGGAACTGAATGTTGTCAATACCCTATCAGCAAGCTGAGCATTAACCGTATCAGCAATTTTTTGTAATACATCTGGATCATGATGTTCAAAAATAACTTTCATTATCGTTTTTTCATTCGAAAGAAAATCTAACTTATCGTTGGCCATTTCTTGATATGGCACACTACGTTCTCTCATATATTGTTCATCATTTTTTGAAATATTATAAATGAATAGTGTATCTATCGTGTAGATGTGTGTATCAATGTCCGCCTGAATCTGGCCAAGAGAGAAAATTTTCTTGGCTAATTCTAAATCCATGCCGTGTTGGACAATAATCTTTTCGCCACCATCTTCATGGATTTCCACGATTGCACCACCGTTGTATGAAACCACGTACTGTTTGTTTTGCTTGTTTAAGCCTAGATCCTTTAATGTACCAAAAACAGACTTATAAGAACGCCCAGTATTAGGAACAAAATAGCCGCCATTTTTCACAAATTTTTGAACAGCAGTGACATTTTGAGAATTAATCGTACCATCATCATCGAGCAACGTTTCATCTAAATCTGAAAGAATCAATTTTATCATTATAATCTCCAATTGTGTTTGTACATTCATTATAACAAAACAGTTTATTTATTCGATAATTTACCAATAAATTTTATCCGTGCTTGACACTGACCACATCGATAGCGTTCAGTTTGAAATCGGCGTTTTCGAATAATATCATGCCCATTTTCACAACGATATAACCACTGACACTTAGATGATTGTCTTTCACCAATATCAGGTGCATATCGAATACCGCCCACACGTACTAATAATTGTTTAAAATCGCTATCCTTATGTTGGTACCCTTGGTGACTTAAATGTAGATGATAGTGTACCAATTCATGCTTGATAATTTTGTTAAAGTCTTCTAATGTAACCATTTTAGGATTGAGTTCTAAATCATGTGTTTTCAAAAGATAGCGACCACCTGTTGTTCGTAGATGGCTATTGAATGTTGCATGATGTTGAAATGGACGATCAAAACTATCAAATGATATTTTCTCAACAAGATTTTGTAATTCGTTATCTGTCATTTTAACACATCGTTTCAATTAATATTTTGGCCAACCATACAAAAAGTCCCCAAACAAATAACAATTTGTGAGGACTTACTTTAACAAAAATATATCATGATTCAGTACAATGCCTGGAATCATTAAAACGTATCTATATTGTAAATGTTTGTTAGTCCAATGAATGACACAAAGTATTTAAACATTTAATTTTGGTGTTCAACAATGTAGTCGACTGTCTGTTGCAACGTAACCAAATTTTCAGCATCATCATCAGAAATTTCGACATTAAACATATCTTCTACTTCTAATACCAGCTCAACAAAGTCGATAGAATCCGCATCGATATCTGTCAAAAAATTCAAATCCGGCGTAATGGTATCTCTTTTCACATTAAATCGTTCTGCAATTTCATCCGCCATCATATTATAAATTGCTTCTTTTTCCATTGCCATCAGTAATTACTCCCAGAATCTTTAATCTAAAGAACTATTATACCATAACTTATTCACTAATTTGTGACTGCAATTCATTCTTCGCAGCTTGCAACTCATCCTTATGGTCTGCAATGTATGTTCGAATATCTGGCACTAGATTTTTTTCAATCATTTTTTTAATCTGTCCCATTGTATTAGCAACTGCATTAGCTTTGGCAGAACCATGCGTTTTAACGACAGGCGCATTAACACCTAAGATTACTGCACCACCAGCTTCATTATAGTCCAACTTCTTTTGAATATCTTTGAAAGCTGGCTTTAATAAGAGACCGCCCATCTTACCACGAAGCCCTGTTTGCATAATAGCCTGCTTAATTTGCTTCAACATCATCAATGCAGTGCCTTCCGTTGCTTTCAATGCTGCATTGCCCGAAAAGCCATCAGCTACCACCACGTCTGCAGTTCCTTCTAATAATTCACGTGCTTCAACATTACCCAAAAAATTAAAAGATTGTGAGTTTTTCATCAGCTGATGCGCTATTTTATGAACCTCATCCCCTTTATCCTCTTCTGCGCCATTGTTCAATAAACGCACTCGTGCATCATTAATTCCTAAAACATGAGAAGCATAAAAGCTCCCTAAAATTCCGTATTGATATAAATGTGAGGCTTTACTTTCAGCATTTGCACCCAAATCCATAAATACAAATTGATCATTTTCACCAGCAAAGCTTGGTAAAGCGGTGGCCAAAGCTGGACGGTCAACACCTTTGATACGACCAATCAAGAAAATAGCACTTGATAGTAGGGCCCCTGTATTTCCAGCACTAAATAAAGCATCGGCATCGCCAGCTTTAACGGCATTTGCGGCACGAACCATTGATGAGTCTTTTTTACGTCGCATTGCTTTAACCGGCTCATCACCCATCTCAATAACTTCAGTTGTGGGAATTAAGGTAATATGTGACCAATCCTTTACAAGTGGCTTAACCTGTTCACTTGTTCCAAAGAGTAAAAATTCAATATCTGGATAACGATCACGAGCTATTTCTACACCCTTGACTATTTCCATCGGTGCGTAATCGCCACCCATTGCATCTATTGCGATTTTCATATTTTTAAATGTGTCAACTAATATTAGCTGAACACGTTCCTTTCCATTTTTAATCTCTATTCTTACGCCAACACTGCTTAATCTAAGTGCCGATAATGCGCCATTGTTCTTGATAAGTAATCCACTAGTTCCTGATTTTCAGAGGATTTATCCCAATCGTCAGTACTAACCATACTAATTGCTTCTTGCTGAGCGACTTCCATCATTTTCAAGTCTTTAATCGGATCCCCAACGGCAAATTCTGGTACACCAGACTGTTTGGTTCCTAATATATCGCCAGAACCGCGTAGTTCTAGGTCTTTTTGCGCTAAGAGAAAACCATCTGTTGTCTCAACCATTGCATCAAGCCTAGCACGGCCATAATCGGTCTTTGGATCTGCGACTAAAATCGTGTACGATTGTCTCGTACCACGACCAACTCGACCGCGCAATTGGTGTAATTGTGCCAATCCAAATCGATCTGCGTCCATAATTAACATGATACTAGCATTGGGTACATCAACACCCACTTCAATGACTGTAGTAGCAACTAAAACCTGAATTTTGTTTCTTTTAAAGTCGGCCATCAAAGCTTTTTTTTCGTCGTTCGAGAGCCGACCATGAAGTAAGCCAATTGTGTCATTTGGCAGTTCAAGTTGTAATGCTTCATACATTGCTTGCGCATTCTGCACATCTAATGCTTCTGACTCTTCAATCAGAGGCGTCACAACATATGCTTGCGCGCCCTCTGAGAGTTGTTGTTTAAGAAAATTAATTGCCGAGTCAATTTGATTATGACTAATCTTTCGTGTCTGAATTTGCTTGCGACCATTGGGTAGTTGATCAATTATTGATACATCCATTTCTCCATAGGCAGTGATAGATAAGGTACGAGGAATTGGCGTGGCCGTCATTGCTAGTATATCAGGATTCACACCATTTTCACGTAATTTTGCACGTTGATTGACACCAAATCGATGTTGTTCGTCAATCACTGCTAAACCTAGGTGATGAAACATTACATCCGGTTGTAACAACGCATGTGTGCCAACTAAGATATCTATTGTTCCGTCAGCTAAATCTTCTAATAGTTGACGTCGAGCCGCAGCTTTCATACCACTGGTCAATAGTTCAATACGAATGTCAACGCCTGATTTTTCAAACATTGAAGCTAAATTAATGGCGTGTTGCTGAGCCAAAATTTCAGTCGGCGCCATCAATGCAGCTTGCATTCCTGCGGTGACAACAGCATATAATGCAATTGCTGCAACTACCGTTTTACCAGAACCTACATCACCTTGTAATAAGCGGTTCATGTGAACTGGACGTTTTTGATCTTTCAAAATTTCAGAAACAACTTTTTGTTGTGCCCCCGTCAATGTGAAAGGTAAGCCAGCTTCAAATTTGTTTAGCGCTTTACTATCATAATTAATACCTTCACCGGAAAAGTTCTTATCAGCTAATTTGAGCAATTGTAATCTCATTTGAAATATAAAAAATTCCTCAAAAGCTATACTTCGGCGTGCTAATTTAGCTTGCTCCATGTCAGCGGGAAAATGCATATTTTCAATTTGCGTATTTCTGTCTAGTAAACGGTATTTTTGACGAATTTTATCGGGCACTAACGAGCCAACTGTACCACGTACATCAGCCCACGCAATTTCTATCAAATGACGTATTGTTTTAGCGCTTATTTGTTTTGACGAAGGGTAAATTGGGTCAAGTTCATTGGAAGCCTTGGAGATCACTTTCATTCCTGTCAAGGACGCTTTAGCAGCATCATAAGTACCATAAACAGCAACTTCTTGGCCGACCTCGACATTTTGAGCAATCCATGGCTGATTAAAGAATGATACACGTATATTTTCATGCTCTATCATTAGTCCAAAACGTGTTTGAGATCGTTTGCCAAAACGAGTCACAACAGCGGGTGTACTCACAATTCCCTTAAAAGTAGCCTTTTCTCCATCCAATGTTTCAGAGGGTAGCCGTTCTCCTAAGTCTTCATAACGAAATGGAAAATAATTAATTAAATCCTCAATGGTAAAAATACCAATTTCATGTAACGCATCTAGGCGCTTAGGACCTACACCTGGCAAAATATTCACATTGTCATTTAGGGTTATCATCTTGAATATTATAACATATAAAAAAGTACGGATAGCGTGGCAACAGCAACAGCAGAGCAATGCTATCTATATCATTTCTTGACTTCATTTTTTAAAAAATAGTTGGCAGTGTCTGCCTGTATTTGCTCGTCAAACGCTAACATCAATTCAATGGTTGAAAGACATCAACAATATTTTTCATGTTATCTATTTTTTCACCAAATAGCTTTTTATTCGCTTGCAGGCAAAATCTTCAATCATAACTATTTCTTATATAAAAAACACTGCTAAAATTATAATGTCAGCTTGTTCAATTAAACTAGCATCCATAAAATTTTACAGCGTTTATCATATTTAGAAGGTAGTAACCGGAGTCGAACCGGCGATCACGGTTTTGCAGACCGTTGCCTTACCACTTGGCTACACTACCAAACTTATTTGCGTTGTCACATCAAACAACAACGCTCTTAATTATATATAAAATTGATCAAAATTACAACATTTTGGTTACTTTTCATATACATTGTTACTAATCGGTCTTTAAATACGGTTTTCAGTTAGCCCAACCGATTATCCAAAAGTATTCTTTGTAACTCTTCTTCAATTTCAGGTGTCTTAACCCATTCTTCCCAGCCATCATATTCCAAAGGCAATAGTTTATAGTGTGAATTAATATACTCTTCCACTTTTTCTACGTGAGTGGAGCGTGGTATGTTCACTTTCAAAATCTGAACACTTTGAATAAACCCGTGTTCAGCCGCATACTCAGCACGACCATTATGAGGGATGTTTCCTAGTTCAAAATAAGAACTGCCGTCATTACGTGTGATTCGTTCAATTAAATCAAAAGTTTCTTTCATAGTGAATTAAGTTTTAATAATGAAGTCTTAGAAGTGGACTTCATTCTCCTTTTCTCATATTTTTGCTTTGTATTTTCACATATTCATGTACAACTAATCGACTAGCTACCCAGATACTCATCAAAATTCCTAGCATACCCAACAACATTGTAACAACTTCCATCATTAATAACTTTGCATTAAAAAACATTGCGATTGAATACCGTAAGCGAATAAACCAGATTAAAAGCGGTAGATTGGCCCCTAAAACCCCAAAGAAAAGTGTGTTAATAGCTGTACCTAATATTTGCCCACCGATAATATGTGCATGCGCATATAGACTTTTTTTGCTCAAATTTGGTGTACGCTCTATAACCTCATTCAAGTCCGCCACAATAGCCATTGCGGCTTCAGCAACAGCCCCTAAAATGGATATAACCATTACAATTACAGCGACCTTTGTGAAAGGAAGACCGACATTCAACGATAAGCCTTCCAGTTCTTCCGAATTTTCGGTTGCAAATCCTTGAAACTGGCCTAAATGCTGAACCAAAATCGCCACTACCATCAAAATTGACACAACTATTAAGCTTGTCTTAAAAGCTGTATTAGTCACAAATTGATTTTCTGCACCTAAATAAATTGCAAGAGCCAAAATAATGACACTCATTAAAGCCGTAACAATGTATGCATTAAATTGCCAATTGATTAAAATCATTAAAATGAAAATGACGATAAAGTTCAACACCAAGCCTACAAAAGCTTTCATTCCCTGAACACCGCCAACAAATACCATTAAAATAAATAAAATAATTATTAATAATCCAATTGCATTCATTAGTCCACCACCTTGTATCGCTCAGCAATCCAGCCAACCAAAGCACTAGTGACAGGGACAGCTAATACAATGCCGATTCCAGAAATAACTGTCTGTAAAATACCTAGGTTCATAATTTGGTCAAGTATATAGGGCCAATTATTGCCATTTCGTAGCATCAAAAAAACCATCGGCATTGTTTCCGCAATGAAAATCATGAATAGTACATTAATTAATGTACCCATAATATCGCGCCCAACATTCATTCCCGCATGCCAATAGTCCTTGAAGTGACGATCAATTTTTTCACGACGCAGACCAAATAACGCAGCAACAATATCTGCAGCTTCATCCATAACCGCTCCTAGAACACCAATAATCGTTTGGGCGATAAACAAAGTCACTGGCACTTGCGTTACGTACGACATTGTTTCAAAATGAACACCTTCATTACCTGTAATTTTAAGGGCAACAAACATAATGAACATCGTAAGGACCGTTGATAAAAGAGTTGCCAAAAGCGTAACCACCATCTGAAGGGTTCTGCCCAATACTAATACCAAACTCAGTGAGGCTACAACGATAGCTAAAATACTAAAAATCAAAATGACATTCGGATTTTTAAGATGAACATCTATATATAATGCAATCGCAAAAAGAATCACATTAGCGACAAGGCTGAGGGTTAGCCATGACGTCGCACGCCATTTTCCGTAAATCAATAACAGCCCTAATAGTAAAACAACTAAAGATCCGATGACTGCGTCACGTTTAAGAGATATAATGCGAAAATGTCCCGCATGCCCTGTTAATAATAGCTGGTCTCCAACTTTGTACTTATGTGTCACAGTTTGCGAATCGGTGTATTGATTTGTCAACTTAATGATTTTGTTTCTGTTTAACAGTTTAACCGTTAATTGTTGATGATAAATATTATCTGTATTATTATGCTCATCTGTCGTTTTTTGTTTGGACTGAACTTTGACATGCGTAACCTGCCCTACTGGCTCTTGATACAAAAATGAATCAGATCTCAATAGAAACCAAGCAGCAATTACGGCAATGGCCACAAACCAATAATTTTTTGTTTTTTTTAGGAATATCAATTTTCTAACCGTTTATTTTTTCCTGTCATTTGGACCGGCTTAGCTAGAAACTTCACTCTTTGCATGAGTCTAGCAGCTTTAATAGGTTCATTACCTTCCCTAGTTTGCGACAGATATTGTTCAAACCCATTCGCATCAAAATTAGAGGTAAAAAAAGTTGTTAACTCATTTTGCATACGGTATTCCAAAATAATACCAAGAATCGAATCTCGGCTCCACGCTGTCAACGTATCTGCGCCAACATCGTCAAGAATTAACACAGAAACACTTTTTGCCTTACTTAATAATTCATCCAAAGATTCATTTTTATGATCAAATGTTGCCTTCAAATCACTAATAAATGAAGGGAAATGTAATAACATAACGCCTATGTTATTAACGGCCAATGCGTTAGCAAGAGCCCCCATCATATATGTTTTACCTACGCCAAAATCACCGTATAAATAAATACCTTGAACAAAGTTATTTTGGACCGTACTAGTTAAGCTTTTTAGAATTTTATTGAGCGAAACAAATGCTTCCGTTTTACCCTGTTCCTCTTGGGCATGATCAATGATTTCCTGCCCGATAGTGCTCCAATCTGCTGAACGAACAGATTTTGGCATTTTGTACAAAGTCAGTTTTTCACGTTGCATTAATTGTTTGCGTGTTTTTTCATCAGCAACATAATGAACTATTGGATAACCTTTTTCAATCGTTAACTGTGGATAATATCCTGGATAGAGAACTTTTTCCCCAGCTGCAATTCTTTTCTTTTGTTGAATGTACTCATACAGATCACCCATTTTAAGTTGAAAAGCATCTGAGTTCAATTCATCTTGATGCTCATTCCAAAAAGAACGTATATCTTGATCCTTTCCAATGGATTCAATAATATCCGATAAATTAGCTTTATTAGCATATTGTTGCTGAAATTGCTTGAGTACTTCAGATAAATTCTGCATATTAATCTCAATTCTTAGTCTTAATATTCAACTTTTTTAGTTCAGCTAAGGCTTCCGCTACTTCATCCACAGAAGTTGCTGGCTTATTTTGGGAAGTATCAGAAGGCATTTTTGGTTCGACACGCGTCACTTTTTTGGTATAGTTTCGCTTTGTAGGGCGACTAGGTTGATATTTTTCAATTGCATCTAGTGCTGCTTCAGCCGAATTCACATGCATTTTCAACCATGAATTAGCAATTGTTTCCGCTGTATCAACATTGACAGTATCACGATTTCGTTTACCCAACTCGTACCAAACCAACATGTTGACAACCTCTGCTTTGAGGCGCACATCTTTGATCATTTTACTGATGAAATAATATTCATTTCGTGTCACAAATCCGCCACCTTTTTTAAACTTAACATCTTCAATAAAGGCATTAGGCGCTAATGTTTTTGCATCTTGAACTAATTGTAACATTTCTCTGGAACGGTTTTGTTGTACTGGCTGTGAGACCACCGGCTCTGCAACGACGGTTGTACGATTCTGACGCATAACTTGCTGCAAAATCTTTTCGTCAACATCATGCGTATCTAATGAGATTGCCTGGGAGGTGTAGCCAGCCAGCGTCACCTCATCAACACCGTAGATCACGTGCATCGATACTAAGAAATCACGATGTTGTGCCAACTTTTCTATTGTTGTACCTCTCACTAAGCCGGTAAAGTTTTCAAAATTAAAGTCATCTTCTATTTCAATTTTGCCATGACTTGCTTTTACTTCAACTGTTGGTAATGAGGTAGCTGTGTCGTGCTTGAAGACCTGTAAAAACTTGGCGGATATATTATCCCCCTTCACGTTTGGTTGTCCTTGTGTAGCATATCGTTTCTGGAGTGTTAAATAACGTTCTTCCCCAACATATTTAAACAATAGTCCGGCCAATAATTTTTCTTTGAAAAAACTGTCAACGTCAAGCGGAGCAAATAATTGATACGTATAAATTTCTCCCAAAGCATCTTCCGTATAAAGTGTCGTCAATAGGCCAACCGCTTCTAAACGACGACGAACCTTAACAAAATCGGGTAAACTGACATTCAGACTATCTAAAATAAAATTATGATCTTCACGTGCATCTAGTTGTGTATTGTAGGGTAATTCTCTTACCAACATATGGTACAATGCATATCCAGTTGCACCAATAAACGGCGTGTATAAATCAAAAGCACGATCTAAATCAGTCAATGTGATTGGTGTGTTTGACTGCACAAAAACACCAGCCTTAGCGTGAAACTCAATTGTGCCATCATTTTGCATCATGCGTTGACGCGATCTCCTTTATTTTTTTGATTAAAACTGCAACTTGTTCCTGTAGCTCTTCGATACGGCCATTATTGTCTATAACATAATCAGCTCTCGCAATTTTCTGCGTCATTGGTAACTGTGCCTTTACACGATTACGTGCCTCCATATTACTAAGTTGATCACGATTTTCCAAACGAGATAATTGGATTTCTTCGCTAGCAGTAACAACAATTATTTTGTCTACTAACTTATTTTTATCATAGTCTCGTTCAAATAACAATGGCACATCCAGGACTAATATTGGCACATTTTGTAAACGCCAAAAATTAATTTTATCTGCCATAGCACTGCTAATGGCTGGTTGCATAATATCATTTAATTTTTTTAATTGGGCACCATCTTCAAAGACAATTTGACCAAGCTTACGTCGATCTAATACGCCATTGTCAATTATCCCTGGACCAAACGCTAATTTAATTTTCTCAAGCGTTGGCGTTCCTGGCTCAACAACTTCACGAGCCACTATATCTGCGTCAACAATTGGAAAACCTGCTTGGCGCAACAAAGCGCTAACTGTTGATTTCCCTGTAGCAATTCCACCTGTTAAACCAACTGTCAACATTTACTGTTCCTCGCTTACTTCATTATTTAGCTTAAATAACCGACGTGAATAAGCTACCTTAGTAGCATTCAAATAAGGAATAACATAAATGTAAGCCAAACCAGCTGTCAATATTCCTAATAAATGCCAACCAATAAAACTCAAGTCTAATAAAAATAATTCCCACTTACGGCCATTCATTATTTTTCGGCTACGTGTAATATAATCTGTCAATGCATTGGCTTGTTTTCCAGCATCCAAATCTAGTTTATAACTAAAATACGTTTGAGCGTAGGAATAATGCTTAATCAATCCGGGAATTGTAAACAGCATCGTCCAAAGGAAAGTCAACATGGACTGCACGACGGCTAATAGCAGACTTTGCGCAAATTTACCATTATTAAATATTTGAAAAGTTTGAATGAATCTTGGATTCTTTTTAGGATTATTAAACCAATCAATAATTGTCCAAGAAACAGACCACATAAATGTTAGCCCAGCTGCATCTTGCAATACTGAAACAATTACTTCGCTCGGATTCAGACCCAGAGATGTTGTTGTTGAAGAAACATCAGCGCTAGACATTAGATTGGCGTCTTTGATCATCGCATACACTGTGAAAGTCATCATTGATAAGGTCGTCACTGTCACAATAATCGCGATAATATTAATTTTGATAGCTGTTCCTAGTCGACCCTTCATCAATTTCTTTGCGTCGCGTTTGACGTCAATAATACTTATTGGTTCTTGATTCATATTAATCCTTCTCCACTTGACAAAATGGACAAAATGTCGTGCCACGTTGACCAACTTTTATTTTAACCATTGGCGTATTGCAACGTAAACATGGTTCGCCAGCATGCCCATAAGCCTGTAATTCATTTTGAAACTTGCCCACCTCACCAAAAACATTACTAAAACTATGCACTGTTGTACCATGATGCTTAATCGCTCGTTTAATTTCTGAAATGATGTTTGCTCTAAGAACACTCAGTTGAACTTCATCTAGTACATTGGCCGGCGTTTTGGGATGAATTTTGCTTTGCCACAGAACCTCATCAGCATAAATATTACCAATACCAGCTATTTGTGTTTGATCCAATAAAAATGTTTTAACAGGCCTTCTAGACTTTGAAAAAATGGCCTTCATATAAGATAAAGTCAGCTGCTCCTCTGTCGGTTCTGGTCCTAATTTGGACAACGAAGGCACTTCTGTGTTTTCAAAACCAGTTGTGGTCAACGCCATGCGCCCAAAGCGTCTCGTGTCATTGTAAAACAAAGCTCGCTTATCAGATAATTCAAAGACAATCTCTGTATGTTTATAAGGGACCGTCTCAAGGGACTCTACTGAATATTGTCCTTCCATTCGTAGGTGCGAAACAATCGTATGATTATTCGCTAAACGTAGTAATAAATATTTGCCACGACGATCAATTTGTTTAAATTCTGTGTTCATGACACCGGTGATGAACTGCTGCCCATCACCAGTAATAACTTTTGGGTAAAGTAACTGTACATCAATAATTTTGCTGCCAATAATTAGTTTTTCAAGCCCACGTCTGACTGTTTCAACTTCTGGTAGTTCTGGCATCTTCCCTCCTGCTGTCTTGTAAAACAAGACTAATTGTTTTATAGCTTGATTTTATAAATTTGCCTTGCATTATTTCTATATTACATTATTTTAACACACAGGCACTAAAGCGCACCCAATCAAATATTGTGTGCGCTTTTAACTTTATATCATATTGTCACGCAAATAACCAAGTATCAAGCTAACCCAATCACTTCGTTTTCCCGTTCTTAGCCCACTTTGGTTTTCCCTTATCTTTAGAACTTTTTGCACGTTTCTTCTTTTTAACTTTTGTAGTAGGCTCAACTATAACTTCTTTTTTTGTTACCAAAGGAGCGGCACTTGAGGACTTTTTGGCTTTAGAGACAGATGAAACATCATTTGTGTTTGTATCTTTTGTGACAGTCTTTTCTTGGGACTGTATACTTTTTTCAAACAAGTTTTCTGCTTTGTCTAGATTAAAGCTATCCCCTAATTCTCTTTTCAGGTCACGAATGTCATGATCGTTACCAAGATTCAATACACGACCTATTTTTCCCATACGTCCTGTTCGTCCCGTCCTGTGGACATAGTTTTTCTTACGTTGTGGCAATTGTGCATTCACTACTAATGGCAGATCTTCAATATCTAATCCTCGCGCCGCAACATCAGTTACTAACAATAAAGTTACTTCACCTTTTTTGAATAAACGCAAAGCGTCTGCACGTTGCACTTGGCGCTTGTCATTACTACCGATGCTCATAACACTCACATGAGCGTGTCGCAAGGTAGCTTGCATATTCACTAAAGCACTGATTGTATTAAAGAATACCAAAGCCTGTTGATTATTTCGGGCTAATTGTATTAATACTTTTTCTTTTGCACGTTGATCCACGTACTGGAATTCATGCTTAATAGATACCGGCGCATCTGTTCCCACAGAAATCGGATGCACTTTTTGTTCAAACGTGTCGCTGACATAGTTTAGATCCACACCAGAAGTTGCTGAAAACAATCCTAATTGAATATGTGAAGGCAACTTATCTGCTAGCTCCTGTAAACTGTCATGACGTTCCTCAGTTAACATTGCATCAGCCTCATCAAAAATAACGGTTGCAATATGATCTAATTTTAGTACGCCACCGTCTACCATTGTCAGCACACGACCCAAAGTGCCAACTACAATGTGCGGCTTGTCTTTCTTGATTTTATCAGCTTGTCGACGGCCATTTGCGCCACCAATTAAACTAGCTACACTTGCACCAACAACATTCCCCCATTCTCGAGCGACCTGTGTTGTTTGCATGGCCAATTCTTGGCTGGGCGCCAGAATCAATACTTGTGTACGTTTCAAGTTCGTGTCAATACGAGATAAAACTGGTAATACAAAAGCTAATGTCTTACCAGTTCCAGTTGGTGCTAAACCAAATATTGAATCGCCATCCGTCAAGCGTTGCCAAACAGCACTTTGTATAGGCGTTGGTGTATCAAAAGAGGCGTTAAATTTTTCTAAAAGTTCAGGTTTCATTTTATTCCTTTATATCTGCAGGAAACTCAATGCCTGCAGACTGACGCAAGTCAAACAATGTCTGGTTCACTTGCTTCGCCAACTGAAACCACTGACTATATTCAGCGTGATTTTTAGTTGGGTCGTTAATAATATTTGCAAAATCCTGACTCTCACGAATCATGGGATTTTCTTCGGGTACATCTCCTAAATGATTATTGTTTCCTTCACCATCATAATAAGTAACCTTTTCAAGCTCTGCAATATTGCTGACACTAATTGTATCCTTTAATCCATAAAACTCGCTTGGTAAATACGAATTTGAAGTTTTACCGAAGATAACAGTTACATTAAAATTGTCGTAAAATAGATTGGCTACACCACTACCATCGGCCCCGTTACGTAATAGTCTAGGTAAATACTGTACGGCATTAGGCGCACCATAAACAGCCAACGCTGCGTAAATTGGATAGACGCCCAAATCATATAACGCGCCAGCACTGAACTCTCTCGTCAGAACATTTGGCTCCTGCCCAGCTAAGTAAGCATCATAACGGGATGAGTACTTTTGATAAACTAGCGTTGCCCCTTGTAACTGATCCATCTTAGCGACTGTTTCCTGAATGGCCTTGAAATTTGGTTGATGAACATGGCGAGCAGCCTCAAATAAACGCACATCTGGATGTGTTGCTAGCAGAGATTCTATTTTTTCAAACTCTGTTGGATTACTAAACGAAGGTTTTTCAACAATCACGTGAACGCCGGACTGAATGGCTACCTTAGCCTGTTCAAAATGCAAAGCGTTCGGTGATGCTATATAAACCACATCAATATTTTGATATAAATCACTTAAAGTAGTAACTACATCAACATTGTCTGTATCAAGGTCTAATGATGCTAAAAATTTTTCACCACTAGCTTGTGAACGTGAATAGACTGTTGTTAAATCATACGCTTTTGTTTTTATTACTGCATCAATGAACATTGCCGTGATCCAGCTTGTACCAATAATACCCAATTTAATCATTTGTACACCTCAAATTGTTTTTGCGTGCCATTAAACACTGTCGTTGGCATTTTAATTGCCTTCAACCCTGATCCAATTGTTTGATCTTCATCATATTGAATAAATAAGTTCTTGCTGTCTGTATTTTTTGTATTGTCTTCAATCAACCAATATTTTGTTTTGGAAATTGTGGACGACAACTTCTTTTGAACATTTGGTGTCGTATAAATAATCATGTCATGATTATAGTGCGAAGCTAGTATTTGGACTAGCGATGCTAAACGTTGCTTGGATGTTGCCGTACTAATCTGATCAGCCGTCACTGAAATTGCAATTGGCAGCTCACCAATATTGTTTCCCACATTGTCAATATAGTATTGTGCTTGTGTCGCTGCTGTGACGCTCGCATCATAAACATGAATGGTCCCAACTTTCAAATGAGCTGATTTAGCGCGGGAAAAACTCGATTTATAACCACCATCCATGACCGAACTACCAGATGTCGTGCGCATATAAACAAAGCTCACACCATTACTTGCTAGATTATTAAAATCAACATAGTTAGATGTTTGGTTAATTGACACACCCTGCACTGAAAAGCCGCTAGGAATTGTATTTGTTTGTGTCACCACTGGTTTCGCAAAAACCCAGACAGTAAATGAACAAACAATACCAGACAGAATCAATAGCCAAGAAGTAAATGTTAGTAATTTTTTAGTTTTATATTGTGAGGCACTTGCAAATACATTTTCCATACTATTATTATACAAGAAAATAGATACTTACGCCTATTAACATGCCTTACGAAAATGATAAATCAATAACAAAAAACTTGCTAACATGGTGCATTAATGGGAAAATTGACAGACAAACTAAATTTACTCATACGGAGAGAAAACATGTCTTTAGAAACAAAACTCAACAAGTACGCTGAACTCATCGTAAAAAAAGGGGTTAATGTCCAACCAGGACAAACAATAATCCTTTACGCAGCAGTTGACGAAGCTTATTTTGCTCGTAAAATTGTTGCCGAAGCTTATAAAGCAGGTGCTCACGAGGTTGTTATGGAATGGTCAGATCAAACGATCGCCAAAGAATTTCTAAATCATACGTCGCTAGACCGTCTGAAGGAAGTACCAAATTATCAGGTAACTAAAGCAAATGAATTAATGGACAAATACGCCTCCCGCATTTCATTAATTTCACAGGATCCTGATGGTTTGGCTGACGTTGATGCAGAAAGATTAGCTACATTGACAAAAGCCAATCAAAAAGCATTATTCCGCGTTCGTGAAGCAACGATGAAAGATGATATCTCATGGCTTGTTGTGGCAGCAGCTGGTCAAGAATGGGCAGAAAAAGTATTCCCAGATTTAAAAGGACAAGATGCAGTGAACCGCTTGTGGGAAGAAATTCTCAAAGATGTGCGTATTGATGATGATAGTGATGCAGTGGATAACTGGGATCTACACATCAACAAACTCAAAAACAAAGCCGATTGGTTAAACGAACAAAATTTCAAAGAACTACATTACAAAAACGCAAAATCTGCTTTCACAATTGGATTAGCTGAAGGTCATGTCTGGGAGGCTGCTTACTCCCAAGATAAAGCCGGCAACATCTTCATTCCAAACATGCCGACTGAGGAAGTCTTTACAGCACCAGATAACCGTAATATCCATGGTCATGTGGCAGCAACGCTTCCACTGTCTTATCAAGGTAATGTCATTGAAAATATTGAATTAGATTTTGAAGACGGTCGCATTGTCAAAGCACAAGCTACTTCTGGATTAGATGTATTAGAAAAAATCATCAATACTGACGAAGGGTCTAAATCACTAGGTGAAGTTTCTCTAGTACCCGACCCTTCACCAATTGCACAAAGTGGTATTTTATTCTACAATACCCTCTTTGATGAAAATGCTTCCGATCATTTGGCCATCGGTGCTGCTTATGCTTCTAATATTTCAGGTGGAAAAACAGAAAAACCGGAGAATTTAGCGAAGCGCGGATGGAATATTTCAGATGAACATGTTGACTTTATGATTGGATCAAATGATATGGACATTGATGGTGTCACTCAAGATGGTGAGGTTGTACCAGTATTCCGTTCAGGTGATTGGGCATAAGTTCCTGCATCCTGCCCAAACTTCGAATAAGTGATACACTAGGTTAGAGGTTTACGTATGTTTAATAATCTATTAGATAATTGGGATGGTGGCCGACCAAGGTCAAAAAGACTTTATGATCTATTTTTCATTATTTTTATCGCAATTATAGGTCATGTTGATTTTTGGTATTTTCATCCCCAAAGTAGTATAAGATTCCGATTTATGATAATCATTACAACCCTAATTGCATTAATTTATTTACTTCAGTTGCCTCGTTTAACAAATAATTCTAGTGTCCCCTATAAATTATTGTCGCTATACTATTTTTGTTATATCGGCTGCACTTTCGTACTCACTAATATCTTTACAAACAATATTCTAGGCCTTACCTTTTGGCCTCAGTTACTTGTATTTGTGGTCTTTGAAAGCATCCTATTAACACGAACTATAGAAAAACCAGTTTAACATATAGAAAAGGAACAGGCTAATGTTGCGCCTGTTCCTTTTTAATTATAAAACTTAGTAATAATGTTATCCTTCAGAACCAATCAATTGTGAACCAAGCTCATAGTTATGTGAATAATCTACCGGAATATCAACAACAACAGGTCCTTGTGTTGAAAATGCCTCGTCTAGCACAGTATCAAGGTCATCTGGTGTTTCAACGTGTAAGCCTTTGGCCCCAAAACTTTCAGCATACTTAACCAAATCAATGTTACCAAACTTAACCCCTGCTGACTGGCCGTTGTATTTCATTTCCTCTTGGAACTTGACCATATCGTAATATGCATTATCATTCCAAACGATGTGGACTGTATTTAATCCTAAACGTACTGCTGTTTCTAATTCCATCGCTGAGAAGAAGAAACCACCATCACCAGATACTGATACCGATTTGGCATTAGGACGAACCATTGCTGCCGCTAAAGCCCAAGGTAACCCTACCCCAAGTGTTTGCATGCCATTAGAGATAAGGTAGTGACGCGCAACATAAGACTTGAAATGACGTGCCATCCAAATATAGTGTGAACCGATGTCTGTTGATACTGTCATGTCATCTGTCACATGGGCTTGAATCGACTTAATAACATCCAACGGATGGTTCAAATTTCCTTGTGCTGGGGTATAAGAAGGTTCGTCAGATGCTCGTAGATCTGCTTTCAATTTTTTTAGCACTTCTTTGCTAGTGGTTGGCAATTCATATCCATTAAGACGTTCTATCAACAAACGTAGGCTCTGTGCTAAGTCCCCGACCAACTGCCGTTGCGGTACAAAATTATTATCAATTTGAACCGGTGTTGTATCCAAAGCGACAATGTTCAGATTGTTTTCTTTGTTCCAGTTACGTGGCTCATATTCAATCGCGTCATAACCCAGTGTAATCACTAAATCAGATTGCTTTAGCAGTTTGTCGCCAGTTTGATTACGGAATAGGCCAATACGGCCGAAAAATGTTTCCGGTTCTAATTCGCGTGAAATTACACCAGCGCCTTGGAAAGTTTCAACGACTGGCAAAGTTGTTTGTTTCAGTAATTGGTGTAGTGCAGTAACGGTAGCATCATCAGATCCACGTGATCCCACAAGCAACACCGGTAATTTTGCAGCCTTAATTTGTTCAGCTAACCAATCAATATCCTTAATAGCGGCTGCGCCTTGCTGTGCAGGGGTAATTTTAGGAAGTGCTTCAATAGTTACTTGTGCATCGTCTACATCTTGTGGCAATGAAACAAAAGTCGCACCTTTTTTAGCGCCATTAGCGGCTGCAAAAGCATTAGCGATAATTTCTGAAATATTATTTGGATCTTGAATTTCTGAAGCGAGGTTTGTGATCGGACTAAACAATGCAACTGAATTTGTTGATTGATGAGTCAAACGATATAAATCATTTCTCGGTACTTGACCACCAATGGCTACAATAGGATCGCTTTCAGCGGTTGCTGTCATTAATCCAGTAGCTAAGTTGCCGACACCAGGACCTGAGGTGGCAATAACAACACCTGTTTTTCCTGTTATACGAGCAAATGCTTGTGCCATAAAAGCTGCATTTTGTTCGTGACGTGCAACAACTAATTTAGGTACTCTTTGACCTTCGGCTGGATGTTCTAATGTTTCGAATAAACGATCAATTTTAGCACCTGGAATTCCAAAAACTAAATCAACACCATGATTGACTAAACTATCGGTAACAATATCTGCACCATATTTTTTATTTGCCATGATTCATTTGCCTCACCTTATCTTAGTATTTTCATCATAGCACTCTTGATTAAATTTGAGTAGCCTTAAAATTGTGAAGATCGCTTATACAACAAGGTATTATTTTCACAAGAACAGATATTGCTCTTTAAAAATTATAAAAAAAGGTTCGTCTTGTTGACAAACCTTTTTGAGAATATTTTATTCACTAAATTCAAATACGAAGTCGGAATTATTGATGCGAACATCGTCACCATCTTTAGCTCCAGCTTCACGAAGTTTATCATCAACGCCCATATGACGTAGTTGACGAGCAAATCGCATAATTGTTGCGTCACGCTGAATATTAGTCATTAAGAATAACTTCTCGATTTCAGCACCGCTAAGCAACCAACGTTCTTCATCCGCAATCCACTCGACTGTGAAATCATGTGTTTCCGGTTTGAACGTGTAGCTCTTTTCAGATGTATCATTTTTGGTCTCTGGTCGATAACTTTCAGGCGCAGGTGCTGTAGCTAACATATCTGCTGTTAAACGCATTAAGTCCTTGACACCATCACGTGTGATTGATGATATTGGTACAATTTCTGGTTGGATGGGTAACCCAGAATCAGTAGCAACTTCTTTCCTAAACTTGGCAAGATTTTCTTCAGAGTCAGGCATGTCCATCTTAGTTGGTACAACAATTTGTGGCCGGTTTAAAATCGTTTCATCATATTGTTGTAGCTCATCTAGTATTTTACGATATTGTGTGTAGGGATCTGTTCCCTCAATACCTGACATGTCAACTAGATGCAGAATAACTTTAGTTCGTTCCACATGACGTAAGAATTGGAACCCTAGCCCGATACCTTGAGAAGCCCCTTCAATTAATCCTGGTAAGTCAGCCATAACAAAATCACGATCGTCGTCTAGACGAACCATACCAATGTTTGGTGATAATGTTGTAAAATGATAAGCCGCTACTTTTGGTTTAGCATTTGAAACAACTGACAGGAGCGTTGATTTACCGGCAGAAGGAAATCCAACTAAACCAACATCAGCCAGTACCTTAAGCTCTAGCTTTAGATTCCTAATTTGGCCAGGTTCACCGTTTTCTGACAATTCTGGCGCTGGGTTTGCTGGCGTAGCAAAATGAATATTTCCACGTCCGCCACGTCCGCCTTTAGCGACCACAAGTTCTTGGCCGTTTTCAAGCATGTCAGCCAATACTTCACCTGTATCAGCGTCGCTAACGGTGGTACCTTGTGGCACCTTAACGACACGGTTATCAGCTGAAGCACCGGTCATCCCTTTCGTGCCACCATTGCCACCTGGTTGAGCTTTAAAATGCCGATTATAACGAAAATCCATTAGTGTGCGCAGGCCTTCATCTACTTTAAAGATGATTGAGCCACCATGACCACCATCACCACCAAAAGGTCCACCCATTGCTACGAATTTTTCATGACGGAATGAAACAATACCGTCACCGCCTTTTCCGGCCTTTACTTCTATTTGTGCTTGATCTACGAATGCCATATCTATATAGAGCGCGAGCAGATATATTCTTTGCTTGTAAACCAAAAAATTAACATTTAACTTAATCGTTTAGCTGACTATCCTGCGGCGCCTTTTCTCCTTTACTGCTCTACAACGAAGAGCTTGCGAATAATTAACACTCTAGTTTAACATATATAAGCCATCTTAGCTATTATCACCTGCCGAGAGCGACAAATGAATCACACGTGCTAATTTTTCATTAATACCAATGTCAACTAAGTCGCTAACACTTGCTGCGGTAATTTTGGGTAACGACCCAAACTCTCGCAAAAGCTTTTGTCTTGTTTTCGGACCAACACCTTGTATCGTGTCTAAACGTGAAGCAAGTGAGTTTTTTGAACGTAACTGACGATGAAAACTAATAGCAAATCGGTGTACCTCTTCTTGTACGCGTTGTATTAAAAAGAAACCCTCTGACTGTTTGTCAAGAGTAACTATCTGATTAGTCACACCATCGATTAGATCAGCCGTCTTATGCTTATCATTTTTAACCATTGCGGCAATTGGTATATTTGTTAACCCAAGCTCATCCTCTAACACTTCTTGCGCCGCATGCAATTGAATTTCGCCGCCATCCATTAAAATTAAATCAGGAAAATCGCCGTCTTCCCTTAATAGACGAGAATATCTGCGACGAATAACCTCTTGCGTTTCTGCCCATTCATTTGCATGATCTGTCGATTTAATTTTATATTTACGGTACTCTGTTTTATTAGGGATCCCATCGTCAAAAACAACCATGGCACTGACAATCTCAACTCCTTGTGTATGAGAGTGATCGAATGCTTCAATTCGATGACCCATAGGTATTTGAAGTGCATCAGTAATTTCCTTCATTGCCCCAGTCGTTTTTCGCTCATTCAATTGCATTAGTCGGAATTTTTCCTCTAACACAATACGAGCATTTTTAGCAGCTAAATCAAGTAACTCCCGTTTTTCACCACGCACAGGAATTCTAACTGGAACCTCTAGAACAGCAGAAAGTGCTTTTGTATCAATACCTTTTGGTACCAGAACTTCGCGTGGCTTTTGAATGTTTTTTTGCGAATAAAATTGCTGAATAAAACTGGAAACTTCTTCATCAGCCTCACCAACAATGGAAAACGTTCGCTTAAATTGACGAATCAAACGGGCTTGCCGTAGAAAGAATACCTCAACGGTCATCCAGCCCTTATCCATATAATAATTGAATAGGTCTCTTGGTGTAGTGTCTTTTGATAGCACACGTTGGCTCTCAACAGTTTCGTCGATATACTTTAACTGATCACGTAAATCTGCAGCCCGTTCGAATTCCAATGACGATGCTGCAACTTGCATTTTTTCAGCTATTTGTTTCTTGACAATCTTTGTATCACCATCAAGAAACTTTTTGATGCGGCTGATCTGATCATTGTATTCTTGAACAGGAACATCACGGAAACAAGCGCCCAGACATTGACCCATATTATAGTACAAGCACGGTCTACCTTGTGGTCCGTTACAGCGGCGCAATGGATAGTTCTTCTCTAGAAACCTTAGCGTTTCTTGGGCAGCATAGACGTTTGGGTATGGTCCAAAATAAAAACCACCGTCTTTTTTTACCTCATTGACTAAAGCCATTTTTGGATTACGTTCTTTTGTAATCTTGATATAAGGATATCCTGTACCATACTTCAAACGAATATTGTAGTATGGTTTATACTTCTTGATCAATTCGTTTTCTAACAAAAAAGCTTCTTTATCAGAATTTGTCACGATGAAATCAAAATCAACTATTTTGGATACTAATTCGGCTGTCTTTCCGTCATGATCTTGCTTAAAGTATGAACGAACACGATTTTTTAGATTTTTTGCCTTACCAACATAAATAATTTTGCCATTCTGGTCTTTCATCTGATATGAACCAGGCTCACTGGGTAATAAAATTAATTTTTGTTCGATATGTTGTGTTGTATTTGCTAACATGTTTTCATTATACCTTGTCTGTCAAGTTTGTCAGCTCCCAAAATCTTAATTAAAAAATACCCCATTTACACGAAAAGTGTTAAAGGGATATTTTATCTAACTAAAAAATGCTATGAATCAACTATTTTTAATTGAGGCAGCCACGAAGTCATGATACAAGCCTTCGGGACGATCTGGCCTTGACAAAAATTCTGGATGATATTGCGCTGCGATAAAGAAATCATTCTTAGGATACTCAATAACTTCCATCAAACGGTTATCAGGGGATGTTGCTGAGAATAACATACCCGCCTTTTCAAATTCTTCACGATATTGTGTATTGAATTCATAACGATGACGATGACGTTGTTCGATTTCTGATTGATTCCCATAAGCCTTGGCTGTCAATGTGCCAGGTAATAGCATTGCTGGATATAATCCCAGACGTAGCGTACCACCTAGGTTTTCGACGTTAGCTTGATCTTTCATCAAATCAATAATTGGCGCTGAAGTATTAGGATTTAATTCTGTCGAATTCGCGTCCTTATAACCTAAAACATGACGAGCAAATTCGATTGATGCTAGTTGCATACCCAAGCAAATGCCTAAGAAAGGAATATTGTTTTCACGCGCATAACGAATGGCTTGAATCTTACCTTCAGTACCACGTTCACCAAATCCACCAGGTACAATCACACCATCAGCACCTGCTAACAATTCAGCAACGTTCTCTGGTGTAACATTTTCTGATTTCACATGATTAATCTTGACATCGGCATCTTGGGCATAACCTGCATGCTTCAAGGCTTCGTTAACAGAGATATAAGCATCAGGCAAATCAGTATATTTACCAACCAAAGTCACGTTAACTGTCTTCTTAGGATGCTTAATTAATTCAACCATCTTTGACCAATCAGACATTTCTGCCTTTGGCGCATCAAGCTTTAACTTATTTAATACAACATCATCCATGCCCTGTGCTTGCAGATTTAACGGAATCTCATAAAGAGTTTCTACATCACGAGATTCAATAACTGCATTTTCATTAACATCGGTAAATGTTGATATCTTTTGCTTCAAATTCTCTTCTAGAGGACGTTGTGTACGCAAGACAATCATGTCAGGTTGAATACCTAACGAACGTAATTGTGCTACAGAATGTTGTGTTGGCTTTGTCTTGGCTTCACCAGCCGCAGCTAAGTAAATAATCAAACTAGTATGAATATAGAAAACATTTTCACTACCCAAATCCGACTTCATTTGGCGTAATGCTTCTACAAATGGCAAACTTTCAATATCACCAACTGTTCCACCAACTTCAACAATCACGACATCGGCATCAGTTGATTCAGCAGCTTTTTGCATTTTTTCTTTAATGGCATTTGTGATATGAGGAATCACTTGTACAGTACCACCATTATAATCACCACGACGTTCCTTTGCCAAAACCTCAGAATAAATACGCCCTGTTGTCACGTTAGAATACATGTTTGTATTAATATCCATGAAACGCTCATAGTGCCCCATATCCAAATCAGTTTCTAAACCATCGCCAGTAACAAATGTTTCCCCGTGTTGATATGGTGACATTGTACCGGGATCAATATTAATGTATGGATCTAATTTTTGAATAGCTAATTTCAATCCACGGTTTTTGAGCAATCGACCTAATGATGCTGCAACTATTCCTTTACCAAGAGATGAAACAACACCACCGGTAACAAAAATATACTTCACTTGTTTATCTGCCATAATGCCTCCTCATAATTCAAACGCGCATTGGCTTAACACGTTTTATTGCGACAACTAGGGGTAAAAATAAAATAGAAAAGCCCCCAAGATCAACTTGGGAGCTTTTAACGTCTGTCCCATTAACGGGAGCCCTAATATATATTACAGAGTTGCTGTAGATTTGTCAAATAAATATTGAAATTATTTTTAACTTTGGGTTGAGGAAAAGGTGCTCAGTCAATATTCCTTACCATTAACATTGAGTTTGGTAATTTCGCCTGAGGATATTGTGATTTTTTCGCCAGCGGATGTCACTAAAATTAATGCACCTTGATCGCTTATTTCAACCGCTTTTCCATGAATTTTTTGACCAGCATATTGAACTACAACTTCGTGTCCCAAGACAATATTGTGCGCCCTATATTCAGGCAAATACTTTCCTGTCTGATATTGATTAATCATGTCAGCAAATTCATCAACCAACTTTGCAATCATCATGTTTCGTGAAAAAACTAAATCCGAAACGATGCCACCAACTTTTTTATCCAACTGATCAGGTAAATTTGTGGGTTGAATTAAATTTAAACCGATACCGACAACCAAAGATGTCAAACTTTGCGACTCTATGTCGAGAACACCTTCTGTTAAAATACCGCCAACTTTCTTATCATTAAAGATTAAGTCATTAACCCATTTAAAGGAGAGTTGATATCCTAAAGATGATGCAATAACATGTCGAACAATTACTGCTGTAGCGGTGGTCAGTAGTCCTGGCTCTAACACCCTATCATTCATCACCGGTAACGCAATGGATAAATACAACCCTGTTTTTTCCGGTGCAACGAAAGAGCGTCTAAAGCGGCCGTATGCGGCATTTTGTTGATCGGCAATGATAACAGTTGGGTGAACTATCTTCCCAGCCGCTAGGGCTTCCTTAGCATATGAATTTGATGAATCTAATTGATCAAATACCTGAATGTCCCAATTAGTGGCAATCAGCGCCTTAATAGCTGGTACGCTCAAAACGCCTGTTTCTTCATAGCGATAGCCTTTTCTATGTTGACTATCGATTTGATGGCCGTCTTCATTTAGTTTCTGAACTGCTTTCCAAATAGCCGCGCGGCTCACACCTAATCGATTAGCTAACGTCTCGCCACTTAAATATTCACCTTCGTGTTTCAGAAAGTATTTTAAAAGCTGATCAGTTGTTTTCATAGTTTTAGTTTAGCAGAAATAGGTATTTTTGTGCAATGCACATTGCGCGTTAAACAAATGATGGCACTTGGGACACTGATAGTGAGCATGTAGATATTGTGCGGGTGTCATTTGATGCAAACAAACGCCACAGCAGACGGCCGTCTCTTCAGTATCTAGAGAAACTGGCACGAATGGATGCGTATTTAATGCATCATGACATAAGTAACAAGCATAGTATTTTCGACATTTAGCGCAACGATTAGCCACCACATCGACATCCGTATGCCAATGCTTGCAACGGCCTTGTTGATCTAAATTTATTCCTTTAATCACAATGTCAAACGTCTTTTATGCAAGATAATGCCAATAATACTTGCCAAGACAGCTTTGATAGTATCTCCCGGCAAGAAGGCTGCTTGATAAATCAACGCTTTATTTAATGACATGTGTGCCACTATATTTAATCCAATCGCACCAGATACAAGAATGAACAACATTCCAAAAATGAGTAATGTTATCAAAAGTGTTAAAAAACTAAGCTTGTTGTTCTTCTCTAACCATTCTGTTGCCCAACCAATTAAAAATGCAGCAACTGGATAAGAAAATAAATACCCTGCTGTTGGTCCAATGAACACAACAAATCCGCCCGAACCACCGCTTAAAATAGGTAATCCAAGGGCTGCTAGAATCAAGAACCCAAGAACTGTGAAGAATCCGTATTTTTTTCCAAGAATAACACCCGCCAACATAATACCCATATTTTGCAAAATAATTGGGGCCGGTATGAATCCTAATGGAATCCCTGGAATAGCGCCCATTACAATAATTACTGCTAATAAAATAGCCGAAGCCGAAAGGGCTTTTGTTTTCATAATATTCTCCTTTAGTAAACCATGTTAATTATTTTAGTTTACTAAAATGCTGTTGTCAAGTTTACAGCAAATAAAAAACGCTCAAAGCGTTTTCGATGAACTTACTTCACTATTTCGTCGGTGACTCTTTCTTGTTGCAAAAAATACAATTGACATGATCACTAAGAATCCAAGGCCTATAAACAACGGCACTCGTGTATCTGGATTAAATACCATAAATACTAGTGTTACCAATAACATTAAAATCGCAAAATAGTTAGTATATGGTGCGAATGGCATTTTAAAAGGATGATTCACCATTTGACTAGCATTTTCTTTTCTAAACTTTATCTGGCTCCACAAGATAACAAACCAAGGTACCATGCCTGGTAATGTACTTGCTGAATAAACTAATACGAAAATACTTGAACTACCGTGCCAAAATAAAGGTAATACGGCGTTTAAAATAATCCCTAGTAGGATACCACCTGAAATTGCTAGTACTGGTAATGTGGGTACACGGTGCTTTGATAATTTCAAAAATTTTGGTGAGAGCTCTTTGCCAATTGCCAATGTGTAAAGCATCCGACTAGACGAAAAGATTCCTGAGTTCAAAGCTGACATAGCTGCTGTCATCATCACAAAATTGATAATTCCAGCAGCAGCTGTGATACCTACTCGTGAAAATGTTTCGACGAATGGGGAACCGACTTGATCTAATTCGTTCCAAGGATAAATAGTAATGATAACAAATATGGCACCAATGTAAAAAATCAATATACGCGCCACAATTGATTTAATTGATTTTACAATAGCTACTTGTGGATTATCCGCTTCTCCAGCAGTTATACCAATTATCTCAATCGCCTGGTATGATGTGATAACTATTGACAGTGCAAAGAAAAATCCTTTAACACCACCAGCAAAGAACGGTCCATGCGTCCAAAGGTTTGAAAAACCAATCGGTTGCCAATGATTACCAAAACCCAACACAATAACCAACAAGCCTAAAATAATCATAAATATGATAGTAACCACTTTAATCAACGAAAACCATGTTTCCATTTCACCATATGCTTTAACAGTCACTAGGTTCGCGGCTGTTAGCATAGCCAATACTACCACCCCAGTGACCCAACCAGGAATGTGCGGGAACCAATAATCTAAATACATTCCGACAGCAATCGTCTCACTGACACCAACCGTGAGCCATTGGAAAACATTTGCCCAAACGGTCAAATATCCAGCAACCGGATGAATATATTTTGTTGCATAATTAGCAAATGACCCAACTGACGGATCGACATAAAGCATTTCACCTAAAGCACGCATCACTAGGTACAAAACCAATCCCGCTATCGCGTAGGCTAATAATACCGACACACCAGTCCATTTGATTGTGGCTGATGATCCCATAAACAGGCCAACACCAATTGTGCCGCCAAGCGCAATCATTTGCATCTGTCGAGATGATAAATCTCTGCTTAGTTCTCTATTCTGTTTCTCTGCCATGACAGTTTCCTTTTCTTTAAAACGAATAAAAAAAGCGTCCTTAGAATCTTAAATCTAAGGGCGCTTTTTGCACGGTACCACCTCATGAATAGTTCAAGATAAAGCTTAAGCAAAAATAATTAATTCCTTATTAGCTGCGCTTCATCTTAACTCTTTCATCAGGTTAACGACCAATGACTCCGGTCATACTTTCACTCGTGCTACTCGTATGTCACTTCCAAGGTAGTTTTCCAAACAGCATTGCGTCATTTTCACCAGCCATGACGTCTCTCAAACAACAACTATTAGTACTCTTCCTCTTCAACGTTTTTACCTATAATACACTATATTGGCTTATTTTGCAAAGTCAATTTTAACCAGTATTTAAAACACATTCCCCCCTATATATCCTAATTGATATACAAAAAAAGAACTGTTCTGAACGAACAATTCTTTTTAAATGGATTATCCCAAAGGTCGCCAACTTTACGTCAGTGCTCCCGCTCGGATTCGAACCGAGGACCTTGGGATTAAAAATCCCCTACTCTAACCAACTGAGTTACAGGAGCATTTCTTATGCCTTAGCACATTTATATATAATACAGACTTTCCAAACAAAAAGCAACCCTTTTTTTCAATTTAAATTACTTTTTTTGATTGGCGTTTATCATTTAACTGAAAAGGCATTCAAATAGCCGTTGTCACTTACAAAAATTAAAATTTTTTTGTTAGTATTATAGAAAAAAACTACCCAGCAGGTAGTTTTCATTCTAGATTATTTTTCTTGGTCGCCATCGCTCAGATCATCAAGATCATCGCCACCAGATAACTCTGTCATATTGGCATCAATTGATTCATCATCTGATAAATCGATTTCATTACTCTCATCATCGCTTTCAACTTCAACTTCAGTTTCTTCGTCGTCAGTCTCTGTATCATCATCAGTAACCGCACCAAAGTCTTCGTCTTCAGGATCATCGTCATTATAATCAATAACATCATCATCTGAAGCATTATCAGCAAATACGTTAACCTTCTTTTTTGCTGACTTCTTACGCTTAGGAGCGTCTTCTTCATCGTCAAGCTCATGGATAGATTCGTCGATTGCATCAACTGGATACCACGCACGCAAAGCCCATTCATTATTTCCAAGTGAAATGAATGAACCGTCAGTGTTCAAATCTGTATAAAATTGTGAAAGACGTGATTTAAACGTCTCTGCATCAACTTCCAAAAATTCCTGGATTTCTTGAACTAATGAACTAAAAGGCATCGCTTCTTTATGTTCTGTCAAAATGGCTGTTGCAATTTCAACCAATGCAAATTCTTCTTTAGGGTGATTGCCTAATGTTGTAAGTGACATGTTCTACGTCCTTTCGGGGGTTTCTAACTAATCTAGCATACTAGATTTGGGCATAAATTGCAACCGAATTTCATATTGCCCAACAATTTGTTGCATAGCATAAAGAACATAGTCAATCGCAACTTCACCATGCGTTTCTTCATGATCTATGTTTAGCGCCATTAATGTGGTTAGTGTTTCCAACTGCATCTGCCCAGTTGGTGTTTGATACAAGGCAGGGATACGCTGTGATTTAACAAAAGAGAACTTTGTTAAAATGTCACCTGATCGATTCATACGTACACGGTTCTCTTCAAACTTAAACATAATTTGTGTTTTTTGATTCTCAATTACTTCTGTATATCGTAAATAAAGTGCATCGTTTTTCAAAAAAAGTTGTCCATTTGTATGAAATTCGAATTCTTCAAGATCATTTTCTTGACGAATTTTCGTTTTTAGATGAATTTCAACATCTATTTGGTCTTTAATTGCCATAATTTACCCCTATTTTAATCTAAAATCTATTATAATATAAGAAACGGCAAAAGGGCTTACTATGTTAAAAGAAAAATTACCTAAAGAAAAAGTACTGCGTGATCCAATCCATAACTTCATACATGTTGAAGATCCTATTATTTTAGATCTCATTAATACACCTGAATTTCAAAGGTTGCGCCGTGTAAAACAATTAGGTATAACAAGTTCTGTTTTTCATGGAGCAGAACATTCTCGCTTTGGCCATTCAGTCGGCGTCTATGAACTTGCTCGTCGTATCACGGAACGCTTTGAACAGTATTACAGTGATGTTTGGGACCCGAAAGAACGCCTACTAACGCTAGTAGCCGCACTGCTTCATGACATTGGTCATGGCGCCTTCTCGCATACCTTTGAACACTTATTTCATACAGATCACGAGGCGATGACTCGTGAGATTATTACGGGTGATACAGAAATCCACCGCGTCTTGGCTCAAGTTTCACCAGACTTTCCAAACAAAGTTGCCAGTGTTATCGCGAAAACTTATGAAAATCCACAAGTCGTTCAACTAATTTCTAGTCAAATTGATGTTGACCGAATGGATTATTTGCTACGTGATGCCTATTTTACTGGTACAAAATATGGTGAATTCGATATTGATCGAATATTACGTACTATGCAACCAACCCCTGATGGCATTGCCTTTGACATTGCTGGTATGCATGCCGTTGAGGATTATATTGTTTCACGTTATCAAATGTATTTACAAGTTTACTTCCACCCAGTATCTCGTGGCATGGAAGTCTTGCTAGAACATTTACTACAACGCGCACAAGAACTGTATCGCTCTAATACGACTAGCGAGTTTGCGGAAAATGATTTTGTTGGTCCGCTATTAGCGCCTTTATTTAGCGACAAAAAACTAACTTTATCTGAATATTTAAAGCTCGATGATAATGTTTTTATGACCTATATTAATATTTGGCAATCACATTCTGATCCCATTTTGTCTGATTTATCACAACGTTTCATGGGACGTCGCCCACTAAAATCAATGGAAATCACCGACGAAACGGCCCCACTGCTTGAAGAACTCGAGCAACTTGTGGATAATGCTGGATTTAATCCTAGATTTTACACGGCGCGTAATAATGCCTATGATTTGCCTTATGATGATTACAAACCAAATGTCGCCAAGCCAAGGACACAAATTGACTTTTTGTTAGCCGATGGTTCACATCGTGAATTATCAGATATGTCCACATTAGTTGCAGCTATTAAAGGTAAGGCCTCCATAGATCAGCGCTTCTTTTTTCCAAAGGAAATGCTCAATATTGAACCAGACGAGTTATTCGCAGATACGTTCAAAAAATTCCGTAGTTTTATTCGTAACAATGCATTAACTACACCAAATCCAGAATCCTAAAGGTTCAACATGATTCCATTATACTTTAAAATATATCAGCAGATTAAAGATGACATTCGTGACCATACTTACCCCGCTGGTTCTTTTCTACCCAGCGAAAATGAGTTGGTGACTCAATTTCAAACATCTCGCGATACAATCCGTAAAGCGCTCGCAAAATTAGACGAAGAAGGACTTATTCAAAAACAGCGTGGTAAAGGGTCACAAGTCATTTCTCATCAGTTACGTCACTTTCCAATCAGTGGGCTCACCAGTTTTCATGAATTGGAAGAGCTGCAACACTTCCATGTTGTTACTGAGGTTCCTGTATTCGAACATCTTACCGTCACAAAAAAGACTCAGAAAACAACTTTATTTCCTGTTGGCACCCCTTTATATCATATTGTTCGTGTTCGCATTATCGACGGTATCTATAGTGTTATTGACGAAGATTATATCCGTGCAGACATTGTTCCTGGCCTCACTAAAGACATAGCTAAGCATTCTATTTATGCTTATATTGAGAATACCCTACACTTGTCGGTTGCCTATGCTGAAAAAACAATTACTGCCGAACTAGTTACAGCAATGGATCGCAAATTATTGGTCGGTTTGCCTGAGAACGAAAATCGATTAATCCAAGTTGAAAGCCAAGGTCACTTAACTGACACAACATATTTTCAACGCACTATTGCAAGACATAGACCTGATCAATTTCAGTTTAATGAATTTGCACGACGACAAACAACTTAAAACAACTGCTCAAATACTAAGTACTTGAGCAGTTGTTTTTTATTTAGTAAGCAATTGCAAAACTTTCATAGGGTTTCAAAAGCATTGTCCCCGAAACAGGTTGCGCTGGATAGTTAGTAACCAACACTTGACCATTTTTAACAATCTCATCAGAAATAGATATTGACACTGGCGTTTCACCAAAATGTGTAACAACCAAAATATGTTTTCCTGCTAATTGTCGTTCAAAGGCAATGATTTCTTCAGATTCCTCATACTTTGGTGTATAGTCACCATCAGCAATCACTTCATTTTCTTGACGTAAACGAATCAAATTTTGGTAAAATGCATACAAACTGTCAGCTGATTTTTCATCTTGAGCAACATTAATTTGTTCGTAATTCGCATTTTGTAGCCATGGCTCATGCGTTGAAAAACCAGCATAATCCTCATTGCGCCATTGCATTGGAACACGTGAGTTATCGCGTGATTTTGTTTGAACAATTTCAAAAGCTTGTTGTTTCGACAACCCCTGCTCCAATAGCATTTGATAAGCATTTTTACTTTCAACATCAACATATGTTTCAATTTTATGATACGTTGGATCAATCATGCCAATTTCTTCGCCCATATACACATATGGTGTGCCTCGGTTTAAATGAACAAGCATAGCCAACATTTTGGCACCGACACGATAATATTTTGGTGTTTTAATGAAACGGTTTATTGCCCGTGGTTGATCGTGATTGTTCCAGAACCAAGCTGGCCAACCGTGATTCTCCATTAATCCTTGACTCCACTCATGCCAAATATGACGCAATGATTCAAAATCATAAGGCACTTTTGTCCACTTGTTACCATGATCATAATCAACTTTTAGATGATGAAAGTTGAACCCCATGCTTAACGCCTTGTTATCAGGATTTGTATATGCAGCTGTATTTTGCACAGTAGTTGAACTTAATTCACCTACAGTAATTACATCAGGATATTTCCCAAAAGTAGCTGCGTTCATCTCCTGTATATAGTCTTGGACGATTGGTGTATCAGTATATAAAAACTTTCCGCCGTTATCAGTTTCATCATCAACTAGTACTTCAGATTTACCGATTACATTAATCACATCAAATCGGAAACCACGAACCCCCTTTGCTAACCAAAAATTTAAAACATCATAGAGCTCTTGACGAACTGCTGGATTATGCCAATTTAAATCAGCTTGTGTTGGATCATATAAGTGAAGGTAGGCTAAATTAGTATCACCAAATTTAGCCCACGCCGAACCACCAAACTTCGATACCCAATTAGTTGGCTCATGTCCATTATCACGGTAAGGTCGCAAGTAATAATAATCTTGATACTTTTGATCACCTGCAAGCGCTTTTTGGAACCAAGTATGATCAGTTGAGGTGTGATTGAATACCATATCCAACATAATTCCCATATGGTATGTTTTAGCTTCTTTGACCAAGTTCTCAAAATCAGTCATCGTACCAAATAATGGATCAATCGCCGTATAATTACTTATGTCATAGCCATTATCATTTTGTGGGGATGGAAACACTGGGTTCAACCATATCATGGTAACTCCCAGCTTTGCCAAGTAGGGCAGCCTTTGAATGATACCAGGCAAATCACCTACACCATCCCCATTACTGTCTTGAAACGATTTGGGATAAACCTGGTAAACAACATGTTTTCCTAATTCAGTCATAATCTTCTATCCCTCACTTTGAAATGGCATCTTTGAAGACATTCTTCTTTTCAACTTGTGCGGCTGCTTGTTCCGTGTCGCTGTCTTTAAATCCCCATAGATAAACTGCTACAAACGAAACGGCAATTGTTGCTGCTGAGGCGATAACGAAAATCAATAAGTTATTAGGATTATCTTGTGGAGAAGCAAATGATGGGAAACCAATTAATGAGCCGGTGAAACCATACATATGAAGATTGAATAGTCCGGCAATCAAACCACCTGTGGCACCACCTAAGTTAGCCATCCAGAACACTCGACCATATTTCAAATTAATACCATACATCGCAGGCTCAGTAATTCCAGCAAAGGCTGACAACGCACCAGCACCGGCCAAACCTTTCAAGTTAGCAATCTTAGTTTTTGCAAAGACTGCTAATGCACCAGCACCTTGTGCAATCATTGTGAAGTTAACCAGCGCATTCAATTGTGACTGCCCTGTTTGCGCAATTTCGTTAGCAATTAGCGGCACAACCATCCAATGCAATCCGAAAATAACTAATACTTGATACAAACCTCCGATAACCAAACCAGATAATGCGTAGTTAAAGTTAAGCAACGCATTAATAGCAACAGATATACCGGATGAAATCATTGTAATTGCGGGTCCCATGATTACTAATACAACAGAACCAACAATAAATATAGTGATTAAAGGTTGGAAGATTGATCGAATTGAAGCTGGCAAATGGTCCTTTAGCCAATTCCCAATGGGACGTGCCAACCAAGCTGCAAAAATAATTGGGAAAATTGAATAAGCATAGTTAGGAATTGTAATTGGTAAACCAAAGAAATGTGCGTTGATTGGCATACCTAACAACACACCTGAAGCCTTTGCTGCTGATAACCCAATCATTTCTGGTTTAACTAACAGCGCACCAATCGCCGCCACAACCAAAGGATCTGATTTCAACTGCTGCGCTGCTGTAAATCCGACTAACACTGGTAAAAAGTAAAATGGTGCCATCGCCATCGACTGAATAATCGTAAACGTATCTGACTTGGTACTAATTAAACCAAGCAAATTTGGATCTGACAATAAAGTCAGAAATCCATTTAACATACCACCTGCTGCTAATAATCCAATCACCGGAATCATTGATCCAGTGATTGTACCAATTAGCGTTTGGAAAGCACCTTTAAACCAGTCAAGTACATTTTTTGGCTTTTGATCTTTGGCTTTTGTTGCTTCTACTGCTGCATTCGTTGCTTCGTTGTCCACTACACTTGATCCTAGATGCTCGACAACCTTATCGTAGACGTCAGCAACTGCTGGTCCGATAACTACTTGATACTGTCCCAACGCGCTGTTATAGACGGCACCAGCTATTCCTGGTACTTTTGACATTTCTTCTGTATTGGCCTTAGTTTCATCATTTAAATAGAAACGCAAGCGTGTAATACAATGTATCACTTTATCAACATTGTCCTTACCGCCCACATTTTTAATGATGTCTTGAGCCATGCCTTCATAGTCTTCCTTAGCCATAATTAGTCTCTCCTTGCCTTAGCACTACCCAACTGTTGTCCTGCAACTGCTGGTCCATAATGAACTGTGATTGATTCTAATTTATCTGCTGTATTTGTAATCAACACTAGCGTTGTTTTTGGAAGACCAGCTTCTTCCACTTGCTCCCAGTTGACTGTTACCAGGTCATCACCTGCATCAACAATATCGCCTTCTTTCACTGCCGTTGTAAATGGTTTGCCATTTAAAGAAACGGTATCGATACCTATATGCACTAACAGCTCTAGGTCGTCAAAGCGTTTCAAACCAATAGCATGACCTTGAACCATCGTCACCTTCCCAGAAACCGGGGAAACAATTTTTGAAGCATTAGGTTCGACTGCATATCCATCACCCATCATTTTCTGTGCAAAAACAGGATCCGAAACCTTGTCTAAAGGAATTACTTCACCGGTTACTGGTGCGTAAACATGCTCATCTTCGCTTATTTTTTTCCCAAATCCAAACATAGCCTTCTCCTTTAATCAAACAACTTGTACGTACTAGTTACTACCTTAAGGATAACACAATCTGATAATTATGTAAACGGTTACAATTAAAAACATGAAGCCCCATCTTAATTACAAGATAAAACTTCATGTTTTATAATTATTTTTTACAAGTGAATGGTACATCTAGCGAACTTTTTGATAAATCTATAGTGTACGCGATGGATTGGTTTCCACGAATTGTCATTTCAAAATCTGTCGCATATATAATTAATCCCAATTGATGTCCTGGTCTCATTTTGTAGTAGGTTGGTTGTAACTCAAAATGTAAATCGATATATTGATTAGGCAGTAAGTCATCATTTTGACGAGAACTCGTCCGGTTCTGTAAATTAATATGGCCAATAGTGATCATCTTGTAAGCAGACTTTTGGGATTCAAATGACATCAAATCTGTCGGGCTAAAATTCACACCACGGTCAATCACCACTCCTTGGTTAGTAGGTGTTTCTTTCAGATATGTGTCATCCCCATAGTCGACAACCATTGCGCTGATCAATCCTATATTATGTGATGATTTTACTCGCAGGTTTAATAAAATTTCCCCATCTACTATACGTTCGCTTGTATACGTTTCGCTCTTAAATATCTGATTTGTTGGCAATTTTCCAGTAATCGTGTCGTCACGCCATTTATCAAAATGCTCGCAGTAATAAGTGAACTGATTTTCAGGTAACCAATCCTTAAAATTAAGTTCACCGCTGTTTTGATGGGTGGTAAGCACATTACTACCAATATAGTACTTACTTTTTTTGCTTGCTCCCCACTCATCTAGGACATGCCAGGCATCTTCTGTAGTATTGTCTTGCCATGTAACGGTAGGTAATACTTCGTTAGCTTTGACATCTTTATCCAATAATTTCTCAGTCAGCCAAAGATTCATCTGATCTGAGAAATCTAAAGAGCGATTGTTGTTGATATAGATATGTTGGCCTTGGTGTAAATATATTTTTTTAACGTTTGGTAAATCGCGGAGTGCTGACCATAATTGATAAACTTGCCGTGGTTTAACATTCCAATCGTTTAGACCATGAACCATTATCATATCCACTTTAATATTCTTGACTTGATTTAAATAATTACGTGTATCCCAGTAGTAGTCATAATTGCCATTTACACGGTCAGTGAACTTTTCAGTATTCGCTTGAAAATCATCCCACTGGTTTTTAGTTTTTAACCAGTCAGCTGGATCTTTTATCCGTGAATATACTAATTCGGCTAATACATCCATATCTTCACCTGGAAAGCCACCGGGTGCGACAACCAGACCATTGTCTCTGTAATATTGATACCAATTAGAGATAGCAGCCTCAGAAATAACTGTTTTTAAACCAGAAACTCCTGTGGTGGCAACTGCCGTAGCCAAAGTTCCCAAATAAGAGCGTCCCGTCATAGCAATATTGTGATTTGACCAATTAGCTACAATGGCAATATTACTTGTGCGATCAGTAAAGGCCACTCTATTACCAGCTAACCATTCAACAACATTTTTCATTGATTCAACTTGCTCGGGAGATCCAGTATCCTGCATACCATCAGAATGACGTGTGCCAATACCTGCAGCGTAAACAACTGCATAGCCACGAGACAAAAAATACTGATTCAAATCAACGGTTTTCCCTGCTTCTTGAGTAAAAATCACAGAAGCTTCTTCAGCGTAACCATTAATTTGACGTGCAAGCGGTTTTGCCACATTCTCTTCCATCTGATTCAAATTACTCAGGGCTGATTGATGCGTGTCCTTTCTTGTTAACGGTACGTTAACGTCATGAACCTTGGCGTCGTTTCCTTTTTCGTTTAAACCTTGATAATAAGGTGATGCTGTAAATAAAACCGGTAATTTTTCATTTGTATTTGGTCTTATAATATCTACTTGGACTAAATCAAATCGCCCGTCATTATCAGTATCAACAGAAGTTTCCACCCAAACCGACTCACGGATTAAATCGTTTGTATTATAGGTTGGCAAAGACTTACCATTAAAGAGTAGGCGATGATTATTAGATTCAAAATATCCTTGGCTTGCCAGCTCATCAATAAATAACAAACCATTATTTGTGTGGCTGTTTAGCAACTCATACCATGCGTGACGTAAATTATTTACCGTCGCTATTGGTAAACCTAATTGCCGAAATGTAGCCACCCCATTATATCCGTTACCCGCCAAGACCTCCGTAAATCCTAGCAGTTGGGCAGCAATACAATAAAAGACGGCTTGTGTGAGTGGTTGCTTTGTTTCTAAGAAAAGAAAAATATTTTGCTCATCGGTGGCGAGATGTTCCCGTAACCAGTCATTTTGGGCTTCATAAGTTTTATAATTTGTCAAAGCACGTCGCAATAGTGTTTCAAAGTCTTCACTATTAAAACCAACAGCTCTTAGCTCTTCTAATTCGGTTGCTGAATCAACAGCAATTCGACCATATTGATTAATCATAATACACCTTTTATTGTTTTTATCTCATTATACGACAAAAGCACTCATCTGCGGACGAGTGCCTGACAAAGTTTATAATAAGTGTGCTTCTGCCAATAATTCTTCTAACCAAGTACCTTTAATTTTCTTAAGTCCAACTTTTTGTATTAGTTTAGGAATTGGCAAATCCATTTCGCTCAGTGGCTTTTTATCATTCATATAGTACATAGCTCGCAATAATTCTCTAATATCGTAGATTGAATTAAAGACTTCTGGTACACCACGCTCAACATCTAGCAAGCTATATACAGCCTCCATAGCAGTCCGTACTGAATATTCCGTAGTAAAGACTGTATCTCGCGAAGGTGACTCAGCAAAGTTTCCAATAAATGCCAAATTGACAGAGCCATCCGGAATTACTTTTGGACGATCACCCATGACACGTGGCATAAAATAACTTGTAATAAACGGCATGTACACTGGAACAGTGTTAATTGATTCTTGCTGTGCTAGTTGATTAATTTTACTTTTAGGGACACCTAGGTGGTACAAAAATTCTTGTGTAATTTCTTGACCAGAAGACTCTACGATGGTCTTCTTAACATAGTTACCAGGAACATCAGAATATAGTCCGTAGATCCAAACTGTTGTTTCATTGGGCTTTTGTTGCTTAAAATGTGGTTGACGATGGACAGCAAAACTCATCAACCAGTTTGAATCGGTAATGGTTACAATGCCACCTGTATTGATTTTACCGTCATGCAGATCCCTCTTGGTAAGCCGTTCAATATAGGGATCAATTTCAGTATTTTTAATTGTTGCTGTTGCTGAAACAAACCAACTTTTTGCTGGTAAGTTTTGATAAAACACACTTGGATGACCAAATTCGTCTGATTGTTCAGCTAATTTTTCCCACAAACGCCACGACCCACCGGGTTCGTTTGTCACTGGCGCTGGTTCAAAATGGCTCCCATAGGTCGTACTTTCAGTAATGGAACCGTTCGTTATGAAAACTAAATCATTTGCTGTAAGCTGTTTAGTTTCTGGCTTCCCTGCAACAGTGAGCTGTAACTCCTTGACAACTTTATTGCCGTGATCAAAATTCACCATGACATTATCAACCGTAGAATCAAACTGTACGTCAACACCATGATCTTCGAGATACTTGATCAAAGGCAAGACCATCGAATCATATTGATTATATTTATTGAACTTCAATGCAGAAAAATCCGGTAACCCATCAATATGGTGAATGAAGCGCATTGCATAACGTCTCATCTCGATTGCTGAATGCCACTTTTCAAAAGCAAACATTGTTGCCCAATATATCCAAAAATTGCTTTTGAAAAAGTCTTCTGAAAAATAATCTTCAATCGTCGTTGTGCCTAATTTTGCTTCAGGCGTCATAATCAATTTAATAATTTCTTCAGATGATTTACCTAACGTATAGTCACCGTCGTTTGGCACACGATTTCCACGATCGTAAATCAACCGACAATTTGATGAATTAGGATCATCCTTATCCAGCCAATAATACTCATCAAGGTAAGAGGCCCCAGGGATTTCCAATGATGGCACTGAGCGATATAAATCCCATAAACACTCAAAATGATTTTCCATTTCACGGCCGCCACGTGTGACAAAACCAACATTAGGTCTTTGAATACCATCCAATGAACCACCAGCCAGTGGGAGTTCTTCAAATATATGAATTGACTCTCCCTTCATATGACCGTCACGAATAAGAAATACTGCAGTAGCCAATCCTGCTAGCCCCGAACCGACAATATATGCTGATTTCTGATCTACGTCCTTCGGCTTGCGTGGTGTTGCAAATGCTTCATAATTACCATTACTATAATACATCGTGATCCCCTTTCTAATAGAAAACGCTTTCAATACAACCCCATTCTACTCTAAGTCGGTATTAATTAGCAATTCAAAAGGATTACCACAAAATGATTTATATCAAAAAAGCAAACATATAACCGTTTGCTTTTTAACTAGTTTATTTTATAGCCTCAGAAATGGCTTTATTCACACCATCCTTTTCAGCTGCGATTAAATCAACACGGCTTGAGATTACTTTAATGTCCATAGTAATTTCCCGTGTTAATCCAGGCGTATTCAACTTAGGTTCAAAGAACGCCTTAAATTCAGCTAGTCGCTCTGGTGTATGGAACACAATCGCAATAACAGTAATATACATCGTAAATTCCATGTCACCACCGATCGTGTCTTCTAGCCACTGCCACTGCTCACGAACCCAATCCCAGACTAACTGCTGACTTTTATCATTAACTAGCAAGCCATAGACCCAACCACGGAGGTCTTGCGGTTTAATCGTGTCAGCGTCCTTTAGCTGATCAATCAATTTTACAATTAAATCTGGCTTTGGGGTACTAGTTAAGGCCGAACGTAAGTCAGCTTTATAATTAGCATCAGAGGATTTTCGGTAAGTAGTTAACAGTTGTTCAAACAATGACGTATTGCCAAAGTGCTTCAATTCATTGGCGAGTACAAAGTGACGAATATCAGCAGATAGGTTTTGTAGATTATCACTGTTTTTCTCAAATAATTCATGAGCCGTTGCAATTGTATCAGGATTTTCTGCATACAAAGAAGCATTCAAAACATAAGGACGTGTGAGCTGATTGTCGTATGATTCACCGCTTTGACCGGCCCAGCCCAAGCGTTTTACTTGTTTTATACTTAGTACATCATAGAATTCCTTCAAAGCTTTTTCTTCAGCTGAATTTGGTGTAACAAATTTCTTCAAGTCTGAAAGAATACTATATAGTACTGCATTAACCAACATGGCATCTTTGTGCGCAAAATTGACCAGCAGTGGCACGATATCAGCATAGGTAATTTGCCTACCATCAGCTAGTAAATGTAGATCCTGAAGAATTTGTCTTTGCGAAATATTATCCAATTCATCAAGATGTTCTAAAATATCTTTTAGTAATTGGGCATCATATTTAACAACAAAATGCGAATCATTACCGTCATTCAGCCTAAAAGGTGTACCAACTGATTCACGTAATTGAGCATAATCACCAACCACTACACGCTTACTGGCTAGTATTTGAGGTGCCACATCATAGTTACTGTTTAAGGGGATTTGCCACTGACGGTCACTTTCTTCGTATTCACCAATGAAAAACTGTTCTTGAGATAGGGTTAACTGGCCATCAATAACTTTTGCTGAAACCACTGGATATCCTGGTTGTTCCAACCAAGAATCCATCACTGCTTTAATATTTTGACCTGAAGCTTCACCCAAAGCCTCCCACAAATCAGCTCCTGCTGCGTTTGCATAGCGATGACGAGCAAAGTATCTTTTTAGTCCTTCACGTAAGGCCTTATCCCCAATCAAAGAACGAACCATCACCAACAGTCTTGCCCCTTTGGCATAAACAATTGCTGGATCAAATAAAGCATCAATATCAGCTGGGTGTTCTACTTGAGTGTGGACTGATTGTACGCCATCTGTGCTATCTCTCTTCAATGCTGAAACAATATCACTTGTTTGGAAGCTTTCCCAAATGTGCCAATCAGGCTCAATGGCATCAATTGCCACATACTCCATCATATTAGCAAAGCTTTCATTGAGCCACAAATCATCCCACCATTTCATCGTGACTAAGTCGCCAAACCATTGATGCGCTAATTCGTGAGCAATAACTGTGGCAACAATTTGTTTGGTATTCAACGCTGAATTTTCAGGATCAAGCAATACATAAGCTTCACGATAAGTTACTAATCCCCAGTTTTCCATTGCTCCTGCAGAGAAATCAGGCAAGGCTAGTTGCCAAGAATGTGGTAATGGGTAAGGTGTCTGATAAAAATCTTCGAAAAACTCAATCGATCGTTTAGCAATGTCTAGTGCAAAATCCAATTCTTTGGGAGCATGTGCCTTGGTAGAAAATACACCAACTTTTACCCCTGTGTTAGTAACCGTTTGCTTACTTTGTAATTCACCAAAGGCAAAGGCCACTAAATAAGTTGACATCCTCACTGTTGTATCAAAATAATGTACGCCATTTTCTGTGCGTATCTCTGGCATATTGGCTAAAATTGTTTCATTTGCTTGTTCATCAAACTTGATTGATAAATCAAATGTCGCTTTAGCTTCCGGTTCGTCCACACTTGGAAAAGCTTGACGAGCAAAACTTGTTTCAAATTGTGTACCGATAATTTGTTTTTTAACACCATCTAGCTCGTAATACGAAGGATAAATCCCCATCATTGTGTCGGTTAGCGTCGCCTTATAAGTCACAGTGATATCTATCTGACCAATAGTTTCTGTCGAAATTTTAATCAAATCAGCGTTATCATCAATGACAAAAGGAATCTCTTTTTCATTAATGTGAACAGACTGAATTTGCAAATTTTTTTGATGTAAGGCAATATTGTTGACTAGCGCATTACCACTAATCTTTGTTTTACCATTAAACTGTTTCGTCTCACGATTAATATCTAAATAGATATCATAGTGTTCAGGTTGAAAATTATTATAAAGCCGTGTGAATTGAGTCATGTTTTCTCCTGTAATCTATTAGAATAGCTACATTATACACCTTGAAATTAAAAAACGACTTTTAATCAGTCGTTTTTCTAGTTATTTATCAATTTTATTCACAGCTGATTCTGGATTCTTGCCAGATAATACCCGAACAATGTCATTGGTTGCATCAACCGCCATACGCGCCTTAGTTTCAACAGTATTAGAAGCAATATGTGGTGTGAGCAAAACATTTTCCAATGCAACTAATGGGTTTGTAACAGGCAATGGCTCTTCTTCAAAAACATCTAAAGCCGCACCAGCTATCTCACCCGATTTCAGAGCCAAGACCAAGTCAGATTCAACCAGAATAGAACCACGAGCCATATTAATTAGAAATGCGTCATTTTTCATTAACTTAAACTCATCTGCGCCAATTGAATGCTGAGTCTCAGGTAATGCCGGCAAATGGACCATCACATAGTCGGCAGTTTTAAAAATCGTTTCACGATCAACCAATTCAACACCAGGCACATCCTTGGCAAAGGGATCAAAGGCAATGACCTTAACATCAAACCCACTTAATTTTTTAGCAACTTGCTGACCAATACGACCAAATCCTAAGATACCAACAGTTTTCCCTTCAATATCACGGCCTGGGTGTGCCTTTCGATAATTCCAATTATCATCATGAATTGATTTTGAATCTTGATATAAGTTCTTGCTGATAGCTAATAACTCAGAGACAGCCGTTTCAGCAACTGATCCTGATAAAGCTTTAGGTGTGTTCACAACATAGATACCGCGCTGGGTTGCAGCATCCACGTCAACAGCATCATAACCAACGCCGTTACGTGCAATAACCTTTAAATTTGGCATAGCGTCCATTATATCTGCATCAAACTTTTGTGTACCAATCAATACAGCACTTGCCTCTACCCCTTCAGCCTTCATCTTTTCATGATCACGACCAGAACCAACAACTACTTCTAATCCTGCTTCTTCAAGAATCTTTTTCCCAACTGCTGGAATATCATCTGGTAAGAATACTTGTTTTGTCATATTATGCCTCTTTCTTATTATCTGCCAAAAATGCTTCTAGTTCTTCCTGTGTTGGGTACCCATCGTTGTCACCTGGTGTTTGAACTTGTAGAGCACCTACAGCGTTCCCCCGTCTTACAGCATCTGCCATGGTCAATCCTTCAATCAAACCGGTAATCAAGCCAAGCGCAAATCCATCCCCTGCGCCAACAGTATCAACGACCTTTTCAACCTTAAACCCATTAACAATGTAACTCTCACCGCTCTTGTTTTTGACATAGGCTCCATCAGAACCAATTTTGACAACGACAGTTTGTGTGCGGTCACTATTATTCAGATAAAAATCGGCGATGGTCTCTGGGTCTCTTGATCCAATTAGGATTTCACCTTCATCAATACCAGGTAAAACAATTTCACCATATTTTGCTAAATCATTGATCGTTTCAATCATCACTTCTCTAGACTCCCATAAAGCAGGGCGTAAGTTTGGATCAAATGTTGTTCTAATACCATGATCAATTAATTGTTCAGCAAAATAACGGAATGCTTCACGTGCTTGAAGCGAAATTGCGGGGAAAATCCCTGATAAATGGGCTATCTTTACATCGGAAAAATCAACTTGATCAATTAACGATTTGTCAAAGTGTGCCGCAGCTGAATTTCTGCGAAAATTAAAAGTTGATGGATCTCCTTGATCAACTAATTCTTTTAACTGAAACGCCGTCCAATTGCCTTCATCTGTAGCAATATAATGATTACCAACATTATAACGCGCTATTTCCTTAATCGTAAATTGACCCAACGGATCTGCACCAACCTGAGAAATGTATTCCGTGTTATGACCTAATCGAGTAGCACCGATCATGACATTTAGTTCAGCACCACCCAAAAATTTATAGTAATTAATACTATCAACTAAACCCTTATTTAAGTCGGTGGAAGCAAACGTCACTACCGGTTCACCTAATGTTAAAATTTCACTCATCTTGTTTCTCCTAACTCCTTTTTAATGTCCAAAAAAGCCATAAACTAATAGTTCGTTCACAAACGATACTACCCACATCACTGGTATGCCCATTTTTAAGTATTCCTTTGTTTCCAACTTTGAGTAAGTTAGCGCCCATGTATTCCATGACTGTGTTAAATCAATGGAAACTGCCATAATACTTGCCGTGTAAAGAAGTGGTAGCAAAAATATTGGTTGGAAAGTACCTGTAGCAGCTAAAACTGCCGCCGTAGCCGCTCCGGCACCCCAAACATGTAAAGGTCCGCGGAACAAAGCCAATGGTGCTAATATACCAATGGCAATTGCCAAAACCAATGGACTACTTGGTAAAATAACTTCAATCATGCTTTTAAAATGGGGAACGTTCATAGTAGCTGCGCCGGCAAACATAACCAATGCCATCAAGAATATGATCAAACCAGAAATATCATTGATTGCTTGTGAAACTGTTTTGTTGATAAAAGCAACTAATCCTTTATAAGATTTCATTTGCCCTGTCAATAACAACGCAATAATAGTTGCCAATAACAGAGCAGGAATAGCATCCCAATGGAAGAACATATTCAAGGCCACCGGTAAAACAGGGATGATAAATGTAATTGGATGCGTTTTCTGGAAGGTTGCTTGTTTACTGTCATCAATTGTTTCAATTTCACCATTTTTGATGCTTTTACTATTAAGCAATATGAAGATAATAACGCCTAATAATTGAACCCCCATGGCTGCTAATCCAAAAATCAAGTATTTTCCCGAAAAACTAACTGACGGAAAGAACGCTTTTATTTGATTAAATAGGACTACGTTAATGTACATTGGCGCACCAATAGCCATTGTGAATGCTGGAATGGCGACCTTTTTAGGGACCCCAATCGACAACAAGATTGGAATTAATATAACACCAATGGCGATAACCGAACCAACGCCGTATGCCGACGAGAAAATCAATGCTGTGACGAGCACAACTAATATCGTTGCAAAAATAGGCGCTTTTCGTCCAACTCTTTCAGTCTGCGCCGAAATGGATCCAGCTATACCAGAATCAACTAGTACACGACCAAACCAAGAACCAAAAACAATGTAAATAATTGTTGGTCCATAATTCAATGCCGGATCTGCAATAACCTTTTGAACAACTTGGTCGAAAGGTACCAGCCCAATAACAGACCAGAGAAGCGCCATTACAAAGAAACCAATAACTAAATTGCCACCCTTAACAATGTAATAGATAAAGCCTACGAATGTTAGTAAGAGCAAAATACTAATAATTATATTAGTCATAAGTCTTACACCCCTTTAATTAAAGATGGCGAGTGCCTGAACGCCATCTTGTATAACTTTGTCATTAACTGTTGGATATTCAACCGCTACGGGAACGTTGCTTGGCAAGATGTTCAAAATTGATTGCCATGCAATATCTCCTTCATTAAGCGGTACGGTTACCAAATTATCACCGTGTCCTTGATCATCTTTAACATGAATATAGCGTACATACTGTGTTAGTTTTTCAGCTGCCACAACTTCGTCTTCACCAACATAACGCCAATTACCCATATCATAAACATAGCGAATATCTAAATTATTTTCGGTAACAGCAGACATAAACTTTTCAATCGCTTTTATTTTTCCCGAAACTTGGGTTTGATCATTTTCAATATTTGTTTGAATGTCGCGCGCTAATAATTGGTTTAATTCAGACACATCTTCCGAAGATAACGTTTCGAAATCTCCAATATTAAATTTAATCGCATAAATGCCAAGCGCCTGTGCTTCATCATAGTATTGTGCCAATTTTGGATTAAGACGATGGTTCACAAATACCTCATCTGGTACGGAATAAAATAACCGCAACTTGTTATCAACTGCATACTGTGCAATGGCTGGAGTTTCTTTAACAATGTCATCAAAGTACTCCCGTCGCAATTCAACCGATGAGACACCGAAAGACACAGCTTTTTTTAACATTTCAAGTTGTTGCATTCCCTTCTCATGATCATTCATGAATACTAAATTATTTAAAACAATTTGTTCTTTTCTCATTATCCGCTCCTCAATACTTGTTTAGTTCTGTTACATGTTTCAATAACTCGTCAAATCCTAAATCTGATAAATTAGGTTGTGACCGATCAAAGTTTTCGCCTTCAATTTTATTAAATTTTTCAACTAGAAAGTAAGCAGATAGATAGGCCGCAAGTTGTTGTTTAGCCATACCCTCAAGATTTTTAGCATCAAAATTTAGTTTAAAAGATTCAAGAAATTGTAACGCAAACTTTTCTGGATCAATATGTAACTGCTCTTTTTCCATTTTTCCATCCCTTTATTTTTATTACGTGTATCGTTTTCGGAAACCGGTTTACATGATATATTGTAAACGCTTCCAAATATTTGTCAACCCCTTTTTTTAATTTGTCGTATAATGTTCTCATGAGTAAAAAAGTGACCATCAACGTTATAGCTGAAATGGCAAGGGTTTCAAAGACAACTGTTTCCCGTTTTTTAAACGGGAAATTTGATAATATGTCAGAAGCAACAAAAGAACGTATTGCTGAAACAATTGCTGAATTAGATTATCATCCTAGTCGCCAAGCACAAGCCTTAAAAGCCAAAAACTCTCTGTTAATCGGTATCTCTGTAGCAGATATTTCCAATATGTATACCTCGCGTCTTTTAAAAGGCATCAGTGATTATTTTCAAAATACAATCTATCAAGTTTTGATTATGGACGGCGACAATTCAATTGAACGTGAATATAGTAATTTGGAAAAGATGGTCACCGAAAGGATCGACGGTATTATCTTACAACCATTGGTTCACCAACCTGATCACTACCAACTATTAATTGATGAAAATATCCCCGTTGTTCAAGTTGATCGTTATACTGAACCATTTACTTGGCCAGCAGTGGTATCGGATAATTTTCAAAAATCACTAGAAGTGGCAGATCTAATGAAATCAAAAAATTACGAAGAAATTATTGTTTTATCCAATCATATCAACGGTGTATCTAGCCGTATGAATCGTTACAATGGCCTAAAAACTGGTATTGAGAACACAAGTATTACGATTAAACTAATCGAAATTGATGACAATAAGGACTGGCAAAACACACTACAATCCATGCTTGAATCACCCACAAAAAAAGCGCTGTATGCGCTCAATGGACAAGTCTTGTGGGAAATTGTTCGATTTTTAAAGAAACATCATATTGCTATACCTGATGATGTTGGTGTAATTGGTTATGATGATGACATGTTTGCTGACATGATTTCACCCGAAATTACTTCTGTATCACAAAACCCCCAAGAAATAGGTCGAACGGCTGCAGCCAACTTAATGCAGATTATGAATGATGAAACCACTTTGTCCAAAACAATTCGAATCCCGTCAACAATCCAAATGAGAGAATCTCTTTGACTAGAACTATTGTAACCACTAAAACTTCATTCTTAAGGAGGATATATGACAGCACTATATACATTAGCTTTATTGTTAATCGGTGTGATTGGTACTAACCTAATTAAACAATTCTTCCCCAAAATTCCGGAACCATTCATCCTAATTATTGTTGGTATTTTCCTATCATTTACACCGATATTTCAAAATTTCGAACTTGAACCTGAGTTTTTTATGCTAATGATTATTGCACCGTTAATGTTTCTAGATGGACAAAAACAATCATTTTCTAAAATAAAAAAACGTTTTTCAATTATCTTTCTCCTATCAGTAGTCCTAGCTGTGGCCACCGCAATCGTTGTTGGCTTAATAGCTAACCGCGTGGAAGTACAGTGGACATTACCATTAGCAATTGCTCTAGCTGCAATTGTTGTGCCTACCGATGCTGTTGCCGTCAAATCAATGACCTCGTCAGTTGATATGCCCAATGGTGTGGGCGAGGCTCTTGAATTAGAATCACTATTCAACGATGCAACAGGACTAGTTTTATTAGACTTAGCCCTATCCGTGCTTGAACAAGGAAAATTTTCTCTCATCGCAGGCATTGGTCACTTCTTGTTTGTTGCAGTTGGTGGTGCGCTAATTGGTGTGATTGCTGGTTTCCTACTCGTCACTATCCGAACCAATATTACTTTCAGAACCGTTAGCCCAGAAACAACGATCATCCCGATTAGTCTCTTAACCCCGTTTATTGTTTACTTTTTAGCAGAATCATTTGGCACTTCCGGTATCTTAGCCGTGGTTGCTACTGGTATTGTGCACAATTGGGAATCCAATAAGCTTCGCTTAACATCGACACGAGTACAACTGACTTCCAACACTATTTGGGAATCAATATCGAATGTCTTAAATAGTATTGTTTTCATTATTTTAGGTATTTCTTTACCGATTGTTTGGCAAGAAATTATTCATATGGGCTTAGTTGGAATCATGCAACTATTAGGTTTAAGCATCTTAATTTATATTGCTATGTATGCTGTGCGATATATTTGGGCATTTCGCGAAGACAACCAGTCGGCTAACACTTTCTTTGACAGCCACAGCAATCCCAAACAACATCGTTTTTTGTCCCATATATTCGCCATCAGTGGCGTACATGGGACCATGACGCTAGCCATGGCATTTTCTTTACCGTTAACTATTGCCAATCATGCTTTCCCTTATCGTGCTGAACTTATTGTAGTTGCCACTTTGATTATCTTAATTAGTATGTTAATGAGTGCAATTATTTTACCTATCGCCCTACCAAAGAAAGCGGTCACCTATACCAAGGCTGACCTTGAAAACACACGTAACAAAATGGTTGACTATGCCTCATTAAAGGTTTCTGAGACTACTGCAAACCCAGCAGTTCGAGAGGCAATTATGATACAATTACAGTCGCAAAAAGGCTGGTTAAACGACAACCATTCAACAAGAAATTATAATTCTCAAAAATATAATATTTTGCTAAACAACACGAAAGATTTTATTATTCATTATCTCCACAGTGATAGTGTTGAACAAAAATACAGTTCTGAAGTAATTGATGCATATGAAAAAATTCTTAATCGTCTCAAAATCAGCAGTTTTTTCCAACACAGCCCCCTACAAAGATTTTTTCACTATGTAAAGGCAAGATATCGTCATATAAAGTGGCACGTCCGAAATGACCAAATTACGAAAAAACAACGGCTAAAGGGTCGTAAAAAATGGGCCAAAGAGCATCAAGGTAGTGCACAACAATGGCAAAATATTCATGAAGGATTACTGCTATTAAATAACGACGTCATTGGTGAAGTTAATCAGCACTTGGATAATCTCTTACGTAATAGTTTAGAGAATGACGCTGATGACCACCAATACATTAGTTATGTTCGTCAAAGATTTGATCGTTATTTTAATTTAATAAAACGTGAATATAATCAAGAAACGCCAACTATCAACAGTGATTTATATATTCAAGCATTTCAATTTGAATATAATTATATTCAACAAGCCAGCTCGACAGGCATTATTCCCAATACACTGGCAGCCGTACTATACAATGAAATAAATGAAGCCCAAACGCTAGAGTTACAACAAATTAACCAGATAGAAGCAATGAATTCTTAAAAAAATAATGGCTAGACTTAATATTCAAGTCTAGCCATTATTTTTATTTAATTTTTTCGTAGATTGGTAACAAATTTTTCATTGCTAGAACCAAGGTATCTACAATGCCATCGCCATCCCAAAGTTTATCACCACGTTTTATTTCTACTCCAATCAATACCTCACTATGCTTAACAGATTCATAACGTTCTACTGAATCGTCATATTGTAATAATGAGTATGTCTTGTTTACCATGTGATCTTGACTTAATCGGTATGAATCTGGTAATTCTCTCACTAACGGGCTCACCTCACGCAATTTTTGAGTGATTACGTTGGTTTGAGCAGGTTTCATATTCTCTTCAACAGCAAGATAAAAATAAACATTATCTTCCCAAATGCCTAATTCAAAATGTGGTAACATTTTATAACCGCGCTTATTTGGCGCAAAGGCTACCCATGTATTATCCGGCGCATAAGTTGTTCTTCGTAAATGCTTAGCTACATGTGCATACCATTCTTGCCCATTTGTATTCAATATAGGCAACACAATCGACGCAAACTCTTCAAACTTTGGATCAATAATCGTTCTTATTTTTTCCATTCGACCATTTAACGTTTTGTCTTCAAAAATATCAAAATCACTGTTTCGAAACATCTTCTTTCCTCCAATTAATGACCGATAACCATTTGATGACTACATAACCTAATACCAAAATTGTAGCAATCAAGTTTAACCAAATCAGCATAGCAATCATAGAACTCACGGATTGATAAAAATCATATTTCCCCAATGCAAATTGAGCGTAAAACGTGAATCCTCTATTCAAGAGATTCAACATCACTAATTCAAGAAAACTGCCAACTAAAACAAAACGAAATGGTGCTCGAGCGTCTTTTGCCGGCAGAAAAAAATTCATCATGACCAAAGCCAGCCAAATACCCAACCATATAAACCAACGCGTTTGATGTTGTAAAAAGTTAGTCCATTCTGAATACGGCAAGTGCTGAATGACGATGGTCAAAACATTGCTACCAACCATTAACAAAGCAAATAATGTCAAAATAAACAACAACCATATAAATGAAAAAGCTCGTGTGAACAAACTATTAATGTGTTCTTTAACGTCTGCAATGGCATTAAATGATTGACGAAAGACCGCAATCACACGTGAAATCGACCAAATCGTAAACAGGACGGAAAAAGAAAGTAGCGAAGTACTTCTTGATGATAAAACGGATTCCATAATTGGAATCACAATATTCTCAATATTTTTTGGTAATACATTACGCATCATTGCTAGTAAATCAGCAGTACTGATGCTCGTGAAAGAGACAATTAAAGCTGCCCCCATCAATATAGGAAAGACTGTTAAAAGTGCATAATAAGCAAATGTCGGTCCAACATAACCAATTTGTGAGCGTGTAAAAAAAGTAGTTAAAGTTGATATTTTTAATCGTGCATCTATAACACGCCATTTGTGCATAATTTTCTTATTCATAATACTATTATCTCAAACATAGCCCGTATTCAGCAACATTAATTAAAAATATAACAGATATTGTTAACTTATACTAGTTAGAATATTTTTCCTATGCCAAAGTGGATTGCAATCGTAATAAGACCAATGATAATATTACGAATCACTGCACGCTTAACTAAGCCATTAGAAATTTTCGCACTAAGAAATCCAGTAAGTGCAACTGCTACTACAGTTGCTGCAATTGTGGCAACGAATTGATACTTTCCTGACACAATTAACAACGTTAACAATGGAAAGGCACCACCTAAAGCTGCAGAAAACAATGATGACCAAGCGGCTGACCATGGACTCATATAGTGTCCTAGTGTAATATCATACTTAACACTTAATACTGTTTCTAAAGGCTTTTTCTGCAACAGCTCATCAGCTATTGCACTTGCTGTTTTTTCAGACACACCACGTTCCATGTAAAAGTCTCGTACACAACGGTGTTGCCCTGGCATATCAGTTTTTAACAATTCTTTTTCAGTTTCAACGGCCACCTTTTCGCTATCTGACTGTGAACTGACAGAGGCGTATTCTCCAGAAGCCATTGATAAAGCACATGACACTAAGTCAGCTAGCCCAGCAATAAAAATTGCAAATTGATTTGTCGTTGCTGCTGCTACTGAAAACAAAACCCCAACAACCGTCAGTATGCCATCATTAGATCCGAGAACCCCTGCTCGAATGGCATTTAATCGTTCATCCATGGTTTCGTGTTTTTTTACTTTTTCCATTTCAGTCCCCTTTTTTATCTAAACAAACTACCGATTAAGAACGTCACAATCATTGTAAAGATACCGGCAATGACATTACGAATTACGGAATGCTTTTTGTTTGCACCATTTACTTGAGCTGCTGCATATCCTGTAATGGCTAATGCTACAATAACAGCAATAAATGTGGCAATTTCTCGCGTTCCCTGAGGCGCTATAGAAATAGCAACCATTGGTAATATTGATCCTATGGGGAAACTAACTAATGACGCCAAAGCAGCGTGGCCAGCACTTAATTCTTGGTTTAAAGAAAATCCATAGCGTTCGCGGACAGATGTGACCAAGGGATCTTTTGACATCATCTCCTGCGTAGCTTGTTGAGCTAACGTTGATGATATACCTGTTTCTTCATATTTTTTTTGTATAAATTCAAATTCGCCATCGTAATCATTTGCAACAGCCCGAGTTTGAATTTGACGCACTTTTTCTTGTGCATCATGTTGAGAATTGACCGAAACATATTCCCCCATTGCCATCGACACAGTTCCAGCTAACATACCAGCAAACCCCGCTAGTAAGATTGTATCTGTGTGACTAGTAGCACCTGCAACACCTAAAACGATACCAGATACTGATAAAATACCATCATTGGCACCCATAACTGCTGCACGAATAATATTATTTCGCTGCATAAAGCTTGTTTTTTCAGATTTTTCAGACATAACTTCCCCTTGTTGTTAGAACTATTCTAATGAACATTCTAACTCATCTAGTTTCATAAATCAAGTTATTTGGAACAATTCTACATATCATGATATAATAGTAATAAATATGGAGGATTCTTATGACTGATCAAAAATTGCGTACAATATTGCAAGAACACGGATTAAAAGCTACGTATCAACGAATGGCCGTTTTAGAATATCTCGCTACAAATAAAACCCACCCCACAGCAGAAATGATTCACGAAGATTTAAATAATATTAGTTTGGCAACAGTTTATAACACGCTTGATAAATTAATTGAAACTGGATTAATCATCGCTATAGACATTCATGATGATGGCAAGCGCCACTTTGATTATTATGGTGAACCACATTATCACATCATCAATCAACAAACTAGTGAGATTATTGATGCAGATAATTTCGATATGGCTCCTTTGTTTGACGCAGCACGTAAAGCTAGCGGTTTAAATATTACAGGATATCATATTGAGATCTTTGGGGTTAATCCAGAAGATTCGTAGTGTTTCTGATATTAACTTTGTTCCAAAAAAGGATCAACTCATTAATGAGTTGATCCTTTTATTTATCATATTTTTCCAAAAATGCTTTTATTTTACTTCTATAAGCGACTGGGTAGTCATGAAAACTTTGAACATGTTTTGAGCCCTTGGTAATCCATAACTGCTTTGGTCCTCTAGAAGCGTTGTACAGCGGGTAAACCATTTTGGTTGGCACAAAAGTGTCGGCCCCACCTTGAATGAAAAAGGTTGGCCGCGTGTTTTTTTCAACTTGTCTCAAAGGACTAGCTTCCTCATATGAGTATCCGGCCCGTACCTTCGAGATACCCGAAACCACATTAACAAGTGGAAACCATGGTAAGCCATACATATCTCCTGCTTCATGTTTAATCTCTTCTATAACACTTGTGTAGGACGAATCAGCAATAATTGCTTTCACCTGATTCGGTAAATCATTTTCACCAGAAGTTGACAACACAGTAGCAGCACCCATGCTCATACCATACATGACAATATCTGATTTTTGACCATTATTTTCTAAAATTTGATTCAACCAACCGATATAGTCTCGCCGATCTAACCAACCGTAGCCAATCATTTCACCCTGTGAATCACCGTGTGCACGATTATCTGGAATTAATACGTTGTAGCCCAACTCATGGAATAACTCACCATATATGGCCATCGTCGTTTTATTGTTGTGCCAGCCGTGAGCCAGGATAGCTGTTTTACCTGTTTTTTTCTCAGCAGGTACGTACCAAGCAATTAGTTTCAAATTATCAGATGTTTTTTGTGTCCATGTTTGCTTTTCACGAGACAAAAAATCATGTTCGTAGTGATAAAGTGAATTTGTTTTTGCACGTAATTTGTCTGGCTTATCTGCTGCTACATCGCGGACCTCAGCAACATGAAAAAAATACATACCAGCTGATAACAATAAAATAGCAATAAAAACCAAACAACCAATTAACCACTTATACTTTCTTTTCATAAATCACTTTCCCTTATAATCAATCCATAAAATTGTACGCTAATTTTGGTCATGGAGCAAACAAATTATGATTAAAATTGAAGTTTAATAAATTATTATCCCTAGAATTTCATTAAGAATGGTATCATAAATTATAAAGAAAGCGAGGTATATTAACGTGACCTACTCACAAAAATGGAATTTAGAAAGTATATTCCCGGGTGGTATAACTTCACCACAACTCACTCAAAAATATGAACTTATCGCAAAGCAAATCAATGATTTTACTGATATGATAGCCGATTACAGCCTCGCACAAGACAAAGATTTCACGGTGTTGGCTGATTTAGCTGATTTAGCACAAAATATTGGTGCTGGAATTGGTACTGCCAATATTTTTGTTAATGGTTGGTCGTCTGTAGATTATGGTAACAGTGTTTATGCGCCTCATTTTAATAAATTGGGAAACTTATGGGTATCTTTCTCATCTCCTTTAAATGCTTTTCAAAAACTACTTTCAAAATTAGATGATGAAACATTTGAAAAAGCTATCACTACTAGCCGTCTTGCACCAATTGCTTTTTACTTAACAGAGTTGCGTACTGATGCTAAACGATTGTTGGACGATAAAACAGAAACGTTAATTAACAAATTTGATCTTGATGGACAGCAAGCTTGGTCCCAGCATTATGACACAATATCTGCTTCATTATCGATGAGCTATACCGATGAAAACAATAAAACTCGTCAAATTTCCGCTGGACAAGCTTTGAACATGTTAGATGGTGAACCCGATAATGAGGTGCGGGCTAACCTCATGACAAACTATGAAAAAATGTGGGCAAAAGCTGAAAATTTAACGAGTGATACATTAAATCATTTGGCTGGATTTCGTCTAACCAATCAAGAAGCTCATGGTCGTCAATCACACTTAGAACAGCCACTGGAGCTCAACCGTATGTCTCGCGGAACTTTGGATGCTATGTGGCAAGTTGTAGATGCTAACAAGAGTATGTTTAAAACATATTTTGAACGTAAAAAGCAATTACTCGGTTTGAAATCCATCGGTTGGCAAGATCAAGTCGCGCCACTAACCAACATCGGTGACTATAAACCATCAGATGTTTCTTATGATGACGCTGCTAAATTTATTATCGAACAATTTGGTAAGTTTTCACCTAAGATGGCAACGTTTGCTCAAAAGGCTTTTGAGAATAATTGGATTGAATCAGAGAACCGTCCTGGTAAACAACCAGGTGGTTATATGGAATCTGTCCCAGATTTACACGAGTCTCGAATATTTCTAACCTACACAGGTTCAGTAAATGATGCTGCGACAATTGCGCATGAACTGGGTCACGCATTCCACTCTGCGCAGCTAACTGATTTACCATTTTGGCGTGATGCCTATGCTATGAACGTTGCCGAAACAGCCTCAACTTTTGCCGAATTGATTGTTAATGACGCTAACGTAAAAGAAGCAAAAACAGATGCCGAGAAAATTGTATTATTAGATGCAAAAATGACTAATCCTATTGCTATGTTTTTAAACATACATGCCCGCTTCTTATTTGAAGATTCGTTTTACACAGAACGTAAGCATGGCCTAGTGACACCACAGCGTCTCAATCAACTAATGGATAACGCGCAAAAAGAAGCTTTTGATGGTATTTTAGATGTCCGTCATCCCCACTTCTGGTCATCAAAACTGCACTTTTTCATTGATTCTGTGCCATTTTATAATTTCCCTTATACATTTGGTTATTTATTCTCATCAAGCATTTACGCGCAAGCACAAAAAGATGGTGACAATTTTGAAGAAAAATATATTGCCTTGCTACGTGACACTGCTAATATGACTTCAGAAGAATTAGCAAAAAAGCATCTTGGTGTTGATCTAACGAAGCCGGGATTTTGGCAGACTGGTGCCGATTTGGTTAAAAAAGATATTGACGAATTCTTGTCACTTTCTGAGCAATTTATAAAATAAAAATAGACAGAACAAAAGGCCTAAAGTGTATCACACCTAGGCCTTTTTATTAGTCAACATTTTTAATTTTTTGGTGACTATGTAACTCATTGACCTGTTTTTGTAATTCTCCAAGCATTTTTGTCTGCATTTTTTGAATTTCAAATAAATCGGGGTTATCTTTTTGAATAATACGGTCAATTTTAGCATGCAGTACCCTCATCTCCTCCTCGGTCTTTAAATTCACATGGTAATCATTATCTGCGTGCAATCTGTCATAATCAGATGATCGATTCTGACTCATTAGTATTAACGGCGCTTGTAATGCGGCCACCATACTCAAAAATAAGTTTAATAATATAAAAGGGTAGGGATCAAAATGCATGTTGAACAATTGAAAAACATTGGTGATGATCCACATAATCATTGCACAAATGGACACGATAATAAATCCCCAACTACCGCCAAAATGTGCGACATTATCTGCTATTTTTTGGCCAAATGTATAGGATTCTCTTTGATGCTTATTCACATTGACAACTTTAAAACTTTTATCTGTCAATATGTGCGTTAGTTTGTTATTAATATGTTTGTTTGTTCTATGCTTCTCCAATATCATTTTATCGATTTTTTCTAAACGGTATTGAAGCAAATGATCAAAGCAAATAAAATCTGCCAACATGCTGTCAGGAAAATCATGCTTTATCTTTTGTTGTAGTTCAATATCTAGTTCTGCCAGTAAGACACCATCGACAACATTCTTTTCTTCACCATCCACAAAACATGTAAAACTTCTTTGCATACTGGTCATTATTTATCCTTTCCAACCAAGTTCTCAATTTGAAGTAACGAAAAACGATTAAATCTCAGCATTATTCGAGATCTAATCGTCTAACCAGTAATAACCGGCATTTAGTAATTTTTAAACAAATCCACCAAACGCATTATCTAAATCAATTGGTTCCTTTTTGGTAACAATAAGTTCCTTGTTCACAAAGGTTTCGATACCAAAGCGTCCTAGCTCACGTCCATAGCCAGAATTTTTAACACCACCAAATGGTAACTCAGGTAATGTTCCACCAAAACTATTCACATAAACCGCTCCCGTCTCAATACGAGAAGCAACTTCCGTCGCATGCTCAGGTGAACCACCAAATACCACGCCCGATAAGCCATAATTAGAATCATTAGCTAGTGTAATTGCCTCTTCTTCATCTTTCACTTTGTAAACTTGTCCAACTGGACCGAAGAACTCTTGATAATAAGCTGGGTTGTCTTTTGTAATACCAGTTAAAATAACGGGATCAAACAGTGCAGCTGGTTTATCTTGGACAACACTACCATATTCAAGAGTAGCACCGGCATCAACCGCCGCTTTCACTTGTTTGGTCAAGTTTTTCTTAGCCTTGCTGGTACTTAATGGTGCTAATGTCGTATCTTCCAACAATGGGTCGCCTAGCTTTACTTCAGCAAAGGCATCTTTTAACATTGTAAGTACCGCATCGTAATTTTTTTCGGTTACAATAAACCGTTTAGACGAAGTACATACCTGTCCTGCATTGTATAGACGAGCACCCCCGATAATCTTTTTAATCTCAGATAAATCGGCATCATCCAGAACAATGAATGGATCACTTCCACCAAGTTCAAGCGAACTTTGTTTCATATTTTTACCAGCTTCGGCAGCAATTAATTGTCCAGCACGTTCTGAACCAGTTAACGCCACCCCCTGTACACGATCGTCAGCAATAATTTTATTCACTTGATCGTAATCAATGAATAAATTAGCAAACGCACCAGTAGGGGCACCAGCCCGTTCAACAATTTTTTCAAATTCTGATGCAGCCATTGGCGTATTGCTTGCGTGCTTCAAAAGCATTGGGTTTCCAGCTATATAATTTGGTGCAAATACACGAATAATTTGATAGTAAGGAAAATTCCATGGTTCAACCATCATCAATACACCAGTGGGGCGCGAAATTACTTGCGCATCCCCCATCGAGGATTTGATTGGTTCTGGCTTAAGGAAATCTGCACCATTTTTGGCGTAGTAACGAGCAATTGAAACACTTAATGCTACTTCACCTTGAGCCTCGACAAATCGCTTACCCATTTCAATAGTAAGTACCTTAGCTAAATGATCAGCATCTTCTTCCATCAAGTCAGCAATTTTGTTTAATATCTCTGCGCGACTACTAGCCGGGTCATTGCGCCACTTTTTATACAGTGCATGACCTTCGGCAATGGCCTTCTCAACATAAGCGTCATCATGATTGTCAAATGTTTGAATAACTTCGTCGTTAAAGGGATTAATTGTTTGATAGCTCATTTTATTCGACCTTTCTTCAATTAACAAATTACATTTCTGTTCTAAACACCCCTACTATAACACCATTATTCATTCGCAAAGTATATTTTGTTTGTGATATTTTCAGCAAAACACATTATTTATAAATGTAATGAACGCCAATATTTTAAGGTAGCGCTTATATTTGCACTTTGACTAATCATACTGATTACAGCAGCACCGTTAACACCCGTAGATAAAACTGATGACAAATTTATTTCCGATATTCCACCAATTGCCACACTTGGCCATTTACTTCTGCTTGTCAAATATTTTAAACCTTCAACCCCAATCTCTGGATTTGCATCAGCTTTGCTTACCGTCGCAAAAACAGGACCAATTCCGATATAATCAATCCCTTTAATATTCTCTATTCTTTTATATTGGCTGTCATTAGACACCGATACCCCAACAGCTAGATTCTCAGCTAATTGAATATTATTGATAATATCGCCATCTTTTTGCCCAAAATGAACACCCTCTGCATCAATTTCATGTGCTAGTTGAATGTCATCATCAATAATCAATGGTACATGGTAGTCAGTTGTTAGTTGCCGGACTTTTTTGGCTACTCGTAATTTCTCTGATCCACTTAAAGCCAGTTGCCCTTTTTCTCGATATTGAAACACACTGATTTTCGATTGCAGTGCTTCCTCTAAGACTTCAAAAAAATGTCTCTCTCCATTGGTGTCCTGAGTTCCTAATACAAAATAATTTACTAATATGCTCGGATCAAACATTTTCTAGTACCTCTGGAAAATGCCTGTCAGTCACTCTTGCCTGGTGATTAAGCGGTCCATGCCCATGCCCAACATCGATACCTTCACGAATGGTAGCATCAACATAAGCTTTTGCATGAATAATAGCCGTTTTCATATCATCTCCCAAAGCTAAACGAGCAGTAATGGCCGCAGAAATTGTATCCCCTGTCCCGTGAGTTCTAATTGTATCTACCCGTGAGCTTTTAAGCCAAAAATGACTACCATCAGCCAATAGAATATAGTCATAAACATCTTTCCCGGAGGCATGCCCACCTTTTAATAATACGTTTTCAACTCCTAATTGTTGTATCTTTGAAGCGGATTGCATCACATCTTCATGGTTAGTAATGTTTGACTCACTTAAGACTTCAGCTTCTGGCATATTAGGCGTAATGAGCGTTGCCAACGGTATCAAACTAGACTTAATAGCAACTATGGCCTCATCACTCAATAAGTGAGCGCCTCCCTTGGCAACCATTACAGGATCTAATACATAGTTACCAAAATCTGCTTGTTGTAAAAATTCAGACACTGATTCTACTGTGGGCACATCACCAAGCATGCCACTTTTTACAGCACTTATTTTTAAGTCATCAGCCACTGATTTTAATTGGGCATGGATCATAGATGGTGAAGTCATCGAAACTTGCTGTACACCCATTGTGTTTTGTGCTGTTAGAGCAACAATAACATTAGCGCCATAAACACCTTGGGCGGCAAACGTCTTTAGATCCGCGCTAACTCCAGCGCCACCACTGCTATCCATACCAGCAATTGTTAGAGCTTGGGGTGTTTTATTAACCATGATTCAGCACACTTTCTTTAATAAAATTTTGAACATCGATATTATCAATAACAAATAATTCATCTAATAATTGATTTGTAAAAGACCCTGGTTGATTCGTTTTTGTAGCGGCTTTTTGTCCAGCAAGTTTGAATGTAGCCATTGCATTCATCACATTAGGAACCTTTAGCCCATCGGCAATGAACGCACCAATTAATGATGATAAGGCATCTCCTGTACCTACAATAGAAGATAATTGTTCAACATTTATATCAAGTGTTTGTGTGTATTGACCATCACTGACAACGTCACAAGCCCCGCTTAGCGCAATCACTGCACCTGTTTTTTTGGCGGCACGCTGTGCAATTTCAATTACGTCACCTTTTCCAGTAGCATCGATACCTTGACTAGCAAAATCAATATCGGCAAACCAAGCAATTTCGGCTGCATTGCCACGAATAACATCAACATGACCAGAGGCTAAAAATTGTGTAATGGCTTTAGACCTAAATGGAACTGATACAGCAACCGGATCTAATACGACTGTCTTGCCTAATTGGTATGCTTCCTGAGAAAGTTTAATAATATCGTTAATTTCTACTTTTTGAAGCGTCCCTGTGTTAATAATCACCGCATTGGCAATTCCGGCTAATTCCTTAAATTCTGCTAGCTCGCGACTCATTAACGGTGAGGCACCAACAACATTAACTACATTAGCTACAAATTGTGGTGTAACAAAATTTGCATAAGTCAGGACAAGAGGTGATTTCGTTCTAATGTCTGTAATATTCATGATTAAATTCCTTTTTTGTTTGGCTTCGTGTTTTTAAACAAATATCTTCATTAATTTTAAAAATTAACATTAATGAATAAAAAAACCGCTAACTATCAGAAAAGATTAGTTAACGGCTAAATAGGCATATTTATACACTAGAATAGTTCATTATTATAATCTTCCTTCGCACGAATTACCGTAATCAGGTTCAATGGGTATCTCTCAGCCAGCTTGGGCACCCCAGATATTTATTTAATTCTACTTCAGTGTACCTGAATCCATATGAATAATCAACCGCCTAAGTATGCTTTGCGCACGTCATCTGATGCAAGTAGCTCTGCTCCCGTACCTGTCATCGTGATCTTTCCACTTTCCAAAACATAGCCGCGATCCGCAATTTTTAGCGCTTGATTCGCATTTTGTTCGATTACTAATACTGTCATTCCTTGTGCATTAACATTTTTAATAATATCAAAAACTTTCTCAATAAATAGCGGTGCCAAGCCCATGGAAGGTTCATCCAACAATAACAATTTTGGTTTTGCCATTAATGCGCGACCCATGGCTAGCATTTGTTGTTCACCACCAGATAAAGTCGCTGCATCTTGATTACGTCTTTCCTTTAAAATTGGAAACTGATCGTAAATAAGTGTGTATTCATCTTTCAAGTTAATACCCTTGCCTCGAGTAAAAGCACCCAACTGTAGGTTTTCTTGAACAGTCATGCCAGAAAACACGCGACGTCCTTCTGGCACTTGAGCAACTCCACTTGAGACAATTCGCTCTGAATTCATAGTCAATATGTTTTGATTTTCAAATAAAATACGTCCCTTAGTGGGTTTTTCTAAGCCCGAAATCGTACGTAAAATTGTAGTTTTCCCAGCGCCATTAGCACCAATTAGTGATACGATTTCGTTATTGTTCACCACAAAGTTAACGTCTTGTACCGCTTTAATGGCACCATAACTTACGTTTAAATTTTCAACTGTCAGTAATGCACTCATTCGTTATTTTCTCCCAAATATGCACGGATCACATCGGCATTTTGCTGTATTTCTAATGGTGTGCCACTGGCTAATAACTTACCGTACTCTAATACATATAATCGCTCACTGACAGCCATAACAAGGTTCATATCATGCTCAATTAAAATAATTGTCATCTTAAATTCTTGTTGAACTTGTTTAATTAAACGTGTTAAATCAGCCGTTTCTTGTGGATTCATACCAGCTGCTGGCTCATCTAAAAATAAGATTTTAGGTTTTGTGGCCAATGCCCGCACAATTTCTAAACGTCGTTGTTGCCCATATGGTAAGTTTGTTGCCAGCGTATCTTGTACCTCCAGCATATCAAAAATACTTAGCAGCTTACGAGCTTCGTTTTTTAGTTGCTCTTCATTTTTATAAAATGAAGGTAAACGAAACAATGAACTGAATACATGTGCCTGAGTACTAGAATTCATAGCAATCATAACATTCTCTAATACTGTTCGACTTTCAAACAAGCGAATATTTTGAAAAGTGCGCGCAACGCCTAATCGAGCACGTTTTGCAGGAGATTGACGATTGACATTAGCTAACTGCTGACCATCAAATAGGAGTACTTCTCCCTCACTAGGTGAATATACACCTGTTAGTAAATTAAATAATGTGGTTTTACCCGCACCATTTGGCCCAATTAAACCAATTAACTCATTTTCGGCAGCTTCAATATTAACACCATCAACAGCAGTTACACCTCCAAAACGGATACTTAAATCACGCGTTTTCAGTATTGTCTGAGCCATGTCCGTCTCCTTCATCAAATAACCATTTCTTTAATGATAGTTCTCGACTACCAAAAATACCTTGAGGTCTAACCAGCATCACAGCAATTAAAATAACAGCGTAGATGACCATACGCAAGGAACCAAAATTTTGTAACATTGTGTCTAACACACCTAACGCAATTGCTGTCACAACTGTCCCACTCATTGAGCCAATCCCACCTATCACAATAATAATTAAGATCATAATACTTTGCATAAAAGCATAGTCTTTAGGCGCAATAGATTGGATGAAACTTGCACGTAAGCTACCAGCCATAGCAGCAAATAATGCCCCTGTCACAAAAGCAATTACCTTATACTTAGTTGTATTAATTCCTAAGGATTCGGCAGCAATTTCATTATCACGAACGGCAATAATGGCTCGCCCAGGCATACTACGAACAAAGTTGACCACAATAATCAATGTTATAACTGCTAGTATATAAACTAATTGCCAACTCACAAAAGGTGCGATGCCAAAAATACCAGCTGGTCCGTTAGTTATTTTCAAGTTCATAATGACAATTCTAATAATTTCAGCAAACCCTAATGTTGCAATAGCCAAATAATCACCACGTAAACGCAAAGTTGGAATACCAACAATTAAGGCAATTACGCCACTGACTACGATGCCTGCAGCCATTCCCAAAATAAAGCCAATGATACCTGGAACAACTTCCATAACTAATGCTGTCGCGTAAGCACCGATAGCCATAAATCCAGCGTGCCCTAACGAAAACTGCCCTGAAATACCAACCACTAGATTAAGTCCCAGTGCAGCAATGATATTAATGCCGATAAGTACAATCGTTGTGATGCCATAATGACCAATAAGGCCAACCATTTGAGCCACGAATATCAAAATGAACCCCATTGCAGCCAAAGATGCCCATGATAACGTGTATTTAATATGCGCTTGATCCATCAAACTTTCTCCCGCTTGTTTTTCCCTAAAATACCAGTCGGTTTAATAAGCAATATGACAATCAACATTGCATACACAATCGCATCTTTGTAATCTGAAAAAGCTGTCGCTTGAACCATTGTTTCCAATATACCGATTAGCCAACCACCTACTGCTGCCCCTGGAATAATGCCTATACCACCCAAAACCGCGGCAACAAACGCTTTCAACCCAGGAGTCATACCCATCAATGGGTCAATACTGTTATAATATAATCCAATCAAAACGCCACCAGCCGCCGCCAATGCTGACCCAATTGCAAATGTAAATGAAATTGTGTGATTGATGTTGATGCCCATTAATGACGCTGCATCTGGATCTGCGGATACTGCCCGCATCGCACGACCCATTTTTGTATTTTTAACAATGTAAGTTAATAACAGCATCAAAACTATTGAAGTTACAGCAATAATCAACTGAATATTTGAAACTTGTATACCATAAAAGTGGTATTGTACTGTCTTAATCGCCTGTGGAAATGAACGTTGATCTGACCCATACAAATAAGTCATGCCATTTTCTAGCAAAAAAGAGATGCCTAAAGCGGAGATAAGAACCGCAATTCTTGGAGAATGACGCAATGGTCGATAGGCAACATACTCAATGACCACACCAATAATGGCGCTTACTGCCATTGCGAGAATTAACGCTATAAAGAAATTCAAATGTAAAACCTTGATGAAAAAATAGCCAAAATACGCACCGAGCATGTATATATCACCATGTGCAAAATTGATTAATTTAATAATACCGTAGACCATTGTATAGCCTAAAGCTAGTAGCGCATAGACACTGCCTAGCATAAGACCATTGATTAATTGCTGAATGAAAGTAGTCATTTTAACCTCAAAATATTATCAAACGCATTAGTTTCATACGTTTCTTAGAAAACGTGTTCACTTAACAACTACGGCAGATGACTCTTTACCATCAGTCATACCGACCATAACCATTGATTTGACAGGATTGTGGTCTTTGTCAATTGACATCTTACCAGTTACACCATCAAAATTTTTCAAGTTAGCCAATCCCTTAGTAATTGCCGATTTGCTAGTTGCATTTTCATTTTCAATAGCTGCTTTTATCATGCGAACTGAATCATAAGCTAAAGCTGTAAATTGTGATGGATACTTGCCGTAAGCCTTTTTATAAGCTTTGGCGAATGGTGCTGAAACCTTAGTAGCTGGTGCATCAACTGAGAAATGTGCCGCGTAATAAACATTGCTTGTATTTTTATTTCCTGCAATTTCAGCCGTTTTAGGATCACCAATGCCATCTGGTCCAATAACCGGCACATCAATCCCCATATCACGCATTTGCTTCAAAATTGCGCCACCCTCAGTGTAATAGCCATTGATTGCAATTGCGTCAAACTTTTTATCCTTAATTTTTGTCAAAACTGCTTGAAAGTCTTTCGTCCCTTCTTGATAAGATTCAACATCTACGACGTTACCCTTAAAGGCTTTTTTAAATGCAGATGTGATACCAGTACCGTAATCGGAAGAATTGTCCTGGAAAATCACAATATTTTTAGCTTTTAAAGTCTCTGTGGCAAATTGTGCCATCTTTGTACCCATAAAAGAATTTTTGTATTGTGCGCGGAATACGTAAGGTTGAACATTCCCATTCTTTTGCAAAGTAATGTTGTCTGCACCAGCAGTTGGTGAAATCATCGGCGTCTTACCCTGAGTTGCCACTGGCACTGCTGCTTGAACACCAGAGGTAATCACGGGACCAACGATAGCACTGACTTTTTCTTTGTTAATCAAACTACTTGTTACCGAAGCAGTTTCAGTATTGTCCGTCTTAGCATCTTTGTTAATGATTTTAAACTTATAGCTTTTTCCGTTAACTTTAACACCACCATTAGCATTAATTTGCTTTATAGCAAAGTTAGCACCATCTTGCTCAGCTTTTCCATATGAGGAAGCGTCACCAGATGTATCAAAAACACCCCCAATTTTGATCACATTTGATGTTGATGCTTTGCTAGACTTATTGACTACCCCAAATGCAACAATACCACCAATAGCAACAATAAACGCAGCGCCGACAATTACAATTTTTTTCATTCTTTCTTCTCCAATTTATTCTCTCAATTCCTTCTTTTCGCAAACAAAAAACCCATGAATACCAAAATTCATGGGTTACTAATCGTTAATAATGACAGCAGTTATACTCATCACTTCAACACCCATGAACACTGATTCCAGTTAGTCATGAGTGCGAAAAACCTCATCATGACTACAGCATGAGGAGGAGAAGGAGGGCTTGAGATGAGTTTTGTTTTTGATTCATGTTTTGCATGATGTGTTGCCTCCTAATTTCTTAATATCTAATATCATACAGGCCAGTAAAAACATTGTCAAGAACATATCGGGATTTACACGATAAAAATGTGAAAATTAGCCTTCGTAATTACTTATCCCCACCACTCCTTGTCAAAGTCACGCATTTTGGTAGTCAAGGATAATTGCGATTGATCAGTCACGTGCTGATAAGTTGTAGTATACGGATTTTTCATCAAAGCGTGCATTTGTTGATAGATTTCACTAGCTAGAAAACGTGCCAATTCATCGTGAGTAGACCAGAATGACCAAATCATGTACTCTGACTTACCATTGTCATTTTGAGCCATAATGGCATTCCCAGTTAATAACTTTGCAATCAATTCATCATTGTTATCTTTAGCCTGAAAAGCAATTTGATGGATAACATTCCCCTTAAATTGTCCGATAACTGCTCGACTCTCAAATCCAATAGGACGGGCAAATTTTGCAACGACATTCTGAGCATCAATGATGAGTAAATTTGTCCCCGCCAGTTGAGAAATTTTTCCTAAATAAAATACATTTTGCGGTTGAGCACTTTGTAATGTTAACAGTTCCGAAACTGGCTGCTCTGGTGCTAATACTAAGTTTATTTTCATAAAAATGGCTCCTTTAATAGTTTAACAACGTCTGGTGATAGTCGACTGTTGTTGTGGCTTATAAATTTCTGTACACCTTTAAACGTCGACAAATCAACATCTGTTTTAACAACATTTGCTTCGCTTAATGTTTTCGCAAAAGAAACATCGGCTCGTGTAATCATCGGCATGTCCCACGGATCACTTAATAACAATGATTCCCACTGCCCAATCAGTAATGCTTCTGCCCGCTTGTAGCGTATGTCTTTATCAATAAAACTCTTAAGATCTCGAGGTTTTAATTTCATAGCGTAATAACCTTTCCAAATGGTGATGGTATGCTTAATGTTTGCCCCTCTGGTAGTACCCAATACACATGTTTAAATTTGGTTTGAATCAACTCTTTTTCGCCATCGCCATCCGTAAAAATGACTACCAGTGTTTGCAAAGGGAAAAATTTTAAAGCGGGCAATGCATCAAATATGCTTTGGAAAGTTGTCCCACCACCGGCATGGCGCTGCCAAGTTTTTATATTTTTAATTTGATGCACCTTCGTATCAAACGAAAAGAAATGCACGTTAATATCAAATTGTTTTGTTATCTGCATTGCATTGGCTAAAAACTCACTTGCCTGTGAATTAGATATTGATGCAGAATTATCAATGAAAACAGCAATTTCCGTATCATAACGACTAATTTCTCCTGGTAGATCAAGTCGATAAGCCTGTCGGCGATTAAACCTAGCTCGTGAATCTTTCTTTTTATTTGGTGCTTGACTGATACCAGATCGCAAAATACTTTTCCAGTTACGTTTTGGTACGACAACCTCGCTAATTTGTTGCAAAACCGCACCCGATACATTACCACGCCCAGCGTATTTCGTATCGTCATTAGCTTTTTTTATCACATTTTTAAGTGCAGACTCAGCTTCTTCTATTGAATTACTCGCGCTCTGCCATTCCGTATGTTTTGGCAAAGCCTTCTTTTTTGCCCGTGAATTTTTTTGATCAACTTCTGACAATAAAGAAATATAGGTCGATGAATCTTGATCGTGTGGTAAATTAACGTGATAGAGTTCATTAATAGTTTGAAACGATATTGCACCAGGTAGTTCACCCAAATCTCTTGGTAAGTATTGGTTGACCGCTAAGTCAGTACCTATATCAACCATTTGATTATGTTCTCGTTCTTGCGCATAACGAGTCGGATGCTGCCAAATAACATGCAAAGCCTCGTGAGCTAACGCAGCAGCAACCTGGTTGTGTGATGTAAAACGAGCCGTTAATAAATTAGGGTTAACCACTAAGTACCAATGGTGTCCTTGCCATTTTAACGCTAATGGATTAGCAGCCTGTGGGTTCACCTCTCGGACTAAGTTCATCACAATATTGCCGTAGAGGGGCGATACATCGAGCAATGTTTTAATACCATCAATAATTAGATTGTCATTCTCTGATTTCATCGTGTAGCAATATCCATAATCTGTTGATATAACACGTTGGCATAATGATTATCAGAAGCATATAAATCATCCAAAATTGGCGCGCTCGTCATTTGTTTTACCAGTGCATACTGTCCATCGGGAGCAATCAAATTGAGTAACTCACTGAAACGTCCAGCATTATTGTCTAGTCTCATATCTGCCGTTAATAATAAGGTTTTCATCACGTTCAGCTTTTGAATTTCTGAAAAGCTCTCAAATTTTTCACGTATTGTCTGTGGTAATTTTGGACCACTTGGTACTGAATTAAAGACATCTTCAGCTGTTAGACTAGTTGTTTTTTCTTGGACAAAAGTCACAAATTGTGTGGCACAATTGTCCCCAAGATCTCCTGCCACGATATCAAATAACAGTTCATCCTGCTGCTCATTGGTTAGTTTTTGCAACTGGAATAAATTATCAGATACGCGCTGCCACGCACGCGGGGTAGGGTTCAAGTCAATATCTCGATTTTTTGGGTACAATAATTCGGCATTTTCGGCAATAAATTGGCGGACCAAGTCGTGTATGTGCGGCCGCTTTTTTCCAGATGCGGCCCACTGCAACCAATCACGAACTGAAACAGTCATGACAAGTCGAGTGGTTCGATCTTTAATCGCTGCATCAGATGTTTGAACCGCGTATTCGGCATTCTCAAACCCTTGCATTGAATCATCAGGATTTTCTGCGAGAATGAGTTTAACATTATCAGGCAATACCAGATCATTAATCTGTCGCTGTAAAACAAGATTCATTAGTTCACCTTGTACTGCTTGTGATCCTCGGTTGAATTCATCTAAAAACCAGATAATTGTTCGGTCCGGTTCGACTTCAGCTTGTTCTATAATTTGTATCAAAGTGTGTGTATAACCAAATTTGATATCAGCCAATCGACCATAATTTTTAGTTTGCAAGAATGATGTCTCATTCAAAGGTGGAATTGGAATTGCTAAATCTCCTTTTTCAGATAATGAAACTACTGTTGTAAAAAGTTTTGCACCCAATTTTTTAGCTATTTCAGCAACAAGGGCAGATTTTCCAATTCCAGCTTCTCCCACAATCGTCGGTACGTTACCGCCACGCAAAATCAAAGGTACAGCTACTAGTAATTTTTGATAAGTTAAACTCATATAAACCTCATGTTTTATGTATAGTTAACCGTGTCTAAAAGCTAATAATTATCACCACGTTTATTTCTATACCCTTTCTAAGTATATTCTACCGCAACACAAACAATCGTGCTAAAATGAAGACATGACAAAAAACATTTTAATCCTCGGTGCCAACGGTCAAATTGCTAAAATTGTGGTTGACATACTGGCAAATACCGATACAAAAATTACATTAACTTCTCTTCATGCTCGCCCTGAAAAGTCAATCAAATCACTTGATGCTACCAAGGAAGAAAACTTGGTTCGTGCGCTAAAAGACATTGATATTGTTTATGCAAATATTGGTGCAGAAGGTCGACAAAAAAACGCCGCTAATGCCTTAGTTAACGCAATGCACACTGCCGGCGTTAAGCGCTTAATTTGGGTCGCAACAATCGGTATTTACAATGAGATAGCTACCGAAACTGCTGACATTTGGCGTAATATTTTGGGCACCCCAGACAATGAAAACACCTACATGGGCGATCAAGCTGCTGCAGCTAAGCGCATCGAAGAGTCCCAATTGGACTATACAATCATCCGACCCAATGAATTAACAGATGATAATAAAATGCAACAACTGAATGTCCAAACTGATCCTCACGAAAAAATTATTGGTGGCCCAATCACTAGAACAAGCGTCGCAGAATTTATTGCACAGCTATTATTAAATCCCGAACAACATATTGCAGAATCTGTTGCGATTTCTTCAACTAAATAACAACAACTTGGCCAGAATTTTCTAATACGGAAGAAGATTCTGGTTTTAATTTTTCTCAATTTAAATAAAATTTGGTATGCTAATACTTATGAAAAGTAAAATTAAAAAATACACAATTTCACCGCTTGCACTCAGTTTCTGGATTCCTTTTCTTGTTCTAATCGGATATTTTGCTTATCGAAAAATGGCACCCTTTGGTTCCAACTCTATCCTGACTGTTGATCTTGGTCAACAATACATTGATCAATTTGCAGCATTCAAATACACTATTTTACAACACCCGTCCAGTTTCTTCTATTCATTTTCAAACGCACTAGGTGGAGATATGTTAGGTGAATGGGCCTACTATTTGATGAGCCCATTTAACTTCATTTTTCTTTTTGTATCAAACGCTAATTTACCTGCTGCGATTCTATTGGTTATCTGTTTAAAGATTAGTGCAGCTGGTCTCTCAATGGGTTACCTTTTAAAAAAATTGCATTTACAACATGGCTACTATATTACCCTCTTTGCCATCAACTTTGCTCTATCAGGTTGGTTTGTCGCTAATAATCTCAACCTATTATGGATTGATACAGCTGTCATGCTGCCACTTGTAATTTATCAGCTTGAACAAGTATTCTACCGTCAAACATGGTGGCGTTATAGCGTCTTACTTGCTATTACTATCATCACGAACTATTATATTGGCTTCATGGTAGCCATCTTTATTGTTCTTTATTTTTTGTGGCGCCTCACATGGCCTAATGTTAAACATCGTCTAACTATTTTATGGCACTTTACTCTTGGTTCTATTATTGGTGGCGCATTATCCGCGTGGCTTATTTTGCCCACCTACTTCCAATTGACGCTTGGTAAATCACAATATAATTCCGAATTTTCTTTCAAATTTGATAACAATCCTTTGCATCTATTTCTCAAGTTAATTCCGGGCAGCTTTGATTTTGACCAGATGCAGAGTGGTCAAGCCAATTTTTATGTTAGCGCGTTTATTTTAATCACATTGGTTACCTTTATTACCACTCGTGTCATACATTGGCGTGTCAAAGTTGGTGCGTTTGCTATTTTGAGTTTTCTCATCTTGGCAACAACATGGGCGCCCTTAACCTTGCTTTTTCATGGTTTTCAATATCCGGTTTGGTATCCTTACCGGTTTAGTTTTCTAATTAGTTTTTTTGTTATATACTTAGCTGCAATGAGTTGGCAGCCGACTTGGCGACCTCAAAAAATAACACTTGTTTTGCTATTTGTCTTTTTAGTAGGCGTCGCGGTATATGCGTTTATAAATGATCAAAAAACAAGCTACACAGACAGTAATAGCATTGCCATTTTTATTGGATTAGCTTTATTAACCCTAGCCCAATTTACTTTTAAAAGTCACGATCGTATTTGGTTGCCGATACTTAGTCTAATCACCATCGTTTCCCTTGGCGCCAATGTAGCATTAACACTGAATCATTTTTCATATCTTACAAACACCGAATATCAGAATGCCATTCACGCCCTTACCGACGCAAATCAAAAAATTAAAAAAGATCGTTCATGGTACCGCGTGGCACAAACATTCCAGCGCACACGTGGCGACTCAATGATGCTTAACTATTATGGTGGTGCTCATTTTAGTTCTGCTTTACCAAAGGCAACACCAACTTTCTTTGGTAATTTTGGTCAACCAGATGGTGATAATTACGTTGTTTATAGTAATGGTAGCGTATTATCCGATGCCTTTTTGGGGATGAAGTATTTTATCACGGCAAATGGCAAAGATAATGGAGACGCTGGCCAGCCTAGCCAACATCTAATTGGTTTTCGTCCTGATAGCAAAAAATACAACCTTAAGGCCACTACCAAAACCACAAATGTTTATCAAAATAAAAATGCTTTGCCACTCGCATTTGCAGCTAGCTCTGGTGCATTGAATACGAAAATGCTTTTCAATAATCCACTCCAAAATCAAGGTAATCTTTGGCAAGGTATAACAGGCTCAACAACCTCAACTGTTCATGTAGATAACTTCCAGAAGTCCATCGGACATAATCTTACTGCACCAAGTATGATTACTGGTTCAATTATCACTCGACAAAATGCTGCAAAACCTGCAAGTCTTGACTTACAATTTACGCCCACAAATAATGATAGTTATTATCTGACGATCGGCAGCGGATTAGACATTAAAAATTTTGATTTATTAATTAACGGCAAGATAATTACACAATTCAATACTTACCGACACACTGTTGTTGTTAATTTGGCCACAAATGCCAAAGATAAACTGCAAACTATCACGTTTAGGCTTAAAGATACCCAAACACTAGCGCTGACAAAGGTGACTCTGTATCACATCGATAATGAGCGAATAGCCAATGATTCGACTAATTTGAAACAGAATGGTCTAAAGATAAGCAAACGCTCGCAGCGACGCATTGAAGGCACTATCAAAACAACGACAAAAAAGCCACTCGTTATGACAACTATTCCGTCAATTCCAGGCTGGCAAGTTAAGGTTGATGGTAAAACAGTCAAAACGACCAAAGTAGCTAATTATTTTATAGCAGTAAAAACAAAACCTGGCCTTCATAAAATATCCTTTGTATATACACCACCTCTTTTCTATTACGGTGTAATAATTAGCTTACTCGCCTTATTGCTATTATTAATAATTAATCGAAAATCTATTGCAAAAAAAATCCACACATGATATGCTTTTTCCGTTATATTTTGCGGAAAAAAGCGCAAATTGAAAGGAAACACTTATGTCTGAAGAAAAAACATATCCAATGACTGCTGAAGGCCGTGACAAGCTTCAACTTGAGTTGGAAGATCTTATTGCTAATCAACGACCAGAAATTACAAAACGTATTCAGATTGCAAGATCATACGGTGACTTATCAGAAAACTCGGAATATCAATCAGCTAAAGATGAACAAGCCTTTGTTGAAGGACGCATTCAAACATTAAAAAATATGATTGATAATGCTGAAATCATTGATTCTAATGCAACAGCTAAGGACGAAGTTTCATTAGGTAAGACGGTGACATTCAAAGAATTACCAAATGAAGAACCTGAAACATATGCTATCGTTGGTTCTGTAGAAGCTGATCCTTTGGCAGGAAAAATTTCTAACGAGTCTCCAATGGCTAATGCCTTAATTGGTAAAAAGGTCGGAGAAACCGTTGCTGTTCCATTACCAAATGGTATTAGCATTGACGTTGAAATTATTAACGTAACTAAATAATTTCAGTATTCAAAAAGCACCTGCCTAGGTGCTTTTTTATTGCATTAAAAAACGTCTGAACAATGTTTCAGACGTTTTATATTATGCGAAAGTATAAATATTGCCGATGATAATTGCGCCAATAACAACTAATATTGTACCGATCACAATTAACTTCATCTGATAACTTGACTTCTTCTCTCCTAATATATAGATACCACCAAAAGTACCAACAATAATACCTAATTGTGAGAATGTTGTCGCGATAGTTTGACCAACATCAGGATTGGCAGCTGAGATGAACATGAAAATATTACCAGCAGCCCAAACTAAACCTGTTACAATGTTACGCCAAGTTGGTAACTTAAACATGATACTTGATTCTTTCAAAACGAAGGCAACAATTAGAAAGGCACCAATAACTTGACCGATAGCTTGTGGTCCAACAATGGCGGTCATATAATCGACACCATTACCACGTGCTTTAATGGCATCAGAGATGTAACCAACTTTGTTTAAGAAGTTTGGTAAAACAAAATAGAACATGAATCCGATGGTTGAAACAATCAGGTAGATAAGCCCTTTAGTCCAGTCCTTTTTTTGCTCTTGTGCTTCAATTCCTGCGCTGTTTTTTGATTTATCACGTGCTGAAATTAAAGTTGCACCGATAACAACCGTAATGATTGAAATCACACCAATTGCCCACATTTTAGCAGTTTTCCATTCGCCTAAGACAGCAGCAGCCATTAAAGCATTTGCTACAATTTGACCGGCTGTTGACAATGGAATAGCAAGCGAAACGCCCAAATCCTTGATAGCCAAAAATTGTCCTGCTGTTCCAACTGCCCAAACCAATCCAGAAACGATACCGACAACCCAAATATGACTGCTTAATTCGATGTGGCGTGGCATGACAAAGAAAAACATTGTTGCTAGGCCAAATATCAAAGCACCAAAAGTCATACCTAAGGTCTGTTGCCCTGCTGTTCCCCCCATTTTTGTGTTGACGATTCCAACGGAACCCCAAGCTAGTGCCGGCACTAGGGCCAGTAAAATTGCTAAACTCATGCTAAATATTGCTCCTTTTTCATATGATGTTCTGCAACACATCATTTTTTAACACTGTTTATTTTACATTAGTGAAACCGTTTACACAAGTCTTTTTTTAGAATTTCTGTAAACGTTTTCAAATAATTGTTAATTTATTAAAAATTTTGAATAAAAATCATGAAAAAGTTTACGTTATAAAATTACTGATAATCTTTATTACTATTGGTGTGCACTTACTTTTATTAAGTACAATACAATCATTTACACGATAATTTTTGAAAATTTACATCATTTTTTTTAAATATTAAAATTAAATAAGAAATAAAAATTGAAAACATATTCAGTTATATCGTATATTAAAACCCGATCATCTAAAATGTCTAGATGATCGGGTACATTTTTTATTTATCAAAACGTTGTAAATTCCATGTCTCGATTAAATTTATAATCAATTTTGGATAATTAACATCGGTTGCATATGAATCCTTATACAGAGCTTTAGCGGCTTCCTTGTAGTTTTTTGCATCCAATACATCTTGGAACTGATTAGGATTCCAAGTATTACCATTCACTAATGTCTCAGCATGTTCTTTCATGCTATCTTTCCAATCACTATACACAGCAAAACGTGCTTTTTGTGTTTCAGGTTTTCCATCAACATATTCAGTCGTCTCCAAAACAACTGATTTTCCTGCTGTCTCATCCTGAGTTTTAACACCAAAATAGTTATTGTATTTAGATGATAGCTTTGAGTTATCCCAGTTTGATTCATGTGCCGCTTGAGCTATCGATATTGATGCTAAGATACCATATTTCTTACTGAGTGTCTGAGCATATGGCGCAATTTTATTGACAAAAGCCAAACGATGTTCAAATTCGCTTTTACCCGAAGTAGCCATCAATGTTATAACAGCAGGCTTATTTATACCATCTTTGTTCAAGTCTTTATAATACGACTTTAGTTGTTTATCTGAAGTTGCCAACAATTTCGTCATTAAATCAGTAACATCTGTCACTTTATTTAAATCGTATGCTGCTGGGTAAACGTAATCGGCCAAGTTACTCTTAGAAGACATATTTTTCAATAAATCCGGATACTTTGATTTCATCTTAGAAATAATAGATTTATCACTAAATGCCTTATTCACTTTATCTTGTGACAATTTAGTCTCACTGGCAATGTTTTTGGCAATAGCCGCCTGATCTTGACCTGTTGCTACCAAAACATATCCTTTACCCAATTGTGGTCCGGCATTAGGCCCCATCGTCAACTGTTTAAAAATCAATTGAACAGTTTGAGAAGGTGATATTTTATAAGTGCCTGCTTGGAGATCTTCGGCACCGTGCTTTAATGAATATTTGTAAAAGGCCTCAGAACTTTTAATAACTTTTTGTTTTTGCAATGCTTTTGCCATCTGAGAGGGTGTAGATCCGGATGGTATTTTCACAGTTTTAAACGTTGTGTCATTCGGATCTAATGCAGCTGTATTATCTGTCAATAACACTTTTAATCCGAAAAACAGACCTATCACTATAACTAAAAGTAACAAAAGTAATATCAGACGATTAGGCTTTTTACGTTTTTTTCTAGGGCTATCGCCCTTATTCCCACTATTCATTGTATCAGCAAATGGATCGAGGCCTTTCTCAATCGCCTCAGCATTTTTGATCTCATGCTGATGTCTTTCTTTTCTAGACTGCATATCTCATCTCACCTCTTACAGCGTAATAAAGCGGCTAGTGTTGTCCACTAGCCGTCCACATACTCTACATCTAACTATGCTTTCAAAGATTCAACATCTCTAGCAATCATTAGTTCTTCATTGGTTGGGATCAACAAGGCTTTTACCTTGGAGTCATTCGTAGATATTTCAACTTCTTTGCCGCGAACATTATTTTTTTCTTCATCTAATTTCACACCAAAGTAGTTTAATTTATCAATAATCATTTTACGAACTGGGACTGAGTTTTCACCAATTCCTGCTGTAAATACGATAGCATCAACGCCTCCCATTTCAGCAACATACTGTCCCACATATTTAACAACACGATTAATAAATATTCTAATCGCCATGTCAGCATGCTCATTAGTGTCTTGGACATCTAACAAGTCACGCATATCACTTGAAATTGTCGAAATACCAAGCAAACCGGACTTTTTGTTCAATATATTTAACATCTCTTCGTTAGATAGTCCTTCGCGTTCTTGAATATAATAAACAAGCGAAGCATCGACATCTCCTGAACGCGTTGCCATAGCAACACCAGCTAAGGGAGAAAATCCCATAGAAGTATCTAATGACTTACCATCCTTAATAGCCGTAATTGAGGCACCTGCACCCAAATGCAGCGTGATTAATTTCAAGCTTTTTAAATCTTTACCGATCAATTCGGCTGCACGCGATGCAACATATCGGTGCGATGTGCCATGAGCACCATACTTGCGGGCGCCATAACGCGTGTAGTATTCATATGGCAAGGCATAAAGAAAGTTTTCATCAGGCATTGTTTGATGGAAAGAAGTATCAAAAACCGCCACTGACAATGCATCAGGGAGGAGCTTTTGGAAAGCACGAATTCCCATAGCATTGGCTGGGTTATGAAGTGGTGCATAATCTGCAAGACGATCAATTTTAGCCAGCACATCATCTGTTACCACCACGGAATGATTAAACCATTCACCACCAGCAACAACACGATGTCCGACACCAGTAATTTCATTAAAGTCCTCAATAATACCCAGATCTGTTAACTTTTGCAACATGAAGTTAATGGCCTGTTGGTGGTTTTTAATTGCAGTAACGTTTTCGTACTTTTTACCTTTGCCGTCTTTGGACAAAGTAATATGTTCGTCATCTTCTGAATGGCCAACCAAGCGCTCTGCATTGATTTCTGCACCGTATTTAATCGTTACTATTGCATCGTCCATACCAATGCGTTCGATAACACCTTGTGCAATTACTTGTTCTGCAGGCATCTCTAATAATTGAAACTTTAGTGATGAACTACCTGCGTTAACAGCCATTGTTTTAGCCATGATATTCTTTTTACCTGTCTTTCTTCCTTACCTAAATTCTAAGTGACAATGCCACGAATACATCAATTTTGTTCATTCTCTAGTTTAACCCACGCTTTGATTTCTTGCAAAAAATTTTGCAATGATTTTAGATCCTTGAGCGAAGGATATTGGCCCATGAGCACTTCATTATTTTTAGTCCTTTGTTTTTTAAGCACTAAAATAGCTTTTGCTGCACGCGCGTCTTGGAAAAATTCGTTTGGTAATTGTAGAAATGCTTTTAGCTGTGCCCGTGACGTAACAAATTGTAATACTTTTTTTGCTTCATCGCCGTTCAAAACATTTGCGGGTACAAGTAGATATATCCATCCATCATCTGCAACAAAATCCAATGACTTTTCAATAAGTAGGTGATGAACGAAGGAACGCCCATTTTGATTACGAGTTATAAATTTGTCACTTGGCTGGAGTGGATAATACCCGACTGGCAAATCAGCTATAACAACTTTGGCTTTAGGGGCCTCTTCTATGCCGATGGTGTCTTCCTTGTATAGAGTTGTTTCATCGCTATTGATTATTTCATCTGTGGCGGACGCGAGCGCTAGTTGTGTTTCATCATTATCAATCCCTATGCGTTTAACTGTCACATCTAGCATCTCATTTATTGTCCATAAAAGATTACCTGAACCAACATTCATGTCGATAATAGTATCATTATCTCGTAACCCAGCTGTCTGGTTAATAAAATCAGCCAGCAAATAGCCAATTCCATCGGGGGTAATCTGGTAATTAGCAGGAGTTTGATCTTCACGATTAGCTTTCAAAACAGCCAATTGTAATGCTTTGCGTTTTTCAGCTGGTGATAATAAAGACCAGTCCATATCAATTGTTGACTGTATTATTTGCACCACATCGTTACTTGGCTTATCAAACTCGCGATGGACAGTCTGCAAATTAATATCTTCAAGTATCTCAATTAGTGCATCGATATAACTGATGTTCGTGTCTTTAACCAAAGATTGTGAAGCGCTAGTTAAAGCATCAAAATATTGTGCTATTTTTTCTTGTGTCATAGGTTTATTTTAGCGGTTTTAGGACCAATTTTCAAGGTTATTTCACAAGCAATTCACGCTGATATATACGCTTTCCTAAGTCAATTTTTATTTGCTTATTAATAACGGTGACTTTAGCCTCATCAAAATTGAATTTGGTCTCATTATTTTTGTATACTTGCGTACTGACAATCATTTGTATCTTGTCAATTTTTGCTATTTCGATCAAATGTGTTTGTGCCCGCAACTGTTGATTAAAAGCCATATTCTGCAAAATAAATAACGCGCTTAATGCCCCCAGAACAAAAATGGTTGGTACTAAAACATAGGCATTTTTTTTATTCATTTTGTACCGTCTTCTTTAAATGCAATATACTTGAAAATTTACCTTTGTTAGTTGTAATTGTTAAATTCAAATAATTATTGCGATCATCCACCGCTAGATTTGTTACGTTCTCCATTAAAATTATCTGACCCGCACCACTGCCACTTATTTGTAATTTATTATTTTTGACTTCAAGATACATATCTTTACCCTAGTAGCTTTTAAGTCTAACTGATGTCAATGTTGCTGAGGTTATGGTATATTTTTGAGTTTCAAGTTGATGCGTGATCGTTTGCAGGACTGTTGCCTTTGGAGCATCAGAAATTTGCTTTAAAAACGGAACAACAAATTGTAAAGAAGTCAAAACTAACGCGGCTATAAGCAATGATATCAAGGCTTCTAGCAATGTAAACCCATCATTTTTCATTACACCCTTCCCACTGATTTATTGCATCAATTCGTTCTCGTTCTGCAACTTTTAATTTCCTTTCCAAGTTACTTTTGTGAATATGAAATTGGTGAACTTGTTCATACTCAAATGACATGCATACTGATACTAGTATTAAAGCTAACATTGATTCTGCCAAAACAAATGCGGACTGCTTATTTTGAATTATTTGTTTCAACACGATATTCTCCTCCTCCAAGACTAAATATTAGTTTTGTCGTCTGTTCTCCTGTGAGTGTCACTGTGGTTGGTGCAACATAGCCTGTTGTTAAGACATTTATTCTTTGTTGCGTATCTTTTTTTATACCTGATGGATAAACCAGTACTTGATTATTAAATCTCACCTCCTTCTTATCAAAAATAACCTCAACTGTTTTTTGTTCATGTTGTGCCGTTAGTCTTGCGTTTTGCCAGTAGGTTTGAAATGTTGCTAACCATTGTTGCGTGTCTATTTTGGGACGCGCCGATGTTTGTGCTCCAACAAAAAGCAGCAAACTCACAATCATTAATGTTACAGCTGACTCGATTAATGTGAACCCACTATTTACGTGCTTCATTATGAACAATTGTTATTTTAAGATCTTGTGCTTTTTGAAACTGTTTCTCAGTTAAATAATTTTCTGATTTTAGTGCAGCGAGTGTCACATTATCCTGATTGGGGTGATCATTTTGATACAAATCAATTTGTGTTTGAACAGTTGATACCATCGCTGTCGCATGGTTTTCTACCGCATGTTTACGCTGTGCATTTAAATTTGGCAAAATAAGTAACATTAACAAACTAATAATAAAGAGTACAATTGCTGCTTCAATTAGTGTAAATGCTTTTTTCGATTTTTTAAAAATACTCATTGATATAGTCCTCCGATTGTTTGATACATTGGTAATAGCATGCTCATATACAGACCAACAATTGCAACGCCGATAATACCAAAAAATAATGGTTGCAGCGTGCCAATAAAACGGTCTGTTTGTTGCATAAGTAATTTAAATTGTGTTTTTGCATAATAATCGAGATATCGAGCAAGTATCTTAGGTTTATGACCACGAATAAAATATCCAGCCAATGAATCATTAACAAATGACTGTGATAATATATACCTCTCGATATTGCCTCCCAATTTGAGATGCTTTTGAATATCATGTGCAAGTGCAACTGCGTATGATTTATTATTTTGTTGTGCAACTTCATCAATAATTTCTGGTAACGTTAGTCCACTAAACATTAACATTGATAATTGTTGGCTAACTTGATAGGTAACAATACTGCGCACTAGCGTCCCCACAAATGGTACTTTAGCCAGTATATTTAATTGTTGAATTGATGATAAATGATGCCAATACCATAACCACAGTGTTAAGAAGGTTAAAGTTAAGAGACCGGTGCAGAAAATAAATGCATATGGATAATTGATCGTCTCTTGATTAGTTTCTCGCCATTGATTGATCATAGGGTATAAAAAACATTTTAGTCCAATCAACAACAAACCAAGGATACCCAGTAAAATAATTGGATAACGCATGACCTGTGATAACTTGCTTTGTTGTTGCTGAAATTTGGCAAGGGTCTGCCCAATTCGAACCAGTGTATTGGAAATATCCCCATGTTGGTCTGATAACCGCAATTGTAATAAAATATTTGGACTAATAAATGCCTCGAGGGCTTGATAGAATGTTTGCCCTGTTGATAGACCTTTCTGAACCTGGCTAAGGATTGATTGCCATTTTTGATGTGCACTAGCTAAGATATCAATGCTCTGTGCGATACTATATCCTGATGATAGTAGCTCACCCAGCTCTTGAAAAAATAATACCTGGTCCCGCTTATTAAAGCGCGCTAAATTTTTGATAGGTTTCATTTGTTATCTTCCCTTCCTTTAAGGCATCCGCAAGCGTTTCTCGCCATCTATTAGTAAATTTTGGTGAACCTTTTAAAGGCATTCCTTCTACAACATCAGCAACAGCTGCTTGTTTATTGTCTATCGTGGGCACTAACCTTTGATAAACAATTTTTGTTAATGCTGCTTCGAGCTGACTTTTATCAACACCTAGTTCCAACAACCGTAAAGCGACGTCTTTTGTTGACATTGCGTGAATAGTACTAAATACTAAATGTCCACTCAAAGCTGCTTGTATCACAGCTTGAGCTGTTTTAACATCACGAATTTCTCCGATTAGTAAAATTTCAGGTCGGTGGCGTAAAGCTACTTTAATTAATTCTGTATAGTTAATGCCCGCTGTCTCGTTAACCTGCAACTGCACAAACTCTGGGGCATTAATTTCTACGGGGTCTTCAATGGTTAATACTAATTTATTTTCCGCAATGCTTTTTAATAAATGATAAAGTGTTGTTGTTTTACCTGATCCGGTTGGTCCTGAGATTAAAAACAATCCTGAATCAGGTAACTTTAATTTCATATCATCAAACTGCTTTTCAGCCAACCAATTTTGTGTATTGTGCTCTGGATAAATTACACGCAAAACTACTGTCTCTCGGTTCAAAAAATCTCCCACAGTTGAAACACGTATCCAAATATCCTGTTTTTGAAAACGCCCGAGTTGTGGCCTTCGTCGCTCAGAAATATTCATCTTAGCACGGTATTTAATAGCTGAAATCATTTTTTCAGCAGCTTTATTGTCCAGATATTCTTGAGTTACTATTGAACCACCAGCATGAAACTTTATCGTAAACCTATCATCGTTGGGCAATATGTAAATATCACTAGCTTCCTCAGCAACAGCGTTATCAAGTAATTGATCAATTTCCATCATTAACTCCTTTCTCTTTTTTGAGCTCACAGTATCATACGAGTTTAGATATCTTTTCGCACAAAAAAGCATCTGACAAATATGCCAGATGCTTTTTTATTTATCGTTTTATTGATGTTGTTCTGCTAGTGTTACTGTATTTTCTAACAGCGTTGCGATAGTCATTGGTCCAACACCACCTGGAACAGGGGTTATATAACCGGCAATCCCTTGGGCTGAGGAAAAGTTTACATCCCCCGTGGCTTTCCCATCAACAACGTTCATACCAACATCGATTACTGTAGCGCCCTTTTTCAGGTCTTCACCTTGAATAAAGTTTGGAATACCAACACCAACAACAACAATATCTGCATTTTTTAAAAGTGCCTTTAAGGTCGTTGGTTCAGTATAGCGGTGTGCTAAGGTTACCGTAGCGTCTGCATTAGTGAGCAAAGCAAACATTGGCCTGCCAAATAATTGTGAGCGGCCAACAACCACAGCATTTTTTCCTTTTAAAGAAATATTATATTGCGCCAAAAGTGTCATCACACCTTGAGGCGTTGCCGCAACAGTATAATTTTCCAAAGAATCACCGAATAGCATTCCTTGAACTGTTGCTCCTAGACCATCAGCATCTTTATGTGGTGCCACAGCAGAAAAAATTTGTCGTTCTTTAATTCCTTTGGCTAACGGACTCTGAACAAGGATTCCTGTAATACTTTCATCGTCATTTAGCTCTTCTACTAATTGAATAACACTTTCTGTTGTTGCATCAGTTGAGATTGGTATATCTCGCGTTACAATTCCGAGTTTAGCTGCTTGACGTGACTTCATGCCAACATATAATTGGCTCCCATCATTTGAAGGATCATAAATAACTGCTAAAGTGACAGGTCTTTTTTGTTTAGCCACACGTGCTTTTGTTTGTTCATTGATGGTTTTTGCAACCGCCTTACCATCTAAAATCTCTGTCATATTTTTTACTCCTTCAAATAAAAATGTGTTATTATCATTCTAACAGATTTATTTGATAAAGGAAGTTATTCATGGCAGATCAACGCATTAGTTGGCATCAATATTTCATTGCACAAGCAGCAATTTTATCCACACGATCTACCTGCACGCGATTACACGTTGGTGCCATTATTGTTCGTGATCATCGCATTATTGCCAGTGGGTACAATGGCTCTGTATCTGGCACGCCTCACTGTACAGAAGTTGGTGACTTGATGGTTGACGGTCACTGTATTCGAGCAGTTCATGCAGAGCAAAACGCCTTGATGCAAGCAGCAAAAATGGGTATAACAATTGATGGATCGGAAGTTTATGTAACAGACGTACCTTGCGTCCAATGTACTAAATTACTTTTACAAGCCGGCATCAATAAAATTTATTTTATGAGAGATTATCGAAATAATACCTTTGCCGAAGAACTATTAGCACAAAAAGGAATTGAATTAAAACAAGTTCCACTTTCTGCACTTACAGCACAGCAAATTGATATGAACCAATTCATTGTATGAATACGATATACCTTAGCGTTTTTTAATCCAATAGAAAGAGATATCACATCGAAAACCCCGTTAAATCATTTGCTATTTAACGGGGTTTTCGTTAGTATTTTAAGTAAAGATTAATTTTGAAAGGAAATGTGTTTGATAAGGAATCGCCTGGAGGCATTGCATGCCAATGATTCAGTCGCGCACATTACGTATTTTGACATATGTCTCAAAATGAACAACAATATCTCGACCTCGCACAAAAGATTCTTGATGAAGGATCACATAAAGGAGACCGCACTGGTACTGGAACACGTTCATTGTTCGGTACACAAATGCGATTTAAACTGGCTGAAGGATTCCCCCTTTTAACTACCAAAAAGGTTTTCTTTGGTTTGATTAAAAGTGAACTTTTATGGTTCTTAAGAGGAGATAATAATATCCGATTCTTACTTGAACACAATAATCATATCTGGGATGAATGGGCGTTTAAAAAGTGGATTGAATCTGATAAATATACCGGTCCCGATATGACTAATTTTGGTCTTCGTTCACAAACTGATGAAAATTTTGCCAAAATATACAAAGAACAAAAAGACATTTTCGTTAACAACATTCTCAATGATGACGAATTCAAGGAAGAATTTGGTTATATTGGAAATGTTTATGGAAAATTGTGGCGTAGCTGGGAAACAAATAGTCTGACCGCCGGTGATGAAACCGTTGATCAGGTCGCCAGACTTATTGATCAAATTAAGGAAACACCGAATTCACGTCGCCTCATTTTAACAGCTTGGAATGCTGAGACCACACCGCAAGCTCCCTTACCTTCTTGTCACGTACTTAGTCAGTTTTATGTTGCGGACGGTAAACTCAGTTTGCAAATGTATCAACGCTCCGGTGACTTTTTCCTTGGTGTTCCATTTAATATTGCCAGCTATTCACTGTTGCTACACATGGTGGCAGCTCAAACTGGCTACGAAGTTGGTGAATTTATTCATACCATTGGTGACACGCATATCTACAATAATCATGTTGATCAAATAACAGAACAATTGTCACGGCCTATGCACAAATTACCAAAACTATGGCTAAATCCGGAAGTTAAATCATTGTTTGATTATACGATGGATGACATCAAAATATTAGATTACGATAGTGAACCGGCCATTAAAGCGCCCGTAGCTGTCTAAATAAAAAAAGTTATCTGAAAAATCAGATAACTTTTTTTAATTGTTGATTTTCTGACATACTCCAATACTCATTTTGTGTCACAATAAACGAGTCAAATAAACGTAAATCCATTTGATGACCAATTGTTGCCAAACGCTGACTGAAAGTAATATCTGCATTGGAAGGCATAATATTACCACTAGGATGGTTATGTGCAATCATGAATCCAAATGCGTTGGCTTTTAGTACGCGTTGAAATATCTCTCGTGGTGAAGCTTGTACTTGACTTAAAGTACCCACAAAGACTACTTCCCAACCGATAACATTCAACTGCGTATCAAGCAAAGCTACACTTAATTGTTCCTGCATTAAATTACCAATTTGTTGTTGCGCAAACCGGCCTATTGCTGCTGAATATTTGGCATTTAGTAACTGTGGCCGTCGCTGGTGCGCAACATGTTTGCCAATTTCAATTCCTAACAGCAAAGCTTCATTAGCAATCGGATTATGAGACAAAAAATCTTCCACTATATCATTTGTCAATTCATTTAAATTATAGTTATTTGGAAAGTAACGTTGAAAAATACGAATATCTTTCTTTTCCTTATACCCCAAAACATTGTAAAATTTCTCTACTTTTTCTTTGACCATATTGTTTACCTCTACAATATGATACGTCATTCTCTCTATTTTCTTATAGAACCTAAAGCACTTAATGAAAGAATGGCGGCTAAAACAATCAGTACTATGTCCACTCTAAATGTCCACAATGCACCAATGTGTGTTGATGAAGCCAACTCACGTACGTTAATTGCTTGCTTTTGAAATGTAGCAATAATGCCAGCAGCAAGTGCAATACCAACTGCAGCGGAATAGTTCGTTGTTGCAGAAAAAATAGAATTTCCTGAGCTTTGAAATTCAACTGGTACACTGCTTACCGAATAGGTCATGTTGTTACCAAACCAGAAACCCGCCCCTATCTGAATAACCATGAATCCACCTGTTAAACTAATGAGATTAATTGGGATAAATGCAATTAGTAACGTCCCAACAAACATCAATGTCACACCAATTGTAATTGGTAGCCGTGCACTATATCGATCATATAGGCGACCAGAAATTATAGCCATCATAGCATAACTTAAAGCACCTGGAAGTAAAGTCAAACCGGCAACTTGTGGGTTTTTGAGTAAAACAATTTGTAGAACCATGGGTATTGCATAGTTAAACGTTAGATTAACTATTTGAGCTACAAATGCCGCTGCTATACCAAAACGAAAAACCTTAAACTTAAATATTTCTGGGCTTAACAATGGATTTTCAACTCTTTTTGCATAAAGAATATATCCAATAATACCCACAAACATCGCCAAAGTCATCAATAAACTTAAAAGATTTACTAATCCATGTGTGCTGATTCTTTCGATGACAAAAATACCAGAGACAAAAAACAGACTTAACAACAGCCAGCCAATAATATCTAATTTTTCTTTTTTAATTGTTGAAACTTGCTTGATTGTGGCCCACCCAAGTATGAGAGAACCAATTTGAACGGGCAGCACAACCCAAAAGACCATATGCCAACCGTAATTTTGAGTTAGATAACCACCAAAAGCTGGACCAATTGCTGGAGCAAAAGAAATAATTAATGAGCCAAGTCCGACCATCGTGCCACGCTTTTTCTCAGGAACTTGTTCGAAAATAACATTATACATTAATGGTAAGCCAACGCCACCACCAATCCCTTGTAGCAACCGGCCGAACAATGTAATCACAAAGGTATTACTCACAGCATCAATCAGAACACCTACAATCGATATAACCGTGGCAACAATAAACTGGCTCCGATTGGTGAAGTTTTTCTTTAACCATGGCGACAAAATAACTACCATACTTGTCAACAAGATGACACCTGAGGTCAACCATTGTACTGTGCTAGAGGTTACCTTAAATTCTGTCATCAACATTGGAAAGCTGACGTTCAAGGCAGTTTCTAACATAATATCAGTAAATCCCAGCAATCCAATCGCTAAGACACTTAGCACCAAACGTGGGGATAACTTATCATCTATCATATTGCTCTCTTACCTCACTTATAAAATATAATGATCCAGTCAATACCGTTAAATCCGCGGTTGATTTTTCAACCGCTTCTTGCCAATGTGGCATCGCAGATACCTGATACTGTTTTAATGTCTGCTCAATGGATAAACTAGGACGGCCATTAGGTCCACTAAATGGCACAAGAACAATATTAAATCTGTCATCTCGCAATATTTCATTGAATTCAGCAGTAACATTTTTATCCATCAAACTACCAATAATCAAGGTGATTTTTTCCTTTGGATATGCCACTGACAACGACTTGTATAAAGCACGAAGTCCTTGAGCATTATGAGCACCATCCACCATAATGTTTGGTGCAATTAATTCAAACCGTCCCGAAAAGTGGCTCTCTTCTAGCCCTTTTTGAATTGTATCATCAGAAATATTCTGAGCAAAAGCACGTACTGCTGCAACAGCAGTCGCTGTGTTTTCTATCTGATATTCTCCTGGCAATCCGGATTGAAATTCATGGCGCAGACCTTTTATGACATGTGGGGTTTTCTTTTCAATGACCAAGCGTGCTTCATCTGGTAAATCACCGGTAACAACAGCAACATCATCATGAATAATACCGGCCTTCTGTGATGCAATTTCAGTAATTGTATTACCCAACATTTTCTGATGATCTAATCCTACGCTAGTGATAACAGCTACCTTTGTATTTGGCATCACATTAGTAGAGTCAAGTAAACCACCAATACCCACTTCTATCACTAATGCGTCTAATTTTTTTGAAGAAAAATAGGTGAACATAATCGCTGTCAAAACTTCAAATTCTACAGGAATATCCGGATATAATTCTGCATCAACGTTTATTAACACTTGTGCGACTTTGTTAGTAGCGTGCAGTAAATCATCTTTCGAAATCATCTCATTATTGATTTGTATTCGTTCCCGAAAATTAGTGATGAAAGGTGAAACAAACAAACCAGTATCATAACCTGCCACACGTAAAATGTTACTAGCCATCGTTGATACTGAGCCCTTACCATTCGTACCAGTGACATGTATGGCATATGGTAAATCATTTTGTGGATTTCCCAAGGCTGCTAACAATGTGGTCATGCGGTATAATGACTCTTTTTGACCACCTTTTGGCCGGTTATGAATATAAGATATGGCATCTTCAACTGTTTTCATTTACTTTCTCCAACTAAAAACCGTCCAAAATGTTTGGACGGTTTCATCGTGTTACAAAATGTGTGGATAACAACTCAATAATAGCTGAGCTCCACTTGTTCATAAGACATCATACAAAGATGTCTCAAACAGCATTTTAATTTATTAATCTTTTTCACGTACAGTAAATTCGCGACGTGATCCGCCACTACTGTTGCGACGACTTTCAGTTGAGCGACCGTCACGACGCTTGTAATCTCCAAAACGGCGTTCGCTAGAAGCAGCGCCACTGCCTCGACGGCGATCATTACCGCGGGTGTCACCATTACCACGACGTTCGCGATTGCCACGGTAACCACCGCCACCACCATTACGACGTCCGCCGCCATTACGTGAACCACCGCGTGAGCCACCATTACCACCCTTACGACGTGGTAATGGACGTTCACGAGTAATTTCAACTGGTGTATTTTGCTTTTCTAAATCAGCAACGCTAGATAATACAGCAGCAGCTAATTGTTCAGCACTATACTTTGCTGTCAACGCATCTACCTGAGATTGAATTTCTGAAACCTCAGTTGTATCAATTAACTTAGCAACTTCACCAGCAGCATTGTTAATCTTTCCAATACGAGCGTCCTTTAGAGATGCTGGTTCAAGAGGCGTCATGCGCTTCTTAGTCAAATCTTCAACAGCACGTAAGTAATCCATTTCGTTTGGTGCAACGAAAGTGACAGATACACCCTTAGCTCCAGCACGACCAGTACGTCCAATACGGTGAACATAAGATTCTGGATCTTGCGGAATATCAAAGTTATAAACGTGAGATACGTCCTTCACATCCAAACCACGTGCAGCAACGTCTGTTGCAACTAAAATATTAATTTCATGTGACTTAAATTGAGCCAACACACGTGAACGCATTTGTTGTGTTAAATCACCATGCAAACCAGCAGCGTGGTAACCACGTGCTTCTAATCCTCGTGATAATTCTTCAACGCGACGCTTTGTACGACCGAAGACGATCGCCAATTTTGGTGCCTGCACATCAAAGATACGCGTCATAGTATCAAACTTTTCGTTTTCGCGCATACGAACAAAGTATTGATCAACCAAATCAGTTGTTAATTCTTTTGCTTCGATTTGAATATGTTCAGGGTTCGTCATGAACTTGACACCAATACGCTTAATTGCTGGTGGCATTGTTGCTGAGAACAACAGTGTTTGACGCTCTGCTGGTGTCTTTGAAATAATTGCCTCAATATCGTCTAAGAAGCCCATATTTAACATTTCATCAGCTTCATCCAATACTAATGTACGAACATTATCAATTTTTACAGTCTTACGGTTAATGTGATCAAGTAAACGACCAGGTGTACCAACTAGGATTTGTGGATGTGACTTCAAATTTTGGATCTGACGGCGAATATCAGCACCACCAAAGACAACCTGTACATCAACTCGCTTGTCGCGTCCCAACTTTTTTAATTCTTCAGCTGTTTGAATTGCTAATTCACGCGTTGGTGATACAATCAATGCTTGAATGTTTTTATTATTTAAATCAATGTGCTCCAAGATTGGCAAACCAAATGCTGCTGTTTTACCAGTTCCTGTTTGTGCTTGTCCAATTACATCACGTCCTGCTAATGTTAATGGAATTGTCTTTTCTTGGATTGGTGTAGCTTCAACATATCCATGCGTTGTAATAGCATCCAAAATGTCTTGTGACAAACCTAATTCACTAAATTTCAAAATTTTTTCTCCTTGCGCTTTGTGCGCGTTTGCCATTACTTTGTTGGAATGGCAGTCATTTTTGTAAATAATTCTCTGGCTAATGGTTGAAAACTGTGATTCTTATAATATTGATTACTAAGCAATATTACCGCATCTTGTCCATTATTGCTTATAACAACCGTGGGTTCAAATCCTGGCAAAATGCCGTGAGCATTAAGGTATTTTCCCTCGTGATACATTCCAGCAGCATAAGTCTCACCGGTTCGTGTTTGCCATAACTGACTGGGATGTTTAATGATAACTTTATCAATCATTAATCGATAAAAGTGATACAATTCTCCAGTTGTCATGGCAACATTTCCGGTGCCAGTTTCACGGTTGTATGCCACTTGATTTTCACTATAAGCTTTTTCGTAACTATTATCATACCCAATAGAACGATGTTTGGAATTGATGAAATCTTGGTAATTTCTCACATTTAAATGATAAGTATTATTGAATACTTGGTTCAACAATACGGCAAACGTTTTATTAGTGAGCTTCATCAAAATACCTGCTAACAAACGATAATTGACCGGCTGGTAAGACCAACCGATTCCAGTACCAGGTTCACCAATTTTAACAGCATGAACAGCAGAAAAATCAATGTTATCTTCTTCGGACTCAAATGTCGTCGGTTGAATACGTTGACTTAAACCACTAGTCATGGTGATTAAATCGCTAATCGTAATACGATTAGCATTCACCACATTCGGATAATAATCACTCAGCTTGGTATCAAATGACAGTTTACCAGATTCTATTTGCTGCATTATTAATACAGCAGTCATGGATTTTTCAATTGAGGCAAGCTGAAAAAGTGTTGAGGCATCGTTATCACGATGCATTTTTTCATCTGCCTCACCATAGCCCTTTTGCAAAATAATTTCATTATGGTGCACAATCAGCGCTGTACCTATATAGTTTTCCGACTGAAGTTTTTTATCCAATGTCTCAGCAAATTTATTTTGTGGCGAGATATTGCTTTTTAGTGCTGACATACTGTTAGCACTATACTTATCATCAACGATTGGATTAATCGTATATTGACCGTTATTCAACTGATTCGGCCATAACACTAATCCCATGGTACAAACTAATATTAAGAACACAGACCATTTTCTGATCTTAAATTGTTGCTTCTGACTGCGTTTCATTTTGTGCCCCTCAACACATAAAACTATTTTACCAATGCGTTAACAACGTTCTCAAGATGAATCCCATGACTTGCTTTTAACAAAATCACGTCCCCGTTTTCACCTAACGTCTGTAAATCTTTGATTAATTCGGCTAACTGATCTGTTTCATATTGGTGCAAGTGCGCTGAATCAAAGCGTCGTTGCAAGATTGGATATAGATATTTATTCATCAATGGTCCAACCAAGTAAACGCCATCAACATTCGCATTTATCACCGTTTCTGCCAGACAAGCGTGCAAGCTTGCAGCCTGTTCGCCTAATTCTAACATATCACCCAACACAACATACTTGTGTGTGGCCGGTATAATTTTTAATGTTGCCAAGACAGCAGCAACAGCCGTTGGATTTGAGTTATAAACATCGCTAATTAAGTTCACGCCGTGAGATGTGGTGAGCTGTTCTGTGCGATTTTTTGTCAAATCAAAATGCTGAAGCGCTTCTGCAGCGTTTTTTAATTCAATATGTAATAAGATACCCGCTGAAATCGCTGCGAGCGCATTCATTATATTATACCGACCCAACAGTGGAATAGCAAATCGAGTATTTTGATAAGTAAAAATTGTCTTGGAGGATGACGAATTAATATCTTTAATATCTTGTCCAAAGGTTTGCACATTTTGTTTAACTTGTGCATTTGTCAGGAGAGGTTCATCGTAAGGAATCAATAATGTTCCTTGTGATTTGAGACCTTTAGTAATTTCGAGTTTTGCCTTAGCGATATTTTCACGTGTTCTGAAAAACTCAATATGCGCCTCTCCAATCATAGTAATGATGGCAATGTCTGGACTCACTAACTCAGATAATGTCGTCAATTGACCAGGTCGATCCATACCTAATTCTACCACTAACACTTCTGTATCATCTGGCATAGTGAGCAACGTCAAAGGAACACCAATTTCATTGTTAAAGTTTTCAGGTGTTTTAAAGGTTTTGTATTGAGAACCCATTATTGCCGAAGTCATATCTTTTGTTGTTGTTTTACCATTTGAACCAGTAATAGCAACAACTTTAGGATTAATTTGATGACGACGATATTCTCCCAATTGCTGAAGAGCTAACAATGTGTCTGATACAATAATAGCTGGAATTTTTGAATCTATTTGATGCCTGTCGTCCACTAAAACGGCTGTGGCCCCTTTTGTCAACGCCTGTTGCACATAATCATGCCCATCGTTTTCAGCAACCAGAGCAACAAATAAATCTCCAGATTTAACTTTACGAGAATCAAAAGACACACCAGTAACTATTTTGGAATCTATTTGTGTTGTCGCATTTAATATCTGACCTATCTTTTTTACTGAGTAATTCATTTTAATCCTTTCGGAACACTGTAATACTTTCGACGTGAGAAGTCTGTGGAAATTGATCCACTGGTAAGACCGAACCATCAATATGATACCCATTTTCAATAATCTCAACGGCGTCACGACTCAAAGTTACTGGATTGCAGCTAATATATACTATTTTTTCTGGTGACATATCAGTTGTGGCGTTAATGAGAGAAGTCGTTAAGCCACGTCTCGGTGGATCAACGAAAACAACATCTGGCTTCAAACCTTGTTCTTGCCACTTTTTAAATTGCACAGGTGCATCAGCCAAAATATATTCGGCATTAGAAATATTATTGACCTGTAAATTCAATTGTGCATCAGCAACTGCACCAGGAACAACTTCAACACCAAGTACTTTTTTAACCCGACTAGCAACGCTAATTCCAATAGTCCCAATACCTGAGTAAGCATCAATAACAGTGTCTGTCGGCTTCAAATCCGCTTTTTGGGCAGCTAAATCATATAGAACTTCGGTGGTTTGCGGATTAACTTGATAAAACGAATTAGGACCAATAATGAACTCATACCCAAGCAAAGTATCATAAATTGCTTTCTCGCCCCATAGTATTCGATTATTTGGACTTAACAAAACGTAGTCTTTTTTGGGACTATAGTTCAAAATCAAGCTTTTTAATTCTGTCAGCTGGTTTCGGATATCAGCAATAATTTCTGTTTCGTGCGAAATGACTTCTTCGTTTGAAACCAATACGACCATTAATTCATGAGAATAATAGCCACGACGTATCATTATATAACGAATCGCACCACGTTCCAAATCAGGATCAAATGCTGTGATATCATACTTCTCCAGAATATTTCGAACCACAATAATTGCCTGATCAATTTCTGCATCGTTAACAAAATAATCATCCATGGGTACTAAATCATGAGTCCCCCTCTTGTAAAACCCGCTAGTCAAATGATCATTCTGCCATTTCACTGGCACAATAGTCTTATTACGATAGTATGTTGGATTGTCCATCCCAATCGTTCGGTCAACTGACACATCAATATGCTGTTCTTCAAACAGTCTCTTCACTTGGGCTTGTTTTAGTTCAAGTTGTGCCTCATATTTCAAGTTCACTAATGGTGCTGTACCGGCATCAATCAAATACTGCCGGTCACTATTTTGACGTTTATCTGAACTTTCCAACCAATCAAGAACTTTAGCATAGCCAGAAAATTTGTCTACTTGAGTTACCAGTAAATGCACCTTTTCTCCTGGTAATGCATCAGCAACATACAACGGATACTTTGCTGTGACATAAACAATACCCATACCATCAATCCGAATATCATCGACGACAACGATCAACTCTTGATTTAATTTTACTGGTAAAACTGTGCGTGCGATAATTTTCACCTCATACATAAAAAGCGTTCACTAAAGTGAACGCTTCTAAAAGAACAATTACTTGTCTTCGTTGTTCTTGAAACCAAATCCAGCAAACTTCTTGTTGAACTTGTCGACCGCACCATCGGCTTGCGTAAACTTTTGCTTACCTGTGTAGAATGGGTGTGAATCAGATGTAATATCCATACGAATTGCTGGATATTCTTTACCTTCAAAATCAGTTGTGTCATTTGATGTTACAGTTGAAGCTGACAAGAACTTCTTTCCTGTTGAAGCATCAATGAAAACAACTTGACGATAATCTGGGTGGATTTCTGCTTGCATTGTTCATTTCTCCTTAGCGCCCTGAGTCTCGTGACCCAGAGTCAGTTATTAACTAAACTAGTATACCAAATATTAATTCGTAACGCAATACATTATGGCATTAGATTGATAAGGTCGATGCCTTCAATATTAATGTCGGCACCTAAACTTGTTAACTTCTCTTGAATACGATCATATCCACGTAAAATATGATCGGCATTGTTAATGATCGTCTCACCATCAGCCATAATTGCTGCAATGACTAATGCTGCTCCTGCGCGAATTTCTGCAGCCTCAACATCCGTACCAACCAAGCGCGGTGACTGATTAATTTTAATTTCGCCCGGCTTAGCTGAAGCAATATCACCACCCATACGACGTAATTCAGCAATATGCTTCACTCGTTTTGGATAAATGGTATCAATAATAGTACTTTCACCCTGAGCTATTAGCAGTAAAGGAGTGATAGGTTGTTGCAAGTCAGTAGCAAAACCAGGGTACGGCATCGTTTTGATGGCGACCGGTTTTAATGCATCTGATTTGTATACATGAACTGCATCTTCACCAATATCAAGGTTAACACCCATTTCAATTAGTTTTGATGTATATGATTCTAAGTGTTCTGGAATAACATTTTTTATTGTCACGCCATCCCCATATGCTGCTGCCATACTCATGTATGTTCCAGCTTCAATCCGATCAGGAATAACAGTGTGCGTATTGCGTGCCTTCAAAGTCGGTACGCCAGCAATACGAATAGTATCTGTTCCCGCACCACGAATGTTAGCACCCATGTTGTTCAAAAATGTTGCAATATCAATGATTTCAGGTTCTCGTGCAGCATTTTCAATAACTGTTTGGCCTTTTGCACGAACCGCAGCCAAAACGATATTAATAGTAGCACCAACAGATACAGTATCTAAAGCGATACGCGCACCAATTAGACCATGATCCGTTGCATCAATATGAATAATATCATTGCTTTCAGTCACCACGGCACCTAGCGCTTCAAACCCCTTAATATGCTGATCAATAGGGCGTCTGCCTAAATTATCACCACCAGGGAAAGTCACTGTTGCACGGCCAAACCGGCCAAGTAATGCACCCATAAAATAATATGAAGCGCGTAATGACTTAATAGCGCCACTGGGCAAATCACTTTCTTCAATGCGTGTTGGATCAATATCCAACACCCCATTTTCAAACTTAGACGTCACATTCATTGCTTGCAAAATCAATTGCAGGTTTTTAACATCTAGAATTTGTGGTACCGTATCAAATTTCACCGGTGTATCAGCTAAAATGGCCGCCGGGATTAATGCTACTGTTGAATTTTTAGCGCCACCAATTGTGACTTCTCCACGTATGCGTTTACCGCCGTGTACGATTATTTTTGCCATGAAATTATCCTATAACTTTATAGTCTGCAACCCATTATATCGTATTTACAATGACAACTCAAATAACATTAGAAAAATAATTAGCGTATTTCTACATTAAATTTAGATTGTAATTCACTCATAATATGTTCAAAATCAGAATTCACATCAGTTTCTAGCAACGTGCCATCACTATCTTGATAAGTTAACGTGTAAGCAAGTGATTTTTTGCTTTCTGGCAGATTGTTACCTGTATAAACATCAAACAAAGTCACATCAACTAAGTGCTCCCCTGCTGTCTCTACAATTGTTGCACTAATTTCACTATTTGTTGTCGCCTGATCAACTAATAATGCGGCATCTCGACTAATTTGTGGAAAACGTGAAATAGGATTAAATTGAATACTATCTGTCACATGATTAAATACAGTAAATAAATTAAGTTCAAACCCAAATACTGGCGCTAATTTTTGCTTTTTTGTAATCTTGGGATGAATTTGACCAACAAATCCGACATATTGTTCTCCAATATAAATATCAGCCGTTTGACCAGGGTGCATACTTTCATGGCGTTCTGTCGCAATATAACGGACGTTATCGACACCAATCTGATCTAAATAATTTTCTACAATTCCTTTGATATCATAAAAATCAACGGCTTTTTCTTGCTTAGATTCTTGCCATGATGATTTTTGTAAATTACCAGTTACTACTCCCGCTATATGCTCAATTTCTTTTGGTTGCTCATTAGGTTCATTAGCAATGAACACTCGACCTTGTTCATATAACGCAACGTTAGGTACAAAATGGCTCACATTATAACTGACATCATCTAATAATCCTGCTAATAAATTTTGGCGAGCCGTTGTACGGTCAGAGCTCATAGGATAGTTTAATGTTACAACACCATCTGCTTTATTTTCAGCAAATAACTGGGCTTTTTCACTCGTTGTTAACACATATGAAATTGCTTGATTTAATCCCAAGCTTTCCATAATATGCCGACTAGCACGGATTTGACGTTGCTCTCTAGACAATTTACCAGACGTTGTAGGACCGTAAGGCAATGTAACTGGTAAGTTATCATAACCATACAAACGTGCTACTTCTTCAATTAAATCGGCCTCAATAGAAATATCAGCACGACGTGCTGGCACATCAACAACAATTTTTTCATCATTTTTTTCATAAACAAAGTTCAGCTTATCAAAAATGTTAGCAATTTCATCTGTTTCTAATGATGTACCCAAAATATTATTTACCCGTTGCGTTGACAATGACAAGCGGATATCTTTACGAACATTATCAGCGGCAACAATTTGGCCACGTGCTACTTGACCGTCTGCTAATTCATCTACTAAACTAGCTGCATGATCCAAGGCATTAAGTGTTTCATCCCAGTTTAATCCACGCTCAAAGCGTGATGATGCCTCAGAATGCAAATTATGGCGTCTTGCAGTTGCTCGAACCAAACTTGGGTTAAATATGGCACTTTCAATCACAATATTTTTTGTATTATTATCGATTTCAGAACCCATGCCACCCATGACACCAGCTAACATCAATCCTTCTGATTCATCAGCAATGACAATGTCTTCACCGGATCGCAATGATCGCTCTTCACCATCGAGGGTTACCAACTTTTCGCCATCTTTCGCACGGCGTACGTAAATATCTGAACCATTTAACTTGTCCAAATCAAATGCATGTAGTGGTTGCCCATAGGTTAACATCATATAATTAGTGATATCAACGATATTGTTGATTGGACGCATACCGGCATTCCACAGGCGCTTTTGTAACCACAAGGGAGAATCCTTTATAGTGACGTTGTTTACAACGCGCAACGCATACTTTGAAACTAGTTCTTGATCATCAATTTGAACAGAAACTTGACTATCTGCTGTTTGTTCGTACTCGACCAGTTCAAATGATGGCAGAGTAACCGGCTTATTTAACATCGCCCCAAATTCATAGGCTGTACCGATCATTGATAGCATATCTGCTCGATTAGGCGTTAAGTCAGTATCTAATACCGGCTCATCCATTCCCAAAGCTACAAGCGCATCATCTCCAGGTTTAACATCATCAGTTTCATTAAAAACATAAATCCCTGCTTCAAACGCTTTGGGGGCAATTTTGTCACTGAAGCCAATTTCCTGTAGTGCAACTAACATGCCATAAGAGAATTCTCCACGTAATTTAACTGCATTTAGTTCAATTAGCTCACCATTTTCACGGTTAATAATATGTGCACCAACTTTAGCTAAAATAACCATTTGTCCTTCGGCTACGTTAGGCGCTCCTGTGATAATTTGTATTGGTTCTGGCTCACCAGCCTCAACCTGAGTAATAACCATGTGGTCAGAATCTGGGTGTGGAATTACTGATAATATTTTAGCTACTACAAGACCGTTTTGCCCTGAAGCAATCGTTGTATTACTGTCGATTTCTACACTTGTACGCTCTACTTTTTCCGCTAAATCACTCACTGATTTTGGGTGCAAGTCAATTTCATTATCCAAATATTCATTTATCCATGTTAAGCTTGTTTTCATAATCAGTTCCCCTTTCGATTGAATTGTGATAAGAAACGCACATCATTCAAGTAAAATTGGCGGATGTCATCTACGCCATATTTCAACATAGCAAATCGATCTGGTCCTAAGCCGAAGGCGAAAGCTGAATATTTTTCAGGATCAATGCCATCCATTTTTAACACATTTGGGTGTGTCATTCCAGCACCAAGAACTTCAATCCACTCAATGTCTTCTGGATTCATATCTGGTGTAACTTCATTCCAGGAAACATCTACCTCCACAGATGGCTCAGTGAAAGGGAAATAAGAAGGTCGCATGCGAATTTGATGTTTTTCACCAAATAATTCTTGCATAATGGAAAGCAATGTACCTTTTAAGTCAGCCATTGTGATATTTTCGCCAACCACCATGCCCTCAACTTGATGGAACTGATGCGAGTGAGTGGCATCATCCGTGTCACGACGATAGACTTTTCCAGGAGCAATCATTTTCAGTGGTCCCTTTGAAAAATCATGTTTTTCAAGCGATCGAGATTGAACTGGAGATGTTTGCGTACGCAATAAAATTTCTGGCGTAATGTAAAATGTATCTTGCATATCGCGAGCAGGATGATCCTTAGGCAAATTTTCACGTTCAAAGTTATATTCATCAGTCTCAACTTCTGGTGAATCAACTGTATCATCGATTATTTCAAACCCAAGGCCCAAGAAATGTTGTTCAATTTCGTCAATAATTTGTTGTAAAACGTGTGGTTGTCCCACCTGATGCGCGCTACCCGGCAGAGTAACATCAATTTTTTCTGCCAATAACTGTTGATTTAAAGCATATTCTTCTTGCGCTTGTTTTTTTTGTTTCAATAACTCTGTGATAGTTTGACGAACATCATTACCAACTTCACCAACCATTTTACGATTTTCTGCGGCGACATCCTTCATCCCCTTCAGCAAACCTGTTAACTCACCCTTTTTTCCTAATAACTTCACACGTAATTGCTCAATATCAGCATTTTTATCATTAATTCGTTCTACTGCTGAATTTTTTAAAGCCGTAAGATCTTCAATTAAGCCCATATTTTTTCCTTTCAATATTGTGACCATTAACTTTTGTCTTTACCAGTCACCTATACTTTACAAATTAAAAGTCCCATGTAATTCTTCCAAAAAAGAACTACATGGGACGTTAAATACCGTGGTACCACCCAAATTCCTGGATAAATCCAGCTTTGGTGTCCATAACGGAGACAACCGTTGGCGATTAAACCAATACTCCTGACTGAATTTCACCGTATCTTAGCCACGGTCTTTCACTAATCACCGTTCGCTGAGGGCATCAATACAATTACTGGGTCATTCATCGTATGCTTCTTTAGTATATCAAAATTTTGTTGCACTGTCAGGTTCTTCCAGGTTAGCAACGTTATTGAATTGATCTGACCATTCATGAATTGCTGTCATCATAGGTCGCATAGCTTCTCCCGCCTCAGTTAATTTATACTCAATTAAATTGGAATCTTTATAAGTTTGACGAATTACTATGTTTGCAGCCTCTAACTCTTTTAAGCGCTCAACTAACACCCGATCCGAACACCCTGAAACAGCACGTGATATTTCTAAAAACCTTTTGGCGCCACTAATCAGCAATGTTTCAATAATTAGTCCGTTCCATTTACGCCCCAAAAGTTCGAAAGTACAGGTGAAGTTCTTGCACAAAGTATTTTCAGTATTTTTTGTTTTTTTAACCATCATAACCCCCTATTTTTAGTTAATTCACTTGAAATACAGCTCGTTCACCTTCCAAGACACGAACGATATCCTCTGCCGCTTTCAAAGCTACATTATCCATGGCCTCCTTGGAAATCATAGCGACATGTGGTGTAACAAATGCATTAGGCAAGTGTAGTAATGGATTTTCCGCTGTAATTGGTTCTTTTTCAACAACATCTACCCCAGCGCCAGCAATTTCCTCATTAGTTAATGCCTCAACCAATGCCCTCTCATCAACAAGTGCTCCACGTCCGATATTAACTAATACGGCACTCTTTTTCATTTTTCTAAAAACACTTGCATTAATCATATGCTTTGTTTCAGGAGTTGCTGGAAGCGCTGTCACTACAAAATCCGCTTGTTCATATATCTCATCTAGCGTTGCCATATGACCATTAGTTACCTCATGTTGATGTCGTGCATAAGCCAATACTTTTACATTAAATCCTGTCAACATACGATTAATTTCTTGGCCGATGTGCCCATAGCCAATAAGACCAACTGTTTTTCCAGTTAACTCTTGACCGTGATGCGCGGCTAGGTAACGCTTGTTCGCGTTATCAGTAATAGCTTGACGACGCTGATAAAACAGTCGTCCAGCCATCAATATATGCATCATAGCCGTTTCGGCGACCGCAGTTGCATTCGCTCCAGGCGTGTTGGTCACAACAATATCATGTGCACTGGCTGCATCTAAATCAACATTATCATATCCAACGCCATGACGTGCAACTACCTTGAGATTGGGCATTTTGGACATCAAGCTTTCACCAAATGGATGCATCATAATTAGAATGCCATCAACATCTGCATGCTCCAGAAAATCATCATCTGAGGCCTGATCATTTTTAATCACTTGATATCCCTTGGATTCAAGATAGTCGACAGCTTTTTGAGATGTCATGTTAGCTACTAATACTTTTTTCATTAGAATAGTTCTCCCGTAAATGGTAACTTTGGTGTTTGATCAAAATCATACGTTGCAATGTCGTCCGAATTTGTGATGTAGGCAGTCAGTGATTCTGATAGCATCAAATTCACTGGGAACTTCAATTCATTAAATACAATAATTGGCTTTTTTTGTACCCATGCCATGCCCTGCTCAAAGGCTGTTCCTGAATCGGCATCATCATCACGATAATCAATAATCGACAAAATCATGTCCGCATCTGTGACATTCTTGATATCACGTTGAAAAACCTCTGCCGCCCATGGTGAGGTGAATTCAGGGTTTTCAGTCTTTTGATGTTTGCGGGGTGAATAATAATCAGTAACAGTTGGATTCGAATCAAGAGCAGCTTCAATACGTTTCACACGATCGATTTGTTCATCTGAAAAAAAAGGTCCTGCAAGATAGATTTGTGACATTATTATTCTTCTTTCTTTATTGTAATGAATTAAAGGATCCCGGCATTAGTTCTGCAATATTTGTTTCAATTTCTTTACCCTGATCGTTAATCAACCAAATCGGCATGTCAGGATCAAAAAACTCCACCATCACTTGTCGACAAGCACCACATGGAGCTATAGGTTCGTCTGTACGCCCTGAAATAACTAACCCATGAAAATGGCGTTGCCCTGCTGCTATAGCTGTAAAAATTGCAGTTCTCTCGGCACAATTGGTTAGACCAAATGATACATTTTCAATATTAACACCTTTGAAAATTTCACCATTTTCGCCGAGTAACGCAGCACCTACAGGAAAATGAGAGTAAGGGGTATATGTATCGTTAAGTGCTTGATTTGCAACGTCGACAAGTTTTCGTGGGGCCATGATCATTTTCTCCTAATATTATTTTAGCAAAAAATCAGCCGCAAGGACTGATTAGTTTTGTTTTTTATATACGTGGTTAACAATTTCTATTTAACCAATAGACAAATATTTCACTTTAACATGATTTTTTCAAACTCATTTAATCGCTCTTCAAACACTTTGAAAGCTTCATTTAAATAGTCCGGTTGACTCATGTTAACGCCAGCTTTTTTGATCACATTTAAAGCATAATCTGAATTACCTGCTTTCAGATAGTTCTTATAATCCTCAGCACCATTTTGTGTTAGTATGCGTTCTGCCAAAGTTGTGGCAGCAGCTTCGCCTGTCGAATATTGATAAACATAGAAATTGTAATAAAAATGTGGAATACGTGCCCATTCATAAGCAATAGCTTCATCTGGAAATAAGTCCGATCCATAAAACTTTTGATTCAACGATCCATAGAATGTACTCATCTCATCAGCTGTCAAAGCCACTCCAGCCGCACTTTGTTCATGAATCCATTGCTCAAACTCAGCAAATTGAGTTTGGCGGAAAACTGTTCCTTTGAATCCATCTAGATACTGGTTCAATACGTAGGCCTGAAACTTGGGATCATCATTTGTCTTTAGCAAATAATCCGTTAATAATCCCTCATTAGTAGTTGAAGCAATTTCAGCTAAGAATATTGGATAATCACCATAATGATACTCTTGATTATGGCGTGTAAAGTATGAATGAACCGAATGTCCCATTTCATGAGCCAACGTATAAACATTATTCAAATTGTTCTGCCAGTTAAGCAAAATGAATGGTTTTGTATCATACGAACCGCTTGAATAAGCGCCAGTACGCTTCCCCTTATTTTCAACCACATCAATCCATCGTTCATCAAAAGCCTTTTGAACAATAGCGATGTAATCCTCGCCTAACGGTGCCAAAGCCGCCAAAACAATGTCTTTTGCCTTTTCATATGTTACTTCAAAATTAATTTCATCAACAAGTGGTACATATAAATCGTAAGAGTGTACATCGTCAACATTAAGAATTTTTTTACGTAATGATACAAAACGGTGTAGTAATGGCAGATTGGCATCAACTGTTTTGGTTAATGTTTCAAAAACTGACTCAGGAATATCATTGGCTGTTACAGCAGCTTGACGAGCTGAATCATAGTGACGAGTTTTAGCCAAAAAGTTATGTCCCTTGACATGTGAAGATAACGTTGAGGCAAATGTATTTTGTAAAGCAATATAACTATCATAAAGCGTTGTGAACGCTTCCTCACGCAATGAACGATCTTTAGACTCCAACAACAATGAATAGAGTCCATTTGTCAATGGCACAATTTCACCTGTTTCAGTATGGACATCACCAAAAACAATATCTGAATTATCCAATGCACCAAAAGTCTGTTCAGAAGCATTAAAGATGTCGCTTGCTCCTGCTAGTAAGGCTTCCTGTTCTGCAGGTAGCGTATGCGGTTTACGAGCTTTTAAAACGTCAAAAAAGTGTGCATATTTTTTCAAACCAGCTGTCGCTAAGTATGCATCTAGTTTCTCGTTTGACAATGCTAACACTTCAGGCTGGAAGAAGGCTGTATTCGCACTTAATTCAGCATATAAGCCTTGAACACGAGCATTATATGCACTATACTTTTGATTAGTTGTATCTTGATCATAAATTTGATGAGCATATACGTAGACTTTTTCGAATTGACGTTCTACTGCTAAATCTGCTTCTAAGGCTTCTTTCAAAACATCCGCAGAATCCCCGACGTGTCCAGCATACTTGCTTAATGCTTGTGCAGACTTTCGTGTCTCATTAAAAGCGGTTTCCCAAGCTTCATCTGTCGGAAAAATTGAGGATAGATCCCATGTAAGATTTTCTGGTACTTGATTACGTAATAGTTGTTTTTCAGACATAATTATTTAATTTGCGATCAAACGCATACTCCTTATCATTCAGTACTAATCATTTTATCATATTTTCACTATACTTTGTTGACGCGCATTTTTCCACTGTGGCAGACGCCTCACTAATATGTAGTTCTCTTGCTGCAAGATGTAATCATGTACTTCGAGATCATGGTATAACTCTGCAATTTGTTGTCGCTTAAATGTATTATCACCTAACAAAAAAGGGATTAGCTTAACTGTTAATTCTGCCTTTTTCACAACATTTTGTTGACCTATTTTTTCTAAAAATAGAATAGTAATCAAACGCCAATACCAATTAGGCACCTTAAGCCCAAAAGTATTTCCACCATGTACCCACACGGGCACATCCATTAGCAGCCGATTCTTTTTGTATAGATAATCAACCAACTTAGGATCGACTCGCTGCTGTAGAATTAAGCTCTGCAGTTTATAGATTTGTTTTGGAATATTTAATCTCGTTCTTTGTTTTGGAACTTTTGCATTAAATAATGTTGTATTTATTTTATCAACAAAAAGTACACGTGAAAAATCTGGTTTTCTAAAATGCTGCCGATGTACAAAATATTGTTTATCGGGCAAATAGAAAACCAATGCATTATCAGCCATGAATTTCATAATTGTTCCTTGTGTCATTGTTCTATTAAAATAAGTTTGCCCTAAAATCCAAATAACATGAATATTTTCAGCGAAATATCCTTTATTTCTCATGTCGAGTTTTTTTTGCGATATGGGACTGCACTGATACTCGATAGCTATTCTTTTATGGTTATGTATTAGTAGTATATCTGGTCGCTGTTGAATTTCTGGCAAAACTGCTTCAATTTGCACATCACCATAACACTGTAGTTTAGACGCGAGTTGCAATTTTCCAGACAAATGTTGCATCGATTCGTTTTCAGTAAAAGTCACGCATGCCGCACCAGCACAATGTGAAAAATGTTTTTGTTTGACTTCCCCATTCTTTAAAATAACTTTTTCATGGCATCCAGGGCAAAAGTAATTATTTCTTTTATTTGCTTCGTCGGCCCGCACATATTTCTTGTTACTATCACATGCAATAATCATAAAACACCTCTAATTCATCATACGAATTAGAGGTGTCCTTATCACTGTATTTTCTTTTGAGCCCAGTTACTCAACCATGTGAGTAATGTAATAATTATCAAATAAATAATAGCGATGATTGCCCAAACACGAAAACCTTGTGAATTTCGCGCCACAATTAAGGTTCCAGTTTGTGTTAACTCTAAAATACCAATGGCTGACAAGATTGAGGTATCCTTCAACGTGATGATAAATTGGTTAATGAAACTTGGTACCATAATCTTCAATCCTTGTGGCATGATGACCTTACGCATCGAACGATTATAAGTGAACCCTAGACTTCGTGCTGCCTCCATCTGACCTTTATCAACGGCTTCAAAGCCACCACGTACAAAGGCCCCTGTATAAGCACCTTCATTTAAGATTAAGGTAATTAGTCCCGCTGTAAAGGCGGGTATCTTTGTTCCAATCACTCCTGGTAAGCCAATATAAATGAAGAATGCCAATACCATCAATGGCAAACCACGGAAAATATAAATAAGTGTTGTTGACAAACCACGAACTGCGCTGTTTTGACTAACACCCATGACTCCTAGAATTACGCCCCAAATTGAGGCTAAAATAATTGCCAATACAGTCAGCTCAATTGTTAACCATAATCCTTTTAGAAATGCACCATCATTTGCTTTTAGGATACCTAGCACTGAATTATTGTTTTTCTTGGAACCAGTAAACGTTGACTGTGTCGCACCAAGATATTTTTTGATAATTTTGTCGTAGGTACCGTCTTTTTTAATTGATGCAAATCCCCTGTTGAAGGATGCCAATAATTCTTTATTTTCGCCTTTTTTAACGAAAAAACCGTATGATCCAGCATTACCTGGATTATTGGCATTCATTACCTTGAGCTTTACACCATTTTTAATAGCATATTGAATGACTGGCATATCCTCGAAAGTGGCAGCAGAGTTACCCACAACGACATCATTATACATCGTATCAGTATCATTAAAATATTTGATGTTAAAACCGTATTTTCTTTGAAGTGACTTACCATATTCAGAGGCAGCTGTGCCCGTTTTCAAAGCTACTGTTTTACCTTTCAAATCCTTCAAAGACTTAATTTCGCTACCTTTTTTTACAATCCAAGCAACACCGGTTTTATAATATGGCGTCGAATTATCATAAACTTCTTTGCGTTCATCTGTAATAGCCATACCGGCAATAATGCCATCCGCTTGACCATTAGCCACTAGTTGCGCCGCTGAGGTAAAGCTCATTGGTTTAAGTGTATAAGTAAAATTTTCTCGTTTAGCAATTTCTTTCAAAATATCTTGATCAATACCAATATAATCATTGTTCTTATCCTGAAAGTCAAATGGTGGATAAGTGGCATCTGTTGAAATTGTATAGTGTGGTTTATCGGCATGAATGCAATCTGCCGCCAATGAAAAAGATAGTAGTGCTACAACCAGTGTAACAGCAAGGATGAAACCTTTTTTGAACATGTTTTTCCCTCTCAAAAAAAGATGGCATTTTAAGCCATCTTACTTAATTGTTTTTTGTTTACGCTATTATGCATGCATAACTTTGCTCAAGAATTCTTGTAAACGCTCATTTTTTGGTGCATTGAAAACTTGTTCTGGTACACCAGATTCTTGAATCTTACCTGATTCAAAGAACACAACCCGATCCGCCACTTGTTTAGCAAATCCCATTTCGTGTGTCACAATAATCATTGTCATACCTGATCCGGCCAAATTCTTCATAACATCCAAAACATCCCCTACCATTTCTGGATCCAAAGCGGATGTTGGTTCATCGAAGAGCATAATATCTGGCTCCATGGCTAAGGCACGTGCAATAGCAATACGTTGCTTTTGTCCACCAGATAATGAATTCACTGATACATCTGCTTTTTCAGCTAGACCAACCGTTTCCAGTAATTCACGGGCCTTTTTTTCGGCCTTTTCTTTATCCATCTTACCAAGTTCAACAGGTGCCAACATGATATTTTCTAAAACAGTATAGTTATTAAATAAATTGAAGCTTTGGAAAACCATACCAATATTTTCACGAACTTTATTAATATCTGTGCCTTTATCAGAAAGATCGTAGCCATCAACAACGATTGTACCATTGTCAGGCGTTTCTAACTGATTCAACATACGTAAGAATGTTGACTTACCTGAACCAGATGGTCCAATCATTACGACAACTTCATTTTCATTGATATCTAAGGAAATATCACGCAAAACATGGTTCGAACCATATGATTTATTAACTTTATCGACATGTACTTTAACTTTAGTTTGTGCTTCACTCATGCACGTGTCCTCTTTTCTACCCAATTACTCAACCACGTGAGTAATGTAATAACGACTAAGTATATCACAGCCACAATAGCCCACACACGGAAACCTTGCGAATTACGTGACACGATTAAGGTTCCAGTTTGTGTTAACTCTAAAATACCAATGGCTGACAAGATTGAGGTATCTTTCAACGTGATGATAAATTGGTTAATGAAACTTGGTACCATAATCTTCAATCCTTGTGGCATGATGACCTTACGCATTGAACGATTATAAGTGAACCCTAGACTTCGTGCTGCCTCCATCTGACCTTTATCAACGGCTTCAAAGCCACCACGTACAAAGGCCCCTGTATAAGCACCTTCATTTAAGATTAAGGTAATTAGTCCCGCTGTAAAGGCGGGTATCTTTGTTCCAATCACTCCTGGTAAGCCAATATAAATGAAGAATGCCAATACCATCAATGGCAAACCACGGAAAATATAAATAAGTGTTGTTGACAAACCACGAACTGCGCTGTTTTGACTAACACCCATGACTCCTAGAATTACGCCCCAAATTGAGGCTAAGATAATACCCAAAATCGTTAACAACAATGTTTGCCACAAGCCACGCATGAACGCCCCATTGTTGGCTTTTAAAATACCTAATACTGAGTTATTATCCGACTTTTTACCAGTGAAATCCGATGCTGGTGCACCAAGATATTTTTTGATAATTTTGTCATATGTACCGTCTTTTTTAATTGCTGCATATCCCTTGTTAAAAGAAGCTAAAAGTTGTTTGTTTTGGCCCTTTTTAACGGCGAATCCATACCATCCTGATTCATATGGTGACTTCGCGTTCATAACTTTCAACTTTGTGCCATTTTTAATACTGTATTGCAACACTGGTAAATCACCAAATGTTGCCTGTGCATTATCATTCACAACATCATTGTATAGCGTATCTGAATCATTAAAATAGGTAACCTTGAAGCCATACTGCTTTTGAATTGAAAGTGCGTAATCAGCACCCGCAGTTCCCGTCTTTAAGGCAACGGTTTTCCCTTTTAAATCGCTTAACGATTTGATATTAGATCCTTTTTTTACTGCCCATGCAATACCAGATTTATAATAAGGCGTTCCAAAGTCAAACACTTCTTTTCGTTCGTCAGTAATTGACATACCAGCGATAATCCCATCAGCTTGACCTGATGTGACCGATTGCGTTGCCGCATTGAAGCTCATAGGCTTTAATGTGTACGTGAATCCTTCACGTTTTGCGATAGTTTTCAAGATTTCTTGATCAATACCTGTATATTGATTATTGCTATCTTGAAAATCAAACGGCGGATATGTTGCATCCGTTGTGATGATGTAGTTTGGTTTTGCTGCGCTGACGGTCGTAACAGACGCCATTGCAATGAAACTAACTGCAAGCGTTGTGAGAATTATCCATATTTTTTTCATAATATATTTAGTATAACAAAAAAACGATTGGTTAGACCAGATAATGTTAGATTTTAATCTAAAAGCATATAACAATTGATACTGAAATGCAGCTAATCTGTTTATGTCTTACGAAAAGTCATCTGTTTTTTAGAAATGTTATTAATCTGTATCCAAGAAATTGTAGCAGAAACTGGCCTCTTTATTTTTGAGTTCAATATTACATCAAAAAAATTATCGACTTATTAATCGATAATTTTTTACTTAGCTGTTCGTTTTTAAGGATGCACTGGCACAGTGATTTTCCCACTAATAATCTTCTTTTGTGCCGTCTGAACTGCTGACCAAACATCTTCTGAAGCTGAATCCTTTGATAAGCTTACCCCTTTTTGCTTCAGTCCATATGTAATGGTCTTTCCACCAGGGAACTTATCGTTTTTCGCCTTGTTTGCCACATCTTCAACCGCACTGTCAACGCGCTTAACTGCAGATACTAAAGTAAAGTTTGACGCTTTACCGTCTTTATCTTTATAGTTACCATCAGTTTTTTGATCACGATCGACACCGATGACCCAGACCTTTTTATCTGCATTTGCAGCTAACTTTTGGTTTTCTGCCTTGGCTTCGGCAAACACACCATTACCTGCGCCACCGGCAGCTTGGAAAATCACATCAGCACCATTCGCAACCATTGAAGCCGCGATTGTCTTTCCTTTAGCTGCATCTGTAAATGAATCTGTATATTGCGTAATGACCTTGATGCTGCTGTCTGTATCTTTCACACCAGCTTTAAAGCCAGCTTCAAAAGTGTCAATTGTGTCACTGTGAATACCGCCGACAAAACCAACGGTCTTTGACTTAGTTTGCTTTGCCGCAGCGACACCCGCCAAATAAGATGATTGTTCTGACTTGAATAGCAATGAAGCTACGTTTTTGTTGTTTACGACTGAATCAATAATCGCAAAATTAGTCTTAGAATTAGCCTTAGAAACACTAGTAACGGCAGGAGCGGCTGCGAATCCCACACCATATACTAATTTGTAACCACCCTTAACAGCAGTTTGCAAATTAGTTTTTATATCCGAAGTATCTGAACTTAGGAAATAATTATAACCACCTTTCCCTTGTTCGAGGTTGTTAGCCTTTCCATAGGCTTTCAATCCCTCCCATGCTGATTGGTTAAATGATCGGTCGTCAATACCACCGCCATCAGTAACCAAAGCTACAGCGTATCCTGTACTTTTAGTAGAAGACTTTTGCGTTGCGGCATAAACACCACCACCAATAACGACTACTGCTGCTACACCAATACCAATTTTTGCTGAACGTTGCATATCTTTTCTCCAAATATTCTTTATGCTCTTATTATCCGTTTTTTAAGCAGCTTTTTTCTTAGAATTTGATTAAAAGTCTGTTTTATATCCGAATATTTAACGTTTTGTTATTTTATAGTTCGTTTTTTGACAAAAAACATTTAAAAATGTTCGGATTTTGATATAATCGTACTATGACAAACTTTATAACTCATACAATAGAACCCTGGATGCCACCAGGTGCTTTAAAAGCAAAAGCGGACTACGCATCAATTGCCGCTGCAACTGGTTGGAAAATTTTACCTTTAGAACGCTATAACGATGGACGTTTTGACAGCGAAACACGTCAACAAAAGATTCGATCATGGCTAAATATGGTAAATCCGGGTGATCAGGTCATCCACCAATTTCCAACTTATATGAGCGCTGATTTTGAACTTGAACTTATCACGGCCTTGAGTAAACATCAGGCACAGAGCGCTCTATTGATTCATGATATTGAGCCCTTACGCTTGATTAAAACAGCGCCTTGGGAAATAAATGTGTTAAATAGCTACGACACCATTATCGTTCATTCGCAAGCAATGTATGATGAACTTAAGAAATTGGGTATTCACGTACCTGCCATTATTCAACCTTTTTTTGATTATTTAGGTGACGTCACTAAAAAAGCTACTTTTAGTCACAAAATTAACTTTGCGGGTACTTTTCAAAAATCTCCGTGGCTTAAACATTATAATGGCCCCAAAATGGATCTTTTTGGTTCAAGACCAAAGCGTTGGGCTGACGTGGCCTTTCCTTCAAACATTAACTATCGTGAAAACTTCGACCCTACCAGTATTTTAGATGCTTTTCATGATGGTTTTGGCTTATTATGGGATAGTGATTTTGAGGACAAAACATACCAAACCTACACACGATTCAATGCACCACACAAAGCTAGCCTATATTTGCGCGCTGGCTTGCCATTAATTGCTTGGAATCAAAGTGCAATTGGTCATTTAATCCTTCAATACAACCTAGGGTTTGTTATTGACTCCTTGTCTGAGCTTGAGAGGATTTCTTCAATATCGGAAAAACAATATGCTAATTGGCAAAAAAATATTATTCCTTTGGCCAAGCAGCTAGAAAATGGTTATTTCACACAGCAAACACTTAAAAAATTAATGTAATAAAAAACGAGTAACTTACTGAGTAAGTTACTCGTTTTTCAAACCTTATATTAATAGCAAGTTACCGTTCTTAACGACCGGCACCCATCATAATTTTTGAAACATTTGCTTGTATTTTGCCAAGATAAAGTTCCTGGTCTTCCTCTGATTTAACGTATAATACGTCATCTACTGTCTGATCGGCAACATTTAATGCCTCGCTCATCATATTGGTTGCTCCAGCATAGGCACTATAATTTTTAGCCAATGATTTATGCAATCCCAACAAACGAACAGGTGCTTGAACCGTATTTAAAATTTGAGCATTCTTTTGATATGCTGCTACAGCGTCTTCAAATTCTGCTTTGATTTCGGCGAATTCTGCTGCAGGGATATCTGCAACAGCATTCGCTTCCTTTGCATCATCTAACTTTGTAAAAAATGGTGCTACACGATCAGCAGTGTCTTGAGTTATTGTTAATACTTCTTGCAATGTTTGTACGTAAACTTGTGCTTGTTTGGGGTTGAATTTTGCCAATGTTGTTTATCCTTTTTTGAAAATTGATCTCTGTATCAATTTTACCAGTTCTACGATGACAATGATACTCATTCCAGCCACTAACACAATAGCCCATTGATAACCATCCAAATGTGATACGTGGAAAAGTGGGTTCAAACCTGGAATAACAACAACTGCAGCCATTACTAAGACAGATCCTAACAATGCCCAGTTAAACATTTTGTTTTGGAATGCTTGCGGCCCAATCATTGAGCCATAGACAGATTTTACGTTAATGGCATTAAACATTTGCATTAAACCAAGCGTCATAAATGCCATTGTCAAGGCATCTTGGTGCGCCAAATGTACTTCTGGATGAACAGGAGCTGCTAACGCAAACCCATATACACTTAACACAATCACAGCTTGCAAAATCCCTTGCCAAATAATTGCTGGTCCAACACCACCTGATAAGAAGCTAGCACCACGACCTCTGGGCTTATTCTTCATAATACCTTTTTCAGCCGGTTCAATACCTAATGCAATAGCTGGCAAAGTATCTGTTACTAAGTTAATCCATAAAATCATGATTGGTGCCAATATATTCCAGCCCAACAATGTCATAACGAAAATTGCAATAACTTCAGCTAAGTTTGAGGCCAATAAGTATTGCAAAGCCTTTTGTATGTTGGCAAAGACCTTACGTCCTTCTTCAACGGCATGAACGATCGTAGCAAAGTTATCATCAGCCAAAACCATGTCAGAAGCACCCTTGGATACTTCTGTACCGGTGATACCCATGGCAATACCAATATCAGCTGTCTTCAAGGCTGGGGCATCATTAACACCGTCTCCTGTCATGGCAACGACTTTGCCCTTCTTTTGCCAAGCATTAACAATTTTAACCTTATGCTCAGGCGCTACTCGTGCATAAACATTATATTTATCAACATTTTGTGCAAATTGCTCTTCGCTCATTGCATCTAAATCAGATCCTGAAATAACAGCTGTTTCTTTATCCGCTTCATCCAATATACCCAATCGAATAGCAATAGCTGCTGCTGTATCTCGATGGTCACCAGTAATCATCATTGGACGAATACCAGCTGCTTTAGCTTCTGCAACGGCTTGTGCAACTTCAGGACGTTCTGGATCAATCATGCCAACGAATCCGGTAAATACTAGTTCCTGCTCAACCGTTTCTGTATCCAGATTGCCAGGTATTTGGTCAACTGTCTTATAAGCAAAACCAAGTACACGAAGAGCTTGCGTTGCTAACTCTGAGTTAATCGACAAGAGCTTTGCTCGAATGTCATCAGATAATGGCTTAATTTCACCATTAATCTCAATTCGTGTCGCACGCTTAAGTAATTCATCTGGCGCGCCTTTGACAGTTATAATATACCCAGTCGGTGCCGGATGAACAGTTGACATTAATTTACGTTCTGAATCGAACGGAATCTCGGCCACACGTGGCATTTCTGTAAACAGCTTATCTAAATCACGCCCATGATTTTCATTAAAAGCAATCAAAGCTGTTTCTGTAGGATCACCGATAAAACCATTTTCAGTTCGCTTTGTATCGTTATTTAAAGCCAGAATATCTGCTAAGCGAGCGTAAGTTCCCGTCAATTCTTCAGTAGTAGCAGCATCAGAAATTTCAGTATTGACGACTAATTTCTCCACAGTCATCTTGTTTTGTGTCAAGGTACCTGTTTTATCAGATCCGATAATATCTGTAGAGCCTAGCGTTTCTACCGCAGGTAGTTTACGAACTAGTGCATGACGAGCGGCCATACGCGTTGTCCCTAATGCTAAGGTTATTGTTACAATGGCAGGTAATCCTTCTGGAATTGCCGCCACCGCTAGAGAAATGGAGGTCAACAACATGTCAATAATTGTTTCCTTACCACGTGCTAGACCAACGATGAAAGTGACCACAGCAATACCGAGAATCAAATAAGTTAATACTTGTCCCAACTTAGCCAAGTTTGCTTGCAATGGTGTCTTAGTTTCATCCGTTGCTTCTAACATACCAGCAATATGACCAATCTCAGTTTGCATACCAGTACCTGTGACGACACCAACACCACGACCATAAGTCACATTAGTGTTCATGAATCCCAAGTTTGTACGATCACCGAGGGGCAAATCTGTCTCTTGCAGTGTTTCCGCACTCTTATTGATTGGCACAGATTCACCGGTCAGCGATGCTTCTTCAACCTGCAAGGACGCAGATTCAATCAAACGTACATCAGCTGGTACAATATCTCCAGCTTCCAAACGAACAATATCACCGACTACTAATTCTGTGGACTTAATTGAAGTTTCTTTACCATCACGAATTACACTAGCATTTGGTGTCGACATTTCTTTTAGGGCATTAATCGCATCCTCAGCTTTAGCTTCTTGGAAAACACCAAAAATGGCGTTAATAATAACAATAGCTAAAATGAAAATTGCATCAACCACTTCTCCAGTAAATGCGGCAACAATGGCGGCGGCCAACAGAATAGCAATCATCAAGTCCTTAAATTGATTAATAAATTTTTGGACTAAATTCGTTGACTTAGCTTCATTCAATTGATTAGCGCCATTTTGCTCAAGACGCTTATTAGCTTCAGAACTCGAAAGCCCCTTACTAGCATCCGTCTGCAAATGAGACAACACTTCTGTGTTATCTTGATTATAGAGTGGCTTATCTGCCATGTTGAATATCTCCTTATTCTTTCAAATAAATTTCCAAGTTTTTACCAACAAAAGAAAAAACTCATGTAAACACAAATAAAAGTGTGTTTACATGAGTCTCACTGTTTAATGCTAAACCGGCGCAATAAAGCGCGATATAAAACATTGCTGTTTTGCTTTGACGATTCAGCCACGATCATTCCGTCAGTTACTCCCTCAGAAATTAACTTATGTTTATAGTATAACAAATTTTTCTAAGTACGTGTCATTTTTGTTTGGAAATTTTATCATTTTAGAAAGCACCATCACTGCCGCCCCCTGCACCTCCTGATGAGCCATCGGAAAATCCCCCACCGTCGCCATTCACATTATTATCGACGTGAAAAGCACCGTCATTTTCAATATTATAAATCAAGCTCTCGCTCCAGTCATCGCCATATAACATGATTGGCACAAAAATTATAGAATCATCTGTATCAACCTTTTGTGACCAAACTTTCATTTGTTTTGCGACATTTTTTGCCTCGCCAAATATGATAGCATAGGCCAACAACTTATCCCAAAGTTGTACGTCCAAAACCGTTTTATTCTCTAAATGAGCAATATCGTGTAACATTTTGGCAAATCCATCCCACTGCCATTTTTCCTGAAAGCCATCAGGAACCTTATAAAATATTGCTGGTTTAATACTAAAAATAAGAACTAATATGACAACAATAATTTCCGTAAAAATAACATACCACATGGACCATGCTTGTGTACTATAAGCAAAAATTCCTAACAAAAAAGTAGATATTATTGTACTAATAATTAGGGCTAGCGTTAGAAAAAATTGCTGACTTTTTATTTTGTTAGTCAGTACATGGTCAATTATTGAAGCCTGCTTTTCAGCTTCCTTTAGTGCTTTTGTAAAAGAACTGATATCTTTTTTAATCCGATTTGACACCCCTGATTCTGGCTGCCTAAATTCGGCATGTACAACCGCTCTACGATACTTACCAAAAATCATATTAATGAAAACTAATTCAAATGGCTGTAAATTCGTTTCATCCAAAACTGAATAGGTTATGTCATCTTGCTTTTGAATATCGTCATATGTCATTGCAATTTTGCGACGGGCAATCAAATCGAGCAGTGTTGCAATAATAAGTTTCGCATTTGTAACTGATTTAGCAATTCGTTCGCTGACCAGCGCTGGTCCAATATCATTTGGTATATCAAAGATATGGACAATGTCACCAGTTACACCGCTCTGTTGTCGCGCGCTTTGTAATAGCTTTCGTCGTTGGATAGTTTTTAGCATAATAATGAATACGAGTATCATAATAACAATTGGAGAAACAATGAATCCAATTACTTTCTTTATCTGTAGGGATTTCTTATTTTTTAACGCAATCGCTTTTTCTTGCTTTTGAATATAGGCAGCACGGTTACCTGACTGCTTATTCGTATTCAACGGTGTCTGGCTGGTATCAAAATAAGTATGGACTTCGACGGTATCATCGGGGCCAATTTTCTTGCTGTTAACTGTTATGTTCGCCTGTTTCTTATTCACAAGAACATGTCCCACCGACCGACCATGTACCCAAGCCTTTAAAGTTGATGCTGGTTGATTAGGTAGTGCAAATTCCAAACGTAATTTTTCGATGGCAACGTCCCTAGTTCCTATAGGTAACCAGTTTATCTCAGCAATATCATCCCAATTTACCACGACACCTTTTAAAGTGTAATGATAAAACATTGTCAACTGATCATTTTCTTGAACTGGATAATATATTTTTTCTTGAACCTGCTGACTGGTTTTTGTTTCAACATAACCATAACTACTATCACCCTGACGAGGTAAAATAGTCTGCTTTTCCCCATTGTTATGGCTAACCTCAATTGAAGTTAATCCTCCCCACTGTAACGATTGTGAATCAGTTCCTTTTTTAAGTGATTCTTTAAAATACACACCGTTCATCTCATCATCAAAATGATAAGTGACCTTTTTAGTAATACGCGCATCCCCATTGGCATCAATTCGTACAACCTCATTCAAATCAGTAATACGATAATCGCCATCTGCGGAAACCGTTAAGACACCCATCATGGCAAACAAAAATATAAATACTACTATCTTCAATTTTATCAATTAACTTCCCCTCTCCAAATGGTAGTATCAGTATATCTATTTTTTACTAGTATTAGCAAATCAGGCGTGTTAAAATAATATTTTTTAGGAGATGTTATGATATTGAAGAATAAAAATCCAATGCAAGAACGATTGCGTATTGGTCTACTGCTCGTCATGAATTCGGGTTTTATCGACTCGTACACATTTGAATACCACCACGAACGATTTGCTAGCTTACAAACTGGAAATATTATCCAAGCAGGATTCCACCTTGCCCAAGGACACTGGAAAGCAACCTTATTTTTTGTTATCCCAATCATTTTCTTCGTGCTTGGGGCTGCATTTAATACTGTATTAAATCATTTTGTTCCAGCCGGCAAATTATCCTTACAACAGCACAGTATTTTGATCGAATTTATTGGTATTGCAATGATTGGTGTCTTTAATCATCACCTAGCTAGTACGGTCATCATATCGGCACTATCCTTTCTATTAGCAATGCAATTAGACTCATTCCCCAAATTACGTGGTCTACCTTTCACAAGCGTTATGTCAACTGGTAATTTACGTAATGTGGGTACCAATCTCGTAAAATACTTTATTAACCGTGACCATATTTTTCTACATAATGCATGGGTATTTTCAATATTAGTTGTCTTTTTCATGGTTGGTGCCTTCTCTTCTGCTGTTCTTTCTGGTATCTTTGGCACTTTCGCACTACTTGGTTCCAGCATAATTATGTTTGTTGTTTTCTTGTTATTATTCAAGAATTAAATAAAACATTTGACAAATAAATATAATCTAGTTATTATAGGCTATAACGATTTTTAAAACGAAAACAAATTGAACAGAAAAGTAGCAATTTATCGAAGCTAAGAAAGCTGACGGTTGATGAGAGCCAGCGTGAGTGCGATTGTGAAAATGACCTGTGATTGGTGTATGCGAATCGGTTTACCGTTAAGCTTACAACGACTTGGCCCCCGTTACCGGGCACACCATTCGGCTAGGATCATCTCCCGATGCCTGATGGTTAGTGAGCAAATATTTGGTAACAAATATCTACAACTCAGAATGGTAACACGCTATTTTTTAGCCGTTTCTGTATCTATGACTATGATATGGAAACGGCTTTTTTGAACTCATCAAAACTGTTTCGTTCTGTTGTTTGTTTTAAAAATCCGTTTTGCACGTTATTTGGGAATATTGAGGAGAATATATATTATGAGTAAAAAAACCAAATGGCTTATTGGTGGTGCTGCAGTGATTGTAATTGCTGGTGCCGCTTACGCCAGCTTTGGGCAGCACTCAAAAACATCGTCAAAAACAGTAACCATCGGTATAATGTCTGGCTCTAAACAAGACCAAGCCATTTGGAATACTGTTAAGAAAACTGCTAAAGATAAATATGGCATTACAATTAAATTCAAAGAATTTACAGATTATTCACAACCAAACAAAGCCTTGGCTGCAGGCGACATTGATCTTAACGCCTTCCAGCATTATGCATTCTTAAAGGCGTCAAATAAAGCAACCGGTAATAAAATTGTTTCAATCGGCGACACGGTTATTTCACCTATCCGATTGTATTCTAAAACATACACCAAGGTTTCTCAGTTCAAAAGTGGCGACACAATCGCCGTACCAAATGATCCATCAAATGAAAGCCGGTCACTGTATGTTTTAAAATCTGCTGGATTAATTGATTTAAAAAATGGTCTAACGACTGCAACAGTTAAAGACATCACAAAAAATCCTAAAAATTTGAAAATTAAAGAATTAGCTGCAGATCAAACAGCTCGTACCTTATCTGACATCCAAGGCGCAGTAATCAACGGTACTTATGCAGATTCAGCTAAATTGGACTATAAAAAAGCTATTTTCGTTGAACCAATCAACAAGAATTCACATCAATGGGTTAACATTATTGCCGCAAACAGCAAAGATAAAGACAATAAAACTTATAAACAAGTTGTGAAGGCTTACCAAACAGATGCCGTTAAGAAAGCCATTAATAAGCAATATGATGGTGTTGAACTACCTGCTTGGGATAAAGATTTTTCAAAATAAGAATGAGATACTAAGGGAGAATTTATTATGAGTAAGAAAAAGAACTATATTATCGCTGGTGTTGCCGTTGTCGTTATCGCTGGTGCGGCCTACCTGTCATTTGGTGGACAAGGAAAAACAGAATCTAAGACCGTTACTATTGGTGTAATGGCTGGATCAAAAGCGGAAGATGAAATCTGGGCTTCCACTATTAAAACTGCCAAAGATAAGTACGGCATTACTTTGAAAACAAAGAAATTCACTGACTATTCACAACCGAACAAAGCCTTAGCAGATGGTGACATTGATCTGAATGCTTTCCAAAACTATCCTTTTTTGAAGAACTGGAACAAGACTTACAAGACTAACATTGTTTCTATTGGAGACACTTGGACAACACCACTTCGTATATATTCAACATCATATAAGAAGATCTCTGAATTTAAGTCTGGTGACCAAATTTTGGTAGCTAACGATGTCACTAACGAAAACCGTGGTATTCATCTTTTGGCTGAAGCAGGACTAATTAAGATTAAAGATACTGACACAGCTACACCAAAAGATATTACATCAAATCCTAAAAACTTGACGATTACGCCGGTTGATGCTTCGCAAACCGCTAAATCGTTAGATGATTCAAAAGTTGCTGGTGCCGTGGTGAACACCAATTACGCCGTATCAGCTAACTTAGATGTCAATTCAGCCATTTACGTGGAAGGTTTGAATAAGGAAACTGAACAATACTTCAACTTCATCGCTGCCAATAAGAAAGACAAAGACAACGAGACTTACAAAAAGGTCGTGAAGTCATTGCAAACTGATAAGACAAAGAAACTAGTTAAAAAATATTACGGTTCAGCGGAAGTTACAGTTTGGGACTATAACAAGTAAAGACATGCGCCTCGGCGCGTACATAATTTCTGTGGAAGGTAATAAATGAACATGAGCTCTAATCAAAAATATCTAAACTTACTCCGCGATTTAGTTGCACTACCCAGTGTTTCGGCAACTCATCGCTGTTTACCCGAAGCAGCTCAACTCTTGGCGACAACTTTTCGTGAATTAGGTGCTCAAGTAACCTATGATGATACTTATTTTGCGCCATTCGTATTAGCGCAATTTAGGAGCAGCGTCCCTGATGCTCAGACGCTAGTTATCTATAATCACTATGATGTACAACCGGTAGAACCAATATCATTGTGGCAAACAGATCCTTGGGCGCTTTCTGAACATGACGGTAAATTATACGGACGCGGAACTGATGATGACAAAGGAAACATCACTGCCCGCTTGACAGCTATCGAAGATTACTTAACTGAACACGAAGGTCATTTACCAGTAAATATCACTTTTATTATTGAAGGTTCTGAAGAATCATCCTCTCAGCACTTGGATGAATACTTAAGTAAGTATCAAGATCAACTATTCGCAGATTTAGTTATTTGGGAATCAGGCGGAAAAAACGTGCATGATGTGGTGGAGATTTTTGGTGGTAACAAGGGTATCGTAACATTCAATGTTGATGTAAAAACAGCAAAGACCGATCTTCATTCATCTTTAGCTGGTGTCGTAGATTCTGCTGCTTGGCGTCTGACCCAAGCTTTAGCAACCCTATTTGATAGAGAAGGTCACATTGCTGTCCCAGGATTCTATGACGATGTAGCCATCCCTAATCAACGAGAAAAAGAACTGGTTAGAAGTCTTCCTACAACAAGAGACACATTGATTCAACAACATGGTCTAACCTCGCCACTTTTAAGTGATAAAACTGGCGATGACCTAAAAGAAACATTATATTTTCAACCAACATTAAATATAGAAGGTATTCAAAGTGGCTATTTAGGTGACGGTGTAAAAACTGTTTTGCCTGCTGTTGCCTCTGCTAAACTTGAAGCACGTTTAGTTCCTAATATGGATCCTGACAAAACCTTGCAACAAATTAAACAGCATTTCCAAAATGAAGGATTTTCTGATATCGTGGTAACTAAGACGTTAGGTCAACCAGGATATCGCAGTGACATGTCGGATCCCGAAATTTTGCGTGTTATTGATATCACTGAAAAGTATTATCATCAGCATCCAGTTATTATGCCAACGTCACCCGGTACTGGCCCAATGTATTACATTCACGAAGCATTGAACGCACCCATAGCTAGCTTGGGTGTAGGATACGCACATACATTAGACCATGCACCCAATGAAAATATCCGATTAACAGATTATAATCAACATATTGCTGTAATCAAAGAACTAATTAGGAGTTATGAAAAATGACAGAACCAATCATTGAACTAAAAAATATCGATGTCACTTTCCATCAAAAAAAGCGCACCATAGAAGCTGTCAAAAACGTTTCCATCAATATTGAACGTGGTGATGTTTACGGTATCGTAGGCTATTCTGGTGCTGGAAAGTCAACACTTGTACGTGTAATTAACTTACTACAAGAACCAACTAGTGGTTCTGTAACTGTTAATGGAGAAACTTTTTTTCAGGCTGATAGTCAGGATGCTAAAAAAACACGCATTGGCACAAATGACTTGCGTGTTCGCCGTCGAAAGATTGGAATGATTTTCCAACATTTCAATTTATTAAATGAACGAACAGTCACAGAAAATGTTGCCTTCGCACTGCAACACAGTAAATTAAAAGACGATGAAAAGAAAGCTAAAGTGGCTGAGCTACTCGAATTAGTTGATCTATCTGATCGTGCAGAACAATACCCTTCACAACTTTCTGGTGGTCAAAAACAACGTGTCGCTATCGCTCGTGCGTTAGCCAATGATCCTGAAATTTTAATTTCTGATGAAGCAACTTCCGCATTGGATCCTAGAACAACGAATCAAATTTTGGCCCTATTAAAAAAGCTAAACCAGGAATTTGGTTTAACAATTGTATTAATTACGCACGAAATGCAGGCCGTCAAGGAAGTTGCAAATAAAGTGGCTGTGATGCAAAATGGTGAAATCATTGAACGCGGCTCACTTTTGGAAATATTTGCCCAGCCAAAGCAACAGTTGACACGAGAATTTATTGAAACAGCTACAAATATTGATAAAGCCATTGAAACAATTAGGCACGAACCACTAGTTAATGAGTTAAAAGAAGGCGAAATTTTTGCTCGTTTATCATATGTTGGTGAAACAACTGATGAACCATTAATCGCTAGTTTGTTCCGTGATTTCAATGTTACGGCAAACATTCTGTATGGTAATATCGAAGTCTTGCAGGATACACCAGTTGGATCTTTGCTTGTTATTTTGTCAGGTGAACCCACGCAAGTGCAAACAGCCCTATCTACATTACATGATCATCATGTTGAAGTTACAATTCTTAAAGGAGGCAACTAATTATGAGTCAATGGTTTACAAATACATTCCCTAACGTTGTTTATCAAGGTTGGAGCGGCGATACTGGTTGGTGGACATCAATTATTCAAACGCTGTATATGACTTTTTGGTCAGCTATTTTTGGTGGCATACTTGGGCTAATTTTTGGTCTTGGATTAATCATTACTGCACCCAACGGTATTGCACCGAACAAAGCTTCATTTTGGATTTTTGATAAGGTCGTGTCCCTTTTCCGTGCTATTCCATTTATTATTTTGCTGGCCTTTATCGCACCATTTACAAAGCTCCTCATTGGTACTCAAATTGGTACCACAGCTGCTTTAGTGCCATTATCATTGGGTGTATTCCCTTTCTATGCGCGTCAAATACAGGTAGCCTTGAGCGAAGTTGACAGCGGAATTGTTGAAGCTGCTCAGTCAGTGGGTTCATCATTTTGGGATATTGTCTTTGGCGTTTATTTACGGGAAGGCCTTTCAGAAATCATTCGTGTATCGACTGTGACTTTAATTAGTCTGATTGGTTTAACTGCCATGGCTGGTGCCATTGGTGCTGGTGGTCTAGGTAATATGGCCATTTCATACGGATACAATCGTTTTGCAACTGACACAACTTTGGTCGCTACACTGCTTGTCTTAATATTGGTGTTAACTGTTCAAGTTACCGGTGACTTCCTGGCTAAGAAGTTTAATCATAAATAAAAAAAGATGGTTGATCATAGATCAACCATCTTTTTATCTTGTTAAAGTAAATTCGAAACGCTCACCTACATAATATGATCGCACATATTCAAACGGCGTATCATGTTGATCATATGAGACCTGTCGCACAGATAAAATTGGATCACCTCTTTTTATCTGTAATAATTCCGACAATCTTTCATTTGCTAACGTGGCCGTAATTGTTTGTTCAGCATGTCCAGGGTATACCCCCGCTGATGCTAATGTGGCGTACAATGATTCTGTCAATGCGCCACGAGTGAATGACTCAATTAATTGGACTGGCAAGGTTGTACGTTCTAGTAAAATAGGTTCATCATCCCCCAAACGTAAACGCTCCATGATCAATACTTTATCTGTACTATCCAGTTGCAAATGCTCAATTTCCGAAGCGGATGGCGTCGTGGTCTTATAGCTAACCGTCACCGTATGCGGCGTTCGACCTGTAGCTGCCATTAATTCTGTAAAACTAGTGACACCCAGGGCACGTTCAGAAACCTTCTGTTCAGCGACGTAAGTGCCTGATCCTACTTTACGCTCCAATATGCCTTCGTCAACCAATGTTTGAACTGCTTGGCGTAATGTCATACGCGACACGTTAAATTCAAGTGCCAAATCTCTTTCAGCAGGTAAACGTTCTTGTGATCGCCACTCACCAGCTTCGATACGTGACAATATTTGATTGTGAATTTCAATATATCGAGGTTTAGCCATTGTTTTACCGTGCAAAACGGCGACCAAGTGAATACGTCGCCTCTAAATGCAATTCCTTGTCAAAAATGTTAAAGTCAGCATCCTTCCCTTCGGATAAGTTGCCTTTTTGGGTTAGTCCAAACTCACGTGCTTGGTTAACTGAACTCATTTGCACTGCATCATTAATATCAGCACTTGTGAATTTTTGAATGTTGGTGAACGCATCATCATAAGCCAGTACAGAACCAGCTAAGTGACCATTATCTAAGCGCGCTTGCTTATCTTTAACAGTAACTTTTTGTCCGCCAAGTTCAGATATACCATTTCCTAACCCTTCAGCTCGCATGGAATCTGTTACTAGTTCTAATTTGTGAGCGCCTTTGATTCTAAATGCTAATTGTAACATGTCAGGTACAATATGAAAACCATCAGCGATTAATTCACCAGTAATTGCGTCCTCTAGCATAGCATGTCCTGTAACACCAGGTTCACGATGTTGTAATGGCCTTTGGGCATTATACAAATGAGTAATATGTGTTGCACGCGAGTGTACCAATTGTGCTCGTGTCGCGTTAGAATGTCCAATTGATGGAATAATGTTATGCTGTAGCATAAATTCTTCAAAATCAGGAATACCGCCATTTTCTGGCGCGTAGGTCACTAATCGAATACGTTCGCCAGAAAGTGCATACCATTTTTTCAGAAGTTCTGTGTTTGGATCAATAATATATTCTTCAGGCTGTGCACCCATGAAGACTTTGTTAATAAAAGGTCCTTCCAAATGAATCCCCTGAATAACCGGATTAGTTTTGGCGACTTGATCAATGGTTTTTAAAGCACGTTCAATATTTTCTGGCGACTGTGTAATTGTTGTTGGGAATAGTGATGTAATGCCTTCCGTAATCATCTTATTAATCATGGTGTTTAACTTTTCGGGATCACCATCCATCGTGTCTAATCCATAACCGCCATGTTTATGAACATCAATAAACCCTGGAACAATTATCTTCCCTGAGGCCTCATTAATCAATTCGTCATCAGCTTTTTCCTTGAAGTCAATCATGTAACCGACTTCCTCAACCGTATCTGTAAAACGCATGAAGGCATCTTCCATATGTTGATACCCTGTGTAAAGATCAATGCTTTTAATTAGTTTTGCCATAATATTTCGTACGCGAAGTGAAGTCACCACGCAGCACATTCCTCCTCAATCTTGCCTCTACAACGATAATAATGAAGTCTATAATTATAGTATAATTGGTCTAGACCTATTATGCAAATTTAACTACAAAAAAATAACGCCTAAGCGTTATCTTGGTTTGGTAGAACAGAATCAACTCTACCGGTCGCATACTTGTGCGCAACTTTAGATGCTGCAGCTGCGGCCAGTGCGCCAACAATATCATCTGCAAACGTTGTTACCGCTTCAGAAGTTTTTCCTTTACGATCTAATTCGCCAACAAGGCCAACTTTTGTTTTATCAATGTAACCATAGTTTGTGACACCAATTGTATCAAAGGACATTGCAATTGCTGTACCGATAGTTTCATCAACACCAAAAAGCCCATCATCATTTTCAACCAAATCTTGCAATGGTGCTTCTAGCAAATGAGCTTCGGCCAAACGATCAAGTTCTAAACCAACCCATACCTGGTGCTGAACAACCCGCTTATGTAAGATACTTTCAACTGCATCTTCTACTTGTTCAATTGTTAATCCTTCGACATACGATTGCTCATTGTTAAAGGCTATTCGCGCGATATCTGAAATCGTAATATGATGCGCAGCTAACTTTGCGACTGTATTTTCATATGTTGCATATTGCATAGTATTCCCCCTTAAAGTATTTTAACCAGTATAACGAATTTATCTCCTAATTTCCACTTGCAAATTGATAACAAATTCTGTAAAATATATAAAGTAATTGCCCCTTGGCCAAGCGGTAAGGCGGTGGCTTCTGGTGCCACTACGCGCTGGTTCGAATCCAGCAGGGGCAATAATTTTAAAAGGTGAACGACTTGATGTCGTTCACCTTTTTCTTTTTATGAAACAATTATTCGTTGCAGTCTCGGTGCAAAATCATTCATTAACGCCACAATACTACTTTGTGTATGCTCAGCCAAATCCTGCATCGTTATACTTTGATCACCAACACGACCAATTAAGGTCACCGTAGTGCCAACTGCAACTGGATTAGTAACAAAGATCATTGATTGATCCATGGCTACGCCCCCCACAATATGACCAATTTGTCCATCCGCAACCAGAGCACGCATGCCACTCCCATTGAACGGATAACCGTCAGAATGTCCAATTGGAATAGTAATCAAATACCCATCATTTGGTGCATGATATTCTGCCCCATAGCCAACCGCATCACCTTTTTTCAGTGGCTTGCTGTTAACAACCTTAGCTTTCAATGATAAAGCTGGTATCAACTCGAATGGCATCGACATTATTGGCACAGAACCGTTAATGCCAAATAATCCAATACCCAAACGAACAATATCCGTATTAATTTTTTCTGGATACCAAGTAGCAATACCCGTATTCGCAAAATGCTTTTCATTTGGTTCTACTGGTAAATCATGTGTCAAGCGCTGCCATTCAGAAATTTGAAAATCCACATAGTCAACATTTGGTGTATCTGCAGTAGCAAAATGCGTCCACATACTTTGAAAAATGAGTGTATCTTGCGCTGATACCTCTTGAATTGCTGCCACTAAATCTTCACGACTTTTAAAACCAATACGGTTTAAGCCCGTGTCAACGGGTAACGATACCTTTAATGTCAACCCTGTACCAGCTAACTGTTCAGCTGCTGCTTTTATTGACTCCTTAGTACTAAAAGCTAGCGTAATATTACGTTCAGCAGCCAATCGCGCATAGCGTGGATCTGTTAATCCGAGTACATCAATTGGTTGTATATAGCCCAAATCACGTAATGTCAAAGCTTCATCGAGCATGGCCATGCCAAAGCGGGTAGCCCCAGCTGTAATACTCAAAGCGGCCATCTCAGGTAATCCATGCGAAAAAGCATTAGCTTTCAAAACAGCCATAATCTCTTTGGCATGCGCGTTCTCTTTAATCACTTTTAAATTATGCACAACTGCTGATTGCGACAACTCAATTACAGCATGTCGATGTGGTGCATTATAGTTCATTCATTTTCACACTTTCATTTTATAAATAATTTCTCATGTAATTCTCTTAATTATACAATAACACAAGAATTTTATAAAACTGTATGTTGATGTATATTCTTTCCTAATTTTTTATAAGGAATTAAACGATTGGATTAGTATTTTGGCAACTTCCGTTATTTCAATCTTTTCACGATCAAATTCAAGCCATTCCCCGTATACGTTCCATAAGCCGCCAACCCCGTACCTTGTTGTATAGATTATTTCACGACTATTCACCTCTTTTTGAATATGCCAAGGCGCAGAAATAGTTGCGTACAACTCAGGGATCATTTTGTTAAACTCACTTAACACATAGGTGAATAAACCGTTCTTTTGTAATATAAACAACTCGTGATCATACTGACCCCAATAATTAAAAAAATAAACGATAAACTCTTTGAAATTTGCTAATTTTTTTGAGCGTAAGTCATTACCATACTGCTCAATTAGGATATCAATGTATTCCGTCAAAATATCTTCTTTAGAGGCATAGTAGCGGTAAAATGTTCTCCTTGATATTCCTGATCGTTTACTAATATCTGAAATGGTAATTGATTTAATATCTTCTACTTCATCCAATAACTCCAAGAATGCACTCCGCACCCATTCTCTTGTTTGCAACGACATTCGGTTATTCATCAAGTTCCTCCTATATTTGACACAAATCTTTTAATCTGTGTAACTAGTTATAATTTTATTTCAGCGCTTCTATTTCATTTTTTTAAGCCTATACTATATGTTGTTGGCACAATTGTGACATGAATACACTTCTGTGTCAAACGTCACTACAATTGTACACTTTTATAACGATGCACAAAAAGGAGAAAACAAGGTGAATAAAAATAGTAGGAGAATTTTAAGATGATTAAATCAACAAAACGTTTGGGATTCATTGGTCTGACAATCGCCATGTTTATGGGGACATTAGACAGCACCATAGTCAATATTGCTTTACCAAAACTAATGACGACATTCAATACTAATTTGGCAGGAGTTAGTTGGGTTGCTACTACCTACACGCTTGCCTTAGCCGTTTTTATGATTACAGCGACAAAATTAGGCGACAAGTTTGGTCGAAAAAAACTCATGATTATTGGTTTACTTCTTTTCGCAGGATCTTCGGCAGCTTGCATGTTTGCCCCCTCACTCATGTATCTTTTAGTTTTTAGATCTTTTCAAGGATTGGGTGGCGCAATAATTACACCACTGGTATTGCCCATGGGTGTTGAACTCTTTGGTAAACAACACATGTCAAAAATTGCGGCAATTGTAGGTGCCATTACTGCCCTTGCGGCAGCTGGTGGCCCTGCTGCTGGTGGCTTTATTTTGTAATATATGTCTTGGCACTGGATATTTGGCCTTAATGTACCGATTGGCCTAATATCTCTACTACTAGTACTGCTCTTTACAAAAGAGTCTTTTGATGAAACACTTGTTGGTCATTTCGATATTTCTGGCATGCTTTTTTTAACCATATCATTAACAGGAATTACTTTTGGTTTACTTGAAGGCCGTGAGTACGGTTGGACATCAACGCTTATTTTGTCAAGCTTTTTAGCTGGCATTATCGGGTTAATCGCGTTTATTCTGATAGAACTAAAAGTTAGTTCACCTATTGTCGAACTGAATCTTTTTCGTGACAAAACATTCACTTCATCTTGTATTATTTACTTTGCGACTGGATTTGCGCTAGTCGCCCCAGCTGTTATTTTTAATTATTATCTACAAAATGTACTCAATTATGATGCCTTGCATGCTGCTTTAATGATTATACCCGTTTCGTTAGCTATCGCTGTCACAATGCCCCTTGCTACACGACTATCTGATAGAATCAGCGCCATTCCTGTAAACTTGATTGGTATGCTACTTATAGCTGGTAGCCTACTATTATTCTCATTTATAACTACAACAACACCCAAAAGAATAATGATTGTTTTCTCGATTATTATCGGTTCTGGATTCGGTTTCTCTACGGTTTCTTTTGTTTCTTCCGTCAGGCACTTACCAAAATCAAAAACTGGCATTGGCTCCGGTATCACGAATGCTTCCCGCCAAATTGGTACTTGTCTGGGACTCGCTGTATTAATTACTGTCCTCAATACTAATATATCAACAGCCAAGTCTCATATACAAAATCATTCCATAGCCATAATCAATCGAAAAACCTTATCTCCAAATATTAAAAATACTGCAAAATCCGGAATCAGGCAGATTTTTTCAAGCAATGATCAAAAAAATGTCAACTATACGTCGCGACAAAAACAATTTACTAAACAATTAAAGCATGCTGCTTTAAACAAAAGTAGCCTGCCCCGACCTAAAAAAGGCACAGACTACCGAAAGCTATATGATGCAACATTTAAAATTAGTGAGGGAAATCAAAAAATCAATGATTCTTTACAAAAATTAGCGGGCACAACCACAACAAATAAAGTGCTAAACAACAGTATTATTGCGCTATCTGATGGTACCTTAACTTTACTAAATGGTCAAAAAAACATGTTAGAAGCCATTAAATTGCTGGCTCAAAGGGATGAATTGAAAAGTAGTTTATCAGAAATTAAAAAGGAAAAAAATACATCCCTAAGCCATGCATTCAGTAAAACCTATGTCATATGTGCTTTCTTATTACTACTTTGCTCTCCTATCGCTTTGTTGTCAGATAAACGTCAAAAGAAAACACATTAATAAACAAAAAAGCATAATCAACCCTATGTTGACTATGCTTTTTTTGTTTTTGGGTTCAACTTAAAACCATAAAAAGTATTCCCCTTAAAAGTTTGTTTCGCCATTTTTCCAACAGCCGTGTATGATTTGCCACGTTTAGACTTAGCTGGAAAGCTGACTTCTGATCCAGTCAGTAGCTTTTGCAGTTCTTCATCTGTAAAAACGTGCCCACTCCATTCGCGAGCAAAGGTAATTTCCTGTCCTTGCCAGATACCGGTCATTTTTTCAGATGTTTTACGTGGCTTTTTTATACTTGGTTTGGGCTTACCAAGCAATGTTTCAAGTGTCTGCGCATTGTCTAACATAATCGGCATATCGTGTTCAACTACTTTTGTCGCTGAATCCAGTACTTGAACCATCGTCATTTCAAATCGGCCGACTTGGTCCATCATTTCGAATAAACGCTTTGTGATTTTTGGTGAAGCAATCCAAGTATCTTTTACCATGATTGCAGATACATTTCCAGTTTCCGTCAAACCTAATTTACCACGCTTTTCAGTTAACATGGCTTTGGTGCCACGAGACATTTCAGATAGTGTTGATACGCGCGTCGCACCAGTTCCAACGTTATGCTTTTCTAAAAACGCCATAATCCATTTGGTCGTCGGTACCTGTGGCTTTGGATTCGCACCTTCATGTAAATATGGCCTTGCTTGCGGACCTAATTGGCCACTAATTGACTCCTCTTCTTCACCTTCTTCAACCTTAATAGCTTTCTGTGAGTCATAGACTAACTTAAAGTTTAGCTTAATTGGGATGTTGAAGGCTGTCTTGAATTCCGGATAATCTTTCAAATTAGCCGTAACATGGTCATAAACGTAATCTTCTGCTAACATCGCTAAGTAGTTTTTAGCCAAAACTTCATAAATCGCTGGTCCACTAGAGCCAAATTTTGCTAAAGATTGCGTAGTTTGTGGCACATTCTCACCAGGACGATTGGCACCGTGTGCCCCTTGTGACTTAACATGTGTTTTTCGTGGTGAACGGTGTGTTAGTAAATTCTTATCAACACCAACGACGCCTGCAATTTGATCAATCAACGGCAATAACTCATTAAATTGTTCCGGCGTCACTGTCTTATCCTCTGTACGCGGATAAGACACGATCTGTGCTTCATACATTTTTTGATAGGTACTTAATACTTCTTTGGAAGAAAACCCACGAGGTGCCAATATAGAAGCCAATCCTGCTAAATCTAACAGCTTACCGGGTGCTTGTGTACGTGTTTGGTGTTTTTCATTAATGACTTCAGTTTCATGATAATTATTAAAATCGACTTTTGCTTGTTCTTTTGTTGCAAAACGCCAAGGAATTACCTCTCCCTGCGGTGTCACTCGTCCAAAAATATGCCCCGCTGGATCTTTAAACTTCACTTCAAAATATGGCGTTTTAATATAATTTTTAATAGCTGCAAGTTGTTGATAAATACGCCAAACAATAACAGATTTCAACCGACCTTCACGCGCGACCACTTTAAATCCTTCTTTTTTAGCGGCGGTAGTTGCAATTCGCGTAAGTTGCATAGACGCAAAATCCCAGCGGTTACGACTTTCACCCTTTACATACTCCCCATCCGCCATTTTATCGGAAACATTTCGTAATTGGTGCATGGCTTTTTGAATGCCGGACACTGACTCATCCATAAAATTAGCACGTAATACCTGTCCACGCCAGCCAATTGCGTCTAATGCTTCCCAAGCGAGTAGTTCCCCTTCTCCGGAAGGATCTGTATCAGTTGCGATTACAATCGCATCGTACCCTGATTTGGACTCCTTTTTCAATTCATCAATAAGTTTTTTGGTTGATTCAATCTTTCCTGTACGAATATTACGTTGGCGAATATAAGTACGTGCCCAAGAAAAATCTTCTAAATTCCATGGTAAATGTTTCACCAACCAAGATTTATATTGCTTTTTTAAATCTTCAGCCACCATCTCTTCAGGATCTTTTAAGGTCATAACATGACCACGTAAATTTGTAATTTTATATGTAAAATCACCAAAAACTCCTGTTTTTCCACCAAGCGCTTTTACAAAATTAGCTGCCGCTGAAGGCTTTTCAGTTAAAATGAGGTAGTTTGGCATAAGTAATATTTTTAATCTTTCTTAAAGTTGATTTATTCTATTTTAACAGATTACAAGTTAATCCGCGAAGACGGTCAACTAGAAAATTAAACCATGAATGTATAGCCAATATAAAAAGCAATTCAACATCTCATTAATTTGTTGAATCACTTTTTTTCGGCTTATTTTTTTGCAATTGCTCATTAATACGGCGCGCATTATCTCTGCCTTGTTTCCTGAAGTAGATAAAAATAATGACATAAGTAATCACAAATGTTGGTATATTAGTAAACGTAATCACTGCACTTCCAAACGTTAACCAAATGAAAAATCCATATGTCAACATCTCCAAAATGAAATGGCTAATGAGCTGTGTAATAAACGTTATCTTGTCATACTCAAATATGAGAGATAATAAGCCCATAATTGCGCTCATGGTCATTAACAGACCAAATTGCTTCATCGATGGTGTTGCATGATTTAAGGTAAACGATAATAGAGAGATAAATGATCCAACGCCAATGCCAACTAATAGATATACAATTGCCTCTTTAAAATGCTTCATCTTCTGCGCTCCCTTCTAATCTTTTTAGAATACCTTTGATAAACCGTCTAGATACGGTTACTCGAGCCTGGTTGGTCAAAAAAGCGTAATAATTACCGGAAAACGCAGATTCCATCTTCGACAAATAAGATAAGTTCATTACTTCTGATTTGGAAATTTGCACGAAATCAGATTTTTGGTTTTCTTCCAAAAACCTTTTTAACGTTTTTCTAGTTGTGATTTTGTGATTATTTTTGAGTGTAAAAGTTAAATCATTTCCATAACTTTCAACTAAAATAATATCTTCTTTATCTACAACACGAATATTGTCAGCTGTTTTGATAGCAAGCTGTCGTGAAGGTGTGTTTCTAGATTTAAGATACTGCGCAATATCTGCTAATTGCTCAATATCACTACCTGAAATAACAACTTGAACATCTTTCAATTTATCATCAATATTGATGTTTATTTCCATTTTTATTTCTCACAATCACTTTCAAAATCACACCCAGAATACCTAATAAAATAAGTAGATATAGACCTATTTTACCAGATATATAATCAGTGTCATTAAGATGATTGGTATAATTGGTGACAAATAATTTGATTGGCAAATAATCTCCTAACTTACCGACATCCATATTACCCATAATTCCTGAAATAATCATGATAGCAAAATAGCTAATCATGGAAATACCATAGACACGGGAAAATTTCTTCAAAATCGTTGTCAGGATAAAAACAATGATGAAATATACTGCTGTATTTAATATTTGAAATATTGCCATTTGACCGATGATTACTGCATTTGGCAGAGGCAAATTAAAATGTGATAGAAAAATCCACGAGTAGATGATGCTTGATAATAGAACAAACACTGTTAGTGCCATAAATTTGTGTAAGGCTTGTGAAACGCGCGAATAACCGAAAAGTTCGGCACGCAATGTAAAACCTTGCTCGACTTCTTGTGAAAATAATGAACTAAAACCAACAAATACCATCGAAAGCGGTATCGTACAAAAAAAGCCCAGGTAAAGTTGGTTCAAAGCTTGCGGTACGTTAGCATAGCTATTGCCAAACACTAATGCCATCATTGGTGCAAACGCAAACCCAAAAAATAATGTAATGATATTACCTAATAAATTTTGAAATTCAAAGACTAACTTCCTTTTTTTAATCATGCCCGCTGCCCCTTCATAACTTCCGTATAAACTAATTCAATATCGCTTTGTGTCCGCCTAAAGTCATCCCCATCATCAATCAGTCGACATGCGACCTTGTATTCATCTTCTGGTTGTTGGACTTTGATGCTTTTTTCAGTATGATTGTCTACTATAAAAGCAGAATAACCTATATACTGCTTAAACAAATTTTTGGGTTCATCAAAAGCTTTTACTTGGCCATCATGAATAACTAGAAGTTTATCAGCTAACGCTTCAATTTCTTGTGCGTAGTGCGTGACCATCAGAACAGTCGTCTGGTGTTGCTTAAAATAGATTTTCAATTGACTAATTAGTGCTTGCCGACTTTCAAAATCAAGTCCCGTCGTCATTTCATCCAAAAATAGTAATTCTGGTTCTTGATAAAGTACCATAATCAAGCTCATTCGTTGTTTTTGCCCACCAGATAAATTTTTAAAATGAAGTGATAGTTGGTCACTAAAATCAAAAAAATTAATTAACTCAGTTAATTTTTTATCTCGCTTAATACGCGTGTTCAGCATGCCTTCTATCATTTTTTGATTTGTCATCGTATCAACGTAGTGCTGTTCCTGCATTAAGATGCCAACATCGTCGGTATCAATTCTCACCTGACCCTTAAAAGGAATCAACCCGAGACAGCTATTAACTAACGTCGATTTCCCTGAGCCAGATTTACCCATTACTCCTATAATCTCACCCTTATTGATGGATAGTTTTGGCACCGTTAAGGCAACTTTTCTTCCGTAAGACACACTTAAATTTTTTATGTTTAACATATATTATCACCCTTCTAATATTGGCTTTATTGTAGCAATTGAGGGCATAAAAAAACCGCTTTTGTGATAAGCGGTTGAATACAAGTAATGAAAATACCTGTTAATATAATTCACTGACATTACATAAATGCAAGTACAGCAAAGTTAAGCAAGAAGAATGCAGATACGATTAATAACACTGGTGAGACTTCCTTAAACTTTCCTAAAGCAAATTTCACGATAATAAAGAAAATGAAACCAGCAGCGATACCATAAGAAATTGAATAACTAAAGGCCATAAACACAGAAGTAAAGAAAGCAGGTAACGCAACTTCTAATGATTCCCATGAAATTTTCTTAAATTCGCCCATCATCATAATACCCACCAAAATAAGTAGTGGAGATGTAGCTGCTGTTGGCACAACACCAACCAAAGGAGCAAATAAGATCATTAAGGCAAATCCTGCAGCTGTTACGACATTGGCCAAGCCTGTTCTTGCTCCGGCTGCAACCCCTGATGCTGATTCAATGAAGGTTGTCGTATTTGATGTACCAACAATACCAGCAAATGCTGTTGTAAATGTATCAACAACTAGCGCACGATCCATTTTAGAGTTAAAGCCATTACTAGACTCAAATGACTTCTGATCTTCCTTTGAAAAAATGCCCGTTTGATTACCGATACCAATTAATGTGCCAATAGCGTCAAATAATCCGGTTAGGCCCATAGCAAAAATCGTAACTAACGCTAATGACGCATGATGCCAGTTATTAAATAAGCTGCCCAATCCTTGAGCACCTAATGATTGACCAAACACCTGCCCCAATTCACCGAAGGCATGGCTAACTGAGGTTCCAGCCCCAATATGCGTATTCGTAACACCCATTGGAATACCGATTAATGTGGTCACTATCAATGATATAAGGAATGCGCCAGGCACCTTTCGCATCACCAACACAACCAAAATAACAAAACCAATTAATGCTAATAAGGTACTAGCGTTGTTGAATTTAGTCAATTCTGGTGTTACACCACCATTGGCCAAGATGCTATTTACCGCACCATGTACTTCTCCAGTGAACGGTTTGCCATTTAGCGTCATAATATTGCTAGGATCAACAATAAAATTGATAAAACCGGCGTTTTTCAACCCTATATAAGTAACGAACAACCCAATTCCACCACCAATAGCCGCTTTTAATTCAGTTGGAATACCCTTAACAATTGCACGGCGACCATGTGTCAACGTAATGACAATATCCACTACACCAACTAAAAATACGATAGCCAATGCTTGCTGCCAGGTAAATCCGAAGCCAAACACGATAGTATACGTGAAGTATGCTTGCATGCCGATACCTGGTGCCAAAGCAAACGGTACATTAGCAAACAAGCCCATAAACAATGTACCAAAAACTGCTACTAGAATAGCCGCTAAAAATACGGCTTGTGTTGGCACACCAGCTTGCCCTAGAATTTGAGGGTTCAAAAAGAAAATATAGGCCATTGATACAAATGTCGTAATCCCAGCAATGATTTCACGACGGACAGTGGTTTTATTTTCTTTCAATTGAAATAATTTTTCCATTATTCTCTCCTATACAATTATGTAACTCATCAGCCTATTTGTATGAATACATCAATGGAAAATAAAAAATTGACGCACGAGTGGCTATCAATTAAATAACATGTTTATGATAGTTCCAGCATGGGTGCTGGCTAGAAACAATCGACCATTATTCGATACTATATCAGCTAAATTTCACATAGAATAGTCTAGCATTGATATTCAAAGAAGACAAGTGCTTAAACTGAAATGATAATAATTACTTGTCAAAAAATACTTATAAATAACTTGACGACTACTTAAAAACTTGATATTATATTATAGTCATCTGATACAGATTGACATTATTGACCATGGCTCGTTGGTCAAGTGGCTAAGACGCTGCCCTTTCACGGCGGAATCGAGAGTTCGATTCTCTCACGAGCTATATCAAGTCGCAACTCCGGTTGCGGCTTTTTATTATCTCTTCTTAATAATCAACAATTCCTTTTATTTTAGACGTTGTCAGGCTTTTTTCTCCACGACGAATATGCTGACATTACTCAATCCTAATTCTATTGTTATGGAAATTATTTCAATTTTCAAAATAAACTGTGCTGATGATTTAAGGCTTAAAAAAAATAGTCTCGACATACTATAATGTCAGAGCAAACAATCCGAGAAAAAAATATAGTATTTATTAACAAATTCGAATTATTTTTGTAAGCAAAAATAATTTCTAAATAAAAGGACAATAGTTATCCTTATCACAATTTTGGGCTTTTCGACATACATTTTAGTCAAAAATTGAGTTATAGTATTAAATATTAAACTAGATAAGGATCGCTTCCATATGAATAAAAAAGGTCTATTATTAGTCAACCTAGGCACCCCTGACTCCCCACATCCAGATGATGTGAAAGCATATTTAAAAGAGTTTCTATCAGATACCAACGTTATTCAAATGCCCAGACTACTCTGGCAACCCATTTTAAGAGGTAAAATTTTGCCTAAGAGATCGTTTAAATCAGCTGAACTTTACCAAAAAATTTGGCGAAAAGACGGTTCGCCATTAATGGTCTATGCGAAAAAACAAGTTGAGCAAGTACAGCAATTACAACCAAACTGGATTGTTCGTTGTGCAATGACTTATCGTAAGCCTAACATTGCAGAAACACTGAAAGAAATGCGTCTGGCGGGCGCTGAAGACATTGTTGTATTGCCACTGTTTCCCCAATATTCTGTTACATCAACACAATCAGTCATTGATCAAGTCCGTAAGGCCGACAAAAACATTAACATTGTTAAGTCATTTTACAACGATGAAGCCTATTTGGATTTATTAGCTAGAGACATTCGCGAGGCGTGGGCTAAAAACGATTATGATCGTTTAATCATTAGTTATCATGGTGTTCCCGAATCATATGTTCGTCGTGGTGACCCTTATGTTGACCACTGTACAGCAACCACACAAGGCGTTTTAGAGCGCGTTGGGCCGTTAACACCTGATAATACTCACCAGGTTTTCCAATCACGATTTGGGCCAACTGAGTGGGTCAAACCATACTTAAGTGACACACTAAGGTCACTGCCCAGCCAAGGTATCAAACGTGTCCTAGTAGCAACTCCAGCATTTGTAGCCGACTGCTTGGAAACCATCGAAGAAATTCACGTTGAAAATCATGATATTTTCAAACAGGCAGGTGGCGAAGTCTTTGATGTTGTCCAACCTTTTAATGAACATATTGATTTTTCCAAATATATTGCTTCTCTTGCGAATCGGCATTTTGCACAAAATTAATTCACAAATAAAAAACGCAATGAATGCCATTGCGTTTTTTATTTATTATTATGATTCAACGTTATGATAAACTTTTTGAACATCATCGTCAGATTCTAATACATCAATTAACTTTTCGAAAATTTCTAAGTCTTCGCCTGCCAGTGTCATTTCTGATTGTGGCAACATGCTGATTTCCGTAGTTGAGAAATCGCTCACACCACTTTCACGCAGAGCAGCAATTGCTTGATGCAAAGCAGTTGGTTCTGTATAAACAACAATATGATCATCTTGTTGTTCGGCGTCACGAACATCAACTTCAGCGTCTAGCAGTGTTTCCAACGTAGCATCGGCATCTTCACCCTCAAAAACAATCACGCCTGTTTCATCGAATAAATAACTAACAGAGCCAGCAGCACCGTAAGTTCCACCATTTTTATTGAAAGCTGTGCGCACATTTGTAGCTGTACGATTAACGTTTGATGTCAACGTATCTACAATAATCAATGAACCGTTTGGTCCAAATCCCTCGTAACGTCCCTCGATAAAGGTTTCATCCCCTGAACCCTTTGCCTTTTCAATGGCACGTTCAATAACGTGCTTTGGCACTTGTGCTTGCTTAGCACGTTCAATAACAAACTTTAATGTTGAATTAGCCTCAGGGTCTGAACTGCCACCTTGCTTCGCTGCAGCATAAATTTCAATGCCATACTTACTGTTAACTTTAGCGGCAGCACCATCAGTCTGCGCCTTCTTCATTTTAATGTTTTCCCATTTACGTCCCATGAGGTCACCTCTTTTAATTTACATCTTTTACTATTATAACCGTTTATGATGCTTTTGCACCACAAAATCATTACTTCACAATTCGATATTGTCCTGGTTTTAAGTCGGCAATATGATATTCACCAATATGTGTCCGTATCAAGCGTAGCGTTGGAATACCAACAGCTGCTGTCATACGGCGTACTTGCCGATTACGGCCCTCTTTTATTTTTAATTGAATAAAACTCGTTGGCTGGTTTTTACGAATACGGATTGGCTTCTCTCGTTCCCATAACCATTTTGGATAAGGAATACGTTTGACTTTAGCTGGTAAAGTTAACCCATCTTTTAACGCCACACCTTGCTCAAGTTGCTTTAGTTGTGACTTTGTTGGGACCCCTTCTACTTGAACAACATAAGTTTTATAGGCTTTATTATCAGGATCAGTCAATTCATGATTCAGTTTACCGCTATCAGTCAGCAATAATAGGCCCTCACTGTCCATGTCCAAACGACCAGCGGCATAAACCCGTGGAATATCAATGTAGTCAGCCAAAGTTTGTCGCCCTTCAGCATCAGTAAACTTAGTTAAAACATTGTACGGTTTATTGAATAGTACAATCATGTTTTTCAATTGCGTCCTTTTCATTGTAAAAAAATAAGCAAACCTCAGATGATTTGCTTTGCAAGATATGCATAATAGTGCCGACGAGAGGATTCGAACCTCCGACCCCAGGTTTACGATACCCGTGCTCTACCAACTGAGCTACGTCGGCGAAACTCCGACTGCCGGGCTCGAACCGGCGACAACCTGATTAACAGTCAGGTGCTCTACCAACTGAGCTAAGTCGGAATGACGTTGCTAACACAACTATATTATTATGCCATGAGTGAGAAAATCTGTCAACAGTTTATCACATAAAAAAGAAGCAAATCAAGATGATTTGCTTCTCATAAAACTCCGACTGCCGGGCTCGAACCGGCGACAACCTGATTAACAGTCAGGTGCTCTACCAACTGAGCTAAGTCGGAATGATGTCGCTAACACAACTATATTATTATAACTAATTGTGTAACGACTTGTCAATGATTTATTATTCTGGACGCATTGTTGGGAACAACACAACGTCACGAATTGTGTCAGAATCAGTCAATAACATGACCAAACGATCAATACCAACACCAAGTCCACCTGTAGGTGGCATACCATATTCCAAAGCTTCTATGAAGTCTTCATCAATACCTTCAGCTTCGTCATTACCATTCTCACGTTCAGCCGCTTGAGCCTCAAAACGTGCACGTTGGTCAATAGGATCGTTTAACTCAGTAAAGGCATTCGCATACTCGCTACCCATAATAAACAATTCAAAACGATCAGTAAAACGAGGATCATCAGTATTTTTCTTAGCGAGTGGTGACACTTCAACTGGATGTCCATAAACAAATGTTGGCTGTACCAAAGTATCCTCTACAAATTCTTCGAAGAATGCATTGATAATATGACCCACACCCCAGTATTTTTCGTACTTTACATGGTTATCATCGGCCAACTTTTGTGCTGCTTCAACGGACATTTCCTGCCAAAAATCAATACCAGTTTGTTCTTTAATCAAGTCGACTAGATGTTTGCGCGCAAACTTTGTGCCAAGATCAATTTCAGTTCCCTGATAAGTAATTTTCAAGTCATCTGAGACGACAGAAGCGGCAGCTTTGAAAATACCTTCAGTTTCGTCCATAACATCTGTAAAGTCCATATAAGCTGCATATGACTCCATTGTTGTAAACTCAGGATTGTGCTTTGGATCCATACCCTCATTACGGAAAATACGGCCAATTTCATATACACGTTCCATGCCACCCACAACCAAACGCTTTAAGTACAATTCTGTTGCGATACGCATGTACATATCAATATTCAAAGCATTATGATGTGTGATAAATGGACGGGCTGCAGCCCCACCGGCTTCAGTTTGCAAAATTGGCGTTTCAACCTCAAGGAAATCATTTCTATCCATATATGCACGAATAGCAGAAATGATATGTGAGCGTTCTTGGAACTTTTTGAAAGAATCTTCATTGGCAATCAAATCCAAGTAACGCTTACGATACCGTGTTTCAACATCAGAAATACCATGGAACTTATCAGGCATTGGACGAAGAGCCTTAGATAAATGTGTTAATTCTGTAGCCAAAACTGTTAATTCACCAGCTTCAGTCTTCATCATAATTCCCTTGATTCCAAGGAAATCACCCAAATCTGCTCTTTTAATAATCGGATAATTATCTGCTAAATCATCACGTCTTGCATAAACCTGAATTTTTCCAGAAACATCACGAAAATCAGCGAAAATAACTTTACCTGCGCCACGCTTTGCAACCATACGACCTGCAATAACAACTTCATGTTTTGCATTCTCTAACTCTTCTAAAGAGCTGGCATCATATAGATTATGCAGTTCTTGCGCGTTTGCTGTACGTTCAAATCGCTTACCGAATGGGTCTAAGTGTAAATCACTAACGATTGTTGCCAACTTTTGTCGACGCGCTAGCATTTGATCATTAAGGGCTTTTTCTTCAGCCATTTGTATAAAATCCTTCCCTATTGCGCGTTTTTTAAATACACGCCTACTAACTAAATATCATACCAAAAAAAAACAATAATCTCAAAGTCACTCGTTATTTTTTTCAATCTGCTTCAAAATTTCGGATAATTGTTCCTCTGTGAAAAAGTAACGCTTTCCGGAGAACTTTCCCACAATTTCAGCGCCATGGTCTTCTTTGATCATTGCCTGAATTTCAGATGCTGGAAGTGTGAGCAACATTTTAGCATAAGCGTCTTTGGATGGCTCTGCGGCCAAACCGATGCCAGCTGTTTGAAGGATCTCAACTTCACCTTTCCCAAAAATCTCTTCAAGTACTTCTAATGGCGTATATCTTTCTTGAATCATTTCAGAAAGTGGTTTCATATTTTTTAGAGCTACCTCAAGTTGATCAATTGCTTCATCAGTAGCGTCAGGTAGCGCCTGAACAAGAAAGCCACCTGCTCCAGCAACCGTATCATCACTGTTCATATAAACGGAAACACCTATAACCGATGGTGTTTGCTCTGATTGTGCTAAGTAATATGTAAAATCGTCCCCAATTTCTCCGCTAACCAATTGACTCTGACCTATGTAAGGATCAGAATAGGGAGCAAACTTTGTAACCTGTAGAAAGCCATTTTTTCCAACAGCTTTAGCCACATCAAGCTGTCCCGCTTCATTTATAAGTGTCTCAAGGTTAGGGTTGGTTACGTAGCCACGCACACTTCCTTTAGCATCAGATTCTACTACAACATTGCCAATTGGTCCGCGTCCATTAATTTTTGTTGATAAGGTTTCTTCACCTTTCAAGACGGCCTGAGCTGCCAAGGTCGTGGCCAACAAACTACGTCCAAGAACAACAGCAGCAATACGCGATGTTTCGTGGATTTGCGCTGCCTGATGGACGAGATTGGTCCCATTTACGGCAAACGTACGAAAATACTTGTTTTTAGTAATTGCTTTGATAAATTGATCTGCCATAATTTTCCCTATGTTTAATTTAATATTTTTTTATTTAACAGTTTATTACTTTTGTATTTGCTAAACACATGACAAAATAAAAAGTCGACGTCACCGTCAACTTCTATTTTACTTATTTTCTGTATTATTGTCATCTGTTTCTGACTTATCTGTTGAATCAGTATCCTCATTTTTGGACTCTGAGTGATCGTCAGATGACTTTTCTTCATCTTGTTTTTCAAAGCGTTGTTCAGCTTGTGAATCCTTAGCATCAGCAGCAGCTTTTGCTTCTTCAAACGACTTTGCTTTTGCAAGCTCTGTATCATCTTGGATATCCTTACGAGTAAAGGTTCCTGTTAGATAAATATCCTTGATTTGCTTTTCATCTAATGTTTCAACTTCAAGTAGAGCCTCAGCAATTGCTGTCAATTTGTCTTTATTGTCGCGCAATATAGCAATAGCATCATCAAACGCTTCACGTGCCAAACGACGTACTTCCTCGTCAATCAAACGGGCTGTTTCTTCAGAGTATGCACGGTTACCAGCTTGATCAGCATAGCCAACGCTAGCATTACCTTCAAGTTGAACCATGCCTAACTTATCAGACATTCCGAAAGCCGTAACCATTTGACGAGCCAAACCAGTTGCTTGTTGGAAATCATTTGACGCGCCTGAACTAGCTTCGTTAAACATAAATATTTCTGAGGCACGACCACCCATCAAACCAGCCAGTTGCTCCTTAGCCTCTGAATATTTTAAGTTATATCGATCATTCTTAGGCGTCATTAAGGCATAGCCACCAATGCGACCACGCGGAACAATAGTAACTTTTCGAACGACTGAAGCTTCTGAACGAACTAATCCTACTAACGCATGACCAGCTTCATGATAGGCAGTTGTACGACGCTCTGATTCAGACATGTTATGGTTTGTCTTGGCTGGACCTTGGAAAATACGATCTTCAGCCTCATCAATATCTGCAGCATCAACTTTGGACTTGTTTCGACGGGCAGCAAGTAATGCCGCTTCATTTAACAAGTTTTCCAAATCCGCTCCAACATACCCTGGAGTTTGCTGAGCAATAGCTTTCAAATCAACATTGTCTGCCAATGGCTTGTTCTTTGCATGGACGTTTAAGATTGCTTCACGTCCTTTAACATCCGGCGCTCCAACTAAAATCTTACGATCGAAACGACCTGAACGAAGCAACGCTGGATCTAAGACATCAGAACGGTTAGTAGATGCTAAAATAATAACACCTTCAGAACCTTCGAAACCGTCCATTTCTATCAAAATTTGGTTCAAAGTCTGCTCACGCTCATCATTACCACCGCCCATGCCTGTTCCTCGACGACGACCAACTGCATCAATTTCATCAATGAAGATAATGGCTGGCGCAGATTTCTTAGCATTTTCAAATAAGTCACGAACGCGGGATGCACCAACACCAACGAACATTTCTACGAAATCTGATCCTGACATTGAGAAAAATGGTACGCTAGCTTCACCAGCAACAGCTTTGGCCAAAAGCGTTTTACCTGTTCCGGGAGGTCCCTCTAGCAATACACCCTTTGGTATGCGGGCCCCTAAGTTCACAAACTTCTTTGGCGCTTTTAGAAATTCAACAACTTCAACCAGTTCTTGTTTTTCTTCTTCGGCACCAGCAACATCAGCAAAACGTACTTTGTTATCCTTGGGATCTGAAGGTTTGGCTTTGGATTTACCAAAGCTCATCATGCCACCTTGACCACCTTTTCCGCCACCAGCTTGGTTCATCATCAGGTAAAATACCGCAACAATCAACAAAACGGGTACTAAGGATACCAACAAGTTTAACCAAAATCCAGAATTTTCAGCTTGTTTAGTCACTAATTCTGTTTTAGTCTTTGTAGCAGCGTCTGTCACTGACTTTAGCGACGCATCATTGGGTAGCAAAGTTGACGTAAACTTAGTTACCTTTTGTGTAGGTTGGAATAAACTAAGTCCCTTATCCTTGGTTGCTGTTTGTGCCTTCTTATACGTTCCAGTAACATTATAGATGCTGTTACCAGGCTGTACTGTAACTGACTTCAATTCTTTATCATTCAGTGCTTTAATAAATTCACTTGATGTAATCGTTTTCGTGGTTGTCTTATCGTTACCAAACAAGCCGTAAACCATTCCTACAACAGCAAGAAATATGAAAATATAGAATACACTGCTTCGTAAGAAGCCACCTTTATTATTGTTCATTGTATTTCCTCAATTCTTGTTCGAAGTTTATTTAGTGTATACTTCTTTTTTCAAAATACCGACATAAGGTAAATTGCGGTAGTGCTCTTCATAGTCAAGTCCGTAACCAACTACGAATTCATTACGGACATTGAATCCTGCATAGTCAGCATCAACTTCGACTTTTCGACCTTCAATCTTATCAAGTAAAGTCGCTACTTTAATTGATTTTGCACCACGTTTCGCAAGTAATTCTTTCAAAAAAAGTAATGATTGTCCAGTATCGACAATGTCTTCTAAAATGATAACATCTCGTCCTCGAACATCTGAGCGAACGTCTGTTACGAGCGTTATTTCATCAGAACTTGAGACACCGCCATGATAACTAGAGATTTTTATAAATTCTAGTTCAGCATATAAATCTACTTCGCGCAGTAAATCAGCTGTCCAAAGGTAGGCGCCTTTCAGCACTGATAAAAACAAAGGCGTTGAACCCGCATAATCTTGGGTAATTTGTTTTCCTAAACGCTCTGCCGCTTTTTGAATACTTTCTTGGTCATACAACACTTCTTGTATATCGTTATCCACTTAGGTTTCCTCAATTTGACATACGAGCCAATATGGCTGTGTATTTTCTTTAACAGCAAAATCCGCATTTACACGCCACTGATTACTGCGTAAATGCACTGCAATTACTTCATCATCGGCTGTCGCAAGAACCCACATCATTGTACGTTCTTGCGGCGTCAGTTTCTCATCAATTGCTAAACGTCGTAAATTTTTATGGCCGTTTATGAGAGCAATTTTATCACTCGCTTTTGCTGGGCGCAAGCTTAGATATGGTAATGAACGCGTAAGCTGAAACTTGATAAATGATTGGCCGTTCATAGGGACATTATCAGTCCACATGAACGTTGTTTTTGCAAAAGAATGCCATTGATTCAATTTTAACATAACTGGCGTCAAAACTTGCGCCATATTTTGTTGTTTTTGTATACTAATTTTTTGATAATTTTTTATGAACTCAAAATTATCTGCCAGAGCAATTTTTCCATTCGGTTTATGGGTATTGCTCAACAATTGAATCATTTGCTGCAGTTGATTTTCTTTAATGTTAAATAGCTTATTTTTTTGGAGCCAATATTTCAGTGTTGGTAGTTGCCAAAGTGTAGGAATCTTCTGCCAGTCTTGAATATCATTAGCGTATATTTTAGCCTGATTATCAATTAACCGCTGTTGTTGTAAAATTTGTGCGGCCATATTATTAATATGTCTGACGGCTCGTTGATTAATAGTTGTTAATTTTGGTAAAACATCGTTACGCAATAAATTTCTCGGCGTATAATCAACGTCAAAGTTCGTTTTATCCTGACGCCACCCCAACTGATTATCCTGTGCATAAGTAATTAGTTCTTGTTTAGTTATCGACAAAAAGGGCCTAATAACTTTATGGTTCTTTGTTTGCATGCCACCCATTTGTTGTAGTTGCCCTCCTCGTATCATCTTAAGAAGGACTGTTTCTGCTTGATCGTCTGCGTGATGGGCAACAGCGATTGTATTCGTGTGATACTTTTGAGCTAACTCCTCAAAAAAATCATAACGAAATTGACGAGCTGCTTTTTCCACTGCATGGTCAGGAATATGTTGCCAAACCTGTTCTTCAAATATGGCACCAGTTTGAGTCGCAAGCTGCCGAACGAAGTCAGCATCATCATCACTTTCCTCACGTAACCTGTAATTCACGTGCGCAATAACAAGGTTGGCCTTAGTTTTTGACAACGCATGAACTAGAACTACGGAGTCAACACCACCAGAAACTGCAACGATAACTGTCTCTGGCCAATTATACTGTTGTATAGTTTGCAAAATTTTTTCTGTCATATACGAAAAAGGCACCCCTAGGGCGCTTCCTTAATTATTATCGGATGGTAAATTATAAACAAGTTCTCCTTGCTTTGAATAACCATATTTGTCTCGTAGTAGTTGCTGTAAGTACGTTGCGTCTTTTAAACGTTTTGTATCAGCAGTTAAATCAGTATTGGTTTTTTGGACTTTTTCCAAACGATCTTGTGTATTCGTTAGTTCTTGATTAGCCGCATGCAACTTCACTTGGCCTATCAAGAGTTGCACAACAAAAATTATCGCTATCAACCCGCCAAAAAGAAGAATTTTTTTCTCCCGTCGCGCGTGCGCCTTGCGATAATGTTTTGCCGCTTCCGAGTTAGCACGTTCTGATTTTTTAATTTCACGTGCTATCGCTGGGTTTAACGGTGTAATATTTGATTGTCTTCTTTTAAAATTACCCGCCATAGTGAATTCTACCTAATGTAATTTTGTCACGTTCTTTATCATTTTACAATAATATTTAAACTAACTTAAACATTTTGGCTATTATTCGTCACCAATTTTACGAAAATCTTGCTGAAATTTCTCACTAATAACTTCATACATGTCAGCAGATTCTTCTTTTTTGGTTGTTTCAACAATTTTGAGTACTTTAACTGTCAGCGTTTTGTTTCCAAAACGTACTTCTAATTCATCATTTGTGGACACATCTGATGATGACTTAGCAACTTTACCGTTAATTGAGATTCGTCCTTGGTCAGCAATCTCTTTGGCGACCGTCCGACGCTTAATTAACCGCGAAATTTTAAGATATTTATCTAAACGCATATTCTTCTCCTATATTTAATGATGAAGTTCATTTAATGTTTTTGCTGATAATTTATTAATAATGACTAACAAAAAGTTCCGTAAAATATTGAGCCAGATACTACTTTCTGCGACATCGTTCACAGTGAAGATCACTTGTAAATTACCTTCTTCTGTTCGTACAGCTGCTTTTAACGGCACGTCAACCATTGTCTCAAATATGGCTTCTCCAGCTAAGTTTTTCGTAGCTGTTTCATTAAATGTCATAATTAATTGTTTTCTTTGGCGTCGTATATTCGTAATTTGTGACTGATCAGCTAACTGCTTAATTTGACCTACGAGCAATAATCGGGCCACCTCATCTGGCATTTCACCAAAGCGGTCAAGCATATCAGACTCAATGTCTTCAAATTCTGCATCAGTTCTAGCCTGACGAATGCGAGAATATAATTCAATTTTTTGTGCATTATCACTAACGTACTCATCTGGCAAATAAGCTAGCACACCTAAGATTAATTCTGCATCCGTTTCTGGTTGGCTTGTCGTAACTTGTTTTCCCTGTTTTTGTGCCACAGTATCTTTCAACATTTGAGTATACATGTCATAACCCACTGAATCAATAAATCCGTGTTGTTGTTTACCGAGCAAATCACCTGCACCACGAATACTTAAATCACGCATAGCTATTCTGAAACCTGAACCGAGTTCCGTGAAATCGCGTATGGCCTCAAGTCTTTTCTCGGCTTCTTCTGAGGGTGTACGCGTAAATGGATAAGTAAAATATGCATATGCTAAGCGTGTCGAACGCCCAACACGACCACGCAATTGATAAAGCTGTGCCAACCCCATATGATCAGCATTTTCGACAATTAAAGTATTTGCATTAGGGATGTCGACACCTGTTTCAATAATTGTGGTTGTTACTAGAACATCATATTGTCCATTCAAAAAGTCATATAGGATACTTTCAAGCTGTGTTTCTGACATCTGCCCATGAATTGCAGCTACACGCGCCGAAGGAATTAATTCTTCTATTTGACTAACAATACGGTCTAGGTCAGCAACACGATTGTGTAGATAAAAAACTTGACCGTTACGTGCAATTTCTTTTTCAATCGCATCACGAACTATTTTCCAATCCATTGCCAAAACATAAGTTTGAATTGGATATCGGTTTGCAGGCGGTGTTTCAATGACAGATAAATCACGGGCGCCCACCATAGCCATATTAAGCGTACGTGGAATTGGTGTTGCAGTCAATGTTAGGACATCAACACTTGTTCGTAACTGTTTTAGTCTTTCTTTATGTTTAACACCAAACCGCTGCTCTTCATCTATGATTAGTAAACCAAGATCTGAAAAGTCCACATCTTTGCTCAACAAACGGTGCGTACCGACAACTACATCGATTTCGTGATTTTGAAGCTGCTCAATAATCATTTTGTTCTGGGTTGGCGTTTGAAAACGACTTAATACGCCAATTTTAATTTCTGGAAAATCACTAAATCTAGCCAACATTGTTTCATAATGTTGTTGAACCAAAATTGTAGTTGGTGCTAGAAAGGCGACTTGTTTACCAGAATGAGCAGCTTTAAAAACAGCACGCAAGGCAACCTCAGTTTTTCCAAAGCCAACGTCTCCCACAAGTAACCGGTCCATTGGTCGCAGCTTTTGCATATCAACTTTAATTTCTTCAATACTGCGAATTTGATCAGGTGTTTCTGGGTAACCAAAAGAATCATCAAACTTGATTTGGGCATGATCATCCGGTGGAAAAACGTACCCTTGCTGCGCTTCGCGTTTAGCGTATAACTCTAATAAATCATCAGCAATATCTTCAATTTTTGCCGCAACTTGTCTTTTTGTTTTAGCCCACTCACTACCACCCAATTTGTTTAACTTAGGTTTCTTAGCAACATCAGATGCACCAACATATTTTTGAATAAGATTAAGTTGTGTGACAGGAATAAATATTTTCGCATTTTGCTGATAAGCAATTGTTAGATAATCCTGTTTTCCACCGTCAGCTTCAATTGTTTGCAAGCCTTCATAGCGACCAATACCATGATTAATATGAACAACGTAATCGCCCACATTCAATTCATTATAAGATTTCAAACGCTCTGAGTTAGCAATTTTGCGGGTTCGCGGTGCGGAATGCTTTGCTTGTGTAAATAGTTCATGTGTAGTTAGTACGGTCAAATGTAATTTTGGCCATTCAAATCCAGCTGATAGCTCACCTGGCATAATTTGTACTTGGTTTTTCACTATATCTCGCGTCTCAGTGACCGGTACTTCTAATTCAGATAAACTACGAGAAAAGTTAGCCCGTCGTTTAGCGTCAGGAATTAATAACACCATTGTAATACCAGATTCCTGTGCATATATTAAATCATTTTTCAAGGCAGGAATTTGTCCATAATACTGATTTGCTGGGCGCGTTGTCACTTCTTCAACATTGGTAAACTTAATTCGGTTGAGTCCACGCTGAAAATTAGCTAAGTAGATTGTCGCATGTTGATTACTTGCTAATAAATCGGTGATTTCAGTTCGCCAAGTTTGTTTTGGTAATAACTGATACGCTTCAATTTGCTGCTCAATCCATTCCTGATCACGTGTCATTTGCTGAAGTCGCGTTTCCATTAATCGTGTGTATTCATCAATGATGATTAACGAATCAGTTGGAAAATAGTCAAGTAGGGTTGTCTGGCCATCAAAGAAAAAAGGAGCATATGGCACTAACACACTACCTCGTTCTCGTTCGTTCAACATATACTGTGTGGGAGCAAAGCCATCCGTGGCATGCTTTTTATCAACCCCGCTTAGATTGGTGCGGTAATCGCTAAAAGCGCTTTCAATCGCTAACTTAGCCTGGTCATACTGATGCTCTGATACGATAAAATCTGTCGCCGGTTCAATATTGATTTCGTCAAAACTAGTGGTACTTTTTTGGGTCGCAACATCAAAGCTCTTTAATTGGTCCAATTCATCATCAAAAAAGTCAAGTCGAATAGGATCATCAAAGGTAATTGGATAAACATCAACAATTGATCCTCGATGTGCGAATTCACCTGGTGTTTGAACTAATTTAGTTGGCGTATATCCCATCATCATTAAAGTGTTTTTAATGACATTCAAATTGTAAGCATCCCCAACTTTAACATGTAAATGTGCTTGTTCCAGTGACTGCTTTTTAGGTACCAAACGTTCTGCACCTGCCAAACTTGTAACCACAATAATAGGTTTTTCTGTTTTTAAGGCAAGTAATGTTTGTACGCGTTGTAGTCGTAATTCAGAAGAACTAATTGCCATTTCTGTGGCAATAGACTCTTCTGCTGGAAAGTTGTAGACCAAATCTTCAAGCAAAGATGACAGATCATCGAAAAATTGATCAGCATGCACTTGCGTGTCAGATATAATCAACATTGGTCGGGGATTTTTACGGTATAAGGCAGCAATACTAGCCGCACGAGCGGTGCCATTCACGCCTAAAAGCAACTGTGCTGAGCCCACAGTTGCCTGTTCGTTAAGTTTTTTAATTGTTACTGTGTCACTTAAAAAGTCTATTAATGTCATTTATCCATTATATCGATTACTTAGTTCAGGTGCTGTGGCACCTTGAATCCAATCCGCTATCGCTTGCGTACTACGGTCCAACATTGCGTCTATGTCTGGTTTTTCTGCTGCAGTAAATTTTCCTAAAACATAATTAACAACTACATTTTGCTCATGAACAGGATGCCCTAGTCCAAATTTCAAACGCAGAAATGTCTGGGAACCAGTATGCGTCATGATGCTTTTTAAGCCATTATGACCACCCGCCGATCCTTTCGCACGAAAACGCATTTTACCAAATGGTAGATCCATATCATCAACCAATACTAATACATCATCAACATCTCCGTCGTAATAGTCCAGAATGGCTCGAACGGCTTTACCAGAATCGTTCATGTATGTTGTTGGCTTAACCAACATGACTGATTCTCCGCCTATGATTGTCTTAGCAACCAAAGCAAATTGCTTACTTGGAGAAAATGACATATGATTTGCTGTCGCAAAAGCATCAACAGCCATAAAGCCAATGTTGTGGCGTGTTTGGTCGTATTCTGCACCAATATTTCCAAGTCCAAATATAAATTTCACGTTTCTATTCCTCATAAAGCATTCTAAAATAATCTAACCTCCAGTATACCACGCACACACTACAATTTTGTGTTATCATATTGTATGGCTATTTAATGATAAAAAAATTAGATTAGGACAGGATAATGTTTCAAAAATCTTTGGTAATCCCTAAATCGGAGTTAACAACCGTAACCGAAAATGCAACAATTCAAGAAGTATACGATATTTTTAATGACCCAGAAAACGCACACACACGCACCATGCCTATTCTTGACGAATCAGGCAAGCTTTTTCGTGGTAATGTCTATAAACAACACGTTTTTGAACACGTTGCAAAAAACGGGAATATGAACTTACCTGCAACAGCCATTATGCGCAACTCAACAAAATTTATTTACACGAATAGTAAATTTTATGAAGTTTTTTTTGCGATTAGAGATTTACCATTTATTGCTGTCTTAGATGAAAATCATCAGTTTTATGGTATTTTTACGCACGATGCTTTAATGGACTTATTGTCACAAAGTTGGTCAGTCCGTTCTGGAGGTGTTGCCATAGCTATTTCAACACATAACACTCAAGGGGATTTGAGCAAAATTTCTAAAATCATCACACGCTATTCAAATATTGAATCACTACTTACCATTCAATCTGAGCTTAAACCCTTAACAGTTCTCTTCACGCTTCCCTTGCAAGAAGATAGCGAGCAATTGGAAAAACTTATCAAACGCTTAGAAAAGAAAGGTTATCATGTTTCAAGCGTCGAAAATTTAAATCGTTTTAGATAATAAGTAGTATACAAAAACACCGCACCAAGGTAATAAAACCTTGATATGGTGTTTTTTTCATGTATTGCGTATTACTTTGTTGCTGGTTTTTCACCTGATTTAGTTAAAATACCATCAATGAAACCATATTCCAATGTTTCCTCAGCACTCATCCAATTATCACGTTCAGTGTCGCGACCAATTGTCTTCAAATCCTTACCTGAAGCATCAGCTAAAATTTTGTTCAACTTGGCACGTGTCTTCGTCAACTGTTCTGCAATGATTGCCATGTCAGTTTGCTGTGTTCCACCGGCAGCACCGCCCATTGGTTGGTGGATGAGGTATTCAGCATTTGGCAACATAAAACGATGCCCTTTTTCACCGGATGCAGCAATGATTGTTCCCATTGATGCCGCTAGGCCCATTACAATAGTTGTTACTGGTGCCTTAATGAAATTCATTGTATCAGTGATTGATAATCCAGCTGTCACCGATCCTCCGGGTGAATTGATATACATAGAAATTTCTTTTGTTGGATCTTGAGCTTCTAAGAATAGCAATTGCGCAACGATTGATGTTGCCATACTATCTTCAATTTCGCCCTGTACCAAAATAATACGATCTTTTAACAAACGTGATGGTAAATCATAATTTTCACGTCCATTGGCAGTTTGTTCAATAACTCCTGGCCACATATATTTTACCTCATATCTTAGAGTGGTTAATTTAATAATTAACTTATATATATTTTAGCACATTAGAGACGAGAGTGCTAAAAAGTTTTACAACTTTGTTAAATCATAGTCTATACCTTGCTCAATCATTGTTGCCAGTTGTGTTAATTTACGCATGCGATGGTTAGCACCTGATTTACTAATATCTAGTACTTCACCTAATTCTGCCAACGTTTCATCAGGATATTCTAATCTTGCCTTCGCGATGTCACGCAGTTTTTTTGGTAATATGTCTAGACTACCCAATGTATCAATAATTAAATTAATCTGACTAACTTGTTTATTAGCTGCGATTGCTGTTTTTTGTATGTTTGCTGTTTCAGCATTGACCAGGCGATTAACTGAATTACGCATATCACGCATCATACGAATATCCTCAAACTTGAGCATAGATTGAGTCGCACCAATTGTTTGCAAAAAGTCCACGATTTTTTCTGCGCGTTTCAAATAGACAATAAAACCATTACCTCGCTCAGAAATTTTTGATGGCAAATCAAATTCTTGCATCATTATCATCAATTGCTCAGCTAGTTCTTCGTGGGTCGTATAAATTTCCAAATGATAGTTAGCTCGTTCTGGTGAATTAACTGATCCAGCAGCCAAAAAAGCACCGCGTAAAAAAGAACGCCGTTTGTCAACTTGATTTAGCATACGCGGAGGTACTTCTGGATGTAAGCCAAATGGATCAATACCTAAATCATCCAGTACCTCATCAATCTTAGTTTTTAGTAATACCCCATAGGATTTGTGTTGTGATAAATGATTGTGATCTGTTACGCTGACTTCAACTTCAACTTCAACGTAAGTTTCTTTTAAGAGTGTATAAATTCGACGGGCAATAGCAGCGTTTTCAGTTTGCACCCGAATTGTTTGATCAAAACCAAGGGTACTAACCCCGTTCATTCTCATTAAAGCTGCCAACTCAGCTTTTGCATTTCCGGCATGAACAATCAAACCAGTCAGCTCTTTTTTTACATCTGCTGCATATGACATTTAGCACTGCTCCAAAATTTTCAATAATTCTTCAGTAATTTTTTGACCATCATGAAATGCACCAGCGTCACGTAACTGCAAAAAATCACCTGAAATTTGAGTTGCTCCTTGAACCACAACTGCCTGCTCGTCAAGCTTCACCTGATTAGAAACCTCATTCCACTTTTGAAAGTCGACAAAATCATCAGGAACCTTTTCACTATTTGAAATGACATAGTCAATTGCTTGCATGCCAATATGTGCATTTAAAGCAAGGAGATGTTGTGCATCTGTATAAGCATCAGTTTCGCCCTTTTGAGTCATAATGTTGGCAATGTAAACTTGCTTGGCTTTAGTGAGCTGTAATGCCTCACGGACTTCAGGCACAACTACATTAGGTAAAATTGATGTAAACAGACTTCCGGGACCATAGACAATCAAGTCCGCACTCAAAATCGCTTCAACAACCTCTGGAGCAGCTTTAGGCTCTTCACCTGGTTCATCACCTGTTACCCAAACATGGTCTATTGTTTGATGTGCATGTGTTATTTCAGCTTCTCCAGCAACTGTGTTGCCATTCTTAAATTCAGCATGTAGCACTAGAGGCTCGTTAGAAACAGGATAAATATGCCCTTGAACATGCATAAAATTAGCTAGATATTGCACCGCATCAAAAATATTTCCATGCATTTCAGTCATCGCAGCGATAATTAGATTTCCAACAGCGTGCTTGGCAAAAAAATCATCTTTTGCATCAAAACGATACTGCATAACCTTTAAAAATTCCGCGTCCGTATCTGCCATTGCTACGAGGATATTTCTAATATCTCCGGGAGGTACTATATTAATGTAGTTTCGTAGTAGTCCACTTGATCCACCATCGTCAGCCACTGTCACAATTGCTGATAAATCAACTTCTTGTTTCACAAGCGGCTTGATAATTACAGGTAGACCCGAACCACCACCAATAATGACGATTTTGGGTTTCATATAATAGTTAACCTTCCATATACTTACATTCATTTTAACACAAAACCACCCAACAAATTGCTAGGTGGTTTTAGTCGTTACTTGAGAGATTTCTTGTTTAAGCTCGTGACAAATCGCGCTCAATTACTTCTTTCAAGTACTTACCGGTATAAGATCCTGCCGTTTTCATCACCTTTTCAGGTGTGCCGGCGACCAAAACTTTTCCACCACCAGCGCCGCCTTCTGGACCCATGTCAATTATCCAATCAGCTGACTTAATCACATCCAAGTTATGCTCAATAACTACAATAGTATTGCCAACATCTACTAGCCGTTCCAGCACTTCTAGCAAGCGAGCAATGTCGTCAGTATGTAAACCAGTAGTTGGTTCATCCAGAATATAAATTGTTTTACCATTAGTGCGTCGATGAAGTTCCGATGCTAATTTCATGCGTTGGGCTTCACCACCTGACAAAGTCGTTGCAGATTGCCCTAGTTTTACATAACCCAAGCCCACATCATTAATCGTTTGTAGCTTTTTAGCAATTTTTGGAATAGGCGTGAAAAATTCAAGTGCCTCTGAAGCAGTCATGTCTAAGACTTGTGATATATTTTTGCCTTTATAGGTAACTTCCAACGTTTCTGAATTATAACGAGTACCACCACAAACTTCACAGGCTACATACACATCAGGCAAGAAATTCATTTCTATTTTGATCACACCATCGCCACGACAATTCTCACAACGACCACCTTTTGTGTTAAATGAAAAGCGTCCTTTGTTGTATCCACGCATTTTAGCTTCATTTGTTTGTGAAAACAAATCACGAATATCATCGAATACACCTGTATAGGTCGCAGGATTAGAACGTGGTGTACGTCCAATTGGTGATTGATCAATATCAACTATTTGTTCTATATTTTCAGTGCCCTCAATTGATCGATACGCACCTGGTTTTTCAGAGTTATTATTTAGTTTTTGCTTCAAAGCTCGCTTCAACACTGTATTGACTAATGTTGATTTACCAGAACCTGAAACACCTGTTACCGCAACAAACTTTCCTAGAGGTATCTTTGCAGTAATGTTTTTTAGGTTATTTTCTTTGGCGCCTTTCACCGTAATCCAGTTGCCATTCCCTTTTCGGCGCTTGGCAGGTACTGCAATAAATTTTTTCCCAGATAAATATTGTCCAGTTAATGAGCTTTTGTTGGCTTCAACTTCAGCGGGCGTGCCACTAGCCACAATAGTACCGCCCAAAGCACCAGCACCAGGGCCGACATCTATCAAATAATCAGCCGCACGCATTGTATCTTCATCGTGCTCGACAACAACTAAGGTATTTCCTAAGTCACGCATACGATGCATTGACTCTAGCAACATATCATTGTCACGCTGGTGCAAACCAATGGAAGGTTCATCTAAAACATAAAGAACTCCTGATAAATTAGATCCAATCTGAGTAGCCAAACGAATTCGCTGAGATTCTCCGCCAGAAAGCGTTCGTGCTGAACGAGAAAGTGTTAAATACTTTAAACCTACGCTTTGTAGGAAGCCAAGACGATCCTTAATTTCTTTGATAATAGGCGAGGCAATCTCACTATCCTGTTGTCCCAAGGAAACACTATTAAAAAATGCCAATTCTTGATCAACCGGTAACTCCGACACCTCACCAATATGTTTGCCATTAATTTTGACTGAAAGTGCGGCCTTGTTTAGGCGATAACCGCCACAGGCTTTACACTTTAATTCTGTCATATAATGAGTCATTTGCTCGCGCGTGAAATCTGAATTTGTTTCCGTGAAACGGCGAGCAATGTTATTTATTACTCCCTCAAAGGGGATATCAACATCACGAACCCCGCCAAAATCATTTTTATAATGGAAGTGAAAATCCTTTTCATCAGAACCATTCAGAATTAAATCTTGTTGTTTTTTAGGAAGTTTATTAAATGGTGTGTCCATGTCAATAGCAAATTGCTCAGCAAATTGACGCAACATTTCCGGATAATAATTGGATGATATTGGGTTCCATGGCAGAATAGCTCCCTCATTCAAGGTTTTCGTATCGTCCGGAATTACTAAATCAATATCCACTTCGCGCGTAACACCCAAACCTTGGCAAAACTCACAAGCTCCTAATGGTGCATTGAAACTGAACAAGCGCGGTTCTAATCGCCCTGCACGAAAATCCTTCAACTCTCCAAGATAGTGGTCAGAAAACTTTAATGGTGCAACTGGATTTTCATCATCACGAGTTACCACATCAAGTTCAACTTGGCCGTCATTCAAACGAACAGCTGCTTCAATCGAGTCAAATAGACGTGACCGAGAATTGCCACGTAAAACAATTCGATCGATCATAACGTCAATGTCGTGAGGCTTGTTTTTATTAAGACTCAACTGCTGTGAATCAATCTCAATAATATCTCCATCTACACGAGCTCGAATATATCCCTGTTTGCGCATATGGTCAAATGCTGTTTCATGCGATCCGCGTTTTCCTCTAATGATTGGTGCAAATACTTGTAATCTTGTACCCTCAGGCAAGTTATTCAATGTATATTCAACCATTTGATCGATTGTATACATAATTTTTGTACCATCTTTTGGATCATCCGGTCGCCCAACACGTGCGTATAGTAAACGGAAGTAATCATTGATTTCAGTCACTGTACCAACGGTTGAGCGTGGATTATTAGATGTTGTTTTTTGGTCGATAGAAATAGCAGGTGATAAACCATCAATAGAATCGACATCTGGTTTGTCCATTTGACCTAAAAATTGGCGTGCATAAGAACTTAAACTTTCCACGTAGCGCCTTTGCCCCTCTGCGTATAGGGTATCAAAAGCTAATGATGATTTACCTGATCCAGATAGACCAGTAACGACTGTGAGTTGATTTTTAGGAATATTTACATCAATATTTTTTAAATTATGAGCGCGAGCACCGCGTATTTCGATATGATCTTTTGCCATTATTTTCTCTTTTTCGTTTATATCAGTTCAATTAAAGATTAGCACGTGTTTTTAATTCCATTACCGTATCGCGTAATTGAGCTGCCTCTTCAAAGTCAAGTGCCTTAGCAGCCGCCTTCATTTGACTCGTCATATTATCCACAATAGACTGTTGCTCATCTTTAGGTAAGTCGTTAAACGCCACCTTTGTCAAATCAACAACTTTTTCTTCAGTAGCAGCATGTGTGACAGATATCAGGTCACGAATATCTTTCTTAATTGTTTTCGGTGTAATACCATGTTGCGTATTATATTGCATCTGAATTTCTCGCCTGCGGGCTGTTTCATCAATAGCTTCAAGCATGGATCTAGTCATCTTATCCGCATACATGATAACGTGTCCATTTTCATTACGTGCGGCACGGCCAATAGTTTGGATTAATGAACGTGGATTACGCAAAAATCCTTCTTTATCAGCATCCAATATAGCTACTAAGGATACTTCAGGAACATCAATCCCCTCACGCAATAAGTTAATACCAATTAAAACATCATATTTACCCAAGCGTAAATCACGGATAATTTCCGTACGTTCAAGTGTTTTGATATCCGCGTGCAAATAAGCTACTTTTATTCCCAAATCCTTCAAATAATCAGTTAGGTCCTCAGCCATACGTTTGGTTAACGTTGTGATAAACACACGTTCATCACGCTCCGATCGCTTCGTTATTTCCCCGACCAAGTCATCAATTTGTCCCATAACAGGTCGCACTTCAACTTCTGGATCAAGCAACCCCGTTGGTCGAATAATTTGTTGAATAACGTGTTTTGAATCGACACGCTCATTTTCATAATCACCAGGTGTCGCTGACATATAAATAATCTGGTTAACGTGTTTTTCGAATTCAGGAAGTTTTAATGGCCGATTGTCTAATGCGCTTGGCAAACGAAAGCCATAGTTAACCAACGTTTCTTTTCTAGCTTTATCCCCATTAAACATACCGCGAATTTGTGGCATGGTAACATGACTTTCATCAATAACAATCAAAAAATCATCTGGAAAAAAGTCAATCAATGTAAATGGTGGTTCACCCGCTTGACGACCATCCATCCAACGTGAGTAGTTTTCAATGCCGCCAACAAATCCCATTTCTTCGAGCATCGCCAAATCATACTCTGTACGTTGTTTAATACGCTGCGCCTCTAATAACTTACCTTCTTTTTTGAATAGCTCAACCTGAGTGTTCATTTCTTGACGGATACCGTCCAATGCCACTTGCATTTGGTCGTCATCGGTCATAAAATGTTTTGCTGGAAAAATAGCTACATGGTCACGTTCTGCTATTGTTTCTCCTGTCAAAGAATTAATTTCTCGGATACGATCAATTTCATCACCAAAAAATTCAATTCGCAAAGCCATTTCATCTTGGGAGGCAGGAAAAATTTCGATCACGTCACCACGAACACGAAACGTTCCACGATGAAAATCAATGTCATTACGAGTAAACTGCACATCAATCAAATCACGCATTAATTGATCACGCTCATATTCATATCCAACACGCAAACTGATAACATGATCCTTATATTGGTGCGGATCTCCTAAACCAAAAATAGAACTGACGGAAGCAACTACAATGACATCATTACGTTCAAGTAACGAACTAGTCGCGGAGTTTCGTAGTTTATCGATTTCATCATTCACAGCTGAATCTTTTTCAATAAACGTATCAGAACTTGGGACATAAGCTTCAGGCTGATAATAATCATAGTAAGAGACAAAATATTCTACTGCATTATTAGGAAAAAATTCTTTTAGCTCACCATATAACTGCCCAGCTAAAGTCTTATTGTGACTTAAAACCAACGTTGGCTTTTTTACTTCCTTAATGACATTTGAAATGGTAAATGTTTTACCTGTTCCCGTAGCTCCGAGTAATATCTGTTCTTTAACATGATTGTTGATTCCACCAACTAGTTTTTCAATGGCTTGTGGCTGGTCACCGGTTGGTTCATATTTAGACTTAATTTCAAATTCATGCTCTATCTGTCGCTCTATCATTGACGTTCTCTTTTCATAAATCTGCTCAGTATTATTTCACAATTAATACACTATCATCCCATTATAACAAAAAACGAACAAACGTTCTACATGAGCGTTTTGTTCGTTTTTTGTGACTACTTGTCATCGTCATCAGAATCTGTTTTTAATTCCGGTGCATCTGTGACATAGTCGCTAAGTGTTGATTTGCCTTTGTTCTTGGCTAATACACTCGAAGGATTAGACTTGAGTGCTTTTTTAAGCGAAGCCAGTCCCTCTGTTTTTTTATAATTATAATTCTTTTTGTTAATAAGATTAAAATCAGAATTTGAAGTATCAAAGCGCAATAAGTCGCCTGTAATAACTGCATCGGAGTAACCCAAAACTTTGGTTGCATAAGCGGACATTTGTTTTGCCACTTTTTGCAACTTTTTATCTGATTTGAGCGTAACTTGATCACCAGTTTTAGTATTAAAATACTGGTTATTGTATTTCGTATACGTTGGCGTTATCCAATCACCATCACGGAAAACTACTTTACCATCGTACTTCGAGGATAGCATATCTTGTCCAAACATTGTCATATTATTATCTGGGATGCCAAGCACATCCATTAAAGTTGGCAACATATCAATTTCACCACCATATGTATGGTCAATACCACCTTTTAGCCCTGTCGCATGAATCATGAATGGTACTTTTTGGAAAGTAGCTAAATCATTGTTAGTAATTTTATCTTTACCAAGTAGCTGTGCAATAGCATCCTGATGATTTTCAGAAATTCCATAGTGATCACCATACAGCACAAATACAGAATTGTCATACAACCCAGCTTTTTTGAGATAACTCATCAGCTCAGCGAATGCCTGATCCAAATAGTGAGCAGTTTGAACATAACCATCAACAGTTTTGTCTCCAGTTTTTGTTGCTGGGAAACTGATATTTTGTTTATCCAAATCATATGGATAATGATTTGTTACGGTTATTAACTTCGCATAAAATGGTTGTGGGAGCTGTTCAATATACTTCGCACTATCTCGCAGAAAAATTTTATCTTTCATCCCATAACCAATGTTATAGTTTGCTTTGTTTGCATTAGCATAATAAGCTTTAGAGAAAAAGTAATTATAGCCAAATGATTTATAGGTATTATCACGATTCCAAAAACTTGCAACATCCCCGTGAAAGGCAGCAGTTGTATAGCCTCTTTGTCCTAAGATAGCTGGTAATGACTCAAACGTATTACTCGTACCATACTTGACCATAGCAGAACCTGTAGCCAAACCATATAGTGAGTTTTCTTGCATCATCTCCGCATCAGATGTCTTCCCTTGACCAACTTGGTTATAGAAGTTATCGAAACTTAGTGTGTTTTGGTCATGATAGAACTGGTTCAGGTTGGGTGTGACTTCCTGCCCATCAACTTTATAATCTATTAAGAACTGCTGAAATGATTCCAAATGAATCATAAAGACGTTCTTACCTTTTTGCGTACCATAATACTGAATATTGGCAGGCAGTTTTTGCGTAGCAACAAACTTTTTTACTTTAGCTAAATCGGATGGCTTTGCTCGCTTCCGGCTTTCAGTTTGATTATAAGTTTGTACAGCGTTAAATACAGCATATTCATTCAATCCTAAATATTTAACAATGTAATTATTATCAAACGAACGGGTCAACAAACCTGAACGATCCGTTGATGCGATGCCGTAATCTACTAACATCAAGATGACACCAAAAAGCGTCGTTAAAATAGCAAACTTTTTTTGAACGCCTTTATGATCAATCGTTAATTGCTTGAAAACCACTAGCAAGATTAAGATCACAATATCAATAAAGACAAGATAATCCGTCCAATGAATAATTGCCGCAATTGATTTACCAAGATTTGTTCCAGTTGAACTACCCGAACCCAAAATACCCATGGATAAGAAATCTGAAAATTCTCTGTAGTATAGCATATTCGCAAATAACCATATTGACTGAATCAAATTAAAAATAATTGCCAACCAATAACTGGTTACGCCACGAAAATACAAGGAAATACTTAAAAATATAATAGCCGTCGGGATGGGATTCAAAAATAGCAAAAATTGCTGCGTTGATCCTTCCACACCTAAATTAAAATTCATGTGGTATTCAGCATACGTCTTCAACCACACAAGAACGACGTTTAATATGAAAAACCAAACTATTGGCGCCGATGTATCCATAGTTCGTTTAACTTGGTGCCAGAGGTTTCTGGGATTTGAGATTCGTTTTAATAAACTTATCATTTGTTATAAACGTGCCCGATAACATCCTAATAGCATGTGTTGGGCACCCTCCTAATAAATTAGTTTGAAATCATGTAAAACATCATAAATTTCAATTGCAACTAAATCAATATCATCAAACTGAAACTGTCGAATTTCACGATGTTCCTGAACTGTCCAGATCCTTGTCAATTGATCATACGTAACCTGTAAAGCTTCAATGCCAAAAGCATCAAATCGACGCGTTTGCACGCTGCCATCTGTTGAATCAATCATAGCACGTAACCGACTTAAAATTTGTTTCAAATCACTCGTATTGTATTTGTTGTCAAGCATTGTCACTCCTCCTATCATGGTGAGCAGGAATAAGGTAAGCAATTATCCCTGCAAAGATACCAAAATAATAAGTAATAAATCGCCAAAGTAAGATAACGAGAATCAATGTTGCTGGATTTTTAACAAAAGGTGAGAACAATAATTGAAAGCTAAGCTCTGCACCACCAACACCACCTGGGATTGGGAACAAGGAAATCACCATAACAATCATAATATTCATCGTTACAATCAGCCACGGATTGACAGACTGATAGCCGAAAGCACGTATGACAAAATAAGGTATCATATAGAACGTAATCAGTTGTAATGAAGTAAAAAAAGTGGCGCCAACCAATGATTGCCAACTGCTAATTACGCGACGTGATTCGGTATGAAAATTATCAATCTTTTGCTTAACATTCGCAATTAATCGCTCAAAACGCTCGCGACGCATCATTTTTTTTACAACTATTGCCACTAAATCGACCAAGCGTAATGTTAACGATGGCCAAAACATAACCAATATAATACCAATAATTACTACAGCATGAATCGCTATGGCAAAGGGGATGAATGTTGCGAAAGTGGGATTAACCTGTTGATAAATAAAGTGTTCGGCAGAGACATAGCCTATTATAAAGAATACCACAACAACAATTTGATAGACTAAAAACTTCATGAGAATAACAGACATCGCCCGCCCAGTTTCTACTCCAGATCGCGATAAACCATATAGTTGTGCCGGCTGGCCTCCAGTAGCAAATGGCGTGACTCCTGTTCCCAATAAGTTTAGTAGCGGAACTCTTAATAAGGACAAAACCGAGGTATGGCGCCGATCTTCTTTGCTCAATAAGGCCCTTGTAGCAGCCGCCTCAAGGAAAATTGATATAATCATCGTGAACAGGCCAAAAAGTAACCAATGCCAATCCAGATTTTCCAACGCCACGGACAGTTGGTGTCCTTTACCACTTAATTCTTTTGTCAAAAAATAAACGACAATAGCCGTCAGAACAACAACGATAATCATTGATACTCTATCACGTTTGAACATCGCGATTACTCACCCTTCTAACACCATTTTATATACCGCCTGTAATTGTTTTCCAATTTCAGGTAGGTCACGTGTTTGAGCTAATTTATAGCCTGATTCACTTAAATTTGGTGATTCCCCAGTTAAAATTTTTTGCATTTTGATTTCAAACTCATCTAAATCACGGGCTTTATAGCTATTTACCCCATCCTGTAACCATTTTTTATATACTGGAATGTCACGAACCAAAACCTTTTGCTTGGAAGCTAAAGCTTCTAGTACCACAATGCCTTCCGTTTCTTCGTAAGAAGGATACAAAAACAAATCTGCACCTTGAAAAGCACCACGAATGACATCCCCAGTAATATATCCAGGAAAAATTAAATTTCGTGGATGATTACCTTTTATCAAACGACTTATCTTATTAGGTACTAATCGTAAATCAGTGTAGCCAAACCAAATAAAAACATGCTCAGGATGCCTTTTTGCTAGTTCAACGAAGTCTAAAATACCTTTTCGCTCAAAGAAAAGCCCCACGCTCATAATCACTTTTTGATCATCTGCCAAGTCAAAGTATTCACGAAACTTTTTTATTTTATCATCATCATGCTGATATTTTTCTAGGGGAATACCATTAGAAATAGGAATAATCGGTTGATTTAAACGGTATCCACGTAGTAACTGCTTCGAATAAGGTGTTGGCGTAATAATCGCATCAGACTTACTATAAAGCGATACTAAGTATCGTTTAAATAACGGGGCAATGGTATTAGAACCAGTAAAGGAATTCCGAAAATCTTCATAAGTTGAATGACCGTGGTAAACAACTTTTTTACCCAATTTATGTGCCTTATTGACCATATGATGGCTATTCACACCGTATGTATTAATATGCAGTACATCGTAATCAAGGGACTTGGTATCAGTAGTGACTTCAACATCTGTGTAAGATAAGGCTTCTTTTTGTAACTTTAACGCACGTCCAATACCAGACTTAGCTATTAAATTTTGATTTTCAAAATAAAGTAAAACTTTCAATTAATTTCTCCTGAATGGATTACGTAAGATACGTTTCATATATCCCACCTCTTCATCATTGGGATACTCATCTTCCACGTCGCTAGCATGATAACTGGCCAAAATATCATCATAAAATGCTAAAACACGTGTTGCAAAGGTGTTTGCATCCACGTCTTTCATTTTTTTATGCCGATAGGCAATATCTTCTTCTGTATTTGGTCGTTTAAGATATTTTGTGATACCTGCTAGTAGTTCATCATAATCGCTCACCAACGTACCAATAGCTTCATTATCAACTAAATTATCTAAGTAAGGTGAATGTATAGCCACAAATGGTCTATCTGCTGCCATCGCCTCAATAAATGTTAATCCTTGAGTTTCAGTATCTGAAGAACTTACAAACACATTCGACATCTTATAATAATCAAAGATGTCATCATGATTGACCATCCCTGTGAATATTATTTTGTCTTCAAGCGCTAGTTCTTCGACCTGCTCTTCTAAAGATTTACGTGCTGGACCATCACCAGCAATTACTAAACGTGCTTCGGGTATTGTCTGTAATACTTCAGAAAATACGGAAATTGTCACACTAATATTCTTTTCAAACGCTAAGCGTCCCAGCGACAGAACAATAGGCTGCAATTCAGAAAAGTGATACTTTTCTCGTAAGTTAGTTTGTTTCGTACCATGCTCTGGTAAACAAACACCTGTCGGAATAACTCTCATAGGCACGGTCACACCGTAACGACGAAGCGTATCTTGAACGAGATTTGACGGCGCAATAACACCTGCCATACTAGCCATATATCCCTTCATAATACGCCCCACACCATGCGGTCCAATCAACATCCCCTTAGCAAAATAATGGGTGTAGTCTTCATACATCGTATGATAGGTGTGGACAGCAGGAATTTTTAACTGTCGCGCCACAAATTTACCCATTAAACCTAAAGAGAATTCTGTTTGGGTATGTACAATGTCGAGTTGTACAGATTTGGCAATTTCAACAGCTTGAATCAAGCCACGAAATGCTAGTCGACGATCTTTAAATCCAAGATATGGGAGGCTTGAAAAACGATAAATATGCGATTCAAATTTATTTTTAGGTACCTTGGGGTCAGTAGATGTAAAAATATAAACTTCGTGCCCCTGACTTTCAAGTGCTTCTTTAAGTGTCTTAATCGAAGTCGCAACTCCACTGACTTGTGGAAAGTACGTGTCCGTAAACAAACCAATGTTCATTGTTTTCTCCAATGTTCAAAAATATACAAATTTTCTATAAAAGCAATACTGCTATTATAACATTTTACGTAAAAATGGTCGAATACTGATGCAATTGTTCTTCACGTAAAAAAAACAACAAATCATTTTCCATCCTTTATAACACAGGACTTCAAACTATTTGTTGATTTTTACTATGTTAATCAAATACCATTTGATTATGGTACAATTCTGAATAGAATCCGCCTTCAGCAACTAATTCTTGATGCGAACCCTTTTCAATAACTCGACCATCTTTAAGAACAACAATTTTATCAGCACCCAGTATTGTTTTCAATCGGTGCGCAATAACAAAACTCGTACGTCCAGCAATAACATTATCCATCGCCGCTTGGATTTTTGCCTCTGTCACCGTATCTACATTAGATGTTGCTTCATCTAATATTAAGAAATCCGGATTAGTCAAAATTGTGCGGGCGATTGATAATAATTGTTTTTGACCTGTTGAAAAGACCGAATTTTCGTCATCTACTTTGGTCTGATAACCTTCTGGAAGTGTCATAATAAAGTCATGGATGTTCGCCTGCTTGGCAGCATCAATCATTTCTTCTTCGGTAGCATCTGGCTCACCAAATTTAATATTATCTGCGACAGTACCACTAAATAATACTGATTCCTGTAACACAATGCCAACATGATCACGTAAAGACTTCAAGTCTAACTGACGAACGTCGGTGCCATCAAACTTTACGGATCCTTCAGTCACATCATAAAATCGATTCAATAAGTTCATGACCGTTGTCTTTCCTGAGCCGGTCGGACCAACAAGGGCTATCATTTCCCCTTTTTTAACGTCAATTGAAACACCGTGAAGAATTTCTTTGTCATCATTGTATCCAAAGTGAATATTTTCTAGGGTAACACCCGACTTTAGATTAGTTAATTTCTGACCACTTTCGGGGTTAACTTCTTCAGCTTGTTCATGGACATCGCTCAAGCGTCTTGCACCAGTAACAGCTAACTGCAACATATTATAAATAGATGTAATTTGTGTGATTGGTTGGTAATACTGTTGTGAATAGTTAACAAACACCACAATTAATCCCAAACCAACCGACTTATCCATACCGTCATGAACAATTAACCATGACCCAAAGAAAATCACAATAGCTAAGTTCAACAATGACAAGCCTTGCATTAGAGGAAACAGCATACCAGAATACATCTGTCCTTTAAAAGTAGCTTGCTTCACTCGTTCATTATACGGACCAAAATTAGCGATTGATTCTTGTTGCAATCCTTGCGTAATAATAATCTTCTCACCATTGATTTGCTCATTAATATAACCATTCATGCGTCCAGTTTCATCTTGCTGCGTGTCAATATATTTTCTAGCACGACTGATCACAAACCAGGCGACAATAATAGCAACTGGTGTTGAAGCCATAGTTACCCATGCTAATTTGACGTTCTGCTGAAACATCATAATAATGATACCAACAAACAAAGCGAATTGTGATAAAAGTTGGAAAATGGCCTGGTTCATCGCGTTAAAAATATTATCTAAATCAGACGTAAACAAAGATAAAATTTCGCCATCTTGATGCGTGTCAAAATATTTAATCGTCATCCGTTGCAATTTAGCAAATAGACCAATTCTCATCCGGCCTGATGCCTCTGAACTAATACGACTAGATATAAAACTAGAAATGAACATTGTTACTGCAGTTAAAGTAAAGAAAATCATCATTGCTTCCAGCGCATGATAGAAAGGTGTTTTGCTAGCAACAGCATGCGTTTGAGGATTCAAGTATTGACCTAAATAAGTCGATAATTCTGTAATTGCCTTTCCCATATAAACTGGTGCTTTAACTTGGAAATAAGTTGAGGCTATTGTCACAACAACTACGAAAGACAATGCTAACCAATAACGCTTAAGATACTTTGCAAAATATTTAATTGCGTGTTTAATATCTGTCATTATTCTGCCCCTTTCGCTTTCTGTGTTTGATAAATTTCAGCATAGACCGGTGAAGTTTCAAGCAACTCATGATGTGCACCGATGCCTACTACCTTACCCTCATCCATTACTAAAATGCGGTTGGCATGAATAACTGAACTGATTTTTTCAGCAATTACAATTGTTGTCGTTCCTTTTAATTCCTGGTCAAGTGCTTCTTGAACCAGCTTTTCGGATCGAGCATCTAAAGCCGATGTTGAATCATCTAAAATCAATATTTTAGGACTACCAACAACACCTCTTGCTATAGAAAGACGTTGTTTTTGACCACCGGAAAAATTGGCAGAACGCTCTTCAACAATGTGGTCAAAATTATCTTCATAACGATTAACAAACTCCGCAGCCTGTGCAATTTCAACAGCTTTTTGGAAATCCTTTTCATTAGCGTCTTTTTTACCTTGACGCAAATTTGCTGCAATCGTACCACTAAACAATATGGCCTTTTGTAGAACAAACGAAACCGCAGCTCGCAACGACTTTTCGTTTACTGCTTTGAGATCCACACCACCAACAGCTACCACACCTTCAGTAGGATCATACAATCTTGGGATTAATTGGGCAAGTGTTGTTTTACCTGATCCAGTTGCACCAACGATACCGATCATCTCACCTGCTTTGATATCAAACGATACGTTTTTCAAAGCTGGTTTAGTATCTCCAGGATAGGTGAAAGAAACATTTTTGAATGAAATATTTCCATTCAAATCACGATCAGGCGCATCTTGAGCGTACGTTAAGTCTGGGGTCGTATCTAAAATTTCTTTAATACGTCTTAGCGAGACAAAACCACGAGATGCAAAGGTAGCCATCATACCACCAATCATAATGGCAAAGAATATTTGCATTAAATATGAAGTAAAAGAAGCAATCGCAACTAAATCATTGGGATGTTTGACAACATCGCGACCTACGAATAAAATAGCTGTACCGATAGCAACATAAGATATCAACATGAACATCGGCATCATAGTCGAAAATAAATAGCCAACAGTCGTGTTGACATGCGTCAACTCATTGGAATTATCCGTAAAACGGTTTGTTTCATTTTTTTCTTGGTTAAAAGACTTGACAACACGAACACCCTGAAGATTTTCCTTGGCCAACGTATTCGTCTTATCAATTAATGTTTGAATTTTGGAGAAAAACTTCCCCATTTGTTTAAAAATCACTTGCGAAGATACAAAAATCAGTACAACCATTAAAATTACAATCCACCATAAACGTGGCAATGTAATCAATGCCAAAATAAAGGCTCCAACAAACAATATTGGAATGCGTGTCAAAGACTGTAAAATCATCATGATTAATTGCTGCACTTGATTGACATCATTTGTCATACGGACAACCAAGTTACCCGCTGAAAATTTTTCAATATTACCAAATGAAAATGATTGTATTTTTTTATACTCGTGTGCACGAATATCTGCAGCAATCGCCTGTGAAACTTTGGAGGCAAAAATTGTATTAATTACACCAGCAACCAATCCGATTAAAGCTAAAAATAACAGTTGAAATCCGTAAGCAACAACCTTATTTTGATCATCAGCGATAATTGCTTTCATAACTTGCTGAAGCAATCGTGGTTGCCACAATGATGCAACAGCCATTATCACCACCGCAATAATTGAAAACATAATATCACGAGCATAAGGCTTTGCATGTTCTTTTAAAATTTGCATTTCATTTCCTCTTTCAAGACATTAAAAACTAATATTACGCTATCGAATACTATTTTTCAACTATTTAACACGCAACTAGTATAGGAAAGATTACTTTGCCTGTCAATGTAAAATATACCAATTATTCACTATTTTTAAGTACATAAAAAACCAGTACTCTTCGTACTGATTTTTTAATCATTCATATATTTAAAATTACAATTGTTGCTTATCAGCTTCTGTGTTGGCTAAGATTTCTTCACCATTTGCAGTGATTGTGAATGTCTTATCGGCAGCGTTGGCAACCAAGACTGCAACATTTTCACCAGACTTATCCTTACGAGTAATCTTGATAGTTGTATCAGATGGTGTTTCAACGTCAATTGATCCGTCCAAATCAAATGCAGCAAAGTTGTTACGCCATGACAAAAGCTTCAACAACTTAGCAACAACTGGGCGCTTAACTTCTTCCTTAACTTCATCAACTGAGTAGTAATGACGGTTGATGTTACGACCTTCTTTTGAAGATTCAAGTAATTCAATATCATTTTCACCGGCCAACAAACCAACATAGTAGATTTGTGGAATACCAGGAGCGAACACTTGGAAGATACGGCTTAGCAAGTATGCAGCATCATCATTTCCCAAAGCTGAGTAATATGTTGAGTTGATTTGGTAGATATCCAAGTTGTTGTATGAAGCAGAAGAGTAAGTCTTCTTCACGTTAGCACCAACTTTGTATAACTCTTCAGATGCATAATCAATTTCTTCATCAGTCAAGACGTCACGCGCATCAACAACACCTATACCGTCGTGCGTATCCAAAGTAGTAAATTGCTTCATTGGTGACATCTTCAACCATTTAGCCAATTGATTTGTTTTACCTGAATACAATGTATAAAGTGTAGTCATTGGCAAAGCAAAATCATATGTGAAGTAACCATGATCATTGATCTTCTTAGGAATTGAATAGTGTTCATGGATTTCTGGCAAAATTTCGGCCTTCAAAGGTGTCAAAATTTCACGAACCTCGTTCAATGTGTCCCAGATTTCAGGTTCAACGAAGAAGTCATTTGTATCAACTTTTTTAACAGCGTATGCAAAGGCATCCAAACGAATCAAGTTAGCTCCATGCTTCACCATGTCTTCAAGCGTTGTCTTGATAAATTCTTTAGCGATAGCTGAGTTTACATCGATATCAATTTGTTCATCACCAAATGTGTTCCACAAGTTTTCAGTTGTACCATCATCAAAAGTAATTTCTTGAGTTGGTGCCTTATCCTTACGCTTGTAAATCAAGTCAACATCGGCTTGTGTTGGACGGTTTTCACCAGCCTTGGCCCAGAACTTTTCCCAGCGAATGAAGAAATCCTTATATTTTGATTCATCATGATTCTTCTTGAAATCTTGATACATAACAGATTCACGTGAAATATGGTTAATCATGAAATCAAACATCAAGTAATATTCTTCACCTAATGCTTCTACATCACTCCAATCACCAAATGCTGAATCAACACGTGTGTAATCAGAAGGTGCAAAACCGCGGTCTCCCGTTGATGGGAAAAATGGCAACAAGTGAACACCACCAATTGCATCACCAATATCTTCTTTCAAGACTTTGCGAACATCCTTCAAGTTTTTACCCAATGAATCAGCGTATGTGATGAGCATTGCTTTATTTTGAATTTCCATAGTTATTTCTCCTGTTTTCTATTAGTTATAACTGTAATAATTGCGATAATAAGAAGTACCGAACCCAGATATGGAATAGTAGCATATGCTGAAGAAGCAGCGCTACCACCACCATGACCAATCATCTTTGCAAAAGCTGTAACTACAATCGGTTCAATGAATACACCAACGTTAAATCCGATTAATATGATTGACGTTACCAATGACTGACGTGCAAGTGGTGCCAACTTTGGTAATTGATTAAAAATAAATGGTGAAATTAATTGTAGGGGGAATCCTATTAATAAAACGCCTAAAATCAACATACCAAAGTTACCATTTGAAAATGCGACCAAGAAATTTGAAATCGCCATTAATACTAATCCAATTTGTAGTGTGAAACGACCAAACTTTGCCATAAACCAACCATATGTTACACCACCAATTGTTGCTGCAATCAGCATAGCTGACAATATTGGTGAGGTATTGTATCCGTCGCCCTTCAAGTCAGCCGCCATAAATGGAAAGCTAAGTTGAATGGCCATATAATCAATAACAAGGAAAGCAGCAAAGAGTGTCAGTACCAATACCAATGGACTAATACGAGTTACCTCTTCTACCTGTGTACTGTCCGTCGTTTCTGTCTTAAGCGGTGTCATTTCTGATGTATCAGGAACCCGCTTAATGAACAAGAACAAAATCGGAAATGCAATTAGGTATACCAAAAATGTTGCGTGCCAACCAAACGCTAACATCAATCCTGCTAACAATGTTAATACAGCTTGTCCAACTTGTTCAGCAGCTGCACGGTATCCGAGCATCGAAGAACGTGTTTTTCCGTTGTACATCACAGCAATCATGGACACTGCCAGTGAGTTGAAAATACCAAATCCAGCACCTAACACCGTTCGTGATGCTAAAATGATCACATATGAATCGGTAAAAAATGGTATCATTCCAGCAATTCCGACCAATGTTACACCTAAAATGATTGTATTTTTATCACCTAATTTAGCAGCTATAAAGCTACTCAAAAGAACAAAAATAGTCACAGTAATAGAAGGTGTAGTGGCCAGCACTTGCGCTTCGGTGGATGAAATATGCAACGCCTCTGTCATTTGTGGCAATGCGCCGTTAATAGCGTATGCACTTGTCAAGACAAATGAAATGCCCAAAAAAGCAATTTTAGTGAGCAGGCTATCTTGTTTAACCATATTATCTCCTTCAATTATGATAATCGCTTACCATAATATTGTAACCGGTTCCACCATAAAATGTCAATCGTTTAATACAATTTTTGTGAAGAAAATAACGAGTATGTTTTCTGAAACAACAATGAAAACATTATCATTAAACGATTTGTTTGGCTAAATTTAATCCTTAAAAAAATATAAAATATTAACCATATTTTATCAAAATACGGTGTTAACATCATTAAAAAGTTCCACTTGCAAACCGTCGTCATCAAGATTGAAAACTGCCACAGCACCATTTTTGGGTCTTTCGGCCCCGAGAAAATGGCCATAGTGCTGTGCCAAATTACCAATGAGCTGACCGTGCGTAACTAACAAGACATTAGCATTGGCTTTTTGTGTCATCAGGAGTTTTTCCAATGCAGCGTCTATTCTTTGCCAAAAACGTGTGGCGTTCTCACCTAGATGCTCTGGATCCACTTCGTAAATTTTATTCATAATCGCTGTCATGTCTTGAACTTCTGCAGCAATAGCATCTGGTGTGCCTTTATTTACGCCAAATTCTTTAGCCACAGCACCCCACATCACATCATTACTACCACCCTCAAAGCTACCGAAAAAGTATTCACGCCACTCTGGTGTAATTTGTAGCTTAGTATGCTCGTGGATATTTTCAGCTAGGATATATTCTGCCGTATGCATAGCACGTGAAGTATCAGAAGAAAAAGCTACGTCAAAAGCTACGTTTTTTAATCTTTTCCCAGCTTCCTGGCCATCTTTTTCACCTTTCTTGGTTAGCGGTGTATCAGCCCATCCCTGCACTTTGTTTAATGTATTAAATATGGTCTGACCATGACGTACAACATAAAGTTTCATTCGTTTTTCTCCCTCATCCAAGGTTGTTCACTAATCTCGTTTTGCGTCAATATAAGATGCATTGTTTTTTGTGCTTGTGGGACGAACATTTTAGGTTCTGGATGAACAGGCACAAATTGTAAATCAAGCGTTTCAGTACCATCTTTCAACATCTCACCACCAACATGCTCAACTTCAAAACCAATTCCAATGGTTTCTTGCGCATCACCCCAAGAATTTTTTTTAACCTCATTTGTGGCGATCCCTAACATACGAGTAACTTTAACATCAAGGTTAGTTTCTTCTTTAAATTCTCGTGTAACAGCCTGCATTGGTGAGTCGCCATACTCAAGATAACCACCAGGGAAGCCCCAGCCTTCATCGGAGTCCCAACGTTTTTCTAGTAATATTGCGTCATGTGCGTCGTTCCACAATACGCCAAATGCAGAGACAAATATCATGCCTTCGTGCCCAACTTTTTCACGCATGCGCGCAATGTAATTTTTTTCCATATTAATTATTAACCACCTCGGCAAAATCAGGTAACAAACTTTTAGCTAGGTCAAACAATACATCCTTATGAATGAAATCTTCTTTAAAAACTTCTGGTAATATTTCTTTTGCCAAATACTTCACACTGGCCATATCTTTAAATTCGGCGAGCGCTTCCAAGCTGCTTTGAAAAATATTCACAAAAACGGGTTCAGGGTTAAACTTTTCTAATTCACCGTATGCTTCATAGAGAAGATCAATTTTATCAGAAATAGATAAAATTTTGCCCTCAATCGTGTCATCTTTCCCTTCGCCTAGGCGTCGTGTGTATGCGGCTTGAAATTGTTCAGGAATTTCTGTTTTAATAAAGTTTTCAGTCATTGATTCTTCAACATCAGCTAACATGGAACGCAATGTTGACGTCGCATATTTCACTGGTGTTTTAATGTCGCCGATAAATCTTTCTGTATAATCGTGATTTAAAGCTTTTTCATAAACTGATTTCCAATTAATTTGAGCGCCATTTTGTTCCTCGACATCGGCTAAAAATTGAGCAATTTGAGTTACTTTCCATGAATGTGCCGCTACACTATGGGGCTGATATTTAAAAAAACCTGGAGCTCGGTTAATGAGTTCAAGCTGACTCATTCCCATGAAATATTGATGCATTGCCATTAACTATCAGAACATTTAGCAAATTATAACGCTATCCTAAATGTTTTTCCTCCTATTTTAATTGCTTCTAGTATATCTCATATCGCTTTTTGGTGCATGTTTCACTCCTTTGTTGTCTATTTTCAGCAATCCAAACATAACGGCAATAATGCTACTTTTTCTTGAGTAGCCAATGTACATAGGTTGCCAAACTTTGGTAAATTTATTTTTATAATGATGCAATCCTTCAAAGGAATAAACCTTTGAACCAAATTGATAGACCAAATTAGCCAAGCGCTCACGTCCAAAACTTTGACGATGCTGGCCAACATTAGCCAAAGGTGACATACCTAAATTAAATATTTTAAAATGCCGCTGTTTAGCATAATCAAATACGTTGACGAATAAAACATCCATGACACCATTCGGAGCAGCATGCGTAAATCTCATTAAGTCAACCGTCATTTGTTGTTCTGTATATGAAGTCACTAACGTTGCAAACGCTTCGATTTGTCCTTCTTTTTCAAGTACAGCTATTGGACCACGCTGCAAATAATTTTCATCAAAGAATCCGAGTGAATATCCTTTTTCTTCACGTCCAGCAAGCCATTCATCACTAATTAGTTGCATTTGCTGCAACACGTCATGCTTAAATGGTGGTTCTAATACCTTGAATTTGAAACCAGCACGCGTTGCTTGATTCATTTCTGAACGAATATTCTGCATTTTTTTACCAGCAGTCGAAAAATCATCAAGAATAACTAATGCTTCCTCACCAAGTTTAAAAAAATCATAACCAAATTCATGAGCCATCATGGCAATGTTTTCGCTAATTTCATAAAAAACTGGCATATAACCAAGTACGTCCGCTTCGTTTACAAATTGCTCCATCGCAGCAGCAAAGTACTTTTCGTTCCCAAAAGGGTCCCCCATAACCATCGCCTTGTTGTTAATAATTCGAAACTGAATACCCACAACATCTTCATCATCAATTCGATAAAAATATAGTCTTTTATCCCCCAAAAAAACGAGATTAGTGTAGTGATTATCACCAATAGTCAGAACTTTGTTCACTCTTGCTTCATCTAACCCCACACCAAGCGGGATCTGCTGTGAATGCAAAAATTTAGACAAAGCTAAACCAGAAACAGAGACAACACTGATAATAATAAGACCTACGTACCACCAATGCATGGATGGCATGTTGCCAACATGACGAAAATGGCGATGAATTGGAGGTAGATTAACCACGCCCAAAGCCAAATAACTAATAATTAGCGTCGCCCAAATCAGAAAATCCACAGCCTGCTCTTCCCAAGAGTGAATAAATTGCTTTCTATACAGAGACTTTTTACTAAATAACACCGCTATCAAAATAACGGCTATAAAAAACAACGGTGCCACATACTGATAAAAGAAAAATACGTATGTAGCTACTAGCAATAAGACAACAATAGTCGCCCCATAAGCGCGTTGTACACGATTAGCAATGCCACGGGCACTAATTAGGATCAAAAAACCAAATAAAATATTGGGTAATTGGTTGATTAAAGTATATGTGACCGGCCAAGAACGTAGGTGATTAAAAACAAATATTTGTTCTGCAACTTTGGGCATCGTCCCTGCTAAGACAAGCAACATACCAGATAAATAGAGTATAATAATCAAAAATTGGTGAACAACTGATTGGGCAACATAATGCGGTACACCTCGAAAACTAGCATTAATTCGTTTAGAAATACGTAAAAACAAAAGAGCCACAGCGCTCAATAAAGGAAACAAATTATAACTAACACGATATAATATGAGCCAAATAAAACTATCCACACGAGCTACATCAAAGAACGACAACATAATAATAATCGCAATGTCAAACGAACCCCAAGTTCCGGGTGTCATGGTAATCAGAGCAATTGCACTAGAAATAATAAAACTAAGTATGATTTCTGAAGGACCAATATCAATGTCAATAATACGACCTATTAATATAAACAACCCCACTTGAGCGAACAGCGTAATAACTGAGTTAATTATAAAACGTGCAACAACTGTGCTGTTTAAACTTTGCCAAATATTTATCCGCTTACTAAAGGAAACAATTATCCCTATGATAGCCACTAAAATAAACAGGGCTAACCACACTAATTGTTCAGTTAATTGTTTATTGGCATCTAATATTAAAATGACAAAAGCAACGACAGTTGCGAAGAGTAGACCACTTTGACCGAGTATGTACATTTGTATATACGGCTTAATCGGCTTTTGTTTTGGTTGATCATTATAAAAAATACGTCGTAAAAATACACTTAAAATACCAATAAAACCAGCATTTAAGTTAAAAACATTAACTAACCACGCACGCTGTAACACTTCACTCGTAGTTAGTCCGTAGCCTTGCCATTCGCGCAAAATAAGATCATTGAATAACATTGACATGATCACCAAAAATCCAGCTATAAGTAGCAACACCATTTGCCACCAAGCAATATCATTCATTGTTGACAAAATTGCATGCCACGTGATTTCTCGTGTCATAATGAACAGCTGAGTAATCAGCACTAGTGTAATAACTAATATAATTAACTTTGATAAAACGTGATTAATGCCCTTCATGCTTTCCCCCAAGTAAAAATGGTGTAATCAACTGTGCAAACTTCCGCGGATTTGTGTAGGTTACGAAATGCCCATGCCCACGCAGGATCATAACTTTGGCAACCGGCATAATTTTGGAAATACTTTCAATGTGTTGCCGTTTAACGATATCAAATTGCCCAATAACAAATAATATCGGTATTGTTAACACCTTTAATTGTGCCCGTGTAATATTCAATGGTTCACTCATGACATGTAGTTGCATATGACGGCGACGAGCTTTCTGACTAATTGGTGAAAATAATTCAGTTCCAAATCGTGCAATAGCATCCCCCCACCATAAAATACGATAAACACCATCTGCTGTTACATTAGGTGCGTTCAAAACCATTCTAGAAACATGATTCTGATTTTCAACGGCATATTTCAATGCAATATTAGCGCCATCACTATAACCAACTATGATTATTTTATCGATAGACAGCTCTCGTCTCAATTCATCGATATCACGAATCACATCTGCCATATCAATAGATTTTTTAGTATTGGTGGAACGACCGTGTCCTCGAGAATCTATTGCAATAACGTGAAAGTACGCTGTATAACTGGGTAATTGACGTTTAAAATAGTGGGCTGAGCTACCATTACCATGTAATAAAAAAACAGTCTTCAACTGATCATTACCGTATTCATCATATACAATTTTTGTACCATCCGACATAACTTTTGTGACTGTTTTCATATTTTCTCCATAATAAAAGGAAGCTTACGCTTCCTTTTATTATACTGCCACTATATATTACTTGTCATCTGCTGGCTTTTCAGCATCGTCAGTAATTTTTTCACTTGTTTCTTCGACCTTATCAGCAGGTGTAATATCAGCCACAGTTGGCTTTTCAGTATCTACTGGATTGCTGATAGAACGAATAGCTGATAATTCATATGTTAAAATAACACCTTCAGCATCTAAATCAACAGTCTTTGCAGCATTATCCACGCTATCAACAACTGCGTGCAAACCACCAATGGTAACAACTTTGCTACCTTTTTGCAAACTTTTTTGCATATTTTGTTGTTGCTCACGTTGCTTCTTTTGCTGACGTGACATAAACCAGAACATTGCCACAATAATTACTAATGGCAAAATCAAATTCAACGACATTCTAACTCCTACTTTCCTAAGCGAGTTTAGCTACGCGTTCCATTTCACGGTAACTTTTACTCATTTTGCTAATACTATTATTATACCAAACTTAGAATAATCGTGCATTAGGCTTATTATATCCATATTCTTCCATAACAGTTTCACGGAAAGCCAATAGTTCATCGTTTTCAATAGCAGTACGCATATCTTCCATGAATTGTAACAAGAACCGCAAATTATGTTCCGAAGCTAATTGCGCACCTAATAATTCATTTGCATTAAATAGGTGATGCAAATAAGAACGAGTTAATGTTTTAAAAGGATTATAACCTGGTATATCGTATTGTGCTAAATTGCCAAATTGTTCCTTACGAATAGGATTTGGTGAGTAATAACTCAAATCAGGATCTAATGGCGTGAAATCATTCTTATATTTTGAATTTCGGATGACAACACGACCGTAACGTGTCATCAACGTTCCCTTGCGTCCTATTCTAGTTGGTAAGACACAATCAAACATATCAACACCGCGCATCACACCGTCTATCAATGAATCTGGTGCTGCCACGCCCATCAAGTAACGTGGCTTATCTTCTGGTAACAGGGGCATAGTGAAGTCCAGAACCCGATTCATTTCAGCTTTAGACTCACCTACTGATAGACCACCAACTGCGTATCCGGGTAAATCCATATCCACCAAGTTATTGGCCGATTCAGTTCGTAAAGCTTTAAAACCTGCTCCTTGAACAATACCAAATAAAGCTTGCGTATCTGTCTTCTTATGCGCTACTTTGGCTCGCTCAGCCCACCGCAGCGAGCGTTGCATTGAATTCTTGATATAATCATATGTTTCAAAATAAGGAATGGCTTCGTCTAGCTGCATCATAACATCAGATCCAAGGTTGTTTTGAATCCGCATGGCTACTTCAGGTGATAGGAACATTCTGTCACCATTAACATGATTCTGGAAAGTTACGCCTTCTTCTTTTAATTTACGTGCATCGGACAATGAAAAAACTTGAAAGCCACCAGAATCAGTCAAGATAGCCTGATCCCATCCCATATATTTATGTAAACCGCCTGCTTCAGCAATTAATTCATCTCCTGGACGTACCCATAAATGATATGTATTGCTTAAAATGAATTGTGAACCAATGTCTTTTAATTCACGCGTGCCCACGCCTTTCACAGCACCTTGTGTGCCAACAGGCATAAACATCGGTGTTTCAAACGTACCATGTGGCGTGTGAATACGACCTCGTCGAGCACCTGTATACTTTTCAGTATGAAGGTGTTCATACCATACTGCAGGATGTTTTTCATTTGCCATGTTTCTTCTCCATTTCTAGCAACGTATCGACCATTTCATGTTGAAATTACCACGAAAATGGTAATTTGATACTTTACTATTGTACGTGAAAAATCCGAACACTGTCAACTTAATCAACACCTCGGGCATGGTACCGCCCTCTTCTCTTTTTTATTCATTTAACAAACGATTATGGGCGATTACTAACAACAAAGTTGCAATGACCATTGTAGCCGTGAGACAATACATTCCAAAGAAACCGATAAAATTGGCAACTACACCCCACATAAAAGCCCCTAAGCCATAGGCGACATCCGTACCAGAGGAAAAAATTGCCGTTGCCCGACCACGTTGTGCTGAGGAAACATTCTTCAAAACCACTGCATTCATCAACGGAATAAGTAATGCAAATCCAAATCCATTCAAAGCACCGGCTAAAACTAACCATTCCACCGTTGCACCAAAAGCAATCATAAAATAGGCTGAGGCAATCATTAATATACCGGCTATTACTAACACATAAGATCTAAAGTATAGATATAACTTCGCAAACCAAACACGAACTAAAGCACCAATAATCGCCTGCATAGTAAAGCTAAACCCAACAATCGTCGCTGATAAATTTTTTTGCTCACCAAATTGGACTAAAAACGCTGTAACAGCAGCATTTGCGAAACAAACCACAAAAACAATTAGACTTGGCACCCACACACTTTTTAGACGAATTAAATCAAGAAAGCCTGTATTCTCATCTGCTACATGCTTAGATTTTTCAACATGAGTATAATTATCTTTAACGAAAAATGATAAAACAAACGCTAGACAAATCAGTGACAAACTAAAATAGAAAAGTGATTGAAATCCAAAATTTTCAACAACAACTAACCCTATTGCAGGACCAATGGCGGCTGGTAAAGTTTGCGATATACTAAAATACCCCAAACCAATTGATAACTTTTGCTTCGGTAACTTATCAGCTACCATAGTTGCAACCGACGTAGATTGGGTACCATTACCAATCCCTTGTAGCGCTCTTAAAACAATTAAACTAGCAATTGTACTATAAAAAATCAACATAGAAAAATCAGCCATCAAAATTGCTAAACCAATAAAAATTAATTTTTTTCGACCGTATGTGTCCAGTAACTTGCCAACTGGAATTCTCGCACAAAGAGCAGCCAATCCCCAAATACCGACAACTAATCCCGACATAATCGAATTACCACCTAAATGGGTTACATAAAGTGGCAGCGTACCCATTTGAGTAGTGACTGCTGTCATAACCAAAAAGTTAATCATCATTAGAATGATAAAATCCTTGGTAAAAAGACGCTGATCAGTATCTCTGCTTTGAGTACTGACTGCGCCTTTTACTTTGTCCAAACTTTGTTGATTATTCTGCATCATGAATTTACCAATTCTGGCTCTCCAAAATTTTTACCCGATAGTCGTGCCAAAAATTGTTGAGTCCGCTTATCTTTTGGTGCATTAAATATTTCTTCTGGTGGACCTTGCTCTACCACAACGCCACCTTCCATGTATAATACCCGATCTGCCACTTCATAAGCAAATTGCATTTCATGTGTGACGACAATCATCGTGTGCCCTTCTTGTGCCAACTCTTTCATAGCGGATAAAACTTCACCTACTAATTCAGGATCCAAAGCACTCGTTGGTTCATCAAACAATAATAGTTCTGGCTGCATCGCCATTGCTCGAGCAATCCCTGCACGCTGCTGTTGCCCACCAGAGAGTTGAACAGGATAATAATTTGCTCGGTCAGATAGCCCAACTCTGTCTAAAGTTGACAACCCAATTTTTGTGGCCGCTTCGCGATCCATTTTTTTCACACGAATCAAACCTTCAATAACATTTTGCAATACCGTCATATTATCAAATAAAGCATGCCCTTGAAAAACCATCGCTGTCTTTAAAATTAGGTCTCGTGTATTTTGACGATCTTTTACTGTAAAATCTTTTGTCACATCATCGATCTTAATCTGTCCTTTGTCTGCTTTTTCAAGTGTATTCAAACAGCGTAAGAAAGTTGTTTTACCAGAACCTGATGGGCCCAAGATAACAATAACTTCACCTTTATGCAAGGTTAGATCAATACCCTTTAAAATTTCTTTTTGGTAAAAGGACTTGTGTACATCTTTAATTTCAATAAAACTCATTGCTTACCTCCTATTGTACAACAGTATTCTCTGATTTACCTTCAATAACAATATCACGTGCATTTTCTAATGCGGTTATTGCAATATCACGAACAGCTGCCTTCGTAAAATACGCAATATGCGGTGTCAGCAATACATTCTCAAATTTATTAAGTGACTGGTAATAGGGATTTGTTGCAAATCCTTTCGTATCCTCATCTTCCAATGCATCAAGTGCCAAACCTTGAAATTTTCCTTGCTGTAAGTGCGTTATCAGTGCTGATGTATCAACTATCTCACCTCGAGCTGTGTTAATTAATATGGCATTTTGTTTCATTAAACTAAGATTATCAAAGTCAAATTTATGGAAAGTTTGTTTATTTAGTGGCACGTGAATGCTCAACACATCGCTTTCAACTAATAACTGTTTAAAATCAACAAATTCTATGCCTGATCCAATTAACTCTGGCTTCAGACTACGAGAATTCATCATTACCCGTGCACCCATGAATTTCAGCGTCTTAGCCACAAGACTGCCCAATCGACCAGCACCATATATGCCCACGGTTACTTCTGTCAATTCTCTTCCCAAAAACTCTTTTCGCTGTGTCGTTTCTGGGCTATCAAGATATCGCGGTAAATTACGTAACAACATGAGCGCGCTCATCACTGTAAAATGCGATACAGATTCTGGCGAATAATCAGGAACATTAGTTATTGTCAGGTGATATTTTTCAGCAAATTCGAAATTAATATTATCATAACCTGTTGATTTGACAGAAATTTGTTTCATACCATTCTCTGCCAATCGAGCATATAACTTTTCATCAGTTTGAAAAGATTTTCCTGGATAAAAAATAACAGCATCAAAATCGCGAGTTAAATCAATGTTATCGTAGTCAATCGAAACAGGTAACGTTTTAACAGAAATCAGTTGTGTGTCAGCCCATTCATCGATAATATTTTTCTCTACAGCTGAGACGTTAAAAAATAGTATTTTCATATGCCCGTCTCTCAAATTACTGGGGACTTAGTTTGTTTTGCCGCCGCTGCTGCCTCAGAAATTCTTTCAATGCCAATTTTGATTTCAGATAATGTGGGTAACGTAAAGTTCAATCTAAAGTATTGCTCATAACCGCTACCTGCTGCACTCATAATATTGCCTGGAATGACACCGATATGGCGCTGTTCCAATTCGTCATAAAATGCTTCGGTTTCTATATCGTCATTTAGTTTAACTGATATGAAATAACCACCATCTGGTACAACAAATGCCATATTATCATCAGACTTTTGGGCTAGCGATGAAACCATTGTGTCCATTTTTTCCTTATAAAGCTGGCGTAAGTAATCAATATGTTCATTAAAGTCGTAATCGTCTATCAACTGACTAGCCAAATATTGCCAATATAAATTGGCAAACGAATCGGCAACTTGTTTCATCAAAACTAATTTATCGAATACGTCTTTTGGTGCTAATAAGTATCCCAAACGTGATCCTGGCGCTAATATTTTTGAAAAAGAACCTGCGTAAATGACATTACCCGTCTGATCAAATGATTTAATTTTTGGAATGGCTGTTTTTTCTGCATACAGCAAATCACCGTATGGATCATCCTCATAAATCATGACTTCATGTGCCTGACATATATCATATACTTCTTGACGTTTTTCAAGTGGCATTGATGTGCCAATCGGATTTTGAAAAGTTGGGATTAAGTACAACACTTTAATCCTATGCTCCGTGTCCGCTTCAAGTGTGGCTTTCAAGGCTGATGTATCAATACTTCCAGCCGAGAAATCAAATGGTAACCCTTGCACCGTGCCCCCGTAAGATTTAATCGCATTAACTGCGCCAACAAATGTTTGTTCTTCAGTTAGAACAATATCACCTTCATTCACAAATATTTTAAAAACCAAATCCATTCCTTGCGTCGAACCAGAAGTAATCAAAACATCATTATTTTCAACATCTAAAGACTGGTATTTTGCTAATCTTTCTTTAATTTGTGCTCTTAATCTCGGAATCCCTTCGGTTTCACCATACTGCATAAAGTCAAATGCGTGATCACGGTAAATTTTTTCAGAAATTTTGGCCAACTTTTCAACAGGAAAGGCCTGATTGCTAGGATAACCATAAGTTAGTTTAATATAATCATCAGCCTCTTGAACATGTTTGGCTTGTTCCCGCAAAGGATTTGGGAGCAATCCTGCTACCCGTGTTGCAAATTCATAACGCTTTTCTGACATATTACGCAGTCTCCTTTAAAATTATTAATTGCTTATTGTACTGTAAAACGGTTTAAGAATGCTTTTGTTCGTTCTTCTTTCGGTGTTTCAAATATCTGTTGCGGCGTTCCTTCCTCCACAATCACGCCATCGGCCATAAAAATAACCCGGTCACTCACTTCGTACGCAAATTGCATTTCATGTGTCACTACAATCATGGCTACACCGGCATCTTTAACCCCTTTCATGACTTTAAGCACTTCGCCCACAAGTTCTGGGTCTAATGCCGCTGTTGGTTCATCAAACAGTAATACCGCTGGGTGGACTGCCAATGCTCGTGCGATACCGATACGTTGTTTTTGTCCACCTGATAATTGTGCTGGGTAATAATCACCATGATCTGGTAAACCGACAGCTTCCAATAATTCAGCGGCACGCACTTCAGCCTCTTTAACACTAAATCCATGAACAATAACCATGGGTTCCATGATGTTTTGCTTTGCAGTTTTGTTTAAGAACAACGCATAGTTTTGAAATACCATCCCCATTTGTCGTCGCAACTGTAGAATATCATTCGCATTTGCTTGACCAAATGTAACTTGTTCATCATTTACCGTTATTGATCCTGAATCGGCTGTTTCCAAAAAATTTAAACAACGTAGGAAGGTTGTTTTTCCAGACCCAGATGGCCCTAGAATGGTCACTACCTCACCCTCATTTAAAGACAAGCTAACGCCCTTAATGACCTCATTATCATTGAAACTTTTATGGACATCCTTAACTTCAATCATTATTACGCCCTCCTTGTCTTTTTATCCATACGTCCTTCTAATAGAACAGCAGCTCGTTCAATAACAATTGTCATTAACCAGTAAATGATTGCCGCAGCAATGTAAGCTTCAAAATATTTATAGTTAGAACTAGCGGCTTGCGTTGCCGTTGAGAAAATTTCAACCACAGAAATTAATGATGCAATTGCTGTACCTTTGATTAAGTTAATCAACATATTAATAATCATTGGTAAAGCGACTGGAAATGCTTGGGGTATTAACACACGACGAATTGTCTGCAAGTTGGTCATACCAAGTGATCGTGCAGCGTCAAACTGAACAGTTTTCACTGACTCAAAAGCACCTCGGAATGCCTCACTCAGACCAACCATTGCCATCAAGGATAACCCAATGATTGCTAGAAGGCTCATTGGTAAATCACCATAGTGCATATGCCATCCTAGTGCTTTAGCCACACGATTAAAATTCTGGGAAGTAACCATGAAGATAAGTAAAAAAACTAAAATCAAGGGAACGCCTTTAAGAATGGTAATCATGATGGTAAACAACTGTGATAATACCGGCACTTTATAGTGTCGTACTAGTGCGATGACTAATCCTAATAATCCGCCAAGAATTAAACTAACAAACGCCATGTAAATCGTGATGGGGATGTATGGAATTAATTTAACTACCACTTGAAATATAAATCCAATATCAAAGTTCATTGAAATCCTCCACTAATCCTTAGGTACATAATCGCCCTTTAACCACTTATTACTCAACTTCTTAATTGTGCCATCCTTCTTCAATTCTTCCATTGCCTTGTTAACAGCCTTAACCAATTTTGGATCAGCCTTTTTATTAAACATTGGATAAGCGTTAGAATGGTTAACAGCTTTTCCATAGACTAATTTCGTTTTGAATTGACGATTCAACAAATCAATTGAATACTTAGGAGCTGGGTAAACGTTAAACTGGTTAGAATTGATTCCTTGCGCAACTTGCTCCATTGTGTAGGTTCCACGTACAACTGAATATGCATTAGGATTTTTCTTTAGGTAAGCATCTGTTAGAGTTGCTTGGTTCGTTGAATTAGTAACATAAAGCTTCTTTCCTTTTGCATCCGCAAATGAGTTCAAAACGCCGGTTGATTTCTTTGTAGCCAACAAGGTATCCCAGACAGTATAGCCAACGCTTCCAAACTTAAAGTCTTGCTTTCGTTCTGTATTCTGTTCGATCTGTTCCATAGCCATCGTTGTCTTACCACTCTTCAAGTTTGTGATTAACGTAGGAAAATCAGATAGTGTTAGCTTGAATTTATATTGTGGTAACTTTTTATCGATGGCTTGGATCAAAGCAATATCCATACCAACTGGTTTTCCACTTTTATCTAAATATGCAAAGGGTTGAGCATCGTTACCGGAACCAACTTTAATTGTCTGTACTTTAGAAGATGATCCACTGCTTTTTCCGTTATTGTGTAATAATGCGACCGCAATAACTGCTACCACGACTACAATAATGCCAATCCATAGGCCCTTGCTACGACTTGCTTTGTTCTGCATAATATTACTCCTCTAATTCTCTTCTCATTTATCAACATCTTGTGTATGTATTAAGTTGTTTTTGGCGTCTCAATGACTGGTATTACAGGATTATTAGCCAAAATTGCTGTTTTGCGTGACGTGAAGTTACTGCGCTTTTCAATCCAGCGGAAGAATCTTTCTAAGATGAAACTTAAAATAACAAATATGATCATCGCACTAATGTAAGCCTCAACTGTGTGAAAGGTCGCCGTACCCAATGCTTTGGCTTTACCAACAACATCTAATACACCGATTGTGAATGCCAATGATGTATCTTGCAGCAACGAAATGACCATTGTCGCAAAACTGGGCACCGCAATAATTACTGCCTGAGGGAAAATAATTTTAAAATACATCTGACGCTTTGTGTAACCTGAAGTTAAAGCCGCTTCACGTTGACTTGCTGGCACGCTTTCCAATGCGGCACGAATGATTTCTGAAAGAAAAGCCGCCATATTCAATCCATATGTAATAAATAAATAGATCAATGGGCTGACATCATCTGTGTTAATGCCCACATATCCTAGAAACATCGGCAGTCCATAATAAACTAAAAACATTTGTATCAAAATTGGTGTCCCTCTAATAAAAGAAGTGAAGACTACTGCAATTTGTTTAAAGATTGGTGTATCTTCCATTTTGACAAACGCAATGCCTGCGCCGACGATTACGCCAATGATTGTTGATACTAGAGTAAGCAACAGCGTTGTCGGTAATGCTGACAATACATCAGGCAAATATTCCCATATAAGGTGTGGTTGAAAAAAATTATTCATAAAACGCCTCCTACTTCATCGATGAAATTAAAATTATAAGAACCTAATAAAGAACAATATTTTATATATTAATTTATAAAGTTATTAACCGGTTAAATAACATTATTATAATCATAAAATTAACTAGGTGTTAAAATACATCATACACGTTATAAATCAATTAAACAATAATTATGTTAAATTTGTTCACATTGCACAACGCAAAGCAATACCTCCTATCTACTAGTTCTAAAAATTATCACCATTTGTTCGTATATTCATCTCAACTTGATATAAAAAAGACCGATCAATAACGATATTGATTGGCCTTTTTTTGATAATATATAAGAAAAAAAATTTTATGACGTACCAGTGCTTGTACAAAATTAATGTCACTGGCACCGCAACTTATGTATTTAACAAACCTTTAAAATACGCAGCTACTTTATTCGTGCATCAACATATGTTTTTTTAATGTGTTAATATAACGTTGTAATTCAAATAGCTTATTTACGAAGATACTAATGTATTAGTTCATGATAAGAGTAAGTGAAAGAAAACGAATAATATTGGACTATAATACGTCTTTCTATTCGTTTAGTGGCTCCCTAAATTTGAACACTTAACTTAAAAGAAGGAAAAATGATGTTACCAATATCAGACACACTACTAGTTATTGATTTTCAAAATGGCGTTTGTAAAGAGCCGCAGGACATTTTTAACATTCAAGAATGTGTGACTGGTATAAACAGTCGCATTACGGCTTATCGTCATGCACATAAACCGATTATTTTTATCCAACATAACGACGAAGAATTAATATTTGGAAGCTTTCTTTGGAAAATCATCCCCGAAATTGATAGTCAACCAAATGATTATTTCATTCAGAAAACACATGCCAATTCTTTCTATCACACTAAACTAAGAAAACTACTCAACGAAAACGATGTTCGTAGCATTGAAATTTGTGGTGCTCAAACAGAGTTTTGTGTTGACACCACAATCAAAATGGCACACGGTTTGGGCTATGAATTGCAAATGAAAAAAGGACTTAGCACCACATTAGACAATTACTACATGAGTGCAAAACAAACTGTGCAATTTTATGAGAACATATGGAATGATCGGTTTTTAAGACTGTTTTAGGTACCCCAAAATAAACAAGTTTTTGATGCTGAATCAGAATATGAACATTTTAGAAAGCAACATAATATGAACAGGATAGATACCAAAAGTAAAACATTTCAATTGAGAGCAGCAGTGGCGGTTATCGCCATTATTGTTTTCATAGTGAGCTTTAGATACATAGGGAACACCTATGTTATGTGAGGCATACATATTAGTTAGCCCACTCATCATTCTATCTGTTGCTCAAAAACTATACTGCCATCTGTATATTTATCGATAGTAAAAAACTCCTAAAATTAATCAGGGGCTTTTTTGTGTACAGGTTTTTAAGTGTAAATAAAAGTAATTAATTGACATTGGTTGATTAAATTAATAAATAACAGATATACGCTAAAACATAGACCAGCTTTCCAAGCTCGTAGATCATTTATTAAAAATTGATGCAACACTTACTTACAGTGTGCTTGTATATTATTTTTAATTTGAAATGCCCATATTACTACACGTTTACCAGAATAATAACAAAACCATGCTAACAATATTTCTATACCCATCACCGCAAGCCAAATAGTATGTAGGATTTTTAAAAACACAGCTGGAAATAAAATTATAAATACTGTAGCTACAACTATAAACCCACTAAGCATGATTAACCATACAAATATAGACAGCCAAAATTTAAAGCCAAATGGCTTATTATCGTCTACATCAAATAGTTCATCAGCTAAGCTAATAACTAATCCTAAAAATTCCATACTATTACTCACTTCCTTTTCTACAAATAAAAAACGGCTTATATGCCGTTATACTGCCTACTTGCGTATTTATAATGTTTCCAATTTATTACGAAATACAATGCAACGTTTTTCATAAGAAAAGGCGCTACATCAAGGTTTTTGAAACCTTATGCAACGCCATGAAATATACTAATAGCGCTAGAGGGAGTCGAACCCTCGATTTCGGCCTGAGAAGCCGACGTCTTAACCACTTGACCATAGCGCCATAACAAATATTAAGTATACCGAAAAAACCAGCATGCGTCAATGGTTTTTGCAACAAAAAAAGATTGAAACAATATCAATCTCTTTTTATCCGATTATGCTTCTTGCAATACTTTTTCAGCTTCAAGCTTAACTTCATCAGAACTCATGCTTTCATAAGCCTTCAAGTGTTTCAAAGTTTCCAAAGTGTTTTTGTTGCTTGTGTCCATATAATGGTTCCACAATGCATCGCGTAGTGGGGTTTTGTCCTCGCTCCAACTAAAGACTTCGCTCATTGGAAGATCCAATGTTTCAAATTTTTCATCAGCCATGTTTCGGCCCCCTTTTCTATACCTTAGTTATAGTTCTTATTTCCTATAAATGCAACCTTTTCAAAATGTAATCAAAACTTTACATTTAATGTAAAGTACGCTATACTATTTTTGTTGAATAGCCAAACTATAGGAGGCATACTTTGATAAATCGTATTCAAGAACTAAGAAAATCACGTAAATTAACTCAAGCAGAGCTTGCTGCTGAACTTGAGGTAACGCGTCAGACCGTGATATCACTCGAAAAAGGTAAATATAATGCCTCTTTGTTTTTGGCACATCGAATTGCCGAGTTCTTTGACTTACCGATTGAAGATGTCTTTATTTTTGAAGGGGGAAAAAATGATTAATAAACTATTCGCATCAACAAAACCAGGAATAACTGACGACGAATATCGTGCAAAAATCAAGTATCAAGTTAATTTTTTGACAATCGTTATCATATTGACTGTGGCTATTACAATGCTTTTAGCAAGCTTGCAAAAGTCACCAGCTTCGCGAAGTTTTCTACGTGGATTTTCATCCGGTATACTTGGCGGGGGTATCGGTACCATAATTACATCTAGAATACTATTTCATAATCGCAAGTATCTACACAAAAGCAAAATAAAGGCAACAGACGAACGACTGCAAGAAATTACTCACCGCGCAAATACAATAACTTTTATTATGTTACTAATTGTAAGTTATATTGCTATTTGCTGGGCAACTTTTTATTGGGACCGAAGAGCTGCATATCTATATCTCTTAATTGTCTTAATTTATTTGTTCAATAGTGGTGTGCGATATATACTAAATAAAATATTATAAGGAATAAAAATATGATTCAACTGACTAATCTTAACAAGACGTTCGGACAAAACATTGCTGTCTCTAATATGAATATGACGCTTACTGAAGGAAAAGTAATGGGACTCATTGGGCAAAACGGTGCTGGTAAAACGACCACCTTCCGTATGCTTTTAAACTTCATTAAACCAACATCAGGAACAATCACTTGGAACGACCAGCAAATTACCCAAAATGATAAACAGCGTATTGGTTTCTTACCCGAAGAACGTGGTTTATACCAAAAACGGACCGTTGAAGAACAAATATTGTACTTTGCAGAATTACACGGTATGAAACGTTCAGATGCCCGCGTTGCATTGAAAGATTGGATGAAACGCCTTGATGTCGTTGGTAAAGTAAGTGATAAAGTACAATCACTTTCCAAAGGAAACGCACAAAAAGTTCAAATGATCGCTTCATTAATCTTTGAACCCAGTCTACTCATACTCGACGAACCTTTTTCTGGTTTAGATCCTGTCAATACAAGCTTAATGATGGATGAAATCATACGCTTACGTGATAATGGTGCAATGATTATTTTTTCAAGTCACGACATGAACAACGTAACCAAGATTTCTGACGATCTAACTATGTTAAAACGTGGAAAAATCGTTCTCCAAGGTCCTGTGCAAAATATCCGTGAACAATTTGGTCGCACACGTGTCTATGTGGAATCCTCCACTTCAAGTGCAGCATTAAAAGCTATTGATGGTGTCGCCTCAGTTACGCCACATGGTGTTGGCTATGACTTAATTTTGTCAGAAGAGGAAGCTGGGCACCGTGTGTTTGACCTCGTTACAAAAAATGGCTATATCCCAGCCTTCAGCCAACAACCACCAACACTCGATGACATTTTCCGCCAGGAGGTCGCTATTCATGACTAATCAACTTTTTATTGTTATTAAAGACACTTTTCTCAGCCAATTTAAATCACGCGGTTATTGGATGCTTGTGATTTCTCCCTTGATTTTCGCTGCTTTAGCTGGTGCAGTTATATTTGGCATTACCAAAATGCAAGGCAATACAACACCCAATATTGCTGTTGTTGGCAACCAAGAAGTCCGCAGTATTTTAGTTCAATCGGAAAAGGAATTAGACATCCATGTTTCCAACATAACCAATGAGAAAAAAGCCAATACAGCACTGCAAAACGAAAAGTTAGATGGTGTGTTAACCGTCAACAAGAATGAAGCCACAATTACCACACAGCCTAAAAGTGAACAGATTCCAAAAGAAAAGATTACTGCTATATTAGGTAACTTATCACGTTCCCAAAAAGCTACTCAATATGGACTAACTGCTGAACAAACTGCTGATTTAGTGCAACCTTATAACTTGAAAAGCGTTGTCAAACAAGCAAAACAATCAACTAATAGTGGCAATACTGAAAGCGCTAACCAATTAATAGCCAGTGCAATTGGTATCATCACTATTATTATAGTCATGTGGTATACATCAATGATTGCAAATGCAATCGCCAATGAAAAATCATCTCGCATTATGGAAATTCTATTGGCAGCGACGTCTGCACGCGTACAATATTTTGGAAAGATCATCGGTATTTTTGCTCTGGTAACCACACATCTGCTAATCTACGTCATCGCCGGATTCACAACTTTCAATTTCTTTAAAGAAAACAGTTTTGTAAAAGGATTAGCATCTAACTTAAATGGTGTGACATTATCATTTATAATCTATGCAGTAATTTTTGTTCTTGTTTCTGTTGCGCTGTACTTAGTGCTAACGTCAATGATTGCCTCCCTAATTAATGATAATGCACAAGTTCAGCAGGCTATTCAACCCATTTCCATGATTGCTATGGTTGGCTATGTATTTAGCTTTATCATGACTCAAATGCCGAATAATCTCTTGATTCGCATTCTTAGTTATATACCATTTGCCTCTCAAAGTATGATGCCAATACGTCTTGTTACGCATACTGAGGGATGGCCTGCAGCCATAAGTGCATTACTCATTGCTGTTATCACATTATTCTTACTACTATGGTTTGGTCAAGGTATTTACGCCAGAAACGTTCTATCTTACTCTGATGAACCAATTATGAAACAACTAGCATCAAGACTGCGCCACAAGTAAACGGAGGATCACATTTGAACAATACACCATACTTTTTAACAAATCCCAAATGGTACAAATATGAAGAACGTCAGACTAGCACTGGCATTCCCTTTCAACGTTTTGAATTAACGAAACACGCAACACCAGAAGCAATAGCTAGTTTTAAACAAACAATGATTGCCATTGGACCTGACTCTTCTATTGATCCTAACAATTTAAATCGATTTCAACAAGCTTTGGGATATGCAGAACGTCAACATTTGTTTGTCGAAAAAAACGGACTAAGCGAAGAATCATGGCAACGAGAACATGAACTTATGACGTATGCGATTCGCAGTTATCAATTACTGAGTGATGATTTAGTAGCACCCAATACATTGATTTTTAAACCACGTACTGCTTTCCTATACAAACGGTTTCTAAAAGAACATCCTACACGTATTGATGACGGAGACTTGTGCCATTTTATCGTTGAACAAGATAAGAGGATGACAATCCAGAATAACAAATAAAATAACGCTAGGCTGATTTTCAGCTTAGCGTTATTTTTTTATTTATACCAACTATCAACTAACTTTTGATGTGACTTAATCCATTTAGCAGCAGCCTGCTTTGGTGTTTGACCATTTTGAATATCGAGCATGACTGATTCCATGTCATCTTTCGTCCAATTAAATTTATCAGCAACCTTATAGGCCTTGGGGTTAGAAGTTTTAAACTTCTTATTCACAATCGTATTAATGGTTTCTCCAGATCCAAACACGTTTTTTGGATCAGACAAGAACTTCAAGTGGTACTTACTAAACATCCAGTGTGGTGACCAACCGGTCACCACAACATCTTGCTTATTTTTGTAAGCTTTATCCAATGCTGATACCATAGCACCAGAAGATGAGGATGATAAGTTCCAACCCGATAAGTTTGAATACGACTTCAAAGCATTAGCAGCTGTGGCCATTTCACCGGCCCCCGGCTCAATACCTGTGATTGTCTTATTTGCTTGGGTTGTTAAATCACTAATGGAATTTACATCCATATAATCAGGAACAACTAAACCAGTTTTAACACCTTTCAAGTTAGGGCCAAGCAATGTTACATCATTTTTGTACTTACCATACAAAGCTTTGTGTGTATCTGGCAACCATGCTGAAACTGAAATATCAATTTGATTATTAGATAGCGACTGCCACAAAACAGCATTATCTAATGGCGTTAACGTGACATCGTATCCATGTTGACGTAATGATTCAGCCAGCACATTCGAAGAGGCAACTTCTGAATCCCACTCAACATAGCCAATAGTAACTTTTTGACCTGTTGTTTTATCGGAAGTCAAAGTGTTGACAACACCTCCACCAATCATAACCAACAAAGCCGCAAGTACTGTCCAACGACGCCATGGCTTTGTCACCGCTTTTTGTCCCGGTTGGGTGTTAAACTTTTGTGTAAAACGATCAATAACAATAGCTAAGATCACCAATCCAAGCCCGTTAACAAATCCAGAACCAACATCAGCGTGTTGAACCGCAGACAAGACGCCACGCCCAAGACCTGGTGCACCAATCATAGAAGCTGTGACAACCATCGACAATGCCAACATGATTGTTTGGTTAGCGCCTGCTAAAATAGTATTTTTTGCACTAGGAAGTTCTAATTTAAACAACTTTTGCCAAGTAGTTGATCCAAATGAATCAGCTGCTTCAACTAAATCAACTGGAACTTGACGAATACCTAAACTAGTCATACGAACCATCGGCGGTAGGGCAAAGATTATCGAAGCAAACACACCAGGAACCACACCGATTCCAAAGAAGGCAACAGCAGGAATTAAATAAACAAATCCTGGCATAGTCTGCATAAAGTCTAAGATTGGTTGAACAACTACCGCAGTCTTTTGTGACTTTGCTGTTAAAATTCCAAGGGGTATACCAATAATCAACGAAACAATAGACGCCATGATTACCAATGTAACGGTATTCATTAAGTCAGACCAAAGTCCTTGATTGGCAATTAACAAAAGTCCCAAAAGTGTGAATAACGGAAAGCCAATCTTTTTCGGTGTCGTAACAATGGCAATTACTGTGATACCAATAATCATTAGTGGCATGGGTACAGCAGTTAAACCATTTGTTAAAGCATCCATTATGTATTGACCGCCAGATTGAATGGCATCAAAAAATCCGGATAAATTAGTAGTTAACCATGAAACCGCTGAACTGACCCAATCTTCAAGTGGAATTTTTGGAATACTTACTAAATTATTCATTGTCATCTTCCCCTTCTGTATCAGCAAGCGCCTTCAATACCGCGCCACGAATAACAACACCCTTCAAACGGTTATCATCATCTACAACAGCCACAGGTGTCTGAGCATCGTAAATAATAGGCATAATATCCATGATAAGCGTGTCAGGTTTAATCTTTGGCATTTCTGTTAGAACATCTGCAAGTGGCAACTTTTCACGACGTGCGCGAACCGCCTCTTCTGATGACAAATAGCCTTCAAGTTGACGGTGACGATTGACTGCAACAAGGCCTGAAACTTCTTCTGCTGTCATTTTTCTCAAAGCAACAGTTGGCCCATCAACATAAATGTTCGATGTTAAAGCTGGGATCATAATACTATCAGCCGTCAATACCTTAGAACGATCAACATCACCCACGAATGTTTTCACATAATCATTGGCTGGGTTCGTAAGAATCTCTTCTCCAGTACCAATTTGTTGTAAACGACCATCTTTCATAATGGCAATATGGTCACCAATACGAAGCGCTTCGTTCAAATCATGAGTAATAAAGATTATTGTTTTTTCAACGTTAGCTTGTAAATCTAGCAACTCATCCTGCATTTCACCACGTACTAATGGATCTAATGCTGAAAAAGCTTCATCCATCAATAATATATCAGGATCATTGGTTAGTGCACGAGCCAGACCAACTCGTTGTTGCATACCACCAGATAATTGGTGTGGATATTGGTCCTTAAACGATAGCAATTTGGCATTTTCTAAGGCTTGTTCTGCTCGTTTACGGCGTTCTTCTTTGCCTACACCTTGAATTTCTAAACCATACTCTGTATTTTCTAACAAAGTACGGTGTGGAAATAGAGCAAAGTTCTGGAAAACCATACTCATTTTTTTACGACGAATTTCTATCATCTGTTTTTTATTCAATTTAGTAATTTCTTGACCGTCAATAAACAATTGACCCGCAGTTGGTTCAATCAGACGGTTTAGCAAGCGAATTAAAGTTGATTTTCCTGAACCAGAAAGACCCATGATGACAAAAATCTCGCCTTCTTCAATGGACATGTTGATATCATAGACACCAACCGTGCTCCCTGTCTTCTCAACGATCTCGTTCTTACTTTTGTTTTGCTTCACCATTTTCATCGCAGCTTTTGGACGCTTACCGAATATTTTGGTGAGATGCTTAATTTCTACTTTTGGCATGTTCTAAAGTGGTGGTGCCGCGTAATATAAAAATACTACATCATGCACATCATTTCTAATGACACCACACACATCTCCTCCTTGCTTCTTTTCGAATTTCCGTATAAAATATAGTGACAACCTATACTTTATAACAAGTTGTCTCTTTAATTGACAACTTCAATTTTTACATAGATTGTCACTTGTGTCAAATTTTGAACTTGCAGGATATAAAAATGTCAAAAATCAGAGAACCGCGTTACCGAAAAATAGCCTTTCAAATAGCTGAAAAAATCGTTAATAATGAGTACAAGGTTGGTTCCAAGCTTCACGCTAGGTCAACCTTGTCAGTAACATTTGGTGTTTCAGCCGAAACTGCCCGAAAGGCTATTAATATTTTATCGGACCTCGATATTGTTAAACCAATACACGGTAGTGGTATTGAAGTATTATCACGTGAAAGAGCAAAATATTTTTTAAATCAGGCCCAAGAAACTACTAATATTCAAACAATTCATGATCAGATTAACGATTTAATTGAGACCCAAAGAACGTCTTTAAATAGTCTTTCTGACTCCCTAACGGCTTTATTTGACCAAACGCAACGTGTACAGCGTCATAACCCACTAACGCCTTATGAATTTAGCTTATCAGATTCTTCTAAGCAACTTGGCGAATCAATTGGCAATCTGAATATATGGCAAAATACTGGCGCGACAATAATCGCTATTTTACATAATGAAGAACTTGTAGTATCGCCTGGACCTTATGCTGTCATTGAAAGTGGTGACACGCTTTATTTTGTTGGCACCGAAATGGCCTTTCATGCTGTCCAAAATTTTTTTCAATAACTAATCAATTTTTCATCATATTATCATGGCCTACTAGGCCTTTTTTATTTTCTCATATAAAAAACTCTTACCTTAAACTTAAGATAAGAGCATACTGTTATAAAATATGATTAATTAACTTATTTTCCTAGACGAGCCCGGTAAACCTTCGTTTGTTCTTCATAACCAGGCTTACCCAATAAGGCAAACATTGCTGTTTTGTAAGCTTCAACACCTGGTTGGTTGAAGGGGTTAATACCGAATGTGTATCCTGATGCACCAACAGCGATTTCAAAGAAGTAAATCAAATATCCTAATGAATAGGCATCCTGTGCTGGCAAGTGGACAGCCAAGTTTGGTACCCCGCCATCAACGTGAGCCAATGTAACACCTTGCGAAGCTTTTGTGTTTACTTCATCAATTGTAACGCCCTCAAGGTATTGCAACCCGTCATTATTGCCATCTTCATGAGGAAGATCAATATTTGAAACTGGATTATCTAGTTTAACAACTGTTTCAAATAAATCACGACGTCCTTCTTGAATATATTGGCCCAAAGAATGCAAATCTGTTGAGAAGTTTGCAGATGATGGATAAATGCCCTTTTGATTCTTACCTTCTGACTCGCCCATCAACTGTTTCCACCACTCAGACAAGTATTGCATCGTTGGTTCCCAGTTGATCAATAGTTCAGTTGTATAACCCTTGTCGTACAATATACGACGAACAGCAGCATATTTGTAAGCTTCGTTATTTTTTATATCTGAATCAGAATACTCTTCTTGAGCATCTCTAGCACCTGTCATCAAGGCTTCAATGTCAGCGCCGGAAGCAGCAATTGGTAGAAGACCGACCGCCGTTAAGACAGAAAAGCGACCACCAACCCCATCAGGAATTGTAAATGTCTCGTATCCTGAAATTTTTGCTTCATCATGTAATGCACCGCGGTTCGCGTCAGTTGTAGCATAAATACGTTGCTTAGCGGCCTCAGCACCGTACTTCTTTTCCAATAATTGTTTGAACACGCGGAAAGCAATTGATGGTTCTGTTGTTGTCCCAGACTTTGAAATAACATTAACTGAAAAGTCTTGATCACCAATTACTCGTACCAAATCGTTGATATACGAAGCAGATGTTGAATTACCAGCAAAATAAATTTTAACACCTTGACGTTGATTGTCAGCCAATTCATTATTAAACATTGGATTCAAGAAATCAACAGCCATTTTTGCGCCAAGATATGAGCCACCAATACCAATAACAACCAAGACTTTCGAATCAGATTGGATCTTCTGAGCAGCAGTTTGAATGCGGGCAAATTCGTCTTTATCATAATCTGTTGGTAAGGTAATCCAATCAGAATATTCTGCCCCAGCACCGCTTCGATTACGAAGCTGCTCGTCCGCCATTTTGATTAGCGGTTGCATTTCATCAAGTTCATGATCTGCAACAAAATTCTCAATGTTCTTTGTGTCAAATGTAATGTGTGCCATTTTTTTACTCCTATTAAAAATTATGAAATCGGTTACAAGTTTATTCTATCACAACTTTGATGCTGCTGCCTCATCAATAATGATCGTAACGTCTGAATGTTTTTGAAGAATAGATGCTGGTACATCTTCGGTTATTGGACCATTGATAGTAGCTGCCACTGCTTCTGCTTTGCTTTCTCCAGTGGCTATCAGCAAAATTTTCTTTGCAGACATTACTGAAGCAATTCCCATAGAAATTGCTTGCGTGGGCACATCCGACTCCTTCTCAAAGAAACGAGCGTTGGCGGCAACTGTAGATTGTGTAAGATTCACAATATGAGTAGTTGAATCAAACGATGTTCCTGGTTCATTAAAACCAATGTGTCCATTGCGTCCAATGCCCAATAATTGTAAATCGATTGGATGCTCAGCAATAATTCTGTCATAAGCTTTAATTGCTGCTTCATGATCCTCAGACTTACCGTCTGGAACATAGGAATGTTTAAATGGTTTATATTGAAATAAGTGTTTAGTCATAAAATAACGATAGCTCTGCTCGTCTTCGCCATCCAAGCCAAGATATTCATCCAAGTTTATCGACACTAATTCAGAAAAATTGATTTGGCTAGTTGCCAATTTTTGATATAAGGGTATTGGTGTTGATCCAGTTGCCAAACCCAGTACCTTCGCACCATGTTGCACAGCATTTTGATAAATTTCGAGTGCTTTTTCTGCACTTTGTTCAACATCTTTTACTCTAATAATGTTCATAATCCAACCTCTTTCAAATTGGTCTATACCGTTTTGGTCTATACCAATATAATAACACCTTTCTAGTCTTGTAGCAAGTTTTTCGAGAAGTATTTGATGACATAAAAAAAGACCAATTATGGTCAATTTAACAATTATTTTGTTCTATCACGCCAAAATTTAACAAACCAATTAACTGGTTTTGATGAGGAAGTTGATTTTAATGAAATCTTTTTTTCTGTTTTTTGAGCATAAGGCAGATATTGAGCATTCAACGCTGCTGTTGTATAGCCCACGGTTTGGTTCTTTTTTATATTGGCTAACTTTGAGTCAAAAGTAGGTTGTGTAAATGCCAATTTTACACCCTTGTTTGTCCAATAATGCCTTGTTTGTGCAGCCTTAACAATTATATGTTCTTGCTTCGTATTTGGAAACGTCAACGTTTTTAAATGGCCAACTGTTTGATTTTCTTTAATATAGTTTGGCTGTTTTTGTGCTAATACCTGATCAACAATACGCAGAGATTCTTGATAACGCTTTGTTTCATCCATGTAATTAGCAATACCATTGACTACAGTTATGAATTCGTGACCGTTTTTGTCTTTAATTAAACCAGTGAATCCAGCACCAGATTCAGGCGAAGATCCCGTCTTAAGCCCCTCTATGGTTAACTGGTTGGGATTACTAAGGTTTGGCATTGTTTCAGTCATTAATTGCCAATAATCAGTTTTATCTGTCACAACAAAGTTAGGCGTCATATGATAAGAAATCGTTAATTTTTTTGATAATTGACGCAGGGAAGGATCCAATTCTAAGATAGCTCGTGCAATCATAGCTAGTTGCTGATTACTGGCTTTATTAGAAGCTGTTTTAGGGGCCGAAGAGATTTCATTTTCAAAAGCATTCTCATTAACTTGTCCAGCAGAATTGTACCATTGTGAACCGCTCAAATGAAGTTCTTTAGCCCATGATTCTAGTGCCTGTTGTGTTGTTTCCCCTTTAGGAGTCACAAACTCACCCAATGCAAAAGCCGCATCGTTAGCAGAATTAGCAAACATGACATCGTAAAGTTCACGAACTGATACTTTGTCTCCAGCTTTGATCGCGATATGAGAAAACAAATGGCTGTCTTCTTTCGATAAATCTGCCTTACTAGTAATTGGGACCATCGTAGACCATTTTATTTTTCCTGACTTAATACTTTTAAGCACGCCATACGCTGTCAACATTTTACTTTGCGAAGCAATGGCTACCTGTTTTGAAGAATTTTTTTGGCCCAAAATTTGCCCCGTAGTCAAATCAACCACTAAAGCAGAGGTTGCACTGGTGTTTAATTGAACCGGCTGATCATCGACTGTTGCCACCTTGGTTGTTGATTGCGTTGATTGCTCATGACGAGGAACCATAAAAAATATAGCCAATAATACAACCACTAATGCAGTAATAATAAACCATATTCTTTTCACTTGATGCTTTTTATTTTGTAACATATTCCCCTCATGTCTGCTTCAACGGTAATGTAATAATGAATGAAGTCATATCATCATCAGACTCAACAGCTACACTACCATGATGCTGTACAACAATCCCCTTCACGATGGCAAGTCCCAATCCTGTGCCACCTGTTTTACTATTTCTCGAACTTTCAACACGATAAAATCGATCAAAAATATCCCCGATTGCCTCATCTGGTATCTTGACACCATCATTCGTTACACGAATAACAACATTTTTATCATCAATTTGTGCCGTAAGTTTTATGAAAGTAGCTCCATCACCGTATTTAAACGCATTAGAAACCAAATTCATTAAGACGCGTGCCAATTTATCAGAGTCAGCCTCAATAACAATCATCTCAGGATTTGTTAATTGATTCAATGCAATATTCTTCTCTTGTGCTTCTAATTCATAACCAGCAAGTAATTGGCCAAACAAATCATTTAGACTGAGTGACGTAATATTTAAGGCGGCGTCTTGTGCCTGTGTCTGTGAGTACTCAAACAAATCCTCAACTAGAACCTTCATTTGATTAGACTTACTATACGCTGTGTGAATATACTTTTTTCGATCCTTTTCACTCAATGCTTGTCCCATTTCAACCAAGCCAAGATAACCGATAATAGCGGTTAGTGGTGTTCGCAAGTCATGAGATATATTGGTAATCATCTCATCCTTAGAACGTTCACTCTGACGTTCTTCTTCTCTAATACGACGAGTGTTTTCAGCAATTGTATTAGATACATCAATCAGCGCTTGAGTTGTTGGCGCATAAGGAGCACGCCACGAAATTGTCATGTCAGAATTTTCACGTGCGACCTGACGCATCTCTCTAATCAAACGATACAAACTTTCATCACGGCGCCACTTCAAGTACTGCCAAAACACAATACCAATATTTCCTGAAACAAAAGTCACAAACTCTAAAACATTCCAAATATTAAACGATATAAAGGAAAATCGGTGTCTTAGTGCATCAAAGCCAGTCATGATTGTCCAACTAAAAAGAAGTAGTAACAATATCGTCACTACCAAATAATATATTTTAGTACGATTGTGCTTTAATATCAATGCTACTTTTGTCATTGATTCACTTCAATTTTGTAACCAACGCCCCAAACTGTTTGAATAACTTGATCGCCATTTGTGGCTTCTTCAATTTTATCTCGCAAATGTGAAACGTGCACCATAACGGTTTTTGCAGAAACAACAGATTCTTGTTGCCAGACACGCTCGAAAATATCATCTGCCGAGAAAACACGATTAGGATGCGATGCTAATAAATACAAAATACCAAACTCTAAAGCCGTTAAGTTGACCAAATCACCTGTAGAAGTCTTGACTTCGTGACTGTCTTTATTAATTATTAGCGAGCCAATGTCCAAGACATCTGGTGTCTGATCTTGAACAGCATTCTCCGCGCGTCGCAATAATGAACGAACACGAGCCATGACCTCAAGCGGATTAAATGGCTTGGTAACGTAGTCATCCGCACCTGTAATTAGTCCCTGAATTTTGTCCATATCACCAGATTTTGCTGACAACATTAAAATAGGAATGCGACTATCCTTACGAACAGTTTTTACAACATCTAAACCGTTCATGTTTGGCATCATAACATCCAAAATCATTAAAGCAATGTCTGGATTTGTATTCAACTTAGAAAGTGCTTCTTTACCATCGTCAGCCATAATTGGCTCATAGCCTTCATTTTTTAGGTAAATTTCAAGTAATTCTGCAATTTCGATGTCATCATCAACTACTAAAATTTTCATTTATATTATCCTCTTAAATGTCTGCAACAATAGTAACTATTTTTTAGATGCTTCTAAACGTGCTTGCTGTGATAATTGACTGATTGCGAAGAACCCACCTGTTAAACCGTATTTCTTACGGTTCCAACGGAAGACACCAAATGCTGCGGCACCAAGAATAATATATACAACTGGTGGTAAGGTTGGATTAATTACCTGTGGTAACATACCTAATATCAAAAATCCTCCAAGCCAAGCCACAACAGCCATTAACAGGTAAACCCATCGACGACTCGTTGGTTCTTGTTTGTCTTTTGCTTTAGGATTTGGTGTTAACTTTAAGACTACACCTGTATAGATTGAGCCACCCAATGCTGCGATAAGAAGCAAGGAAACGATTCCCGCACCTTGGTTACTAGCATTTTTGGAAAAGAACAATGTCAAACCAAATACCACAGCAAATAACATGAAGATGGCTAAAGATGTATCGAGTGCCAAAGTACTAAATTTATAATCAAAAAGTTTCTTGGCCGTTCGCTTAGGATCAAGATACTGCTGAACAGCCATTGTTGGCGTACCATAAATTTGCGCTGCTGTCTGCCCTTTCCCTTGGGTTTCAAGAAGATTATTTTCAACCTCAGTCACAATACCTTCAATTTGTTCACCAGTCAATTTACTGTTTTGAGCTAACAGCTTTTTAAATTGAAAGATAAAATCCTGATTTTTTTTCGTCAATTCTCTTTTTTGTTCTGACATAAAATGTCTCCCTAAAATATTATGTACAGCGCGATCAGCGCCATTTACACGTTGAAACGGAATTCAATAATATCGCCGTCCTGTACAACGTATTCCTTACCTTCTGAACGTAATTTTCCGGCTTCTTTGACTGCTTTAACAGACCCTAACTCATCAAGATCCGAGAATGCAATTGTTTCTGCACGGATAAATCCTCTTTCAAAGTCAGAGTGTATCACACCAGCAGCTTGGGGTGCCTTTGATCCCGCAGTGAATGTCCATGCTCGAGTTTCTTTACCACCTGCAGTGAAAAACGTTCGTAAGTCTAATAAGTGATAGGCTGCTCGAATTAACTTATTTAAACCAGCTTCCTCTACTCCAGCCATTTCTAAGAATTCAGCTTTTTCTTCTTCTGGCAATTGAGCAATTTCTTCTTCTGCGCTAGCAGACAAGCCAATTACGTCAGCTCCTTCAGTGGCAGCAAACTCTTTAATTTGATTGAAATACTTTGATCCCATTGGATCTGCCATATCATCTTCAGCCAAATTGGCAACGTATAAAATAGGTTTTGTTGTCAATAAGAACAAACCTTTAACTATTTTTTGCTCTTCTTCAGTAAATGTAATGGTGCGAGCAGACTTGCCCGCTTCAAGAACTGGTTTGATTTTTTCTAGTACAACAAACTCAGCTTTGGCATTTTTATCATTCCCTTTTGCCGCACGTGCAACTTTAGAATAACGCTTGTCAACAGCTTCTAAGTCAGCCAAAATTAATTCAGTATTGATTGTTTCAATGTCATCTAACGGGTCAACTACCCCATTCACGTGAATAATTTCATCCCCATCAAAAGCTCGTACAACATGCACAATAGCATTTACCTGACGAATGTTTTCTAAAAATTTATTCCCTAAACCTTCTCCCTGAGAAGCGCCTTTGACAATACCAGCAATATCGGTAAATTCAAACGTGGTTGGAATAATTTTATCAGCAGGTACAACTTCTTGGATACGCGCCAAGCGAGTATCTGGGACTTCTACCATGCCAACATTTGGTTCAATCGTAGCAAACGGATAGTTTGCCATTTCAGCACCAGCTTTAGTAATTGCATTAAATAGTGTTGATTTGCCGACGTTTGGTAAGCCGACGATTCCAGCAGTTAGTGCCATTTTATTCTTCTTTCTGATTTGCTACTTGTAAAATCTTTTTTATTCGTTTGTTAAAATCAAAACGCGACATCATAATGCCTCTACCGCAATTCGTACATGACAGCTTAATATCAGCACCAACACGTGTAATTTCCCAAGAATTGGCGCCACAAGCGTGCGGCTTTTTCATCTCAACGATATCATGAAGTTTATAGTCCGGTGCTATTGCCATTAGTCCACCTCAATATCTAACAATGCCAAAATGCGACTTAAGTCCTCATTGGAAACATAATTAATTTCAATTTTACCATTTCCCTTACGGCCCGCGTTGACTTTGACCTTGGTCCCAAACTTTTCTTCTAATTGGTTAGACAAAGAAACAGCAAAGGGTGAAATTTCTTTCGTATTGGGTTCGGGTACACCATCATTCATTTGCCTGACCAAGTTTTCCACTTGACGAACATTCAATCCACGGAAAACAACTGTTTCTGCTACTTTTTCGATTTGCGGCTTCTTTTTTAATCCTAGTAATGCTCGCGCCTGTCCCATTGATAACTCACCATCTTGAATCAGTACTTGTACTGATTCCGGCAATTTCAATAGGCGCAGTAAGTTAGCAACGGTAGCGCGATCTTTACCAACTTTTTCAGCTACTTCTGCCTGTGTCATTTGCAAGCGTGTCATAAGTGCGTCAAAAGCTTGTGCTTCTTCGATAGCGTCCAAATCATCACGTTGTAAATTTTCGATCAACGCCAGTGCTGCCATCGTGTCATCATCGACATGGCGTACAATAGCTGAAATTGATTTCAAACCAGATAATTTTGAAGCACGAACACGACGTTCACCAGCAATGATTTCAAATTTTTGACCAATTTGACGTACAATAATTGGTGTCAAAACACCATTTTCTGTAATAGATGCTGATAATTCCTTTAGCTTGCTTTCATCAAAATGATGCCGCGGTTGAAACGGATTAGGTTGGATATCTTTCAATGGTAACTTAACGACTTGTTCCGTTGCTTCTTGTTCTTTTGTAACCACCTTTGTATGTTCAACGGCTTCTTTTGACACATTATTTGCGCCAAAAAGTGAATTCATGCCTTTGCCAAGCCCGCCTTTTTTACTTACCATATTGTTTCAAAACCTCCTGTGCGAGATTGTTGTACATTTGTGCACCCACGCTCCGTGGATCAAAATCAATAATCGCTTGTCCATAAGATGGCGCTTCACTCAGGCGTACCGAACGTGGGATGATTGTATCATAAACCTTATCATCAAAATAACTACGCACTTCTTGGGCCACTTGCTTGGCGAGGTTCGTTCGTCCATCATACATTGTTAACAAAATACCAGCAACATCAAGATCTGGGTTAAACTGCTGCCGAACAAGTTCAATCGTATTTAGTAGTTGTCCTAGACCTTCTAAAGCATAAAATTCGGTCTGTACCGGGATAAGAATGGCATCAGCAGCTGTAAATGCATTGACCGTCATTAGTCCTAAAGCTGGTGGATTATCAATTAAAATGAAGTCATAATCATCACGCACTGTTTCAAGTGCCGTTTTTAGACGATACTCACGTTGCGGTTGCTTAGCGAGTTCAATCTCAGCACCGGACAATTGAATGGTAGCTGGGACTAGGTCATAATTATCAGTCGCTACGATTACTTCGTGAAGTGGCGTTTGTTCAACGATTACATCATAACTATCGTGCTCTAACAAAGATTTATCAACACCTGACCCACTTGTAGCATTCCCTTGTGCATCAATATCAACCAGTAACACACGTTGTCCAGCTTGTGCCAATGCTGCGCCCAAGTTGATACTGGTTGTTGTTTTACCCACACCACCTTTTTGATTAGCTAATACAATTATTTGCGCCATTTTAGGTGCCTCCTTTATTTATGAGATTGGCTTTTTGCTTGGTGTTCCAGCTTGCCTAGGGTATTTTTTAGGTGTTTTTGTTTTTTTATCTACTATCTGTATATAACGCTGATCACCATTTGGTAGTGTAAATACAAACTCTTCGTTAACCTGACCGCCAAGCATAGCTAATGCTTTTTGACCATCGAGGAGCTCTTGATGGGCAGCTGATCCCTTCATGACTAAGAATCTGCCACCAATCTTAACAAAAGGTAATGTATACTCAGCCAAAACACTAGTACGGGCAACTGCTCGAGCCGTTGCATAATCGAAATTTTCCCGGTACTTTGGATTTTGTCCTATATCTTCTGCACGCCCGTGAACGATTTCTACGCCGGTTAAGTCGAGCGTATCAACCACTTCTTGCAAAAAATTAACTCGTTTTTTTAACGCATCAACCATTGTAATTTTTAAGTCTGGAAAGGCTATTTTCAAGGGTAATGACGGAAAACCTGCGCCTGTGCCAATATCAATTAAAGTGCTTTCAGAGCTTTTTAACTTTTGTTCATACATTGCTACAGTTAAAGAATCATAAAAATGTTTTAAGTACACGTCTTTTTTTTCAGTAATAGCCGTTAAGTTAACGTGTTCATTAGTTGCGACCAGCAACTCGTAATAACGTTCAAATTGCCGAACCTGCTGTGTTGTTAAAGTTATACCAGCACTACTTAATGCTTCGATGAAGTCTTCGTTTGTCAATATTCTGCTCCGATTTCAGTTAATTCAGCACGAAAAAGCGCCAGTTTCAGCTAATACCAGAATACCTAAAAAACGCTTAATTTTCAAGCCTTCCAGCATTAATATTTCCATCAGAAATACCAGAAATTTGTAGTAAATACCAAGCATTGAATGCAGGTACATCGATATCCTTAGCAACATGAACATTCGTTTGGCTATGCGTACTATGAAGAATGTCAGCTACCGTGGCACCAATCGCAGGTCCATCTGTCACGACATCAACCCATAAATCTTCTAATTTGTATTTTTCAGGGTGCAGTAAGTAATAAAGTGTATTGACATCGTGCATTGGTTTACCACCAGCATTAGAACCATCTTGATAGTGTCCAAACAGTCCCATCAGCATTTTTCCGGTCTCATTCATCTGAAGTAATTCAGACATAGATTTTTTGGTTAACAACGCTTTTTCAGTAACATCAAGCCCAATCATTGTGATATCCAAATCACTTTCAAAAACAATTTTCGCTGCGTCCGGATCTGTAAATACGTTAAACTCTGCCACCGATGTTAAATTCCCACCGGTAAGCGAACCACCCATTACGATTAATCGCTCTATTTTTTGTAAATCTTGTGGATACTTTTGAATTAAGTTTGCGATATTAGTGAATGCACCAACGGCTACTAATGTCGTTTGATCATCATAGCTATTCAGCGTTTCATGAATAGCATCTACAGCTTTTTTACTTATAGTTCTGGTAGAAAGCTCGCCAAATTCATAACCTGGCATTCCGCTCTTCCCATGAATATTTGATGCATCCTTAAATGGTTTGACTAGTGGTTTCTCAGCACCACGGGCCACCTTAACGTCTGGTCGATTAAAATAGTGTGTTAATTTCAAAACATTGTTTGTTGTCTTATCAACCGAAACATTACCGGCAACAGACGTAATCAAACGTACTTCAAAGTCATCATTAGTTAACAAAATTGCGATTGCTGCTGCATCATCAATGCCGGGATCAGTATCAAAAATAAGTGGAATCGTCATTATTTTACCTCTATATATTATTCAATTAATTATACCAGAACAAAAGGTTTGACTTTTCTGCTTAGTAGATTTATTATATAAGCAATCTAGGAAAGGGGGTCATAACTTTTGAGTAATTCTAACGGAAAACGCTCAATCGTTTTGGCCGCTTAATAGGAAAAGCGGTCGATTCGATTGCAGCAACCACGAAGCAAGTTTGATTTAGATTCTGCTTCGTGGTTTTTTATTTTCTTTTTTACCATATTGCCTAATAAAAAAACACGCTTTCTAGCGTGCTTTTTTATCTAATCATTATTTACGAGCAGCTAACTTAAAGTCCAGTGGTACACCGACCGCATGATGATAGAAACCAGTAATGTTGGGGTTAACCAATTCTGGCTGTGCCTGATAATATAGTGGGTTCAAAATTGCTTCTTGATGAATAATCTTCTCAAGTCCCTTTTCATCAGCAGCTCGCTTTGTATCATTCGTCGCATCAGCTCCCTTAGCCTTATTCCATAAAGCATCGTAATCGGCATTAGAATTATGATTATAATTGTTTGCATTGCCAGTTGAAGCCAGATCCAGGAATGTTGTTGGTTCGGCATAATCAGCTCCCCATTGTGTCAGCATAACTTGGAAATTAGCGTCAGTTCCATCTTGCAAACGCTGCTTAAATGGTACAAATTTTTCGGTAACCTTTAGACCTGGCAAGTTTTTACTCCATTGTCCTTGAAGATAGTTGACTACATCTTTGGCATTTGCTACTCGGTCTGTATCAGCTTCAATTTCAAGCGTAATCGACTCTTCACCTAGTTCACTTAGTCCTTCTTTGAATAGTTTCTGTGCCTCTGATTTATTATACGTATAATCTTGCTTAGCATATGTGGCAAAATCCGTACCATTCACAGTACTTAAGCCTTTAGGTGTAAATGATGTTGCTGGTGTTGAAGTGCCCGATAGAACTTGGGAATTCAACTCAGAACGATTCGTAACCATATTCAGTGCTTGTCTAATTTTTTTGTTATTTAGAGCTTTAACATTTCCTGATTGATTGTATGCTAAGAATACCGTTGTGGCTTGTGGTGTTATTCGGTAGCCCTTATTTGTTTTATTGGCCTGTGACAATTGTGGCGTATTAACCAGTGCTGAATCTAACTTACCCGTCTTATACATTTGTACAGCCACTTCTGGCTTTTGAACAACTTGCAAATCAATTTCAGGTGTTTTAACATTTTTTGCATCCCAATAATACTTGTTTTTCACAAGTTTAAACTTGTTATTGGTTCCATTCCATCCTTTAAAAGTATACGGACCATTATATAATGTCTTGCTTGCGGTTGTGCCATATTTTTTGCCATATTTCTCAACAAAACTTTGCTTTTGTGGGAAAAATGTTGGAAATGTTAGCAAGCTCTTAAATTGTGGCATTGGCTTTTCTAGTGAAACAGTTAATGTATTCCCACTCGCTTTAATTCCGAGGTCCTTCTTATCAACTTTACCTGCCTGAATAGCATCAGCATTTTTAATACCGCTATACAAATAGGCATACTCCGAAGCCGTTTTTTGATCATTGGCACGTTGCCAAGCATACACAACATCTTTAGCAGTTAACTTGCTACCATCGGACCACTTAAGCCCATTACGCAGCTTGATTGTCCAGGTCTTACCGTCACTAGATGACTTAACTGACTTAGCTAATGCTGGTTGTGGCTTGCCATTTTTATCGGCTCGCATTAAGCCTTCACCAGCGTTACCAACAACTGTTATCGAATATTCATCAGTAATTGTCGCTGAATCTAACCCGTTTAGTGGTGTTGGTAATGAAAAGCGAAGTGTCTTATCATTGCTGTTCCCACTATTTCCCCACAATCCAGCAGCACGAGTGCCACCAACTACCGCTACAAGGGCTACTCCCACAAGTGTGAGTTTTTGCCAATTTTTCATTATATTTTCCTCGCTAAATTCTCATCATAAATTTACTCTATTTTTTTATTCTAGCACAATGAAAAACATTTGCACACAAAATGTATTACATTTACGATACAAAACATCATTTTTAAAAATAACAATCAAAAAAAGCACCACACAATAATTGTGTAATGCTTTATGTTTACTACTTTCGTTGATGCCGCCGGTGGGAGTCGAACCCACACGGTGTTGCCACCACTGGATTTTGAGTCCAGCGCGTCTGCCAATTCCGCCACAGCGGCGTTAAATATTAAACAACTATATTAGAATACCAGTAAAATATTTGTTCGTCAACCTTTTTTTGGCTTTTCTTTTTTGACTTGACGTGTTATATCACTAACATTCCCTGTGATGGTGTGGCTCACGTGTTTAAGCGCATTATCTAATAAAATTAAGATATGTGAATCACTTAACCCATACAATACTTCGCGGCCACGTTTTTCTGTTTCAACAAGTTGCGCCTCACGCAATAGTTTCAATTGGTGTGATACAGCAGATTGCTCCATACCTAAAGAATTAATAATCTCTGAAACACTGTAAGAACGCTCTCTAAGCAATTCTAAAATAATTAGACGTTGTTTATTGCCTAATAGTTTAAATATTTTTTCAAGTTCTATGATAGCTTCTTTTTTCATATTTTAATTATAACAGCCTCTATATCGTAATGTATTAAATAAAACAAAAAAAGCCGCTATCTAGCGACTTTTCATTAATGATGTTTAATTCTCTTTACGTGCAACCATTGAAGATACTTTTGCATGGCGAGCAATGTAAGCTGCTTGAGATCCTAATGATCCCCAGAAGCCTTCACGAGAATGCGCACCCACAATAATTAAATCAGCACCTACTTGTGGCGCAATTTTCTGGACTAATACTTCTCCAGCTTTAGAACCATCTTCGAAAACTGTTTCAACGTTCGTAGCCCCTTTTGACAACGCATATTCCTTGTAACGAACAAGGTTAGCTTCAAATTCAGCACGCTTTTCCTTGATAAAGTCAAGGTGTAGCGCTTCGATTGCTGATAGGTCCCCCATTTCAAGAATTGTTGCTATTGTCAATGTGGCACCATCTTCGCTAGCCTGATGAATCGCATTTGCCAAAGCAAAGTAACCTTGTTCTGATTCATCAACACCAACTAAGATGTTCTTAAATTGTGTTGGTTCGATGTTTAAGTTTAATTCACTCATTTTATCTCTCCTTTAGTATCGCTTAGTATCTATATTGATTAAGATCCCATTAATTGTTGTACGACAAGTTGAACATTTAAATATGTCAGAACAGCAAATGCAATCCATCCTAAGACTGCAATCCACTTTGGATTAGCAAATTCTTCTCCCATAATCTTCTTTGAAGACGTGAAATAGATTAATGGTGCCATAGTAAATGGCAAAGCAATTGAAAGGAAGACTTGTGATTGAACCATCAAATCATCTAACTTACCTTCAGATCCACCATAAATCAATGTGAAGGCAACAACAGGTATCAATGCCAAACCACGAGTAACAACACGACGTAGCCACATTGGAATGCGCAAGTGCAAGAAACCTTCCATGACAATTTCACCAGTAAGCGTTCCAGTGATTGTTGAGTTTTGTCCTGAAGCAAGCAAAGCAACAGCAAACAATGTTGATAGAATTGGTGATGCAATAGCACCAGCAATTGAGTTATCCTTCAAAGCGTTATACATTGAACCAAATGTACCAACTTTATCAGCATGTCCAAAGAATAATGCTGCACCCAAAATCAACAATAATGAGTTAATAACGAATGCCAATGACAACTGAATATTTGAATCCCAAGTCATGAAGCGAACAGCTTCTTTAAGTTCTGACTTGTTACTTCTATCTACTTTACGTGTCTGAGATATTGATGAATGCAAGTACAGATTATGTGGCATAACAGTGGCACCGATAATTCCCAATGTTAATGTTAACTGAGAATCACCACCACCAATTGGCGTATGTGAGCTTAAAGTCTGCAATTGAGGCAAATAACCGCCAAACAGTGCTGATAATTGTGGTGTTGATAAAATAACTAGATAAGCAAAAATAACCAAAATAGTAATGATCAATGTCATGACAATAGCTTCGATTTTACGGAAGCCAAATTTCATCAACAATAGCAACAAAATAACATCAAAAGCTGTGGTCAGAACAGATGCAATCATTGACCAACCGAACAATAAGTGAAGTGCTATAGCCCCTCCAATAACTTCGGCAATATCTGTAGCAATCAATGCTAATTCAGTCATGATCCATAGTACGAATCCACCAACTTTATTTGTACGATCACGTGTTGCTTGCGCTAAGTCTTCTTGCTTAACAATTCCTAACTTACCGGCCATGTACTGTAGCATCATGGCAATCAAACTAGAAATTAAAACAACAGACAACAATGTATAACGGTATTGCGCACCACCGGCTACCGAAGTAACCCAGTTACCCGGATCCATATAGCCAACGGCCACCAAGGCTCCGGGACCAGAAAAGGCCAATAATTTACGCCAAAATGACCCATTTTCTGGTACTTCTATGGAACCATTAACATCCGATAAACTTAAATCATCCTCAGTTTTTTGAACAAGGTGATGTTTCGGATTAACACTTGTAGAATCTTGCATTCTATCTCTCCTTTAGATTTCTCCTCAGAGCTAAATAAACGAATTTCGACTTGACTGAAATATCGTGAAATATTCACTTTTTGACAATTGATAAACACCAAAATAAAACATCAAGTGCTAAATAAATTTCATAAAGAATTTCATTCAACTTGGCTGTTGAAAGCTTATGAAAATTACCTAACTCGGCTATAATCGCTCTAATACATACTTTATAATACACCCAATTCTAAATTCGTCAACAAAAATTTTTTACTTACAAAAAATAAAGTTGTGTATTATCAATTTTATGATAGAAAAACATTGTATTAAAGGGGTAAAACGCTATTTTATTAAAATATTACAAATTAGTTACGTGACATAATTTTATCTTTATATCAAATGACATTACAAGACTGATCAAATTCGTTTGTTTCAATTTGAATGGTGACATGGCTAATATCATATTTTTCTCGTAGGTCACTAGAGATATTTGCTAATAATTCTTGTTCATCTACATTCTTTTTAACAGATAGATGAACAGTCATGGCAGCTTCAGTCGTAGAAAGAGGCCAAATGTGTAAATCGTGAAGTTGTTCCACACCTTCATGTGTTGATAAGTATCGCAAAACGTCTGACTCATTCACATTATCAGGTACCCCATTTAATGCTAAGTTAAATGTTGATTTCATAACTGGCCATGAAGTCACGGCAATAATAACACCGATAATCATTGATACGATAGGATCAATGACGTGCCAGCCAGTAACTTGGATTAAAAGTCCAGCAATAATCACGCCAACCGACACACCAGCATCAGCTAAAAGATGAATGTAAGCTGTTTTGGCATTCAAATCTTGTTCATGGTGATGCCCATGTTCATCAGGAACACCTGATGCTTTAAAAAGCATAGCAGTGGCAAAGTTAATCACGATACCAACCGCTGCAACAACCATCACTAACCAGCCTGTAGTAACAGTATTTTCTGGCAAAATCAAATTACGAATACTCTCGTAAAAAATCGTTATCACCGCAAATATTAACAAAATTGTATTAAATACACTAGCTAGAATGGACATATTATGCCATCCATAAGTATGCCGTTTAGTGGCTTGTAGACCAAATACTACAACTGCAAGCCAAGCGATCATTAATGCTAATACATCACTTAAGTTGTGGAAAGCATCAGCAAATAGTGCGGTTGAATGTGCTAATTTAGCAAATACTAACTCAGATAAAACAAAAATCATATTTAAAGAAATACCTATTAAATAAGGCATTTGTTTCATTTTTAACTGCTCCATTGGTTTCTTCATATTTTCACCTCGATTCTATTTTAACACTTTATCTGAAAAATAATTCATATATTTAAAAAAGTAGCAGATTAATCTGCTACTTTTTAGGTATTCATATTTATTTAAACTTTTAACTCTGAAAAGAATTCGCCTGCATCCCCAACAATCTGATCCACATCAAATGGCGTAGCAATACGTTCAAAATTGATTGACATCACCGGAACTGCCGGACTAGCATATTGCAATAATCCAGCAAAAGGATAAACTTTAAAGCTAGTGCCTACAATAACAATTAAATCAGCATTTCGTACCCATAAGGCTGATTTTTTAACGTCAAAAGGCATTTCTTCGTAAAATGTAATTCGCGGACGTAATAAGGCATTGTCTGCACGTCTCATTGCATGCAAGTAATCCTGATAGGGAGATTTATGGCCATCAACAGGCGCATACACATCATATAATGAGCCATGAAAACGGATCAATTTTTCTGGATCCGATGCCGCTTTGACATGCAAATCATCAACATTTTGCGTGATAATTTTGGCCTTACCTTGTCGAGTTAAAGCTGCCATTTTTTTGTGAATAACATTTGGAACAGCCTCGGGAAAGTACATATTATCAATCATAAATTGATACTGTTTTTCGGGCTCATTATGAAAAGCTGTTGCACTCAATAGGTATTCAGGTTGCAAACTAATGCCATCATAAATACCACCTTTAGAACGATAATCCGGTATTCCTGATAAAGTTGAAACACCCGCTCCGGTCATGAATACAATATTTTTGGCGTTGTCAAAGCGCTTTTGAATTTCTGCTGTGACTAACATGAATATCCTTTCTTTATGAATGTTAACTGATAATAATTAATTTAGTCTCTTTCAATGTAAGGTAGCGCTAACTTTTGGAATAGTTCCGACACTTTTAGAGCATACAGTTCTTTGAAAAAGGTTGGTTTATCAGCTTCATTATCCGGTGGCGATACTACAAAACTATTTTGATTATCATTTTTACTTAGCCCAACGTAAGCTGTCTTCTGCGTCTGAAAATCGGTCATTTCCGAATGATATATTGTAAATACTTGATTAACTGGTAAATCTAATTGACGTTTTGACAAGACACTTGTTAATGTGACATATTCTTTAGCGTTTACAGTAGGTTTGCCCCATCTTGTCAATACTTCGTCAATGCCTTCAAACAAAGAAACCATTTGATGACGAATATTACGTGCCTGCTTCAGATCAGCTGCCATTACAGGTTTAATAAGCGAACTCGCGGCCGTGTAAGCTAGCGGATATTTTTGTTGCAACTCGGCAACAAAACTGCTGTCAGAAATCGTATTAGCAAATACTAATGCATCCAAGATCATGAGTAAACGCCATAAACTTTCATCATCCACTTCACCATTTTCAGGCGTTAACTCAGCGTTAAGCCCAGAAAAATAAGCCTTTACCGTCGCAGAAGTTGTAATGCCTTGCTTAGCTAATTCACGATAGGTGATTGCATGAACAACTGTACGATGCATGCGCGTTGCAATTTGTATCAGCTGATCGTCTAATTTTCCATCATTGAATGTTAGCGCAAAAAATACTTGTGGGGCAATGCCATTTAATGTTAATAGCATTTTTAATAACTCATTACCAAGCAAGAAATCACTCTCAGTTTTGTTAGCAATTTCTATTAGCAAACGTTGTCCTAAAATTTCTTGTGAAACTTGGTCGATATGTAATTCCCCAGTCTCTCCTCCATTAACACGTGTCATCACAGTTCCTGGATAGACACCATTAACGTTATCCAATAAATCTTTAATTTTTGGGTTCATTTCTTATCTCCATTAATATTTTTTTGGCAACACTTGCATCCACATGACTGAGGGATATTAGCCGTGATACTACTGCGGCAATTTCATCAGTTTTTGCGCCTACTTGCATCGCTAACGCGCGATACTGCATTCGCATGTGTCCCCGTTGAATACCGCCTGAGGCAATTGATTTTAAGGCTGCTAAATTTTGCGCCAACCCAACAGATAAAATCACACCACGAAGTGTGTCAGCATTCACATCACCTATGATTGACAAGGCCTGCTTAGCATCTGGCATAGCCGAAATTGCACCGCCAACCGTGCCAACAGATATAGGCAATGTCAGCTCACCATGAAGTTTACCGTTTAAAATTGTCCAAGTTACTAAACCACGGTATTGACCATCACGACTTGCATAGGCATGACCACTAGCTTCTACAGCTCGCCAATCATTACCCGTCGCCAAAACCACAGCACTAATGCCGTTAAAAAGACCTTTATTCTCCGTAGTTGCACGGTAAGGATCGTTTTTGGAAAAATGGTTTAATGCGACTATTTTCTGAGCTACTTCACGACCACCTATGCGCTCAAAATCGACATCACCAGTCACTGTGACCAATTGATTTGTGGCATAATTAGATAAAATCACACCTAAAGGTATGAACTTTTCAAACAACGGTAATTCTGCTTCTAAAATTGTATTAACAATATTAGCGCCCATTGCGTCTTTTGTGTCGATAATAAAGTCAACACTCGTTTCCGTTTTCGAGATGTTTCTTACTCGAACATCACGCAAACCACCACCGCGTTTATAAATCGATGGTTTGGCTTGCTTTGCCTTAGCAAAAATCTCATCGCGATGTAAGTTAATGAATTCATCCACACCAGCAGCATCAACCAGCAACATTTGGCCGATCATAGCAGTATCCGCAATGATGACATGAACCCCATTAGATAACATTTTGGCACCATTATTAGCTGCTGCAATCACACTTGGCTCTTCAATAGCCATCGGCACACTAAAATGTTGTTCATCAATCAGAATATCATGAACAACGCCCATTGGCATGCGAAAATCACTAATGTAATTCTCAACCATTTGAGCGTTAACTGGGCTTTGACGACTTGAAAATGATAATCGTATATCTTCTTTTAAATTTAATGCGAGTAAACGCTCATCGGGTGTTAATTCATAAAATTTTTTACTCATCCTGCTGTGCTAAAGTCTCAGCAATTAGACCTTCGCGAACCCCGCTTTCTGAAAATATAACTTTAGGTGAATTAATTTTTCTCATAAGATTCAATAATGGTAGTAAGCCACTGACGATAATATCAGCGCGAGAAGTTTCTAATCCGGCAATTTTCTCACGTTCTTTTCGTGTCATCTGTCGGATTTCTTCAAAAATCTGCTCAACTAAGTCAACTGGCATCTCAAATCCATGAATCATACTTACTTCGGTTTCACCAAGTCGTGTACGTGCCATACGCGCGAGCGAACGATTTGCCCCACCTAATAAAATAACTGGCTTTTGGTATTGCGTTTCCAACCACTGCAACGTGTTATACTGACTTAATATATAATCACTTGCGGAAGCCAGATTGTTCGGCATGATATTATTAGCTAAGTGATATTGTTCTGATAAAGTAACTGCACCAAAAGATAAGCTTACAGCTTCCTTGCTGCGTCGATTATCCACAGCAATCAATTCAACTGAAGCACCACCAGTATCTAGAATCACACCCTCGGTAACATTTAAGGTTGAGATCACACCCAAATAATCATAATATGCTTCTTGATCACCCGTCAAAACTTGAAACTGAATTCCCGTTTCTCGTGCGACACGATCTAAAAACTCAGTTTGATTTTTAGCCATACGAACTGCTGCCGTTGTAATCGCACGGACTTTCGGATGAAAATTGATATATTTAGATTGAAAATATTTTAGCGCCTCAATAGTACGCAAAATTGGTGTTTCTTTTAATAGTAGTTCTTCTCCCATATTTTGAGCAATACGCGTGTCTCTTTTTTCGCGGATTAACTCAGTATGAGTACCATCATCATGCAGCTCTTCGACTACCATTCTGGCAGAATTACTACCAAGATCAACGATTGCTAAATAGCTCATATAGACATCCTAATCAATTTTATTAGTTTAATTGTACCATGTGATGGTACACTATATATATGAAAATACTATTAATTGCCCTTGGGGCGCTCAGTTTTGCTATTGGTACCATCGCGATATGGATTCCCGGCTTGCCAACAACAGGATTTTATGTTCTAACCGCAATTTTGTGGTCTAAATCTTCTAAAAAGCTAGATAGTTGGCTACACAACAATAAATATTATCAAAAGTACGTTGACGAAGCTGTTTTTGATCGGCAACTATCACTAAAGGGGCGGGCTTTAATTTATTTAGTGACTGCTGCCATGATGGCTATCCCATTTTTCAAGACAGATATTGTTTGGCTAAAATGGGTACTACCACTCACCTCGTTAACACAGATTATATCAATGGAAAGCTACTATCGTGGCTATCTTTGGCGCGACGGCATTCCCTTTACCAAAGCAAAAACACGTGAGTAATTCAAATAAAAAAATACTTCCCTCAAACAAATATGAGGGAAGTATTTTTTTATTGCGCGTCTAATGTTTCACCAATAACATTTAAGTTATATTCAGCAACGCCATAAGATAGTACGGGTACCGAACTACCAAACTGTGTTCCTGTTGTTTTACTGCCCAAGTTTAATGATTTGCGTAGTAGATTTGTAACACGTTGCTTTTCTGATGCTTTCACCATTTGGTAACTCACACCATTATACATATCACCAACGCCCTGTAAATGATCAGATTTCTGATTTTTAGTGGCTGCCATGTAAGATAAAGCAATTTTTGTCACATTATTATAAGTTAAGTCTGTTTCTGCATTTTTAGATATTGATTTCATAAACTTTGCATTCAGTAGAGTTTTAGCGCTGGCTGATTTTTTAACCAAAGCTTTCAAAACTAGCCGTTGACGCTTTTGTCGACCGTAGTCTCCCTCTGGATCGTCATAACGCATTCTTGAAAATGACAACGCGGCGTAGCCATCCATTGTCGTATACGTTTTAAAATTCTTACCATCAGAGGCATATTCATATTTTTCTTGATTTGTGTAAAATTTATAAACATCAGACTTGTCATTTTCAGGCTGATAAGTGAATGTTAGTGGAGACTTAACTTTCACGCCACCTACTTGATCAATAACTTTTTCAAGTCCGCCCATGTTAACCAGAGCGTAAAAGTCAATTGGTACGTTCAAATAGTTTTGCAACGTAGACATCGTTGCCCCAACACCAGCAATTGGAAATGCAGCATTAAGTTTTTGTGGAAAAGTATCTTCTCGACCGACAATTGAAACCATAATATCACGAGGGATTGACAACATTGTCGTTGTTTTAGATTTTGGATTAACAGTGATTAGCATCATAGAATCGGTTAACCCTGTTCGATCACGTGCTAAAGCACCTGTGTCTGTACCTAGTACTAAAATTGAAAATGGTTTGCCATCTTTTAAGACTTGGTTAACATCGCGAGCTTTTGTAATATTCGCACTACGATGCATTGTATCAACCGATTCTTTGATATTACTCAATAGCATCGATATCACAACGCCACCAATAATCAACAGAATAACAATTATACTAACAATCCAACGCCATTTTTTATGTCGTCTTTTAGGTTTTCGTGGTTGCTTATCGTCTGGTCTTGGCGCTTGATTTTGACGTGCCATTCGACTCATGTTATTATCCATTGTTTTGTACCCCCAGCGATATCCTGATTTAATATTATACCATTAAAACCAAGAATGGCGCTAATACAATTAAGTTAATAATAACGCCATATTAATTAGGTTAGCCGATTTATTTTAGAGCTTTTGTTGACATTTTTGTTTATAACATGTCTAATCAATAACAAAAAAACACTCACAAGAAGTGAATGTTTTTTGTTCAACATATTAATCAGCTGCTAATGCATCAATCGTATTCAAATTAGCCGCTCGACGCGAAGGAACAAATGAAGCAACTAGAGCGATAACAAGAGAAATCACTACCGCAAATATAACATTACCAAGAGAAACCTGTACAATATCAAATTTAATTAAGCCATACAAAGCTGCGTTCATAGCAAATTGTCCTAGATAAGCTGTGACAATACCAAGAACAGCTGAAATGATTCCCATTAACAGCGCTTCATTTGTAAATAAACCACGAATATCTTTTGAACGTGCACCAAGTGCGCGCAATACACCGATTTCTTTGGTACGTTCAGAAACAGACATATAAGTTGTCACAATAATCATAATCGCTGATACGATCAATGAAATTCCGGCAATGGCAGCCAATACATATGAAGCCAAACTTGTAATTGTGTTAATCGTGTCTAGCACACTACCAATGGATACTGCCACGACGGCTTGCTTACCATTATCCTTGATTTTGTTAACCGCACTCACTGTTGACTTTACGTTTTCCGTATCATTAACCTTTAATGTCAAATAGTTAGCTTCGGTCATGGCATTAGCCTTTGCTAAGTCTTTTTTCATTGCAGCAAATGTAGTTGCAAACACTGTACCAGCTTGTCCGCCGTCAGTGATTCCAACAATTTTCATTGTTGATGTCACAGGAACTGCTTGATTATTTTGATTATAAGCTACGTAAGTATACGTGATATTCTTACCAATCAAAGATTTCCAATTTTTATTAGCTTTTTGAGCAAATGTTTTGTCAATCACAATTTCATTGTCACCAGATGGCTTGTGCCCCGCCTTGATGACTTTGTCGGCATAGATTGGTGACCATGTTTGTACCTGCGTACCAGCCTGTGATTGTGCTTTCCCGTACTTGAATACAGCACCATTAAACTCATATCCTTGATAAGTCTTGGCAACATTTTTTACATTACTAACTTTTTTAATTACATTATCAGAAAAAACAATCGACGAGTAATTTGTTGTTGATGCTTGCGCTCTGGCTTGAACACGTTCATTGCTTGACGCATCATCATCATCTAACGTGTTCTTAACAACAGTTGGATAGTTAGGGTTAGCCAACGAACTAACTTGATTATTAATATACCCTTTAATACCATTACCCAATCCGAGGAATAGTATTACCGAGAAAACACCAATAGCCGATCCGAGAATAATCAAAAAGTTTTGTAATTTTTTATACTTCAAATGATCAAAGGCCATGTCCCAAACTGATCTAGTTGACAACGGTCTCGATGTTAACCGATCAGGTGCCGATGGTGCCTCAAACTTGTCTTTCAAATTTTTTTCTTCATCAATTTTTCCATCAGCCATGTGCAAAATACGCGTTCCGTAATTAGCTACCGCTTGTGAATGCGTAACAACAATAACCAATTTACCTTCTTGGGCGATTTGCTCAAGAAGCTCCAGTACTTCAGTGGTATTCACAGAATCTAATGCGCCCGTTGGTTCATCAGCAATCATGACATCAGGATCTGCTGCTAACGCACGCGCAATGGCGACACGCTGCTTTTGACCACCGGAAAGTTGTGATGGATACTTATGAACATGCTCGCTCAAACCAACTTTTTCCAATAATTCCATGGCACGTTGTTTACGTTGCGCGGATGATAAAGTAGTCATGTTTAAGCTGGTTTCAACGTTTTCCAAGTTCGTTTGATAATTAATTAGGTTAAAGCTTTGGAAAATATAGCCAATCGTCTCACGACGATAAACATCTAACTTCTTTTCTTGTTTATGATCTAATCGATTTCCGTTGATCAACACATCACCTGAAAAGTTTCGATCAAGGCCACCAATAATATTCATTAGTGTTGATTTACCGCCACCTGATTCACCAAGAATGGAAACAAATTCACCTTTATCAAATGATAAGTTGATCCCCTTCAAAACTGGAAATTCATCTTTTCCTAAAAAATAGGATTTATGAATATCTTTTAATTCTAAAAATGACATACTTTTTCTCCCTCTTTTGAATTTACTATGTCGTTTAATATGCAACCCTTTTAAAAATAGTTAAATTAGTACACTACTTTTGACTAGTTGTAATCTAGTATACAATAGTCATGTTCTTTTTCAATCTTTTCCGTTAAATATTTTAGTTTCTTATTTATTTCTTCTGTTTGATCAAATGTGAAAAACACTACTATGCCGACTCAAGTTAAGCTTTATGGTTTGATCTAATCGAATAAATAATCGGTACGACAGTAATTAATACTAAGGACAGAATCATTAATGCTATAGTCCAAAATTCAGAAATCATTCCTAAAAAACCACCACCAATCATCATAAACCCGCCAACAACAAACATCAAACCACCAATACGTTGCGTCTTAAACCAATTTATATCATTATTCAGAGCGGTTGGTATTCGTATCCCAACAAAGCGATTTCGCTGTGTTTTGGGCATGTAGTTACCTAATGCTATAAATAAAATGCCAATAGTCGGCAACAATATACTAGTTATATTGATGTGATTACCTAATCCATAAGCAAATATATAAGATAATAAAATGTTATTGCCTAATGGAATAGACCAACTAATAATTGTATGCATTTTATTATTTTGACTACGAGCAACTATTTTCGTACGATAAATAATTAGAAGCAGGTGCAAGAGTGTTGCTATTATTGGCCAAATAATGATAAGCCATACTTTATTAGCATATCTATCCACTTCTCCGTTAATATTAAAATGGATTGGAAGCTCAACTGGCAGCTTCGTCCACAATATTAGCCCATAAAAAATGGGTAACAAGGTAATAATTAGTGGTAAAAAGCTTTTTTTATTTTTCATTAGTAAATCCTTTCAACCATAATGTGGCTTCTTCAAACACAGATAAATTTAATTCATAATAAATAAAATTTTTATATTTATCTTCTCTTATCAAATCAGCTTGTTTTAATTGGGCTAAATGTGATGATATTGTTGCTTTACTCAATTCAAAATGATCCGCAATGCTTCCCGCTGACTGAGGCCCTTCTTTCAGTAGCGTAAGAATATCACGCCTGACAGGATTCGAAATCGCTTTCAGTGTATTTTGTAAACTCATTATTTCTTTCCTTTACCTATTTCGCTATATTTCTAAATAGATTATAACATCTATTTAGAAATATAGCAAAATAGGTAAGAATAAAAAAGACAGTAATCATGATTACTGTCTTTTTTATAAAGTTATGGTTTATTTTGAACATACTTCCAGTAAGCATTAATTATTTTTGCCGCAATCTTACCATTGGTACCATCTAAATAATTATTCATACCTGGGATAGCCATGGCCATGACCATCGGTTGTCCCGGTACATAAGCAACAATGGATTCTGTATAAGTCGTATGTCCATTGGTTGTTGTTTCGGCGGTTCCTGTTTTAGCATAAACATGTGGTTCAAGTTTATGTATATCTGTTCCACCAGTATTGTACGTGTCCGTACCATTTGCAACACGATTCATTCCTTCATGGATTACTTTCCATTCGTCAGAATCCAACTGAACTTGCCCTTGTATATTCGGTGTGGCTGTCCACACTGTACGCTTTTTTGAACTATTAGTTGAACTTTGTAATATTGAGCTTACCAAATGAGGCTGAATCAAATACCCACCATTAGCAATTGTAGAAACGTATCGTGCAAGTTGAAGTGTTGTATAGGTGTCATATTGACCAAATGATTCGTACAAATATTTACCAATATTTGACCCTGTAGTATCTCCGCGATAACCAGCAGTTTCTCCGCTGACATCAATACCTGTTTTTGTCCCTAATCCGAATTGTCCTAACCCATTACGTAATGTCTGAAAGGCATCAGAATTCAATGCTAATGCCGATCCCGAGCTATAAGTCTGTCCACCAATCTTCATACCCAATTGAACGAAATAAGTGTTCGAAGAACGCTCTAAGGCTGTTTGTGCATCAACTGAAACAGGCGTACCTGTTTTATTCCAATATGATGTGATTGTTGGTGTTCCCGCAATTTTAATAGCTTGATCCAACAATGTAGAATTTGAGGGAGTAATCACACCTTTTTGGAAAGCTGTAGCTAATACCGCCGGCTTAACCACAGATCCCATGACAATAGCATGATTAATATTTCCCAACGGATCAGCTGTTTTTGTTCCGGTTGAGTAATCTCTGTCTACGCCTGCCATAGCATAGATACCGCCAGTATAGGGATTCATTACTGTAGCATAAGCACCTTGAACATCCCCAGTTGGTAAATTGTCTTCCAAAATTTTCTGAACTTCTTTCTGAAAGTCAGCATTAATGGTTAATTTAAGACTATCTCCAGACTGCCCTTTGTATTTTACAGAAGATGATTTTACCGTACCGTCAGAAGCAGTTGTAACTACAGTCTGTGAGGCTGATCCCTTCAATAAGGATTCATAGCTAGATTCCAAATTAGAACTACCAACTGATTCATTTTGTGAATATCCTTGGGCTAAGAGTGTGTGTAACTTATCATCTGGCAACCCATTATCTTCACTAGTTACTGTACCAATCAAAGCCTTAAAATCGTTTCCTTCAGGATATTGTCTTGCCCAGCTTGTACCTATCTTAATACCAGGGAATTGGCTTAAACGCTCGCCAATCTCCGCTAATTCTGTTTCTGTCACATCGTCTTCTTTGATAAATGTCGTTGACAATGAATAAGCACCGCTCATCCGCTGAAATATCATTGCATCATTATCACTAACTTTTGAAAGCAAGTTATGCTCTTCTACATAACTTACCGACAGACTATTAATCTCTGATGTCGTCAGGCTACTACCATTCTTATGTTCTTTAGCAACGCGTTTCTGCACCTTAGCCGCGTTAGTTGCGTCAGCCAAATAAAAGTCAGCTTTAGAACGATCACTGAGGCGGGTCGTATCAACTGTCAAATATTTTCCAAGTTTAATTGCAGTGCTTCGCATTGTACTAGAAGTAATATTAGTACCACGCGTAAATGTAATCGCCGTTTGCGCCTTGTTTCCAGCTAGAACACGGCCGGTTGAGTCGTAAACTAAACCTCGTGGTGTATTTCCTTTTTCAACGGTCTCTTCACTTCGGTTGACTTCAGCCAAATAATTGGCTCCCTGCTTAATCGTTAAAAACCCTAATTGTACAACTAGGGCAACCATTAGTATAAACGATATAAACAACAAAATTCGCAGACGTGTTGGTAAGTTGGCACGTGCGTCATTTTTATTATCTCGCTCTTCTAGATATGGATTGTGTTTCATAAGTATTGTGTACCGCCAATTTAATAATTACCTTATATACCATACCACAAAACGGGTTTTACTCGCTAAAAAAGCTCATTTTAAGCACGGCCCATCATTTTTTTGAGTAATCGATAGACGCCATATTTAAAGGGATTAACAGGCATCATGAAGTTTCCTACCAGTTGACGTGCTTGTCCCTCAAAAGTCGTTTTGAATCCTAGTACACCATCGCTACCATCGAACTTTCCAGCAATACCGTAGAAGTTATAGCGCTTGAGTCCTGCCTGAACTGCCTTGTTGATCATAACGTCTTGTATTTGATAAGGGCCGTAATAGTCCATATACTCTTCATAAGTGCCTGAATACAGATAATTCATTTCTTGAGGTTGCTGTATAAATAATGCACCAGCGACGACGACTGTCGATTTACCAGCAGCTTCTTTCTGTTGTTCCGCTTTTAATATGCGCTTGCTATGTTGATTTTTTTGATCATCAAATTCAGCATACTGACGCTTAAATTTATCATTCGTAGGATATTTTTCGATCTTCTGATTAATTTTGGCCAGTTTGGCATCTAATTCAGAGATTTTTTCATTCTCTTCCTTAATATAGTTGTCAAAGTTTAGTTCAGCAAAGACAAATGTTGCATCATCGCCATACACATCATATACTGTTTGATAAAAATTCAAGTTTTTATCTTTATAATGTAACCTATCGGCAGTTTTTTGTGTTAATTCCTTAAAATCTGGCAAGTCATCTCGTGTTAATTGACGTAAACGAATACCGAACTGAGCATTCTTTTTTAAATAATACTGAGCCTTCTTATTATACGAGGCACGAACAGATTTCTCATCGGTTAATTCTGACAAATCTTTGATATACTCCCATTCTGGAGAACCAGCTGTAGTGAAACCATCTACAAATGGCAAATGAGTAAATCCAAGCTTTTTCATCTCTTCGATAAACACCGTATTCTCTTCACCTAGAAGATCGCCATGGTTATTCGTCATTTTCAAAGTCACATTTGGCCTTACTTCAATATAAAGCCCTTTATTCTCGCGTGAAAACTTTACGAAATTAGACATGAAAAAAGCCAACAATTCATGATTTTCAAAATCCAATAATGGCCCACGATCAATTGAAAAGATGTATCCCATATGTACCTTTTCACGCATGACCAACGCTGCAGCCACTACCTTGTCGTCAGCTTTGATACCTAACAACCATATTTTATAGCCTCGTTTTTGTAATAATTCAGCTTGTTCACCTGATTGTAAAAAGGTACCCACAGAACTTTGCTTTTCAAATTCTGTATATTCTTCTTTTGTTAATTCAGTAAATTTGTACAACATTTTTTATACCTCTGCACTCTACTATACATGAGAACACAAAAAAAGTGGATAGCAACTATCCACTTTTTGGTGTTATTAATGTGCGTCAATGACGATCCATCCATCATAATAACCAACACCAGCTTCAGTCAAGCTAGAATTAATAATAAATTCTCTGTGACCACCGTTAACCATACCAGTTTCGTTAAACCAAGCGTTGATCACAGTTGCACCTGCAGCAAAACCATTAGCAACAACTTCAGGAGTTGATGATGATTCATGTAAACCAAACCAGTTAGATGATGTTGCAAGAGCTTGTGCACGGCTTTGAGCTTGTGCTGTCAATGAAGCTGAAATCTTAATTGGTGACAAACCAAGAGTAGCACGCTTTGCATTCCAAGCATTAATAGTAGCATCAGCTGTTGTTGAAGTTGATGAGCTGTTGCTTGTATTGCTCGTATTTGATGTTGAAGCAGTATTATTAGAAGTTGATGATGATTGTGTAGAACTTGATGATTGTGATGTTGTTGCAGTTGATGAACTTGAAGTTGAAGCAGATGATGCTGACAACTTTAAAGTTTGACCAACAGTAATCACATTAGCATTTGAAATGTTATTAGCAGCTACTAAGTTAGCTACTGTTGTACCGTTTGCTGCCGCAATCTTGTTTAATGTATCACCTGACTTAACAGTGTATGAACCATTTGAGGCAGTTGCTGTGTTATTTGATGTTGTTTGAGTTGTCGTAGTTGATGATTGCGTTGTTGTTGAGCTTGAAGTTGATGAAGCTGATAACTTCAATGTTTGACCAACAGTAATCAAGTTAGCATTTGAAATGTTATTAGCTGCTACCAAATTTGCTACCGTTGTACCATTTGCTGCTGCAATCTTGTTTAATGTATCACCTGACTTAACAGTGTATGAACCATTAGATGATGAAGTTGTTGTAGTTGAGCTCTCTGATGATGAACTTTGTGTAGTAGTTGATGATGAAGATGCAGTTTGTAGTTGCTGTCCAACAAAAATCAAATTAGCATTTGAAATGTTGTTAGCTTTAACCAAAGCGTCAACAGTTGTACCGTTTGCTGATGCAATCTTGTAAAGTGTGTCACCAGCTTTAACTGATACAGTATTAGCAGAAACTTGAGCAGCACCAGCAACGGCAAAAGCACCGGCAGCTGTAACGACAGATTTAGCAATAGTAGATTTTTTCATAATAGTCAAACTCCTAATAGGGACTCATATTCAGTAATATATTTTAATTTAAATTCTTTTCCGTCTTCTCGACAATTCCTAGTATAGCAATCCGCTGTGTCATGGATATTTTCTGTACTTTGCACTTTGTTGTCAATATATCAAAGGAGTTTCTTTTGTAACAAAAAAAACATCTAAATGACAATTGTGTGTCAAAATATAGAACCGGCAATACATGGATACCAATTCCTTGATAACGTTTGAATTTTTGCCACATGATCTCCGTTATTTACAGCGATAAAGTGGTTCCCACCGACATAAATACCCACTTCATATGGTGCATTCTGTGTGCCCCAAAATAACAAATCTCCTGGTGTTGCTTGTAAAACACCCAGTAAATGATGCATTTGTTTAATGAGGTGCGCTGGTGAAGAATCCCAATGTGATCCTTCGGGTAATGGTACTTGCGCTTTCATAAGCTGTTGAGCAACAAAACGACCACTATTGTAGTCGTTGAATGTTTTTCCTAAGTTATCTAATGCTAATTTCAAATAATCATTTTGCATATTATTGTGCGTTAATAACAATCCAACCGTTATAATAGCCCACACCTGCTTGTGTGAAGTTAGGGTTAACAATAAATTCCTTATGCCCACCGTTGACCATACCTGTTTCATAATACCAAGCATTAATAACAGAAGATCCAGCACCGAAACCATCTGCAACAACTTCGGCAGTACCGGAAGACATATGTGTGCTAAACCAGTTTGAAGATGTTCCAATTGATTGCGCGCGACTTTGAGCTTGTGCAGTCAATGATGAAGAAATTGTAACAGGTGATAATCCTAATTCTGCACGTTTTGCATTCCATGCGTTGATTGTTGCATCTGCCGTTGTGCTACCAGTTGAAACGTTAGTTGTTGTGGCAGTGGTAGTAGTATTAGTAGTTGTCGTTGACGAAGAAGCTGATGATGTGCTAGTCGTTGAACCGCCATTAGCCTTGTACGCATTGTACTCAGCCATTGTCATGTAGCCATCGTTATTAGTGTCAGCCGCAGCAACATAAGTGATGTTATCATTAGTTGCTGACGAAGCACTTGATGTGCTTGCTGAAGACGAAGCCGCTGATGTAGTGACCTGCGCTGATGATGATGTTGACCCACCATTAGCTTTGTATGCATTATACTCGGCCATTGTCATGTAACCATCATTATCTGAATCTGCTGCTGCAATATATGTGATATCTTCTGCAGCTGATGATGCGCTTGCTGATGATTCTGTCGCCGCTGATGATGTTGACCCACCATTTGCAACATATGTATTATATTCATCAAGCGTCATAAAGTTATTGCTGTCTGTATCAGCTGCTGCAATATATTTCAAATTACTTGTGTCAACCGATGAAGATTGTGCAGAAGCTGCAGTCACAGTAGTAGCAGCTGAACTGGTTGCTTGAGTAGTTGAAGCCTTCAATGACAATTCTTGTCCAGTCAAAACAAGGTCAGCATTTGACAAACTATTCAATGAAGACAATACTGATACATCCACACCAGTTTTTTCAGCAATCTTTGATAATGTATCACCTGATTGCACTGTATATGATGTGCCATCTTCTGATAAACCAGAAACTTCTTGTGTTGCGTTAATTTCTAGTGATGAACCTGCTAAAATCAAATCTTTGTTGCTAATTCCATTAGCCTTAGCTAACGCATCAACAGTAGTATTGTTTGCTGCTGCAATTTTTGACAAAGTGTCGCCTGATTGCACTTCTACTGTATCAGCAGAAGCTGCTGCATGCCCACCAACAAAGGCCGCAGCACCAGCTGCAGTAGTCAATAAAGTCTTCTTAAAAAATTTACCCATATTCTTATGTAACTCCTGAATGAATTGTATTAACTCGTAATAATTAAATTTTAGATTTACTGTTAAGCAAATCTTAATAACATTAATTAGTATATCCGTTTGTTGTAACGTGTGTATTGTGCGACTATATCAATATTGTAACAATATTACTGAAATATGTCATACTCGAATAAACGTTGATACATAGGCATTTTAAGACCTTTTAATAATTTAAAAATGAACTCATTCCACATAAAAATGGTGAAAAAGTACGCTTCATTTTGCATTTTTCACCATTTCAATATTATTAAATCCAACTAAAACTCTTAAGGTTTTCTTTAAAATTGTAAAAGCATGCTGCCATAAGTAAAGCCAGCACCGAATCCAGTTAGCAATACCCGTTTTCCATTTAAGCTAACTGACTTATTTAATTCATCTAGTCCAATAGCGATCCCAGCAGATGATGTATTACCATTCGTAACAACGTTTGTTGAAAACTTTGTCATTGGTTCGCCGAGATCATTTGCAATATACTCGATCAAACGTAAATTTGCTTGATGGGGTATAAAGTAATCAATATCACTAGTTGATAAATTATGTTCGCTCAAAAAATTGCGGATATGATCTGGAACAATAGTTGTTACTTCATCAAATACATTACGTCCTTGTTGTGAAAAAGCATCTATTTTTGGATAGTTATCCACAGATAGACTTGTCAGTGGTGCTATTCGCCCTGAATGTACAACATCGGCATTCCCGATTGTGTGCATTTTTTCAGCTTCCACAACACCGGCATCATCAGCTGTCATCAGCACTGCTCCTGCACCGTCTCCAAAAAAGACAGTACTGGTGCGATCCTTGAAATCCATCATTTTGGAGTTGACTTCCGCAGAAATGACTAATGCATTCTTATATTGACCAGATTTAATAAACTTGTCAGCTGTGCTCAATCCAAAAACAAACCCTGAGCAAGCTGTTACAATATCGTAGGCCCAAGCATTTTCAGCATGTAAATTGCGCTGTACTAATGCTGCCGTTGACGGTGCCAATCCATCTGGGGTAAATGTTGTTACAATAATTAAATCAATATCTTCTGGTTTAATATCAGTTTGGCTCAATACTGACTCCGCGGCACGTGTCGCTAAATCACTCGTATTTTCACCTTGCAATGATATATGTCGCGTTTTGATACCAGTATGAGCCTGAATCCACTCGTCACTGGTATCTATGATTTTTGCTAAATCATTATTAGTCACGATGTCTCTAGGTACATAATGTGCACTTGCGAGTATTTTACTTCCGGACATTGTAACTCTCCTTAAAAAATTGCATACTGCCATATATTACACGCTATTTTATACTCTAACTATTGTATCGAATTTAAGAAAAAAGTCCACTACTTGATTTTTTTACCATACAAAACTATTGCTCATTACCTTGTCAAATAATAAATAAAATCACCCTGTTAAGAGTGATTTTATAATTTCTATTGATTTGCCTTTAATGTCTGTAATCTTTCTTCTGTTGCGTTAAGTTTGGCTTGCCAATCAGCTAATTTTTCTTTTTCCGCAGCAACAACCGCTTCAGGGGCCCCAGAAACGAACTTATCATTTCCTAGTTTTCCTTCAGCTCGTTTTACTTCCCCAGCAAATTTTTTCACTTCAGTTTGTAAGCGTGTTATTTCTTCGTCAATGTCAATCAGCTCAGCCAGTGGAACATAAATTTCAGCACCTGAAATTACTTGTGACATTGCCAAATTAGGAGCTTGCACATCATCACTGATTGTTAACGTTTTAGGGTGAGCAAAACGATTAATATAATCAGCATTCGCTTCAAAAATGTGCTTCAAATTATCATCCGTGGTTTGAATCATTAAATCAATTGGTGTAGACATTGGTGCATTTGCTTCTGCTCGGATATTACGAACAGCTACAATCAAATCCTGCAACGATTTGAAGGCTTGTTCTGCGTCAGGATTGCTTAACTCTTCGCGCACGACCGGATATTTTACAATAGCAAAATCGGCTTCGCTGCCATTTTGAGCTGGCATTTCCTGCCAAATAGCTTCAGTAACAAATGGCATGATTGGTTGTAATAGACGTAATGTCTGATCCAATACGTAGGCCAATGTTTGCTGAACTGGTGCCTTATCTTGATCACCATTCAAAGTTTCCTTGGTCATTTCGATATACCAATCGGCAAAATCAGACCAAATGAAGTTGTACAACTCACGTCCTGCTTCACCAAACTCGAATTTGTCAAAATTACGTGTTACATTCGTAACCACTGTATTCAAACGTGACAAAATCCATTGATCAGCTAATGTTAATTGACTCATATCTGGTAACGTAGATGGTGTATCTTCATCCAAATTCATAATAACATAACGTGACGCATTCCAAATTTTGTTAATGAAGTTCCAAGCCGAATCCATCTTTTCGTAAGTAAATCGTAAATCTTGTCCCGGAGTTGACCCCGTTACTAGGAACCAGCGTAATGCATCAGCACCATATTTTTCAATAACATCCATCGGGTCAACGCCATTACCCAATGATTTTGACATTTTACGCCCTTCACCATCACGAATTAAACCATGAATCAAGACATTTTTAAAAGGTCGTTGTCCAGTAAATTCTTTCCCCTGGAACATCATCCGTGCTACCCAGAAGAAAATAATATCATAGCCAGTTACTAATGTATTTGTTGGATAATAACGGGCGAAGTCACCGTCTAGCTTTTCTGGCCAACCCATGGTTGAAAATGGCCATAGAGCAGATGAAAACCATGTGTCCAAAACATCCGGATCACGCTCCCAGCCGTCACCTGCTGGTGCTTCAGTACCAACATATAATTCCTCTTTATCTGTTCCTTTATTTTTGTACCAAGCAGGAATTTGATGACCCCACCACAATTGACGTGAAATAACCCAGTCACGAATATTTTCCATCCAGCGTGAAAATGTATCTTCAAAACGTGCTGGTACAAATTCAACCTTTTCATCGTCATTCTTTTGCATGTCTAAAATTTGTTTAGCCAATGGTTCCATTTTAACAAACCATTGCGTTGATAGACGTGATTCAACCTGAACACCTGTACGCTCTGAATGACCAACAGAATGAACAATTGGGTCTACTTTTAGCATGTAATCGCCAGCTTCAAGGTCAGCAGCAATTGCTTTACGAGCATCGAAACGATCCATGCCATTGTATTTACCAGCAAATTCATTTAAATGACCGTCTTCAGTCATCGTATTAATGCGTTCCAAATCGTGACGATTACCCACTTGGAAATCATTAGGATCATGGGCTGGTGTTATTTTCACCATACCAGTACCAAAATCTTTTTCTACATACTCATCTGCAATAATTGGAATTTCACGACCAACTAATGGCACCAAAACCTTTTTACCAATTAAATCTTTGTATCGTTCATCGCTAGGATGAACCGCAACAGCAACATCCCCAAACATTGTTTCTGGACGAGTTGTTGCAATTTCAATGTAATCTTTTCCGTCGAATGTTGTCCCATCTGTAAATGGATACTTAACGTGATAAAATGCGCCAGCATCATCTTGATAAATAACTTCAATGTCAGATAAGGCAGTTCTTGCCTGTGGGTCCCAGTTAATGATATATTCCCCACGGTAAATTAATCCTTTATTGTATAGATCAATAAATACCTTGTTAACAGCCTTATTCAAACCTTCATCAAGCGTAAAGCGCTCGCGGTCAAAGTCAAGTGACAGCCCCATCTTACCCCATTGTTGCTTGATGGTAGTAGCATACTCGTTTTTCCAGTCCCATACTTGTTCAACAAATTTTTCACGACCCAAATCGTAACGTGAAACACCTTCACCACGTAATCTTTGTTCAACTTTTGCCTGCGTTGCAATACCAGCGTGATCCATTCCGGGCAGCCACAAGGTATCAAATCCTTGCATCCGCTTTTGACGAATGATCATGTCTTGTAATGTCGTATCCCATGCATGCCCTAAATGAAGTTTTCCGGTAACGTTAGGAGGTGGAATGACAATAGAATAAGGTTCTGGCTCATTGCCTTGAATTTCTTTGTTTGATTCGGGTGCAAATAACTTTTTACTTTGCCAGTTGTCATAACGACCAGCTTCAACAGAAGTTGGATCATACTTTGTTGACATATCAATATCACGCATAGTTAATTCCTTTCTTTTAAGTCGTAACACGAAAAAAGATCGTCCTAATCTCAAATTACAGAGATTAGGACGATCTTTCTACCGTGGTACCACCTAATTTGTCGTTTTTAAACGACCGCTTATTTATTTAATATGATTAATTATAATTCTCAGCAACCTTGGGCATTAACACGATTGATTTCCACTAAACATCAACTCTCTAGACGTGCGCTTGCTTAATCCTCTAAGATTATTTTAATGTTACCGTAAATTAGACAGTTCGTCAAGCAGATATTCAAGACGCTGCATAACTGGTATTTATTTCATAGTATCTTAATCAACAGTTAGATTTAGAAAGCAATCTTTTAAATCTATCTTCATCAACTTGATCAGTTGACAAATCCACAAAGTAATTTTTCTGCCAGGTTTGTGTTCGCTGAGCAGTTTTATTTAATTCAACTACCCAATCTGGATAAACTCTGAAAGCCATTTTTCCTTTGGTTTGCTGCGAACTCAATATTTTCTGTTGTACCAGTAACACTTTAGGAAAAATGAAGACTCCCTTTTGCTGATTATCTATCACACAAACCACTAATAACTCAGGACTATTGTACGCATCAAATGGTTTATTTTGACCTCTGTCGTCTTTTTCCCACAACACGACAAAGTATCCTTGTTTAGTAGGTGTTTTCTTCGCCAAACGGGTACGAAGACTTTTGTTACCAACAAATAAAGTTGTCCCTTCATATTCGTTATTTTGTGATTCTTCTGATACTCGTGTTACGTCACATTGGTACACACGTGCAACAACGCCTTCAATTAAGTTGAGTGACTCCATTTTACTTTTCCTCACAATCAACGTTTTTCATAAGAAAAGGCGCTACATCAAGGTTTTTGAAACCTTATGCAACGCCATGAAATGCTAAATGGATCTGAGGGGAGTCGAACCCCTGTCCAAATCGCCCGATACACCAATATCTACGTTTATAGGGCTATTATTTGTAGTTCATTATATTGTCTGCCATAGCTCAAGGCTCTTCAATATAACTAACCTGATTGATTTAATACTGCTTTTCCAGATGTAAGAAGCAGTACGATCTGGCCTTTTATGGCCTAACCTCAGACGCCAGCAACCAAGATTAAGCTACGCATCACTGGTTTTTAGGCAGCGATAGCGAAAGAGTTTTCGTTTTTTGCAGTTAAAATTTCTGCCCGTTTTGCGCCCGGATGGCGAAACGCAATCAATGCTCTAAACGACCTGTCGAATTCCAAAAACAGACCCGTCTAAAATCTACCCATTATCTGGGAGACTTTATTATAACATATTTATCGGATTAGAATGCTCTAAAGCGGTTACGTCGCTTCGTTAATAGTTCATCTGGTGTTAATTGATTCAATGTATGTATCTCGTCATTTAACCGCTTCCGAATTAAGTTGAAAACTCGAGGATGATTACGAGACTCTGGAATAATATACTCAATAACATTTTTCTCCAAGAGATCTTTAGCAGTTAGTCCCATAACAGCCGCTGCTTCTTCACTACGTTTGCTATCTTTCCAAAGAATGGATGCAAATCCTTCTGGTGATAGTATCGAATAGGTTGCATTTTGGAACATCCAAACTTGATCAGCCGTAGCCAATGCAAGTGCACCACCAGAGCCTCCCTCACCATATATGATAGAAATCATTGGAACGGTTAACTTCATTGAGTCTAGGATTGATTTGGCAATTGCCTCACCCTGCCCTTGCGCCTCAGCCTCTTTGCCTGGAAAAGCTCCTGGTGTATTAACAAACATGATAATTGGACGATTAAATCGATTAGCTTGTTGCATTAGACGTTGAGCTTTACGGTAGCCCCATGGCTCTGGCGAACCATTACGTTTGCTCAACTTGTCATGAATATCTGTACCCTTGTCAACAACAATCACCGTAACAGGCCGGTCTGCTAAAAATGCAATGCCACCAATGATAGACATATCGTCACCACCGAGACGATCACCATGCAATTCGACAAAGTCTGTAAAAATGCCATCAATGATTTCCCGCGCCATAAAACGGTCTTCACGGGATTTTTTAACCACTTGCGCTGGCGTTAATTCACGTTTAAATAATTTCAATCCACTTAAAATATCAGGCATTTATTCGGCCTCCGCTGTATGTAATCTAACAATTTTGGCAATCAGTTGAGCTAATTCTGATCGAGGTACAATTTGATCTACAAAACCATTTTCCAATAATGTCTCTACCCGTTGAAAGTCTTTTGGTAGTTTTTCATGTATTGTTGATTCAATCACTCTTGCCCCAGCAAAACCAACAAGCGCGTGTGGTTCAGCTAAAGTAACATCCCCTTGCATAGCAAAACTTGCAGTTACTCCGCCAGTTGTAGGATCAGTTAGCACAACTAGGTACAATAACTTAGCTTCCTGGTGGGCTGCAACAGCTGCTGAAACCTTGGCCATCTGCATTAAGGAATCAATTCCTTCTTGCATACGTGCGCCACCTGATGCAGTGAACAAAACAACCGGTAACGTATGAGCCGTTGCGTATTCAAACAAGCGCGTAATTTTTTCACCTGTCATTGAACCCAAAGACCCCATCATGAAGTAGGAATCCATGATTCCTAAAGCCACCTGTTCCCCTTCAATGTCAGCCGTTCCAGTCAAAACAGATTCTGCCAACTCAGTTTGTGACTGTGCCCGCTTTAGTTTTTCTGCATAACCTGGAAACTCTGGATGATCCATTTGGATATCTGAATCCATTTCTTCAAAGTTTTTAGTCAATAATTCAACACGTTCCCATGCTTGGAGACGAAAACCATAATTACACTTTGCACACACACGATATTTGCCAAGCTGTTTATTGTACATTTGTGCACCACAGTATGGGCACGCTAGAAAAAGACCATCAGGAATGCGATCATTAACCGAAGCATCTCTTTTAATTTTTGATGTATCGCTATTTTTATTGTTGTATAAGTCCATATTAAATGTCTCCATTTACTAGAATACCGCACACGTCAAACGCATGCGGCATTGTATTATTCATCTTCTGATAAGCTCTCAGTCCACCGTGGTAAGAATTCAGTTTCTAAATAGCGTGTATCAAATTCGCCACGCTGCACGTGTGGATCTTCCAATAAAGCTTTTTGGAAATTCAAACTTGTAGAAATGCCATGCACAACAGTTTCATCAACAATGCGATGAATTTTTTGAACCGCTTGTTCACGAGTATCTGCCTTCGCCACTAATTTACCAATCATTGAATCGTAAAATGGTTGGACTTTATCGCCCACAAATAGTGCGGAATCAATTCGAACACCAGGTCCTCCGGTAGGTAAAAATACAAGATCAACTGTGCCTGCACTTGGTGCAAAATTACTTTCAGGTCTTTCGGCCGTCAAGCGTACTTCGATGGAATGACCATTAACTTGAATATCGTCCTGTGTTATAGGTAAATCTTGCCCTGCAGCGACTTCTATTTGTAATCTAATTAAATCTAAATTGGTTACCATCTCAGTGACTGGGTGTTCAACCTGGATACGAGTATTCATTTCCATGAAGTAAAAATTGCCCTCATGGTCTTGCAAAAATTCAATTGTTCCAGTGTTCTCATACCTGATCGCTTGCGCAGCTTTTGTTACAATACCACCTAAATAAGCACGCATCTCAGGCGTTACACCTACAGCAGGTGACTCTTCCAACACCTTTTGATTTTTACGCTGTAATGAGCAATCACGTTCTGGCAGATAGATAACATGACCATTTTCATCTCTCAAAAGCTGCATTTCAATGTGTCGGACATGTTCCATCACTTTTTCAATGTACATTTGATCATCACCAACAGACAGGCGCGCTTCATTTTGGGCATCATCAAATTTGTCGCTCAATTCATCTTCGCTATAAACAAAACGCATGCCTTTTCCACCACCACCAGCAGCAGCTTTTAGCAACAAAGGATATCCGATACGATCAGCAACAACTTTAGCTTCGGAAAAGTCACGGATGAAACCGTCAGATCCAGGAATAACCGGAACACCTGCTTGACGCATTTCTTCACGAGCATTAGCTTTGTTACCCATTAATTCAATTGTGTCTGGACGTGGGCCAATCCATTTAATTCCTACTTCGCCAACCATTTCAGCAAATAGAGCATTTTCTGACAGAAAGCCGTATCCTGGGTGAATAGCTTCAGAACCTGTTAATAGTGCCGCACTCAGAATGTTTTTCATATTCAAATATGAATCTGTTGGCTTAACACCACCAACTGCGATTGCTTCATCAGCAATTTGAACGTGCAAGCTATCTTTGTCAGCTGTTGAATAAACAGCAACTGATGCAATACCCATTTCTCTCAATGTCCGAATAATACGCACCGCGATTTCACCGCGATTTGCCACTAGAACCTTTTTGAACATTTTAGTCTCCAATAATAAACGTCAATTCTGCTGTTGTCGCTTTTTTGTCACCAACCCAAACAATACCTTTGCCAGTACCAATTGGTCCGCGCAAACGATCCAAAGTAACTTCTAAACGTAGTTGATCTCCTGGACGAACCATTCTACGATAACGAGCCTTTTTAATGCCCCCGAAGTAAGCAGTTTTACCCTTAAATTCAGGCATAGATAACAGTGCAACCGCACCAGTTTGAGCTAATGCCTCGACAGTCAAAGCACCCGGGAAAGTTGGATTCCCAGGGAAATGGCCTTGGAAAATTTCTTCATTGACACTGATATTTTTAATTGCTACTGCTCTCTCACCTGGTACTAATTCTTCCACTGTATCTAGCATAAGCATTGGATAACGGTGAGGTAATATTTCTTGAATTTGTTGTGTGTTTAGAATCGACATTTTGGCTCCTTCGTAGTATGTATTATGTACGTTTGTATGATATTTATATTTCATACCGATACAAACCTTAAAATTACATTTAATCTGTTGTTATTCTATAGAGTGGCTTATTGTAGTCTACTACTTCTTCGTTAGCAACTAGTATTTCGGCTACTGTTCCACTGACTTCACTATGAATTTCTGTCATTAATTTCATCGCTTCAATCACAGCAACTGTTTCTCCCACTGAGACCTTATCACCAACTTGTTTGAACATTGGTGCATCAGGTTTTGGTTGCAAATATACTGTTCCAACCATAGGAGCAACAATTTCAGTTCCTGTTTTAAGCGTTTCAGGTTCTGCAGCTACTTGAGCTTGCTCTGATGTAACATCGGCAGGAGCAACAACTGGAGTTTGAACTGGCGCGTTCACGACTGCTTCATTTTTGTTCTTTGATAAATGCAAACTGAATTCGCCATCAACAACTTTGAATTCGCGTAAAGAACTGTTCTCTAAATCAGCAATTAATCCACGAATTTCCGCAATATTTAAACTCATCAATTACACTCCTTCATGCCATTTCTTAAATACGATGACAGCGTTGTGACCACCAAAACCATAATTAGCACTCATTACATACTCAGGTGCTTGATGCTTGTTTTCTTGATCAACTAAATTAACTACCTTAGTGTCCTCGTCCTGTTCATCAAGACCGACGTTTACTGGTAATTCACCACGTGTCAAAGAACCTACAGAAATCAAAGCTTCTATGGCACCAGCAGCACCAAGCAAATGACCTGTCATTCCCTTTGTTGAAGAAACAGGTACTGTATTTTCTCCAAACACAGTGGCAATAGCATGTGCTTCACCCGAATCATTTGCTCCTGTTGCTGTTCCGTGAGCATTGATATATGAAATTTGATTGGCTTCCAAATTAGCGTCATTTAATGCATCGCGAATTGCGCGTGCAGCACCTTCACCATCTGGGGATGGTGACGTCATGTGATATGCATCAGATGATGCACCATAACCAACTAATTCCGCAAGAATATGAGCACCACGTGCTTGAGCATGTTCTAGACTTTCAATAACCAAAATTCCTGAACCTTCACCCAAAACAAATCCATGACGATTCTTATCAAAAGGCTTTGAAGCTTGTGTTGGATCTTCTTCCTTTGATAACGCAGTCAAGGCTGCGAAACCAGCAATACCAATTTCGTTAACCGTTGCTTCTGAACCACCAGTTAACATGACATCGGCTTTACCAGATTGAATACGCCAGAACGCTTCCCCAATCGCATTTGTTGCTGAAGCACAAGCCGTAACAATTGTTGAATTAATACCCTTTGCACCAAAACGTAACGAAACATTTCCTGATACCATGTTGGGAATTGATTCAGGCACAAACAATGGGCTAACACGTTGTGGTCCTTTATCATGCATCTTGATTACTTGATCTTGTATAGTAGTCAAGCCACCAATACCATTACCTAAAATTACACCGAATCGAGTAGGATCAGCAACAGTGGTTGGTGCTTCAGCACCTTCTTCTGCCTTTAATCCAGCATTAGTCAAAGCCTGATCTGCAGCATCAACCGCATACTGTGAAAACAAATCCATCTTGCGTGCATCACGCTTACCAACACGAGCTGCGGGATCAAAACCATCAACCTGTCCTGCCACGGTGATTCCCGTCTCTGATGCATCAAATTTTGTAATTGGTTTAATACCAATTTTTTCATTGAAAATACCGTCCAAGAAAGACTGTGTATCGTTTCCTAATGGCGTTACTGCGCCAAGTCCTGTAATTACTACGCGTGTCATAATATTAAGAGCGTGGACGGACACTGATTAAAAAGACATTATACTAATGAATTTAAATCAAATGTCCGAGGACGCATTTCCTTTCTTTATGTTCTCAGTGCCTCACATCAATAAATTGTGCGTTAAATGTATAACCCACCATCAACTGTGATTGTTTGACCGGTAATATAATCATTACCTGCCAAGAATAATGCTACATCTGCAATTTCCGAAGCTTCACCAAAACGAGATAATGGAATATTTTTTAGAATCTCTTCCTGTGTCTTTTCTGGCAAAGCACCGGTCATATCTGAAACAATCATACCAGGGGCAATCGCATTTACTCGGATGTGGCGACGTGCACCTTCTTTAGCTAGAGTCTTTGTCAAGCCGACCAGACCAGCTTTGGATGCAGAATAATTCGCTTGACCCATGTTACCCATTAATCCAACAACAGAGGCTAGATTAATAATCGCCCCATGCTTTTGTCGAATCATCTTTTTAAATACAGGTTGTGTCACATTAAAAGTACCGTTTAAGTTTACGTTAACAACCTGTGCAAAATCTGCTGGTGTCATTGCAATAGCTAGCTGATCCTTTGTAATACCGGCATTGTTGATTAATATGTCAATACCTGAAAAGTTTTCTTGCTTGTATAATACTTTCAAACTGGCTTCTGCTGCTTCTGCATCAGCAATATCAAACTGTAATGTTTTTGGTTCTGACTTAAACTCTGTTAAAGTTTCAGGACTAATTTCTGAACGTGCATGTAAAATGACGTTTGCTCCTGCAGCATCAAATGCCTTTGCAATTGCAAGTCCTATACCACGTGATGAGCCTGTTACTAAAACAGTTTTATCTGTAAAATCTGCCATGTTATACCTCTTCTGCTGTGAGCAATTCTTTTACTTCATTAAAGCTTTCTAAATCTTTAATAGCGTATCGTTTCACATCCTTGGGAGCAATTTTTTTAGCAAACTTAATCAATGTATCCGAAGGACCAACCTCAATAAATGTATCAACACCTGCATCTAACATTTTTTTCATCGCTTGCGCGAAATATGTGGGCGATACAATTTGTTTAGTCAACGTTTCATGGAGATCCGCGATAATAAACGGTTCACTTGTTGTATTGGAATAAACAGGATAATCCACATCTGTAAATGCTTCAGTTGCCAACCGTTCAGATAACTGAACAGCAGCGTCTTTCAATAATGGGGTGTGAAATGCACCAGAGACTGGCAAATCAATCGTACGTTTGATGCCAGCCGCTGTTAATGTCGCTTTTGCCTCGTCAACATCAGCAGCAATTCCGCCAATGACCAGTTGAGCAAACGTATTATAGTTTGCTGGGAAAACTTGCTTTCCTTTGGCCTGCAATTGAGCTAAAACAGCTTCAATGAGCTTTTGATCTTCGCCCATTATTGCCGCCATCTTACCAGGATTTGCGTCTCCAACCGTTTGCATATATCGCCCACGATCTTTGATAATAGCAACAGCTTGTTCAAAGTTCATGGCCCCAGCTGCAGTCAACGCCGAATACTCGCCTAAACTCAATCCTAGAGCTGCAACTGGCTGTTGCAAAGCACTACCCAAAGCATTCACAATGGCATTACTCATAGATAAGATAGCAGGTTGTGCATATTGCGTTTGTGCAATTTTATCAGCATTCTTCATCACGTCAGATAAATCATATCCTAAAACTTCAGAAGCTCGATCGATTGTTGATTTATATTCAGGAAGTGCTTCATATAAATCTGTGCCCATGCCGGCTTGCTGTGCGCCTTGCCCGCTGAACAATAATCCAATTTTCATGTTAAACCCCATATACTATATATAAACAATGAAACCGAAACCAATCGGATTCTTTACTTACAATGTTGTGTTTTCAATACCCATTAAATCGGTAGCTTGCGCCCAAATGTCGGACAAGATATCAGCTGCAGGCTTCTCATCCTTAATCAAACCAGAAATTTGACCGGCCATGAATGCACCGCCTTCTTTATCACCTTCTTGAACAGCACGACGTAGTGTACCAGATTCAAGTTTTTCAATGGCTGCAGCGTCTGGCTTTTCTTTTTGCAATTCGTTTACTTCATTTTTAACAAATGACTTTGCCATTTTATTTTTCAAAACACGGGCACGATTACCAAGCAAATTACCCGTAACAATAGTGTCAATATCTTTAGCTTTAAGTATTTTTGACTTAAAGTTAGGATGAACTTCTGATTCAGTAGCTGTCAGAAATCTTGTACCCATTTGTGCACCAGCCGCACCAAGCATAAACGCAGCGGCAACACCACGTCCATCACCAATACCACCAGCAGCAATTACTGGAATATTAACGGCATCGGCTACTTGAGGTACTAATGTCATCGTAGTCAGCATACCAATATGCCCACCTGATTCCATACCTTCAGCAATAACCGCGTCAACCCCTTTTTTTTCCATCATACGTGCTAATGAAACTGAGGGAACGACAGGCATTACTATAATACCAGCAGCATGTAACTCATCCAAAAATGGCGATGGGTCTCCTGCTCCAGTTGCAACTACAGCAACTTTTTCTTCGATAATGACATCAAAAACTTCTCTAATATGACGACTTAATAACATTACGTTAACGCCAAAAGGCTTATCTGTCAGAGCTTTTGCACGTCTGATTTCTTTACGAACGTCATCACCATGCCAATAACCTGTGCCGATAAAGCCAAGTCCACCAGCCTCTGAAATAGCAGCTGCCAACGCACCTGTTCCAGCCCATGTCATCCCACCTTCAACAATTGGGTATTTCATGCCTAATTTTTCAAAAATAGGGTTCATTGTTTTAACTGTCATGTTCTCATCCTTAAAAATTATGTTATGTACGTGACAAAATGTCACCTAAATTACGCTGCTAATTGTTCTTTAATCTTATCAACCAAATCTTGAACAGTCTTGATATCTTCAGCAACAGCCAACTTAATATCAAAATCATCTTCAACACGGTTCAAAACTTCAAACAAGTCCAATGAATCAGCGTCAATATCATTTGTTAAATCGGTTGTTAATGAAACTTCATCTTCTTCTAAATCAAATTGATCAACCAAAATTTCTTTTGTCTTGTCAAAAATTTCTGCGTCTGTCATGAGTGTTTTTCTCCTAAAATCCGTTTTATGTATTTTCGTTAGATTTTTGCGGTGCAGCCGACTACACCGATAGATTTAAATTTTCCAAATTTGTGCGCCGACAGTTAAACCACCACCAAAACCAGCAAAGGCAATCATTTGACCAGCATGAATTGTATTAGACTCTATCAATTCATCTAATAAAATACCGATACTTGCTGCACTAGTGTTACCATTTGAAGCCATGTTGGTTGGGAACTTAGATACGGGCTGCCCAAACCGTTTAGCAATGGAAGATACAATACGTGCGTTTGCCTGATGTAATAGATAATAATCAACATCGTCAGCCGTAACTTGAGCTGTCTCTAAGGCTGCTTGGAGTGCTTCGGGAACCTCACGAGTTGCAAAGCTGTATACTTCCCGACCATTTTGATGAAAATAAGGGTCTAACGGGCTAATATTTTCCGAAAATGGGTTTGTATTCGCAAACCTACCAGCTACTAAATTGTCACCCTTTTCACCAAAAGTCCTAAGTTCTTCACCTAAAAGTCCAACATTATCCTGTGTTCGTTCCACAAGTACCCCTGCGGCTCCATCACCAAACAAAACTGCCGTAGTTCGATCTTTCCAATCAACTAATTTCGATAACACTTCTGCACCAATAATCAATCCACGTTGATAGCGTGACATTAACAGACTCGAGGCGACACTCAATCCATAAACAAAACCAGAACAAGCTGCGCTTAAGTCGAATGCGAATGCATTAGTGGCACCAATGTTAGCCTGGACAATTGCTGCCGTGCTTGGTGATAGGCTGTCTGGTGACATCGTGCTAACAATGATAAAGTCAATACTGTCTGGTGAAACACCACTTTTCGCCAATATTTTCTTTGCCACTTCACTGGCTAAATCACTAGTGTTTTCCGTTGTCACGACATTACGCTGATGAATACCTGTCCGAGTATAGATCCATTCATCATCAGTTTCCATCATTGTGCTGAGCTCTTGATTCGTCACTTGTCGATCTGGAATTTGACGTGCTGAAGCAACGATTTTCAATTGTTCCATAATTCCCCTCTTTAATGATTAATTATCTGTGCTAAATAGCTAACCAAATTATGGATCGCTTGTTTGACAACGCTCACGTCGTTTGGTGACATATTTTTTACCAGATTGTGCGTTAAATCCCTGTGGAATTCTTGATGAGCGCGATAAACGACACGCCCCTTATGCGTTAAGCCTAATCGTACCACACGCCTGTCTTTACTGGAACGACGTCGCTCAACATAACCCTTTTCAACCAATTTATCAATGGCTGCTGTCATAGAACTTGGTGTCAAATGAATAATTTTTGCGACCTGTGAAGCACTTTTTTCATCATACATTGAAATAGCTTCAATGGTGTGCATGTCTTTTAAGGTTATATCAGAGAAGTAACTGCGTTTTAAAGCAGCTTCTTCTATCCACATGACATTATTAAATACACCAACCAGTTCAGTATTTATTTGTTCAAAATCAGTTGTAATTGCTTCATTCATCTTTTTCATCTGGCGCCACAACGAACATCAACTCGGCTGATGTAGCTGTTTTACCATCGACTTTGGCTTCAACTAACACACTGCCCATGTTAGCACGTAGCTTACCAAATGTGACATGTAACTTCAATACATCGCCTGGTTTAACCATTCTCTTAAATTTAGCGTTATCAATTCCTGTCATGTAAGCTGTCTTACCTTGAAATTGCGGTGATGACAAAATCAAAATTGATGCTGCTTGGGCTAGTGATTCAATGATTAAAACACCTGGCATCACTGGATTTCCAGGGAAGTGACCTTGGAAAAACTGTTCGTTAATGGTCACATTTTTGACAGCGACTATTGATTCATCTGGGACCATTTCTTCCACGTAATCCATATAAAGAATAGGATAACGATTGGGAATTAAGTCCATAATTTCTGTTGTTGTAAGAACTGGCATAATTGATTCCTTTTTTAAAATACTTTGATAATCGAAATATCTGATAGTCAAAATATTATCATAATTTATTTCGATTGTCAAAGTATTCTAAAATCATAGTGTTTCCTTAAGAAATAAAAAACACCTATCCGGTGTTTTAAAATTCAAGTACAACTAGTCTTTTTTGCCATTCTGTTAGAAAATCATCACTTGACCATTCGTGAACACGTTCAGTACTATAACCCACAGCAGCATTATAATAAACATTGTTACCGAACTTTAACGGTGCGGGATGTAAATGCAAATGCCCTGTAATTGTTGCAATGGTATATGATTGATCGACAGCTTGACCAATTTTCGAACTGCCAAGGAACGCATTTGCTATATCCAATCGTGTGTTCCCATTTGGAAAACGTTTAATATAGTCTTCACGTGGCACAAAATGGCTCACAACTATAGTCTGTTTGTTGCCCGCAGCCAAGAGCTGATCCTTAATTTGTTTTAGGTTAATATTAAAACGTTCTTTATCAGTTATTGGTTGCTTAATGCGTCGGTCATACCAATAGCTATTTTTAAACGATTGAATTTCTTCTTCTGTATAATCATTACCGACGAAACTATAATCATACCAACCATTGTTGCCAATAAGTCGGATATCATCAGTTAAGTCAATGTACTTGTTATGAAAATATAACTCGTCGATATCACTTTCAAGTTCTTCATATGTAACATTTTTACCCATATCATGATTCCCAGCCAAAAAACGAATGGTTAATTTGTTTTTTACTAAGTCTTGCATATTACGCGCAAATGCTAAGGATTGCTTAAAGTCATTAAACAAATCGCCAGCAATAACGTAAACGTTCACATTTTTGTTCAACAAATAGAGCGCTTGTGCCCGCATAGCGCGTTCAACATTAATTTTATTTAAATCAAAATGATTATCAGATGAAAATGCAACTTTCACAAATAGAACTCCTGTTCGATATTTGAATAAAGTATATCATATTTTTTACTATAAGTACCTACAAGTAGCCATTTGTTTAAGATTTGCTTGCCTCTTTTCAAAAAATATACATAATAGAATACCTTACAATAAAAAAACACACCGAAGTGTGTTTTCTAATATTATGATTTAGTACACTAACAGGAAAAACAGAACAATCTATCTTACAAAGTAGCGAAGTGCAACAATGTACGGATCATGTTTGAAGTGAAACCGTATTCGTTGTCATACCATGCAGCAACTTTAACCAATTGTTGTCCTTCACCAGCAACAACTTCAGTTTGTGTTGGATCGAAGACAGTACCATGTGTGTCGTTGATGATATCAGTAGATACCAATCCGTCACCATTGTAACCAAATGAATCTGATTCGTACTTCTTCATAGCTGCATTAACTTCTTCAACTGTAACGTCCTTCTTCAAGACTGCAGTTAATTCAGTAATTGAACCATCAGGAACAGGAACACGGATAGCTGAACCAGTCAACTTACCATCCAATGAAGGAACAACCATTCCGATTGCCTTTGCGGCACCAGATGAGTGTGGCAATGAGTTTGAAGCTGCGTCACGATTAGCTTGACGCTTTGCAAACTTAGCTGACTTAGGACCATCTTGCAAGCTTTGTGAAGCTGTGTAAGCGTGGACTGTCAACATCAAGCCAGTCTTAACACCGAATTCTTGTTCCAATACGTTAGCGATTGGAGCCAATGATTGCGTTGTGCATGAACCAGCAGAAACAATCTTGTCATCTGCAGTCAAGATGTCTTGGTTAACACCGTAGACAACTGTAGGAACTGCACCGGCTGGAGCTGAAACCAATACCTTCTTAGCACCTGCATCCAAGTGAGCTTGTGACTTTTCTGCTGATGTATAGAAACCAGTAGCTTCCAATACGTAATCAACACCATCGTTAGCAACCCACTTCAAGTCAGCAGCGTTACGTTCTGAGTAAACAGCATAGTGCTTACCGTTAACAACAATACCTGTGTCGTCAGATGAAACTTCAGCGTTCAAAGTACCGTGAATTGAGTCATACTTGAGCAAGTATGCCAACATATCTGGGCTTGTCAAATCGTTGATGGCAACAACTTCAATATCTGAAGCCTTGTCTGACAACTCAAGAATACGACGGAAGGCCAAACGACCAATACGTCCAAATCCGTTAATACCAATCTTAACAGTCATGTGTTTTAGATCCTCCAAAAATTTTTGACTTTAGTCAACACCATTATTATAGCACAAAGTGCAGTTTTGAGCGAATGTAGCTGCTTAATATAACATTTTGTTTTTTTCTTAACATGAGTGCAGATAGTACTCTCATTAATCTCAAAATTTATAGTATTATTTGTTATTTAATCTGATTATCCAATATGATCAATAAATCACATTAACAGATTTATATCCATGTACTTTTCCAAAGGTAATTCTGCGTTTATCTGATTGGTAATCCATGGTAATTCACCAATTATTGGTACATCAGTCATCTCTTTTAATAGTGTTAAATTCGTATCTTCTACCACACCTTTGTGCTTGACACCATTAAAAATTATCCCCGCTATTGTTAAATCGTGGTTTTTAGCAAATTCAATGGTTAATATAATATGATTAATCACACCTAGTTTGTTTGGTGCCACAATAATCAACGGTAAATTCAACGCACACGCTAAATCCGTGACGGTAAAATCATCGCCGTATGGTACTGTAATGCCGCCTGCTCCTTCAACCAACATGCCCTTGTGTTTCTGAGCTAATACATTATATTTTTTCAGTACATCATCTAATGAATAGTCTGTTTTTGCACGCTTTTGAGCTAAGGCTGGTGCGAGCGCTTCATCCCATTGAAAAGGGTTAATTTCTTCTAAACCATCCAAAACCTTTGCACCGGATTTTAAAATATAGGCATCGCTACAAGGGTTTTCTCTACGTGTACCACTCATCAATGGCTTAAAGACACCAATATCTTGATTGTGCTTATTGAAATAACGTGCCAACCTGGCCGTTACAAAGGTTTTACCAATTTCCGTATCAGTTCCTGTAATAAAATAGCCCTTATTCTTCATGATTCATTTCTTCCATGACAGTTTGAATGCCTTCTTTAATTATGACAATTATTTGCTTTATTTCTTCTTTTGTTGCAATCAATGGCGGCAAGAATGCAATTGTGTCCCCCAATGGTCTTGTGAGCAAGCCAAAATTTCGCATGGTTAATGTTGCTCGCCAAACTGCTCTTAAATCAGGGTCAAAAGATTGTCGCTTCTCTTTATTTCTAACCAATTCAATGCCACAGCACAACCTAATTGATTACCCGTATAAGAATGACCGCGAAACAATGTTATTTCATCGTAATCATCATAAAAAACTTGATAGATCGCTTCAGATATCATAGTGATGGCTAATGGTAAGTACCCTCCCGTCAACATCTTCCCAGCAGCCAAAATACCAGGAACAACGTTTTCATTTGCGTGAATGGCAACCATAATACTTCTTGACTACGTTTCTTATAATGCATGCTTTCCTCCAGATTTTTGTTAACCAAATCATATATAAAGGGTAACATATTTGACAAAGAAATTCATTTATAGTAAATTGTTTTTGTTATCCATTTTAATAAAAAAGGGTAACATCTAATATTGAGAGGATTATATATTATGTATCAACAGACGAACGTTAGCGTTAGTGCACAAACTATCTGTAAAATAGGTATTTACTTTGCTCTATTGGTGCTTTCTGCCAAAGTAGCTATTCCGATTCCTTTTTACGACTACATTTCGCTACAAACGGCGTTTATCTTTTTAGTTTATCCGATTCTCGGTGCCAAGTATGGTTCTTGGTTGACAGTGCTTTACCTTGTTTCCGGATTACTCGGTTTACCCATATTTGCATCTGGTGGCGGACTAGGCTATATATTCAAGACAACGTTTGGTTTCTTAATCGCTTTTACACTAATGCCATTTTTGGCTGCTATCATTAGAAAGGGCAACAAACTATTTAGCCATCACCAATTTTTGAATACCTTGGTCAGCAACTATCTCTGCTTAATTATGGTTCATTTAATTGGTTTTGCATACAAGTGTTTTATTATTAAATTTTATATAGGTAACATAATTAACGTCACTGGTATACTAGGTTTTACCAGTTTACTTGATTTTTTAATTGATGTTGGTTTAATCTTTTTTGTAACCTTAGTAGAGTTACAAATTATCAAAAGAATCCACTAAAAAAGCGACTACAGTCTGTGTAGTTGCTTTTTTAGTGTCTAACCCTGGTATTCATTATTTGGCAACAGTAATTTAGTAATTTCACCAGAATTAATGCGCTCTATGCCCCGCTTCGTATCAAGCACGAGGCAACCATCATTATCGATTTCTCTAATTATCCCCGTTAAGTTCACCTGACCACGCTTTAGTTCTACTGATTGTCCAACACCAACCACCTTTTTGCGATATTGCGGTATATAATGCCCGTCCTGATAATCCTGGTACATATCAAAAAAGTGATTAATTAAAGAACCGACAACTTCATTTCTTGATACAACCATTTCATCAGTCAGCGCACCTGCCTTTTGAGAAATTTCATCTGGAAATCCACCATCAGGCGTGGCAAGATTCATACCAATACCCACAGCTAAAGATGAAAACTGTTGACTTTCAAAGTCCGTAATGGCTTCGGTCAAAATACCACCAACTTTCTTGTTGTTGTACAATAAGTCGTTGACCCACTTAAACTGAATATCGATATCAAATACTTCTTTAACCATTTTTGAGACAGCTACTGCGGTACTAGTAGTTAATCGGCCAGGGTTTACTATCGTCTCCACAGGTAGTGGCAAAGCAAAAGTGACGTACATACCCGTATTTTTCGGCGAAAAAAACTTTCTTCCTAATCGACCAATTCCCGCCGACATGCTTTCACTAACAATAACCGTATTTTTAGTAATTTCGCCAGAAGAAAGCTTCTCTCTAGCATACACATTAGTCGAGTCAATCGTGTCAAAGACTTTCAGATCCACATCTGATTTTAAATACTTTTTAATGCCAACAGCAGAAATTTTAGCGCCCTCTACATATCGATATCCTTGCCCACGAACACTCTCGATGAGATGTCCTTGAGACTCAAGCTTTTTAACAGACTTCCATATAGAAGTTCGGGTAATCCCTAACTGTTGCGCAATTGCTTCACCAGACACCCAATCGCCTGCTGTATTAACCAACAAAGCTAACAGTTTATCAGCTGTACTCATCACTTTCCTCCACTATTATCACAATGTTTACTTTATAGTTAATTTTAGTTAACAATTGTCCTTTCGTCAAATCAAATAAAAAAACAACTCCGAAGAGCTGCTCTTTTATTATTCAATTCCTGAACCCGGTTCAATTGAATCCGGCAATATCGTTACAGTAACAATATCATTCTTCTCAGCCGACAAAATCATCCCTTCAGAAAGTTCACCAGCCATTTTTCGTGGCTTCATATTGGCAACAATAGCAACCGTTTTACCCACCAAAGCAGCAGGGTCTGAATACCATTTACGAATACCCGACAAAATTTGGCGTGGCTTCCCTGATCCATCATCAAGCGTAAACTTTAACAATTTTTCAGATTTAGCAACAATTTCTCCTGCCGTAATTTTAGCAGCCAAGATTTCAACTTTATCGAAATCATCATAAGTAATCAAATCCTTAGATGGCGCCACCTGAGCTGCCTCTTTTGCTGCCTCCTTAACCGCACGCCCTTTACCTTTGGTATCTTTTGAAACTAGTCCTGAAATAAAGGCCACTTCTTCTTCAACGTCTTGGCGTGGGAAAATTGGTTCACCCTTCTTGGCAACATGACCGCCAGTTGGTAACTTACTGAAAGTCAAACCTGCAATAGCAACACCTTTGTCAGAATAATCTAATCCTAATTGATCAAAAATCTTCTTTGGTGCTTGTGTTAATACTGGCTGTAACAAAACAGCAGTAACCCGTAATGCACCAGCTAAATGAGCCATTACGCTAGACAAAACTTCCTTTTCATTTTCATCTTTTGCCAACACCCATGGTTGTGTCTCATCAATATACTTATTTGCACGACGGATGATTTTCCAAACACTTTCAAGTGCGTCAGCAGTACGTAATTCTTTAAAGTTTTTGTTGTATTCAACAATGGCATCTTCTACAGTTCGAACCAAGTCTTCATCAAAAGAAGTCTTACCTGTTAGTAGCTCGGGAATAACCCCATCCACATACTTATTAATCATGGCTACTGTACGATTCAACAAATTACCTAAATCATTAGCTAAATCATAGTTAACACGCGCCACAAAATCTTCAGGTGTAAATACACCATCATTACCAAATGGCATTGAACGCAATAAATAATAGCGAACTGCATCTAGACCATAGCGTTCTTCAAGCACTTCAGGATAGATTACATTACCCTTTGATTTAGACATCTTACCGTCTTTCATCACAAGCCAACCATGACCTACAACTGATTTAGGCAACTCTAATCCCAATGCATGCAACATAATTGGCCAATAAATAGTATGGAAACGAACGATTTCTTTTCCAACAAGTTGAACGTTTGCAGGCCAGAACTTATCAAATAGGGTTGTATCGTCCGAATTATAACCTAGAGCAGTAATATAGTTAGCTAATGCGTCAATCCAAACGTAAATCACATGCTTCTCATCCCCTGGTACTGAAATACCCCAGTCAAATGATGTACGTGTTACCGCTAAATCTTCCAGACCTGGTGCAATGAAATTATTAATCATCTCATTCATTCGGGCTTCTGGCTGAATAAACTCTGGATGTGTTTTGTAATAATCAAGTAACCAATCAGCGTATTTACTCATCTTGAAGAAGTATGCTTCTTCTTTAACTAACTCAACTTCATGCCCTGATGGTGCTTTCCCACCAATTACTTTGCCTGCGTCATCACGATAGACTTCGGCTAATTGAGATTCTGTAAAGTACTCTTCATCAGAAACAGAGTACCAACCTTCATACTCACCTTTATAAATATCCCCATTTTCTAGTAATTGCGTAAAGATTTTAGCGACTGCTTTTTCATGGCGATCTTCTGTAGTACGAATAAAATCGTCATATGAAATATCCATTAGCTTCCACAAGTCTTTAATTTGCTTCGCCATACCATCAAGAAAATCTATTTCAGATATACCCGCAGCCTCAGCTTTTTGTTGAATTTTCAATCCATGTTCATCTGTACCTGTTAAAAAATAAACATCTTCACCCAGTAAGCGGTGGTATCGTGCTGCTGCATCAGCGAGCACCGTTGTGTAAGTGTTTCCCAACTGCAACTTACCAGACGGATAGTAAATTGGCGTGGTAATATAAAAGGTCTTATCCTTTTTTACTGAAAATTGCTGTTCTGCCTTTGAAAACTTGTCATAAATGACAGCCGAATCAGTGTGATTTCCGGTATTAAACAAAATATTATTTGGTTCTGACATATGAGTCTTCCTCTTTCTTTAAAACACTCACAATAAAAAGAATCGTCTCTTTCTACGTTAAGCATGATTTTTACCGTATGAGGTAAAGTTATATTAAAATAATTATAACTAAAATCAATAATTTTTCATAGAGACTCAAGTTATTATTTATGATATATTGAAACTTTTACGAATTAATCCAACTTTTAAACGCGATTGCTTATTAATTAGTTTAAACTAATTAATAAGCAATCGAAATAAAACTTAAAGGAAATTAAAATGGATCAACTTGAAATGATTAATCGTTATATGAAAGACGCACTCACTAAAGATAATACTGGACACAGCATTGATCACATTAATCGCGTCCTTGCACTAGCTAACAAGATTCTTGCCCATGAGAAAAAAGCAGATGCTTTTGTTGTACGTGCTGCCGCATTGCTGCATGACGTCTATGATGATAAATTATACGATAGTCAAGAAGATATTCTTGCAGCAAAAAATAATATGATTTCGTTTCTTCTATCTATCGGCGTTCATCCAGAAATGATAGAAGAAATCACCTATATCATCGACAATATGTCTTGGTCTAAGTCACTAGAAGGTGCTCAAGAGCTCAATATCAATGGACAAATTGTACAAGATGCTGATCGTTTAGAGGCTATGGGAGCTATCGCCATCACACGAGCAATTACTTATGGTGCGGTAAAAAATCGTGTATTATATGATCCAGAAATTCAACCACATTTACCACAAAATAAAACTGATTATCGCAATCAAAAAAGTACGACAATTAACCATTTTTATGAAAAATTATTACTTATTCAGGACAAATTAAATACAGACACAGCACGCAAAATTTCTGAAAGTCGTCAACAGTTCATGCTATCATTCTTAGCGCAATTCAAAGCCGAGTGGGAACTGGAACGCTGATTTCTATTATCGTTTTTGTTGATGTTTTGGCGTAGCATAAATGTTATGATATAAGAACTTGAAAGAGAGAGAATCATGGCACGAAAACGCACTTATAGACGCAAAAGCAAACCACAAAATAAGATACTATCCCTTCTGATTCTAGTTGTTGTTGCCGGATTTTATTTGTGGCAAAACTACGAATCGACAAATACTTCTACTGAAACATCTCATCCAACAGTAACTGCCCAATCTGATCAGGCCCTGCTCAACTTAAAATGGGATGGAACGCTAGATGGTGACATCGTTCATGTCAACAACAATAAAGCAACCTTCACAGACGACCAAATGAAAGAAACTTTCCCAAGTCAAGCATCTAAGCTCAATCCAGTTGATGGGTTAAGCCTCTCAGCTCTTGATTCGTTAGGCCGTTCGCAACAAGGAAATTTCGTGGCCAGTAAGTCGGCCATATCAAAAGTTACTAAACGGCCGGATCGTATTCCTTACACTGTCCGCCCATCCGGTTGGTTTATTAACGATCGCTACGATGGTACTAAGTGGGTCGGTGGTTATCATGATAACCCTAACGTTAAATTAGGCAATGGTATGCAAGCGCTTTGGAATAAATCTCACATTGTGGGCTATCAATTTTTCGGGTTACCCACTATGGTCACAGAAAATATGATTACGGGTACACGTGTTGAAAATGCCTATCCAGGTCAGCTCGTCCCTGAAAATGATATTCGCAATGCTATCCAAAACAATCCAACTATTACGGTCCGTGCACAGGTCACGCCACTTTATGTTGGCAACGAACGTCTTGCTCGTGGTGTTCACTATATGGCTAAATCAGTTGAAGACAACGGCAAAACACTGAACTTAAACTATTGGATTTTCAACGTACAGCCAGGTATTCAAATTGATTATGCTACAGGAAAAGCAACTGTTTTAGATTCCGCTAAGTAGCTTTTAAAAAAGTAGTAGATGATATACTCATCTACTACTTTTTTACTTATATAAGTTTTCCATCTTGAATAACCATTGAACTCGAATGGCCGGGGCCACGTCGCTGTGGATCAAAAAATCGAATTGCAGCATTAACTGCTGTTGGCGCTTCACCAAATCCAACAGCAATTAAATCTGCTTTCCCCTCATAATGGCTAGCATCCCCAATAGCAAAAACGCCGGGTATCGTCGTCTGCATTGCTTGGTCGACGGAAAACGCTTGTCCTTCATTTTCTGGTTGTATATCCCAACCATGCACAATTTTATTTTCCGAAATAAAACCATAATTAATAATTAAATCATCAACACAAATATCATTAGTTACCTGATCATTCTTCACTTGCGCTAACGTAATTTTCAATTTACCATCACTTTGTTTTTCAATCTGTGATACTTTTTTCGGCGTTTCTTTGATAACGGATGATTGGCTCAGTTGTTTCACACTTTGCTCCATTGCACGAAATTGATCCCGGCGGTGAATAATTCTTGTAGAATGGGTAAATTCATTAAGCATCGTAGCCATATCAATAGCTGAATCACCACCACCAGCAATCGCTACATCATGGTTATCAAAATCATGTTTATCCGTTACAAAATAGTGAATACCTTGGCCAACCAATTGATCAACGCCGGACACCTGCATCTTGCGTGGTTCAAAAGAGCCTTTACCTGTTGTGATGATGATTGTTTTAGCCTGAAATGACGAACCATTGTTGATGGTCACTGTGAATAAGTCGTTTGTTTTCGTCACATTAGTCACAGTTGTTGAGGTTTTGATATCAATTGGAAATAACTTCATTTGTTCATCCAATGAATCAATCAATGCTGATCCTTTAATTCCTGTGAATCCAGCAACGTCAAGAATTTTTTTCTCAGGATATAACGATGTCACTTGTCCGCCGAGTGTTGCTAAACTTTCAACTAGAACTGCTTTAGTATCACGTAATCCGGCATAGAAAGCTGTAAACATACCAACTGGTCCACCACCTATGATTGCTACATCATATAACTCTGTCATTTAAATATTCTCCGATTTTACTTTATTGCAACGTCATTCTAACATTGCGTTAATTTAAAACAAAAATAGTTTTCGTCCGTTATAATTAATATATATTACAATTTGGAGGAAATGTGCGTCTGCACATAATTACAATTTATGGCTACTAAAAAAATGATTCTTGATCTGGATACTGGCGTGGATGATGCTCTGGCGCTCGCCTACGCTGTAGCTGATCCAAATGTCGATTTGATTGGTATTATCTCTAGTTATGGTAACACACTTGTTGAAACGGCCGCACAAAACTCACTGAATTTATTACATTTACTTGGTGCTGATGATGTCCCTGTATTTATTGGTGCTAGTCATTCAAGTACAACCAATAATTTTGAAGTTATGCCTATTTCACAGCTTATTCACGGTAAAAATGGCGTAGGTGAAATTACCTTAGAAACTTCACCAAGACAAACTGAAACCCAATCAGCTGTTGATTTTTTAATTGAATCGGCTCATCAATATAAAGAAAACCTAATTTTTATTCCAACTGGGCCACTCACCAATTTGGCTGCAGCGATTGAAAAAGATAATGACGTGGCTACCTTGATTGGTAATACAACGCTAATGGGCGGTGCTTTAACTGTACCAGGTAACGTAACGCCTTTTACCGAAGCAAACATTCACCAAGACCCTGAAGCAGCTGACTTTGCTTTCATTCATCAGCAAAACCTAACAATGGTTGGCCTTGATGTTACTCTCCGCACGCTGCTAACGAAAAAAGAAACTGCATCATGGCGTACACTAGGAACCTTAGCCGGAGAAAAATTTGCTGACTTAATGGATTTCTATATTGATGCGTATGCTAACTTAAACATCAATAAAAATGGTGCTGCCCTCCACGATCCACTAGCAGTTGCTGTTGGAATCGATCCTAGCTATGTTACATCAATTGCCTTAGCAATGCGGGTAACATACGATAAAGAGAGTGGCGATTATGGCCGCACAATCGGTGATAAAGAGAAACTTTTGGTTCCAACAACTACTAAAGCTGCTGTTTTAGTTGATTCAAAAAGATTTGTTCATGATTTTCAAAATCTAATGCTAACTGTGCTTCAATAACATAAAAATGATCCACGATACGACACCAAACCTAGTTGTCCGTATCGTGGATCATTTTTTTGGGTCAAAAATACTGTGCTTATTCTCTAATTTGTCCTTCACCGAATACTTCATACTTAATTGTGGTTAACGCACTTAGTCCCATTGGGCCACGCGCATGAAGCTTTTGTGTAGAGATACCAATTTCTGCGCCAAATCCAAATTCAAAACCATCAGTAAATCGGCTTGAAACATTCTGATAAACAACAGCAGCATCAACAGTATTCATAAAATCAGTAACATGATTAAGATCTTCACTGATAATTGTTTCTGAGTGATGGGTTGTGTGGTCATTAATCCAGGTAATTGCTTCATCGTTATTGTGAACAATTTTTATAGCCATAATTAAATCGTTATACTCAGTATCCCAATCTTCAGTACTTGCGCCAATTACTCGACTATCTATACTACGGGCTTTTTGGTCCCCGCGCAACTCTACACCAGCAGCCAATAAATCATCGACAATTTTTGGTAAAAATTCACCCGCAATTGCCTCATGAATTAATAGTTTTTCGGCAGCATTACAAACTGCTGGTTTTTGTGTTTTGGCATTATGAATGACACGAATAGCCTCATCCTGCTTGGCACTCTCGTCCACAAATATATGTGTGTTACCTGCGCCAGTTTCAATAACCGGTACCGTTGCATTTTTTACAACAAAATCAATAAACTGACCTGAACCACGCGGAATTAATACATCAACATAGTCACGCAAATTTAGTAATGTGTTGACTGAATCATGTGTTGTATCCGTGATTAACTGTATTATATCTGGGTTTAAATTGTGTTTACGTAACACATTACGCAAAATATTCGTTAAGATAATATTTGACTCGATAGCCTCTTTACCACCGCGTAAAATAACTGCATTACCTGATTTAAAGGTTAATGCGGCAGCATCTACGGTCACATTCGGGCGCGCCTCAAATATCATCGCCACAACCCCTAGTGGCACTGTTTTTTTAACAATTTTAAATCCTGTATGATTTTTCCAATTGTCATATGGACCTGCCAAAGGATCAGCTAACTTAGCGACCGCTGACAGCGACGCTGCAATACCGCCAATTGTTTTTTGGTCAAGCGTCAATCGATTACGCATTGGCCCCGAGAGCTGCGTAGCCGCGTCCAAATCTTTTTTATTAGCTGCCACAATTTCTTGCCAGTTAGCTACCAAGGCTGACGACATATCCAATAATATTTGATTACGAAGATCTACTGCCAAATTAGCGACATCAGAAGTCACTAATTTGGCACGCTTACCAATTTCTTCCACTGCGTTCATAGACTCATTCTCCTTGAAATAATGTTCCCACCGTTTTACCAGCTATTACTTCTAAAATCAAGGCTGGATTATTACCATTAATTAACACCATTTTACCACCATTTTTCATCACAAATTCACCAGCAGCAAGTTTTGTGCTCATCCCACCTGTTCCTAAACCAGAAGTTGATCCGGTGGCGCTCATACGAATATCATCGGTAATTTTCGTTACCTTATCAATGGCTTGTGCAAATTCATCAATATTAGGATTAGCCGTATACAACGCGTCGACATCGCTCAAAATAATTAATCCATCGGCACCAATTTCACGTGTCACAATAGCAGCTAAGCGGTCATTATCGCCAAATGAATGTTGATGGTCAAGCTCATCAACTGCAATCACATCATTTTCATTAACAATGGGAATGATGTGCTGTGAAAACATCATTTCAATGGCATTCATTGTGTTTTCAAGCATCGCTTTATTGTCGAACACATCATACGTCAATAAAACTTGTCCAATTAATTGTTGATAGAATGCAAAACTTTGATTGTACAATGACATCAAGTATCCCTGACCAATGGCAGCTAATGCTTGCTGTTGTGGAATTTCTTGTGGTCGTTTTTCTAGATTCATCTGATCCAATGCCACACCAATTGCCCCGGATGTAACTAATAAAATTTCGTGACCAGATTTTTGTAAACTGGAAAGTGTTTGTGCCAACCGATTAACGACTGGGTAATTAATTTGCCCATCACGATTAACAATTGTGCTCGTGCCGACTTTAACAACAATTCTATGCCAACTATTCATTATATGTTCCTTAGTTAATTTTAATTATTATATCAAAAAAATCCCTAACTTCAAAAGTTTCGGGATTTCTCAAAATGATAGTACACCAGTTTGTGCTAATTTAGCATCAATCATGTCCAAGACTTTTGCACCTGACTCTTCATTTTCCACAAAATCAAAATGGTCACCATCAATCTGGATTTTTGGTGATCGGTCGTACGCCGCAAACCAATCATCATAACGTGAATTAAGTTCTTTGTAGTAGTCATATAATCCCGGATTTGCTTCAACTTGCTCAAATGAACGACCACGCTTTTTGATTCTTGCGAGCATAGTATCAAAACTAACACGAACATGAATTAATAAATCAGGATCCTTAGACGTTGCACTACCAGGAATTTCAGCCATCATATTATTAACCAATGACTGATATATATCCACCTCAGTTTGCGTTGCGCGATTCAAATCAGCTGTCAATTGGAATAGTAAAGCATCTTCAAAAATAGAACGATCTAAAATATTTTTGGCATCCACTTGGGCTCTTTTTATTTGTTCTAGCCTTTTGTTTAAAAAATAAATTTGTAGCAAAAAACCATATTTTTTAGGGTTTTGGTAAAATAATGGCAAAATTGGGTTATCATCAACACTTTCATAAAACGCCTGTGAATCTAAATGTTTTGCCAACATTTTCGTTAAACTCGTTTTGCCAGCGCCGATGGTGCCTGATAGTACAATCATGCCATTTCTCCTTAGTTTCAAATAAAAATATTACTAATATAGTATATCAAAATTACATTATTCCTGCTGAGCAATTGTTTTGATGGTCAAATATTGTATCATCTACCCGCCTTTTTCAAAGTTTGAATATATTTTTCTAGCGTGAGGTGATGATTAGTAATATATGTTGCATTGGACACACCAACGTATCTAAAGTGCCAAGATTCATAGTCAATCCCCGTCTCCTTTATAGACTGACTATCACTCGGATAACGTAGGATAAATCCATATTCCGGTGCATGTTTTATCAACCACTGCTGTGATTTGAATTTATCCATACCTGCTTCTAAAGAGGGATATGCAGCCAAGGCGTCATTACCTGCTAAATCAACTGCTTGTCCCGTTTGGTGCTCCGAGGACCCTGGCACCTGAATTACGGACTCAGTCAATCTTTTGGCCTCTGTCGCGCTCATCCCATTTGATTCATATTGACTAATTGAATTGTTATACACAGTGGTTTGATATGCAATGGAACGATATCCCGATACTAAGGTTGTCGCGTAACCAGCCTTTTGAGCTGCTGAACGAAAATTTGCAAGGGCTTGTGAGATTCGTTGATCAATTTGTTTACTATCGACAGTAACCTTCGTAAAGTTCAATTCTGTCTGATAGGAATGATTTTTATTGACTAATACTAAATTCCAATCTGTCGTTTTTACACCTTTTGGTAAATCATCTACTTTTTTTACAGAAGACGTTTTAGCGATCTTTCCAGTGTTCTTGATTGGTTGTTTAGTATTAAAAAAACAAATAACAACCACAACAATCAGCATAATAACCAACACAATTAAAAGCAGATGCTTTTTAAGCTTCTTCCCGACATTCCGTTGCATTCTTCCTCTCCTCGATATTTAAAATTAAAATAAAAACCAGCAAACAAAGTTTGCTGGTTTCATATAGTGGTCAGCCAGGGGCTCGAACCCTGGACCCACGGATTAAGAGTCCGTTGCTCTACCAACTGAGCTAGCTGACCATTTTTCGTATTTCACAACATAAAATATATTATCATATTTTTAAATATCGTGCAACATAATATCTAATTATCATAAAAATTCTACTAGAAACACGAAGCCCCGATGAACTAACGCGTTCACCGGGGATATTTATTATGAGAGAGAATATTTGAGAGAGAAGAGAATAGTATATTCGGGAGAGAATATGAGTTATTTATAGTCGCGCGGGAGAACGCGACTTGGCTCCCTTTTGCCGTGAGGCTTCGTGTTTCTGATGTGATGCTCATCAGTTATACCGCTTATACTGTCCAATCCTCCAGATCATAAATTTATCGAATGTTACATTTTAATTCAACTAGGCTTGTTGTTTGAGATAACTTGCTTTGTTGATGTTTATAATATAACGTTCTAAAATTAAACTCACGTAAACTGAGGATAAATTGAAAATTAAAGTAATGTTTTTGCCAAATAGAAGCAACCCAAGATGCCGGCATTATCGCCATTAGCAACGGGTACGATGTATTCATCCAAATCAGGAACTGCTAAATAATCACTCATTTGCTCAGCAAAACTTTCGCGAATTAATGGGAATAAGATTTCACGATGAGGTACACCGCCACCAAAAACAATTTTTTCAGGGCGTAAAATCATTGTATAATCAAGGGCTGCTTGCGCAAGATAGAAGGCTTCAATCTTCCAGGCAACATCATCATCTGGAATTTCCTTCGCACTACGTCCCCAACGCTCTTCAATTGCTGGACCAGCAGCTAAGCCTTCCAAACAATTATCGCCATGGAATGGGCAATGACCTTCATATTTATCAAGAGGATGCTTTTGTAAGAAAATATGCCCTGCTTCAGGATGTCCATATCCAGCAACTAACTTGCCACCAGAGACAATTCCTGCACCTACACCAGTACCAACTGTCAAATAAACCATGTTATTAACATCTTTAGCTGCACCAGTTTCAAACTCAGCCCATCCTGCGCCATTAACGTCAGTAGTCCAATAGTAAGGAATATCACGCCAGTCTTTCATTGCACCCAGAAAATCATATCCTGACCACCCGCGTTTTGGTGTATCTAGAACGTGACCATATGTTGTTGATCCCTCTACAATGTCAATTGGTCCAAAAGCTGCAATACCAATTGCGTCAATGTCGTCAAACTTATCAAAAAAAGCGATGACTTGCTCTACTGTTTTTTGACCATCAAGTGTAGGGAATGATGTTCTCTCAACAATATTATAATCGTGATCCGCAACAGCGACCACAAACTTCGTTCCACCTGCTTCAATTGCTCCTAATAAACCCATGATTTAATTGCTCCTTTTTCACGAAATCATCGTGTTTGTGTTAGACGTTAACCAGTTACTACAATTACATTGTAATCGTTTACACAAATATTTTCAATGCTTAAAAATAACGTGCCGTCATGACTGATTGATTATTGTTTGTAAACACTTCAATAATGTCTGTGTCAACAATTAATAATGTGTGATTAATATCTCCTACAACCAGCCTTTTTTCAATTTCACCATTTTCCCACTGCCGACGTGATAATATAAGTTGATTTTTGTTTCGAACTAAAGTCATATTTTCACCAAAAGATAATGTCCAATTGTCGTGAGAATCAATTGTATATTGACCTACATTAACAGCACCAAAGTTCGTCAAAGGTTTTGTATGCAAAATTTCTGAAATAGGTGTCTGTGTCAAAAGATTGTCCGACGTCACGTGTAATTCGCGTGGAATCGTTAACACATGAACCCAATTGTTGCTAGCAATCGTTGGAGTCGAAGCTTCACGTTCTGGTGTCATCATACCAGCCCATCCCCACATTATTTTACGGCCCTCATTGGTATGCATGGTTTGTGGCGCATAAAATTCAAATCCCTTGTCAACTTCTTTAAAGGAAGTTTCTGGTTTAAAATGCAACGTCTCTTCATCAAAAGTACCGACAACATAACCTGTGTTATGAATGTTTTGATAGCGATAGTTCTCTTCATCCGCTGGTAATCCTTGCGGTGAAAACATTAAAATTTGCTTACCATCTATCTCAATTAAATCTGGACATTCAATCATATAGCCACGAATATCAGTTAATTCACCTTCAATTAACGAACCATGTAATTGCCACTGACTAAAGTTTTCCGATTCATAAATAAGAATGTCACCTATATTTTCATTTGATCGTGCACCTACCATCAAATAGTATCGCCCGTTTCTCCCCTGCCAAACTTTAGGATCTCTAACATCTTTTGTAAAACCTTCTGGATGAGGGAATAGTTCACCAAGTTTTTCAAAGTGAATCCCATCCTCACTAACGGCCCACATTTGATGAGACGCCACACTTCGGCCAGATTCATCGCGAACATTACCTGTATAGAAGACATATAACTTATCATCTTTAACAAATGCTGTACCAGAATATATTCCAGCTGAGTCCATGTCTGGAAGTGAAGGCTTTAAAGCTGTTTCTAAACGAGTCCATGTTTTCAAGTCGTTTGAAACAAAATGTCCCCATTCCTTATATTTGTGGTTACAAGCATGTGGATTCCATTGGAAAAACACATGATATTGTCCTTTAAAATATATAAGTCCATTTGGATCATTCAATAATCCTTGTGTGGGATATAAATGATATTTTTCAAAATGATTGATGTCATCTTTAATAAGCATGAATTATTTTAGTTGCGTATTCTTGATAAATACGTTTTCCCCTTTTTTGTATTTATGCTGGCGCACCAACAGCTGAATCACTAGTTTTTGGTATGGCCGTTATAATCTGATGGCCTGCTTGGATATCATTATCGAAAGCTTCATCTACCGCAACATCATTAAATGCTTTTGTGTTCGTGATAATGACCATAGTTGTAACAGGATATCCAGCTTTTTTGATAGTATTCGTATCAAAGGTACCTAATTTATCACCTTTTTTAACTTTTTGTCCTTGCGTTACAAAGCTTTCAAATCCCTGACCTTCAAGATTAACCGTATCTAAGCCAATATGAATTAATATCTCAACCCCATCATCCGTCGTCAATCCATAGGCATGTTTTGTTTGATAAGCTACTGTAATTTCACCATCGGCCGGCGCGTAAATCGTACCATCACTCGGTTCGATTGCTACACCCTTGCCCATCATTCCAGTTGAGAAAACATTATCTGGGACATCGGCTAACTGTATTAAATGACCTGAAACAGGTGCATCAACCTCAAAACCTGCTTCATGTTCAGTAACTACTGGATTTGCTGGTTTATTACCCGACTTAGAAACTGGCATGTGTGAACGACCGTAAGCTAGGGTTGCTGTAAAAGCAATCACGAATGATAACGCAATGGCGATGAAGAATCCTACCCATTTGTTAGCTGGAATAGCAATAAAGCCAATTATACCAGCTGGTCCCAGCGACGATGACATCACTTGGAACAATCCCATTACTAAGCTTGAAATTCCTGCTGATCCCAGAGCGATGAAAAATGGAAACTTATATTTTAAGTTAACACCAAACATTGCTGGTTCAGTAATACCCAGCATGGCTGAAGCACCTGATGATGAAGCCAATGCCCGTACTTTTTCATCCCCTTTGCTTAAGAAATAAATAGCAAATGTTGCAGCTCCTTGTGCCACGTTAGATGCAGCGGCAATAGGGAAAATGAAATCACCACCTGTTTTAGCAACATCTGCCAACAACTGTGTTTCGATTGCCGGAAAACTCTGATGTAAACCAGTAATAACAATAGCAGAGTAGAATGTACCAAAGACCCCGTAACCAATAAAGCCAAACGTCGTAACCAACCATGTCAAGCTATCAGTAATACCATTAGAGACAATTCGTAATACCGGACCCACAACAATAAATGTGATAAACCCAGTTAATATGATAGACAACATCGGTGTAAACGTAAAGTCAATAGCACCTTTCAAGTGCTTATGGAAAAACTTTTCCAAGTTAGCTAAGATGAATGCCACACCGATCACCGGTAACACTTGACCTTGATAACCAGCTTGCGCAACTGACAAACCAAACAAGTCCCATGTTGGCATCTTCCCAGTGGCAACCGCTTCGGCAACATTATATCCGTTGACTAAACTAGGCATAACTAACATCATACCAGCAGCTGCTCCGAGAATTTCGTTTCCTCCAAAACGTCTTGTTGCTGTAATTCCTATCAAAATCGGCAAGAATGCAAACGGTGCAGAAGCCATCAGATTGATCATTTCTGCTAAACCTGTGATTTGCGGAAACATTTCAACCAAAGATTTGGCGCCAAACATTCCCTCACCAGTTAGAATGTTATTCAATGCCATCAACAGACCGCCGGCAACCAGAGCTGGAATCAAAGGAACAAATATATCTGACAATACTTTAACCAAATCCATCAAAGGATTTCTTTTTCCTGATTGTGCTGCAATTTTTTTCAAATCGGCAGTTGAAGCTTGCTCAACACCGGTAATTTTAACAAATTCATCGTAAACACCATTAACATCGCCTGGTCCAACAATAATTTGATATTGTCCGTTAGCGTTAAATGTTCCTTTAAGATCGGAATCGTTGTCCAAGGCATCCTGATCGATCTTTTTAACATCTTTGATCACCAATCGTAAACGCGTAGCACAATGTGCAGCGGCTACAATATTGTCCTTGCCGACAGCATCGGCAATACGCTTTGCTACTTTATTATGATCCATTTTGCTGCTCCTCTAAATTTCTTTAAGTTTTTTGGAACCGTTTCCATTTATTTATAAACTAATTGTAACCGCTTTCAAAAATAATTGCAACCTCCTTTTTAAGTTAAATATTACAAGTTAATGACAACGCTTTCATTGCGTTCATGGTAATATGTGTCTATGGAAAAAAAATTGACAATAACTGATATTGCTAATATGGCTCAAGTAGCAAAAAGCACTGTCTCCCGCTATTTGAATGGCGGACCGGTCAGTGCTAAAACACGTGAAAAAATAAACAAAGTTGTTACCGAAAATAATTACCAGCCCAATACCTTTGCGCAAAGTTTAAAACAGAAAGTCAATCACACGATAGGTGTGATTGTGCCTCGGATCGATTCATCCGCCCAAGTTGAAATGCTCCGTGGGCTAGATGATGCAAACGAAAATGATACTTTCTTGATCGTCAATACCTATCAATCGACTAAACGTGAGCTCGCTGCTATTGAAAAATTACGTACACAAAATGTTGGTGGCTTGATTGTTTTAACAGCTAATTTAAACGACGAGTTACGTAACGCATTAACTGAATTTGATGCACCAGTAGTTATTCAAGGACAAGAAGAACCTAACTTTCATCGCGTAGTCATGAACGATCTGCAAGCCGGAACTGTTGTCGGTGAATTTGCTGCATCACTGCATCCTCAAAATACTTTACTGTTAAAAATTGATGAAACAATGGATTGGGCCATTGGTCATGATCGTTTTCTCAATATTAGAAAAAAACTGTCAACTAGCAAGGTGACTGTCGTTGATTCAAAGTTCAGCATAGCAGAAGCAAAAGTAGCCGCACAACAAGCGATGCAGTCCCAAAATTTTGATTTAATTATTGGCGCGACTGATCGCATCACAATCGGTGCTCTTCAAGCTGGTTTAGCAGCTGGACAAAATGCCCAATATATTGGATTTGGTAGATCCGATTTAAGTACGACCGTTACACCAAACTTAACTAGCTTTGAATATGATTTTTACCAAACTGGGAAAAAAATTTATGAACTGTTTTGTACTGTACGCGATACCAACCCATCTAACACTATACGTACTGTGTTAGATGGTGAACTCGTTGTGCGTGATTCAACAGAGAAATAATCATTTAATGTTCACTTTATCTTCAGTTTACATGAATTTAATTTTAGAACGTTATATTATAAACATCAACAAAGCAAGTTATCTCAAACAACAAGCCTAGTTGAATTAAAATATAACAAATAAAAAATCTAAATTTTTGGAGGACTAAAATATATAAGCAGTATGACTGATGGCGATCACATCAGAAACACGAAACCCCATGGTAAAAGGGAGCCAAGTCGCGCTCTCCCCGCGACTATAAATAAACTTATATTCTCTCCCGAATATACTATTCTCTTCTCTCTCAAATATTCTCTCATAATAAAAAATCCCCGATGAACGCGTTAGTTCATCGGGGTTTCGTGTTTTAATGATTGCTTTTTTTGTTTCTTAACATTTTTGATTGATCGGCAAGCGGACAACCAATGTCGACACAATCATGACAACTACCACTAGCATTTTTCTTAAAAAATTTATTGTATATGACCAACGCAAACAAGATAAAAATAATAGCAGCTATGATAAATGTTGACATATTGACTGACCTTTCTAATACAATTCTAGTTGTTGCGGGCGCTCACGTTTGATAAAAATACCATATAGCATCAACCCAATAGCGATGAACGATAACGCAACAAAGTACACCGAAACATTACCTTGAATGATTTCACTCACTTGAAAAATACTGAGCGCACACATATAAGCCACAACGGTTTGATAGATTACCGCGCGCCAAGTCCAAAGTGCATCACCAAATTCTTTATACATAGCACCGATGGCAGCAAAACAAGGTGCACATAATAAGTTAAAGACAAGAAACGAATAACCCGCCATGGGGGAATAAGTTTGTCTTAAGGTGCTCATAAATGAGGCAGTGCTTGATGAACCAAAAGTAATGTTTAATGTGCTAACACAATTTTCCTTAGCAATTAGACCAGCAATCACTGCAACGGTCGCATGCCAGTCACCAAATCCTAATGGTGCAAAAATAGGTGCTATAACCATACCTATGTCTCTTAAGATACTGTCGTTTTGATCGACCATTTGAAAGTGAAAATTGAAATTGGACAAAAACCAGATGGCAACACATGACGCAAAAATTATAGTCCCTGCTTTTTTGATAAAGGCATGTGCTTTAATCCACACACTGTGGCTAACGTTACCAATACTAGGCAAATGATAAGCAGGCAGTTCCATTACAAATGGCGTTGGCGGTTCTGAAAAGAGCTTTGTTTTTTTCAAAAAAATACCTGAGCCAACAACTGTCAAAATACTAATAAAATAAGAGGTTGGTGCTACCCATGAATTTTCTGGAAAAAATGTTCCGCTAACTAAGGCAATCACGGTTAACTTAGCTGAACATGGCATAAAAGTCGTTAACATAATTGTCATACGACGATCACTTTTACTTTCAATCGTTCGTGTCGACATGATGCCTGGTACACCACAGCCTGTTGAAATTAACATGGGGATGAATGATTTCCCTGAAAGATTAAAACGATGAAAAATGCGGTCCATAACAAACGCAATTCGCGCCATGTAACCACAGTCTTCTAGAATACTTAAGCACAAAAAGAGCATCATAATTTGTGGTAAGAAACCTAACACAGACCCAATACCATTAATAAGACCGTCAATAATTAAACTCTTCAACCATACTGAAACATGCAAATACGTTAAAATTGCATTAGCACTATTCGGAATAAAGTCCCCAAATAATACATCATTCACCCAATCACTTCCTATTGTTCCAATGGTTTGGATCGATAAGAAATACACAATCCACATGACAAATATAAAAATAGGTAATGCAAGAATCCGGTTAGTGACTACCATATCAACACGATCACTCATACTCATTGAAAAATCACTTGTTCGTACTACACACATGTTTATGATGCGTTCTATATAGTCATAGCGTGCATTAACAACTATGCTATCACTGTCATCATTAAATAATTTTTCTGCCGTATCAATTATATTGTCAATTTCAGTTTGCTGCTGTGCCGTTAATTTTAAATTTCCAACTGCTTCATCACGCTCAAAGAGCTTAATCGCATACCATCGCAACTGATCTGCTTCGATAATGCCATCAATCTGTTCTTCAATCATGGATAATGCCGATTCCAACCGCTTATCATAAACTGGATGTGGATAGGTTTGTGGCTGGTCAGTGTTAGCAATAACCTGTTTAGTCAGCTGATTGATATTTTTCTTTTTTAACGCACTAATACTAACAACCGGTACATTAAGCAAATAAGATAATTTTTTGGTATCAATTCGATATTGCCTTTGCTTTACTAGTAAATCCAACATATTCAAAGCCAAAATAATTGGGACACCAGTTTCCATTAATTGCAAACTAAAATAAAGATTACGTTCAATATTTGTAGCATCGAGCACATTGATGATCTGTTCAGGTTTATCATTAATTAAAAAGTTACGAGTGATTACTTCCTCTGGACTATATGCTGATAAGGAATAAGTTCCAGGTAAATCTTGAATAATGATGTCAGGATTATTTTTTAAACGACCTGATTTTTTTTCAACTGTAACGCCTGGCCAATTCCCAATGTGTTGATGCGAACCTGTTAATAAATTAAAGAGTGTTGTTTTCCCACTGTTTGGGTTACCTGCTAAGGCTACTGTACATTGTTTATTCATAGACTAAATCTCTGTTAATACTACTAGTTGTGCGTCACTTTTTCTTAAGCTTAACTTATAGCCCCTGACAACCAACTCTATCGGGTCTCCTAAAGGCGCTACACGGTCAATTTTAACAACGGTATTTTTTGTAATGCCCATATCCATCAAGCGCTTACGCAATGCTTTATTACCAAGTATTTTGGCTACTACGCCTGGTTTATTGATGGGCATATCGGATAACGTTTTAAAATGATCCGTGGTAATTTCACTGACTGGTGCTACACTAATTTGATTAGCAATATCATTGCTCACCGCTAAACGCTGCCCTTGAAAATAGATAATCAACCCTGAAGTATGATCAGGCAAAGAAATTACTTCAATACTTTTCCCCGCTTTAATCCCTATCTCTGCTAGTCGTTTGGTTAAGCGCCGGCTACCAGTCAATTCTCTAATGATGTAAGTCCCTTTTCCAGCTATTTCAGATAACATTTGCATATTTATTTCTCGTTTATCTTTAAATTGTAATTTTTTACGTACTTACAAGTATATTACTTCCTTTTAGATTAATCAATCATTAATTTTAAATTACAATAAACTCATCTTATTTTCGAATAAATAAAAAAATCCTATCAAGGAAGATTCTAAATAACTTAGAATCACTTCTCTTGATAGGATTATATTTAAGAATTATGTTACTTGTCATTATATCCTGATGGATGGTTTTTGTGCCAATTCCAGGCTGTTTTGATAATATCTTGTACATTATCATACTTAGGAGCCCAGCCAAGCACATCACGTGCTTTGTCTGAATTAGCAATCAGAATATCGGGGTCACCAGCTCGGCGGGGACCAATCTTGGCGGGAATATCAACACCAGTAGCTGATCTAGCTGCTTCTACCATTTCTTTAACAGAGAATCCAGTAGCAGATCCCAAGTTAAATTGGTTTGAATCGTTTCCATCGGCTAAATACTTCAATGCCAAAATATGAGCATCAGCCAAATCCAACACATGGACATAATCACGAACATTGAAACCGTCAGGAGTATTGTAATCATCACCAAACATCTCAATATATTCACGTTGACCTAAACCGGCTTGCAAAATAATTGGTACTAAATGTGTTTCAGGCGCGTGATCTTCTCCAATTGTACCATCTTCGGCAGCACCAGCTACGTTAAAGTAGCGCAATGCAACCCACTTAACACCATCCGCTTGATCAGACCAAGCCATGATTTTTTCCATCATTAACTTTGACTCACCATAAGGATTAATTGGTCGTTGCGGATCTGTTTCTTTAATAGGAATATTAATAGGATTACCATAAGTAGCTGCCGTTGACGAGAACACAATTTGTTTAACATCGTGTTCTTTCATCACTTCTAGCAAAGTAATCATACCACTAGTATTATTATCAAAGTACTTTAGTGGGTTTGCTACAGATTCTGGAACAATTGAAAAGGCTGCAAAGTGAACAACTTGTTCGATATTTTCTTTGTCAAACACTTCCGACAATGCTGTCTTATCACGAATATCAACTTGATAAAATTTTGCTTTTGGATTAACCGCTTCGCGGTGCCCCGTAAACAATGCATCAACAACAACGACGTCGCGATCCGCTTCTATCAAACGCTTAACCATGTGTGAACCAATATAACCGGCTCCACCAAGAACTAAAATAGCCATATCTTTTTTTCCTCTACACACTATTATATCAAATTTTCCGCCACTTGAACTCTGCTTCTGCACTTATTACATTTTCCATCATAATGCGATGTTTGGATTTATTATCATTTTGAACTACTTGCGATAAAATCGTGTGTCCAAGCCGAATTTCATTTTCGAATTTTAGATTAATGTATGTGATTTCATGGGTTAACAAATACTCTGGTGCGATAACGTCCTGCATCCATTCAAAATACTTCGAGTTGTTCACATGCTTATTACCATCAATATCTAAGTATCGCACATGATAGTCCCTTTCAGTATATTGATCATCATCTGAAAACTTCTCAGGATTAGGGATTCGTGAAATTTGCTTAACTCTTTTGGCATCATACTGATCAATTATATCTTGTGGTAAACGTGCCATGCGACGATTTGTCATATCTATCATAGTCCAAATAGAATCAACACGAATAATTTCATTATCATTTTCATCTAAAAAGACGAATGGTCGACGAACAAAAAAAGGATTGTATTGTGTAGCAAAGGTCTGAATACGAATTATTTCACCAATTTTAGGACGTCGCTTAATTATTACTTCATATTGTAAGATGATCCAGCCAAGGCCACGACCTACATGGAAGTCCTGCCCCACGCCAAGTTCATCACTCTGACATTTAGACGCTAAGACAGCATAATTTAAAATCATTGGTAAAGATAATTTTTGTGTTGTATCAGCTTCATAATATTCAACACGTCTTTTTATTTCATACTTTTTCATACTACTCTATCTCGTGATAGTCCGCATATACTGCTTGTCTATCAAGGCCTCGTTCCTTTGCTATTTGTTTTATTGCTGCGTTAGGCTTTAAGCCCTTTTTAATCAGTGCTGATACTGCTTCTTGGACAGTCAGTGCAATACTGTTATCTGGTTCAGAAATTTCTCCATGAAAGCCATCAATCATTACTACAAACTCACCACGAATTTCATTTGATTGCGACCACGAAACTAGTTCATCAATAGTTCCACGAATAAATTCTTCATAGCGTTTTGTTAGCTCTCGTGCTAAAACAATACGACGCTCATCACCCATTACTTTTTGGATATTTACTAGAGTTTGCTTTAATCGATGTGGTGATTCATAAAAAATGACTGTATCCCGCATCGTGGATAACTGCTGTAATTCTGCCAATTGTTCACTATTTTTACGTTGTAAGAACCCATAAAAATAAAACGGTTGCGGCACTAAACCACTGGCAATCAATGCTGTCACACCAGCCGTTGCACCAGGAATCGGTACGACGGCTAAGTTTTCAGCCACAGCTGCCGCAACTAATTCTTTACCTGGGTCAGAAATAGAAGGCATCCCCGCATCACTAACTTGTGCTACATTTTTTCCATTTCGTAAATCTGCAATAAGGCCAGGGATTTTCGCCTGCCAATTGTGTTCATGGAAACTAGTTTGTTTTGTCGTGATTGCAAAATGATTTAGTAACTGTTGTGTGTGGCGTGTATCTTCAGCAGCAATTATATCTACATCGCGCAATGTATCAATAGCTCTTGGCGACATATCTTGCAAATTACCAATAGGTGTTGGAACTAAAAAAAGTGTTCCTGTCTCTTGATTTTCAAAACTTTTTTGTTGCTGCATTTTATTCCCCCAGAGCGATTATGACGTCTAGTGTCATTTTTTCTAACCGTGCTTGTAACGATAGGTTCACTTTACGCAATTTATCGTCAGCAAATACTTCATCACTTGCTTTAACCAATCGATACATATCATAGCGCTGTCGTAATGTTTTATATAGCCCAATTAGATTGGGAAAAGCTAATCGTTCATCGGGAATCTGGCCATAAACAATTGTATCTCTGGCCAACTCATGTAACCAATTTAAAAATAACTGCTGTTGCTTCGTGTCGTTTAATTGACTAATAATCTTTGTCTGCACAAATGCAAATGCTTCAATTCGTCTCTGCATCATAAGCTCAAACCATTTAAACAATACTAATTGGGTCTGCTTTTGCCAATCACCGTCCATTAAATCATCATCATCACTGGCAATAGCTGATGCTAACTGAACTACTTGCGCGCGCGATCTAATCGTCGGTAAAACATCGGACATGTTTTCCGTAAGCATCATAATTAATTGTGGTCCAGCAGGCTCCTCAATGAATTTTAACAAGGAATTTGCTGCGCTTGCTGTGAGTGTTTCAACCGCATCTAAAATAAATATTTTCCGTGGACTTTCAGTGGCTGTTGTTACAAATTCAGGTGTTAAATCACGAATTTGAGCCACTTTTAGTGAAGTAGCTGGCGGAATAGGCGCTGTGATATGTACGTCTGGATGTTCATTCTCAGTAATTCGTAAGGCATTGCGTTCATCAGCATGAACAACTTGCCAAGCTATATAACGCGAAAAAGCCAGTTTTGCGGACTGGCTTGGACCAACAAACAAATATAAATGACTCAACTTATCTTGTTGCAGTAAATCATTAAAATGAGCGAGTTGCGCTGGATAATTTTTTTGTGCAATTGTTGCAAAATCTGGTAACATCAGAACTGTTCAAATGAATCAATACTCTGAGTAAATACCGTCGCACCACCAACTTCAATTTCAATTGGATAAGCACCCGCGTGGTCACCACTAGCATCCAGGCTGATAGGTGGCACCATAAATTGCTTACGTTTCTGTGAAACCTTTTTAATAATTTCCATAACATCTGGTACTCGTTCATCTTCAATGGCAATCATAAACGTTGTGTTTCCTGATCTTAAGAAACCACCTGATGTGGCTAAACGTGTCGCACGAATATTTGCCTTCACAAAAGCATTACTGAGTTTTGTTGTATCTTTATCTTGCACAATTGCTGTAACTAATTTCATGATTTGTCCTCCAGAATTTGGTTGATGAGTATCCGCGTGTCATCAATGACTTTGTTAAGTGGTTGCGTAGCATCTACTATCTTAATTCTATCAGAAAATTCACTTTGAAGTTTTAAATATGTCTCTCGAACCTTCTGATGAAAGGAAATACTCTCTTTATCTAGTCGATCAATTTTACCCTGACGATTCTCATTTACGCGTGCCAAACCAATTTCAACAGGCACATCAAGATAAATTGTCATATCGGGCAATAGACCATCAATTGCGAATTGATTAATTTCCCAAATATTGTCGATCCCTAGGCCACGACCGCCCCCTTGATAAGCAAGTGAGCTATCAACATAGCGGTCAGATATCACAATTTTGTTTTGATCTAATGCTGGTTTAATATTTTCCACGAGATGTTGACGTCGAGCAGCTGTATATAAGAGCGCCTCAGTTCGTTTATCCATGCCATTATCTTCTTCTGGCTGTAAAATCGATCTAATTGCTTCAGAAATTGGATTCCCACCTGGCTCACGTGTAGTTACCAAATTATCGCCAAGTTTAGTTTTTAGTTCTGAAATCAATGCCTCAAGAACACTTGTTTTTCCAGCGCCCTCAGGTCCTTCGAATGATATAAATATTGGTTTTGGCATAACAGTCCTTATGAGTAATTTGTCTAATGATTAAATACGATCTGTTTTTAAAACATGGGTTTGCATGTGCCCAACTGTTTTACGACGACGTGCTTCACGATATAAATAATTAAATTTAGCACGTGCCAGTGCCGTTTGCGCTTGTATGAGCCGTAAATTTACTTGACCATCAAGTAATGCTGCTTCAGAGTTTCTTGCCGTATCCCAGTCAATTTTTGCTTTATCAATTTGAAATACAAGTGCTCTATCATACTCTTTGCGCAATCCAGTTTTTTTCTTGCCAAATATCATAATTTTGTCCGTCCTTGTACTGCTTTAATGAGTGTTAGTTCATCAGCATAATCAATATCAGATCCAACAGCTAAACCATGTGCTAAACGGGTAACTGCGATACCAGCCGGTTTCAGTAAACGTGCTAAATACATAGCAGTAGCTTCTCCTTCAGCATTCGCGTTAGTGCCGACAATTACTTCTTTAATTTCTTCATGCTCAGACAAACGTCGAATCAAACTTGGTAAATTAATATCCTCTGGTCCTGTTCCTGCGCTAGGAGAAATAACACCATTTAAAACATGATATAGGCCGTGATAATCTCGCGTATTCTCCATCGCCATTACATCACGTGAATTTTCGACAACAAAAACAGTTGACTGATCACGTGATTGATCGCGACAAATAACGCATGGATCGGTATCAGTTGCAGTAATATTACCACAAATAGAGCAGAAAGTTAAATCAGTTTTTGCGGAAATCAATGCCTTAGAAAAATCCTGCACATCTTCTTCATTCATACCTAATGTATAAAAAGCTAGCCTTGTGGCCGTTTTGGGACCAATGCCAGGTAACTTCGTGTAACTATCTATTAATTTAGCGATAGGTTCAGGGTATTGCATATTTTCAAAATGCCTCACGCGCACTGCGTTAAACATATTTCCTTCCTATATTAATCAGTCAACGATATTCACGAGATCCTCGCCGAATAATTCTTTAGCCTCACTAACAATTTTTAACTCCTTATTGCTTGATTCTTGCGGAGTTTTTGTAGGAATCGCTGATAAATGGGCAGCTTTCACTCGAGGCACATCTTCTAATTGAATTTGAGGTGTTTCGCCAGTTTTTAATTTATTCACATACGATGCACGATCAGAGGTCCATTCGTCTTGTGAAATAAACACTAGTTCGCTTGGTAAATTCTGTGATTGTAGTTGCTGCACCAAGTGGTTTTGTAATGTAGCATCGTGTAGCGCCTGTTCTAATAACACAGGATAATCAAAAGCCAAGACTACAGCCTGTTCACTTGCTGCAACGGGTTCGGCTATGGTCAGCATTGCCTGTTGCGTAACATTAAATTGTCGCAATAAGTCGGACCAAGCGTTTTTAACTCGTGCTAAGGCATCACGTTTCGCAGCAATTAAGACTGCAAATACTGCATTTTGTCCAGTACGCACTAACAAATCCTCGTATTCAGCATTCTCTACAGCAGGCACTTCTACGGGTGTTTTTTCTATTGCTGGTTCAACAACTTGTTCCTCATGAACTTCTGTATTTTTTGACGCTTTAACAATATCATCAATATTTTGAGGTTTTTCTTTAATCACATTGGAGGATTGTTTTGCAGGTACAGTTTGTTGAGGTTCTGGCATAGACAGCTTAACAGTGAGTAGCTCCAAATATACATCACTCTGCATAGTCTGTAACAACTGTTTTTGAATATCATCCAAAGTGACCATCATTTGCTGAATACGGGAAGTACCCAACTTAATTGTTAAGGCCTTCAAATCAGCCAATGGTGCCGTCGTTTTAATTAAATTTGGGGCAACTTCCGCTAACATCACATCACGCAACACACCTAACAAATCTGCTACAAAACGTACTGCATCTTTTCCCTCTAACAATATATCGTGTAGTGTCTGAAGGGCAGATTCTGTATCGTAATTACTTACTTGCTGCAAATAGGTCACTAACTGTGATGCTGTTGTGGATCCGGTAACTTGCAAAGCATTTTCAAGCGTTACATGATCAGCGCCAAAAGCTAACACTTGGTCCAAAATTGACAAAGCGTCACGCATCCCACCTTCTGCAACATTTGCAATAATATGAAGTGCATCGTCGTCAAACGAGACGCTCTCTTTTTGCAGAATTTCAGCCATCCTAGCTTGAATAGTGTCATTATCAATGCGTTTAAATTCAAATCTCTGCGTCCGAGATAAAATAGTTGCTGGTATTTTTTGTGGCTCCGTCGTTGCTAAAATAAACTTAACGTTAGCTGGCGGTTCTTCTAATGTTTTCAATAGTGCATTAAAAGCGCCCGAGGATAACATGTGAACCTCGTCAATAATATAAATTTTATATTCAGATTCTATTGGCGCATAATTTGCCCCGTCTCGAATGTTTCGAATTTCGTCAACACCGTTATTTGAGGCAGCGTCTATTTCAATAATATCAGGAATTTGTGAATCATCAGTTTCCGGCGCTATACCATTAACTTCACGTGCAAAAATTTTAGCAGCTGATGTCTTACCAGTTCCACGAGGACCACTAAATAGATACGCATGCCCTGTTTGTTGCGTCGCTATTGCATTTTTTAGCGTCTGTGTAATGATTTTTTGACCAACCATGTCATCAAAAGAACGTGGTCGATAGACGCGATACAATGCTTGATATGCCAATTTCATCACCTCCATATATCATTGGTAAACATGTTTGGTGCTACTTGTCGGCTATATGTTTTATATCATATTGGGGTTCTTAGTTTGCATAAAACCACCGATTTATAACATTTGTTTTTATAAAAAAAGACCGCTAAGCGGCCACTTATGTACACAAGCACAACATCGAACAACCTTAGGGCTGCTACATTCCTGTCCTGACCCGGTTCGAGAGCCGACATTTGCCTGCTTTTATATTATATCTAATTTTGTGACTTTAAGCAAATACAGATACAAATTTCGTTGCCAATTTTTCTTGCCACTTAAAATAAGTCAGATAAGTTTTAGGAATTAGGTATTCATTAACTGCCGCAAAATCATCAACCAATGAAACAATCCAACTTTCCCGATACTTTGGTAAGGCAATTGTTGCACCAAACATGTGTTTTACAATAATATCAGCTTCTTTATCGCTGATATTTGTAATTTTACGCGCATTTTTCAACGCAATACGTGGATGAACATAAGCATGTGATCCCTCGTAAAACTTTGTTACGCGCCAATCATAGTAAAACAAATCATGAAGTAAACCTGCTCGTGCAGTTGCCACTTCATCAGCACCAATCTTCTTTGCGATTAAATATGATTGGTATGATACAGAAATTGAATGAGTTAAACGGTTAGAAAAATGATGTTGTGTATAGAGTGCCAGTTGTTGCACTTCTTCATGCTGTAACAAATCATCAATAATATTTATATAGTCCTTATCAGTACGCCATGCGTTCGGATTTTGCATTCATTTGCCTCTTTTATTTTCTACATGCTATTATAAACTTTTTTTATGTTAAATAGCAATTATTTACTTTGCAATTGCTTTACGAATTTTACGTTTCGCACGGATGTTGCTAAAGAAACGCTGCAATAATAGACCAGATTCTTCACCACGTATGCCTTCGTACACTTTAACCATATGATTCAACCGATTATCCTCTAATAGAGAATATAGGGAGCGCGTAGCACCACCTTTAGGGTCATTAGCACCATAATAAACAACCGGAATGCGTGCATTAATAATTGCGCCAGCACACATGATGCAAGGTTCTAACGTCACAAATAATGCTGTGTTTTCTAACCGCCAAGACTTAAGCTTTGTATTGGCAGACTCGATTGCTAGTAATTCTGCATGGGCAGTGGCTAACTGATCCGCCTCCCGATGATTGTGCGCACGCGCAATCATCTGGTTTTCATAAACTATAACAGCACCAATTGGCACTTCACCTTCACTTTGAGCAATTTTAGCTTCGTTCAACGCCTCTTGCATGAAATAATCAATTTGTTCGTCACTAAATGCTGGTATTTGTGCCATAAGTGCTCTCCAAAATGTAATATCCCTTGTTTTTATGAATCACCTTAGCATTACCAAAAGCAAGTGACATATTTTTTTGAGCCGAAGGTGCGCCTTGCTTCTTTTGCAACACCGCAATTAGCTTTCCGCCATCTTGTAAATAGTTAGCTCCTTCTTGAAGCATTGCAGTCACAACTTGCTTTCCAGCGCGAATTGGTGGATTAACCAAAATCAGTGCATATTTATCACTAATACTTGCGTAAACATCCGACTTAAAAATATTCACTCGTTGAGCAACACCGTTTTGTTGGGCATTTTTGCGTGCTAAATCTAACGCTCTTTCATTAACATCAACCATATCTACATGACGCTGATATGCTTTTGCCACAGTAAGACCTACAGGACCATAACCTGTTCCTAAATCCAGTACCTTCCCAATAGGTATACTTGTTTTTTCTAAAGCATCCAACATTGTTCTTGTCCCAAAATCAACGGTAGATTTTGAAAACACGCCACTATCCGTTGTAAAATGCAATTCATGCCCTAGCAAGTCAAAATCAAAATTTTGATAATGATGTTCTGCGTTGGGATTAGCTGTAAAATACTGTTCTCCAGAAATGTTCTTTTCTGTCATTGTACTAGCTCCTTTAGATTAAAATAATAGCTGCCTATAATATGTATTATGTACAAAAAAAGAAGTACAAAAGTACTCCTTTTTTTATGTTGAGAAAGATTACTTCACAGTAACTGAAGCACCAGTTGCTTCCAAAGATTCCTTCAATGCGTTGGCATCGTCTTCACTCAAGCCTTCTTTAACAACTGAAGGTGCGTTGTCAACTAAGTCTTTAGCTTCCTTCAAGCCCAAGCCAGTTGCTTCACGAACTGCCTTGATAACCTTAACCTTAGCAGTACCTGCTGAAGTCAATTCTACGTCAAATTCTGACTTTGCTGCGGCAGCACCGTCAGCAGCACCAGCAGCTGCTACTGGAGCTGCTGCTGAAACGTTAAATTCTTCTTCGATAGCTGAAACCAAGTCAGCCAAGTCCAAGATCGTTGCATCCTTCAATGATGCGATGATCGCGTCTTTATCAAAAGCCATGATCTAAATCCTCCAAATGATTTTTTATGTTTTTTTAGTTAAATATTATTCAGCATCCGTTGATGCTTCTGCAGCAGGAGCTGCAGATTCTTCTTCCAACTTGTCTTGCACTGCCTTAACAGCATATGCAAATGAACGAATTGAGAATTGGAATTCTGCCATCAATTGACCAAGCAAACCTTCACGTGAAGGCAATGATGCATACTTGTTAATGTCATCGATATTAGCGATAGTGCCGTCAACGACACCACCCTTGATTTCCAAGGCTTCGTTTTCATCAGCAAACTTTTTCAAGATACGTGCTGGTGCAACTGCATCATCGTTTGAAAAGGCAACTGCTGAAGGTCCGGCAAAGATGTCGTTCAATTCAGCGTAACCAGCTTTCTCAGCAGCACGTGTCAAAACTTTGTTCTTGATAACTTCAAGAACAACACCTTCTTCACGCAATTGATGACGTAATTCAGTAGACTGAGCAACTGTCAATCCACGAGGATCAACAACAACGGCAGAAGCAGCTGCCTTAAATTGGTCAGCAATTTCTTCAACTTTTTGTGCTTTAACTGCAATAGCTTTTTCACTCATAATGATATATCTCCTTTCTTTAAATTTATTTTGCAAAAGAAATCCCGTGCGCTAGAAGACACACGGGAAAAGTTTTTTTAAACTTCCTCGGCAGGATATTAAGATGCAAGCATCACCTGAGTCTTAGGCAAAATGGATTCAATTACTTAATAAATTTTACCAAACGAAGTTGATAATGTCAAATTACAATGTATTAATATCCAACGTTACGGCTGGACCAAATGTTGATGAAATTGACACGTGTTGTACGTAAGTACCCTTAACAGCAGCAGGGCGAGCCTTAAGAACTGTTTCGGCGATTGACTTAATATTTTCAGCCAACTTACCTTCTTCAAATGATACACGACCAACAGGAACTGCGACGTTTCCGTCACGATCTGTACGGTATGTTACTTGTCCGCCCTTGGCATCTGAAACAGCCTTAGTAACGTCCATTGTAACTGTTCCAGTCTTAGGGTTTGGCATCAATCCCTTAGGACCCAATGCACGACCTACGCGACCGACTTGAGCCATCATATCAGGTGTAGCAACAGCTACATCAAAGTCTAACCATCCACCTTGGATACGTTGTACCAAATCAGCAGCACCGACAACATCGGCACCAGCAGCTTCGGCTTCTTTAGCCTTATCGCCTTGCGCGAAGACAACGACTGTCTTATCTTTACCTGTTCCGTTTGGCAACACAACAGCACCACGCAATTGTTGGTCTGCTTGACGTGTGTCAACGTTCAACTTGAAAACTACTTCAACAGAAGCATCGAACTTAGCAAAGTCAATTTCTTTTACCAATGAAACAGCATCGTTTAAAGCATAAGCTTTTTCAGCTTCTACCTTTGCAACTGCTGCTACATAATTTTTACCATGCTTTTGAGTCATTATTCTGCGTCCTCCTTGATTGCTGTACCTTCAACAGTCAAGTCAACACCGTCAACAGTTACACCCATTGAGCGTGCTGTACCTTCGATCATACGCATAGCGTTTGTAATATCGTTAGCATTCAAGTCAGCCATCTTGTTTTCCGCAATAGCACGGATTTGGTCAAGAGTAACGTTTCCAGCCTTCTTTGTGTTAGGTTCACCTGAACCCTTACCAACAATCTTACGTAATTGATCAGCTGCAGGTGGTGTCTTTGTGACGAATTCGAATGAACGGTCATCAAAAACAGAGATTTCAACTGGAATAATTGATCCAGCTTGGTCTGCAGTACGCGCATTAAATTCTTTGGTGAATTGCGCAATGTTAATACCAGCTTGTCCCAATGCGGGTCCAACTGGTGGTGCCGGCGTTGCTTTAGCGGCGGCAATTTGTAGCTTAACTACATTTACAACTTTTTTAGCCACGATATTTTCCTCCTCGTGTTGTGGTGAAACACAGCTTTAGTGCTGCTCCCACGCATGTCAATGACATACCATAGTATCATAACAGAAAACAACCAAAAACTCAATGCTTTTAGTCGTCTTTTCTAATTATAAAGAATCTAGCGTTGTATCAACATCTGAAAAGTCTAGTTCTGTTGGTGTTTCACGTCCAAACACTGCTACAGTAGCTTCCAAAGTTTGCTTTTCTTGATCAATAGAGGTTACTACGCCTTCCATACCAGAAAACGGTCCAGAGATAATCTTAACTGTTTGTCCTACTGCAACATCCAAATCAACTTGCTCACGTGTAACCATACCCATACGCTTCATAAGCAAATCGACTTCTTCAGGAAGCAAAGAATTTGGCTTTGATCCGGCACCATGGGAGCCTAAGAAACCAGTAACACCTGGTGTGTTACGGACAACATACCAAGCCTCGTCTGTCATATTATCTTCATATGGCGTCGCCATTTCTACTAATACATAACCTGGAAAGTCGTTTTCAACAGTTTGCTTAGCTTCACCGTCTTGGATTGTTGTAACTTCTTGTTCGGGAACCAAGATACGGAATATTTGCTCTGACATTCCCATTGTTTGTGTACGTGATTCTAGGTTAGCCTTAACCTTGTGCTCATACCCTGAATATGTATGCACAACGAACCATGATTTTTCAATTTCTTCAGACATTGTTTACCCCTTTTCAAAATAAAAAAGAACCCATCAGAGTCCTTGGTATCAGTAATTATTAGTATATCAAAAAAAAAACTATTTCGCCAGTAAGAAGTTAAATCCTTGTTGCAATAGCCAATCTACGCCACCTAAGAACAACGCAAAAATAATCGATACAGTAATAACTGTAATTGTTTCCTTAGATGTCTGTTCACCTGTTAACCAAGTGACATTTTTCATTTCCTGTGCAACGTTTTTAAAATAGTTAATCATTTTGAATCCCTTATTTTGTTTGTTGATGTAATGTATGCTTGCCACAGTGTTGACAAAACTTACTTACTGACAAACGTTCTGTTCGATCTTTTGATAATGTTACTGTGTAATTGCGTGATCCACAAACTGTGCACGCTAATGATACTTTGTGACTAGCCATCGGACAGCCTCCATATTCTTCTAGTATCATACCATTGATACTATTTTTTTTCTACCCCATATAAAATGAGGTCCAACAATTGTTGAATTCTTTCACGCATTGTTATTTGTTCACCCAGTGAATGAAATTCACCAAACAGTGGCGATAAGCTAGTAATGTAAAATGAGCTAGCTATTTGTGCATCAACATTATCACGCAACTGTATACTTTCAAAAAATTGTGCAATTGGACCGACGTAATCCCGTCCAAAAATCATGCCCAGTTTACTTCGATGCGTTGCTGATAATGAATCAAAACTGTCATGTATTAATCTAAATACATCACGTGGATGCCGAAGTACAATAACCTGTGTTAAATCAACCAGTTGATCGATTGGTTCAGCATACGTTTGTGATAAAATACTTTGCATATCCGTATAGGTCGACTCGCCAACACGTGAAATTACTTCAACAAATAATGACTCCTTATCACCAAAATGATGATACAAAGCGGGTTGGCTAATGTTTACTTTCTTTGCTATATCTCGCGTTGTTGTTTGCTCAAAACCCTTTGATAAAAAGATTGTTGTCGCCGCTTCAATAATCTGTTGACGACGATGTTCATTTTGTGAAATTACTTGTACCATGAACTTCTCCATTGCAGGGCTAAAGTATTTATTAATAAATTTTTTAAATAAATCTAAGTGGAAATGCTACTAATACTAAATTCTATTAGTTAAACTTCCCTATCTTTTCTTCTCCAAGTGACACAAATGAGTAACTCAATTTTTTATTTTGTGCAAAATCTTCAAACCCGTAGTCAATCAACATATCAACTAGCTTGGCGTTGTTAATATCAGAATAATCCCACAAACGTTTAAATAACGACATATTCGTGAACCCTGGTAACGTGTTTGGTTCACCTAAGTAGGGAACATTATTTTCATCTAACAAAAAATCCATTCGCGCTTCGCCACGTAAATTCAATACTTTATAAGCATCTAAAGCCATTTGTTTAACTTCTTTTGTTACTTCTGGGGATAACTGAGCAGGAATTTCAAAGTGAACAGCGGAATTATCAACGAACTTATTATTATAATCATACCAACCGTCCCCACTACCCTGATTTGGCACTGTATGTGCGCCAATCTCAGAGACAAGCGGCTGATCGTTACCAATCACACCAACTTCCAACTCTCGGGCACCGTTGACTGCTTCTTCTATCAAAACTTTATAATCATATTGGAATGAATCTGATAATGCTTCAGTATATTCTTCGGCATTGGTTACACGTGAAATTCCCACTGAAGATCCTTGATTAGCAGCTTTAACAAACACAATGTTGCCTAATTCAGCCACAATCTTATCCCACGACCAATTGTTTGCTGACTCAGGGTCCACCACAATGTATTTAGTATTGCGAATACCATTTACCGTCAATAGTTCTTTAGTCAAAGCTTTGTCAAAGCTTACCGCATGGCCACGTAACGGTGCCCCCACATATGGTTTATCTAATAGTTTAAATAAACCTTGCAGTGTACCATCTTCTCCTAAGTTACCATGAACTACAGGGAAGAAAATATCAAAGTCACCCGCACTCTTTAAAGCATGAATGCGCGCCAATGGATCACTAGTATCGACAGTTTTCATGAAGGCGTCCACAATGGGCTGTTCATCTTCTAACGCAAGTATTTTCTTAGAACTTTCCGTATCTAAAAAGAAACCATTTTGGGCAATTGCAAAAACAATAATTTCATATTTACCAGTTGCTTCGATTGCATTATAGAAATTTTGCGCTGAACGCTTTGATACGTCGTGCTCAGAGGAATTACCTCCAAAAATAAGCGCTACTCTTTTTTTAGTCATCTTTCCGTCCTCACCTTGTATGTGCAATAAACATTTTAAATTATTATGCTAAATAGTTTTTTGTAACGCTCACATAATCAAATACCGCCTCTGGTACTTCATTTTTTCCACGTAGCAAAATTTCATGGAAAAACTGTGATCGGTTATACAATTGTTGCCATTGTTGTTGTGTCTTTGGTGGCGTTTGGGTCACTAAATCTTTTCGCCACATTTTTAAAGTTAATAATAGATAATCTGCATACAACTCATGTTGCTTGGAGATATGGGTAATCACTTCTACCAAACGTTCTGTTTCGCCAAAAGTCAACGGCTGTGATAATTCATGATAACCAGCGAGAACAGCACCCAGAACAAATACCTTATCGGCCCTTACTAAATCAGGCATTAAGAAGATCTCTGCGACAGCGTTTCCAATATGCGTAAAAGCATGCGCCCAACCATTTTCATCAATAAAGCCACGTCCATCACGTTCCAAAGCGGCATACAATGCAACTTGATCGATAACATGATTTAATTGCGTCTCAGACATAAAAGGTGTTTTTATACGGTTTGAAAATAATAACAAAGATAAAACTAACACACTAAAGGAACGGCGATAAATGGCGTCATTCTGTGGTTCTAAGATATGAGCGAATAATTGCTCATCCGAAACAAGATAATCTGTTAGCCAACGCAATTGCTCCTCTGAAAGCAAATCATTTTGAATCATATCACTTAAGAAAAAGAATGCTCCCGTATCTCGATACTTTGGCAACGGACTAGCTAACTGTTCAACAATCAACGCCAAATCTGCGTCCTTCACTTGAAAGTCAAAATCTTCCGTCGCTGTTTCTGATTCGGTCATTTGATCTGCCCGTTGCGTATAGTTCTGCATACGTTTTAACGCAAATTCACCATCAACAGGCAACGACACAGTTGTTAAAGATTGCGGGGGCATTTTATGTAGTGATTCCTTCATTAATTCTCCTAATGATTGGAACACATCCCCATTACGCACCTTTTGACGCAATGTTATAAATTCTTTTTTTAATTCATCTAATTCTATCATCAAATAAAAAAACCTGTCGTTTCTGTAAACGTGCTATTTTGACGCTGGTAACCTATAGAAAGAATCAATCCTACACCAATCATGTTTCCTAACAATGAGGAACCACCTTGTGAAACAAACGGTAATGGAATACCTGTCAGTGGTAATAATCCAATACTCATACCAATGTTTTCAAAGACGTGAAACAATACCATCATTACAACACCAGTGGCAATGTAGGCATAAAAGGCACTTTGTGCTCTAAAAGTGGCACGAATTAATAAATAAATTAAACCGAAATATAACGCTATTAGGAACGCACCACCTATAAAGCCAAAACTTTCACCAATAACGGAAAAAATCATGTCTGATTCGCGCACAGGTACATACACCTTAAGACTTCCCCATCCATTGCCTGTCAATTGACCAGAACCTATAGCTTTTAAACTTTGATAAGTTTGATATCCATTCCCTGACGTATCATTTGCGGGGTTTAACCATGTATCAATACGAGAAAATTGATAAGATTGGAATCCCAACTTGCTCAATATAGTCCGACCAGCTGAAGAAATAACCAAAGTTAACAACGTTGTGCCAACGGTCGCACCCAAAATAATTACCGGAGCAAGGATTCGCCAGGTTACCCCAGAAACCAGTGCAACACCACCAAAAATAGCAACGAAAACCAATAAAGTTCCCAAATCATTTTGCAAAGCAATTAATGCCGCAACAGGTATAAAACAAACCGCCATTTTACCTAACAACAACCAGTCTGTTGATAGTGCATGATTCGGATAATTTCTATTATGCTGCGCAACCACACGGCTCAGCATCAAAATGAACGCCGGTTTAACAACTTCAGAAGGTTGGAATGATAAGGGGCCAATTACAAACCATGATCTAGCACCCGTAGAATCATACATTGCTCGATTATAAAATATTAGCACTGCTACTAACAAAAAGATGCCTAATCCATAGGTAATAGGTGCTAATTTCCACAATTGTGATCCGTCAAACCTGACTAAAAAAACAATTAATAATACGCCTATAAACCAGAATATGCCCTGGTTCATCACTACTTTTACAGCACTTAAGGTTGTCGCACCCTGCATATGTGTCGCTGCTTCATATAATGAACTCAAGCCGATAATCATAAATAGCAACAAAGCTAAAATGATTCCCCAATCAAGCTCTGATCCAGATGTTCGTCTTGAAGTTTGTCGTGTCTGTTGCATAGCATCTCCAGTATATAAAACGGCACACTGAAAGAAAAAAATATCAATTCGATTTTGTTAAGCCGCTTTATTTCTTTAAAAAAATTATGTACAAAGCACGTCATGATTAGTCACAACGTGCCTTATTTTTAGTGATTTAGATTAAAGCTTGCCAAGATAGCTTGCAAGGCTTCGTCTTCGTCTTTGGCTTGATTAATAATCGCTTGTTGACCAAAAAATCCAACAAAACCACGATCAGCTTTTTCAATGTATCCAATTTGTTTCTTATCAACTAAAACTTGTGTTTGTTGGTCATTTACAATTAATTCAACGTCAAAGTTCTGATTTTTTCTTCTCATTATAATCCTCGGCGCCCTGATTTCATGTGTTCAAGTAGGGCTCCTGCTCCTTTAGCAACATTATCTAGCGGTGAATCTGATACTACCACCGGTACTTCCAGTGCATCTGAAAGTAATTGATCCATGCCATGCAGTAATGCGCCACCACCAGTCAGCATGATACCACGGTCAATAATGTCAGATGCTAATTCAGGTGGTAATTTAGCCAAAACGGAATGTGCAGCACGAACAATTTGTTGCAACGTATCATGTAATGAATCTTCAACTTCGTTTGAGTTGATCGTTACAGTTTTAGGCATACCCTCAAAATTATCACGGCCACGCACTTCCATTGTTAATGGTTCATCAGCCTGCAGCGCCGAACCGATTTGAATTTTGATTGTTTCCGCAGTACGCTCACCAACAATTAAATTGTGACGGCGCTTTAAGAAGTTAACAATATCAAAATTCATTTTGTCACCGGCAATTCGAATGGACTCAGAAACAACAATGTCTCCTAATGATAATACGGCAATATCAGAGGTACCACCACCCATGTCAATCACCATTGAACCAATTGGCTTGAAAATATCCAGTCCTGCACCAACTGCAGCAACTTTAGGTTCATACTCAAGATAAACCTTTGCACCACCTGCTTTTTCAGCAGCCTGTATAATCGCTTTACGTTCAATCTCTGTGATATTAGTAGGTGCGCAAATCATAATGTTAGGCTTCGACATGAATCCTTTAACGTTAAGTTTGTCAACAAAATAGGTTAGCATTGCTTCTGTGACATCAAAATCCGAAATAACACCATCTTTAAGTGGTCGCACCGCACGAATATTACCTGGTGTGCGTCCTACCATACGATAAGCTTCTGATCCCACAGCCAAAACTCGATCTGTTTTATCATCAACCGCAACAACTGACGGTTCGTTTAGTACAATACCTTTTCCTTCTACGTAAATGAGAACATTGGCTGTTCCTAAATCAATTCCAATATCTTTTGCCATTTCATGTCTCCGAGACTTTAACTTTTATTAATGTTAATTATTTTCATATACAATCTATTAAATTATAACATATTGTAAAGACCTTTTTACGCTTGATTCTCATACAAGTGGGATGCTCAACTAAAAATATCTTTAATAATTTAAAAAAGCTAATTTCCCAATATTGTGCTTGGTATTTGAATAACCCAATTTGTTGCTGAAACAAAAAAGCTAGCCAAAAGATATCCTCCTATGATGGAGAGTACCACTTTCAAAAAAGCTGCTTGACGCGGTGTATATGGCATAAATCTGGCAAAGTTTATTGGTTTAATTAGCCAAAAGAAAAAATAAATACATATAAGATTAAGACTTAATATAAAGATTGTGCTCATTTAAATTGCCTTTCTCAACATGGTTTGGAACAAAATTTTTATCTTTTTTCATAACGAAAATTGTTATCAGATAGATAACATAGCCCACCACACCCCCAGCTGTGTTTACAGCAAGATCATTCATATCAAAGATACGATTTGAAAGATAAAAGAATGTGCTAGTTCCCTGAATGATTTCAATAGTTAACGTTGTTAAAAATATTCTTGGCACAATACGAAGCAATCCCCGCCATTTTGGAAATAAGAACGGAGCTATAAACCCTAACGGCAGCAGTAACATAAAATTACCAGTCATCTGGTACCAGCTGAGGGCAACATTATCTGCATTAAACAGCGATAAATGGACGAATGAGTACTGACCAAAATCGCCATATCCTTTTATCACTGCCAAATATGTTGCAAATGATGGCCATTTATAAAAGGTTAGTGTAAAAGCAGCAACCAACGTTGCATATACCGAGAGAATAGCCCGCCCCAGTAGACCCCGCCATGAAAAGCTTTTATTGCGCAGTGACTTTAATGTGTGACGTAACAAAATATACACACACAATAATGAAACTATTGTTGTTGCGTGCACACTTTGAGCGATATATTGTTGATTGTTTAAGTATACGATATGCATACATTAATATTATATCAGCTAGGCTAAATGAACGTTATATGATTTGCTAATTGATTACTTTAAATTAAAAACGCCATCATGATGTCAATAAAGTTCCCATTTGATACATCCATCACATTGACTTTTTGTGATAAAAGGATTAGTATTATCTCATCAAGTCTTTGGAGGTTATTATAATTATGAAATACACAGTTGTTGGTGCCGGTGCAATGGGTCTTCGTTACGGCATTTTGCTTCAGGAAAATGCCGGTGTCCCCGTTGATTTTGTCGAACCAACGCAAGCAAGCCTCGATAAGATTCACGAACAAGGTGATAAAGTTTGGAAATCCCGTGATCACAAAGACCGTCACGAAATTAAAATTAACATTTTTTCTCCTGAAGAATATGAAGGTAGCCCTGATGTTTGGATTTTCTTCATGAAGCAAATGCAACTCCAAGATACCTTGGATCGTCTTTCGCCAAAATTCAAACCTGGACAGACCGCCCTCGGTGCAATGAACGGCATGGGTCATATTGAAAAGTTGCAAAAATATTTTGATGATGAACACATTATTGGTGGTACAGCAATGATCGCCACCGTCTTAAATGATTACGGCGACGTTGATTTCATGGGCGGAGAAAGTATGGGTAGCTCTGTTTATGCTAATCTAACCGAAAAACCATCAACGGTTATGGATAAGATCCAAGAAGATTTCAAGGCAGCGCACTTAAACCCCTCTTATACGGAAAACTTTATGGGTACACTATTGACTAAAGTATTTTTCAACGCAGTTGAAAATTCCATCGCCACAATGTTTCAGTCACGAATGGGTCAGCTAATGGCCTACGATAACTTCCTTGAAGGTATTGCTCGCCCATTAATTAATGAAGCTTACGATGCTGCTGAGGCAGCAGGCATTACACTAATTGAAACACGCGATGAAATGGTCAAGCAGGTTGATTATGTTTCAAATATTGGTAACCCGCTTCATTTCCCATCAATGTATCAGGATTTTGTCAAGGGACGCCCAACTGAAGTGGACTATATTAACGGTTGGATTGCAGACTTGGCTGATAAAAACGGTGTTAATGCACCTAACCAACATTTAGTAACAAATTTTGTACATCTAGCTGAATCGATGCGTAAGTTCACTCCACCCGTAAACAAATTAGCCCCAGATTATAAAGGCAACTAATTTTCCATCGTTGGAAGATAAAGATTGTGCATTGCAGAAATGATAGTATTGTAATTTCTATAGCGAATCCCTTATACTAGAAGGAGTTAAAAAAACTCTTTCTGGAGATCAGTACAATGATTATTTCCGTAAAAAATAAGCAATTGCGTTATGCGATTATCTGCTTTATATCTGCCCTTATTATTAGTGTTTTTGTCAAAATAAAGTTTATATTTCCAACCATCATTGATAATAGCATTCATTCATTCATGGCAGGCATTCAAACTGGTCTAAATGATATCTTGATGACTGTATTTTCCTTTCTAGGTTCACCCATCCTTGATGTCATTTATGTGTTGATTCTAGCGGCCATCCTACTACTTGCTAATTTGCGTATTCCAGCCATTTGGGCGGTTACCACAATTATTCTAGGAAATATTTTCAATGCCATTATTCGACTTAGCGTCGATAGGAGCCGTCCAGTTGGTCATTTACTCAGCGACCAAGGCTCCTCATTCCCTAGCAGTCATGTGTTTGGTATATTTTCAGTCATATTCATCCTTTCCTTGCTTGTTATTCCTAACATCGAATCGCCACGAAAACAGTTCTTAATTTCTTGGGCAATAACTGTTATTGGCGTAATGACTTTAATGTCACGAATATACTTTAACGCACATTACTTAAGTGATACAATAGCTGCTGTCTTGTTTGCATACGCTTGGATTATATTTGCTGGGAAGTTGTACCCAGTATTAGCAAAACTTCTTACATCACTATCCTTCTTCTCACATGATGAAGTTTAAATAAAAAAAGAATCGCAATTGCGATTCTTTTTTAGTCTAATCCAATATTATAATCATCATCATTCATTGCTTCAACTTCACCCAATAAATAACCATTTCCAACACCTGAGAAGAAGTCATGATTTGCTGTAGAAGTTGAAATACCATTCATAACAACCGGGTTAACATCTTCAGCCCCGTCAGGGAACATTGGCTCTTGGCCTAAGTTCATCAAAGCTTTATTAGCATTATACCGTAAAAATGTGAGCACTTGTTCAGTCCAACCTAAGTCATCATATAACTCGTGTGTATATTTCTCTTCATTTTCGTACAATTCATATAACAGATCATACATCCAGCTTTGTAGTTCTGTACGTTCTTCAGCCGAAATTTTATTAAACCCAATTTGGAACTTGTAGCCAATGTACGTACCGTGAACCGATTCATCACGAATAATTAGTTTAATAATCTCCGCCACATTTAACATTTTATTATGCCCCAAGAAATACAATGGTGTGTAAAAACCTGAGTAGAATAAGAAAGTTTCTAAGAAAACCGAAGCAATTTTTTTCTGTAACGCTGAACCATTATGGTAAATATCGTTAATTCTATTCGCCTTATATTGTAAAAACTCGTTAGAATCTGCCCATTCAAAAATCTTTTCAATCTCAACTTTTTCATTTAGTGTTTCGAAAATTGATGAATATGACTTGGCATGAACTGATTCCATGAATTGAATATTATTCAATACCGCTTCTTCTTTTTGATTCGTGGCATCTAACTTTAATTGCGCCATACCATCTTGTGATTGTAATGTATCCAAAGTTGTTAAGCCGCCAAAGACCAAGTTCATTGTTTGGCGTTCTTGTTCGGACATGTTACCACGCCAAGTACGTAAATCATTTGAAATAGGAATTCGGGTGTCTAGCCAAAACTGTTGTGTTAACTTTTCCCATGTCGCCTTATCTAATTCATCTTCAATGTTATTCCAGTTAATCGCTGTGTATGAACCGTTGTTTATATGTGCCATTGTCATTCTCCAAAATAAGGTTTTATCTTATTATATATCTTTTCTGCATCAAACTTGCTACCTCGCAATTCATAGGCTGCAATCATTGGAACATCAAAGTTTTTTCCATAGCGAATCGCTGTCAAGTTAAATTGGATGTTGAAGTTTCGGTTTCCTGAACCAACCACCCCTTTTAAGTATCGCGCATTATTACCAAATGCAATATAATCGCCCAAGGCATTTGTAAAAATTTCTTTAACTTCCGGTCCTGTTCCAGTACCGCCTGTTAGATAAGTCGGCACGAAAGCAACATAGGGTTGTGTTTCATTTGCATATTCTGTTTCATCACCAATTAAACGCGCGGAAAATCCATCACCATTAGATTCAGCAACAGCTGCTAACTTTTCAATAAACGCTTTTGTATTACCTTCAGTAGAGGCATAAAGAATATTTATAGTTGTCATTCATTCCTTCATTTCATAGCTAAGCGCTCTTTTAAATTAAATTGAGCAACTTTCACATTCATTAACACCTGATTCTTGGTTGTCATCTGTAAACGTACGAACATAATAAAGCGATTTTATCCCCTTGTTAAAGGCATAGTTACGCAAAATGGTCAAATCACGCGTCGTCATTTTATTTGTACGATTATTTTTCCATTCGTACAAATGTTCAGGCAATGTAGAACGCATAAATAATGTCAACGCCATTCCTTGATCAATATGTTCTTGTGCAGCAGCATATACATCAATTACTCTACGCATATCTGTATCGTACGCTGAAACATAATATGGCATTGTTTCATTGCTTAATCCCGGTGCTGGATAGTAAACCTTACCAATCATACCTTCTTGACGTTCTTCAATTTTGTTAACAATTGGCAACAAAGAGGCCGTTGCATCGTTAACATAAGAAATAGAACCTGTTGGCGCGATTGCATGACGATAGGCATTATACATACCGTATTTTGCTACGTCTTCTTTTAACTGTGCCCAGTCTTGTTCTGTTGGCACATCAAAACCAGCAAAGGCTTTTGCCACTTTTTCGGTTTTTGGCGTCCAATTCTTTTCAACGTACTTGTCAAAGTATGTTCCATCCGCATAACCCGATTGATCAAACTGATAAAACGTTTCATGCCGTTCTTTTGCAATGCCCATTGAAGATTTAATAGAATAATAATTCAGCATCATGAAAAATGTTGATGTAAAGTCTAATGCTTCTTCATCTCCATAGTACATCTTATTTTGTGCAAAATATGCTGCTAGTCCCATAGCACCCAAGCCGATGGCATGTTTTTCTTTGTTACCTAAATCGATTGAAGGAACAACATCCAAATTAGACGAATCGGATACAAAGGTTAGTGCCCGAACCATTGCATCCACAGATCCACCGAAATCATTCGTGTTCATCATGTTTACGATATTAATCGACCCTAAGTTACAACTAATATCCGAACCTAATTTTGTATAATGTTGTTCATTGTCAATTTCTGACGGCGTTTGTACTTGTAATATCTCTGAACACAGGTTAGAAGATACAATCTTACCAGGAACTGGATTAGTTCGATTAGCTGTATCAATATTAATGATATACGGGTAACCCGATTCTTGTTGTAACTTAGATATTTCTTCTTCAAGGGATCGCGCGTCGATACGTTGCTTACGGATTTTATCGTTAGCGACCATGTTGTCATATTCGGCAGTAATATCAACGTAATTAAACGGTTGTTGATAAACCTTCTCAACATCGTCTGGGCTAAACAAGTACATTGTCTCATTTTGCTTGACTAAATCATAAAATTTATCTGGGACAGTCAACCCAAGAGATAATGTTTTTACTCGTATCTTTTCGTCAGCGTTTTCCTTCTTAGTTGATAAGAAAGATAAAATATCAGGGTGAAAAACTGATAAATAAACGACGCCGGCTCCTTGACGAGCACCAACTTGTGATGAAAATGTAAACGAGTCCTCTAACAATTTCATAATTGGCACTACACCACCGGCAGCATTATCGATACCCATGACTGGTGCACCAGCCTCACGCACATTTGAAAGATTGATACCAACGCCACCACCCATTTTGGATAGTTGCAGCGCTGAATTGATGGTCCGCCCAATTGAGTTCATATCATCTGAAGTCTGAATAATAAAGCACGATACCAATTCTCCGCGTCGAGCTCGGCCCGCGTTTAAGAAAGATGGTGTCGCTGGTTGATAGCGTTGATGTATCATTTCATCAGCCAAACGCAGTGCCAAATTCTCATTCCCATCTGCATAATATAAAGCATTCATGGCAACACGATCTTCATATGTTTCAATATAATATGCACCATCATTAGTTTTAAGCGCATATTGATTATAGAACTTGAAGGCCGCCATAAAGGATTTAAACTTAAAATGTTCACCCGCTAAATATGTATATAACTTTTCAATGAATGTTAGGTTGTATTTTTGAATAAATTCACGTTCCAAGAAGCGATGATCAAACATCCAATCCAGACGTTCTTGCAAGGAATCAAAATGCATCACATTGGGCAAAACATTCTCATCCAAAAAAGCGTTCAATGCCTCTTGATCTTTATCAAGCTGAATTTCATTGTTCTTTGGAATATTTACTTGATTGTTTAAATCAAAATATGTTACGTTTTCTAAATCTAACTCTTTTAATGACATCAGTTTATTGTCCTTTGGTTTTGAATGTGATCGATTGCCGTGTTGACACTTTATATTTTGAACTACCTTTGATTGACAACAAACTTCTGCAATTTATCAACACTCTTACTAGAAAAAATGTAATAAAAAACACCGCTAAGCTTTGCACCGCACGATGTTAACGAAAATCAAGCAGAAATTTTCTTTAGCACATCAGGACGGAATCCGGAAAATGCTGGTAGGCCTTCCACCGCCACAACCGGTGTTTGGCGATGACCATTAGCCTTCAGTTCCTCAACAAATTGTGTTTCCTCTTCAATGTTAATTTCTTTAAAAGGTATACCTTGCGCTTCTAAAAACTTTTTGGTCATCTTGCATTGCACACAATTGTATTTTGTATATACTGTAACTTTTTCCATGATACCGACCTCTTTTATATTTATTTCCTCTGTTTTGAATCTAATAACTACTGACTTTAAGTTTACCCTTTTTAATTAATTCTTCAAGCCCTAATTTTGTCTCAGCGAACGCATGTTCTTATGAATTGAATAACCTATTTAAAAAAGGCTGCTAGAAAATAAAAGGACAATAAAAAGGAAAGAATCCTATTATATCAAGGATTTCCATTGATGCATGCATGTTGTTTAGATTTCTATAATACCATACTTTTTTTATAAATCATATTGAATTGCTCGCAAGAACCATATGTTTGTTCCCTTCCCATTAACTTCATAGAAACGTCTAATACTGACAATAGTCACCCTTAAGAAAGTTATAAAATCCAACGTCCTCATACGATCTTTGTTATAATGTGTATTAGTTATAATATGAAAAGAGGTTTACGAATTTGGATTCTGGTCCGTCTATGATCATCAATTTTTTCATTATTTTGGTGGTCCTTTTACTAGCTATTTTGTTTACTTTAACAGAATATTCATTAGTAAAAGTACGTTTAAGTGCATTAAAGGCATTGCAAGAAACTCGTGAAAAGCCTTCACGTAACATTAGCAATGCTATTTATATGACAACACATTTAACTGAATATCTTTCAACTGCACAAGTCGGAATTACGTTAACAAGTTTGATTTTAGGTTGGATTGGTGAAGAAACCGTTGCTGAAATCATACTTGGATCTGGGATTATCCCAGCTGAATATGCTCACGCGGTAGCTTCTGTCGCCGCTATGATCATTTTCACGATTGTCCACGCTGTATTTACCGACTTAGTACCGAAGAACATTGCAATTGAGTCACCGGTCAAGGTGTTACTCTTTATTGTACGTCCTGTACGATTCTTCCATATTGCTTTGTTTCCTTTGATTTGGACATTAGATCACTTGTCAAACGGTATTACCCATTTACTTGGCTTCCGGACAGACGGTGAAGAGGACATTTATTCTCAAACCGAAATTTTGTCGTTGTCTAAGAATGCAGCAGCAGCTGGTGAATTAGATGAAGAAGACCTTACTTTCATGCAACGTGCGTTTGAAATGAATGATAAAGTCGCTGTGGACATAATGATCGATCGTACATCCATGACCATCATCGATGTTACGGCTTCAATTGCGGATGGACTCAACTTATACTTACAAGAACGATATTCACGTTTTCCCGTTGTAGCGGATAACGATAAAGATAAAGTTTTGGGCTATGTTTTCAATTATGATTTAGTACGACAAGCACGTATTAAGTCATCTGATCCAGTTTCCAAAATTATGCGTGATATTCCAGCTGTTCCAGAAAATATGGATTTACATGATGTCATGGATGAAATGATTATAAAGCGTTCTCCTATTGCAATTGTTGTTGATGAATATGGTGGTACTTCTGGACTAATTACTGACAAAGATATTTATGAAGAACTGTTTGGTACCGTACGTGATGAAATTGATGATGTTTCTGATGACTATATCGAAAAGCTCGGAGATCACCGTTTTAAAATCTCAGGTAAGATGACATTATACGATTTTGAACGTTACTTTAATCGCAATATCAAAGAACTTGAAAATGACGATGCAGTTACCTTAACTGGATATGTCTTGAATCATGACCCCGAATTCCGTGCCGGAGACACTATGAAAGTCGCCAACTTTGAGTTGACAGCATTGGATTATGATAATGCTTATATTTCTCAATTCATTGTCAAAGAATTGCCTTTACCAAAAGATGATTTAAATCAAAATGGTATTTTTGACGAGGATGAAGCAGCCTCAGAAAAAAATTCTGAAGATGAAGTTGCTGCCAATTAATCAAAGATGTATTCCTTCGGGAATGCATCTTTTTCATTCTGCTACCAAAACACTTGTGGTAAAATGGAAATAGTTATCTTCAGGAGGAAACTTATGACAGTCAACATCTACATGGTACGCCATGGCGAAACCTATTTTAATCTTTTGCATCGTTTCCAAGGCTGGTCCGATGCCCCCTTAACAGAAAAAGGGATTCAAGACGGTTATGCAGCCGGTACTCGACTGGCCAACGTACACTTCGATGGTGCTTATTCATCTGGCTTAACACGAACTATCCACACATCACAATATATCTTAGTCAACAATAAATCTGATTCACCCAATCAAGCTATCCAATTACCAGACTTCCGTGAAGAAAACTTTGGCTATTTTGAAGGTGTACACACTGGCTTAGCCTTAACAACTCTTGGTGCTTATAAAAATGATACCTTCTCAGATTTTTCCGATGTTATCGCTAAATATGGTATGCCTGCAGCAATGGATTTGATTCGTGAAGGCGACCCTTTCAAAATTGCAGAGGACTATCAACAGTTTATAAACCGTATACAACACGGTTTTGACGATATTCTTTCTCGTCATCAAGATGGAGATAATGTACTAATTGTCTCTCATGGTACAGCTATTCGTGCTATTGTTGATTATTTTGGCTATCATGATTTTGCCAAGATTAGTGTTAAAAATGGTGCTGTTACGCAACTTGAATTAGCTGCTGACCATGCTAAAATTACTAACTTTAACGATGATTCAACTATATTTAATTCATAATTTATTGACAAAAAAAGCGAGCTCAAATGTGCTCGCTTTTTTTATTCATCAATTTTTTCTGTCAAACTTTTTCGTTGCCTAAAACGATACTGTGAGACTAATAAAATAGTAAGTATAATCCACCAAATTACTAAGATCATTACGTTTTGCTGTATTTCACCACTAAACGTAATGTGGTTGACAGCACTTATTAGTGCTGTTAATGGCCAAAATGGTCTAGAAATACCAAATGCTGTATCTTGTACAATTGCTGGATAACTAACAGCAACTATAATCAGTTGTAAAACAGATATTCCTGTAGCTAACCACCAGCCTGCTTGACCAAATAGTTGTTTCAGGTACCAAACAAAACTTAGCATTATCCACTCGGCTAGTATGACAACTCCTACAATGAACCAAAAATAAGTGATTGGTATTTTCCACAATAATACACTGGTTGTCATTAACAACGCACCTACAACACTCAATAGACCACCAATTTGGAAATTATCCCACCATTGTTCAAGCGCAAGTGCTTCTGGCTTTTCTGGTTTAATTGTTAATACCAAACCAAATAGTATTGCCATTACTGTCACACCAACTGCCAATACCTGTGGCAAAATGACTTGTCCATCGTTTTTAACTGGCTTAATGTCAGTTATGTTTAGCGTAAGCATTTGCGTCAAGGAAGTGGTCGTCTCGGACTTATCCCCAAGCAGTGATTTTAATTTATTGGAGATAGCAGTTTGACCATTTTTTACGGATGTGGCTTCGGTTTGGATAATACCAGACTTCTGACTCAAAGCCTGTGTATTATTCAAATTCACAACAATATTACTAATTCCCCCTACTACCGTTGTTTGCATTTTGTAGGAAACGTCGTTTATCTTAGCTGCTGCTTCTTTAATTTTGTCGGTGTCACTATTACTAATGGCCGTATTAAGCTCAACAGAATAAGTTGCTAACTGTGTTGCTAAATCACTCGCATCTGTTTGCAAATCTTTAGCTGTATCTGTATCAATAGCATTCCCAACAACTTGTAAATTGGCTTGCAAATCGGATGTTTTGTCCGCCAAACTATTGCTTTGCTTTGCTAAATTTTTCAAGGTAGAGTCGTTTGAGATACCCATGCTCAGCTTTACATTGGCTTCATTAATCAAGTCTTCGAGCACACGGCTCGTATATTGTGTAGCAAATTGATTATTACCAGTAGCTATGACTTGTCTAACATTCACGTTCTTGCCTGAACTTTTAAAGTTGGCCAACTGCTGCGTCATCTTATTTGGGAAAACAATAACACTACTAATCTGTCCCAACTTTAAGGCTTCTCGAGCTGACTTCTCTGAACTATACTTCTTGACCACTAACTTTTTACTGGCCTTAAATTGATCAGTCAATTTAGCACCAACGCTTTGTTGTTCACCTTCAAACTGCGCTGGCTTATCTAAATTAACAACAGCGACCTTTAAACGGTTCGCATGCTGAGTTACATGACTAGTTGCTCCAAGGTACCCAGCAACTAAAATTACTGGAATCACCATTGCTAATAGCCACTTAACTAAACTGTGTTTATTTTTTAATATCGTTTGCCAACCAAACATAAAAGACCTCTTCAATTTAAACTCTGCTTAATATAGCATACGCAATTGAACTGGTCTTTTGGATAACTTTATAAACTTTTACGATTCTTAACTAAATTATGGAAAAATGTTCCCCACTTTGCAGTTGATAATACACAATGACGCATATCATTCAGCTGTTTCAAGCAAGCCATACTTTCCATCAGCCCGCTTATAGATTACTGAATCAGTATTTGACTCTGCATCTTTGAAGATAAAGAACACATGTCCTAGTAAATCCATTTGTAAGGCAGCTTCCTCAGGTGACATAGGTTTCAAATCAACCTGCTTAGTACGAACAATTTGTAGAGCAGAATCATCTACCTCTTCTTCAGGAATTTCACCCTTCGAATCAATACCTTTAAATCCAGTTTCTCTGGATTTACGATTGATCTTTGTCTTATACTTACGAATTTGTCGTTCTACTTTTTCAGAAACATTATCAACAGCTGCGTATAAATCTTGATTAGTATCTTCAGCTCGCAAAACTACGTAAGGTAACACAATAGTTACTTCAACCTTACCAGAATTGTCAGACTTGTATGTGCGCAAGTTAACGTTGGCCTTGGCATTTTCTTCGATATAACGATTTAATTTCGTCAAGCGTTTTTCCACATATTCACGAATTGCATCTGTGACTGTGATATTTTCACCACGTACATTGTAATCTAACATAAACTAATTCCTCCAAATTTCCTTCTTTAATGATAAAATTCTAAATATTATCATCAAGTCAGTTATTTTATATTGGTTCTATCATCATTATAACATATCTGTAAGCGTTTACCGCGAAATTACAATTTCTTCATTTTCATCGTGCTAATGAAATGCTTTTCACAGAATCAGCCCCATGTGCTAATAATAAATCGGCAGCGTGGTGCAATGTACTACCAGTCGTATATACATCATCTACAAGTAAAATACTTTGTCCTTCAATAATTTTTTCGTCGATTATGGAAAATGGCTGTTCTCTTTTCATGCGAGCTCTGCGATTAGAATGTGATTGTTGGATTTTTTTCGTTACCTTAACTTGTAAGGCTTCTGTTAATTCAATGCCTTCTAGCAGGCTAGCTACTTGATTAAATCCACGTGTCATCATCGTATGCTGGCTAACAGGAACTGCTACTACCAAATCCATATCTGAAGTATGAACTAGGTTTATTAACTCACGATTAAAAATTTTACGTAGTTTGTAGTCACCATTAAATTTATATTGTTGCATAAATAATCGCATGGCATCATTGTATTGATACAATGCACGATGATGAAGGCTGGGCCTGTTATTCAATTGCCACCTTTGGCAGTCGTAACATGCGTCATTATTTAGTTGCTGTCGCCCGCACGCTGGACAACTTTGATCATTGATTGCATCAAAATTGTGACGACAACTTTCACACAACACACTATTTTCATGTCTTATTAGGCCAAAAAACTGCAAAAATGAATTTACTTCAAATAATTGTGTTTGACACAATGCACAATGCATAGCTTCTCCTTTTTTAGTTGTCCATTCTACGCTTTAATTTTTCCCCACGACGATTCATCATGATAATCTGTTTTTGTGCTGCCCTAACCTTTAAATTGATATGTTGTACATATGCTTGTACTAAACCGGTGGGTCGATCGGCACTACGCCCTACACGACCTGCAATTTGGACTAGCGCATTTTCACTAAATGTTTTATCGTCTGCTCCTATAATTAATACGTCGATTCTTGGGAAAGTAACCCCTCTTTCTAATATTGTAGTCGTAATTAAATACTGTAACTTTTCGTCACGCATTTTTTTAACTTTTTCTTGTCGAAATGGATCAGCTGCATGTACGTAATCACTTTGTACACTTGGAAATAATTGATGTAATTTTTGATGTAGCGGTTTTAAATCAGAGACTTTTGGCACAAAAATTAAAAATCGTTGTTTAGATGTAATGAGCTGAATAATTTGTTTTTTGATGACGTTCGGTAGCCTTTTACGCCAGTTGCTAACTAATCTTACTTTTATTTCAGGTAAGACATGCTGGTGAAATCTTAATGGCAAATAAGAGGTCGGTAATTTTTTACCTGCTTTTTTTCGCATTGCTAGTGTTGGTGTCGCCGTTAAATAAATTAAAGCACTGTTCTCCTTTCGGGCTTTATTCACCGCATAAGCCAGCATGGCATCCCCTGCAAACGGAAAACTATCAACTTCATCGACAATAACAAGATCGAAAGCATGATAAAACCGCAACATCTGATGTGTGGTCGCTAAAACTAACTGTGTATATCGATAGTTTTCTTTTTGGTTGCCATGTAATATCATTAGCTCAGTTTCTTCAAATGCCGACTGAATTCGTGGTGCTAACTCCACAATGACATCTACGCGTGGTGAAACAATCGCTACACGTAGTCTTTGACACAATGCTTTGTGGATAACCGGGAATAACATTTCAGTTTTACCCGCACCAGTAACCGCCCACACTAAATGTTCCCCTTTTTGAAACAAAGTCACCAATAGTTCATTGCTAACTTTTTCCTGTTGTTGCGTCAATTCACCTTGCCATGTCATTTTAGCAGTACCAGAAAATTGATTTGGTTCCGGTAACGAAACTAAATTATCAAGAGAACTAACTCGCCCTAATATCAAACAAGCGTTACAATAATAATGTTGGTTAGGCAATTCCTCGGTATTCTTCTGTCCGCACCGTTGGCACTTCTTCCCAATAAAAGGTTCAATAATATGTTTAGTCGTTGTTTCCACTTTTGGTTGGACAATTTGACGACCATAGAAATATTCATCATTCATGCTGTATAATACGTTATATGGTAAAATATTTCACAATTAAGCCCACAGCATTCACATGGGAAAAAGAAATTAAAAAATCACGTTTCATTTTAAACATGGCACGTATTACTTCCGAAAATGACGCTCGAGATTTTATAGAAAAAATAAATAAAATCCACTATAAGGCCAGCCATAATGTTTTTGCTTATGTCTTAGGTGACAATGACAGCATTAAGCGCTATAGTGATAATGGTGAACCGAGTGGTACGGCTGGCATACCAATGCTAGAGGTCTTACAAAAAAATGATCTACATGATGTTATTGCAGTAGTAACTCGCTATTTTGGTGGTATTAAATTAGGGGCAGGCGGACTGATCCGTGCTTACGCTGGCACAATTGCTGAAGGACTTGAGTCAATTGACTTTGTGGAACGACTAACACGTCTACAAGTTACTATCAGCATTGATTATAAGCATGGCGAAACATTAAATTATTGGCTAAACAGCCATAATTATCAAATAATAGACACACAGTATGATACAAATGTTCACGTCGTAGTCCCAGTATCTGAAGAAGACCTGACCAAGTTTCAATCAGATTTGATGAACCAGTTTTCTGGGCATATATTATTTGACATTGGTGACGAAACTTACTTTGAAATTCCAGTAAAATAGGCTATAATTGAATAGTTATGATCCGCTAGTGTAATGGATCGCACGCAAGATTCCGGTTCTTGAAATCCGGGTTCGACTCCCGGGTGGATCATTAAATAAATAAAAAACAGCCAATAATCATATTGGCTGTTTTTTATTAGTCTATCGTCATTGAAGCGGGTTCTGGCGCAATAACATGTTGCCCTGTCTCTTGCCTAATCGTTTCAAATAAAATACCTTCCCGCAGACCAGCTTGTGAGAATATGACCTGCTGTCCGCCTAGAAAAAGCAGCAGTTCTACCAACGGCAATAAGCCACCGACAATAATGTCACCACGATCCTTGGCTAATCCAGCCATTTTCTGTCGTTCAACTAGATTTTTACTTAATATCTTTTGATATATATCTGTTGCATCTTGCTTACTCAGATGGTATCCATGAATTGGCATATCAGTGATTTTTCGCTGACGTCGAGAAATTTTAGCTAAAGTACGATTGCTACCACCCAATGCCACCAACGGCAAATGCATGGCATCACTGAGCCAAGAAACATCTCCAAACATTTGCCTTAAGGCTACAGTTGCTTGAAACAAAGAATCCGCATTAATAACATCCTTCTCAAGGAACATTTCGCTAATCGTCACTGCGCCAATAGGCAGACTTATTTCGTGAACTGATTCTTTGTTTCGAACTAAAATCAATTCTGCAGAGGCACCACCAGTATCCAAAATTAAGGCGTCGTTTATGTTTAGTGTATTAACAATACCAACGTAATCATAGTGTGCCTCTTCTTCACCCGTTAGTACTTGCAGCGTGAAACCCATTGTTTCTTCAAATTCCGTCAAAAATGCCGTTTGGTTTGTTGCTTGTCGGACAGCTGCAGTGGCCACTGCTCTTATTTTCGCTTTTGGGTACTTGTCCAGCGTTTCCTTGAAATTCTTCAAGGCGTTCATCGTACGTTTAATAGCCTCAGGTTGTAAAACTTTATTTTCACCCATTCCTTCAGAGAGGCGTACCATCTCTTGTAATCTATTCAATACTTCATAATGACCATCTTGATGATATCTACTAATTGTCATCCGTACTGAGTTCGATCCTAAATCTATTACTGCTATAACAGTCATGATTCACCTCCTATAAACGGGTTGTTGATTGGCTCAAATTCTTTTTGCGTATTTTCTCGGTCCTGTTGTTGCTTTAACTCAATTTGTTTGACCATAGATTCAGCTATAAACATTTCTTGTGCGTTAACAGAGGATAAGCCTCTACGATCAATTTTATCAAACGATCCATCTGGTTGTAAGACACGTGTTTTAACATTATCTGCCCACATGATTTCAAAAATATTAATCACCTGTTGAGACAAACCAGCATTGCGAATTGGGAATAACAATTCAACACGTCGATTTAAGTTTCTTGTCATTAAATCTGCAGAAGATAAATAAACTCGTGGACTATCATCATTATGAAAGATGAACACCCGACTATGTTCCAAAAAACGGCCAACAATTGAATGCACAGCTATCGTTTCACTGACTTTTGGAATACCAACCTTGAGCATTGTAATTCCTCGAACTATCAATTCTACTGGTACACCAGCTTCACTTGCTTCGTACAAATGACGAATCATTCGTTCATCAGATAACGAATTGAATTTCATCTTAATACCGGATGGTTTTCCTGCCTTAGCATTCTTAATTTCGACGTTTATTTTTTCATAAATAAACTCACGAATGCCATTAGGTGACATATGCAGTTGATGAAAAAAACTCGGATCAGAGTAACCCGTTAGAATATTAAAAATCGAAGCCACATCTGCACCTAATTCGCTATCCACTGTTAGCAATCCAAGATCCGTATAAAAATTCGCTGTAACATCATTATAGTTTCCAGTAGCGAGATGGACATATCGACGAATAGTATCACTTTCCCGTCGCACTACCATGGCCATTTTAGCATGCACTTTTAGTCCACGAAGTCCATAGACCACATGGACGCCCTTTTGCTCTAATTCACGCGCCCAATGGACATTATTTTCCTCGTCAAAGCGTGCCTTGATTTCAAGCAATACCGTTACCTGCTTGCCACGTTGAGCAGCATCAGAGAGTGCCTTAATAATTGGTGAATTGCCGGATACACGGTATAGAGTCATTTTAATGGCTAGCACATCATCATCTATAGCAGCTGTTTGAATAAACTGAACTACTGGCTTAAATGAATCATAGGGGTGATGCAACAGATAATCGCGTTTTCGTATATTTTCAAATATTTTATCAGCGGTCAAGTCGGGATTTTCGTACCCATGAAATGATGTATATTCTAGTGTAGGTGCATCAATTACTTTCAACCATGAACTGATGAATGTTAAATCAATCGGACCACTCACTTCATAAATTCTATCATCAGGGACCTGTAAGGCTTTGATGAGTTGGGTCATCAACATTTTACCCGTGTTCGCACTTACAATCACACGGATAACTCGTCCACGCTCCCGTTCTTGCAATTTACTTTGTACTTCTTGCAAAATATTGGGCGTATCTTCATCATCAGCAACATCTAATTCCATATCACGTAAAATATGAAAAACATTTGATTCTTTAATGGTATAACCTGGAAAAAGCGCATCTAAAAATAGTTGCACAACATCTTCTACTAAAATCACTTGATTTTCTTCTGGTAGTGCGATTACTCGTCCAGAGGTTTCTGGAACCTGTAATACTGCAATATATTTTTCAGATTGTTCGTCGTTTTTTTTCAGACGGACACCAATATTTAACGTATCATTTGCCAAAAAAGGAAATGGTCGTGTACTATCAATCGCCATCGGCGTTAAGACAGGACGTAACTCCTTCTCAAAAAATTTCTTCAAAAAGTTAACTTGTGCATTCGTCAAATCATTTTTATGGACCAATGAAAAACCTAACTTTTTCATGGTCGGAATAATACTACGATTTAATACTTGGTACTGGTTTTTAATTTGTTCTCCTGCAGCGGCAGAAATTTTAATTAGCTGTTGTTTGGGCGATAAACCAGATGCATCCACCTTATCGTGACCTACAAACATTTGTTGTTGTAAGCTTGCCACACGAACCATGAACCATTCATCCATGTTTTTTTGTGTAATCGCTAAAAAATTAGCGCGCTCTAGGATAGGATTTTGTGTATCGCGCCCTTCTTCAAGCACACGTTTATTAAAAGCTAACCAACTCATTTCACGATTAACATAATATTTGTGTTGTTTCAGATCTGTCATAGTGCTTTTCAGCTCCTTTTCCCCTGACGTTTCAATACAATGGGCAATCCAAACACAGCCTCAAAAAAATGTGCTTTTTGTGCAAATATATACATTTCCAATTGCAAATCCGCGGCAGATTGTCCGATTACTGTGATTTTTTCTGTACCGATAGACACAGTTAATTTACTAATTTTTTGTAATCGGCTATCATCAAGTGCATCCGCCAAGCGTAATAATGCGGCCATTTTAGCAATGCGCATACGGTGCCTTGGAGAAAACTCTTGCGTTGATCGCAGTGCATTATCAGGAGTTTCAGCGCTATGATACCGTGCAATTGACGCAATCATTCGTTGCTCAGAGGTTGATAATCCATGAAAATCAATTCCTTCTAGAATTTCTTCAGAATATTGATAATGCTTCTGAGAATTAATAAAACTACCAACGTCGTGCGTCAAAGCAGCGACACCTAATAAGAGCCGGTCACGCGCACTCAATCGATGAATTCTTTTTAAACGATCAAATAGTCGCCAAGCATATCTCAGAACCAACTCTCGATGCTTCTCTTCAACCATATATCTATCTGCAATACCACGTGCGGCAGTAATGATATCATTTTGTGCATTGTTGTCTTTAACGACCAGCCCATCTAAGACTGTCAAGCTACTCATATGTAAATTACTAGCACCAACAGCTGACATCACTTCGACAACCAACACAGCTTCCATGAAGACCATCCAAATATCATTCAAATCAATGCTATATTGCTCAGCAATAGCTTGTTTGTTCATCTGATTAAAACTACGAATTAATGATTGTAGCTCTGATTTATGAATTGTAGTTTTGGGCTTTTTATTTAAAAACAGCTGATTTAATACATCGGCACCAAGCAAAATAATTGTATCAGTTGCTTGAAAAGGCGGTAACATATGCCAAAAATCTGCTAATTTACTATCAATAAATTCCGGTATCAAATCTGGTATTTCAGTAATCTCTGCAGCCATATCTCTGATGGACTGTGTTAATCGTACTGGACCAATGGCTGAATGCTGCGAGAATTTAAACTGATTATTTTCAAAATAGGATAAGTCTATTCTTGTAGAGCTGATGCCTAATACAAATGCGTACCGTTCATTTAAAATTTTTTCATCATGCACGCGCAAGGCCAACTGCCGATAATAATTTTCTTGATTGGCATTTAGCCAAAGTAATTCAAGGCCCGTTACATTTTCTACTTGATCGACAAAATAAATAGCATTCAGCATCTTGGACAAGTTTTCACTACCGTACAAACGCACATCTTCTACACCATAATCACGAAGAAGTTGTTGGAACCGTTGTAGCTGTGATAATGCACGCTGCATCACTTCAGCAGAAAAACTAGCTAATGGTAAATTTTTTTCGCTATATTCGCGCTTAACATGCTCAATTTGACGCCCACTACTGTCAACAATTTGCAATGCAGCAGCATCAGTGTTTAAAAGAATAACACCCTGTAATTTTGCCATAGATTGAGCCCTCTAAGGGTAGTTTATCACATTTAATATTAGGATTGTATTAGAAAAAATATGACTACATTATTACTTATAATCTTGCATTGTCTGGATTAAAACTACAACACTGTTCATGATCATTGATGATACCTATTGCTTGCAGGTAAGAATACACAATTACCGGTCCGATAAATTTAAACCCTTGTTTCTTCATGTCCTTCGTTATCTGTTGCGATAATTCATTTTGACTGGGAATTTCATCCCCACTGGTAATATGGTGATTGATAATCTGACCATCAGTGAACGACCACATATAGTCAAAAAAACTCCCCCTCTGCTGACGAATCTGTCTAATGACTCGTGCATTGTGAATAGTTGATGTAATTTTTAGTTTATTGCTAATAATATTAGGATTGTTTTTTAATCGTTCAATGTCCTCGTTTGTCATTTTAGACACTAAATCAATATCAAAGGAGAGGAATGCAGTGTTCATCCCTGAACGTCTTTTTAACGAGGTCTCCCAGCTTAACCCAGCTTGAAACACTTCTAAAGTCAACAGTTCAAATAACTTTTTGTCACTATATTGGTTAGGTTGTCCCCACTCTGCATCATGATAAGTTGTCATAATATTGGAATCTGGATAATTATCTACCCAGGAGCAACGTTTCAAATCATCCATTGTGCTTGCTCCTTTTTCACTTATATTTGCAAGACAAAATAGTTTTTAATCATTTCATATAAAAAAAAACGACCAAACGGCCGATTTAGTTTTTTTTACTTGTTTTCAATAACTTCGCGGGCAGCAGCTGACAAGTTATAGAATGAATGGATACCCTTATACTTAGCAGTTGTGTCCAACAATTCTTCGATACGGATCAATTGGTTGTACTTAGCGATACGGTCAGTACGTGACAATGAGCCTGTCTTGATTTGGCCAGCGTTTGTAGCAACAACCAAGTCAGAAATTGTTGTGTCTTCTGTTTCACCTGAACGGTGAGAAACGATAGCCGTGTAACCAGCTTCCTTAGCCATTTCAATAGCTTCGAAAGTTTCTGTCAAAGTACCAATTTGGTTAACTTTGATCAAGATTGAGTTAGCAGCACCCATGTTGATACCCTTTTCAAGGTATTGTGTGTTAGTAACGAAGAAGTCATCACCAACTAATTGAACCTTCTTGCCCAATTCGGCTGTAATTGCAGCCCAGTCTTCCCATTCGTTTTCGTCGATAGGATCTTCGATTGAAATGATTGGGTAACGATCTGCCAAATCTTCAAGATACTTGATAAATTCAGGTGTTGTGAATTCTTCTCCAGTTGACCAACGCAACTTGTATGTCTTTGTTTCTGCATCATACAATTCTGATGAAGCAACATCAACAGCAATTGCGATATCCTTACCAGGCTTGTAACCAGCGGCTTCAATCGCACGGATCAAATATTTCAAAGGTTCTTCGTTATCAGCGAAGTCAGGAGCAAATCCACCTTCATCACCAACTGAAGTTGCCTTACCATCAGCTTCTAATAACTTCTTCAAAGCGTGGAAAGTTTCTGAACCGTAACGAATTGCTTCCTTAACTGTTGGTGCGCCAACAGGCATAATCATGAATTCTTGGAAGTCAACCTTGTTTGCTGAGTGAGCGCCACCATTGATAACGTTCATCATAGGTGTTGGCAATACGTATGAATTTGCACCACCCAAGTATGAGAACAAAGGTACACCTAATTCGTCAGCAGCCGCACGGGCAGCAGCGATTGAAACAGCCAAAATAGCGTTTGCACCCAAGTTACCCTTGTTTTCTGTACCGTCGAGTTCGATCATAGCTTGATCGATTGCACGTTGGTCAGTTACGTCGAACTTACCAACCAAAGCCTTAGCGATAGCATCGTTAACATTGGCAACAGCCTTTGTTGTTCCCTTACCACCAAAACGTGACTTGTCTCCATCACGCAATTCAACAGCTTCGTGTTCACCTGTTGATGCACCTGAAGGGACCATTCCACGACCAAAGCCACCCAATTCTGTGATAACTTCAGCTTCAAGTGTAGGGTTTCCACGTGAGTCAAGGACTTCGCGTGCGATAATATCAGTGATTAAAGACATGTTTTAATTCTCCTTTGGTTTTCGGTTATATACCATGTATATTATATCACAGGGTAAGAGTCATAGCCAAAAATTTCCTCAATACATAAAGCAAAGTAATGTGCAACAACTATTGAGTTCACCCTTTTAGGGCACTGCTTTTTAAGTATTCTCAATATTAAATTCTGGGACTTCTGGATCTTGCGCAATGGCAACAAGTTGTAGAAACTTTTCTGGATCAAGAGCGGATGTGCCAACCAACACACCATCTATATCTTTTTGCAACATTATTTCGCGAGCGTTGTCTGGTGTCACCGATCCGCCATATAAAACGCGAACTTGTTCAGCAATAACAGGTGAATATAACTTGGCCAGCGTCTGACGTATCAGATGAGCTGCTTTTTGCGCTTGGACCGCACTTGCGGCCTCACCTGATCCAATTGCCCATGTGGGCTCATACGCAAGTGTAACGTTGCGGATTTGGTCAACAGAGACGCCTGCCAACGCGGCAGCCACTTGAGCCACTGAGGGTTCCGCGTCCATAAACTGGGCATAGGTACTCATATCCTCATCGACATCGATAATTGGGCGTAAGCCATTTCTAAGTGCAGCAGTGACTTTCAAATTAACTGTTGAATCAGTCTCATTAAAAAACTTTCGACGTTCAAAATGCCCAATTAAAACATATTTGGCGCCAATATCTTTCAATGCTTTTGGTGATGTTTCGCCTGTGTAAGCTCCACTGTCTTCCCAATGAACATTTTCTGCGACAATATGTATGGGTGACTGTGCTGTAGCTCGAACCATGTCTGACAAGAATAAATCTTGTGCCGCAATACCTGTTTCCACAACATTTTCAGCAGGCACCTTACCGTTCACCTTGTCCAAAAATTCTGCAACATCAGCGTGCAACTTATTAATTTTCCAATTTGCAACTACAAAAGGTATACGTGAAGCATTATGTTGACTCATTTTTCGTCTCCTCTAAGCATCATAAAAATAAAGACCGCCTCAATTAATAATAACCAAATCATATAACGAGAAGGTTCACCCAGCAAGGATAGCAACATGTAGCTAATAAACAAAACGGCCAGTCCGCCACCTGTTTTAGTTAACTTTTGCTGGTACTTACTACGTGAAAGGCGTTCGGTCAAATGTTGGTTTTCCGATTTCAGTTCTGAAACATCTAATTTCAAAGCTTCAATCTGATCTAATAAATCATCATTTTCATTTTGTAAAGCTTCATTATGGGCCTGTATTTCTGGTGTGATTACTTCTGTTTTTTTTCGATTAAAAAATCTCATGTGTTTTCTCCATTACTTCTATTCTATCAAAATTACACGCTCGCTGTCATTGAATATCTATTGACGAGATTAGATTTAATGGGTATAATTATATAGTTGTCAATTCATATTTGCAGCTGTGGCGGAATTGGCAGACGCGCAGGATTAAGGATCCTGTGCCCGTTTAGGGCGTGCGGGTTCGACTCCCGCTAGCTGCACTATAACAAAAGCTATACTTAATTGTATAGCTTTTTCTTTGTGTTTAAAATTTATTTTATACAAAAAAAGGAATCCCGAAGGATTCCTTTAATAGTTGCCCCTGCTGGATTCGAACCAGCGCATGTCGGTACCAAAAACCGATGCCTTACCACTTGGCGAAGGGGCAATAGCTAATTTATTTTGCCGTTAGCTTTTATCGGCAATGGGAGCGGTAGGATTCGAACCTACGAACCCGAAGGAACGGAGTTACAGTCCGTCGCGTTTAGCCAGACTTCGCTACACTCCCATATCTCAAACAACTATAATAGTATACCAAATACTGAGAGACATGGCAAGCATTTTTGTGATAATTACATGTTGTAATTACATTTAAAAGTGAAGTAGATTGCTCATCAATATTGCGAGGCCTCCAATGAAAATTAATAACAATGTTCAACCCGTTAGAAAATCGCTTCATTTGACGCAAGAATCTCTAGCAAAATAAATTGGTGTTTCAAGGCGAACTATTGTTTCTATAGAAAAGGAAACTATACACCTTCTTTGATATTGGCCTTCCAGTTAGCACAAGCACTGAAAACACCACTGACTGATCTATTCACTATTAATGAGGAAAATCAAACATGAAAAAAATTATTTTTGAGCAAACAGGCAATATTATTACTACCCCGCTGATAGCATTTGCAATGATACAATCCATATTATTATCCCCAAAAACCACTAATAACTCAGCTAGCATTACATTTGGTGGTGGATGGTTCATCTTAATTATTTGGAGCATATTTTTCCTATTACTAAAATACTGTTATCAAAAATATCTTAAAGATGGTTATCAAGTTACAACAGGAGAACTAAGCACTGCAGATGAGCGAGAACAAGAAATAAGTCACTTTGCACTCAAAAAAACATATCAGGTAGTGATGTTCTTCCTAATTGTTACAATTGTAACAGCGTTCTTTTTTAGCTTGTTAATAGGTACAAACATCACAACTCTCAGTATTTTCATTATTACCATGTTATCAGCTATGCTTATTGTTTCATTTTCAACCTATTTGATTACATGGATTGTTTATGAACTTACTTCTTTGGACTAATATCATGTATGCATTTCTAGCGACAAACCAAATATAAAAACACACACAATTATATGAATTGTGTGTGTTTTTATAGATTAATATTATGATGATACTGACATGGTCAGTATTACATGTATTAACGCTTTGAGAATTGTGATGCTTTACGGGCTTTCTTCAAACCTGGCTTCTTACGTTCCTTCATACGTGAGTCACGAGTCAACAAACCTGCTGCCTTCAATGCTGCACGGAAATCAGGATCTACTGTCAACAAAGCACGGGCGATACCGTGACGTGTTGCACCAGCTTGACCAGAATAACCACCACCAATAACGTTAACTAATACGTCATAGTTACCTAATGTTTCAGTAACGTTAAATGGTTGCAAAACAACTTCACGCAAGTTAGCAAAAGGAATATATTCTTCGATTGACTTGCCGTTCATTGTGATTTGGCCATTACCTGGAACCAAACGTACACGAGCAACTGAGTTCTTACGACGACCTGTGCCGGCATATTGTACTGCTGTAGTCATAATTGAGATTCTCCTTTCTTAAACTAACTTGTTGATGTCAAGTGCTTCGGGCTTTTGTGCAGCGTGATCATGTTCTGATCCTGCATACACGTGCAAGTTCAAGCCTTGCTTACGTCCCAAAGTGTTCTTTGGCAACATACCGTGGATTGATAATTCAAGCAACTTTTCAGGGTTGAATTCACGATAGTTTCCAGCTGTGCGAGCCTTCAAACCACCTGGGTGGTTTGAGTGGTGGTAATAAACCTTATCAGTGGCCTTCTTACCAGTCAACTTAACTTCGCTTGCATTGATGATGATGACATTGTCACCCATGTCAACGTTTGGTGTGAACGTTGGCTTGTTCTTACCACGCAAAATTGAAGCTACTACTGTTGACAAACGTCCCAAAACGACGTCTTTTGCATCAATAATATACCACTTCTTTTCGATTTCACCTGGTTTTGCTAAAAATGTTGTACGCATGTTTGCGCTCCTTTGATTAGTTGTTTACTGACTCAGCCGTTCCTTGCCAAGCATTTACAATAAGTTTCCGGGGCTTATCGTGAGGTAAACAATACCGTCTTCTATCTTAACCAAAAAAGCGTCTCATGTCAATTATTTTACTCAAAATTAACATCTTTTTTATACCCATATGACGCAAGACTAGCAGAATGAATGTGGAGTTCCAGTACAATCTCATTTTCGATATCTGGGTGCCCCTGCATATAAGATTTGTTGTCAATAAATAATGGTTTAACATCTGCCCATGTTTTATCAGAACGTCTCATAGTTGCATTATTTGATTCAATACGTGCGCCATTTTCATTAAATGGCGTAATGATAGCTACCTTGTCATTATTATCGATATCATGAACTTTATATGATGTCGGATCAACGTTAAAGTACCACAGATTTTCACGTTCTGGACTGACCGCAAATCCCATGATTCGAATACTTGGTTGATTATCTCTAGTTGTTGCCACGAAAACAAGCCCTCGTGAAGCTTGAATATACTCTTCAAAAAACGTCATAATTACTCCCCCTTAAAGTAGTACTGGTTTCATTATAACAAATATTGTTCAATTGTAATCAATCTCGTCCAAGTATAGGCCACTTGCTGGTGCAGTATACCTAGCTTGTTCCCGATCCTTAACTTCTATCAGTCGAACAATATCATGTACTGGTCGTTTTCCGGTACCAATTTCTAATAGTACACCAACCATGATACGGATTTGATTATATAAGAAAGCATTCCCTTCAAAGGTGAATACTATCTCATGTTCTTCTGGTTTCTCATCGACGTCAGCCCGAGTAATCAAACGAATAGTTGTAGCCGTTTCATTTCCTGAGGCAGCAAAGCTAGCAAAATCATGCTCACCTAAGAGGTCAGGTAAAGCAGCTTTAATTCTGTTTATATCCAGTTTCCAATGGAAATGTCCCGTGTATTTGCGTTTAAAAGGATCCTTGTAGTCAGTCGTAGATACACGATAAATATACCGCTTAGAATGTGTATTAAATCGTGCATGAAAGTCATCAGAAACATGTTCTACATGATTTACAACCACATCAAATGGCAACAACGTATTCATCCCCTTGCGCACGCCTTCTGGATCAATATTGAATGGCAAATCAAAATGAACTACTTGACCAAAAGCATGAACACCCGTATCAGTGCGCGATGCACCTACTACTTTAATCTGCGGTGATGGGTTTTTTGCCATTTTATTGATGACTTTATTAAGCTCCCCTTGGACTGTACGTACAGACTCAACACCATTTTTTGTTTGCAATTGAAACCCAAAAAATTCAGCACCATCGTAAGCTATAACTGCTTTATATCGTGGCATAAATTTCTCCTCTTATTGCCTCATTTTATAAAAAATTTAATACCAATAAATATAATCGTAAACCCGATTAATCCTAAAAACGCGCTGCGATCATTGCTGCCATAAGATAGTACACGATACTTTGTTCGTTGTGTGGCGTCTTGAAATCCACGAACCTCCATCGCATTGGCTAAATCTAGTGCTCGTTGTAATGCACCCACGAACAGCGGAATAAGTAATGGCACAATAGCTTTGGCTCTTTTAATTGGTCCCCCTGTTGAAAAGCTCATACCACGTGACTTTTGTGCATTCATGATTTTTTGCGTTTCATCCATTAACAGTGGTACAAAACGCAGCGCGATTGATAGCATCAATGAAAGTTCAGCTACTGGTACGTGGATCTTTTTCAAAGGCTTCAATAAAGATTCTAACGCGTTTGCAATACTTGTCGGTGGCGTTGTTAACGTCAAAATTGTTGACATCAAAATGATTAAAACAAAACGAATCATAACATAAATAGCATTAATAATGCCCGGAATCGTCACTTTTAGTGGTCCAGCATGTAATAATACTGGTGTTCCCGGCGTAAAAAAAAGCTGCAAGACCACTGTAAATAGAATTAGCCAAAAAATTGGTTTTAATCCATCCCAATAAAGTCTAAATGGCTGCTTTGTTAAGCGTATTGCTAAAACAACGAAAGCCGTTGACCATGCATAGGTCGCCCACGATGTTGACCACAACATCACAAAAATAAAAATAAAGGTTCCAATCATTTTAGTTCTTGGATCTAAACGGTGAATCCAAGAATCTCCTGGCACAAAACGGCCAATCATAATATTATTCATGCCGTTTTTCCTCATTTAACATAGTCGCTAATTCCGTCAATAATAATGGACGATGCCGCAATATATGTCCCTTTTGACGCAACTGCTCCGCAAACTGTCCTGCCTTAGGCAAATCCAAAGCAACCGTTTTAAACCAAACCAGATCTTTATTGAATATTTCAACTGGCGTTCCTTCTGCCACAACACCACCATCATGCATCACAATGACATGGTCAGCTACAGCAATTACATGATCCATTTGATGAGAAATGAAAACTACCAGTTTACCTGCTTCTTTCAGTCCTCTCACAATTGCAAGCAATTCTTTTTGCCCTTTTGGATCTAAGCCAGCAGCTGGCTCATCTAAAACAATAATATCTGGATTACTTGCCAACGTCCCTGCCATAGCAACACGACGCATCTGTCCACCCGAAAGTTCAAAAGGTGATTTATCCCATAATTCCTCAGAGACATTCACCTGTTTCAGGGCAGTTTTTGCCGCAAACTCAGCATCTGCTTTAGCATAACCAAAATTTATTGGGGCATACATGACGTCTTCTAAGACTGTATTTGCGAACAACTGATTTTCTGGAAATTGAAAAACCATACCCACTCTGGCCCGCAAAGAGGTTAAGTTTTTTTCCTTCAAGTCACTCGTCAAAACAAAATCATCAATAACTACTCGTCCTGTTGTAGGTTTCAATAAGCCATTTAAATGTTGTATGAAAGTTGACTTGCCCGAACCAGTCTGACCAATAATTGCCGTTACTTGTCCATCCGGTATCGTTACATTAATATCATGCAGAATTGGCTGCGCTAAAGTTGTACCAGCACCATAACTAAAATTCACTTGTTCAAAGTTGATAGCCACTGTATCAGTTCTCTTTCGTCCATATATTTATTAGGTTTCTCGTTTAAATGAAATGCTAACTCATTAGCAAAAGGTAGCTCTAATCCATTTTCATGTAGCGCTTTTCGTTGTGAAAAAACTTCAGCTGGTGTACCATCTAGGATTTTTTGCCCGTCATTAATAACCACTACTCGGTCAGCGAGTGTCGCTTCATCCATATCGTGCGTAATAGTCACTAATGTTAACTCTTTCCCAAACTGCTTTTTTAATTTCTGTAATGTCTCCATGACCGTAGCGCGGCCATCAGGATCTAACATTGCAGTCGCTTCATCTAAAATAATAATCTTGGGTTGTAGTGCTAACACACTTGCTAAGGCAACGCGTTGCTTTTGTCCACCTGACAGTGTATGTGGCTCCCGATTTTTAAACTCTTGCATGCCAACAATAGTCAGTGCATTATCTATTTTTTGAGGCATTTCCGAGCTCTCAACCTGGATATTTTCTAGACCAAAAGCAACATCGTCAGCAACAGTTGCACCAACAAATTGGTTATCTGGATTTTGAAAAACCATGCCAATTTTTGATCGGACATGGTGCACAGTTTCGACAGTCAGACGTTCATCAAAAACATCAATATCACCTTGTTCTGCCACTAAAAGCCCTAAAATCAGTTTTGCCAAAGTTGATTTACCAGAGCCATTGTGTCCCACCAATGCAACCCATTGTCCAGCATCAATATCTAAATTAAAATCGCTGAATAAGGAGCGTTCGTCATAACTATACTTTAAATTGTCTATCTTTATCGCTTTAACCATTACTACTTATTTTAGCATATTTTTCTCTAAAAAATAGGTGGAACCATTTCACAATACAAATTCCATATTTTCACAAAGAACTACTCTCATAAACCTAGTAAATTAGCATAAACTAGTCTATACTAGAAGAGGTAAAACGCTAATAAACAATAAATTTCACAAAGGAAGCATCCCATGAACGAGAAAAATATCGTCATTGTCGGCGCCGGTTTTGGTGGCGTCTTCGCAGCAAAAACATTGTCTAAAAAGCTAAGAAGTCATAAAGAATATAATATCATCTTAGTTGATAAGCATTCATACTTTACATACATGACAGAGTTACATGAAGTTGCTTCTCAACGTGTTAAACCAAAACATGTGCAAGAAGATTTAGAACATCTCTTCTACCAAGATAAGAATGTTAAATTATTAACGACTGAAGTAACAAATATCAATAAAGATAAAAAGACAATCTCAACAACCCAGGGTGATATTCCATACGAAAAACTTGTTTTAGCAGTTGGTGGTCAGTCAAACGATTTTGGTACGCCAGGCGTTAAAGAACATGGATTTGAATTGTGGTCAATGGAAGAATCACTGAAAATTCGAAATCACGTTGAAAACATTATTGGTCAAGGAGCCGCTGAGCTTGATCCCGACAAGCGTGAACAAATGTTAACTATTGCCGTTGTAGGATCTGGTTTCACGGGCGCCGAACTAATGGGCGAATTTATCGAACAACGTAAAGTATTGGCTCAAACTTACAAATTAGATGAAAGCGAAATTAAGCTTGTCCTACTTGAGGCATCTCCTTCTATCCTAAACATGTTAAAAGACCGCAAATTAGCTGACAAGGCTTTCAAATATATGGAGGACAATGGTGTTGATATACGATTGAACTCAAGAGTCACTGGGGTCGATGAGAATGGTGTATTCTTCCAAGACGGATCGACATTACCAACAAAATCATTAATATGGACTGCTGGTGTCAAAGCCAAATCATTCATATCAAACTGGGGATTCAAATATGGCCGTGGTGGTCGTATTGAGGCTGATGATTATATGCGCGCCACTAAAGAAGATGGCACTCCAGAAAAGGACATTTATGTGGCTGGAGATACACTTTCTTACGTTGATGAAAAAACCGGGCCAATCCCACAAACCGTTGAAGGTGCTGAAAGTGCTGCTCGTGCAGCGTCTGCTAATATCCTTGCTGATTTTGGCCTAGGCAAAGCCAAAACATTTTCTGAAGCTGTAAAGTATCACGGTTTCGCGGTTTCAATTGGATCCCATTACACTGTCGCTAGCTTAATGGGCCTTAACTTTTCAGGATTTATCGCCAGCATTGCAAAGCACGGTATCAACCTCTTCTTCTACTCTCAAATCCGTTCAGCCTATTCCATCTTCCATTATATGTTGGATGAATTCTTCCGTACAGAAGACGGCCGTAACCCGTTCAAGGGAAGCATATCACGTCTTGGCAATGTCCTATGGTCAACACCACTACGTTTGTTTTTAGGTATATTCTGGATTTTAGTTGCACTAGGAAATGCCGGTGATTTAAACAATTTCTTCTGGCAAAGTGGTCTTGCTAGCTTTATTGAAATTGTTACTGGCGCAGGTATCTTACTTGGACTATTTACGTGGCCTTTGGGCTTATTATCAATCCTCCTTACGATTGTTTCCGGAGCAACACATTCGTTTGAACTCACGCACTGGTTTGTCATGTTGAGTAGTTTGGCAATTATGAACGGTTCTGGTCGTGGATTTGGTTTAGATTTTTATGTCGTGCCGCTACTCCAAAAGATTTTTGGTGGTCTCTGGTATGGTAAAGCAAAATCAACATATAATGAATTAGAAAAATAAGTTATAATAATAAAGTGTGAGGATCATTACTCTCGCACTTTGTACATAATCAATGAAAAGAGACTCCCATGGCAATGCCGTCGTTACCAAAAATTTGGGACACTTTCCCAGAATTAAATCCACCGCTTCAAAATGTATTAATAGAAATGTCTGAAAGTTGGCGTATTGGTTTTTCAGAAATTGATAATGCTATTCGTTCACAAGCTAGTGCTGGAAAATTAGTTCGTCCTGCACTGACATTACTTTTCTCCGAATTAACTGATGCGCCGTATAATCAGAAAGCTATTGTGTTAGGAGCAAGTATTGAGCTTTTGCACCTTGCTACACTAATACACGATGATATCATTGACGAATCCAAACTGAGACGCGGACAAGATAGTATTCAGGCACATTTTGGTAAGGATACAGCTGTTTATGCCGGTGATTACTTGCTTACTGGAATGTTATCACTATTAAATGATGCTGACAATATTCAAGCAAATAAGCTAGCATTAGAAGCTTTAAGAAATATCTTGTTTGGTGAATTAACACAAAAACACAATCGATATTTAACTGACACTTCTTTTGATAACTATCTCACCCAAATCACCGGTAAGACAGCTGCTTTATTTAAACTCAGTGTCCTATTTGGAGCCACAAGCTCAGATGGTGTAAGTTCTCAATTACTTGATGTTGTAGGTAAACTGGGTGAGAATCTTGGCATTGCTTTTCAGTTATTAGATGACTATCTTGATTTTGATTCAATTACTGAACAGCTTTCACTCGGTAAACCCGCTGGTCAAGATATTCGAAATGGCATATACACAGCACCTATCTTATTTGCTTTAGAAAATCCAGATATCAATGCAGAATTGAAGGAACTACTGGCTTTGAGAGATGGAATTACCGATGATCAACTCGTACACATTCACAATGTTGTTCTTGAAAGTGATGCCATGTCGCGTCTAAATTCTCTTTTAGCTGAATATAGTCAGGAACTTGATGATCTCCTGAATAAATTGCCAAATAATGCATTACGACAAAAATTAAGCCATCTTGCCACATTATTATTAAATCGTAAAAATTAGCAAAAAAAAAACTTGAGAAATAAATTCTCAAGTTTTTTTGTTAATCAACGAGCTCCAAGATAACCAGTTGCGCAGCATCGCCACGACGTTGGACTGTCTTGAGAATTCGTGTATAACCACCATTACGTTCTGCAAAGCGAGGTGCAACATCATCAAACAACTTTTGCAAAGCTGATTGTACTTTAACATCGTCGCCATCTTCTATAACGTCCGCAACTTCGTTACGAACAAAAGTAGCTGCTTGACGGCGAGCGTTTAAGTCGCCACGCTTACCTAATGTAATCATTTTATCAGTTGTCTTACGAACTTCTTTAGCGCGTGCTTCAGTAGTAGTAATACGACCATTGATCAAAAGATCAGTTGTCAAATCACGCAACATAGCTTTACGTTGTGAAGATGTACGACCCAATTTACGATATGCCATTGGTGAATCCTCCTTTTTTTAATTTAAAGACATGTGTTAATCTTCCTTGCGAAATCCTAAGTTCATATCAGTGAGCTTTTCTTGGATTTCGTCAAGTGATTTCCGACCGAGGTTACGCACTTTCATCATGTCAGCTTCAGTGCGATCCGTCAACTCTACAATAGTGTTGATACCGGCCCGTTTGAGACAATTATATGAGCGAACAGATAAATCTAGATCTTCAATTGGTGCAGAATCTGATGCACTAGCAGCAACAGGCTCTGCTTCAACCATAACACTAGCTTCAGCAGCTACAGGAGAAATATCCATGAACAAACCAAGATGCTCAGCTAAGATCTTAGCACCCAAACTTAAGGCATCACTTGGTTTGACAGAACCATTTGTCCAAATATCAAAAGTAAGCTTATCATAGTCGTCACGCGCACCGATACGTGTGTTTTCTACTTGGTAGTTTACACGTTCGATAGGTGTATAAATAGAATCAACGGCTAAAACACCAATGGGCATTTCATCACGTAACTTCTTATTTTCATCAGCTGATGTATATCCACGACCTTTGACCGCCGTGACTGTCATATGTAATGACTTACCTGCTGCCACAGTAGCGATATGCAAATCAGGATTCAAAACTTCAACATCAGCACCACCCTGCAAATCTGCAGCTGTTACATCTGCCGGCCCTTGAATATCAATTTCAAGTGAACGTTCATCATCTGAGTCAATCGCCAACACAACCTTCTTGAGGTTCAAGATAATTTGTGTGACATCTTCAACAACGCCATCCACGGTTGAAAACTCGTGAACCACGCCGTCAATTTGCACCGTATTAACGGCTGCGCCAGGAAGCGAAGACAATAAGATACGACGCAACGAGTTACCAAGTGTCGTACCATATCCACGCTCAAGAGGCTCTACAACAAATTTGCCGTAGCGGGCATCCTCTTCGATGTTATGAATATTTGGCTTTTCAAATTCAATCATCTGTAAATTCTTACCCCTTCTTTCACAGCAAGAGCAATGAAATTCAATTAAACACGACGACGCTTTGGTGGGCGTGATCCGTTATGGGGAACTGGTGTAACATCCTTAATTGATGTTACTTCCAAGCCAGCTGCTGCCAAAGCACGGATAGCTGATTCACGACCTGAACCAGGACCCTTAACAGTTACTGCAACTGTACGCATGTTAATTTCCATGGCACTTTTTGCTGCAGCTTCCGCCGCCATTTGAGCAGCGAATGGTGTTGACTTACGACTTCCTTTGAAGCCAAGTGCACCAGCTGATGACCAAGCAACTGCGTTACCTTGTGCATCAGTAATCATTACAATAGTGTTGTTGAATGTTGAATGGATGTGAGCCACACCAGATTCAATATTCTTCTTCACACGACGCTTACGCGTTGTACGACCTGCCATTTATTTGCCTCCTTTTCAATACTTTCTTATAATTTCTCGGGTTAAAATAAATTAACCAACATTACACAACTTTGGTTGCGATAATCATGTGTCGCATCGATGAGGATACAACAAGAAAAAGTAAATTACTTTTTCTTTCCAGCAATTGCTTTAGCTGGGCCTTTACGTGTACGAGCGTTGTTCTTCGTGTTTTGTCCACGAACGGGCAAGCCCTTACGATGACGAATGCCACGGTATGATGCAATTTCTTGCAATGATTTAATATCAAGTGATACCTTACGACGTAAGTCACCTTCTAATTGCAAGTTTAACTTGTCAACTGTTGCACGAATGGCATCTTCTTGGTCAGACGTTAAATCGCGTACGCGAACGTCTTCAGAAACGCCAGCTTCAGCCAAGACCTTTTGTGCAGTAGTATTACCGATTCCGTAGATGTAAGTTAAGCCAATGACAATTCGCTTGTCACGTGGCAAATCTATACCTGCTATACGAGCCATAACAATTTACCTCCTTTAGTATTTTTGAAAATGACAGTTATGTCTTTATTCAATCAATATTTATAACACGCAGAAATTACTTTCCAGCGCGTTGCTTATGCTTGGGGTTAGCAGAACAAATGATCATTGTTCGACCATTACGCTTGATAACACGGCAAGCATCACACATCTTTTTAACTGATGGGCGTACTTTCATAATCTATTCCTCCTATTCGGTTAACTGATTATTATATCTTTTACTTATCGGAAACGATAAGTAATACGACCCTTCGTTAAGTCGTATGGTGACATTTCAACGGTAACACGATCACCTGGCAAGATACGGATAAAATTCTTTCGGATTTTACCAGATACATGCGCTAAGATCACAGCACCATTTTCGAGTTCCACTTGGAACATCGCATTTGGCAAAGTTTCTTTCACTTTACCTTCGATTTCAATGACATCGTTGGCCACGCACTTAACCTCCTGTGCTTATAATGTTCAACATTGTTGATAAGTGCTTAACCTATCAAATTATACCAGAAAAACTGATATCTCTCAACAATGGCGTTTTGAATAATTAATTTAAATTGTCCAAAACTTCCTTAACATCATGATACACATCAGCAAGTTCACGACCGCCATCGATTGTGTGCAACACACCTGCTTTTTGATAATAATCTACCAAAGGCAAGTTAGCCGCTTTATTAACTGCCAAACGGTTGTCAATAACTTCGGGTGTATCATCTGCTCGACCACGTCCCAAAAGACGTTCGCGCAACAATGTATCAGCAACTTCAAAATATAATGTTGCTGACACAGATTTACCGTTATCTGATAAATACTTATCTAGGAATACTGCTTGTGCTTCATTACGAGGGTACCCATCAAGCATAAAACCAGTTTCAACGTCTTGTTGGTTTAAACGATCAGCAACCATAGCATTTGTGATTTCGTCAGGAACTAAGTCGCCCGCATCCATGAATTGACGCGCCTTTTGTCCTAATTCAGTATTCTCTGCCAAATTAGCACGGAAAATATCTCCAGTACTAATATGAACAATAGAATAATCCTTCACAATAAAGTCTGCTTGTGTGCCTTTACCAGCACCTGGCAAACCCAACAAAATCAAATTTTTAGCCATTGATTGCCTCCCGAGCTGCTAACTGATCTTTTGTAATAAATCCAACGTAATTCTTTTTCTGCATCAAACCATCAATTTGGCGAATTAGATCCAAAGCGACACCTATTGAAATTAACAGGCTTGTACCACCAAGACCAATCTTTTCATTGAGTCCCCAGACATCCGATGCAATCAACGGAACCAATGCAACAACACCCAAGAAAATTGATCCAACAAAGCTCAAATTTAACAAGAGTTTTGAAACGAAAGCTTTTGTTTCTGCACCGGGACGAACACCAACAATATATGCACCTTGCTTTTGTAGATTTTCTGATAACTTATCAGGATTAACTTGAACAAAGGCATAAAAATATGTGAAAACAACAATCAATGCAGTATATAAAATTGCACCAGGCAACGTTGTCATACTGAATATCTGTTGCATAATTTGGTACCACTGGGCTGATGAATATTTGTCTTGAAAAGCTAACATAACCGTTTGTGGTGTACTAATAAATGATGAGGCAAATATGACCGGTATAACGCCAGAAACATTTACTTTTAGTGGCAGATATGCTTCGCTACCATATGATGTGGCAGATCGCGTATACTGCATTTGTAATCGACGAGTTCCTTCATAAGACCATGTCGTAAATGCAACCACTAAAATCATCGCTATAACTAATACAACAACAAATATCCAACCATTAAGCATGTCACTACTGTCTGCTTGCAGAATATTTTCTTTGAAAATTTCATAGAAACCTTCTGGTGCTTGGGCGATTATACCCGCAAAAATAATCATTGAAACGCCGTTTCCTAAGCCTTTTTCAGTAATCATTTCACCAAGCCACATTGCAAAAAATGTTCCAATAGTCATAACAGAACCGATTACAACAAATGACATTACGCTATTGGTTTGACTCACTAATCCATAGGATGACAATGAATTAAATCCAGCTGTGATACCAACAGATTGAACAAACGCAAGAACAAGCGTTAACCACCGCGTAGCGTTATTCAATTTTCGGCGACCAACTTCACCTTGCTTACTCCATTCAACAAAGCGAGGCACGATATCTAATTGCAAAAGTTGTACAATAATTTGTGCTGTCACGTATGGTGACACGCCCATTGCGAACAACGAGTAGTTTGTCAGGCCACCACCAGAAAAGATGTTCAAAATGTTCATTAATCCGGAACTAGCCATCTCAGACATAGCAGAAGGGTTAACACCAGGCACAGTTATGTGCGTTCCAACTCTGTAAATAAACAGAATAAAAAACGTCCACCCTAATTTTTTACGAATGTCCTTTTCACGTACTGCATTAAATAACGTGCTAAGCATTAAAGTACCTCAGTTGACCCACCGGCTTGTTCGATTGCAGCAACTGCTGCTGCAGAGAACTTATGTGCCTTAACAGTCAACTTCTTTTCAAGTTGACCAACAGCCAAAATCTTAATACCAGACTTTTGATTTTTAACAATACCGTTTTCAATCAAAAGTGTTGGTGTAATTTCTGTACCATCATCAAAGCTGTTTAACTTGTTCAAGTTAACAACTGCGAATTCCTTACGTGAAATGTTAGTAAATCCACGCTTTGGAATACGACGGTACAAAGGCATTTGACCACCTTCAAACCCCAAACGCACTTTGCCACGAGCCTTTTGACCCTTTTGACCACGTCCGGATGTCTTACCGTTTCCAGATGATGTACCACGACCAACACGGTTACGTACATGACGTGAACCGGCAGCTGGTTGTAATTCGTTCAAATTCATCTTTCGGTACCTCCTATTTTAATTGTGTAATTACTTAACTTCTTCAACGTTAACTAGGTGAGCGATATGAAAAATCGCACCACGTGTAGCTTCGTTGTTAGGCTTCACCACTGAACTAGATACGCGTCCAAGTCCAAGAGACTTAACGATCGCGCGTTGCTTAGGTAAGCGATGAACCGCACTCTTAATCAAAGTGATTTTCAAATCAGCCATTTTATCGCTCCTTATTCAGCTAAGTGTTCTAAAGAAACACCACGCAACTTAGCAACTTCTTCGGCATCTTTCAAGCTTGTAAGAGCATCGAAAGTAGCACGAATAACGTTAATTGGTGTTGCTGAACCAAGTGACTTAGCAGTCACATCGGCAATACCAGCAAGTTCCATAACAGAACGTGCTGCACCACCAGCGGCAACACCAGATCCTTCTTCGGCGGGCTTAACTAAAATCTTACCGCCGCCCCATTCACCAAGGACATCATGAGGAATAGTTGTAGAAACTGTTGGCACAGTAATCAACTTACGCTTAGCATCTTCAATAGCCTTGCGGATAGCTTCAGGAACTTCTTGTGCTTTACCAGTACCAAAACCAACGTGTCCTTGCTTATCACCAACAACGACCAAAGCTGCGAAACGCAAGCGACGACCACCTTTGACAACCTTTGTGACACGGTTAATAGCAACAACGTTTTCTTCTAATTCACCAAGTGACTTAGGATTAACGAATTCAACCATTTTTATATTCCTCCTTTCCTTAGAACTTCAAGCCGTTTTCACGGGCTGAATCTGCTAGTGCTTGAACACGTCCATGATAAACGTAACCACCACGATCGAAAATAACGTCTTCGATCTTTGCGGCCTTACCACGTGAAGCGATCAACTCACCAACTTTAACTGCTTGTTCTGTCTTTGATCCCGTTACTTCGGCATCATGACTTGAGGCACTTGCTAGCGTTACACCCGCTACGTCATCAATTAATTGAGCGTAGATGTTTGCATTAGAACGAAAAACGTTCAAACGTGGGCGAGCAGCAGTACCAGAGATTTTTCCACGAACGCGCTTATGACGCTTTACGCGGAGCTTATTCTTATCTGGTTTTGAAATCATAGCTGTGCTTTCCTTTTCTTATGGCAAATGCCATTTTAAGTTTATTATTAATAAAGTTTTGGCAGACAAAAAGTAATAAATTACTTTCCTGTCTTACCTTCCTTGCGACGTACAACTTCGCCTTCGTAACGAATACCTTTACCTTTATAAGGTTCTGGTGAACGTACGGCACGAATTTCAGCTGCTAAATCGCCAACCTTTTGCTTTGAAATTCCTGAAACTTTGATTGTCAAAGCATCTGGTACTTCAACACTCAATTCTTCACGATCTTCAAAGTCAACAGGGTGAGAGTATCCAACACTCAAAGTCAATTTTGATCCTGACTTTGCTGCACGATATCCAACACCGACAAGCTTCAATGTCTTAGTGAAACCTTCAGATACACCCTCGACCATATTTGCAACGTTAGCACGAGTTGTGCCATGCAATGCTCGAGTCTTGCTGTCATCGCTATCACGGCTGAAAGAAACTTCGTTCCCTTCAACAGTCATTGTGATAGCTGAAACAATTTCACGTGACAATTCACCCTTTGGTCCTTTAACTGTCACAACTGCACCTTCTTGAGATACAGTTACATCAGCTGGTAAAGTGATTGTTTTGTTTCCAATACGGCTCATGGTAAGTCTCCTTTCTTAGATATATTACCAAACGTAAGCGATAACTTCGCCACCGACTTGCTTAGAACGTGCTTCTTTGTCAGTAATAACACCGGCAGAAGTTGAGATAATAGCAATTCCCAAACCGTTCAAAACTTTTGGTAACTCTTCAGCCTTAGCATACTTACGCAAGCCTGGCTTAGAGATACGTTGAATTCCTGTAATCACACGATTACGATCTTCCCCATACTTGAGAAATACACGGATAACACCTTGCTTGTTGTCATCGATGTATTCAAAGTCACGGATAAAACCTTCTGCTTTCAAGATTTCAGCGATGCTCTTCTTAATTTTTGATGCTGGAGCTTCAACTACTTCGTGACGTGCCAAATTGGCATTACGAACGCGAGTCAAAAAATCAGCAATTGGATCAGTCATAGACATCTATCGATATCCTCCTTTTTATTTTGAACGTAATCATGCAAAATGACACGCTCTTAACTATTATAGACTATTTCTGTCAATAACAGTTAAAAACGCGTCACTCATTTAGAGCAACAACATTTTTATTTACCAATTACTTAGCAAATGGCATTCCCATTTGTGTTAACAACTCACGACCTTCTTCGTCGTTTTGCGCTGTCGTAACAATAACAATGTCCAAACCACGTACGCGGTTAACTTTGTCAAAGTCAATTTCAGGGAAAATTAATTGTTCACGAATACCCAGTGTATAGTTACCACGGCCATCAAAGGCCTTTGATGATACACCACGGAAATCACGAACACGAGGTAATGAAATGTTGATCAACTTGTCTAAAAAGTCATACATACGTTCTCCACGTAGTGTAACCTTTGTTCCGATTGACATACCTTCACGCAAACGGAACCCAGCGATTGACTTCTTTGCCTTTGTGATAACTGGTTGTTGACCAGCAATCAACTTCAATTCTTCAACCGCTTCATCCAAGTTCTTTGAGTTTGAAACCGCATCACCAACACCCATATTCAAGACGATCTTATCAATCTTTGGGGCTTGCATTGATGACTTAAAGTTAAACTTTTCGATCAAAGCAGGTTGAACTTCATTAACATATTTTTCTTTTAAAGCATTAGCCATGAAAATGATTTCACCTTTCGATATTAGCCTAGTACATTACCAGACTTTTTAGATACGCGAACTTTCTTGCCGTCTTCCACTTTGAATCCAACACGCGTTGGTTCGTTAGTTGAAGGGTCAAGCAATTGCACGTTAGAAACATGGATTGGTGCTTCGATATCGATAACACCACCTTGTGGATATTCGTTAGAAGGCTTTTGATGCTTCTTAACGATGTTCACGCCTTCGACAACGACGCGATCTTTTCCAGCAACAGTCTTAGTGATTGTGCCTTCTTTTCCCTTATCTTTGCCGGCAATGACGCGAACCTTATCACCTGTTTTTACAAACATGATTTGGCTCCTCCTTGTCAGTATTAGAGCACTTCTGGTGCCAATGAAACGATACGCATATAGTCGTTGTCACGCAATTCACGTGCAACCGGACCAAAAATACGTGTACCTACTGGTGACTTGTCGTCCTTCACGATAACAGCGGCGTTTTCATCAAAATTGATGTATGAGCCATCTGCACGACGAACGTCAGAAACAGTACGAACGATAACAGCCTTAATGACGTCACCCTTCTTTACGTTACCACCAGGGATAGCTTGCTTAACTGTAGCAACAATCATGTCACCTACACCAGCAAACTTACGGCCTGAACCACCGAGCACTTTAATCGTCAAGATTTCACGTGCGCCAGAGTTGTCAGCCACTTTTAAACGACTCTCTTGTTGAATCATGGTTCTTCCTCCTTGTTAGCAATTAATTACGACGTTTTGGGTAGAGCATTAAAGAATAACAGCCTCTTCAACGATCTTAACCAAACGGAAGTGCTTAGTTGCAGACAAAGGACGTGTTTCCATGATTTGAACAATATCGCCTTGTTTGGCAGCATTGTTTTCATCGTGGGCCTTGAACTTCTTTGTGTACTTGACACGCTTACCGTAGACATCATGTGTCAAATAAGTATCAACAGCAACAGTAATTGTCTTGTTCATCTTATCTGAAACAACTCGTCCTTGGTAAACCTTACGAGTATTACGTTCTTCACTCATTTTTCAGCTTCTTCCTTTCGTCTTATTTGTTGGCGTTTGCCAATTCTTGTGCACGAATAACTGTCTTAACTCGTGCAATGTCCTTACGAACTTGTGCGATACGCGCCGTGTTTTCTAGTTGACCAGTAGCCAATTGAAAACGTAGGTTGAATAATTCTTCCTTGAATTCGGCTTCGCGCTTTTGCAAATCCGCAAGTGACAATTCTTTCAATTCACTTGCTTTAGCCATTATTCAGCCTCCCGAGCAATAATCTTTGTACGTACAGGCAACTTGTGTTGTGCCAAACGTAATGCTTCACGAGCAGTTGCTTCAGGAACACCTGCAACTTCAAACATTACCTTGCCACGCTTAACTGGTTCAACCCAACCTTCGGGTGCACCTTTACCGTTACCCATTCGAACACCGACACCTTTAGATGTATATGACTTATGAGGGAAGATTTTAATCCAAACCTTACCACCACGCTTCATATAACGTGTCATTGCAATACGAGCAGCTTCAATTTGACGGTTAGTAATCCAACTTGAAGTTGTTGCTTGCAAGCCAAAATCACCGAATGTTACCGTCTTGCCACCTTTTGCTTCGCCACGCATGTGACCACGGTGTACACGACGGAACTTAACACGCTTTGGTACTAACATGTTTGCTTCCCTCCTTACTTACTGTTCTTTTTTTGTGGCAATACATCACCACGGTAAATCCAAGTCTTGATACCCAAGTTTCCATAAGCAGTCATTGCTTCATCCCATGAGTAATCGATATCGGCACGTAAAGTATGCAAAGGCACTGTACCTTCAGTATATTGTTCAATACGTGCAATATCAGCACCATTCAAACGACCTGAAACCATAACCTTGATACCCTTAGCACCTGAACGAGTGGCACGTTGGATAGCACCACGCATGGCGCGACGGAAAGCCACACGGCGTTCCAAATCACCAGCGATTTGTTGTCCAACCAAATGTGCACTCAAATCCGGCTTTTTGATTTCTACGATGTTAATAAAGACGCGCTTTGAGCGACCTTTTTCATCTGTGTCTGTCAACTTTGCCAATTGTGTACGAAGCTTTTCAACTTCTGAACCACCCTTACCAATAACCATTCCTGGCTTGGCAGTTTGGATAGAAACGTCAACACGTGACTTGGTTGTACGTTCAATTTCAATGCGATCAACTGAGGCATCTGCTAAGTTTTTCTCGATATACTTACGAATACGCAAGTCTTCGTGAAGTTGGTTAGCATAGTCAGCCTTGTCAGCAAACCACTTTGCATCCCAGTCGCGAATAACGCCGACACGGAATCCAGTAGGGTTAATCTTTTGACCCATTACTTTGCCTCCTTCTCAGCAACCACAATTGTTAGGTGGCTTGTACGCTTGTTAATAGGTGAAGCAGAACCTTTAGCACGAGGGCGGAAACGCTTAAGCGTTGGTCCTTCGTTAGCAAAGGCTTCCTTCACAATAAGATCTTCTCGGTCTAATGAGAAGTTATTTTCAGCATTAGCAACTGCTGAGTTCAAAACCTTGTAAATATCTTCAGTAGAAGTATTAGGTAGGAACTTCAAAATTGCGTATGCTTCGTTAACGCTCTTACGGCGAATAGTGTCAAGAACTAAGCGTGCCTTACGTGGGGCAACGCGAACGATCTTAGCAGTCGCACGAGCTGATGTAACTTGTTCAGCCATTTTTCACTTCCTCCTTATTTACCAGTCTTTTTATCGTCGTTCTTGTGTCCCTTGAACGTACGAGTTGGTACGAATTCACCTAACTTGTGTCCGACCATATCTTCTTGCACATAAACTGGAACGTGCTTGCGACCATCATAAACGGCAATTGTAAAGCCGATGAAGCTTGGGAAGATTGTTGAACGACGTGACCAAGTCTTGATCACTGATTTCTTTTCAGAATCAACTTGCGCTTCAATCTTCTTAAGCAAGTGTGGGTCCGCAAATGGTCCCTTTTTTAAACTACGAGCCATTAGTTGTCTCCTTTCCCTTACTTACTCTTACGACCGCGAACGATAAACTTTGTTGAAGCCTTCTTCTTATCGCGAGTCTTCTTACCGGCAGTCTTCTTACCCCATGGTGACATAGGACTTGGACGACCAACTGGTGCTTTACCTTCACCACCACCGTGTGGATGGTCGTTAGGGTTCATAACTGATCCACGAACGTGTGGACGCTTTCCACGCCAACGGTTACGACCAGCTTTACCCCAGTTAATCAATGAATGCTCAGCATTACCAACTTCACCGATTGTTGCACGGTTTGTAGCTAATACCAAACGAACTTCACCTGAAGTCAAACGAACGATGATATATTTACCATCACGTCCCAAAATTTGTGCTGATGCACCAGCTGAACGAGCCAATTGTCCACCCTTACCAGGCTTCAATTCGATATTGTGAATCAAAGTACCTTCAGGAATAGCACTCAATGGCAAGGCATTGCCGGGCTTAATGTCGGCATCAGGACCAGATTGAACTTTGTCGCCAACCTTCAATCCCTTTGGCGCCAAGATATATGACTTGATACCATCTTCGTATACTAACAAAGCAATGTTAGCAGTACGATTTGGATCATATTCGATAGCTTTTACAGTAGCTGTCTTGTCATCTTTAGTACGCTTGAAGTCTACGATACGGTAGGCTTGCTTATGTCCACCAGCATGGTGGCGAACTGTCATACGACCAGATGCATTACGTGCACCAGTCTTTGACTTTTTGGCCAACAAACTCTTTTCGGGCGTTGTCTTCGTGATTTCAGCGAAATCTGAAGTCGTCATATTACGACGTCCGGCAGAAGTTGGCTTATAACTCTTGATAGCCAATGTCTTATCCTCCTATTTAGATTAACCTTCGTTAAAGATTTGAATATCTTTTGAATCTTTTGACAACGTAACGGTTGCCTTCTTTAATTTACGTGTGTAACCAACATAACGGCCTTGGCGCTTTTTCTTACCACGAACGTTCGCTGTGTTTAAACCAGAAACTTTAACTTCAAAGATTTCTTCGATAGCTTTTTTAATTTCAGGCTTTGTTGCGCGCGTATCAACTTCGAAGACATAACGCTTACGTTCTGTTTGCGCCATTGAAGCTTCGGTGATGATAGGGCGACGGATAATATCGCGTGCATCCATTAGGCAAGACCTCCTTGGATTTCTTCGATTGATGATTGAACAATCACCAGCTTATCTGCATTAACAACATCAAGCACGTTGATACCCTTTGTTGTCATAACTTGAACATTAGCCAAGTTACGTGCTGACAAGATTGCGTTTTCGTTGTCTTCATCAACAACTACTAATGTCTTTTTATCAGCTGACAAGTTTGCCAAAACTTTCTTAAAGTCTTGTGTTTTTGGTGCTTCAAATGACAAAGCATCAACAACTACCAACTTGTTATCAGCGACTTTTTGTGACAAAACTGACTTTAACGCCAATTGATATGCCTTACGGTTAATACGGTAAGCATATGAACGTGGTGAAGGTCCGAAAACAATTCCACCACCACGGAACTGAGGTTCACGAATTGAACCGGCACGTGCACGACCAGTACCCTTTTGCTTCCAAGGCTTACGTCCACCACCAGAAACCGCAGAACGATTCTTAACAGCATGTGTACCTTGACGCAATGATGCGCGTTGCATCAATACTGCATCAGTAATAACGGCGTTGTTAGGTTCGATGGCGAATACTGCGTCATTTAATTCAATTTCTGCAGCTTGACTACCATCTTGCTTTAATACAGCAACTTTAGTCATGATTGATTGTTCTCCTTTCTATATAATTTATATTAAGCTTCTTCTGAGTTAGTAGCAGATGCAGATGCATTAGCCATCTTAACTTCAGGATGCTTTGCGTTTACTTTTACAGTTGATTTGATTGTCAAAAGTGATTTGTTAGCACCAGGTACGTTACCCTTCAAAAGTAACAAATTGTTTTCAACATCAACATGAACAATGGCAATATTTTGCATTGTTCGCTTATTATTACCCATACGTCCTGGCAAAAGCTTACCCTTGAAAACGCGGTTAATAATAGCACCCATTGAACCTGGGCGACGGTGGTAACGAGAACCGTGAGTCATAGGACCACGAGACTGTCCCAAACGCTTGATAGCACCTTGGAAACCATGTCCCTTCGTGATTCCTGTTACGTCGACGTATTCGCCCGCTTGGAATGTGTCAACCTTAATCTCATCCCCAACGTTAAATTCGTCTCCCGCATTGCGGATTTCACGAACGTAGCGCTTAGGGGCCGTATTTGCTTTTGAAGCATGGCCTTGTTCAGGTTTGTTTGACAAAACTGTGCGCTTGTCTTGGTAACCAAGTTGAATAGCACTGTATCCGTCTGTTTCTGCATTTTTTACTTGCAAAACGACGTTTGGTGCTGCTTCAACAGCAGTCACGGCGATCAATTCACCAGATTCTGTAAAAACCTGAGTCATACCGACTTTGCGGCCTAAGATACCTTTAGTCATGACTAATCTCCTTAAATAGTTTTCTTATTTTAATTTTGCCTCAATGAGGCATGAAAGTTATATCCGTTATGGATTACAACTTGATTTCAATTGCAACACCTGATGGCAATTCAAGCTTACGCAATGCGTCAACTGTCTTGTCAGTAGGGTTCACAATATCGATCAAACGCTTGTGCGTACGCATTTCAAATTGCTCACGGCTATCCTTATGCTTATGTGGTGAACGTAAAATTGTATATAATGTACGTTCAGTTGGTAGCGGAATAGGACCAGCAATTTCTGCGCCCGTACGCTTGGCCGTTTCAACAATCTTTTCTGCTGATTGGTCCAAGATACGGTGTTCGTATGCCTTCAAACGGATACGGATCTTCTTTTGTGCCATTATTTCATGCCTCCTCGTTGATTTTGTAAATCAGCTAACTTCGATTAAAAACCGACAACACTGCTTGTGTTTTGCGCGCCCATGGCAACGCGGCCGCGCGTGTCGCAACCTTAATCATCATCGCTAAACATTGATACACTAGGCTTTCGGTAGGGTTTTACTACTACTGTTCCAAAAGCGTACTTAAATATAATAACAGAAAAACCCTTGCCTTGCAAGGGTTTTGTTCTTTTAATTTAAAAATGTTTATTACCCTCTTTCAATAAATTTCCACAACTAAATCTACTAACTTTATTTCATCGCTGCGTCATCTTAAACTCTAAGAATGCATCATTATACTTCTCTGTCCATTTTTGTCCTAAATCATCATATGTTTGTAAATTTCGGACTGTTTTTTCATTTGGATAAAACTGTTTATCTTCCCGAATTGATTTTGGTAATAACGACAACGCCTTCTTATTTGGTGTGGCATAACCAATATACTCTGCATTTTGAGCAGCGTTTTTCGGTTCACTCATGAAATTCAAAAATGCATATGCTGCTGCTTTATGTTTAGCATTTTTTGGCATCACAATGTTGTCAAACCACAAATTCGAGCCCTCACTAGGTACAACATAATGCAAATGAGAATTTTTGTCCATTGCTTCTGCAGCTTCACCAGAATAGGTGACGGCTATTGCAGCTTCATCCTGAGCCATATACATTTTAATCTCGTCAGCAATAATCGCTTTGACATTCGGCATCAAGGTTGTTAGTTTTCCTTGTGCTGCAGCTAAATCAGCTACCGATTTATTATTCACGGACTTCCCTTGTGTAATTAAAGTGATACCCAAAACATCTCTTGCTGAATCAATTAACATGATTTGATTTTTAAACTTTGATGACCAAAGATCATCCCAATGTTGAATGTCTTTGGCTTTGACATATTTATCATTGTAAATAATGCCAAGTGTACCCCAAAAGTAGGGAACCGAATATTTATTACCTTTATCAAAAGATTGATTTAGAAAACGACTATCGTAATTATTCAAACCAGTTAATTTACTATGGTCAAGTGGTAATAGTAAATTATCTGCTTTCATTTTTTCAATCATATATTCTGAAGGCACTGCTAAGTCGTACGATGTACTGCCTTGCTTAACTTTCATATACATCGCTTCGTTTGAATCAAAAGTTTCATAACTAACTTTATAGCCAGTTTCTTTGGTAAATTTTTTTAATAAGGCAGGATCAATATAATCTCCCCAGTTATATAAATTCAAAACTTTGCCGCTCTTGTCCCCCGTGCCTGTCTGTGCCGAAAAATAATGCTGCGCACTAATGAGTAAAGCAACAACAATTAATATCCCCACTACACTGGATAATAATTTTTTCATCTTACAGTCCCTCCGTAGCTGGCATTACAAGGTTTGTTCCGCCGCGCTTTTTGCCTTTAGAAGATCTGTTGGAAATAAAATAATAGATTAATACTAATAGTAGTGAAACCAAAAACATCATGGCCGATAACGCATTGATTTCTAAACTAACCCCTTGGCGCGCACGGGAATATATTTCAACTGACAAAGTTGAAAAACCATTTCCTGTTACAAAGAACGTCACTGCAAAGTCGTCCAGTGAGTAAGTAAACGCCATAAAAAATCCCGCTAAAATTCCCGGCGATATAACTGGTAATACTACCCTAGACAACATTTGTAAATTATTGGCACCAAGATCCTTGGCTGCGGTGACTAAATAAGGATTCATCTCCTGTAAACGAGGTAATACCATCAAAACAACAATCGGTATACTAAAAGCAATATGCGAAAGTAGAACGGAAGTAAAACCGAGTGTAAAACCAACAACGGTAAATAGAATTAAAAATGAGGCGCCAATAATAACATCCGGAGAAACAAGTAAAATATTATTAAGTGACAAGAAAATATTTTTCGCCAATTGATGACGTTGATTATAGATATATAGAGCCCCTGCTGTGCCAATTATACTAGCCAGTAGTGAAGATAATAACGCAACTAGAAATGTGTTAACCACAATCTCTAAAATTCTTGTGTCGACAAAGAGCTCGGCGTAATGCTTCAATGAAAAGCCATCCCATCCTTGCATAACATCTCCTGCATTAAAGGAGTAAATAATCAAAAAGAAAATAGGTAAGTACAACAAAACAAATACAAACACTAAATACAAATTAGACCATCTAAATTTTTTATGCATGATTAGCCATACCTCACTTTCTTAGATTTTTACGTGTACGATCACGTGTCAGCAGCATTGTAGCAATCATTGCAGCAATCAAAACTACGCCAATCGTTGAACCAATTTGCCAATTTTGTGTGACCAAGAAGTGCTCTTCAATTGCGGTTCCTAGGGTAATCACTCGATTACCTCCAATCAAGCGTGTAATCATAAATAATGACAAACTAGGAATAAACACTGCCTGAATACCGGCCTTAACACCTGGCATCGACAATGGGAAGATAACGTAGCGGAGTGTCTGCCACTTATTAGCACCCAAATCGTGGCTAGCCTGAGAAAGTCTTGAATCAATCTCCGCTAACGAATTAAAAATGGGTAAAATCATAAAAGGAATTTCGATATACGCCGCTACCAGCAAAAAACTCCAGTCCGAAAATAAGAGCTGTTGGGGCGCAATGCCCCAAAGTGAAATGAAATTATTCACAGTCCCAGTCTTGGACAATAGTCCAATAAAAGCATACGTTTTTAACAGTAAATTAATCCATGTAGGCAATATGACTAACAATAGCCAGAACTGTTTTTGTTTCAGTTGATTCAATAAATAGGCAGTTGGGTAACTAATCACTAAAGTAATCACTGTTATCAAAAATGCGTACCATACTGAGTTGAAGGTCATTCGCAAATATGTTCCACTGCCAAAATAGGCCGCATAATTGCTAAATGTGAAATGTCCACTAGCAGTAGTAAATGACTGAAATAACATTAGTATCAATGGCGTAATAACAAATAGTAATAGCCAGATGCCATAAGGAATAATATAAAATATTTGACGTTGTTGTTTAGATTTCATCATCGTCCTCATAACTTTCCAGACGCGCATCAAAATCGTCCTCAGACTCATTAAATCGCATAATGTGGATATCCTCAGGATCAAATGTCAAACCTACTCTAGCACCAATTATTGCCGAATTTGTTGCCTGAACTTGCCATTCATTGCCATCATCATCTCTAGCCGTAATTTCATAGTAGTCTCCTCTAAATGACTGGTCCTCAATAGTAACGACTAATTTACCATTTTCAATGGACGTCAAATCTAAGTCCTCAGGTCGTAACACTACTTCAACTCTCTCGTTGGGGCGCATTCCTGCATCAACATTTTCAAAATCTTTACCCACAAAATGGACCACATAATCTTCCTTCATGATGCCATCAACAATATTGCTCTCACCAATAAAATCAGCAACAAAGTGATTGATTGGTTCATCATAAATATCTTCTGGTGAACCATTTTGTTGAATTACACCATCATTCATAACAAATATCCAATCAGACATAGCCAATGCTTCTTCTTGGTCATGTGTCACGAAAACAAAAGTAATCCCTAAGCGCTGTTGAATTTCTCGAAGTTCATATTGCATACTTTTACGTAGCTTGTAGTCTAAAGCTGACAAAGGCTCATCAAGTAATAAAACCTCTGGGTCATTAGCCAAAGCACGCGCAATCGCAACGCGTTGCTGTTGCCCTCCTGATAACTCATCAATCTCGCGATCAACAAAATCACTTAACTTGACCAAATTAAGCATTTCTTTCACTTTGTTCTTAATTTCCGTCTTATTCATTCCTTTTAAAGTTGGACCGAAAGCAACGTTATCAAAAACATTCATATTTGGAAATAATGCATAGTTTTGGAATACGGTATTCACTTTTCTCTTTTCCGCAGGTACATCATTAACACGTTGACCTTCAAAAGATATATCTCCTGAGTCAGCCGTTAGCTGTCCAGAAATCAGTTTCAAGATAGTTGATTTTCCTGAACCAGATGGTCCAAGTAAAGTATAAAATTTACCAGCTTCTATCTCTAAATCAACATTATTTAAAACATGTGTATCTCCAAAAGACAAATCTACTTGATTAAAAGCAATAATTGGTACTTGTTTCTCACTCACTTGCTCACCCTCGAATCTTTTCAATAGAATACATTTTACACTAATTATAAAAACAAAAAAAGCGCGATGACTTGCGCTTTTTAATCCAAAATTTTATCTTGATTTTCCACAATTAATATTGCAACTGTCATCAGAATAAATAAGATAATTAACATAATAATTTGCGGAATCCAAGAATGAAACCAACCATATGCATAACCAAATAACAGTGGCCCCGTTGCAGCTAATAAATAGCCACCGCTTTGTGCCATGCCAGACAGCCGTGCTGTTTGTTCTGCATTACTAGTTTTTAGACTAAACGTTGTCATTAAGTATGGGAATAATGCTGATGTGCCAACCCCGATTAATAGATTAACGATCAGCCAATAGGTAAACGTTCCTTGCGGGAAAAGTAACAACATATATCCTAAAGTGCCCAATATTGAGAACATCCCCACTAGCCACTGCCGTTGCCCACTATCAAGTCTGGCAACAATTGATGGAATAAACAAAGCAAATGGCAGACCAATCAATGAATTCAAGCCAGCAAACAGGCTGGCCGTAGAAGCCGACAAACCGGTCTGCACTGCCATCGTTGGTCCCCAGGCTAATAGGATATAAAACATAATTGACTGTACACCACTAAAAAACAACAATAGCCAAGCATACTTATTTCGCCAAATACTGGGTTTCAAAACATTCTCAGATTTTGTTTTAACAGTTGTTTGATTATTATGAACAAAATTTTGATTAGGTAACCAAACAAGTAATGCGATTATTAGTAAAACTGTTAACAAAATTATAAATGTATGCCAACCAGTTACAGCAGTAATAGGTGCCGATAACGCAGCCCCTATAGCAGTCGCTAGCATCATACTAAATGTAAATATCGAAGTCATAAAACCAACTTTTTGTGGGAAATACGTTCGAATCACACTAGGCAATAAAACGTTCATATGTGCAATTGCAACTCCTATGCATGCCGTACCAATGTAGAGAAGCGGTGTATTTAAGATTCGAATGAACGAACCAATAATAAGCAATCCAAGCATGAGTGTGAAAGCACGTTCTAACCCCAACTTTTGTGCTACCTTTGGCGCAAAAACTGAAAAAATGGCGAACGCCAATAAAGGTATCGTTGTTAAGATTCCTAGACTAGAAACCGGTACATGCAATGAACGCGCAATATTCCCCAATATCGGTGGAATAGACGTGAAGGGTAAGCGTAAAACCATTCCCACAACAATTATCCCGGGTACTAAAAATTTACTATGATTTTTATTATTTTTCAGCATTTTACTTTTTCCTATTAAAACGGCGTCACTCAATATGAGTGACGCCGTTTATACTGAACCATCTGTCAGTTAAATATTTAAATATTAGAATTAATCTTCTTGACCGTTTGTCTTGATGATTTCTTCTTGAATGTTCTTAGGAACAGCTTCATAGTGGTCAAATACCATCTGGAATGTACCACGACCTTGCGTAGCTGAACGCAAAGTAGTTGCATAACCAAACATTTCTGACAAAGGAACCTTAGCCTTAACAGCCAATACAGGTCCACGTGATTCTTGACCTTCGATCATACCACGGCGAGCTGAGACATGTCCCATAACATCACCAAGGTTGTCTTCAGGTGCAACAATATCAACAGCCATGATAGGTTCAAGAATAACCGCACCAGCCGTCTTTGCAGCTTCCTTCAAAGCCAATGATGCAGCAATCTTAAAGGCAGCTTCACTAGAATCGACATCGTGATATGAACCATCATACAACTTAGCCTTCAAGTCAACTAATGGGAATCCAGCCAAAGGACCAGCATTTAATGCATCCTTCAAACCAGCTTCAACTGAAGGGATGTATTCACGTGGCACAACACCACCAACAATAGCATCTTCGAATTCAAAGCCAGCGCCTTCTTCGTTTGGTGCGAATTCAATATAAACATCACCATATTGACCCTTACCACCAGATTGACGTTTGAAGAATCCACGAGCTTGAACTGTCTTGGTAAACGCTTCACGATAAGCAACTTGAGGCGCACCAACGGTTGCTTCAACGTTAAACTCACGGCGCATACGATCAACCATGATATCCAATTGCAATTCACCCATTCCAGCGATCAAAGTTTGACCAGTTTCTTGGTTTGTTGTTGCACGGAATGATGGATCTTCTTCAGCTAACTTTTGAATAGCATTTGACAACTTGTCTTGGTCAGCCTTTGTCTTTGGCTCAATAGCCAATTCAATAACAGGTTCTGGGAATTCCATTGATTCAAGAATCAATTGATGACTAACATCTGTCAATGAATCACCAGTTGTTGTATTCTTCAAGCCAATCGCAGCAGCGATATCACCTGAGAATACCTCTTCGATTTCAGTACGTGAAGTAGCATGCATTTGTAGCAAACGACCAACACGTTCACGAGTATCAGAAGATGTGTTTTGTACGTATGAACCAGACTTCAAAGTACCAGTATACACACGCATAAATGTCAAACGACCAACGAATGGATCAGTCATGATTTTAAATGCCAAAGCAGCAAATGGCTTTGAATCATCAGCAATCAAGTCAATTTCTTCATCAGTCTTTGGGTCGTTAGCGATATATGGCTTAACATCCAAAGGTCCTGGCAAATAATCAACAACCGCATCCAACATCATTTGGACACCCTTATCCTTGTAGGCAGAGCCTGCAAGAACTGGGTAGAATTGCAATGCCAAAGTAGCACGACGAATTGCAGCTTTTAATTCTTCGATTGAAATATCTTCACCTTCAAGATACTTTTCCATCAAATCATCATCAACATCAGCTACAGCTTCAATCAATGTGTTGCGCTTTTCTTCTGCTAATTCCTTCAATTCTTCAGGAATTTCACGAGGTGCCCACTTTTCGCCCAAATCATCTTCAGGATAGTATGCTTCTTGTGTGATTAAGTCAATAACCGCTTCGAAGTCATCTTCAGCACCAATTGGCCATTGAATAGCTTCTGCATTAACTTGCAAACGTTCGTGAATTGAATCCACTGACATTTGGAAGTCAGCACCCAACTTATCCATTTTGTTAACAAATACGATACGTGGTACATCATATGTTGTTGCCTGACGCCAAACTGTTTCAGTTTGTGGTTCAACACCGGCAGCGCCATCCAAAACCGCTACGGCACCATCCAAAACACGCAATGCACGTTCAACTTCAATTGTGAAATCAACGTGCCCTGGTGTATCAATGATGTTGACACGGTAAGGTGTTTTAGCGAATTGGTCAAAGAAACCATGCCATACAGCTGTTGTAGCAGCTGATTGGATAGTGATTCCACGTTCCTTTTCTTGTTCCATGAAATCCATTTGTGAAGCACCATCATGTGTTTCACCAATTTTGTGAATTTTACCTGTATAGTACAAGATACGTTCAGTAGTCGTTGTCTTACCCGCATCAATGTGGGCCATGATTCCGATATTACGTGTACGTTCTAGTGGGTATTCACGTTTTGCCATTGTGAGTTATCTCCTGGTTTAGTTCTATATGCAACAAAAAGCGACACATAGTTGTGTTCGCTTTTTGACGGTGCTTGTGTGTGACAAACACCATCTATGACAATTGTACACTATCTGCATACCAAGGGTTGTATTATCTACTAGCCTCAGTATCAAATTTTTACCAACGGTAGTGTGCAAATGCACGGTTCGCTTCAGCCATCTTGTGTGTGTCTTCACGCTTCTTTACAGATGCGCCAGTATCATTAGCGGCATCCATGATTTCTTTAGCTAAACGTTCATCCATTGTATGTTCGTTACGCAAACGTGAGTAGTTAACTAACCAGCGAAGTCCCAAAGTTGAACGACGATCTGGACGAACTTCGATTGGCACTTGGTAGTTAGAACCACCAACACGGCGAGCCTTAACTTCCAATACTGGCATAATGTTTTCCATAGCTTGTTCGAAAACTTCTAATGGATCGTTACCAGTTGCTTCCTTGATACGATCAAAAGCATCGTACAAAATTGTTGAAGCTGTACCACGCTTACCATCAAGCATCAACTTGTTGATCAAACGTGAAACGAGCTTTGAGTTGTAAATTGGGTCAGGCAAAATTTCCTGACGCTTAGTATAACCTTTACGTGGCATTAGTCAGTCTCCTTCTTACTTCTTTGGTGCCTTTGTGCCATACTTTGAACGTGAAGTCATACGACCATCAACGCCCGCAGTATCCAAAGCTCCACGGATAATGTGGTAACGTACACCAGGCAAATCCTTAACACGGCCACCACGAATCAAAACAACAGAGTGTTCTTGCAAGTTGTGTCCAATACCTGGAATATATGCAGTTACTTCATATAAGTTTGAAAGACGCACACGGGCGTACTTACGCAAAGCTGAGTTAGGCTTCTTAGGTGTCATTGTTCCAACACGAGTAGCAACACCACGCTTTTGTGGTGCAGCATTATTAGTTGCCTTCTTCTTCATTGAGTTGTAGCCAAAGTTCAAAGCAGGTGATTTTGACTTAGAAACCTTTGACTTACGTGGCTTACGAACCAGTTGGTTAATTGTAGGCATGCTACAGTCTCCTTTAAATTTTCATTAATTTCACAGTTCCAGGTGTATCATTTTTATATTTCCAAAAATCATATCACTGAAAATCTGCTGACAATTGCCTTTACAGCGCCGTTCAGCACAGTGTGACGATGTCACAGAACAGATTACTCAAAAGCACGTTCAATATAATACCATTTTGAGCCGTGTTGTCAATAGGTTTTAACAACTTTCCATGCTAAATGAAAAAATGATTACCACAACGTATGATAAGTTATGGAAAATATATTTGTCTTTTTGTTTAATAGTATTATCGTCTCAACTATTATATGTGCTGCGGCTCGGTTGTCCAACAGTGTCTCTTTGAAAATACAACGCTCTTTTTGTTTTTATTGCGATCATAATTTAGCTTGGTTTGATATTATACCAGTTATTTCGGCATGTGTTCTACGCAACAAATGTCGCTATTGTCATGCTCATTTTGGTCACTACTATGCTATTTTTGAATTGTCTTACATATTAATTGGCACACTCTTATGGGCTACACCTGTAACTTGGATTACAGGAGTCTTATTATTATTTTTATCGTTAGAAGACTGTTCGAAACAAAGCATACACGCGAATATTTTATTTCCCTGGATAGGCTATCTACTTATACTTCATCATGATGCTGCACATCTGTGTTTAACAGTCCTCATTTTAATTTTATCTATAATTCTCGTAAAACATCGGCACACATTAGGCAGTGGTGATATACCGGTACTACTAAGTTTAGTACTATCAAACACGCCTGTTATTTTTTCTTGTACTTTACTCATCAGTTGTTGCCTGGCTTTACTCTATCTATTATACTCACAACAAAAAAGATTACCCTTTGTACCGTTTTTAAGCGGTGGTTGGGTAATCACTAATCTTTACATATTATTTTTACTTTAAAAACTTACGCTTTTGTCGTATCTTTCTTTAATGGCTTTGTGCTAATTCTGATTTCACCATTTTTGGCACCAATCGTTACCGCATCATCAGTTGTGATATTACCTCGCAGTAATTCTTCACTTAATGCATCTTCAACTTTAGTTTGGAGTGCACGTCTAATTGGACGCGCACCATATTCGGGATCAAATCCCGCTGAAGCTACCACGTCAATTGCTGCTGGTGTTATCTTAACACTGATACCTTGCTCAGCAACACGCTGTAGAACTGAACGACTCATTAGCTTGACAATTTCATGCAATTCAGGCTTCGTCAAACTTTCAAACACGATAGCTTCATCTAGTCGGTTAATAAATTCTGGTCGGAATGTTTCTTTTAAGGTTTCACGTATTTTTGCAGCTACTGCTTCGTGATTGTCCTTCAAATCAACTGCACCAAACCCAACTGATTTTTCATCACGCAATCGTGTTGCACCAAGATTGGAAGTCATAATGATGATTGTGTTTTTGAAATCAACCTTTCGTCCTTTTGAATCCGTTAAATAACCATCATCAAACACCTGTAACATTAAATTAAAGATGTCTTGATGCGCTTTTTCCGCTTCATCCAATAGGACAACAGAATAGGGATGATTACGAACCTGCTCCGTTAATTGGCCACCTTCGTCGTAACCAACATATCCGGGTGCCGAACCAATCAAACGACTAGATGACCAACGTTCCTGATACTCTGACATGTCAATTCGAATCAAGTTATCTTCGCTGCCAAATATTGCTTCAGCTAACGCTTTAGCTAGTTCTGTTTTTCCAACACCAGTTGGTCCCAAAAACATAAATGTACCAATCGGGCGACTAGGGTCTTTTAATCCAGAACGAGCACGACGAATTGCTCTAGCCACTGCGGATATAGCTGTCTTTTGTCCAATAACACGACGCCCCAGAACTGACTCCAAATTGACCAAACGTTGTTGCTCGTTCTTTTCCATTTGCATAACAGGCACACCGGTTTGTTGCGAAATAACCTCAGCAATATCTTCTTCTGTAACATGAAGCGAATATCGTTCAGCATTTTCTTTTTGGTTATTTTGAGTATCTTTAGCTTCTGACTTTGCCAGTTTCTGCTTCAATTTCATCTCTTCAGTGCGCAACTGGGCTGCCTTTTCAAAGTCCAATGACGTAATAGCAGCTTCTTTTTCCGCTTGAACTTCTGCAAAACGAACCTTGGCTTTCGATATTGGTGTTGCTTTCCCAGTGGCATCAATACGTACTTTTGCTCCAGCTTCATCCATCAAATCAATGGCTTTATCGGGCAAAAATCTATCCGAAATATAGCGAGCCGAAAGTTTCACAGCCGCTTCAATAGCTGCATCATCAATCTGAACTTGATGATGTTTCTCAAAATGAGAACGAATTCCTTTCAAAATAGCAATAGCATCATCTTGAGTTGGTTCATCAACTGTTACTGATGCAAAGCGGCGCTCTAAAGCTGCATCGGATTCGACATATTTTTGATACTCATCAAATGTCGTAGCACCCAAAGTTTGCAATTCACCACGTGCTAATGCTGGCTTTAAAATATTCGATGCATCAATGGCGCCTTCGGCGCCACCTGCACCAATCAATGTATGCAACTCATCGATAAATAGAATAACCTCGCCATCATTATAAATTTCTTCAATGATTTTTTTTAATCGGTCTTCAAATTCTCCACGATATTTTGTTCCTGCAACCAGTGACCCCATGTCCAATGCCATCAACCGTTTCTTGGCTAAGTTTTCAGGTACTTCACCGTCTACGATTTTTTGTGCCAGTCCTTCAGCAATGGCAGTTTTTCCAACACCAGGTTCTCCAATCAATACAGGATTGTTTTTTGTTCGTCTGGATAGTATTTGTATAACACGACGAACCTCCTTTGGGCGACCGATTACTGGATCAATTTTGTTGTCTCGCGCCATTTGAGTCAAATCACGTGCCAATCCATCTAAAGTAGGCGTTCCCGCTGATGCTTGCTGCTTCTCCTGTTGCTTCATTTGCTTCCGCACATCAGTAATGCCTAATTTTCGAAGAATTGCACGACGCATATCTTGTAAATTAACGTCTAATGCTAGTAAAATTCGTGAAGATAGTATGCTTTCATCCTGTAATAAAGCTAACAAAATGTGCTCTGTTCCAACTTTTGATTGTGCTAAAGCACGCAACTCTTCATTCGCTTGATGTAAAATATCTGCCGCTTTTGGTGAATAAGGTAAATAGATGTTTTTATCATACCGACTAGTGATACCATATCCTGTAAAGTGTTCAATTTCCTCACGAATATCATCGTCCATAACATTAAACTGACCTAATATCTTACTGGCGATGCCTTCTTTTTCTATTGCTAGGGCGAGTAAAAGATGTTCTGTACCCACAGCTTGGTGCTTAAAATACTTTGCTTGTTCCTGTGCCAAAACCAATACATTTTGCGCACTTGGTGTATAATTATTATCCATGTTTGCCTCCTTAAAATTAGGCTGCCTACGTCTTATATTGACTTATATTATAACCTATTAAACATTTATTAGGAAATCTTTTTGTTTAGTCTATTTTATACTTATAAAATTTAAAAAGTCGAAACAGTAATGTTTCGACTAATTATTAATTAGGATTTTTAAGTGATAACTGCCACTGCAAGTACGCATTGATGAAAGGATCTAAATCACCATCCAGTACTGCTTGTGGTTGGTTAGTTTCATAATTTGTTCGATGATCCTTAACCATTTGATAGGGGTGCAAAACGTAAGAGCGAATCTGTGATCCCCAACCATTTTCCATTTTTTCGCCTGTCAACGCCGCACGCTCAGCTTCTTTTTTCTCTAATTCCAACTGGTATAGCTTACTTTTCAACAGACGCATGGCATAATCACGGTTACCATACTGAGTACGCTCTACAGTTGATGAAACAACAATCCCTGTCGGTTCATGCGTTAGACGAACACCTGTTGAAACTTTGTTGACGTTTTGTCCACCGGCGCCACCAGAACGGAACACATCCATTTTAACATCATCATCACGTACCTCAACCTCAATTGAATCGTCTAGCTCAGGCATTACATCAACTGATACGAAACTCGTATGACGTCGACCAGCGCTATCAAAAGGAGAAATTCTTACGAAACGGTGCACACCTTTTTCGCTTCGTAAAAAGCCATAGGCATTATGTCCAGTTACTTTAATCGTTGCACTATCAATACCCGCTTCATCGCCTGCATGATAATCTAAGGTTTCAACTTGAAAATCATGTTGCTGTGCCCAACGCGTGTACATACGATATAGGTTAGCACCCCAGTCTGTCGACTCAGTACCACCAGATCCTGGATGAATTTCTAAAATGGCATTATTTGCATCATACGGCTCAGTTAATAGTTGCTCTAAATTATAAGCATCAATATCTTTTTGCGCCTTCGCAACCCCTGCTTCAAGTTCACCTAGCGTGTCCTCATCCTCAGGATCTTCCACAGCCATTTCTATTAATAGTTCTAATTCTTCAACTTGATTTGTTAAATTCAAAAATGAATCACGACGATTTTTTAAAACATTATTTTCTTCAATAACCTTTTGCGCTTTTTCATTGTCGTTCCAAAAATCAGGTTCCGTCATACGATTTTCATAATCAGCAATTTCTTCCGTAAGTGCTTCCATATCGAGCGTTCCCCGAAAACGTTCGATATTCTCCTGCATATCACTAACGGCATGCTTTGCATCGATAATTTCCATATTAATTCCTTTCAAAATAAAAACGAACAAAGTTCGCTTTTATTTGTATATTAAGAACGTAAATTCTGACGAATTTCAGCTTTCATAAATGTGCGTGTTGTGTCATATTCAACATCTGCAATCATTTTTTGAAAGTTCGCAAATGCTTCGCTTTGATATTCGATGAGTGGATTTAATTGTCCATATCCACGTAAACCAACACCTTGACGCAACCGATCAAGAGAATCTATATGATCTGTCCAGTGTTGATCAACTGCTCTCAAAATAACAACTTTCTCAAACTCCAACATTTGTTCTGGATCATAAAGCTGGCTTTGCTTTTCTTTATAATTCAACTTCGCTAACTCTAATAATTTTGCTTTGATTTCATCACGAGTCAATCCCTGCAGTTGTTGCACTGTAACGGCATCATCATGTGCTAGGGCATTGCCAACAAAAGCAACAATTTGCGGCAGATTCCAATCGGAAGACTTCTTCTCTTTCGTTTGAGCATCCACCACACGGTTAATAGTACGTTCAACCATTGGCATCAAAACCCATTCCAATGACTCTGATTCATCAATGACAACATCACGTTCATGATAAATCAATTCACGTTGTTCACGTACAACATCATCGTACTGCAAAACATTTTTACGTGTGTCATAGTTGTTTCCTTCAACACGCTTTTGGGCTGATTCGACAGAACGAGTAATAAACCGATTGGTAATCACTGTATCTTCATCCAAATTCATTCTCTGCATCATCAAGCGGACACGTTCAGCACCAAAACGAATCATCAAATCATCTTCCAATGAAAGAAAGAATTGTGAAAAGCCTTCATCTCCCTGACGTCCTGCACGACCACGTAACTGATTATCAATACGTCGTGATTCATGACGTTCTGTGGCAATAACAACTAACCCACCGAGTTCCGCAACACCAGGACCAAGTTTAATATCAGTCCCTCTACCAGCCATGTTTGTTGCAACAGTTATTGCACCACGCTGTCCAGCATTAGCAATAATCTCAGCTTCTTTGGCATTGTTTTTGGCATTTAAAACATTGTGAGGCAAATTTTTCGTCATCAATATTTTTGATAATAATTCTGAATCTTCGACAGATCCCGTACCAATTAAGATAGGTTGTCCCTTTTCATGCAATTCAACAATCAATTTAACAACCGCATTATACTTGGCACGAATAGACGTATAAAGCAAATCAGGTTTATCCACACGTCTAACAGGACGGTTCGTAGGAATACTGATTACTTCCATATTGTAAATTTCACGTAATTCTTCTTCCTCAGTTTTAGCGGTTCCAGTCATACCTGAAAGTTTCTTATACATACGGAACAAATTTTGATAAGTAATTTGCGCCATTGATTTATTTTCTTCTTGAATCTCGACGTTTTCTTTAGCTTCAATAGCTTGGTGCAAACCGTCTGATAAACGTGTTCCTTCAGAAATACGGCCCGTTGACTGATCAATCAACTTAACCTCGCCATCTTGAACGACATAATCCTTATCTTTAATGTAATTAAAATTAGCCCGCAAGGCTTGGTCAATATGATGCGTTAAGGCTGTATCGTCAGCATCATATAAGTTATTCAAGTTAAAGAATATCTCGCCTTTGTGAATTCCTTCAGGTGTTAACAAAGTCGCCTTGGCTTCTTCATCAACCTTAAAGTCCTCATCACGTTGCAAAGTTTTCACGAAACGGTCAGCGCGAGCATAAAGTTGGGAGACTCCTGAACCTGGTCCAGAAATAATCAAAGGTGTACGTGCCGTATCAATCAAAATTGAATCTGCTTCATCGATAAGTGCAAAGTTCAATCCTCGTTGCATAACACGCTCGTCTGCGCGTCGTACCATGTTATCACGTAGGTAATCAAACCCGATGTTAAAGTTGGTAGAATAAGTGATATCAGCGTTGTAAGCAGCACGCTTTTCTTCTGCTGGCGCATCACCAACATTGACACCGACTGTCAATCCAAGCCAATTGTATAATTGACCCATTTGTTCCGCATCTCGAGCGGATAAATAATCGTTCACTGTAACAACATGCACACCGCGACCTGATAACGCATTTAAATAAACAGCCATTGTTGCTGTCAAGGTTTTACCTTCACCTGTGCGCATTTCAGCTAAATTTCCACCGTGTAATACGATGGATCCCATGATTTGAACATGGAAAGGATACAAACCAAGAACTCGTTTAGCTCCCTCCCGCGCCACAGCAAAAGCTTCTGGTAACAGCTCGTCTAAAACTTTTGCCAAAGCCTTATTTTGCTTATCCTTGTCCTCAATACCATCAATTGCATCAGCAATTTTTGACTTGAATTCTCCAGTTTTAGCCTGTAACTCACTATCTGACATGCTAGCCATAGTGTCTGCATAACTTTCGACTTGATCGGCAATTTTATTTAATTTCTTTAGTTGTTGCTTTGAATTATCAACTAATTTACGTATTGGATTGGCCATTACTTTTAACGTGCGAGTAGTAAGTTCGCTCGTTTCTCCTCTAAAATCTATTTTTTGTATATTACTGCAAAATATGTGTATTATATGACTAATTATACCAAAAAAAGAGTCCAAAATATAGACCCTTCCTTTGAATTAATGGTGTGTTGTTGGTTCAAGCTTCTCTTGTCCGCCTAAATAAGGTCGCAAAACTTCTGGAATAGTTACTGAACCATCCTCATTTTGATAGTTTTCTAAAATAGCCGCTACTGTTCGCCCTACTGCTAGACCAGAACCATTTAATGTATGCACAAGCTGTAACTTATTATCTGCATCACGATAGGTAATGTGCATTCGACGGGCTTGGAAATCTTCAGTGTTTGATACTGAAGAAATTTCTCGATAAACGTTCTGCTGTGGCATCCAGACCTCAATATCATATGTTTTTGCTGCTGAGAATCCCATGTCGCCTGTTGACAATACAATCACATGATAAGGCAAATTCAATTTTTGTAAAATGTTTTCCGCATCTAGTGTCATCTTTTCTAATTCTTCGTAAGAATCTTCTGGTTTGGTAAATTTAACCATTTCAACCTTATTAAATTGATGCAAACGGATTAATCCACGCGTATCTTTACCTGCCGATCCCGCTTCTTTACGGAAAGAAGGTGACAGCGCAGTGAACTTGATTGGTAAGTCCTCACTTGGCAATTCTTCACCTGAATAATAGTTAGTCAAAGGGACTTCCGCTGTTGGAATATATGTTTGATTCAATCCTTCTACACGATAAGCATCATCTTGAAACTTTGGATATTGTCCTGTTCCAAACATTGCTGAATCATTCACCACAATCGGCGTGATCATTTCAGTGTAACCTTCTTGCCTATGCTCATCTAACATAAAGTTATAGACAGCACGTTCAAGCCTTGCCCCATCACCAACGTAGTATAAGAAGCGGGCACCAGAAACTTTTGCGCCTCTCTCAAAGTCAAGTATCCCCAGATTCTCTCCAATTTCATAATGAGCTTTAACCCACGATGCTTCTTCTAAGGCATGCGGACGTGATCCATATTCCTCTGGGGCCCACTTTCGTTGTTCTACGTTAGCAGATTCATCTGGCCCAACTGGTACATCAAAAGCAGCCATGTTTGGCAAATGAGCAGCGATTTCTCGAACCTGTTCATCCAGCAATGTTTGCTCATTATCAAGACTCTTAATATCTGCCCCGACTTGCTTCATTTGCAAAATTGCTTCACTAGCATCTTCTTTTTGACGCTTAGCAAAAGCAATTTTATCTGATACATCATTACGTTGTGCTTTAAGAGACTCAACTTTTTGGATCAAATCCCGTCGTTTTTGGTCAAGTTCCAATAACTCGTCAATTGTTTCTGGGTTAACGCCACGGTCTTCTAAACGTTGCTTGACTTCTGCGCTGTTTTTACGCATATAACGTATATCTAACATTTAATATGTCCTCTTTTTCATAAAATAAAAAACGCGTTCTTCTCTTGTCGCTAAACAAGGGACGAAAAACGCATTTCCGTGGTACCACCCAATTTTTATGATTATATAAATAAACCATAACACTTCATTATCAATAACGGTGATCCCGAGCAGCATTACCTGCTAAACTGTTTGTTACTGGAGTTTCACGCGTACCATTTTTCATCAACCAATGATTTTCTAAAATGCGCTACTTATGGTAACTGATGTTCTCATTTTAACCCATTATCTACCAAAAGGCAACAAAAAAGGAGAGGTAATCCTCTCCTACTTCTTAATGGGCCATCCAGGACTCGAACCTGGGACCTCTGCGTTATCAACACAGCGCTCTAACCAACTGAGCTAATGGCCCGTATTCCCCTTGCCTACTCTTACATAGACAAAAGCGAATGACGGGAATCGAACCCGCATAGCCAGCTTGGAAGGCTGGAATTCTACCATTGAACTACATTCGCAAGCTTTTCTTCGGGATCCTCTCCCTATGGCGCTGGACGGAATCGAACCGCCGACACATGCAGCTTCAATGCATTGCTCTACCAACTGAGCTACAGAGCCATCTCATTGTTCCCAATGAACGGTCACAGCGGGGCTCGAACCCGCGATCTCCTGCGTGACAGGCAGGCGTCCTAACCAGCTAGACCATGCGACCAATTGCGGGAGCAGGATTTGAACCTACGACCTTCGGGTTATGGGCCCGACGAGCTACCAGACTGCTCCATCCCGCGATTATATTATGACACCTTCTTCAAATGCCTAAGGAGAATGTGGGATTCGAACCCACGCGCCGGTTTCCCGACCTGACGGTTTTCAAGACCGTTCCCTTCAGCCAGACTTGGGTAATTCTCCATTATCTTTCTTACTTGTCCTGCATGGACCATGTTGGACTCGAACCAACGACCGGACGGTTATGAGCCGTCTGCTCTAACCAACTGAGCTAATGGTCCTAAATCGAGCCTATCGCGGCAGGGGGGATCGAACCCTCGACCTCTCGGGTATGAACCGAACGCTCTAGCCAGCTGAGCTACACCGCGGTCTGTCTTGATTAGCTTCCCTAATCAATCGGGATGACAGGATTCGAACCTGCGACCCCCTGGTCCCAAACCAGGTGCTCTACCAAGCTGAGCTACATCCCGAATTAGTCTATCGAGAGCTTATCGCCCCACTAAACTTAAAAAAAGAGTTTGAATTCCTTCAACCTCTATGCACCTAGCAGGAGTCGAACCTGCAACCTCCTGATTCGTAGTCAGACGCTCTATCCAATTGCGCTATAGGTGCATATATGCCGGCGACCGGGATCGAACCGGTACGATATTTCTATCGCAGGATTTTAAGTCCTGTGCGTCTGCCTATTCCGCCACGCCGGCATAGAAGCGGAAGACGGGATTCGAACCCGCGACCCCCACCATGGCAAGGTGATGTTCTACCACTGAACTACTTCCGCATAAATTATGCCGACTAAAGGACTCGAACCTTCGACCCCCGCTTTACAAGAGCGGTGCTCTACCAACTGAGCTAAGTCGGCATCGCTTATCCCGACGTGGCAAGTTTGACATGAATGTCAATGGACGCTACAGGGATCGAACCTGTGACCCCCTGCTTGTAAGGCAGGTGCTCTCCCAGCTGAGCTAAGCGTCCATGATGGAGAGGAAGGGATTCGAACCCTCGAAGCAAGTTCCTCTGCTTACACGGTTTCCAACCGTGCTCCTTCGGCCAGACTCGGACACCTCTCCGATTATCTTCCTACTGCTCTCTACTTCTTTTCTATGTACGGCACCGCATCGTCCTATCCTCGCAGGAAGCGATCCTCCAACTACTTTCGGCGCTATAGAGCTTAA
>NZ_CP134507.1:27500-147500 GCF_055698815.1 Leuconostoc sp. XM4 | reverse complement strand
TAGGCGTCGTGGTTTCAGGAACTATTTCACTCCCCTTCCGGGGTGCTTTTCACCTTTCCCTCACGGTACTGGTTCACTATCGGTCACTAGGGAGTATTTAGCCTTACGGGATGGTCCCCGCAGATTCCGACCGGATTTCACGTGTCCGGCCGTACTCAGGATCCTGAAAAGAGTGTGCTTCATTTCGCTTACGGGGCTATCACCCTCTATAGCCAAGTTTCCCAACTTGTTCTGCTATAAAACACTTTTGTAACTCTTATATATCAGTCCTACAACCCCAACATGCAAGCACGTTGGTTTGGGCTCTTCCCCGTTCGCTCGCCGCTACTTAGGGAATCGATTTTTCTTTCTGCTCCTGCTGCTAATGAGATGTTTCAGTTCACAGCGTATTCCGTCAAATATCCTATGTATTCAGATACAGACAACTCTTACGAGTTGGGTTTCCCCATTCGGAAATCTTTGGGTCATAGCGTACTTACCGCTCACCAAAGCTTATCGTAGTTAGTCACGTCCTTCATCGGCTCCTAGTGCCAAGGCATTCACCACGCGCCCTTATTAACTTAACCTATACAACCGAAGTTGTGGTTTAAGTTTATGAGTTGGTCATTTTTCAGACCTGCGATTAAACCGTTCTTTTTAAAGAACTTTTTGTGTTGTTTCTCGGTTCATTTTAGTGCAATCTTACGATTGCTTTTAAAAGAATTTGTTACTATTCAGTTTTCAATGTACAACATGCTAGCCTTTCGACTAGCTATGGAGAATAGCGGGATCGAACCGCTGACCCCCTGCTTGCAAAGCAGGTGCTCTCCCAGCTGAGCTAATTCCCCATAGGATCACTTTGAGACCATGATACCTATTAAAGTATCACACTCAAAACTAAACAAAACTTTGAAACAAACAAATTGACACTTAAGTCCCTGTCGCTTTCCGATTATCCTTAGAAAGGAGGTGATCCAGCCGCAGGTTCTCCTACGGCTACCTTGTTACGACTTCACCCCAGTCATCTGTCCTGCCTTAGACGGCTCCTTCCTAAAAGGTTAGGCCACCGGCTTTGGGCATTACAAACTCCCATGGTGTGACGGGCGGTGTGTACAAGACCCGGGAACGTATTCACCGCGGCGTGCTGATCCGCGATTACTAGCGATTCCGACTTCATGTAGTCGAGTTGCAGACTACAATCCGAACTGAGACGTACTTTAAGAGATTAGCTCACCCTCGCGGGTTGGCAACTCGTTGTATACGCCATTGTAGCACGTGTGTAGCCCAGGTCATAAGGGGCATGATGATCTGACGTCGTCCCCGCCTTCCTCCGGTTTGTCACCGGCAGTCTCGCTAGAGTGCCCATCTGAATGCTGGCAACTAACAATAAGGGTTGCGCTCGTTGCGGGACTTAACCCAACATCTCACGACACGAGCTGACGACGACCATGCACCACCTGTCACTTTGTCTCCGAAGAGAACACTTCTATCTCTAAAAGCTTCAAAGGATGTCAAGACCTGGTAAGGTTCTTCGCGTTGCTTCGAATTAAACCACATGCTCCACCGCTTGTGCGGGTCCCCGTCAATTCCTTTGAGTTTCAACCTTGCGGTCGTACTCCCCAGGCGGAACACTTAATGCGTTAGCTTCGGCACTAAGAGGCGGAAACCTCCTAACACCTAGTGTTCATCGTTTACGGTGTGGACTACCAGGGTATCTAATCCTGTTTGCTACCCACACTTTCGAGCCTCAACGTCAGTTGCAGTCCAGTAAGCCGCCTTCGCCACTGGTGTTCTTCCATATATCTACGCATTCCACCGCTACACATGGAGTTCCACTTACCTCTACTGCACTCAAGTTAACCAGTTTCCAATGCCATTCCGGAGTTGAGCTCCGGGCTTTCACATCAGACTTAATAAACCGTCTGCGCTCGCTTTACGCCCAATAAATCCGGATAACGCTCGGGACATACGTATTACCGCGGCTGCTGGCACGTATTTAGCCGTCCCTTTCTGGTATGGTACCGTCAAACTAAAATCATTTCCTATTCTAGCTGTTCTTCCCATACAACAGTGCTTTACGACCCGAAAGCCTTCATCACACACGCGGCGTTGCTCCATCAGGCTTTCGCCCATTGTGGAAGATTCCCTACTGCAGCCTCCCGTAGGAGTTTGGGCCGTGTCTCAGTCCCAATGTGGCCGATCAGTCTCTCAACTCGGCTATGCATCATTGTCTTGGTAGGCCTTTACCCCACCAACTAACTAATGCACCGCGGATCCATCTCTAGGTGACGCCGAAGCGTCTTTTAACTTTTTGTCATGCGACACTAAGTTTTATTCGGTATTAGCATCTGTTTCCAAATGTTATCCCCAGCCTTGAGGCAGGTTGTCCACGTGTTACTCACCCGTTCGCCACTCACTTGAAAGGTGCAAGCACCTTTCGCTGTGCGTTCGACTTGCATGTATTAGGCACGCCGCCAGCGTTCATCCTGAGCCAGGATCAAACTCTCAATTTGAAAATTTGAAGATTGCTCTTCGATTAAACTGACTATATTTCGCTATATCTCTATAACGTAATCCGTTTATTGTTTGTTACGAATTGACTTCGCAAATTTGTTTTTGTTACTTTACGTAACAGCTACAGATTCGTTTGTTCAAAGTTTTGTTCAGTTTTCAATGTGCTACTCGTTGTCGCTGAGACAACTATATTATCTTACCACGCTCGTTTCGCTTTGTCAACTACTTCTTTTAAGAAGTTTTCGTTGACCTCACTGTCCTTACGCTCTCGCTCCCCCTTGCCTCGCAACGCTTTGCGTCGCTTCGCTCCGTCGGAACATATACTAATATACCAACTTTATTCCCCCTCGTCAACTACTTTTTTTACTTGTTTTTTATCTCTTTCCTTCGTTCGCTTTTTATCCCTTTTTATCCCCTTACTTTACCTTCTCATTCGCTTTATCCGCCCCTTTTTTACCCCTTCCCTCCTTTTCGTTCTTTTGCCTTTACCTTTACTTAATAAATAAAAAAAGCCATCAGCAAGCTGATAGCTTTTTTTATTTATGCCAACGTTGGCCTTGTGGTGTATCTTCTACAAATATACCAACTTCTTTTAACTGATTACGTAACAAGTCTGATTCTTCAAAATCATGCGACTCACGAGCTAATACACGTTTATCCAATAATTCGCGTTGCTTCGTTGTAAGTTCTTCGTTACCATCCAATCCCTCAATACCAAATACAGATAATAAATCGGCAATTGTTCCTAATAAATGCTGAACAGTATCAACTTTTACAGTGTTACGCTCAGTGTAGGTATTCCCTATACTAACAAGTTCAAAAATAGCTGCAAGCGCGTTGGGCGTATTAAAGTCATCATCCATCGCCTGGTCAAACGCTTTCTTTTGCACTTCAATCAATGTCTCAACATCTTCATCCCCACCAGGTTCCGATGTTTCCGCTCGAAACATCAAATTTCTATAAGCTGTACGGATGCGTTCTAATTCTAAACGTGCTTGTTCTAAAGTGCTTGCTTCATAGTTAATTGGTCGCCGATACTGCGTTGTGGTCAATAAGTATCGAATGACCATTGGATCGTCATAAGTCGCTAGCATGTCATGTAGCGTTGTAAAATTACCGAGAGATTTTGACATCTTTTCATTATTAACATTAACAAATCCATTATGCATCCAATAATTAACAAACTTTTGTCCCGTTCTGGCCTCAGACTGCGCAATTTCGTTTGTGTGATGTGGAAATGCTAAATCAATACCGCCACCATGGATATCAATTGTATTCGACAAGTACTTTTGCGCCATAACCGAGCACTCTATATGCCAGCCCGGACGACCATTCCCCCATGGAGACGACCATGAGATAACCCCTTCCCGTGGCTCATTTTTCCAAACAGCAAAATCAATCGGATCCTCTTTACGAATAGTCTCCTCATCATTCAAACGACCAGCAGCATTAGCTTCCATCTCTGCCAAATCCTGATGAGCTAAAATACCATAGCCCTTGAATTTCTTAGCACGGAAGTAAACATCCCCTTCGGACTCATATGCATAGCCTTTATCAATAAGATCTTTTACGAATTCGATGATCTCTGGGATAACTTCTGTTGCACGTGAACGCACCGTGGCAGGTTTAATATTTAATGGCAGAGTATCTTCATCAAAGGCATCAGCATACTTATTAGCAACCTCTAGTTCAGAAATGCCTTCTTCTTGCGCACGATTAATAATTTTGTCGTCCACGTCAGTAAAATTCGAAACATAATTGACTTCATAACCACGATATTCAAAATAGCGGCGCACTGTGTCAAAAGCAATGGCTGAGCGAGCATTCCCAATATGGATATAGTTATATACTGTGGGACCACAAACATACATGTTTATTTTGCCAGCAGTAATTGGCTTAAAAACTTCTTTTTCACGTGATAACGTATTGTAGACGTAGATCATAGTTTGCTCCCTTTATAATAGAAAAATTATTATTACTTAGTATTATACATGAGCTGCAAATATTTTGGCATTATTCCTCAGTACGAATGGATACTCAAAATCATAATAAAAAACGCCGAGCATTCCTCGACGTTTAGATACCTATGCTAAATATTTTTCTTTCACATCGCGCATTGTCTTCAGAACAGTGTTCTTATCCAACAATGTCAACATTTCTGGTAAATTAGGCCCTTGGACTTCGTGAGTAGTCATAATACGAATAGGATTCCATAAGTTACGGCCTTTTATTTCTAAGTCGTTTTGAATCGCACGAATTGTACTCATATAGTCGGCCGGAGTTGCATCAGTCGGCAAGGATTCATATGTTGATTCCCACGCAGCTGCCACTTTACGGCCATCTTCTGAAGTCAGGTATTCAACCATTTCATCTGTTATATCGCCCAACTCAAAGAAAGGTTTGCGAACTAGCTCAACAATTTGACGCGTATATGATATACCATCAACGCCAGCGACTTTAATAACTTCTGACAACCACTTTTTCTTATCAGCAGCATCATCTGCAGATATCAAATGAGCATTGACGAGCTCTTGAATAAGTTGTGGCATAACAGCATCCGTATCACGACGCATCCATTGGTTGTTGACCCATTCTAATTTCTTTTGATCGAACTTAGCATTTGCTTTGCTCAAACGCTTTTCATCAAACATTTCTTTGAATTCTGACAAACTAAAGATTTCATCTTCACCCTTTGGTGACCACCCCAGCAAACCAATAAAATTAACCATAGCTTGTGGTTGGTAGCCTAATTCCTTGTATTGTTCAACAAACTGCAAGAGATTTTCATCACGTTTAGACAATTTCTTACCAGTTTCTCCATTGATAATCAAAGCCATATGTCCAAACTTTGGCACATTCCATCCCAAAGCCTCATAAATCATGATTTGCTTTGGTGTATTTGAGACGTGGTCATCTCCACGAAGAACGTGGGAAATTTTCATCAAATGGTCATCAACGACAACCGCAAAATTATAAGTTGGCATACCATCAGCTTTTTGAATGACCCAATCACCACCAACTTCTTTAGCACCAATCTCGATATGCCCTTTAACGATGTCATCCCAAGCATATACCTGCTCTTCTGGTACACGGAAACGCACTACCGGCTTTAATCCTTGTGCTTCAAATTCAGCATATTTGGCTTCACGCTCTTCGTTAGTCAAACCTTCATATTCATAAACATAATGCGGCGCCTGCTTAGCTGCCTGTTGCGCTTCACGTTCAGAGGCGAGCTGTTCTGACGTTTTGTAAGACTTGTACGCTTGCCCACTAGCTAATAGTGCATCGATAAATTCTTGATAAATACCCTGTTCATTACGTTCTGATTGACGATAAGGTCCATAAACGCCTGGTTTGTCTGGGCTCTCATCCCAGTCTAAACCTAGCCAAGCTAAATTTTCAAGTTGTGATTTTTCGCCATCAGCAATATTACGTGCTGAGTCAGTATCCTCAATACGAATAACGAATGTGCCATTGTAGTGGCGTGCAAATAACCAATTAAAAATAGCTGTTCGTGCATTCCCTATATGCAAATGTCCCGTTGGTGACGGCGCATAGCGAACACGTATGTCTTCTGTCATGAATCAATAATCTCCTATGTATGGTATTTAGTACCGTTTTGTCTAGGTACTAGTATACAACACTCATGATACTAATTTCCAATCACTATAACGTGTTTTTATGGACGTAAACTTTTTGCAAAAAAGCGAATTTGCTTTTCGTAGAAATCTTCTGGTTCAGTAATTAACTCAGGATTGTCATAGCGAATCGCAGTCAAAAAATAACCGAAATTCAACCATATGACATTCATAACCGCTGCTTCCACATCTACCGACTTTTTTATTTTATTTTGTGCCCTCATCTCTGTAAAATACTGCAGTAAGATTTTTCTGAATCGAATTGGTATTTCTTCGACCGCATGACTCACTTTTGGCATTCGAAAAGATTCTTGAAGGCCTATCAAAACAACTTCTTGATGTTTCTCCTGAAACTCTTGATACGTTCTTGACATATTGATTAGGTCAGTCTCAATATCACCCGTCACAACCAGTGCATCATCAAAAATAGCAGCCAAATCATTGAGATGCCTATCAATCACAGCTGATAGTAACCCTTCTTTGTCTTTAAACTTTCTAAAAATTGTACTAGGATTGACATTCGCTTTTTCAGCAATTTTGTTGATGGTTGCCGATTGATAACCAACTTCTATCAACAATGTAATGAACGCATTTAAAATTAAATCGTATTTTGATGGTTGTTTGGACATGTTTCGTACCTCTTCTTTAGTTATATTATCATATTCTCTTTTGAAAGACAGACTATTTTTAGTATGCACGCAACTACTTGCATGCAAAACGAATAAGTGCTACTCTATTGTCAGCAAAAGAAAAGGAGTTCCACATGAGTTTCAAAAAATTTATTGTCAGCAAGGGTGTCATCGGAGCGCTCATTATCGTGCTATTCTACGGCTTATTGATGGTTGGCATTTATTTTTCAGGGTATAAAGTCGTGCCCAGCAAAATAAACCAATTGCCAGTTGCCATTGTCAACCAAGATAAGGACAGCACTACATTAAAAAAACAACTTAAAAAAAGCTTGCCGTTTAAACACGTCAAAACTGATTTGAATATGAAACAGGCTAAAAGTCAATTGAACGATCGCGAAATTTATTTAATTATTGATATTCCAAAAGATTTCAATGCCAACCTCAAGAAAATAGATGGTCAATCTAAAGGTGAACTTAAGTTTTACATCAACTACGCCAATCCTATGACATCAGTTTCAGCCATGGAAACTGTCGCCAAATCAGTCGGTAATCATGTTCAAAAAAGTGTTTTACTGCAGCAAAGCAAGGGGATTCTAACAGCCACCGAATTGTCACAATTAGAATCAGAGACAAAATCATTAATCACAGCTAATCCAACACAAAAAGACGCTATTTTACAAAAAGCTGAACAAACAAAAAACACTGCTACAGCAAAAATAAATCAAACCTATGCAAACGTTGCTAATTCATACAATTACAGCATTGTAAAAATGAATAAAGCACCTTCTGGTATGCAACATAGCATGGCTCCGTTCTTTATGTCACTAGCTTTTTATATTGGTTCCATGATTGGCGCCATGTTAATTGTCGTTGCATACAAGTCATTTTCACCATTAATAGGTCGCTGGAAAGCATACATTTATACGGAAATCGCTATTATCTTAATTTCAATGATAGCACCGCTGTTAATTGTTGCACTAAGCAAAAGTATGCTTCATTTTGATAGTAATACCTATTGGCAACTGTGGGTTAACCATTCTATTGAGTTATTTGCATCATTGAATGTCAACCTAATCTTCTCATTAATTCTTGGACAACTTGGTATTATGATCAATATGCCTTTCATGCTGACTCAAGTTGTTTCAGGGGCCGGTCTCATTCCACGCCCAATCCTGCCTGATTTTTTCAAGGTCATGAGTAACATTTCTCCTTGTTTCTATTCAATTCGCGCAGATTACAACATCTTATACGGTGGCAATAACACACACACCCTTTGGCTACAACTTCTGACCATTGGCATCGTAGCTATTATTATTCACCTAGCTATTGTTGCTTTCCAAAAAAAGCGCACACCGCTGGTACAACCTTCATAATAAAAAAGGACCTTTCTAGGAAGGCCCTTTTTTATGTTTAGCTATTTAAAAATGTTTACCTAAATGGCTTTTTGTTTGGTCACTGGCACGTATTTTATCATGGGCGTAGTAATGCCCATTTTCATCGACTTGTTTTAAAAGCTGCCAAAGTAGGTGCCCCCATTCCCAAGATAACCAGCCAACTATTGATAGAAATGCTCTGACATGATCATTCTCCTAAGGCAATTTTAAGCGCCTCACTTAATGTTGTTACTCCAATAACTTGAATACCTTGAGGTAATTCGACGCCATTTAAATTATTTTTAGGAACAATAGCACGCTTAAATCCCAATTTTTTAGCTTCTTTTAATCGTCCTTCAATATCTGCTACGCTACGGACTTCGCCAGTTAGACCAATTTCGCCAACAAAGACATCACTTGGCCTTGATTCTTTATCATGATACGAACTAGCTAGAGCAACAGCAATCGCTAAATCAATTGCTGGTTCATCAAGTTTCACGCCACCTGCTGCCTTTAAATACGCATCTTGATTTTGTAATAATAGGTTAGCGCGTTTTTCTAATACAGCCATAATCAATGACACGCGATTCCTATCGAGGCCTGCTGCTGTACGCTGTGCGTTACCAAATACAGTCGGCGTTACTAAGGCTTGTAATTCAACCAAAATAGGTCGTGATCCTTCTAACGCGACCACAATTGCCGATCCAGTGGCACCAGATAAACGTTCTTCTAAGAAAATCTCAGAGGGATTAGCTACCTCTATCAAACCGCCATTACGCATTTCAAAAATACCTAATTCATTTGTTGCGCCAAACCGATTTTTAACCGCACGCAGAATGCGGTACTTATAATTACTATCTCCTTCAAAGTACAATACTGTATCAACCATGTGCTCCAGAATTTTTGGCCCCGCTATGGCGCCATCTTTAGTCACATGCCCTACTATAAATATAGAAATATTATTAGTCTTAGCGATTTGCAACAGATCGGCTGTCACTTCTCGAATTTGTGACACTGATCCAACAGCCGATGAGACATCAGGTTCTTGCATGGTTTGTACCGAGTCAATAACAACAAAATTCGGTTGTAATTCCTCAATCTGCTTTTTCACGGCCGTCATATCCGTTTCCGGATATAAATAAAACTCATCGTGCCCAACGCCTAAGCGGTCGGCACGCAGTTTCACTTGTGTGGCAGACTCTTCGCCGGTCACATATAGTACCCGTCCTTCTTGAGCAAGTTGTCCAGATACTTGAAGTAGTAATGTTGACTTGCCAATACCAGGATCACCACCAATCAAAACCATCGAACCTGGGACAACACCACCACCTAAAACTCGGTTTAGTTCTTTAAGCTTAGTTGCTACGCGCGGTGTCTCTTCAGATGTAATCTCGTTTATTTTTTCAACTTTAGCATTGCGTCCATCTAGACTCACACGACTTTTACGATCATTTGATTCTGGTTGGATTTTTTCTTCAACAAGCGTGCCCCATTCACCACAATTTGAGCAGCGTCCTAAATACCGCGCCGAAACAAAACCGCAGTTGGAACATATAAATTGTGTTTTTACTTTAGCGATATCCTAGTCCTTTCATTTAATTCGTTCTAACATAATGATAAAAGATATTATTGCCCTGTTGAACCAAAGCCACCCTTACGATCTGACTTTTCCACAGCATCATCGCCATCAGCTAATAAATAGGGCAAAAATATGCCTTGACCGATGCGCTCACCTTTTTTAATATGGGCGTCTTTAAGGCCAAAATTAATAAACTGAAAGAAAATTTCCCCTTCATTACCCTCATTATTATAATAATCAGCATCTACGATACCAACTGCGTTAGGCATCATTATCCGTTTTTTAATAGGTCCACTTGAACGTGAAACAAGTTGCAAGTATTCACCTTCCCCCATGTAAGCTTTTATACCCGTTGGAATAAGTACCGGTTTAAGCATATCTTGCAAATCTTCATTATCACGTAGCTTTGAAAGTTTCCCAAGTGATAAAATATTAAGTCCCTTGAAAAAATTATTACTCAAAACGCTAGGGATAGTGATATCCACTGCGGCTTCAAAATCATAACCTGCTGCTTGCTGTGTGCTGCGCTTTGGAACAGTAATATTCTCGTCAGCATATTTGCTAACAATCTCAAATCCACGTGTCATAATAAGTACACCTCTTCATAAATAGTTTATCCCTTATTATACGATATATTGTCCTTATTTTAAAAAATATACGTTAAATTATAAAATGTTAGATGGATTAAAAAATGGTCAGAACAAGTAACACAGACAAGCACAAATTATGTTAGTATCATAGGTAAATAGTAAATTTTCACGCACTCAATTAAATACCGCTAATCATTATGCTGTTATAATAAAACGAGAGGAAATTATTATGGAATTCCAACACGAAAATGGTCGTTATTTCTTGGAAAAAAACGGCAAAGTTATCGCTCAGATTACTTATACAGTAATCAACGAGGGGCAAACCTATTCAATTAATTCAACCGTAGTGGATCCATCTCTACGTGGGCAAGGTGTTGCTAAAAAATTGTTAGACACGATTGTTGCTGATGCGCGTGCCAAAAACATGACAATAAAGCCCGTTTGTCCTTATGTAAAAGAAGCATTTTTACGTTACCCCGACACTTATCAGGAGATTGAGTACAAATCATGAGTTCATCACAGGATTTACAAAAAATTATTGCTGGTCGCCGCGCCGCCGACTTTGTTCAGGACGGTATGGTAGTGGGCATTGGCTCTGGATCAACAATTGCTCAAGTCATTACCGCTTTAGGTGAACGCGTGGCCAATGAAAATTTAAAAATCGTCGGCGTCCCTACTTCTGAAAAGACAAGGCGCAATGCTGCAAAACTAGGAATCCCGATGTACAACGTTGATGATGTCGATAAAATTGATCTTACAATTGATGGAGCTGACCAAATTTCGGATGATTTCTCAGCCATTAAAGGTGGCGGGGCCGCGCTTTTATGGGAAAAAATCGTTGCGTTTAACTCTCGTGAGAATATCTGGGTTGTAGACAGTAGCAAACGTGTATCCAAACTAAATCAGTATTTGCCAGTCGAAATTATTCCATATGGATCTGACCAATTATTTAAACGCTTTACTGCAGATGGGTTCCATCCTACTTGGCGTTTAGATCAAAATGGCAACCCTGTACGTACAGATTCGGCAAATTACCTCATTGATCTACATGTTCCCGTTATCGAAGATCCACGTGATTTGGGTCAAGAATTAATTAATATGGTCGGTGTTGTAGAGCACGGTCTGTTCACTGATGTTGTTAACCGTGTAGTCATTGGTAGTGATGATGGCGTTGAAATTATTGAAGCACCTTAAAGGGTGCTTTTTTTCTATATCAAGAAAGAAAAATATGGTGTCATAAAACTTAACAAATAAAATTGGTATAGTTATTTTTTGCGGTAAAATATTCTCATAACCAGTAAGGAGAAGCAATATGCGCACAGAATCAGATTCACTCGGCCAAATCAACGTACCCAAAGATGTCTACTACGGGGCACACACTCAACGTGCGCTAAATAATTTTCCAATTTCAAAAGAAACAACCCATCCAGAAATCATTCGAGCCTTTTTAGAAATTAAACAGGCTGCGGCACAAACAAATGCTACATCTGGTAATCTAGATCGAGCTGTTGCTAAACATATTGTTGATGCAACAAAAATTTTGTTAAGTCAGCCAATCGATCTTACAATGTTTCCAATTAGTGACGTTCAAGGTGGTGCTGGTACAAGTACCAATATGAACGTCAATGAAGTTGTTGCTAATACAGCTCTTGAGCAGGTAGGCCGTGCACGTGGTGAATATGGCTACGTTAACCCAAATGACCACGTTAATATGGGTCAGAGTACCAATGATACTTATCCTAGCGCAGGAAAAATTGCTCTTATCCGACTACTCGAACCACTTTTTTCAGAATTAACATTATTGGTAGACGCTCTTGGTAACAAAGCCGACGAATTTTCAACAACTTACAAAATGGGTCGTACACAGCTACAAGATGCTGTGCCCATGACCTTAGGAAATACCTTTCATGCTTGGTTAAAACCACTTCGTCGAGACTTTAAACGTATCGAAGCCGCACGCAATGAGCTATATACATTAAATCTGGGCGGATCAGCTATTGGTTCCGGTATTAACGTAAGTTATCATTACCAAGTGCACATCGTCCCTAACCTAGCTAGCATAACTGGGCTTCCACTTGAGCAAGCCCATGATTTATTTGATGCAACTTCAAACTTAGACTCCTATGTTGCCCTGTCTGGTTCATTAAAAAATTTAGCAGTTAATCTATCTAAAATGTCTAATGATCTACGCTTACTCAGTTCTGGCCCACGTTCGGGATTACATGAAATTAACTTACCTTCAAAACAAGCAGGTTCATCAATCATGCCTGGTAAAGTTAATCCAGTTATTCCAGAAGTTGTCAATCAAGTCGCCTTTGAAATGATTGGCTTTGATACCACCGTTACGGCAGCAAGCGAAGCTGGTCAATTAGAATTGAATGCATTTGAACCCATTATTTTCAAAAGCTTAATCACTGGCATTGAACATCTCCAACAAGCTATGAATACTCTACGCATCAATGCCATTGACGGCATTACAGTAAACAAACATCGCTTGTCACAAGACATTGATTTGTCGGTGAGCTTTGCAACCGCGATGGCGCCAATAATTGGCTACAAAGAAGCCGCTAAAATTGCTAAAGAATCTCTGCGCACTGGAAAATCTTTGCGTGAAATCGCTGAAAAGAAAAATAGATTTACTGAAAGTGAATTGGCACATATTTTCAAGGTTGAAGATATCGTTATTAATGCTCGAACACCAGAGCATGGTCTAGTATTGCACGCGCCAAAAACAACAGTATAAACAAATAAAAAAGACGACTTAGTCGCCTTTTTTATTTGTTTAATAAGTCTAGTGTTGGTTGATGTAAGTCACCATTGAAATATTTCACTAAAACTTGCTGATACAAATCAGGTGTTTCTGCAACTTGTGCAAACAACGTCACACTGGCACGAAACTTTTCAGCGTCTACTTGTCCAAATATGGCAACTGGATCTGATGATTCAATAGTCAATACAATTTTTAAAATTTTCTCCAAGCGAGTACGTAATTCATCATCTGCTAGATACTCACGAGCCTCTTTGGCATTTTTGATACCATAATACGTCGCACGTTCACTTGTTCCTAGCCCACGAAGTTGTGGTAATACAAACCACATCCAATGTGTTCTTTTTTGACCGGCAGTCAATTCATTAATTGCATCCTCATACGTATTCACATCAGCAATGCAACCATCCTGCGCATCCAAAAAACGCTGCAGTTCACTATTGATGGTTAACAATTGTATTTGTTTCGTTTCTTGGAATTGACGATATGCCTGATACACTGCTCGACCGGAAAAGGTTAAATGAACATGATCAATTGTTTGCGGTGTCATCCATTTTTTTCCGTCAATCTCTGTATCGTCTATCTTATCTAACTCTTCTGACCATTTTGTCAGCAAAAGCACATTTGTATAGAGCTTAACCCGGTCACCATTAGGATATTGCGTACGATAGTTTTCTCCTGAAACAGAACCAATCAATTGCAAATCTTTTGCATTCGCACGAATGCCAGACTCTTCCAAAGCTTCTCGTGCTGCATTTTCTTGCCATGACATTTCTGGCTCAATATAACCACCTGGAAAGGCCCAACCATCAAAATCACGGTTATAAATCATCAAAAGTTCACCTTTTGAATTGGCAATTACCACATCTATCGTAGGCATCACGAGCTCAAAGTCGTGCCCAATTTTTTCGCGTATTTTAGCAACATAAGAATCTTGATAAGGCATTATTTTCTCCTCTACACATTGAACTTATTTAATATTGATGCGATATCTTTAATCATTAAGGTGATTGTCCCATCAGCATTGTTGACAAATTCAACTTTACTCAAATCCTGGTAAACATGAACAGGAATAGAAATTTCAATTCCAGAATCGAGTTTAAATTTTTGTGTTCGATACTTTTTCTCATACTTCTCGGAATTAACAACCGAAACTTCCGTTGGCAATGATTTCTCAGTCAGCTTTTCTTGATATTCTTGTTTAGCCGTGATGTTATCACCAAACACCTTTTCTGCAATAACATCCGTGCTAATACTACCCGTCTCTGCTAAACTATTGTAAATCACTTCCTGCGTTGCAGCCAGTACCTCATGTTCTGGCTCATCATATTTTTCAGCAATATTTTTAATTGTACGCTTAATGACTTGGATATTTTCTTTTGCTGAAACTTCAGGTTTTATTTCCAAAAAATTTTCTGAAAAATAAGGAACACGATGCCCGTCAATCAATTGTTTCTTTTCCAACAATTGATAGCTGCCATCATCGACATTTACCAAAATAGCTTCATCAACTGTTTGCGTTGCAGCCGGTAAAATTGACTGATTAAGCACCAAGTTATTCACCATCTGGTCATCTTCGTACTCTACTGCGTGAGCATAACGAGCGCCAAAATTGAGTTTGATTAATCCAAAGATTGGCCCTTCATCAATTGTAGCCTGAAAACTTAACAAATCACCAGCTGGAATAGACTCACTAGCAGCAATCGTATCAAATAATTTAGTGGCCATTTGTGTCGTTACTTCCGGAAAATCCGATTGTTTAATCATCTTGTCCAGATAACTATCTGGTAATAAATTTCCTGTCTTGATGTCACCTTTATAGATTTTATTAACCAGCTTTTCAATATATTCATGAACGCCAACATTGTCGACGTTCATTTCTCCTTGCGATGCAATGAGACTACCTGTATTCGTATCCAGTATATGGAGAATTGCATGTTGAATAATCATGTAGACGTCCTTTAGTTTAATGAATTCATTATACCATGCTGAATAAATTGTTCATTGAAAGCAAAATAAAAACCACGTTTTGTACACGAACGTGGTTTTTTCAAACATTAGTTAGTAACCGCAGTCTTCTCAACAACAGCCGAGATGACAACTTTGCCATCAACCAAGTCTGCGCTTAAGGATTTTTCACCTGGATTATCCAAATAGAAGTCCGTTACTTGGTCACGAATTTGTTGCTCAATTACTCGACGCAATGGTCGTGCACCTAAGGCTTCATCATAACCATCTTCAATCAAGTGATCCTTAACTTCGTCAGACACATGTAATGTCAAGTCTTTCTTAGCCAATGTCTTATTGACATCATCTAACATCAAATCAACAATTTGCTTCAAATCATCCTTAGTCAACGTACTAAATTCGATCACACCGTTAAAACGGTTCAAGAACTCTGGACGGAAGTATGGCGCCAACTTAGCCATCAAATCCTGATCTGCATCACTCGAATTGTGTCCAAATCCAGCGTTAGATGTTGCAATAATGACCGTGTTCTTGAAGTTAACGACGTTTCCCTGACCGTCTGTTAAGCGACCATCGTCCATCACTTGTAATAACAACGTTAGTACTTGTGGATTGGCCTTTTCAATTTCATCAAGGAGAATAATTGAATAAGGATTACGGCGAACTTTTTCAGTTAGTGTGTTGCTGTTGTCATCATAGCCAACATACCCAGCGGTCGTACCAATTAACTTAGATACCGCTGTCAAATCCGAATACTCACTCATATCCAAACGAACAATGTTATCTTTGCTACCAAACATGTCCAAAGCTAGTTGCTTTGCTAACTCCGTCTTACCAACACCAGTTGGACCGACGAACAAGAACGAACCAATTGGTCGGTTTCCTTCATCAAATCCCGCGCGGTTACGACGAATGGCTTTAGCGACCATACTTACGGCTTCATCTTGACCAATAACTTTACCAGCCAAACGATCACCAATTGTCTTCAAACGTTCGATATCTGACGCACCCATCTGTGCCACAGGAATACCAGTCAAACGTTCTACTGATTCGGCCACATCATTAGGCGTTGCCTCAACCTTTTTAGCTTCGTCAGCGCTACCAACTTTCTTTTCCAAATCAGCAATCTGGTTCTTGTACTTTAGAGCGGCCTCATAGTCTTCATCAGCAACAGCCTTTTCTTGCTTTGCTTTAGCATCGCTCATCTGCTTCTCTAAACTTACCTTATCTGTTACTGGGTTCTTAGCTGACAGGTGAGCCGCTGTCATGTCAAGCAAATCTATCGCCTTATCTGGTAATGAACGTTGTGGAATATACTGTACTGCATAGTCAACTGCTGCCTTTAATACGTTTTCAGGCAATGAAACATGGTGATGCTTTTCATACAACTTCGCAATCCCCTTCAAGATTTCAAGCGTATCCTTAGGTGATGGTGCATTCACAGTCACTTCATTAAAACGCCGAGCTAGTGCAGCGTTCTTCATAATCGTGTTACGATATTCATCTTGCGTTGTCGCACCAATTAATGAAATTTCACCACGACTCAAAGCTGGCTTGATAATATCAGCTAGTCCTTTACCGCCATCTTCGCCACCGGTTGAACCAGCTCCCAAGATTTGATGAATCTCATCAAAGAACAAGATAACGTTGCCTGCTTGTTTAACTTCTTTCAAAAGGTTCTGGATATTTTCCTCAAAAGCACCACGGAATTGAGTACCAGCTTCAAGGCTAGAGATATCGATACTGTAAATCTCCTTGTCCTTAATTGCTGCTGGGACATCCCCATTAACAATCGCTTGTGCCAAACCTTCAACCACTGCTGTCTTACCAACACCAGCATCGCCAACTAGCACTGGGTTGTTCTTTGTACGGCGTCCTAAAATTTCAGCCGTTTCTTGAATCTCTTTGTTACGTCCAATGACTGGATCAAGCAAACCGTCGCGAGCCTCTTTCGTCAAGTTACGTCCAAGCTTTGCCAGCATTCCTTCCTGCTTTACTTGTCCAGGTTGCCCAGCTTGTTGTGCTACTGGCTGACCGTTTGTAGCATTGGCTGCTTGAAGACCTTGTGGTAGTTTCCCAGTCTGTCGATATTGAACAAACTCTTCCGGCGTAACCTCGCGACCGTTAATCAAATAACGACGGTTCTCAGAGTTCATGCCGTTCATATTGCCCATCATGTTATTAAAAATGTCATTCATGTCTGATCCAAATGGATCATTGAAAAAATCATTGTTAGCCATAGTCTAAAATCTCCTTTTAGTTTTCTATGTGCTTGTGCTTACCCCAAGCACGTTTATCATTCATCAAAATAAAGTTTTTCTAATTCCCTCAGCACTTCCCACATTTGTTTATGTTGCACCTTAGCCAGAGCATCTAAATCACGCATGTTTAGGCTCGTGGCATCTGATTGTGTTTTGTTAAACGACTTGTGTATCGTTGTGTATCCATAACCAGATTCCTTTGCTACGCGGTAAATTGTTAGTGAATTATCATCTAAGTAAGCCTTTATATCAAATCTCATTGCTAATCGCCATCCTATTCAGTCTGACCTCGTACGCGATTGTGTACAAAGTCGTTAATAAAGTTTCTGCGTTTAATCATTTATCCACATCTCCTTTAACTCGAGAGGTCTCTGAGGCACATCTGCTACTTTTTCTGTTCCTCTCTACATCTATATTATACCACATATTTGTTATAACACAAATGTGATATATAAATACAAAATATTAAAAAATACATGTTCTTTCAATCTTCTTTTATGAACATGCTAAACTAGAACATATTGGAGAGAATTATGTCAAAGACACCATATCAACTTACGTTACCTGATGAAATTGTTAGCGAGCTACATTTAAAACACAATCAACCACTAAATCTCACGCTTAGAAACGGACAATTGATCATACAGCAGACAAATAATCCTAATGAACGTCAAACATTGTCGTTGCGACATTTTTTGATTCCTTCTATGGTGATGGCAATCATTTTCACAATTTATGCCGTGGAGGAAAAAATGTTTCGTATCCCTTTGGGTGGCGACAACTCTATCGCTAGTGCCGTCATTATGTTAAGTGAGATCAGCGGCATTTTCATGTTCCTTTTAATATACTTTCAGCAACAACGACAACAAATTGATAAGCTGCGTCGTAAAACCAGTTGGCGCGTCTTACCAGCTTTAACCGTAGCTTTTGCTATTATCTTAGCTTTTGTGACATCAGGATTCTTTTGGGCAATTAATTACTTATTTCAAACCGCATCGTTTGATTTATTCACGTCAATTGCGCTATTTACCATGTTTAACGGAATCATTAACTTTTTAATGATTTATTCAGCGTTATCAATCTCTACCTTATTCATTACTTCAATTTTTGTAATGACTATCATTGGCGGTGTACTAACAGCGATGGTTACAAATAGCTCGCGTATGTGGTGGCAATATAACCTAAGTTTTTTAGGAACTGATAATGCGCTGGACTCTTGGCAGTTTAACGCAACTTTGATTCTAGCTGGGTTAATCTGGTTGGCGTTAGTAGACTATCTATTCGTTCCTTTACAAAAAATTCTGCGTCACAACCGACGGCTCATTACGTTGCGCATATTGCTAAATTTATCGGCTTTGTCATTAGCTGGTGTCGGTCTGTTTCCAAACAACGCTGGACGTCTTCATATTTTGCATGACCAAATGGCCAATTTTTTAATCTACTTTATTTTAATTATGATGTTGGGCAACCGCTGGCTACTACCAAATGCACCGCGTGAATTCGAAGCAACATCCTATATCATCTGTGCAATCCTAGTAACCAGTATGATTTTATTTCAATGGGTAGGTTATCTGTCTCTAACAACCTTCGAGATTGTTGCCTTTGTGTTGGCTTTAAGTTGGATACTACTACTATTTCAAAACATTTATCGACTCTATTATCACACTTATCAAACATTCGTAGTCCCCATCTCCTGACTTTTCATGCTATCATGTTATGATGGTTACATAATAATGAACCTTGGGCATTGCAATGCAGAAAGATGAATATGACAGAACAAAACAAGCGGCCTTATCAAAAAAGTCGCAACAATAACGGTAAAAAACCATATTATGGTAAAAACTTTGACCCCCGTAAGTCTGGCGCACCAAGAGGCAACACGAGTGAAGGTGTCAACGTACGTGTTGGCCAAAACTTCCCGTTAACAATCAAGCGCCTCGGTATTAACGGTGAAGGAATTGGCTACTTTAAACGTAAGATTGTATTTGTACCTGGCGCTTTACCTGATGAAGTGGCTGTTGTAAAGGTTACTGAAGTAGAACCAAAATATATCGCCGCTAAAGTCTTGAAAATACGTGAGAAATCTCCGGATAGAGTGAAACCGCTTGATGAATTCGCAGATAGTGTTGGTGGATTTGAATTGGAGCATATGAATTATCCAGCACAATTACGCTTCAAAAAAGATGTACTCGTTCAATCGCTTGAAAAATTCCAACCGAAGGGCTGGTCTAATTATGACATACGTGACACAATCGGCATGGATCATCCGTATGAATACCGTAACAAAGCCCAATTCCCTGTTCGAAAAATTGGCGATAAACTGAGTGTCGGTATGTATAAACGTGGTAGCCATGATTTGGTTGATTTACCGGTTGTACATACACAAACCCCAGCCACGATGAAAGTCATGCGTACCGTTCGTGAGTTACTCGATAAATTATCTGTCTCAATCTACAATGAAGATAAAAATCGAGGTACGGTAAAAACTATTGTTGCTCGTGTATCTCAGACAACCAGCGAAGTTCAACTAACATTTATCACAAACACAGATGGATTCCCAGGAGATACCGCACTGATTGAAGCAATCAATCAGGCCCTACCAGAAGTTACTGGTATTTTTCAAAATTATAATCCTGGTCGTACTAGCCTCGTTTGGGGCGAAGAGACACTTAAGCTTTGGGGTAAGGACTACATCGAAGAAAAGGTTCTCGGGAAAACATTCCAATTATCACCACGTGCTTTCATGCAGTTAAATCATACGCAAATGTCCGTAGTTTATAACCAAGCCTTGGCAGCACTTGATTTGACGCACGCTGATAAACTAGTCGATGCATATGCTGGTGTAGGTACAATTGGTCTGTCCTTAGCTGACAAGGCTGGCGAAGTTCGTGGTATGGAAATTATCCCCGAAGCAGTTGATGATGCTAATCAAAATGCTACTTTAAATCATATTAATAATGCTCACTATGAAGTGGGTACGGCTGAAAAACTGTTTCCTAAATGGCAATCAGAAGGATGGATAGCTGATGCATTAGTTGTTGATCCACCACGCACAGGTTTAGACACTGCACTGCGTCGAGAAATTTTGCGCACACAACCTGAAAAGTTTGTGTACATTTCATGTAACGCCTCAACTTTGGCTCGTGATTTGGTTGATTTATCAAAAGCCTACCAAGTTGATTACATTCAAAGTATTGACATGTTCCCTCAAACTGCCCGTTGGGAGGGCGTTGTTAAATTAACAAAACGTCAAAAATAAAAAGACCTTACTTAATTGTAAGGTCTCTTTTTTTAAAACTGATCTTTCAACAATTGACGAATTTCTGCCAAGCTTGGTTGGCGAGGGTTTCCCGGCGTGCATTGGTCATTGTAAACTAAGTCAATCATCTTTTCTAACTTTGTATCAAAGTCATGCTTTGAAACACCGTTGCCAGATAGTGTTTGATTGACACCCACTGATGCAGCCAACTTCTTGATTTCTGCAATCAATACATCGACCAATTCAGCATCTGTTTCACCTTTCAAACCTAAGTAACGTGCAATATCAGCATAATCTTTTTGTGCTGTATAGGTTTCGTATCGTGGGTATGGTGTGCGCTTTACATTTCCTGTTACCGCATTAAACTTAATCACATGTGGCATTGCAATAGCGATTGCCATACCGTGAGGTAGTCCGAATTCTCCACCAGTTTTGTGTGCTAGTGAGTGGTTAAGTCCCAAGAAGGCATTCGCAAATGACATACCAGCCAATGTTGACGCATAGTGCATCTTTGTGCGTGCATTCTGACCTTCCTTAGTTGGGTGTTTAGGATCATAATTGTATGAATTTGTTAAGTTATCAAAAATCAACTTAATAGCTTGTAATGCCCAAGGACGTGTGAATTCAGAAGCCATCACTGAGACATACGATTCCAAAGCATGTGACAAAGCATCTAATCCTGACCAAGATACCGTGTGTTGTGGTACGGTCATAACAAATTCTGGATCAACAATAGCAACTTCCGGTGTCAATTCATAATCGGCTAGTGGATACTTTACATGTGTTTCATCATCTGTAATAACGGCAAATGGTGTGACTTCTGATCCAGTACCTGAAGTTGTTGGAATCGCAACCATTTGTGTCAAACGTGCGTGGTAAAACTTAACGATTCGCTTACGAATATCCATAAACTTTTGTTGTAGTTCTAAGAATAGATCTTTAATCGCCTCGTCATCTTCTAAAATTCCTTCATGGCGTGTCGAGTATTCGTACAAGAACCGACCAATTTTACCAGCGTCAAGTGCCGAACCACCGCCAAGTAAAATAACTGTATCTGGTTTGAAGTCTGCCATTTGGCGAGCAATTTCAACAGCTTGTGACAAAGTTGGGTCAGGCTTAACTGAACCATAGATATTTGTTTCAACCTGTTCTTGACGTAACTCAAGTTGACCTAGTACTCTGCCAACAAATCCGAACTGAACCATACCAGGATCAGCGACAATAAATGCACGGTTTATAGTAGGCAAGTCTTGTAAGTAAGTAATGGCATTGGCTTCGTAGTAAACTTCCTTAGGTAAACGAACCCATTGAGGACGATTACGGCGGCGAGCCACGGTCTTAATATTAAGTAAGTCGTATGTTGATAAGTTATGAGACAATGAATTCTTCCCCCATGATCCGGTACCAAGTGTCAACGATGGACGCATAGCATCTGTATAAATATCCCCAACGCCACCGATTGAGTCAGGTTGGTTAACCAAAATACGTGATGCACCAATAGCGTCAGCATACTCTTTAATGAATGGATCATCTTGTGAACCAATTTGAATTGCTGCGTTGTGCCCTGCGCCTTGATAGTTTAACAAGGATTGAACAGTCTCAATAGCTTCTTCACGCTTCTCAACTTTATAAATTGAAAGTAATGGCGATAACTTTTCAGAAGATAACGCTTCACCTATGTTCTTCTGATCTAATTCGAACAAAAGTACATCTTTACCATCAGGAATCTTTACGCCTGCTTGCTCAGCAATCCAACGTCCTGACATACCAGCAACAGGACCAGCAATACCAAATCCCTCTGCATTAGGCTTAAAGACATAATCAGCAATTTTCTTGTAGTCTTTCTTAGGAACAAGGTATGCACCTTGTTCTTGTAACTTAGTTAAAATTTCGTCATAGATTGGTGCTTGAATAACGGCTGAGTTTTCTGTGGCACAAATCATGCCATTATCGAAACGCTTTGATAACAACAAATCGGACACGGCACGATCTGTGTCAACAGTTGCATCAATATAAACTGCACCGTTTCCAGCACCGACACCCATGGATGGATTTCCTGACTTCAAAGCTGCATTAACCATTGATGGCCCACCAGTAGCTAGAATTGAAGCAATGTGAGGATTTTGTATCAGCGCACTTGTTGCATAAAGTGAAGGCTTTTCAATCCATTGGATAAAGTTTTCCGGTGCGCCTGCTTTAACAGCAGCATCATAAACAATTTTTGCAGCAAGAACCGATGCTTTTTGAGCCTGGGGATGGAAAGCAAAGATAATTGTGTTACGTGTCTTTGCTGTCAACATTGATTTGAAAATAGTTGTCGACGTTGGATTTGTCGTTGGGACGATTCCAGCCAAAATACCAAGTGGGGCTGCTAATTCTACCTTACCTTGAATCTTGTCTTCACTAATAACACCCACAGTCTTATCAAACTTAATAGCGTTATAAACTGATTCTGAGGCGAAACGATTTTTCGTATCCTTATCTTCCACAACCCCACGTCCAGTCTCGTCGTGAGCAGCATGGGCTAACAGAAGTGAATTCTCAGAACCTGCCAAGGCCATAGCTGCAACAATTTTATCAACTTGTTCTTGCGAAAATGTTGAAAATTCAGACAATGCCTTTTGTGATTTTTCAATCAATACCTCAGTCATCTTCTCAGCTTGTGTTTGTAATTCCGCTTTTTCTTCAGGGGTCAAAACCTTTTTTGCGGGTTTCTTTGCAATTGCTTCTGCCATAATCTTTGCTCCTTTACTTGCTCATTTATTAACAATATAAGTATATATCATTCTTTTTTAAAAAGCAACCTTTTTTGAATATGTTTCTTAAACCCTTATTTAAAAGCTTTTGTTAGCGCTAACATAATAATATATATATTGTACAATAAATCACATATTTAGATTAGTGCACAAAAAAACACCTCAATTAAAGAAATTGAGATGCCTTTAAAGTTATATATTGAATTTAACTAAATACCATACCCCCATCAACAATTAATGTTTGGCCTGTCACATAGTTTGAATCTGAGCTAGACAAGAAGGAAACCACATTTGCTATATCTTCCGGTTCACTTAGTCGTCCTAAGGTAATTCCTTCTGAAAATTGTGCCATTCCCCATTCGTCGTCTTTACCAGCGTTCACGCTTACTTCATGAGCAATATCTTCCATCATCGGTGTTTTCACAATTCCAGGCGCAAATGCATTTACTGTAATACCAAATTCTGCTAACTCTTTAGCTGTTGTTTGTGTAATACCGCGAATGGCAAATTTTGTTGATCCATAGGCAGTCAAATTAGCATTTCCTTGCACACCAGCTTGCGATGTTGCATTAATGATTTTGCCACCATGACCAAATTCCTTGAAGGCTTCTGTCGCAGCTTGTGTTCCCCAGACAATACCATTAACATTAATGCCCCATGTCCAGTTCATATCATCTTCCGTTACTGACATGATTGGTGTCGTAGGCGCAACACCCGCATTGTTAACAATCACATCAAAACCATTGAACTTTTCTTTCGTTTCTTTGACGGCTGCAAAAACTTCATCACGTTTAGCCACATCAGCCTTAATAGCAATGGCTTCACCACCATTTTCATTAATTTCATCAGCTACTTTTTGTACTTTTTCAATATGACGTCCAACTAAGGCAACCTTAAACCCATCTTTTGACAATCGTTCTGCGATTGCCTGTCCAATTCCTTGACCAGCTCCAGTTACCAAAGCGACTTTATTTTCTGACATTGTTTTTTTCCTCACAATTTTCTAATGCATATATTCTATACCTTAATTGTGATTTTGTAAACTATCTTTAAGCACCTTTCTTAATGCTATAATAAGAAGATAATCAACTAAGGAAAAAATTACACAATGTACTATATAGATGGTCAATTTTATCAACTGGGATATAAACAAAAAATTAGTTTCTTTTTTATCTCTTTAATCATTAACTCATTTGGTAATGGATTAAGTGTGGCTAGCGCCATGGGTTCGGCCCCATGGACTGCAAGCGCCGCTAACTTATCTAACACCACTGGCTGGCAAATTAGTATCTTTTTAGCTATTACAGCTGTTTCTGTGGCATTCTTAAATATGTGGTTAGCCATGCGTATCAATTGGTTACGATTACTCGGCAATATTTTCTTCGGTATGGCGTTTAGTATTTTAGTTGGCGTATTCGCCAATTACTTTGTCTCGCTGGGCATTCGTCAACTTAGTTGGTGGTGGCGTATTCCTCTTGACTTGTTTGGTATTTGGACAATTGGCGTGGCTATTTCCATATACCAGCGTGTTAATTGGATTCTTCACCCCTTAGATGACCTGACGAATATCTTACGCTTTGATTATTTCCGTGGCAATGCTAGTAAAGCTCAAATGAGTAATTTCGCTGTTGCAATTGGTATTTCGATTATTTGTCTCATCATTAGCCATCAAATCGTGGCGCTCGGTATTGGCACTGTCATGTCCTTCCTTTTACAGGGACGTAATATCGCTTGGGCGGATCGTCATATTTTCAAACGACTTGTTCATGGTGATATCACCGGTGCATCATAATAAAAAAGAAGACAAACTATTTGTCTTCTTTTTTATTATAGTCTTGAGCTGCCCAGTGATTAATTGGTCCAAACTTATGTCCAACAGCAATTTCATGTTCAATCGCTGTTGCCGTCACATCGTGGGCAATGCGAATAGCTGTTGCAACGTCTTTCCCCTTAGCAATTTCAGCAGCAATAGCAGCGCTTAAAGTGTCCCCAGTACCATTGATGTGTGTAGTATCAAAATACGGGTGCCTTAACCAAAAATCAGAGCCATCCGCGAGAAGAACATAGTCAGCAACCTCATTTTGTTTATCTTGATTATGCCATCCTTTGACAATAACATTTTGAACGCCCAGAGATTGAATATCTTTTGCAGCAGCTGTCTGTTGCTGTTCATTATCAATAGTACGTCCAGTTAGCAATTGTGCCTCAAAAAAGTTCGGTGTTGCAACTGTTGCCAGTGGTAGAAGTTTTTCTTTTAGTGCCTCAAAGGCCGCTGCCTCTAACAATTGAGCACCATGTTTTGTTGTTATTACCGGATCAACTACTAAAGGACCAAAGTCAAACTGTTTATAAGCTTTTACCACTGCTTCAATTAAGCTAGCATCTGATAACATGCCTGTCTTACTAGCGCGAACTTTAAAATCGTCAGCAAGAACCTCAAACTGTTTGTCAACAAAGTGTAGCGGTAATGTTTCCGCAGCATGAATACCGTATGAGTTACCAGCCACAGCAGCAACTAACACACTCATACCGTATGTTTTTCTAATGAAAAATGTATGCAAGTCTGCCTGCATCCCTGCTGATCCATCTGAATCAGAACCTGCTATTGTTAAAACTTGTGGAAATTCATTTACCATATTAAAACCTCTGCTTTCAAAAAAACAGCCGAAGCTGTTTAACTAAAAATCTTTTTTGTGGTGTGACTAATAACCTGATTATTTAAAAGAAAATACGAAATACCCACTTGAATGGGAAACATAATTAAATTCTTAATGACACGTGGTGTAATAAAGGCTAAAAATGAAGGCCAATCGTGTGCTGTATGATACATCATAACCAACCAAATGGAATTTAAACCAATATTAGCAATTAATAATACCAACCCCACAGCAACACTTACTCGCCACCAGCTTGTTTTGTCATGCTTGAAATAAGCCAGTGAATAAATTAACGCACTAATCATTGCTGTAAAAGTGAATCCCACAAAGAATGCACCAGGATTAATAATTGTTGCGCCGATAACGTCTAATATTGCCGCAATTAACATAGACCACAATGGACCATACCATTTAGCAATCAGAGACATCGTTACGAATGCAAAGCTTACTTGAAGTACATTAGTGCCGACTGTCAGCCTGCTCAGCACCATGTGAAGTGCCATCAACATCGCCAATAAAACGAATTGGCGCGTATCTAGTTTTGGGAAAACCCACGTTCGTGTTGTATTTTCCATGCTATAGAACCTCCGAGTGGAGTGTTCACCTTATATAGTGGTGAATGTGACTGATGCACCGCACAAACATTCATTGCTAACACGAAAAAAATGCTAGCAATGAATGTTTGTTTCGTCAGCGGCTCACATTCCGTCTCCGCTGCACTTAACGCGCACCAATCTACCCCGATTTTATTTGTCTTATCGACCCAGACATTGTACCATAAAAAAAAACGAACGTTAACGATAATGCTTACAAAACGTTCGCTAAATTAGCTAAATATACTATTCATCAATCCATATATTCACTATTCTGGTAATATTATCTGGGTTGATGGCCCTTTTTGTTCGGATTGTTCAGGTTGCTCTTGTACTAAAAAGCTTGGGTAAAGTGTCAAAGCTTTTTCTTCAAATCCAACAACAGAAGATCCAAGAACACGTGTAACTAATTCTAACAATCTTTCTTCGAAAAGATCCTTATCAATTTCCTCAATTTCAGGTTTCAGAGACTGTTGATACATATTCATATGTAAGTTGGGAACCAATGCATATTCACGGCCAATTAGGCCAGCCCATTCCTCAAACAATTCATTAGGAATTTCTTCCTCTTCAGCATGCGCTAGGGGCATAAAGTTAACGCTAAATGTGTTAACCGACTCTCCTTCCTCATCAAACTGTTCCTGTGTGATTTCACCATTCGTTAATTCTTTAGCGTATTCAAAGTCAAAAGCTCGCCGTTCGTCAAAAATATGAATAAAACCAGCAGTTGCTTGTGTAGCATCATCTGAATCAACAACACGCAAAATACGATCGCGTTGGCCATTAAAAAGTTGTTGTGTATAATATGACATGATTTTCTCCAATATTCTTGTTACTATATTCTAACATATTACGATATTAAAAAAGAACGTCCACAGACGTTCCAATATGCTTGGTGTTTTTACATTTTTTCTTCTAATTCAACATCAGGGTATTTATCGTGGAACCAATTCAAGGCGAATTTATTCTCGAATAAGAATACTGGTTCATCATACCGATCTTTTACTAGTAAATTACGTGATGAACTCATTTTCTCGTCTAATTGTTCTGGCTTTATCCAGCGAGCAACTTTGGAACCAATGGGTTCAAATTGAATTTCAACATTATATTCGTTTTCCATACGGAACTGGAACACTTCAAACTGCAATTGTCCAACAGCGCCAATAATGTAGTCGCCGCCGTTCCATGATTTATAAAGTTGAATTGTTCCTTCTTGAACGAGTTGTTCAATCCCTTTATGATATGACTTTTGCTTCATCACATCCTTGGCAACCACACGGTTAAACAATTCAGGTGTAAATGTTGGCAAATCAGGGAACTGTACAGCTTTCTTTCCAGAGTAGATTGTATCACCTATTTGGAAATTCCCCGTATCATAGACACCAATAATATCACCAGGAACTGCTGTCTGGACATTTTCACGTTCTTCAGCCATAAATTGTGTCACGTTCGAGAGCTTTAATTTCTTGCCATTCCGTTGTAATAACACATCCATACCGCGATTAAACTCCCCACTCACGATCCGCACAAATGCAATACGGTCTCGATGTCTGGGATCCATGTTGGCCTGTATCTTAAATACAAAACCACTGAACTGGGCGTCTTCTGGATTAATTTTTTTGTCATCAACTGTCGTCATCGCTGCTGGGGCTGGTGCATACGTCAAATATTCACGCAAGAATTCTGTTACACCAAAATTAACCAACGCTGAGCCAAAGAATACTTGTGTTAATTGCCCATGAGCGATTTTATCCTCATCAAATGGATTACCCGCATCACGTAACAATTCAATTTCATCCATCGCCTCATCGACGATCTCGGAATGAATTGTAGCATTCTTAAAGGGCACAAGTTGGTCAGCCTGCAAATCATAAATGCCTTGCAGAACCTGGCCGGAGCCGACTGGCCAATTCATTGGGTAAGCTTGAATTCCTAATACAGTTTCAAGCTCGTCAACCAAATCAAGTGCTGGGCGAGCGTCACGATCAATTTTGTTAAAGAACGTAAAGACTGGTATTCCACGCTGTGAGACAATTTCAAATAACTTTTTAGTCTGTGGCTCAATACCCTTGGCGGCATCGACTACCATGACTACTGAATCCACAGCCATCAAAGTACGATAGGTATCTTCTGAAAAGTCCTCGTGCCCCGGTGTATCCAAAATATTGATTCGTTTACCTTCATAGTCAAACTGCAATACAGATGACGTTACTGAAATACCACGTTGCTGCTCAATCGCCATCCAATCAGATGAAGCTAATTTGTTCGACCCACGGCCTTTAACTGTTCCGGCTTCACGAATCACTCCACCATGCAACAATAATTGCTCAGTTAAGGTTGTTTTACCAGCATCGGGATGGGAGATGATCGCAAAAGTACGTCGGTTCTTTAGTTGTTCTTGAAAGTTTTCCATAGTATCTAGTTTACCTGAAAAACAAGCCAATCGCTAGTAACCAATTAAATATTTTTATCCGTTTCACGTGAAACATTTTCCGCTAGATGCTGCTGCAAGTCTAAAGAGCGCGTTTAACTTATTTTTGATTAGCCTTTTCATACTCAAAACTGTTGTCAGCAACATTGGCAGCGCTAATACGACTTAAAAATTCTTTCAAACGTGGCGACTTAGGATTATCAAAAAATTCAACGGGTTCATTTTCCTCTACAACTAAACCTTTATCCATAAAAACAACTTTATCAGCCACATCACGAGCAAAAGCCATCTCATGAGTGACGACAATCATCGTTTTCCCTTCATCAGCTAGTTGTTTAATCACCTGCAAAACATCTGCTACTAACTCGGGATCTAACGCGCTCGTCGGCTCATCCAATAAAATAATCTCCGGATTTAAAGCTGCTGCTCTAGCAATTCCTACGCGCTGCGCTTGTCCACCAGACAATTGACTTGGATAATGATTGGCAAATTCCAACAAACCTACTTTTTGTAAGGCTTCCTGCGCTTTTTTTCGAGCTATTTCTTTTGGCTCCTTATGCCCAATAATCAACCCTTCTTCGACATTTTGTATGGCCGTCTTATTAGCAAACAAATTGAAATTTTGAAAAACGAAGCCCATCTTTTGTCGCAACTTTTTAATATCAACAGGCGTTGCCGATTCAATACTTATTTTTTGATCATCAAATTCTATAACACCAGAATCTCCCGGTGTTAGAAAAGCTAACCCTCTTAAAAACGTAGTCTTACCAGATCCTGATGGTCCAAGTAATGCTACTACATCCCCTTGGTTAACTTCAATATCAATTCCTTTCAATACTTCATGTTCATGATACTTTTTTCTGAAATTTCTGACTTTTAACATGTTATTCTCCCTATACAACTGTTCCGCGTAGCTTATGTCGACCTAAGTAACGTTCCAGATATTTAAAAATGATTTGCAGTATCGTTCCTAAAATAAAGTAAATTATAAAAATATCAATATAAGCTTCCGTGTAATCATAAGTATATGAGGCTGCTGTTTTAGCAACCGCCGTTACTTCTTGAACCGTCATCATGAACGCAAGCGAAGTGCCTTTTAAAATGTTTAACGTTAAATTACCAATGTTAGGCACAGCCGAAACCAATGCTTGTGGAATAATAATACGATAATAAGCTTGTATTGGCGTCAACCCAACCATTAAAGCTGCCTCTTTTTGTCCAGGATCAATCGTCAAAATTGCTGATCGAAATACTTCCGATAAATTTGCAACTGCAATTAAAGCAAAAACAATAATGGCATAAATAATGGGATTAGTATCGAACACCTTGACATTCCAGTGTAGTTTTTGGTTAACTAAGACATTCAACAAGCTTGGTAATGTACTATAAAACAGTAAAATCAGTAATACCATCGGCGTGGCCCGCATGAGAGATGTGTATGCGACAACGAGCGGATAAAGTATACGAATTTTTCTAATTTTAATCCATGCCAATAAAAAGCCAAGCGGCAAACCAATGAGCAATGACGCACCGGTAATTAATAATGTTATTGGCACAGCTTTTATAGCCGACCAGAAAGTTTGAATTAAAAATGGTACATTCATGCGACAACCTCCGCAGGATTTGATGCAATTGCACGGCTTTTACCAAGATATCTTTCTAAATACTTCGCGCCTTGCTCAATGATTACAAATAAAATCCAATAAATAATGGCCAACGCTAAATATGTCTCAAGTGAGTGGTGTCCAAAATTCCTAGAAATCAGATTATCACCTGCACCCATCATATCTAGTAGTCCAATGACATATGCCAAAGCTGCATCTTTAATTAATGCGGCGACAGTATTTGCGAAATTGGGTAAGGCGACTACGATTGTTTGTGGTAGGGTTATACGATAAAATGTCTGCCATTCTGATAAGCCCACCATCAATGCCGCTTCACGTTGCCCAGTGTTCACAGATAAATAGGCAGATTTAAACACTTCTGCTAAATTTGACGCAAACAGTAAGGATAACGCGATAATGACGAAAATCGATTTTTGCCAATCATTGATATTAATATTCAAGGATAGCAATAATAATTTAGGTAACCCATAAAAAACTAAAAACAACAAAACGATGGGTGGCGTAGAGCGCAGTACAAAAACATAACCTTGTGACAAGGTTCTCCATATTGGTGATCGACTAAGTTGCCCACTAGCCACCAATGCCCCTAATAAGGAACTAAAAATTATCGATGTAACAATGATGAGTAGCGTTACTGGAAAATAAGGCAGTACCTCACCAAAAACCGATAGGAAAAATTTGAAACTAAATGGTGGCATCTTAACTCCTTAATTCTGAAACTTTATTTATCACCGACAAAGTCCCAAACATTTTCTTTGAAATATTTTTGTGACAACTTTTCCAGCGTTCCGTTCTTCTGTAGCTTCTTGATAGCTTGGTCATATTCTTTTGAGAAATTTGAGTTGTCTTTATTGGCACGACTGATAATCGGATAAGTCTTAATGCCCTTGTAGGGTGTGTAGGCCAATTTGTCGGCTGAACTATGGTAAGCGCCACTGCTCTTAACAACTGAATTTTGGTAATTTACCTTCACATCAAAGTAAGCATCATATCGGCCTTCCAATACCCAGTTATATGCATCACCAACAGTAAATTGATCAGCTGATTTTAATGTGATTTTTTCGTTAGGGTGTTTTTTGTTCCACTCCTGTACTACTGCGTATTGACCATTCTGTGGTGAAATTGGTACCAACTTACCTGACTTCTTTGCAAACTCGGCAAATGACTTATAGTTATCATCTTTTCGATAAGTGATTCCTATGATAGACGCACCAACCGCTTGCTTGGGTAAGATGTACTTTTTGGCACGTTCTTTTGTCCACCAAGCACCCTTCACCCCAACATCATATTTTCCTGAATCCAAGCCAACTAATAAATCTTCATCTGATGTTGGATGATACTTAAACTTATAATCGGGCAATAGCTTATCAACAGCTTTCAAAACATCAACTTCATATCCTTTTGATACACCGTTTTTCACATAATCATATGGCACATAGTTTTGTGTATGTGCCACATTAATTGTTCTTACTTTTTTGGCTGCTGCCTTGTTGCTGTCTGCATTAAGATGACGTATAGTCAAACCACCACCAATAATGACAACGGCTACCGCAGCAGTAATAATCCCTTTTTTATTTACCATTCTCTCTTCTCCTCGTTACACAACGTTTTCATGTACGGCGGCAATCGCCCACTTCAAATGATCCACAGGAATATCGCGGGGAACAGTGCAATCCGCACCGATAATAACACGCTTTTTATCAACGTGGGACAATAATCCTTGTACAGCCGCCTCTATTTCGTCTTTAGACCCGTTGTATAATACATCATCTGTTGTATTACCAAATCCGCCCAATACAACTTTGTCTTTAAATATTTGTTGTCCCTGTTGGAGGGAAACACCTTCCACTGTCACTGCCCAATTGACAATTGGCAAGTCATAGTCTATAAACCACTCTAAGTGGTTACTTGTACCGCTGAAACCACAGATATGAAGAATGCTAATATCACTAACAGACTTAATTGCATCTATAACACTTAAATCAACATTCTTTTGTATACCATCAAACAATTCTTTAGTATATTTTGAACTCTGTAATTCTTGTGTACTGTAATAGACTCCATCAGCACCACCATGTACTACAACCGCCTTTACTTGCTTGATAATGTTCTTAGCTAGAACATTTAGAATATGCTTAATTTCCTCCGGGTATTGAATAAACAGTTCGGTTAAGCGTTCATCGCCCTTGGCAGGCAACTCACTTTCTGCATCATAGAGTGCCCACTTTAAAATCGTCACTGGTGAAAAGATATTATAAAAACCTCTACGCTGACCAATAACTTTTTTCTGCTCTTGCACTAATTTGACTTGTTCAGTAAGCCAAGGATCATCATCTTGTATCTCTTGAATTTTACTTAAATTATCAATATTTTTAGGATCAGTGACATTGTCAAAAGGAACATTAAAATAACCGTCACTCATTAACTTCACAAAATCTGGACGTAAGTCGTCAACATATTCCTTATGTCCTTGAATATTAATCGTAGCAATTGTTGGATTTTCTAATGCGTCGACGGTTTCATCATCAGCGAAATGGCGCCAAAAACTAACCGGTATTTTTTCTGTTGAATCTAATAATACATTTTGTTGATTACTCATAACTTTTCAAACCTTCACTTTCCTTTTGAACTGCTTCTATCGCCCACTGTAGATGTTGAGGATCAATATCCCGGGGAACCGTACAATTAGCACCAATAATTAAATTATCGGCACCAGCTTCCTGAACTAAACGTTTAGCAAATTGTTGTATTTCAGACTGTGTTCCTCGATACAAAACATCTTTCGCAGTGTTACCAAACCCACCAAGAACAATTTTCCCTGGGAAGATCTCTTTGCCCTCATGTAAAGATATGTCTTCCGTATCAACTGACCAGTTAACAATTGATGCCGGATAATTTTCAAACCATGAAATTGCATTTCTGGCGCCGCCATTACCACAAATATGTAAGATATTTGTATCTGACAATTGATTTGCTGCCTTTAGAACTTGTTTATCAGTCGCAGCGACAAATTCATCAAAATCGGCATGTCCTAGCCGTGGATCCTGAATAACTTGCGTACTATAATAGATCCCATCGGCACCAGCATTGACCGCAGCCTTCACCTGCTTGATTACATCTAGTGTAATCACCTCTAATGCCTGACGAACATTTTCGCTATCTGTCAAAATAATATCAGCAAGCTTTTCATCGGCTTTACTTTTATCGTAGTGTCCATCTGGATTTTTAACTAGTGCCCATTTAAGTAACGTCGTTGGTGAAAAAACATTATAAAATGAAGCTCGCTCACCGATGACCTGCTTTTGCCGTCTAACTAAATCTGCTGTTTTTATCAACCATGGATGATTATCCGCTATTGGTGATAAATTAGCGTAAACTACCCTTTTATCATCAGCATCTTGGTAATTAAATTCGTAATGAAACAGGCCGTCGCTCATTAATTTCACAAAATCTGGTGAGGTTGTCTCAACTAACTTCTTAGTACCTAAAATATTACCTTCAATAATCTCAGGATTTTTAAAAGCATCCAGCTCTACACCTGAGGCTGCCGAAAAATGATACCAAAAACTCGCTGGAACGTAGTTGTAATTATTAGTAAAGGATAATTTTCCCGTGCTTTCCATGTGATCTCCTTAATGATATTAATTTAAAGTTAATAAACAGAATCACATTCGGCTATGAGCTATGCCTAAGCCCTTTAATCTAACTAATATATTTTTAGTTAACAAATAGCGCATATCAATTTCTCCTTTATTTCATACAACAAAAAAACGCAGCCTTGAATAATCAAAGCTGCGGGACGAAGTTACCGTGTTACCACCCGTTTTCTGCATACTATCACTAGTACACACTTACCAAGTACAGAAAAGACAATGCTTTCGATACTCTGACACTGTAACGGGTGTACCCGAATGATATTTACAAACCTTATTGCTCACATCACTATTAACTCCAAGACCATTTTCCTAGCCATCCTGATACTAACTTTCACCAAACATTAGCTCTCTATACAATCATTTTGACAAGTACTTATCTTTTCAACGTTATATGTTGAACTAATTATATACTATGCATTTTCTCATGTCAATCACTTTTTATTTTAATTTTAAATATTTTTTTATGAATAAAAATATGAAACAAAAAAGCACAAGCCATTGCCTGTGCTTTTTATTACCCCACGATGCCAAGAATACCGAAAACTAAGAAAATAGCGCCTATAATAATTCTATAGTAACCGAATACCTTGAAATCATTATTCTTAATATAGTTCATCATAAACTTAATAGCAAACCAAGCAACAATCCAAGATACGATGAAACCAACAAGCATTACTATGCTTTGCATGCCCGTGAATGAACCACCATCTCTAAAGAATGAACCCATCTTAAGGAAAGTCACACCGAACATAACCGGAATTGACAAGAAGAATGAAAATTCTGCAGCCACGAATCGCGATGCTCCTAAGATAATAGCACCCAAGATAGTTGCTCCCGAACGTGATGTACCGGGAACGATTGACAGCACTTGAAACAAACCAATATACAATGCTAGTTTAAAAGTAATTTGGTTTACATTAGTAATTACCGGTACAATGCTTTTTTGACGGTTCTCAATCACAATAAACGCAATGCCATAAATGATAAGTGTTGCTGACACAACCCAGAAATTCATCAAATGTGCATCCATGAAGTCATTTAATGCAAATCCAAACACAATGGCTGGTAATACACCAACGATTACTCGAATCCACAAACGCCAAGTTTGGAATTTTTCATGATCTGTTTTTTTAGATGAAAATGGATTCAATTTGTCGAAGTACAATTGAATAACCGCAAAGATGGCTCCCAATTGAATCGAATAATCAAACACTGATCTGAATGATTTTGTCCAAACATCGCCACCAGGAATCTTCATCAGTGCTTCTGCCAAGATAATGTGCCCAGTTGAAGAGACTGGTAAAAACTCCGTCAGGCCTTCAATGATACCAATAATTATTGCTTTGATAAGATCAAACATGCTAATAGAGCGTGAACAAATGGTGCAAAAGTCCACGCATCTCCTTCCAATATAGAATATATTCATTTTATCATACTTAGCTATTGCATTTTGTATTTTCACATGGTATTATATTTGATGTTGTGAAACACGACATTATGGTCAGCTAGCTCAGTTGGTAGAGCAACGGACTCTTAATCCGTGGGTCCAGGGTTCGAGCCCCTGGCTGACCACTATTAAACCACTAAACAATTGTTTAGTGGTTTTTTTGATTTGATAATTACTAGTTGAGAAAACGTAGTATATTTTCAACCTAAAAGTTCTTTTTCAATTAAGAACTGATTTTACGCTGATAAGCAACTAATTTGTGTGATATTTCTGCAGTTGAACGATATGCCGTTTGATAAATGCTGTACATTTGCTGATACTTCAAAACATTTTCTGCCTTCGGTTCGTAAACCATTCCAAACGATAGGAAGGATTGTGCAGCTTCTTGCACACTGTCAAACCAGCCCAATCCTGTGGCTGCGATTATCGCGGCGCCTAATCCCGGTCCCTGCTCATTTTCTAGCGTTGTGACCCGCTTTCCAAATATGTCAGCTTGTATTTGTAACCATAGTGGTGACTTTGCACCGCCACCAATGGCAATAATCGTGTCAAAGTCAACCCCTTGTTGGTCATAAATTGTCATAATATCCTTGAAGCTAAAGATTATGCCTTCCAAAACCGCACGGATAAAGTCGCCTCGTTGATGTTTGCGATCAAGTCCTAAGAAGCTTCCACGGATATCTGCATCAGGATATGGTGTTCGCTCACCTGATATATAAGGTGTAAACAATAAACCATTGGCACCTACACTTGATTGTTCAGCTTCACGTAACCATGCTGAAAAGCTTTGTGTTTTACCAAAAACACGCTTAAACCAAGAATTGGCGTCACCAGCTGCTAACGTCACGCCCATGGAATAATACTTGTTAGGAATAGCATGATTGAAGAAATGAATTTCTCCATGATAGTCTATATCAGCATTATCTTCAAACTTTGCAACCACACCTGACGTTCCAATGGAAGACATGACCATGTTTGATTTGAGCAAACCCGCTCCAATTGCCCCAGCGGCGTTATCAGCCGCCCCACCATATACTTTAGTTTGTGTCGTCAATCCGGAAAATGTCGCGTAAGATTCTGAAATATGACCAACAAAATCAGTTGACGCAATGAGATCAGGGAAAAAAGATGATGGTAAGTCAAACGCTTCTGCAATATCTGTTGACCAGCACTTTTTAGTAACATTTAAGACAACCGTTCCAGCTGCATCAGAGTAATCCATGGCTAATTTACCAGTCATACGATATCGTAAATAATCTTTAGGTAGTAAGAAAAGATCCGCTTGCTTAAAAATTTCTGGCTCCTCCTCCTTAACCCATAAAATTTTTGGTAAAGTAAAACCTTCTAGAGGATAGTTTCTGGTAATATCAAGAAATTTTTTACCTAGTTTATTCTTAATTTCCTCTACTTGTGCGCTGGTACGTGTATCATTCCATAAAATTGCTGGTCGCAGTACCTGATGGTTTTCATCTAGCAAGACAAGCCCATGCATTTGCCCAGAATAAGAAATTCCTTCAATCTCTGTTGGCGCAATATGATCTTTTAAAATCAGATTAACAATTGCAACAGTTGTTCCATTGACCCAATCTTCAGGATTTTGTTCTGACCAGCCAACTTGTGGTTGTGTAACAGGATAATCAAAGCTTTGTTGTGCAACAATGTTCCCTCGCCGATCAACCGCTGATACTTTCACTGCTGAGGTACCAAGATCAATACCAAGCACTACCTTTGTCATGTCTAGCCTCCACTTTCTGTTCATCTTTACTAAGATAACCCAACACAGTTCACCCGTGTTATGTACAGGACCAGTTTAAACTAGTCTCTTTTGAAAATATTTATACTACTCGTACCAATTTGAATGTCTTAAGACACATTCAAATCTTAAGATCCAAGTACAGAAAAAATGTAATTATTCAATGTTTGTTTGATTCGTTCTTGGCGACCTGACTTGAGGGTTGCGTTGATTTCTTCATCTGTTTTATTTTCAATATAGGTGGCCAATTCTTTTAAGGTAACTTTCCCAGCTTCAAAATCAGCGCCAATACCCGAATCAAATGAAGCATACCGCTCTTTCAGAACATTTTCAATCACTTGGTCATCAATTAGCTTAGCAGCAACTTTCAAGCCAGCAGCATAAGTATCCATACCAGCAATATGCGCGTAGAACAAATCGTCAGCTTGGAAACTTTGACGGCGTGCTTTCGAATCAAAATTCAAACCACCAGTTGGTAGACCCCCGTTTTTCAAGAATTCATACATTACTAAGGTCGCCTCATAAACATCATTTGGAAATTCATCAATGTCCCAACCAGTGAGCTTATCACCCATGTTAGCATCTAATGACCCTAACAAACCAGCCTCTCGCGCAAATCTCACTTCATGCTCATACGTGTGACCAGCTAAGTAGGCGTGATTGCCTTCCAAGTTCAACTTGAATGTATCCTCTAATCCATAAGTTTTCAAGAAAGCAATTGTTGTTTGCACATCAAAATCATATTGATGCTGTGTTGGTTCTTTGGGCTTGGGTTCAATCAAGAATTGTCCCTGATAACCAATTTCATTTGCATAATCTTTAGCTAGCTTAAAAAATGCTGCAATATGATCTAATTCACGTTTGGTGTCAGTATTTAATAGAAAGTCGTAACCTTCTCGTCCGCCCCAGAAAACATATGATTCTGATCCTAAACGCTTGGCAATATCTAATGAATGCTTAATTTGTCCAGCTGCGTAAGCGAACACCTCAGCAAATGGTGTAGTTGCGCCACCAGCCAAAAAACGTTTATTCGTAAATAGTGATGAAGTATTCCATAAAAGTTTTTTACCTGTTTCATGCATTTTTTGTTCAATTTTGTCAATAACTTGATCTAAATTTTTATTTGTTTCGGCAAGTGTATGACCTTCAGGTGCAAGATCACGATCATGAAAGGCAAAGTAATTAACGTCAGTTTTTTCCAAAAACTCAAACAAATAATCAACCTTCGCCAATGCTTGCTCCATTGAATCTGGTTTACCTTGATTGTCCCACGGCCGGACTGCTGTTCCTTCACCAAATGGGTCTACTAAGCGTTGGTCCATTGTATGCCAATAAGTCACTGAAAACTTTAGCCAGTCACTCATTTTCTTACCTTTAACTATTTCATCTGGATTATAATAATGAAATCCATCACCCGCTTGTAATGATTGTGTTCCTACAAATGTTACTTGGGGAAAATCAAAAAGTTCTGCCATTGTACTTATCCTCCTGTATTAATTTAATACAATTATCATAGTTGGTTACACCAACCAACTATGATAATTGTATACGCTTTCATTAATTTATGCAAGCTTATTAACTAGGTCCACTAACGTAACAATTATAAAAAAGCAGGGACAGCGTAGTTACTGTCCTGCTTCACAAAAAGATTATAGCCTAAAACTAAGCGACAAACCGTCTAAATCTAATACTTCTCTGGCAATGCTCGATGCCCCACCTAATAATGTTGCATCGTATACTGAGTGATTTGCAAATAATATCTCGGACTGATTGATTGGATTTAACATTTGATAAGCCACAATCACGCGCTCTAATAAGTCAGGCATTTCAGCAATAAAACGTGAATGAATGAATAAAGCTTCCGGTGCCAGTGTTTGCACTAAATTAAATGCCACTCGTGAAATACCACGAACCCACTCATCAAGCAACAAACTAACAGTCTCTGGTTGTTCTTTTCTCAGTTGAATGAATCGATCCCTATCTTGAACAATCAACCCAGTTCGTTCGGCAGTTCTTCGTAACATAGCATCTTCAGAATATAAATCTTCAATTCTAACTGTCTCACCTGTACTTGTTTCAATCACACTACGACCTATCTCACCGGTTCGACCCTGTATCCCTCGATACAACTCACCATTAATTATAATCCCAGCGCCAATCCCATAGTGAATGTTTAAAACAACCATATTATTATAATGATCAGACTTGCGATAATCATGATAATCGCGCATATAGGTGGCCGCAAAATTGGCTTCGTTTTCCAAAACCACACGTACGCCACTGACGTTTTCAAGTTCTACTGCCATGTCTAGTTGTGAGTAATCGAAAAAAGGGGAATATTGTACCTTGTTATTTTCAACGACACCATGGATACCAACTGATATTCCCATCAGCCCGTTCAAGGTACCATTTTTATTATTCTTATACTTTTTAATCTGAGATATCATTAGCTCAGTTACTTGTAATACGCTCATGCCGTCCACAGCAGTATTTTGTTTCATAATCACTGCTCCACCAACCTGAACCAGTGCTGTCCGCAAATGATGTCGCCCCATATCAAAAGAAATGACGTACCCATAACGTCGATTAAACCGAATCAGCTTTGCTTTACGGCCTCCTGTCTCGGAAGTTTCACCATCACCAAGGCTTTCAATAAAGCCTTTCTCATCCAAATCGCGGTAAATAGAGCTGATTGTCGATTTATTTAAGTTTAAATCAATAGCTAATTGCGCCCGGGATGTTTCGTCAGCATTAAAAAGCGCTTGTAAAACTAAGCGCTGATTATGATCACGAATAGTTAGATGATCTGACTTTTTCATCTGAAATGCCCTCAAATAGTTTTCTATTAGTTTTAACAGTACCTCCATTGTACGGTAACCGACACATGCTTTCAAGTTGGCGTCCAAACACCGGAATATGAAGCAATGAATGTTTAAACTAAAAAACCTATGCGCATCAGTACAAAATATTTGCTTGATGCGCATAGGTTTAATGAGTAAAAATTCAGAATACGTATGAGTTCAGCTATTTTATCCCAACATAGTCACTCTCCAGATAGCCTTTTGCATGGGCTTTTGATCTCAAGTCTGATTCGATAGATTCTAATGAACGATTACGAGTCTCGATTGTAAATTTAGCAATAAACCAAATAGCAACAAAGCACAAAACACCATAAATGATAAAGAGCTTAGCAATCCCTTGCCCCTCTGCATTAATAGCATGATCTGGTGTAAAAGCGATTAAAAGCATAGGAAATGACTGTGACACAGCAAAATTAGCTGTCCAGTTTATAACGGCACCAAACGAGTTACCAAGTCCACGTATATTAAGTGGAAATGCCTCTCCTATCATAACCCACATAACTGGTCCCCAAGTAGCCGAAAAGAAAGCAATATAGAGCGTCAAAGCAATGACACATATCCATGAACCAACACTACCATTTCCCGCTCGAAGAACAAGCATTGCTGTTGACATCGTTAACAGCGATGCACCATACCAATAGCACCATAGGTTAGCATTTTCTTTCGATCTATTTTATCCATTATTTTAACCGCAATGGCGGTAACAATCACGTTAAATAATCCGATAACAATATGTGATTGGAGTGCAAAATGTTCACTAAACCCCGCAGAAATGAATATTTTTGGTGCGTAATATAATACGGTGTTACATCCCATAACCTGTTGAAAAATGGCCAGTCCTAAAGCCATTATTAACACTGGCCGTGCCATGGGACCAAATAGTTCCTTGAAACCACCGGAAGGTATATTCGCTTGTAGTTTAATATCATATAACTCTTCTTCTACAAGTTTTGCGTTTGGATTCATGGTTGATAAGACCTTTTGGGCTTCACTCATTTTTCCTTGTTTGACTAGGAAACGTGGCGACTCTGGAAGCGAAAGACCGCCGATAAATAACAGGGCAGCCGGCACTGCTGCTAATCCAAGCATCCAATGCCATCCGACATTTTGATCGAGTCCTAACCATCCACTTGGAGAAAGCCATTCATTTGAAACATAGGCAAGAAATATTCCCGTCATGATCATTAATTGAAATAAGGTTCCTATTCCGCCACGTTTGTCTGCAGGAGATAATTCTGCCAGATAAGTTGGAATCAATGCTGAAGCCGCTCCAACTGCGATACCCAACAATACCCGCGAAGTGACCAGTAGTGTGTAATTAAAACCAATTCCAGATCCCAAAGCACCTACAAAGAAAATTATCGCTGCTGATAAAAGAAGTTTTTTCCTGCCTAGTTTATCAGACATTGGACCTATAATTGCGGCACCAAGAATGGCACCAAGCAATACAGATGCCGTAATGAATCCATCTTCAAAAGATCCTGTCTGAATTTCTAATTCTTTTCCGATGAATAACATAGCACCAGATATTACACCCGTGTCATATCCGAATAGGAGGCCACCAAGGGCTCCAAAAAAATAAATAAAATTATTTGAGATAGGGTTACGTTTCAACATGATTTCTCCTTACTTTTATTTTTATATTGGAAGCGCTTACAACAAATACATTATACAACCGTTAGTTTATTTACGCAACCAACTAACTTTAATAAAGTAATCATTATTTTGAAAATAGTCATAAAAAAAAAGCCTAACGGCTTTTACAAAGAAATGTAGATACTAGCAAACATTAATCCAGCGCCACCTAAGACGAAGAGATGCCAATAAACATGACCCATTGGAATTTTAGGAATAAGATAAAAAATAGTTCCTGCCGAATAGGTCAAGCCTCCAGCAACAAGTAACCAGAAGGCGGTATGCGACAAAACGCCCCAAAGAATAGGCATTGCTAGAATAATCAACCACCCCATGACCAGATAAATCGTCACCGATACCCAAGGCCATCGTCCAACAAAAAATAAATCATAAACAAATCCGGCAATCGTCATTGCTAAAATAGCGCCCCAAATAGTCCAGCCAACCCAGCCCTTAATCAATAACCATGTGTAGGGCGTGTAACTACCTAAGATAACAAGATATATGCCTGCATGGTCAAAAAATTGAAAGATTTTTGCCGCACGGGTAAACACGAGCGAATGAAATAGCGTTGAGGCAAGTAGAAAAAAACCAACCGTACTAATATAGATGATAACCGCAGTTAAAGTCAATGCGGTAACTGGTTTGCTCAACACATGAATCATCAACATTACACCGGCAATCACAGCTAAAATGAACCCAAATCCGTGCGTGACCGCGTTGAGCACTTCATAAACAATTTGAAAACGTCTTGATCGTTGCATTAGTAAACCCCGTAAATTATTCTATTCTTAATTATACAATAAAACCAGCACCAATTTTGGTTGATACTGGTTTTTATTACCGATTAAATTAAATCTTCCCAATCACGTGCCCAGATTACACCCATGGCGCCATCGCCTGTATGTACGCCAATAAATGCACCAATCACACCACGTTCAAATTTAACGGTAGGATATTCAGACTGTAAATCTTTCAACCATTTATCGCCTAACTTCGTGTTATTACCATCAATTACATAGGCCCGAACAGGATAATCAGCTTCTGCTAATGACTGACGTAATGGTTCTTTTATTTCTTTTAAAGCCCCACTCATCTTGCGTGCCTTGCCAACAGCTCCGATTTTCCCTTCGTCTTGAACATCAATGGACAAAATTGGTTTGATATTCAACAAACCACCAATTAAAGCTTGGCCGCGTGATAAGCGACCTGTGCGTTGTAAATGTGAAATATCATTGACAACGAAGCGAACGTCAATGGTTGATCGTAGTTGTTCTAATGATGTAATAATTTCATCAAGTGAACGGTTTTTCTCCGCCATGGCAGCTGCTAATATAGCTTGCACACCGGCACCCATTACTGCTATTTTTGAATCCCACGCGCGAACTTCATCCATACCGTCATATGATTGCGCAATTGCATTAGCTGTTTGATAGGTGCCTGAAATACCAGATGAAAGCGTAATCAAAATGGCCTGATTGTAACCGGATGCTTTAGCTAAGTTCAGCGCTTCTTCCCAATCGCCAGGGGCCGGTTGAGATGTGGAGGCCAATTGCTTTTTTTCTTGCATCATTTTAACAAGTTCACCCAAACTATGAATATCCACAGTCTCCTTGTAGACTTCATCCCCAAAAATAATGGGATCATTCACTTGAAAAATATGATACCGGTTGCGGATAGCTACTGGCATTGCCGAAGATGAATCAATAATAACTGCTATTTTACTCATTATTTTGTCCTCATTAATATGTTCAACTTAATTTGGTATTCTTTCATAATATCGTGATTAGCGCAGTACCTGCACTAAAGAAAATCATACCAAAAATGATTTGCCAAGCTAAGTACCAAGCTTGTTGGCCACGAGTGTATTGACCGCTTTGTGTCATCATCGTACTAAAAGTCGTTAGCCCCGCAATTACACCCGTCGTCCAAAAGCTATGCATCGCATAGGTTGCGCCTGTAGCCATAAGATAACCTAGCGCGAAACTGCCAACCATATTAACAATGAATACGGCAGTAAAGTATTTCGACTTAGCTGACCACGTATTCAGAACAATATACCGCAGCATTGTACCTAATGCCGAACCAATGGCTACCCCTAGTATTGTCATACATGTGCCTCACCGATCTTGTTGCCAAAGTAGTTACCCAATTTTAACATGATAAGACCACCACCAAGAGTTAATATCATATAAACTAAAGCATTGGCTACGCTAATGAATAACTGTTGATGTACTTGCCAAATCATGGTGCTAAATGTCGTGAATCCACCTAAAACACCAGTACCAAGGAAAGACTGCCACCGCTCTAACCGACTGCGATGACTCGCTAGATAGGCGCCCAACATTGCTAATAGCAAAGTACCAAGCCAATTAATTAACATCGTCATTACTGGCATTGGTCCAATTATTGGAACTAATCCCAAAAGATACCGCGTAGCCCCACCAATGGCACCGCCAAGTCCGGTAACTAATAGTTCAGTTAGAAAATTCTTCTGATTTTGCATACCCTCTATTTTAGCAACTTTATGCTTATTCAGCAAAATTTTTAACTGTTATAAATTTATCATGAACATTGAAAAAGCAACTACTTAAATTAGTAGTTGCTTTTTTTCACGCCATCATTTAATTTTACTAAAGCATTTCAATATTTTCTTATGAATTAAACCGAGATAACAAAAATGGTGAGAGGTCAAAATCCAATGTTTCATTTAACGCTTTGGCAACCAATGTTTCGCCTAACACACTAGCAAATTTAAAACCATGACCACTTAATCCTGAAACAAACTGAATATTTTTCTTTCCTGGTAAATCGTCAACGATAAAGTGTTCATCCGGTGACAAATCATAACTGCAGGCCACACCATGATCCAAGTTGCCAACAGTTTTCAAGACACTGTTTAACAAAGGTTCTATTTCTGTTCTATCCTCATTAAGGGCATCGAAGTCAAGTCGTTCTTCTCGCTTCGTGATATATTGCCCTCCCTGGTGTCGACCTATTTTAATGAGCCCTTTATTGGCTGGAAAACCGTAATAATGTGTACCGTCACCGAGTTGAATTGTAAATGCTGGAAAACCGATCTCTTCTGCCAGCTGTTTTGGTGCTTCAAACCACGAAACAACTTTTCTAACTGGCTGAATGGGTAGGTTGGGTATCAGATCTTTAACCCAAGTACCAACAGTTATAACAGCCGATTTCCCTATAAATGTACCTGCATTTGTGGTCACATGAACAAATCCATTATCATCATTATCAACCGAAATGACCTGCGTGTTAAATTGTTCATGAGCGCCCAACCGTTTAGCTTCTTTAACATACGTATCAATAGCTAGTTCTGATTTCAAATAGCCAGAGTTCTTTTCTAAAACCGCCCTGAATTGATCAGGTATTGTAAATTGTGGCCACTTTTTTCTGGCTTCAGAAGCATCATATACTTCGATCGGTAACTCATATTTTTCAGCAGAAGTTATGATATTATTTAAAAAGCTCGATTGCTTAGGTGCTATATTCAGCACTCCTGTTTGATGAAATATGTCAACTTGTGTGTCTCTTTTTAGTTCGTTCCATAGTTCTTGCGCACGCAATACAAGAGGTACGTAAGATGAACCTTCACCATAAGCATGGCGAATCATCCTAGTTTCGCCATGGTGTGATCCATTAGTATGTGGCGGTGTGGCGGAATCAATTTCCAAAACACTTAACCCTCTCTTAGTGGCATAATAACCAGTGCTAGAGCCAACAGAACCAGTTCCTATAACAATCAAATCATAAATTTCAGCCATGTTAACTCCTTACTTTTGGAAATTCTAATGATAAACTAGTCAGCTAAATAAGAGACAGACTTTTGAACTTCGATTTTAGTACCATCAAACTTTTTGTTAATATATTTTTGAGCTGCTTTACTATGATACAACTTAACTAACTTTTTAAATTTAGCATTATTCTTATTCTTTTCTGCTGTGGCTAGAATATTAATATTGTCCTTTGTTGATTGGTTAATTTTTTCGTAGTAAAGTGAATCTTTCAAAACATTCAGTTTGCCTTCCAATGCGATTGTATTTCCAATAAGTGCAGCGGCAATCGAATTGTCTTTAATCACTCGTGGCCCGGTCGTATCATCAATTTCTTTAAACTTGAAGTTGTGTGGGTTGTTTTTAATATCATTAACGCCAGAAAGACTACCAAAATTATCTTTTAATGTTATTAATCCTGCTTTTGCCAGCAGTTTCAATCCACGTGCCGTGTTAGCTGCATTGTTAGCAATAGCAATTGTTGAACCATCTGGAATATCGTCGATAGAATCATATTTTTCAGAGTAAATGCCCATAGGCTCTAAGTATGTCGTCCCTAAAACACTCAACTTGTTCGAGCTATTATTCTTGTTATAAGCCACAAAATATGCGTATGATTGAAAGGCATTAACATCCACTTTCCCTTGTGCAGTCGCTGCATTTAGTGAGACCCCATCAGTGAAGTTCTTAACCTTGATAGTGATATTTTCTTTTTTGGTTTCTGGTAGTTTTGCAATATATTCCCAAATTTGGGCATCCGATCCTATTGATCCGACCGTCACTTCCGTCTTATCGGTTGTTTGCGCCGTGTTTCTATGAATAATCACACCTGCTACAATAACAATTCCTGCCACAACAGCTGCTATAACTACCGTTTTCTTTTTTACCATCTCAAATTCTCTTTCCTGTACTTTTTATTAGAAATACTTACAAAACATCAATGAAATCTCATACCACCATCAATTAAAATCGATTGCCCAGTAATATACTTTGCCTGCTGTGAAACCAAAAATGATACAACATCGGCTACATCATCAGGCAAAGCCGCTCTTCCTAACGCAATTTCATTGACAACACTTTGCCTTTGAATCTCAGCTGTTGTGTTTTTAATTTGTGCTGTTCGCTGATCAATATAATCGCGCAAAGGTGTAATAACAATACCCGGATCATAAGCATTTACAGTGATATTATATTTTGCGAGTTCTTTTGCCGCAGATTGACCTAATCCTCTAATGGCAAATTTGGAAGCTGAATATGCGCCTTGTAGTGCAGATCCTTCCACTGCAGCCAGTGAAGCAGCATTGATTATCCTTCCGCCACTCCCTTGCTTTTTCAACTGTTTTGCAGCCGCCTGGATTCCCCAAAAAGTGCCCTTAAGGTTAACATCAAACAACCGCTCAACTTTTTCCGGATCACTATCGATAATGCTATCAATGTAGGCAATCCCTGCGTTATTAACAAATACATCTAGACGCCCAAAATCAGCTACTACTTTATCAACCAAATCAAAAACTGATTTTCGATCAGCAACATCTAAAACATAATATTTGGCTTGGTTTTCCTTAATAGCGTTGATACTATCACTCACATATTTAGCACTAGATTCATCAATGTCGACTACTGCAACGTAATAATTTTCTGTCGCGAGTCTCTCAGCAATTGCTTTTCCTATTCCTCTACCACTGCCTGTAATAATTGCTACTTTCTTTGACATTTACTACTCCTGTCTCTTTACATAAAGTTTGTATCATTAGCATTGAAAATTTATTCTGAAAAATCAAACTGGGGTACAGGTTTTTTAAAAATACTCGTTTTATATACTAAAATAACGAGTCCAATGATTAACCAAAATAACCCAGTTAATTTTGCTTCAAGAGCTAAACTCAAAAATATCCACAAACTCACTGAAAACCCAATGAAGGGTGACACTAAATACTTTACAAACGACTCAATATTTTTATCAGGACGCTTGATATAAAAATGCCAAATAACAGCTATGTTTAATGACAAAAAACCAAATAGGGCGCCAAAGCTAATTAAATTTGATACTGTGGTTAACGATAATGATAGGGAAAGGGCAACAGATACAATCCCCACAAGTATAATGGCAACCCACGGCGTGTTATAACGGGGATGCAAGTAGGATAAGCGCTTTGGTAAAATACCGTCTCGTCCCATTGAATACAAAATTCTTGATACCGCAGTCTGCCCTTCTTGACCACCCGCCAAACCAAATGATAAAACTAAAGTGAATTCAGCTAAATGCACTAACCAGCTACCACCCACTTTTCCCAAAATAGTTAAAAATGCTGTATCTGGATTTAATTCACTATAATTTGGTGCAACAAAACCTGCAAAGAATGTAACGATGACGAATAATGAGCCGATTAAAATAATTGACAACACAATCGCTTTTCCAATTGATTTAGTTGGGTCGTTAGCTTCTTCTGATAAAGTACTAATGGCATCAAAACCTAAATAACTGACAATAACAATCCCAGTCGCTTGAACAACTCCGGACAAATAAAAATGACTAGCATTATAAAACGAACTGACATTAAAACTAACTGTACCATTCGCTAAGGCAACAATAGTCCCCACGATGAAAGCTATTAAAACCACGCCCTGTAACCCAAAAAGTAACCAACTGAATTTCGATACAACTTTAATCCCTAATAAATTGATAACTGTATTAAATATGGCTATGCCTAGAATCCAAACCCAGAAAGGAACAGCCGGCAACAATGACTGACCGAAAGACGCGCTGATAAGATAGGTTATAACGGGAATTAAAATATAATCAAGCGTTATACCCCATCCTGATAGAAAACCTAACACAGGATTTGTTCCTTTTTGAACGTAAGTATACACCGAACCAGAGTAAGGAAACTCACTAGCCATGCTAGCATAACTAAATCCAGTAAATAACATAGCAATCATTCCGATTAGATAAGCTAGCGCCACCATACCATGGGCTGGCGATAGAAATGAACCGTAAAAGGCGATAGGCGCTACTGGGATCATGAATATAATGCCGTAAACAACCAAATCTTTTGTGGAAAGTGATCGTGATAATGTTATTTTATTCTCTGCCATATCAAACCTCCTCGGGAACTATGGCAAATACTCGAGCTGGAAATCCAGGAGATTTTTCAACTTTCGGCACTGATATTGAAATTAAAGCGCCCGTGGCCGGCACTTGGTCCAAATTAGCCAATAGTTCAATTTGATAATGGCCACTACTCAATACATAATATTCACCTTCAAACCCTTTTTCTGGTTGTAAAATGGCAGGGTCAGTATCGAAAGTTTCATGTCCATTTGCTATTGCTTGACGCTCTTCATAAATATATTTAAGTGCTTCCAAAGACCAGCCAGGATAATGATTTTGTAAATTATCATCCTTATTTTCAAATTGTTCTTGTGATGGCCAACGCTTTGACCAGTCTGTTCGTAACGCTACAAAAGCTTTTGGTGGAATGGTGCCATGCTCCTTTTCCCACTGCTTAATATCTTCCACTGTTAAAATATAATCTGCATTACTTGCTACTTCACTTGATTTGTCAATGACTACTAACGGTAGTAAAAAGTCTTTCAGATCAATATCTGAGTCATATACATTCTGATTTTTCTCGAAATGTACCGGTGGATCAATATGCGTACCATATTGACCTGGGAAGGTATACTGTTTCACGAAAAAACCATCATCATGTGTAAAAAGTGTTTCAAATTTTGCGGCAGCGAACGCTGGGAAGTGCGGGCTATCAGGCCCAAATGTATGGGTTAAATCAACCCACTGAAATTCTTTCAATTCTGATAAGATGTTATTTAATTTGTTTGTCATAGACCATTCTCCATTATTTTTTCTACATACGACAATAAAAAAGCCCCATAATCTTTGCCTTGTCTACAAAGATTATGGGACGAAAAACTCGTGTTACCACCCAAATTCTATAAAGTATCACTACTTTATACTTGACAGGTACATCAAAAGAAATATACCTTAACGCGATAACGGGCGCACCCGAATGACATTTACTCACATTAAGCTCATATCAATTTAACTCCAAGACCATTTTCCAAATTTTTATGATGCTAACTTTCACCTCACGTTAGCTCTCTACACAATCACTCTAATTTGTACTTATCTTTTCAAAGTTTTTGGTTATAATTATCTTATTGTATCCACATTGAATAATAATGTCAATGTTATTATTCAATGTCTTCCTCTGCTAATGCTTAATCAACATACTTATTTAAAATATTCACTAGCTGTTCGCTATTATGAAAGCCAGTTAGTCGTTCAACGATTTTCCCGTCTTTGTGCACTACCAAGGTAGGTATAGCTCGAATGCCAAGCGAAGCAGCTGTTTCTTGACTAATGTCTACGTCAACTTTAAAAAAATGAATATCATTTCTATCTTCAGATACAGTTTCTAACACAGGTGACTGCATCCGACACGGGCCACACCAAGTAGCCCAGAAATCAACGATAGAAACACCAGTTTCTACTTCTTCTTGATATTGTTCATCAGTTATTGCTTTTACTACCATTCTTAAAAATTCTCCTATCTATCATTTGTGGTTGTACCACTAAAATGTGCTAATAACCGGTTAGCTGTGTAGAAATACCATCTAGCAGCTGTCAACAGACCACGGTCGTCAATAATTAAATCATCATGATGCCAATCAGTTGTGCCTGCACTACCAATAAATGCAAAAACACTTGGTACTTTCTGACTAAAATACGAAAAATCTTCTCCTGCATTAGATGGTTTTGGTGTGAGTAATTTCGCATGTTGTTTGGTTTCTTCTATAACAATGGGCGTCAGCTCACTATCGTTATTAACAACGTTTGGACCTTCAATCCAGGAAATATCAACCGCCAAACCAAAAGTTGCAGCCTGGCCGTTAACAATTTGATAGAATTGTTCTCGAGCTAATTGACGACTGGCCTGGTCAAAACTTCGAACCGTACCCTCAAACCAAGCAACATCAGGTAATACATTCCATGTACTACCACCATCAATATGTGTAACAGAAACAACAACTGGACTTTGTGGATCTGTTTTACGGCTAACAACGGTCTGTAGCGTATTGACGGTGTTCGTTAAAGCAACAATGGGGTCATTCCCTAACTGTGGCATAGCCGCGTGTGTACCCTGACCACGAAAAGTAACTTTAAATTGATCAACTGCCGCCATCAATCCACCAGATAGAATGCCAATTTCGTTAACTTTCAGGTCCGGCTTATTATGAAAACCAATAATTGCATTCAAGTTTTTAATACCACCAGCTTCTGCCACAGCTTGGGCACCTACATGAATTTCTTCTGCGGGTTGAAAAATTAATCGAACCCTGCCGGTTAGCTTATTAGCTTGGTCAGCTAATAATTCTGCCGCTCCTAACAAGGAAGCCATATGGAAGTCATGCCCGCAAGCATGCATAATACCTTCATTAACCGATGCATAATTGAGCCCAGTTTTTTCGGCGATTGGTAAGGCATCAATATCTGATCTTAATCCAATAATTACGTTTGATTCACTTGGCCCTATTTCAGCAATCACACCAGTCAATAATTTTTGTGGTGTTACAATATGATAACCTAAAGTTTCCAAGTAACTATTTAAAAACAATGTAGTCTGGTGTTCTTGATTAGATAGTTCCGGATGTTGGTGCAGCTGATGGCGTACCTTGGTTAATTTATCTTCTAGTGTTTTGTCATTGATTGCCATTATATTGCCTCATGTTCTTATCCTGTTACTTTAAATCAGCTGTTGCGTCATACCCGAAGTATTTTTCGGATAGTTTTTTCAACGTCCCATCTTCCTTTAGTTTATTGATTGCTGGGTTGAGCTTCTTTAATATTTTTGCGCTTTCACTATCATCTTTACGGAAAGGCAAGGCAATATTTACAGTTGCTGCACTCCCTTTCACAACCTTCCAAGGGTAATTTTTGGCTTTGATTAACGCCTCTAAATTATTACGTGTGTTAACCACACCATCAACGTGCCCTGCTAGTAAAGCTTGAAAAGTGACGTCACGGGCATCATATAACTTAAATTTGATTTTACTATTATAGTCTTGCAAATTTTTGGTATTGTTTGAAGCAGATGCGCCAGCAATTGTCTTGCCTTCTAAATCATTTAATGTATTATAATCAGAATCTTTGTTAACTGCTACTGTTGTTTCTTCTTTGTTATAAATATTACTAAACTTGTACTTAGCTTTTCTTTCTGGTGTAATAGCAACATCATTAGCCACAGTGTCAAGCTTATTGTTATCTAGTTGCCCCAGCAAACCATCGAATTCACCAGTGACCCACTGTACTTTGTATCCTGCTTTTTTTGCTGCAGCATTGATTACGTCAACATCAAAACCAACTAATTTTCCTTTTGATTTGTATGCTGTTGGGAAGCTGGTTCCCGTCGCGCCAATTTTAAGCACTTTTTGTTTAGTATCTCCTTTGGCTTCGTTTTTATGGTTATTGGTTTGATAAATCAAACCGCCTACGGCAACAATAGCAATTAATACTACGACGATAATCACACTAATGATTGGGTTCCTTTTTTTCATACGCTCTTCTCTTTTCTTTTTTATTCAATACAGCTTATAAATAATTATTTTTTGAAACAGAATTTACAAAATCATTGACTCTTTTGGGACCATTGCTTGACAAGACTTGATCAGGCGATCCTTTATGGACAATTTGTCCATTTTCTAAGAAAATAATTTGATTTCCGATTAGTCGGGCGAATTCCATTTCATGTGTCACAATAACCATTGTTATATGCTGTTTGGCTAATGCCAGTATCGTTTTTAAAACACTTCCAACTAATTCAGGATCTAATGCCGAGGTTGGCTCATCCAATAAGACAACAGATGGTTTTGCTGCAATTGCACGAGCTATTGAAACGCGCTGCTGCTGTCCCCCTGAAAGTGAACTTGGATACTTATCTTGAAACGCCACTAATCCTACTTCCGATAAGACTGATGCAGCAATGTCATGTGCTTCATCCCACTTAGCCAATTTATTTAACAATAGGGGTGCCATCACATTCTCAATGACAGTCATATTTTTAAATAGATTAAATTGCTGGAATACCATTGTTGACTCCGATCGTAAGGATCGCGTTGATTTTTTGTTAATTTTACGGCCATCAATAGATGTTCCACCAATTTTTATAGTACCTTGAGAAGGTTCTTGTAACAGATTTAGTGTTCGTAAGAGCGTTGTTTTCCCTGAACCACTCGGTCCAACCAAAACCGTCACCTCTCCCTTCTCAACAGAAAAATTGATTTCCTGCAGTATTTTCTTTTTTTTAATTTCAACAGATAAATTATTTACTTCAATCAGAGCCATAATGTCTATCCTTTCTAACTATATGGCGTGTTCAGTACTCTCTCTACCCCAGACTGTGCCCATGAATAAAGAATAATTAACACCCAATATGTAAGACCGACCGCTAAATATGTTTCAAAATATTTAAATGAATCACCGGCCAACATCTTTCCTTCTGCAAAAACCTCTGTTATGCCTAAAGTAAAGGCTAACGAAGTTTCTTTTAACAAACCAACAAATGTATTACCCGTAGCAGGTAAGGCATTGATAAATGCTTGCGGTAAAATTACATAACGGAAAATTTTAAAACTTTTGATATTAAGTGACTGTCCTGCCTCTATTTGCCCTCTATCAACAGAATTTACCGCTGCTCTAAATACCTCAGATAAGTAAGCAGATTGCTTGAAACCAAGACCAATAACAGTGGCAATAATGGCAGGCAATCCTTTAAATATCGGGAAAATTTGTGGTAAACCATAATAGATTAAGAATAGCTGCACCAAAGCTGGCATTCCTCGAAAGAAAGATACATATATTGAAGCAAACCAATGAATAACCTTATAATGCGAAAAGTGTAGTAATGTAATTATGCCACCCAATACTATCGCTAATAACATAGATAGTATTGCTAACAAAAGCGTCATCGGAATATATTTCACAAGTTCTGGAAATGTATTTACAAAGTAATGCCAATCAAAATTCATATTTCACCTACTCACTAATAACGTACTTTTGTTTTATTTTTATTTAGATATTTCTTCAATTGTTCAGACTCTAACTGGTCAAATTTTCTATTCAAAACTTTTACCATATACACTGTCAAATGATCCGGCGTTTTTTGTACCATCTCAACGGGTTGGTAACCAACTGAAGTATAAAATCTTTTTAACCAAGGATGTTCAACCGCTGTTCCTAAACTAACCATTGGAGCTTTTAGTTGTTTTTGAATGTACTCTTTTTCAACCCAATCAATAAGTTGTGTTGCATAACCTTGCTTTGAAAACTGACTATGAGTAGCAACCCATCCAAGATGAGGTATAGCATACGGACCTGGATTTTTTGACCAAGGTAACCTGACAGATACCGTCGCTACAATAGTATGATTTATCTCTGTCACAAAGGTTGCTGTGTTCTCGATATGTTCATCAATCTGTTGTAAAGTAACTCTTGCCGCTTGAAAATTAATACCTAGTTGTGTGTCACTCTTATACGCTTCATGTAATAAGAGCTGTAATTCTTTTACTTCATTTTTTTTAATGAATCGATTAGTGATCACTTTTCCTCCAGGGTAGCTGCTTTAAATTCTTGCAATAATGTTAAGCAATCCTGCTACCGATTTCGATGTCAATCCCGCCGTCAAAATATCGAATAATTCATTTTCATCTATCGACAATGCATGAGCTAATTTGACATATATCTCATCCATTGTTAGTGGATTCTGTGGTGACCCTTGGGGCCAATCAATATATATTGTATTGATAGATTTGTCAGTACGCACGAACTCAACTAGTATTTCCCTTTGATCAACAGCTATATTCTTTAAATCATTAACTCTTTTAAACAAATAACTCATCTCTTGAAACTTTTCTGTACTTACACTGCTATCAAAAAGTTTGTCATTCACATCCCCAAAGGTTAATATTTGCCACGCAATGTACTCAATTGAAAACTTTCCTTCTTGCCCATTCAATGGTTGCTTATACCGCAAGACCTTATCTCCAAAAGGTCTAAAATGGAAAATTACTTGCTTGATGTTTTTTATATTAATTCCCTGAAGGTAGCCCTGTTTGATTGCATCATACCCAGACATAGCAGCAGAGCAAAATTGATGTCGCTTAAACCAGATGCCAGGCGTGATAATTTGAGCAGGAGTTAACCATGTTGATTCTATTAAATCTAAATCTAATTCCTGCCCAACAACTATTTTTACCCAACCTGTTTGATTGTTAAAAACATCTTGATTGGTTGTAAGTTGGCTGGACACAAATTGATAAGATTGCACCGCACGCTGTGCAGCTAACCCCGCATGCATTGGCTTAGTATCAGTACCTGCCTCCATTCCAAGACCTGTAGCTTGTGTAGCAGCAAATGATAAAATGTCGATAGTTTGACCCAAGGAAAAACGTTTAAAGAAAGCAAGGCTAGCAGCTGCAGCAATCGTACCAAGGGTTGCAGTTGTGTGGTACCCAGATAACTTGTGTGTTGGGTTGACTTGAAATCCAACTTGTCCAGCAATTTCCACCCCTACAATATAGGCCTCAAAAAATCTATCTGCACTTTCAGTCCCATCAGCAAGAGCTAACAAAGCTGAATAAATGACAACACTTGGATGGCCGCGAAAATTAGCTTGAACATCATCGAAATCATTGTAATGTGCAGCGAATCCATTAAATAATGCGGCATGATCACTACTAGCTGTACCAGCTTGACCTAAAAGCTTAGCCGGTCCAGCATTTTTGAGTGTGTCAAATAATCTTTTCACCGCTGGTTCATTTCTAGAAACATAGGCACTTGCTAAATAATCCACAAAGCATTTTTTGGCAACATTCAATTCGTCTATTTGGAACTTGGAATCTACAATTAACTGGGCTAACTTCCGAGTATTACTAACCAAATTTTTCTGCTCTGTCATTTGCTTCTTCCCAAATACTATCATCTGGCCCTAATGGAATAATTCGAGGCAGATCCTCTTGCGGTGTATGATCAACCTCATAAAAACGTTGACGCATTGATTCAAAATTAGTATTGTCGCCAAATGCAGGGATGGCATACAAATCCTTAGCGTAGTTCCACAAATTAGGATAATCAACTAAACGTTTTTTATTAACAAAATACTTTTGATAAAACACTAAGTCAAATCGTGACAGCGTGACATATAAATTAATATCTACTAATGTTATTTGGTCACCGAATAAGTAGCGTTGGTTGGCTAGGCGCTCCTCTAGCCAATCTAATCGATTAAATACTTTGTCATACCATTTTTTATAATCTGCTTGAGAACGTCCATGACCCGCCTCATTAACCGCATAATTGATGTCCATCAATATGATGTCACTCAACGCATCAATATCTGAACGCAAGTTCTTAGGATATAAGTCCGGTGCAGTTTCTGGTACATATTCTTGCCAGGCTAAGGCAAATTCTTTGATTAAATTATTATAATCATTGTTAACAACCTTACCGGTTTGAGTGTCAACGAGTGCTGGTACCGTCGTTCTTTTATCGTATGAAGGATCAGCTAACCGGTAAGCTTCCCCAAGTGAATGAATCCCTAATACTGGATCAACATCCCCATCATCTAACGTAAAGAACCAGTCTCCAACTACCCCAGCTGGTCTCAAAGGATCAACGATGCCATTAGAAATCACTTGATCTAAACCTAATAAATCAATACCAATGGCAATACGATTAGCCCAAGGGCAATGACGAGACCAAATCAAGCGATAACGGTTAGGTGTAACAGGAAGCGTACCGTCTGTAAAACGGGCTTTAAATTGGGGGCCTTGATAGGCTGAAAACTTTTCTCGTTCATTAAAATTGGACTTGTCTTTACCGTTGTCATATTCTTTTTGCTTTTGATGCGCTCGCGGATTAGCAACCTTTGATTGTGAAAAATCAATCGGACACGCCTGTAGTGTATCCGTTACCTCAATGTTTTCTAGTTCTTTTTGTAGTGTTTGATCACTCATGCTGTTTCTCCTCAAATCTTTCTTTCGTCTATATTTTTTAAGTATTTTAAATCATCATCTTTATATATCACCTTAACTAGGCTGTTTTCAGCTCTATTATGACCACCCCCTTTATTTCAGACCACAAAAAAGCAACCCAGCTAAAAATAGCCAGATTGCGGGACGAAAATCGTGTTACCACTCGCATTCAATAATCTATCACTAAATTATTCTCTTTAAGTTCTGTTTTTTAACAAAACTCTGTGCTATATCGGGCACACCCGGAATGAATTTACATACTTGCTCACCCATTCTATGACTCCAAGACCATTTTCAACTTATTCGTAACACCAACTTTCACCAATTCGTCGGCTCTCTTTCAGTTACTCTTTAAATTTACTTATCTTTTCTTTGTCTTTAAAACTGCAGTTACTTCTTTAAAGTTAAAATTGATAATTACGACTTAGTCGTAGACGATATAGGCTTGCTATCCGATATCAATATTGTTTCAAAGCCCACATCAATAAAAGCTGGAAAAATAGTTAAATCAATCCATGGAAACTTCTTTAATACAGTCAAAACATCATACAATTTATTGGTCATTACTTATTCTCCATTCATTTTATTCATCAACAAAAAAGTCCCATAATCTTTGCATTATCTACAAAGATTATGGGACGAAAAACTCGTGTTACCACCCAAATTCTATAAAGTATCACTACTTTATACTTGACAGGTACATCAAAAGAGAGATACCTTAACGCGATAACGGGCGCACCCGAGCGGTATTCACGAACATGCTTATACCACTAACGACTCCAAGACCATTTTCAATTCATTCGTAATACTAACTTTCACCAAATGTTAGCTCTCTTTGATTACCCCTAAAATTTACTTATCTTTTCTTTGTCTCATTTATTTGTAATAACCTTACACTATTTATAATTATTTTGCAACCATTTATTTTTATTCTCATTGTTTTTTAATTACAAGTATTTTATTTCACAATTTTGGTAATATCCATAATTAATCGAACATATTCCCGAAATCAAATGAATTGACAAACGATCCCAATGGCTGTATTATTAACAGTTGTTAAATGATTCACATAAGGGAGAAACACTATGGTTACACTAAATAAACCAGTTGCATCACTAAAGGAGATCATTACTAAAAGTATTTTCTACGGATTTATTGCAGGGATGATTTCAGGAATGGTTAAAATCGGTTGGGAAAATATTTTGCCACCACGTACACTAGCTCGTAATGCCACTAACCCACCACAACATATGGCTGAACAGCTTGGCATTCCATCTAAACTAGTTCATTCATTCTTTTACTACTCTCAAGATCAAAAAGTATTTTGGTTCACATTGATTCTACACTTCTCATTTGCCATTGCGTTTGCAATACTATACGTATTTGTATCTCAATATTGGTCTAAAGTAGCTTTGTGGCAAGGTGCTGCTTATGGTATATTCCTTTGGATTCTTTGGCATATCATTATCATGCCTGCATTTGGAACAATTCCAGCTCCATGGAATCAACCTTTAGATGAACATATTTCTGAGTTCTTTGGGCATATTGTTTGGGCATGGTCGATCGCAGTGACGGTCTACTTCTTAATTGCTAAGGATAAGAATGGTCATTTAGAAAACGTATAATTCTACTTATTAAATAAAAAGAGACGCAACCTTTCGAGTTGCGTTTCTTTTTATTTGTAGCCTAATATTACCTTATTCACAAACTAATTAAAATTTAGGCTCACCAAGTGCATGTTGTGCCGCTAGGTTCAATAGACTCCATTGTCGGTCAAATCCTGGTTGGAAGAAAAAGTCAGCTTCAGCCAAATCTTCCAAACGAAGTCCGTGTTCGATCGCTAGCGCAATAACATTACCTTGAGCCGTTATATCATAAGTCGATAGCACCGCACCGCCTAAAATACGATGTGTCTGCGGATCATAGCCCAACTCGACATAAACTTCAGTGTTCCCATTTTCTCGAGGAACGTAGTCGGGCCGTAAGGTATCTTGGTAGAAGGAGCTCTTCAAAGTAACACCTGATTTTTGGGCCGTTGTGGTATTTAATCCAGCCGTTGCAAAATGGTAATCGAACACACTTAACGCTGACGAGCCAACGACCCCTTTGAAAGGAACTGAGGGCTGATTTTCAAATAAATGTGCGATTATATAACGGACTTCACGCCGTACAACGGTTGCTAGTGCAATTGGTAATTTAGTTTGGGCAGGGATTGAATACGATAGAACCGCATCTCCCACAGCATAAACATCTGGTAAATTCGTCCGTAAATATTCATCCGTTTTAATCCAGCCTCGATCGTCTAAATCAATCACATCTTTCAACCAATTTGTATTTGGCTTAACCCCAGCGGCTTGAATAACTAAATCACTCGGGTACTTTCCCTCATCTGTTTTTACTGCCGTTACTTGACTAGTTCCTTCATAACTTTCGATGCGAACGCCAGTAACCACTTTTACACCTTTATCAGCTAATTCCTTTTCAAGAACAGCTGTTAATTCAGCATCTAAATAATTTCCCAAAGGGCGGTCAATCATATCAATTAAAGTAACATTTTTCCCGGCCTTAACACTAGCTTCCGCTGCCTCAACGCCAATGTAACCCGCACCAACAATTGTGATATTTTTAACATCGGGATTTTCTAACTTGGCCTTTATACTTGTTGCCCAATCTTTACCACGCATGAGGTAGACATTTTCTAAATCAGTCCCTGGAACAGGTAGACTATTTGGTGTCACGCCTGAACTTAATATCAGCTTATCATAGCTATATTTCTCAGTACTACCGGTAGTAACGTCTTTGACAGAAACTGTTCTATCATCAGCATCAATTGCCAGTACCTCGTGGTTACTGTAAATTTCTGCGCCCAGCTGTTCCATATCTTCAGGACGGAAATTACGAACATCATTAACATCAGTAACACTATTTTCCAAATATAATTCCATGCCGCAAGACATGAATGAAATAAAATCACCGGCTTCAAACAACTTGATGTCAAGGTTCTTGTATTTACGAGTTAGTTCTAGAATAGCTTGATGTCCCCCATGAGATGCACCAACTATAATAATCTTTGTTTTTGACATTCCTAATTCCTCCTTAATATTGTTATCCTTTTCCTACCTACCATGCTAGAACAATTCTAAACAGAAAGCAATCGTTTTGATTTTTTGACAAAAAAGAACAGCTATATCAAATAGCTGCTCTAAACTTGCTTGTTCTTAAATAAAGTCATCACTTTTATCTACAGGTAGCTGATAAAGATGTTAATTGAAAATCATAAATTTTGAAATAAGATAATTTACAATTACCGATAACACTTGTATCAAAATAATTGCTAGAAAACTATTTAGTTCCGTACTATTTGAAGCGAATTGGTTTACTATTGGTAATGAAAAAGGAAATAGCTTAAAGTTTACTTGATTAAGAAAGAAAATATGAATAAAAATATTGCTATATTTTTCGATCATAACGTAGGTTAAAAAGAAGTCAATTCCGGCCACAAATAACCGTCCCCAAAGGAATCTGACGAACTGAACGAACACGCTTTTTGTTTGTTTGGTTGTAAAAACAAACAGTTTATTAACAACAAATGCGAATATAATGGTCAGTGTCTGCGAGATTAGGACAGGCAGCATTGTGTCATCAAATATTTTCATGGAAATGAGTCGAACGATTAAATATACTATGGTCGTTGCCACACCCCAGAAAATATACTTCATTTTTTCAGAAAGTAAATATTTACGCAAAACGATTTGTCTCCATTCAAATCCAAAGAGTACTTTGATTACTATTGAACAATATCATTATCAATTGTATTATCCTTGAAAATCACTTCATGGCATAGTCATCAACTTTACGTAGCTTTTCTACGAATAGCCCTGTTTCAGTTTCAATTTGAAATAAAGGTCGTTGCTTCACTTCGGTAAATATTTTGCCAATATAAATACCAACAATCGATATTGCTACCAAGTTAATGCCTCCCAATAACCAAATGGAAATCATCAAAGATGACCAACCTGCTTCTGTGTTTCCAATCATTTTTTCAAATATTGTGTAAACAATTTCAATACTGGCGATGCTGATGACAAGAATGCCTAAATTAAATAATAAACGAATCGGTTGAACACTGAAACTGGTAATGCCATCAATAGCAAAACTCAACATCTTTTTTAATGGATATTTTGATGTACCTGCCTGACGTTCACCACGTTCATAGAAAACTTTATCTGACTGAAAGCCAACTAGCGGTACCATAGCGCGTAGAAAAACATTTCGCTCAGGTAGTCGCAGTAATGCTAGCACGGCAACACGACTCATTAATCTAAAGTCGGCGTGATTTGGTACCATTTCAACACCTAAGAATGATAAAATTTTGTAAAAGGTTAGTGCCGTATTACGTTTGAACCATGTATCGGTTTTTCTACTGGATCTGACCCCATATACGATTTCGTTGCCCGCTTTATATTTAAGCACCATTTTTTGAATAATATCTGGATTATCTTGCAAGTCAGCATCTAGTGTTATAACAATGTCCGCTAATTTAATACTCTCTGACATTCCTGCTAATAATGCTGATTGGTGGCCAAAATTGCGAGATAACTTGACACCAATTAAATCAGAATTTAATTGTTCTTTTTCTTGAATAAATTCCCATGTATTGTCTACAGAGCCATCGTCCACAACCATAATAAAACTATCGTCGCTAATGAGATTTTTTTGAATCAAAGTCGCTTTAATCGTATTCAATTTCGACAAAGTTGTAGGCAAAACTTCCTGCTCATTATAGGCTGGTAAAATCAACCCAAGTCTTGGTGTTGTAAATCTTGTCAGCATATTTAAAGTATTCTCCTTTCTTATTCGTATATATTTGATAGATCATATAGCGTTGTACTTTGTGATTGTCCACCCATTTGTTGCGTTGGGGAACTTTGATTTGACGTACTAGAACTATATGTGACCTTAGTACCATTCTTTTTAACCCAAGTTAGTATTTTACTAATTTGACCACTTGAAGTTTTACTATTATTACCCATAACGAAGTATTTAAGTTGTCCCGACTTGACTAGCTTCTTAAACTCGGATAGAGACATCGTTGGATCAGTACCGTTATAACCACCTATAGCCATAACTGCTTTGCCTGATTTGATAATATATCCAGATGCTGAATTAGAATCTGTTGTAGCAAATAAGTATTTAGCATTGCCTTGATGCTTCTTAGTGTAGCTCAATAATTGATTATTGACTTCCCCGCCCATATCACTGCTTCCGGTTTGACTTAGCAGGGAAGGACTAGCGGCTGGTATTGCTGCAGAATTGTGCGACAATGTTGGTGTTAACGACCACCAGCCTGCCATTAGTAAGATACTAATGGCCGACAAGACAATTTTTATTTTGTTATTGATTTGTCTAGGCAATAACCACCAGATAGATAAGCCAATTGCTACAATAATCAAGATAATGCTGATAATTTGATAATATGACCATACATAGTACGCTTGCAGTAGAAGCGTTGTTAATACGGCAACACTGACTACTATTCGTGCGATCATTGATTCTTTATTGCTTTGAGCAGACATTTTCACAACCGCCGCTACGCCAATTGCTGTCAGTGCAGCAATCGCAGGGGCTAGCATAATTGTGTAATACGGGTGAAAGAAGCTAGCAACTGAGAAAAATCCATAGACTGGAACGAACCAGCCCGCCCAGAGCAGAACCTCAGATTGTTCCTCAGAAACATGGTACCATTTAGCACCACGTTTTCTAAATCCAAACCAACCAGCAATAAGTCCAAGAATTGCAAGTGGCAGATACCAACCAATTTGTGAACCCAAATCTGATTGGAAAAGCCTAAATGGTCCAGCTGATCCAATAGCAAATGCACTGTTACCGCCACCCTGGCCACCTTGTGCTTGTCTGGTCATTTTTCCTGACTGACCAGGTGCTTTGCCTTTAGCCTGGTTTTCGTTTTTATTTGTAGATTGGTTTGGTGGCGTGCCAGTTGGCGCTTTACCACCGTTTTGTTGTCCGGTCGGTGCCTGTCCGGTCATTTTACCAGTTGGCGCTGACCCGCTCGGCTTTTTACCACTCGGAGCACCGTTATTTTTTTGAGTTCCTGTTGATTTTTTGGTACTTCCCATGCCAGGGAAAGCACCGCCAGTTCCTGTTGATTGTCCTAACAATCTTTCGGTACCGTTATATCCAAATGCTAGCTCCATTAATGAATTCGTTTGTGAGCTACCAATATATGGTCGACTAGATTGGTCAACAGAATCAACTGCCAACGGGTAGGCTACTGTAAAAATCGATAAGGAAGCCATACCAACAACTAACCAAGCAATTTTCTTTTTCCACGGTAGTTTGATTGCTACCCAATAATAAACAAGCATTGCTGGTAAAATCATGAAGGCTTGTAACATTTTGATGTTAAAGCCCACACCAATCAAACCAAAACTGACAATGACTAGCCAAATATTTTTCTTAGCGACTGCTTTTTGTAAAATATATACAGCTAAAAGCAAGAAAAATACCAGTATAGCATCCATATTATTTGTGCGACTATTAGCAACAACCGTTGGCGTTAATGTTAAAATCAAGGACCCAATTCGTCCGGCCCATAAACCAAACTTTGGTGCTAATAATTTATACATTAAGTAAACAGATCCTATACCCGACAAAACACTTGGTAAAACAACCGACCAGCCATGTACACCAAATATTTTAGCTGATATGGCCATTAGCCATAATGCAACTGGCGGTTTGTCAACAGTAATAAATCCTGCTGGATCAAAAGCGCCGTACCAAAAATTCGACCAACTTTTTGTCATCGAGGTAATAGCCGCCGTATAGTAGCTATTAGCACTACCAGCATCCCATATACCCCAACCATACAAAAAGGCACTTAGTATTAAAATACCGACTAAATACCAATCTGTTTTTTGCATTCTTTTTAATTGCAAAACTGCTACCTCCTTATTCAGATAAATTTATTGTAAGAGTGGATTAATATATGTAAGTTAAACAAAAATTAATTCAACATTAAATCAATGCATTTTTACATTGACTTAATGCATAAAAATAGAAAGCATAACATGCAAATATGCACCTTATGCTTTCTATTTTCCCTCAGTATTTTCTATCCAAACACAACCCCATTTATTAAATGTGATTAACTCGTCATCCGTCGAATATGCAGGTAAGTAAATACCCCTATAGGGACAGCAGTCATAACAATCGTTGCTACAAAACGCAATAAACTATATCCAAGACTGCTACTATCAATCAAATGCTGTATTATCGTAAATAAATAATACCCAGGAAACAACTTTTGAACAGCACTGATAATCGTGACGAATCTTCCTGTGGTCCACGTATCAAAAGGTATAATCAATAATGCCCAAACCATCATAATTGGAAAGGATAACGCATCCAACACTTTGTTATCGGCTACGATGCCCATCGCAAATCCTATTAAACAAAAGTATACTCCCAAGATCTGACACAACAAGACCTCAAAAATGAAATTAATGTCTACTTGTATTGTCTGCATAACAACACCACAAATGGTTACAGTTAACGCAATGAGGACATTTAAAATCAACTGAATCATCATTTGATCCAACACCCAATTTTTTATACCATAACGCGAGGTTTTAGCCTGTAAAAAGTAAAAATTTTGACTACGATTAATGGTTTTTCCAAACGTAACAACCGAGTTGCCTGTAATACCCATTACGCAAGAAGCAACAAACCAAATACTCGAATAACGATGAGTAAAGAACCCGGCAGACTTTGCTATATTAACCATGAATATGTACCACATTACTGGTGAAATAAGTGTAAATAAAATGAAGCGTCTATTTCGAAACGTTTCCTTTAATTCTATATATGTAATCATCCTGTATCACCCCTCGTTATTATTATACTTACGGTACCATTCTTCAATTGTCTGATTATTAGAATGTATTTCCGTCACTTTTTCATCTTGTACAATCACGCCGTCTTTTAATAACAAAATACGATTAAAATACCGATCAATTTGATTAAAATCATGTGTAATAGTCAAAACACTACCAGCAACATGATCCATATAATTCCAAAAGAAATCAATAGATTCTAAATCCATGCCAACTGTCGGTTCATCTAGAATCAAAAGCTTTGAAGAACTCATTACACTTAACAATAATGCAAGTCTTCTTTTTTGACCGCCAGATAGATCACTAATTCTGACATTAGCTTGTTCTTCCAAATGAAACTTTTGTAATAACCCACTAACAAATTGCGTTGAATAAATGCGATGAATGCCGGCAGAAAGAGCTATATGTTCTGCCAATCGAAGCGTTTCTATTAAAGTATTTTCTTGGGGCATAACATTTAAATCCTCTTTGGGATCAAATAATCTTTCGATGTGACCTGCATCTGGTCGTAGCATGCCCGCAATAATATTTACAATAGTAGACTTACCCGAACCATTGCTCCCTAATAATGCAATGCGATCCTTACCATAAATTTCTAAATTCACATCATTTAATACTGGTTTTTTAAAGCCTTTACGAACGGCCGTCAACTTCAATAATAATTCTTCTGGGCTCTGTTGTCCGGCCAATAAATAATTTAAATCAACTCCAAAGATGTCCGCTAACGCAATAAGTTTATCAATGTCTGGTTCAGCATCCCCACGCTCCCATTTTGAAACGGATTGACGCGAAACATATAACTTTTGAGCAATAATCTCCTGCGATAAACTTTTCTTTTCCCGTAACATATTGAGCTGATAACTGAATATATTTTCCATATTTTAATTCCCTTCACTTTGTTGTGCACAGGTTTTATTATACGTAAAAGATTTCACTTGACCATCAAAAGCGCAATATCTCTGTATCCCTTTAGCTGCGCTGGTCGCAACTAGTAGTTGCATACTAAAAAGACTATTGCCTCACCAATAGTCTTTCCACGTTTCTCTCAAAAATTTAATTTATGACAAACTCAAAACATGTTTTGCAGCTTGCTGGCCCGCCTGTCGACCAAAAACAATTGTTTCGGCAATTGAATTACCACCAATGCGATTATCTCCATGTAATCCACCAGCCACCTCACCAGCAGCAAATAATCCTGGTACTGCCTCACCTATCTCATTTAAAACTTCAGTTAAACGATTAGTCTTTATTCCGCCCATTGTGTAATGAACGGCCGGTTTAATGTGAATTGCATAATAAGGCGACTTCTCAATACCACGATCCATGCCTGTCTGGCGATCAAATGCTATATCCTCAAAGGCCTTTTGATACATGTTCCAACTACTTACTGTTTTTTCCAAGTTATTAGGGTTTACACCTATTTTTTCCGCTAGCTCATATATTGTATTTCCTGAAACAGCTAACCCCATGGCAACATAAAAGTCGGCTGCTTTAAATGCCTCGCAAATGCCCTGATCAAATACCAGTGTCGCTCCATCCTGATGCAGGTCATTAATGGCCTTAGTCACCTGATCACGTGTAGCCATTTCATTAGTAAAGCGTTTGCCTAAATGATTGATCAAAATAGCACCAGCACCGCGCAATCCCTCGCCTATTAAATAAATATGATCCGTTTCCTGCTGGGCAGTTGGGTGAACTTGTACTTTGTTCATATCTACCAGTGCACCACCGGCAGTTGTTGCAAGCTTAATACCGTCACCGGTCGCACCGGGGTGATTTGTCGTGCCTAACCTTAATAAATCAGGAGCATATACTGACATCATGGCACGATTCTGTGCGAACCCACCACTAGCAATCAGAACTGTTTTGGCATTAATAATCTTTTTCCCTGCTTGCGGGTGCTCAATCTCAACCCCCGAGATATGACCATCATTCTTAACTAAAGATAAGACTTTTGTCTGATTAAAGACAGGGATGCGCTTCTCCGCTAACTGCTGTTGCAGCCCCTTTACAAGATAACCGCCAATTGCAGTGGCACCGGTTGGTTGATGAGCGCGTTTTTTTGACATACCACCTGTCGATACAATCTCATTTAATTCAATATTATGATAAGACAACCATTCAATTGCAGATTCAGTATGTCTCACAAAATATGACAATAATTCCTTATTATTACTACCTTTTCCACCCTTAAGCGTCTCTTCATAAAATGATTCCTGCGAGTCAATTATCTGATACTTTAATTGTGTCATCGTTTCAACAGCATTCATACCAGTAGACGCGCGCATTGAATTACCCCCTAGGCTATTTAACTTTTCAAATATAACCACATCCAGCCCTAATTCTTGCGACTGAATGGCAGCAGTCATGCCCGTCGCGCCCGACCCAATAACTACAAAATCATATGAACTTTTCAAATTATCAATATTGGTACATGAAAAATTAAATTTACCCATATTTGCTCCCCTCATTTTATGGCAATCACCATGCTTAATAAAATATATCTTTATCTTACTATACTTCAGTCGTTTTAGAGTTAATTCAGAAACCACCGTCAGAAAAAATAGTGTTCGTTAATCACAACTGTTATGAGCAAAAAAGCTACTATCCTATAAATAATAAGATAATAGCTTTTACCGTTAAGTCGAAGTTTAACTAAAATTATTTCTTACAAATAATCGTTTAAACTGTTCAGCTAGTACTCGATATATCACAAAGACAACAACTAATGTCGTAATGCAATTAATTATAGTAGGAAAAAGAGATGAAATAGTAGCTATTATTGCCGGTTGCAGTGTCATCCCCTTAAATAAGCTCATCACAAAATTATGCCCCGTTGTCATTACTAATTTAGCAAAAACAGCTGAAAGAATAACAAGAATTAATTTTAAATTGGTTCCATGTTGTTTATAGTTTACTAATGAAAACACATAGGCCGCAACACCACCAACAATGAAGCACTCAACAAAATAATAAGGCGCTTCCATGGCATAACCATGCATCACATCGAATAATGCTAATCCAAAGCCACCAGCCAATGCACCCCGTTTATAGCCTAATAAGAGTACTGAAAGGAGCACTGCTGAGTTGCCCAAATGTACAAATGGTTTTCCTATCAGTGCCGGCATTGGAACCTGTATACTGGTCGCTACAAATGTAATACTAGTAAATAAAGCAACTAACACAATGTCTATGACTATCCTATTTTGTTGTCTCATGACCATTTTCTCCTTGCCAAACATGGCCTACAAATTGATTGACTCTAACTGCATTTTCTATCGACTGAAATGTAAAATTTTTGGCATCAAGAACCGCCTCGTGTATCGGCATCCCCTTCACAATGTTCGCCAATATAGCTGCAGAAAAAGTACAGCCTGCACCATGATTGTAATCAGTTGCTATCAATTCTCGTTGGAATATTTCAAAAGTAGTACCATCATACAGCATGTCTGTAGCTAGATTATTATCAAACCTACTACCTGATTTAATGACAACATATTTGATGCCGTAGCTAGATAGCTTTTCAGCGGCTACTTTCATTTCGGACACGTTGTTAATAGACTCCACTCCCGTTAACATCGCTGCTTCCAAAATATTGGGCGTAATAATGTCCGCTTTGGCTAATAACTTTTCTTTATAAGTCTCTAGATCAACCGTACGATCATTATCGATTGACAATTTTGTAGCCATGACGGGATCCACTAACAATGCACTAGGCTTCACGCTTTCTAGATAGCCAACCAGTGTATTGAAATTATCAACATCTGAAACCATACCAACTTTAATGCCAGCTAGATCAACCGCCACTGCTGTTTGTAATTGAGACGCAAACAGATGATTTGGCACTGTATATTGTGTCACTGCCCATGTTTGTGGTGCCATAGTCACAATATTTTCAATAGCAACCAAATTAAATATGTTGTATTTTTCGAAAGTTCTAATGTCCGCCTCTATACCACCGCCACCACTTGTATCTGACCCACCGATAGATAATATTTTATTCATAATTCTCCCATTTAAATTTTGTCAAGTTGTAATTATAAATGCTATTATACTAGTTTACTGGGTGATATCAAACAGAAAATTTTTGATACTAATTAATGTATTATAAAAAGCCACTAATTTTCAAAGACTAGCGGCCTTCTAAATATTTTTATAAGTTACTACTTAGTTCAAAAAAAATGTGCGTTGTTCATTATCCTGCACATACCACGCAGCAAATCTCCCCCATTAACTTTAGTTAACGTTTCCTGATTTAATTTTTTGAATTGTTCTAATTCCATTACTTTTAACCCCCTCAAATTATATTTGTATAACCATTATCTCTACTATTCTATAAAACTTCAATATTGTCTCATTGAACGGTCAACAACATTACGTTAATGGTTTTTGGTTTACTTAATTGACTGAGCTGATTTTAATGGTAAACGTTTATCTTTTAATGTAAAATGTAACTAGAGTTAGGGGGAACTTGTTATGTATATATTAGTAATGATTAACGTTATGTTTGGTTTTCTATTTTTATCAGGCATAAAATATATTATATTCTGTGCGATGAGTAAAACAAAGTACAGCCTACGCTATTTTGTTTTATTTGTAATAGTGATTCTAGTAACAACACACTCATTGAGTATACTGGGGCACTCTGTACAAGTATTGTACTTAGTCCTGTTGGGGGTACTTCCCAATAGACAAACTCAAAATATTCATCTCATCTGTTTTTATGGACTATACGCCATTTTAACGGTATCTGCTTTAGGAACCATACTTCAATCATTTGGCGAACTATTTTTGCCTTCGCACTTTTTTGTAGACGATGTTGTGACTCTCTATGACAGCATTGCTACGCCAATACTCATAGGCATTATACAGTTTGGTGTAATCAAACTGATTGCACCGAATCTAGAAATTATACGAAAAAACCAACATTTACAGAAAAGCAATCGTTTGAAATTTATCAACTCACTATTGTCTATTAGCCTAATACTTTATTTATTGACGTACCAATTTAACAATACTTCATATAAAAATGCTGTTAATATGTTCTTTGTTATTAGTTTAATATCATTATTGGTTTATCTTAAGAATACTACCCAAAATTATTTCAACTTTCAATTAGCGCAGCAAAAGCAACAGCAATTAGATCATTTAACAACCTATACAACACAAATCGAAGATCTCTATAAAAGTATCAATGGTTTTCGTCATGATTATGCCAACCTAATTGTCAGTTTAGAAACAAGTATACAAGCCGGTGATATCAATCAGATTCGCTCTATATATGAAGATGTATTAAAAAACTCCCCGAATGTATTAAATCATGGGAATCACACCTTAGGATCATTAACAAAAATCGACATCCCCGCAATCAAAAGTATTCTATCAAATAAAATTATTTTAGCACTAGAAAAAGGTATTCATATAGAATTCGAAATTGAACAAAAATGGTCCACTTGTCACGTTGATGTTTTTGATTATATTCGTATGCTGGGTATTTTATTAGACAACGCTATTGAAGCCAGCGAAGCATGCTCAGTGGCGTTTATTAATATTGCGTTTATTACAGATAATATTAAGCAGGAGCACCGTCTCATTATTGAAAATTCCACTAACCAAGAATTTATTAATATCGGCCATATTTTTCAAGATGGCGTAACTAGTAAAGGAGCTAATCGTGGCATTGGATTGAGCAATATGCAACATATCTTAAGTAATTATGAACAAGCACACATAGAAACCGAATACAGCAATTATCGATTCCGACAGACATTGATTACACAAGGATAAATTTTATGCACATCAACATTTTAGAAGATGATATCATACAGCAACAAAAATTGCGACGCTACTTAAACGAATTAGTCCAGGAAAACAATTGGTCATGCCAACAGATTAACACTTACTCAAAGCCAGAACAATTATCACAGCACTTACTTAGTAATGGAACGCATCACATATACTTTCTCGATATTGAAATCAAAGGATCGGATAAAAAAGGGTTTCAGGTCGCTAAAGAAATTAGAAAACATGATCCATATGCTGCTATTATTTTTGTCACGACTCATTCTGAATTCTTGCCACTTACTTTCCAATATCATATTTCTGCACTGGACTTTATAGATAAAACGCAATCATCAAGTGATTTTAAGCAGCAATTAAAAGAATGCTTAACTCATCTTGTAGAAAAAAAGCATCAAGATAAGCCTCTAGACTTATTTCACTACAATACCTCACAATGCCATTTTCAGATACCCTTCAATGATATTCTATTCTTTGAAACAATATCTGGTACACGACAAATCGCTTTAGTGAGTAAAAATAAACGTATCCAGTTCACAGGTCGATTACAAGATATCGAAGCGATGGATGATCGATTATTCCGTAGCCATCGTTCCTATCTTGTAAATATTAATAAAATTGAACAAATTGATAAAGTCAATAATGAAATTATCCTTCATAATCAACTAACTTGTCTAATTTCCCGAAGAAAAATAAAAGCATTAAGAAACCTCCTGTGACTAAAAAAGTCGGGTTCACTGTTACCATCTTAGTGAACCCGACTTTTTTATTTTTTTGTGTATGATCTGCAATAGCTAGAATTAATAGTTTCCCAACAGTACATCACTAACAATAATGCAGTAACCTGAGAACTTTTGATATGTTTTCCCCTATAATAACCATATACTTTCTTGCCATCTGTCTAATTTGAATAAGTAATGTGATTGTTTTTTTACAATTGAATTATATAAAATAGTATTTTATGTAATAAAAGACAACGATATAATACTATTTACCGAAGAAGAGAAAATTTACTGTCTTTTTTTAATGGCCATACAATCAAATTAACAAAAGTTATTATTAGCAAAAAATGAGATGCTTGCTCTAAGTCTCTTGCAGAAATAATATTTAAGATACCTACATCTGTAAAAAAACGCAGTGCTGCAATGACAAAATATAATATAAATGCTCCTAATGCTATTGCAGCGCTCGTGTCATCTGTCATAATTATTATTTAGCCAAATCCTTCCCAAATTGATATCCTTTATCATATCCCCACACAAAGGCGCCACCAACTGCTCCAGCGATCCATAAACCAGCCACAATCAGAGGAGCTATTCCTTCTGACTCTAGTAATTCTTCAGAATTCAACTTTTTAAAATTACTTAATAAAATAGGCACTCAGGTAAATTTAAATCATCTTAAATTGCACTTTATCCGGCTAATTCCCACAATAAGAAAGTACCTTGTCCCTATAACTATAATATTCTAAAAGAAAATATATGTTTTAAAACGTGCAACAGTGCTTTTTGCAAAAGCTCTTAAAATCTTGTTAATAACGAATTAACATAAAAAAATACTCCCATACTATTTTCGCACTGAATAAAACTAGTCCGTTTTTTGTATAAGAGTAGTTCGTTAGGCTAATTTAAATTTTTTTAAATCAGCCTAACCATCTAGATAAACCATATCCTGCAGCAAAACCTCCACCGCCAGCCAAAACAATTCCACCGGCTATCAAAAGTGGCGCAATACCACCATCCACTTCTGACAATTGTTGTGCATCCAAAATATCATAACCGTGTAAACTATTTTGCAATTTTTTATTTAATTCAGTCATATTAAAACCCTTTCGATCATTAAACTATAGAATTAACGTGTTGAAGACCTACTGCAATTCCACAAAAAAATCCAATACATCCCACAAACAAAAACAATATCCAATATCTATACTCATATAATTCTTTAAGCATTGTCACAACCACCCTTCAAACATTTGTTCTAGTTATTTCTATTGACTCTATTCAATCCAACTGCGATTCCCCCACTGAACCCTGCAGCACCCGCACCAGCCCACAATGCCCAAACGGCAACCGGAATAAATCCACCATCGACACTAGCCAATTGATATTCATCAAGTTGACTAAAATTAGAAAAATTAATTAGGTCATTTTTATGCATAATTTTATCCTTTTCTATTTTTTGATTCTATTTCTAATAGCAATTCCAGCCAGTGCACCAATAATTAACAACGGATAACACCCACCATTAATATTTTTAAGCTCTTCACTATCTAACTTATTAAATCCAACAATATTATTTTTCAAACTCATACCAATCTTCTCCCTCCTACTTATAAACATGGTAGATTGCAAGAATTAATAGAACACGAAGAATTGCTAAAGGACCTTTCGTGGTGATTGAGAACGACCTCAATATTTGGTGTTAACGTACAATTGTTCGGTTTAATTTTACAATCTACCATAAATTTAAAATTTGTTACAAACTATTTCCTTCAACGACAATATGCCACCACTTATTCCTGTCCATACAACAATTTTCCATAATGATTTTTTTTTCAAATATCCGGACAAACTGTTTTCGAATGCACCTAATAATTTATTGGGTATTAAAAATAACACAAACTGGAGAAGCATCAACAAAACAAACATATTATTTATAGCATGATATGATAAAGCTCCAAAACGATGTTGATCACTTAACCCTATTAATATTACCAATAAACATAAAGCGATAAATATTAGACACTGTAAAAGCAACAGTAGATATTTCATCGACGTAAGCCAGCTTGAGCTCTGTCTTTTCCTGCCGCATATCCAGCCTGGTATATTCCAAGTGCTAATGTTGGCACACCCAAAACTACAGCTACTGGGACTACTCCCCCATTTACATTTACCAATTCCTTGTTGCTTAATTCTTTAAATAATGCCATACGTAATTACCCTCCTTAATAAATATAATCCTATTTTTTATTATTTCGATATCCTTGGTCCATACCGAATTGATATATTGAATAGGCACCAACACCCACTGCCCCTCCAAGTACAAAGGAAATAGCAAAACCTTGTGGTGACCAACCACCATTAATGCTTTCTAATTCCATGTCATTTAATTCCTTAACCGCTGTACTGTTGATCATACTTCCCCCTATTATTTTGGTATTTAACCGCTGCGCAACGATAGAATTAAATATACACTAACTTGCTGTGTTTTTATAGATAAATGGAACGAACGGTCATGTTGAAATGTTGAATGGTTAAAAGTCCACCATTCAACACAAAATAACAACCAATTATGATCAATTAATAACAAAATGCCATTCTCACTATAAAATAAACTTTTAAAGCTATTTTATAGGAGCGCATAAGCATGAGAAAGTTTCATTATATATCACAACTTGAAGAAAAAGATTGTGGCGTAGCAGCACTAGCTATGATTTTAAAGCGACACGGCTCAGATGTTTCATTAGCTAACATTCGTGAACGCTGTCAAACATCCTTATCGGGTACAACGGCGCTAGGATTAGTGAAGGCCGCTGAATCATTCAATATGGATGTCCGTCCTATTCAAGCTGACCTTACCTTATTCGACATGAAAGATTTACCTCTGCCGTTCATCGCTCATGTTGAGAAAAAAGGTCAATATTTGCATTATTATGTAGTGTACGGATTCACTAAAAACAAAGTTATCATTGCAGATCCAGATCCAACAGTTGCTAAAACCGCAATGACGTTACAAGAATTCTCTAAAGAGTGGACTGGTGTAGCATTGTTCATGTCGCCTTCACCCAGATATAAACCTTTTAAAGAAAATAAAAACAGTATCCTATCCTTTCTGCCAATTATTAGTCGACAAAAAGGATTAATTGCTAATATTGTCGTCGCTTCTTTGCTAGTCACTTTAATTAGTATCGCTGGCTCTTATTATATGCAACTAGTGATTGATGCTTATATTCCTAGTGCTATGTCTAACACATTAACCGTTGTTTCATTAGGACTCATTGCCACCTATGTGTTACAACAGCTACTTAGTTTTGCTCGCACCTATCTGTTAACTATTATGGGACAACGATTATCGATTGAAGTCATACTATCATACATACGGCACTTGTTCGAACTACCTGTTAATTTCTTTGCCACACGTCGAACAGGTGAAATTGTAACGCGTTTTAATGACGCCAACACCATTATTGATGCCATGGCAAATACAATTCTCTCACTTTTTTTAGATTTAGGTATCACGATAATTGTTGGGAGCGTCTTAGCAATTCAAAATACAAAACTTTTTCTACTATCTCTAATCTCTTTTCCTATCTACTTCTTGATTGTCTATTGTTTCATGAAGCCATTTGAACGATTGAATCAAGAACAGATGGCAAGTAATGCAACGCTGAGCTCATCTATTATTGAAGACATCAATGGTATTGAAACCATAAAATCTTTGACAAGCGAGAAGACGAGCTACCAAAAAATTGATCGTGAATTTGTCGATTATTTAAAAAAATCCTTTGCCCATCAAAAAAGCGAAGCCATTCAAAATAGTATTAAACAAGCAACTCAACTCATTATCAATGTGCTCGTTTTATGGTTGGGTGCCAAGCTAGTGATTAGTAATCAAATTAGTGTCGGTCAGTTAGTTACCTATAATGCATTACTAGGCTACTTTACTGAACCTTTCCAAAATATTATTAACTTGCAGGCGAAATTACAAACGGCAACGGTTGCTAACCGACGATTAAACGAAGTCTATCTTGTAAAATCAGAGTTTAAAAAATCAGAATCACAAGAGCTTCATCATAACAACCCTCATAACATTATAGTTGACGACGTCAGCTATCAATATGGTTATCAAAAGAACATATTACACCACTTTTCAATTAAGATCCCCTTTGGTGAAAAAATTGCTCTGGTCGGTGTTAGCGGTTCCGGTAAGTCAACATTAGCCAAACTACTTGTTCATTTTATATCTCCTAGTGCTGGCAACATTTTTATTGGTGAACAAAACATTAAACACGTTCAACGACAAAATTTAAGGCAACATATTCTTTATCTACCACAAAACCCATACATATTTACTGGAAGCATATTAGATAATTTAACACTAGGTGCTCGTGAAAACACAACACAAGAAGACATCCTACATTCTGTTGAGCTTGCTGACATTAAAGATGACATCGAAAATATGCCACAAAGTTATCAAACCGAAATTTCAGAGGAAGGCGGCATGTCTGGAGGCCAAAAGCAGCGTATCGCTTTAGCTAGAGCCCTCCTTAGTAATTCTCAAATACTTATTTTGGATGAATCAACCAGTAATCTTGATGTCGCAACTGAAAAAAAGATTATTGATAATTTATTATCGCTTAAAAATAAAACAATCATTTTTATTGCACATCGCCTGACTATTGCTGAAAAAGTCCAACGCGTTATTCTGCTTGAAAAAGGGATCATCAGTGAAGATGGTAGCCATGCTGAACTTATACATAAAAAATCAAAATACTATCATCTTGTAAAGCATTAATAATGGGAGGTACAACTATGTTCAACGAGAGGCTTTTAGAAAGCTCAGAATTCTATACTAAAAGATATCAAAATTTCACAACACTCATCATTTTTCCAACACTTATTCTTTTGGTCTTGCTTATTTTGCTTGCTTGCCTTACTCATAAAGAAACTGTTATTAAAAGCACTGGAGAGATAGCACCAATCAAAATACTTAGAACGATACAATCAACAAGTAATAATCCCATCATTAAAAACGAATTACTTACAAAAAAGGAAATCACTGCTGGAGATATTCTGATTCAGTATCAAAATACTGAATCAGATACCAATTTACAATTACAAAAATCATCGCTTAAAAATCTGCAAGAACATGTACAAGCACTAATAATCTATAAAGACAGCATAAAACAGAATCAAAATTTATTTACTGATGACGATAACTTTGGTTGTTCCACTTCATACCAAAGTTATCTTTCTCAACGTCGCAGTCTGTCTACAGACCATCAGCAACAAGTCAATAACCAAGATCGCGTCAAACAGCAAAAAATAATTATATCAGAAGCTATAAATAAGAAAAATTCAGAGCTTAGCCAGTATCAAGACCTGATTAATGCCATAATAAAAAACACAAGCTTATCACCTAAAAATGCCTACTACAGCACCTTCTTAGACTACCAACATCAAACAAAAGAGTTGCCCATTTCACAGGTAGATAAACTAAAAAAAGAAACTGTAACTAGTATTCAACAACAAATTGATTCAATAAATGACGCGTTAACTAGCTATAAGACACAATATGCCGGTTTTTCTTCCACAAATTTAGCAGAAGATGCGCTCACAAACAAGCTCAACGAACTAAAATCACAACAACTAGCCTCTATTACGAAAGAATTAGAAACGCTTAATCAAGAAATTGAACAGACCAAAATACAACACGCTGCAACAGAAACAAGTGGCAAAAATACTATCATCGCTACTGAATCCGGCACGGTCAATTTATTAATCAACAAAACAAAATTAACTAGCATTCCTCAAGGAACTAATATTGCACAAATATATCCAAATCTCAAAAAAACTCCTGACTTAAAAGTTAGTTTTTATATCTCTGCAAATGAAATTTCAGAGATAGTGGAGAATCAATCAATACGTTATCATTTAACAGAAAAAAATAGCAAACACATGGTGATACCAGGCAATATTACAAGTATTCCTGCTAATCCTATTACAACAAAAGACGGTAATTTTTATCAGGTCAGTGCAATATTAAACTTACGTCCAAAAGACTATCAAAATATTCATTATGGACAAACTGGAACAGTTAGTATCATCACGGGGAAAAACACTTGGATTTCGCACATTAAAAACACGTTGATTCATCAATAGCGTGCACAACCTAAAAAAACGTATCACCCTTGAGTAAAAAAGGTGGTACGTTTTTTTGATTCCCATACGCATGGTTGAAGGAATAGGACACGAGCACAAGCGTGACATGATGAGCCCCAATATCAATTGTTCTTCATCATCACAGACCACCACAATTGAAAAACACAGCCCCCTTGCTGTGTTTTTCAATTGTGGACCTATACTACTCCAAAAATTTTTTATAGTGCAACAAATTTTCCGAAGCTGATCAATGTAAAATTGTGATCTAACATACTAGCTTTTTCGAAAATTGTCCATCTCCATTAATTTTGAAGATAAAACTACACATGCAAAGGTAATGAACTTGAATAAATAACGATTCCATTTCATATCCTTCTCCCCATTAACTCACTTCAATAACAAGAACACTTTATGATTCAAATTAAGTGTCCCAAGTATGTAGACTGAATCACCATAAAAAACAGTTCTATGGCGCATGCACATTATCACCTGAAATGACTTTTTTCAAAATCACTTCATACAATTCCCCAATTATAAACAATAATTAGCACGATTAAGATCAATCTAAATTTCAAAACATAAACAAACGCATCAGATAGTTTTGATGATTATCTCTTCTGATGTAATTTGATGTTTTTCACCCTCCCTTTTAAATTTGTTGTATTTTAATCTGTATAACAATAACTATATACACTTGTTTTAGTTTTTCTACTTCAATAACATAAACGGTTGTAAAAATGCACTAAACGGTTAAAAATATGCGCCCAATCAAAAAAGCATCATAACATACGATGCCTTTTCACATATTGAACAGCTATTTACTTTTTTGTGACTTTTTAGCCTTGATTTCTTTTAATAATTTCAAAGCACGGTCTCTTGTCTTCGCGTTCGGACTCTTTAATCGTCGGTATGCACTGCTTAAATCATTTTTTTCTGCCATTATTATTTTTTCCTTTTCAATAAATAGTAACAATTACTTTTAATTATAGTAATTATTACTATTTAAGTCAATAGAATAATAACATCCAATTCATTAATCCACAATATGATAGTTCCTAATACGTAGTTATCTTACTCAAGTATGGTGCCAAAATTTCTTCTGCTGTTTTTAAATTATACTTCTTATTATCAAGCTGTACTATTTTACCATTTTCATCAAAAAATATGCCTGACATTTTCTCTAAAGTAGCATTAAGCGCCAAATATGCTCCTACCGGTACTTCTGTGTTATCTATTTTTTTGGTATATCTCATCAAATTGCTATTCACTTGTCCGGGGTAAAAGCTATTAACTGTGGTATTGCAATCTCGCAACATTTGATTTAATAAGATCATTAGGAGCGTTTTGTGCGTGATTACCCACGCTGCTCTAGAAAATGCGCTACTTTGTATTTCACAAATCGGTACAAGATTTACTGCTTGTGGGTGTCCTGTGATAATCAACACCCTACTGTTTGCTAATAAGCCACGTAATCTAGTCGTTAAATAATAATGTGGTAATAAATTCACATAGATATTTTCACTCGCATTGCGTGGGAGAACACCTGCACTATGAATTAGCACGTCAATATGTGAAAATGACCTTTTAATTTCATCAATCACACCCTCACGTTCAGCTTCGTCGGATAGGTCTCCGATAGCTACTTTAACATTATTTCCTAGCTTCTTCTGAGCTATATGGGCTTTATATTCATGACGACCAACAATAATTATATTGTGTCCTTCTTTTGCTATTTCTTTGGCAATGGCAAATCCCACGCCAGAAGTACCACCCGTTATAACGATATTTTTCATCAACATTCTCCTTAGAGTGATCTTTTCTGTAGGATGCCGGAGCCTAAACACAACCTCCTAATGAACAAAAACATGATACGCGGTGTTAATAATTTTGGGACGATATCCTTGATACTGGGCTAATTCCTTAGCAATTCGTAAGTGAATACGTTGAGTTAAGAAAGGTTCTGCCAATAATGCCAAATAAGTATCGAAAGACCAAATGCCATCTAGGTTATCAAAATAATTCTCAACTTCACTTGGCAAACCACGATTAGAATTGAGCAACGTCTGCAAAATTAATTTTAAAATTTCTTCTTGTCTTATTAAAAAATCACGGCTACATATTTCATCTAAAATTTGTTTTAACACGATGTGGTCATTTTGAAATTGATAAGCTTTTTCGCACAATTCATTCATTAAAAATTCGTCAAATAGTCTCGCATGACATAAGTCATCTAAGGTTAAGGACATAGCACTAAATATCTTAATCATGCTGCTTAACTGAATGTCTGTCTGCCCTCTTTCAAATTTAGAAATCATACTACGCGACAACCCTGTCGCTCGGACTAAATCATTGACAGAAACGCCACGTGCTTCACGCATGCCACGAATTAACCGACCTAAATTATTGACTTCTGAAAAAGTATTGACTAAATCATTCATATAACTCCCTTTTAGTTAATATGTTTACGTTGACAATAAACATAATATTTTTATCTTTATTATATCCATAAATATTGCTTATTCTTTCAGTTTTTCTTATGAGAAAAACTTTTTAGGCATTCTACACTGTTTTAAAAGGACACATACTGATACGTTTTTATTTTGAAAAAACTATTGACAACTCATCAAATTCTTAGTATTCTTATTTCATAAACAACTCGGAGATAATTATGCAAAACTTAGCAGTTCAACTCAATAACGCCTGGTGGCGTCGGTAAAATCAGCTTTTCGGTAACGGATAAAGCTGATGTTTAAAACATTTGTTTTATCCATACCGACTATTTTTTGCAACAATCGGGTCTGTATGGGAATATGCCATGCAGACTTTTCTTTTGACCTTGGAAAGCCCTGCGTGGCGAGCCAAGGTCATTTTAGTTTAGAAGAGCAGAGAGATTTGGAGAATATCATGAACAAACGACTTTTGTCGGCAATTACAATTATTGTTGCATTTCTAGCCGTAGCATTTATTGTTACTAGCAAACCAAACACACAAGAAAAAAAATCAACTTACGTGCCAACTGTTGGCATTTTACAACTAGTTACGCACCCTGCCCTAGATCAAATTCATCATGGTATTGTTGCGGGACTAAAATCTCAAGGTTACTCAGGTAAAAAGATTAAGATTGACTATCAAAATGCTCAGGCTGACCAATCAAATCTCAAAACAATGTCACAAAAATTTGCCAATGAGAATGCTGATTTAACAATCGGCATTGCCACACCAGCTGCCTTATCCTTAGCCAAAACAGCTGATGGTAATAATCCGGTTATCCTAGCCGGAATTACAGACCCAGCGGGGTCTGGATTAGTCAAAACAACGCAACGCCCGGGAAATAATGTGACCGGTGTTTCTGGTGACTCTCCTTTGCAGCAACATTTAGATGTGGTTCAACAAGTCGTTCCCAAAGCTAAAACATTAGGTATTATTTACACAACATCAGATCATGGTGGTGAATATAATGCTAAAAACATGGAAAAACTGGCTAAAAAAGCTGGCTACACTGTTAAAATGTACACTATTTCAACAACTAACGATATGCAACAAGTTGCCGAAACAATGGCCAGCCAAGTTGATGTTGTCTATGCACCACAAGATAACGGCGTTGCAAGTGCTATGAAAACACTCATTAACGTCACCAACCAAGAAAAAATTCCAGTTATCCCTGCCGTGGATACCATGGTGAAGGATGGTGGCGTCGCCACTGTATCCGTTAGCCAGTATGATATAGGTTATCAAGCCGGTGTCATGGCCGGACAAGTCTTAAAGGGTAAGAACACCGCAACCTACCCTGTCAAAACCATTACAAAGGGCGAAATGACCATCAACTTAAAGCAAGCCAAACTGCTAGGTATCAATTTGCCAGCAAGCATGGTTAAGGAAGCTGAAACTAAAGGAGAAGTCTTCAAATGAGTATGATTGTATCTAGTATTGGGCAAGGTCTCTTATGGGCCGTGCTCGGTGTCGCGTTGTTTCTCACATTTCGAATTTTAAACTTTCCTGATATGACCGTTGAAGGCTCTTTCCCTTTAGGTGCGTCAACAGCAGTAGCGATGATTGCTCACGGAATTGACCCATTTATCGCGACCATTGCCGCTTTCTTAGTCGGCACAATTGCTGGGTTAATTACTGGGTTACTTTATACCAAAGGAAAAATTCCTATTCTTTTATCTGGTATCTTAGTCATGACGGCAACATTATCTATTAATCTCCGTATTATGGGTTCAGCAAATATCTCATTGCTAAATCAAAAGTCGATTTTCTCTATCAAAATATTGCAGCACTTACCAAAATATTTTGACTCTGTTTTCTTAGGATTGGTTATTATTGCTGTCATCACAGCAGGATTAATTTTTTTCTTGCAAACCGAATTAGGACAAGCCTTTATTGCTACCGGTGACAACCCTAACATGGCACAATCAATTGGGATTCAAACGGACCGCATGACAATCATGGGACTAATGTTGTCCAATGGTCTTATCGCCTTCGGAGGCGCTGTTATCGCACAAAATAATGGTTATGCTGACATCAACATGGGTATTGGCATTATCGTTATTGCTTTAGCTTCAATTATTATCGGCGAAGTTGTTTTCGGTGAATTAACATTAAATGAGCGTTTAGTTGCCGTTATTGTCGGTTCTATTCTATACCGTTTAGTCTTATTAGCTGTCCTACGACTTGGTTTTTCTACTAACGACATCAACCTTATTTCAGCTATCGTCTTAGCTGCTGCTATGATTTTGCCGCAACTGCGTCATGCGCTGAATCTCGATAAAATAATTAAGAAAGGTGTTACACCACATGACTAAACCAGTTTTCTCTCTTAAAGACGTCATTGTCACAGTTGGGGATAGTATTCAAATACTAAAGTCAATTAATTTCGATATTTACGACGGAGATTTCATCACGGTTTTGGGCACTAACGGTGCTGGTAAGTCAACACTATTTAACACTATTGCAGGTAACCTATCAGTAGCATCTGGTGAAATCTTGCATAACGGTAATAATATTGCTCATGAAACAGCCGTTAAGCGTACAAATTACATTGCTCGTGTCTTTCAAGATCCTAAAATGGGTACTGCGCCTAGAATGACAGTCGCTGAAAATCTACTTCTTGCTGAAAAGCGAGGTAGCAAGCGTACATTACGAAGTCGTGGATTAACACAAAAAAAATTGACTGAATATGCTGCATTAACCAAGGTCATGGGCAACAATTTAGACCGTCGTCTCAATACAGCAACCGGTGATTTGTCCGGTGGTCAGCGTCAAGCACTAAGTTTTCTAATGGCTACACGTGTTAAACCAGAGCTACTTTTGTTAGATGAACATACTGCTGCACTTGATCCCAAGACATCTGAGCAGCTGATGCTTGCAACAAATGAGCAAGTTACTGCAAATAATCTGACTGCCCTAATGATTACACACAATTTAGCCGATGCGTTGAAATATGGTAACAGGTTAATTATTTTAAATGCCGGTAATATTGTACTTGATGTGCGCGATGACGAAAAAAAAGCACTTGATGAGACGCAAATTTTAAAATACTTTGTCAGTTAATTTTTAACCTACCAAAACAGCAGTGACACTGAGACAGTACCACTGCTGTTTTCATTTACACTAATTATGTGTATAATCTAATTTGTAACACATAATATATTAACGAGGTACTCACATGAGAAAAATAGGTGTTGTTGGCATTGGACATGTTGGTGTAACGGTAGCCCACATCATTATTGCACAAGGATTAGCAGATGAAATTGTTTTAGTGGATAAAAATCCAGAAAAACTTGCATCTGAAGAGCTTGATTTTCGTGATGCTGCCAGTCTATTAGATCATCATGTCGAAGTACACGCTGGAACAGTAACAGATTTAGCAGACGCTGAAGTTGTTATTTCTGCTCTGGGACACATCGAATTGATTAAGCCTGGTGGCGATCGTTTTACAGAACTAAAAGCTAATACCCCAGAGGTACAACAGGTTGGATCTGACTTAAAGCAAGCAGGCTTTAATGGTGTGCTCATTGTTATCTCAAATCCTGTTGACGTTATTACTGGTATCTATCAAAAAGCAACTGGCCTCCCAGCGAATCAAGTTTTTGGCACTGGAACTTACCTAGATACTGCACGCTTAAAACGTGCATTAGGTGATACATTAGCAATTGATCCTCGCGGAATTAGTGGTTATATGCTTGGAGAACACGGCGATTCACAATTTGCCGCTTGGTCTACCGTTAATGCATTAGGAAAAAATGCAGATGAATTAGTTAAGTTGTACGATATTAATCTAGATAAGGTTGCAGAGGCTGCACGTGTCGGGGGCTTTACCGTTTTTGCCGGTAAAAAATATACGAATTTTGCCATTGCTCATGCTGCTGTTTCTCTTGCAAAATTAGTTCTATCCAATGCACGCAGAGAAGCCATCGTTTCTCACTATGATGAACGTTTTGAAGGATATATTTCTACGCCAGCCATTATTGGCCGTGATGGTGTAACTGCTGAATTTGATCTACAACTTACCGATGAAGAAAAGGTACTACTACAAAAATCAGCTAATGCAATTGCTGAGAAAACAGCAGCTTACTTATAAATAAAAAAGCGAATCAAAAGATTCGCTTTTTTATGTGATTTAAGCTGCTTTAATATAGTTCACACCATCAGCCTTAGGCGGACGTGTTTTACCAAAGAAGAACACAAGCACAATGATTGTGAGTACGTATGGTGCTATTTGTAACCAAATTGAAGGAACATTTTTCAATCCTGGTAACTGTGCCCCAATCACAGCAAGTGATTGTGACAAACCAAAGAACAACGAAGCACCCAAAGCACCTAATGGATTCCAACGACCAAAAATCATTGCGGCCATCGCCATAAAGCCTTGTCCAACAATTGTGCTAGCTGAATAGTTTAATGAAATTGACTGTGCTACAACTGCACCACCAATGCCACCAAGCAATCCAGAAATCATCACACCAGAATAACGCAAACGTGCAACATTTAAGCCAAGTGTATCGGCAGCTTGTGGATTCTCACCAACCGAGCGCAGACGTAAACCAAACTTTGTTTTAAAGATAATATACCATGATATCCCAGCAACAAGAATTGCTAACCAAGCTGGCCCAGATGTTTTTTCAAAGAATAATTGCCCTAATACTGGCATTTTTGATAATCCAGGAACCGTGGCATAACCAAAGTCTCGCCCGATGGACTCCGTTTGCCCCTTACCATATAAAACTTTAATTAAGAATACACCCAAAGCTGGGGCCATCAAGTTAATGACTGTTCCAGAAATAATATGATCCGCACGTAGTGTGACTGTAGCAACAGCGTGAATTAGCGAAAAAACAACCCCAACAATGGCACCAGCTAGCAAGCCTAACCAAGGTGTGGCAGCACCAAGTTGTCCAGCAAATGTTAGGTTAAAGACGACTGCTGCAAAAGCGCCCATTCCCATAATTCCTTCCAGGCCGACGTTAACGACACCTGAACGTTCGGAAAAAGTGCCACCAATTGAAGTGAATATCAGAGGTGCTGAATAAACTAGTGTGCTAGATATAACAAGTGATAACATTGCCATGAGTGACATTTTATTCACCGCCTTTCTGCTGATTTGCTTTTGCCGCTTTTTTATTGGCTGCCTCTAACGCCGCTTTTTCGTCCATATCTTTAATTCGCTTTTGAATTAATAGAATCAAATAGCGCACACCAACAAAGAAAATAATTGAGGCTGTAACGATATCCACCAACTCAAATGGCACACCAGAAGACATTGGCATTCCTAATCCACCGATTTTTAATATAGAGAAAATTGCAGCAGCACCAAGTATACCAAGATAAGACCCACCGCCAAGTAAAGCAACAGCCATACCATCAAAGCCAATTGATGGTGACCCATTTTGCGTAAAGAAGTTCAGATAATTACCAAGTCCCTCAATGGTTCCCGCTAAACCTGCCAAACCTCCAGATATTGCCATAGCTATTGTAGCATTACGCTTTGCTGACATACCAGCATATCTAGCCGCATCAGGGTTTAAACCAACCGCACGAATTTCAAAACCAAGCGTTGTTTTCTTCATAACAAACCAAACAACAACAATCATTGCTAAAGCAATAAATATTCCCGCTGAAATGCTTGAACCTTGCGTCAAATCAGTCAACCATTTCATCTGGAGCGATGCATTGGCACCAACTTGTTTGGTTGTTTCTGCAGACTCCTTAATATTCTTAGACATCGTATTTTGCAAGATATCATTTCCTAAAAATAAGAAAATATAATTCATCATAATCGTCACAATAACTTCACTAGCACCAAACTGTGCGCGTAGCCAGCCAGGAATGAACCCAGCAATGGCACCCAGACCAGCTCCAATGATTAACGCGCTTGGTATCATGATGATAGCTGACATATCAGGAAAACTCAAAGCATACCAAACTGCCCCAACCCATCCGGCTAAAGCTTGACCTGATAAACCAATATTGAAGAATCCTGCAGCCGAAGCCACTGCAAACCCTAATGCTGTCAAAATTAAAGGTGTCATTTGCGTCAATACACCACCAATATCCTGCATTGAACCAAATGCCGAACCAAGTAGCGCAACATAACCAGAAATTGGGTTATAGCCGAATACTAGCATAATCAATGCGCCGACAATTAAACCGAATAAAACAGAAAACATTGCCACAGAAAGGTTATTCTTTTGTGCAATCATTAGGACCCCACCTCTTCTTTCAATGCCGCACGAGCTTCTGTTAAGCTCATACCTGTCATCAACAAGCCAAGCTCTTGTTTGTTTGTGTCTTGAGCGTCAACTATTCCGACAATTTTACCGTCATTAATAACAGCAATACGATCCGATAAATTAAGAATTTCATCTAGCTCAAAGCTAACGACCAATACGGCCTTACCAGCTGTGCGTTGTGCGATTAAACGTTGATGAATATATTCAACCGCTCCAACATCTAACCCACGAGTTGGCTGGGCAGCAATCACGAGATCATTATCACGATTTAATTCACGTGCAACTACAGCTTTTTGTTGGTTTCCACCCGACATTGAACCCGCGGTCACATGAATACTGGCAGCTCGCACATCAAATTCCTGAACTAATTTGTCAGCTAATTTATCCATTTCAGCAGGTTGCAAGACACCTGATTTTGAAATAGGTTGTTTATAGTACGTTTGCAATGACAAGTTTTCAGACAATGTCATTTCAACTTCCATACCAAAACGCAATCTATCTTCAGGAATATGACCAACACCCGCTTCAGTAATATGACGCGGCTTTTTATTGGTGATATCCTCTCCTTTTAGCTTAACATGTCCTGCTTGTACCTTTGTTAATCCAGTAATTCCCTGGATTAGTTCTGTTTGGCCGTTCCCATCGATACCAGCTAAACCAACAATTTCACCTGCTCTCACATCTAGCGAAAAGTTTTTAACAGCAGCAACACGACGTGTATCTTGCACTTCTAAGTTATCAATCGACAATATCACTGCACCAGGTTGAGCTACTTCTTTTTCAGTTTTAAAACTAACTTCACGACCAACCATCAAGTCAGCTAATTCCTGAGAAGACACACCGGCAACTGGGAAAGTATCAATTGATTTACCGGAACGAATGACAGTCACCGTATCAGCAGCAGCACGTATTTCGTCAAGTTTATGCGTAATCAAGATAATTGATTTACCTTCTTGTGCTAAATTGTGCATGATGACAATTAACTCATCGATTTCTTGTGGTGTCAAAACTGCTGTTGGTTCATCAAAAATCAAAATATCAGCGCCACGATAAAGGGTCTTTAATATTTCGACACGCTGTTGTTGACCAACTGATATATCAGAAATCTTAGCCATTGGATCAACTGATAAACCATATTGATCTGACAAAGCTTGTATTTTCTTAGCAGCAGTTTTAGTGTCTAAGGACAATCCTTTTGTTACTTCTGAACCGAGAATAATATTTTCTGTTACAGTAAAGGCGTCAATTAACATAAAATGTTGATGCACCATTCCGATGCCTAATGCATCAGATTTTGAAGGCGAATCAACTGATACTTTTTTGCCATTAATCAGAATTTCACCGCTAGTGGGCTGCAGTAATCCTGTCAAAATGTTCATCAACGTCGATTTTCCTGCACCGTTTTCACCAAGTAACGCGTGAATTTCACCTTGTTGGACTTGTAGGTTAATGTCATCATTGGCCGCAAAATCACCAAATTTTTTGATAATATGTCGCATTTCAATGACTGGTGTTGATTCGGTCATATACTCTCTACTTCTTTCTATATAGGTTGTAAAAATTCCGCGGACAAAAACTGTTCGCGGAATTTTCCTTAAATAATATTATACCATGTTCTCTAAACACGGATGTTGCAATCATTTTACCTATTGATTAGAGCAAATTAAGGTGACTCCCACTTATCACGATTATTTTTCCTTATTCTACAAGCCAACCGTTGCCATCAAGTTATGTGCCATATGAAACATTACTGAATATTGTAACTTTTTGGTCACTAAGCGAACAACCATCAACAATGCGCCAGCAGTTAAATAAACCGTCCATTGCTCCGGTGTCGATGGCCCATGGACTGCCGCAAAAACAAACGTTGGCCAAATGAACTGTACAACTTCCCCTAAAGGCTTTGCCTCTTCAAATATAATGCCACGAAAGGAAATTTCTTCAATTATTGGCGCAATAATAACAGTATTCAGTTTAAATAATAATGCTACCATCCCACCTTGCTGAAACATACTTTCAATCATTGTTTGATTTAAACTAATATCTTGATTTTGTCCAAATATAGCCGGTATTATAAAATCCATCAGAACTCTGGTCAGGACCAACATGATAATAATAAATCCTATTTTTTTCAGATTAATTCGTTCAAAAATAGCAGTTGTCTTTGATGCTAAGTAACGATAGCCAAAATATGAAACAACACCCCCAAGTATAATTGACAATAACACGAACCACCCGTTAGACTTATCTATAAATACACAGGCCGGAGATATGTCTAAAATAATATCAATTAATACTGTTACTAAAACTAATTCAATAAGTTGTCCTACCTTTTTCGATATGACAGTTATTGCACGATTAAATATCATTGATTACCCTTTCAATAATTAGTTAAGTTAGTACTACAGACTCAGTTTAGATAGTAGGGGCATGTGTACCATATTGTCGTCTAATTTATATATGCGCATGTTTTGGATGAATCCACAAAATTAAGTCAATGACAAGGCCACCACGGATAAATAACATAATAGTTCCCTTTAGTGTGGCCCTTTATAGTGTTAAAATACTATGTTCGTTTACACTCAAATTGTTAAATATTAAAGTAAAATTCCACATGATATACGATGAATGCCTATATTTTGGAAGGTTGAAGAATAACCTTATTCTTAAATGCTTATCGACTAAGATTACCGAAAAAATCTTGTAATCTAGCATATATTCTGTATTGTCTTAGCCTTAATGGATAAAGTATATACAGCCCTACCAATTTAGTAAAATATGGTGGTTCCAAAACCTCTAAAATTTATTTAATCCTTACTTCACTCAATCATATGATCAACATTACTCTACCTACATCAATGCAAATTATATACCAGCAAACATCCCCAGTAAAACATAGTCAACATTATTGAATCATGTCCACGCAAGATTTTGCAAAAGAATTATATGAAGATTTACTAGTTTGACAGGATATATCTTAAATTTAAACACAAAAACATGTTTATAGTTAGGATCTCAACTTGCTATGATATTTATCTAAAAACCAAGCTTATTTTTTTCGTTGAGACAAAATTACCACTTGTTTCCAGTAAAGCATCGTTGATGACTTCTAGTATGAGCTCTTGCCACAGTTGTTCCAGCATAAACAACTGTATTCACTGTTTTATGCAGTCCTGAGCCAAAGCCCTCCCAAGAATCATCTGTTGAACCTCCACTAATCATCATTAGCTTTTCCGAGTTCAATACATTACGTTGCGTTTTAAAATCCATTTTTACTTCTCCTTGAATAAAAATATAAAATTTGTAACAAAAATATTACACCAGTAAACTTCATTGCATCGTACCATCCGTAGAAGAAACTTTCTTCTGAGACAAAGTTTAACCCAATACGTGCTAGAAAAACACCAATCATTATGCTTAATCCGTTATACACATAATTCTTTACCACTTACTATTACCTGCTTTTCTCCATCCTGACCGAATTTGATCCAAATGGTTCCACGCATCTTTTGCAACATAAGTTGCTCCACCAGCGATAATTGGACCTACAATTGGCAATAGTGGAAATCCCCCCGAAACTTTTGCTAATTCTTGTTCTGACAACTTTTCCATAAATAGTTATCCTCCTTTCGTAATATATTCATATTATATAAAATAAGTTCCTTAAAAATTGAGACATTTTGTCCATACAACTAGCTTTCCCGTCCAATATCTTTTCATTTAAAAATTAAATTATTTACATTTGTATGCAATACTTTAGATAATTGAATTATTGTATCAATGTCCGGTATTCTCGATCCAGTCTCATATTTTGCTATTGTTGACAAGCTGATGTTCAACTCATCTGCTAAATCTGCTCTTCTGTACCCTAATTCTAATCTCAATCGTCTGAGATTATATGCAATATCTTCTGATTCGCCCCCAATAACTGTGGCTATATCTGCCTCACTCAATCGGCAAAACTCATGGTTCTCGATCATTATGCTCCCCTCCTCTGTAGAATTATAACAAAACCGCTTTATATGAATTTCAATAACTAGCAGTTTAAAAAGTGACATTTTTTAGTGATTATCCAGACATTTTATGATAAAATATTGGATTCATTCCAAATATGTTATATCATGGTATCAAAGAATTATTTTGGAGACTATTATGGAGATTGGTAATAAAATTAAAGCGCTCCGTAAAAAAAACGGACTAACACAACAGCAATTCGCTGAAAAACTATATATTTCATTTCAATCTGTCTCTAATTGGGAACGTCACAAAGGGCACCCTACAACAGAAATGATGCTCTTAATTATTGAAAAGTTTGATTTACCTCTAGATTTTTTTATTATTCCACCGACTAATCCGTGTGAAGACAATGATGAAGAGCTAATTTTACTATCTTTCTTAGCCAATATGCATTCAAACAGAGAAGATAAGCCTAGTCTCAAACAACTAGAAAAAACTTCTGGTATCGCTATCCAAAAAATTAAACAATATTATCCCTCATATGATGATTTATTTTATGCTGTAATCAATCGGATTGACAAAGACGTTAAAATCAAGGTAGAAACAAGCTTGTCAACTAATGATAATCTTATATCAGTTTTCATCAACGACATGGCACCGATGCTCTACGAAAAGAAAGAAGAATTACACCTTTTATATACGCGCCCATACATTAGAAATATTTGGATTACATTTATCAAATCCAAATATTTATCGCTAATTACACGATATAATCCTAAATTGGCTGCTGACATTCTAACCACAGAATACTTAATTGAAATGCTCACATCGTTTATTTCTGTCTGGATGAGCCAACCTGAACCAGAGCCACTAGTTGATTTTCAGAACCGGATGAAAAAATATCTGTCCAACTTATAACAAACACAAAAAAAGCAAGACATGTTAGTCTTGCTTTTTTGTGTTTGTTTATGAAATTACTGTTTCTGCACTTGTCGCGAATGATAAAAATTAAAGACTACAATAAACAAATTCAAACCAGCCACAGCCAACAAACTCAACATCACACCTTGCAAGTGTTGTGCGGCAAAATGACCAGTGACAATTGGCATAACAAAAAATGCAATACTACCAAAGAAAAAATAGAGACCGGTCAAACGGCCTGAAAACTTTGGATCTGAGGCTATTAATTGACTCAATCCCAACTGTAGCGCTCCTCCTGCGGCTGAAAAACCAAAAATAAAGCAACCGAAACTAGCACTGATTGTTTCTTGGCTCAAAACGACAATAACTAATCCAATTATTGTTCCTATCGCTGTGATCATTAACAATATCTTTTCGCTGATCCATCCCCGGTTGGTCAATAAAAACAAAGTACCCACGCCCATGAGTGAGCCAATACTGTAAAAAGACATTAGTACATGCGAACTAACCGTTGAAAATGATTGTACAATGTGAAAATATCGCGTGACCCACTGAGTAAAATGAATCATCACCCACATTGCACTGAATCCATAAATCATAAATAATATTTTTGTAATATTCCAATGCCATGTACCCTTATTGGTAGCTCTCTTGCCCCCTTTTGAGGTACGAATAGTGTAAAAACCAGCTGCATTAATTGAGGTCATGATAATTAAGTTTACTACCAGAATAGCCGTGGCAACCCAAAATAACCAACCAAACCAAATATGTTGATTAATCAACATGACTAAAATAATCGGTAATATCCCCTCACCCAATGAAATCATTGCTTTAATCAGTACATTCCCACTGGATTTACCATGATTCATTTCTAATAATGTGGGGTAGGCCACAGAATCTAATGCCGCGTTGGCTAGTCCTGCTAGCGTGGTTATGACAACGGCGAAAAATATATTCTTTGTTAATGGTAAAATAGAAAAAAATATTAAATACATGAGCATCGCCATCATTAATAATTTTTTTCTATCAACGTGATCAGACAATTCTCCCAAAATTGGATAAGCAATTAGCTTTCCAATACCAATTGCTGAAACGACAGCAGTTGTACCAGCAATTGAGGCATTCCACAATTCACTTAATTGTTGCACGGTCTGCGCTAAAATAATTAAAGCAAATCCCTGTACAATATAGGTCAAATAAATAGCAATACGTACACTAATATTATTCCTCTGATCTTTATTTTGCATTAATCGAATCATACTTGATATGTCCCCTTAAATAATTCATGGCATTCGTGTTTATTTTTTATCTGGAAATGATAAATATAAGTTACAATTATAATAATCTAACAACTTTATCATAATTTTCGAACATTTTATATTAACATTAGTGACGTCATTTGTAAACCGTCATCATTATCGTGAAATCATACTGTAAAATAGCCAATCTTAATCAGCTCATCATCCAAAAATATCCGATTTTACAACCCACAGTGTATAATTGAACAAAGGTAATATACCTCTCTATTAAACAACAATCTATTTTGAGAAAGAACCCTACAAAAATAAATATGTCTAGAAAAATCGATTTACCAACTGCAGCTGAAATGCAAAAATTTCATGACAAATCGCAACGCCATACTTTTTGGTCACGCATATCAATGCCACAACGATTGTCATTAGGCTTTTTAACAGTCATTACAGTCGGTGCGCTATTGCTAATGCTGCCCCTTAGTTATCATGGTAATGTGGGTCACACCTTCATGGATGGCTTATTTACAGCAACTTCAGCAGCCTCAGTTACTGGCCTCACAGTTGTCGACACAGCAACCCACTGGACCACCTTTGGTCAAATCGTCATCATGGTTTTGATTGAGATTGGCGCACTAGGATTCATGTCGTTTTCAGTGCTGTTATTTACGGCCACCCGAAAAAAAATGGATTTAAGAAGTAAAATGATGGTTCAAGAAGTCTATAACTTGGAAAGCCTCTATGATACACGGGTGGTCTTTGGGTATGTTATTAAACTATCAGTTATTATTCAAAGTATCGGTGCAGTGTTGCTAGCGCCTTTCTTTATAAATGACTTTGGTTGGAAACATGGTATGTTTTATGCTGTATTCCACGCCATTTCAGCATTTGGTAATTCAGGTTTCTCAATTTTACCTCACGGGACAGCTGCTTATAATAATCAACCCTGGATTCTACTAATTATTGCCTTCCTAATTATTGCTGGTTCTCTCGGGTTCTTAGTCTGGCGTGATCTGCTCATATATCGGACAACACATCGCCTAACATTACACTCCAAGCTAGCACTTGTTATGACAGGTGTTCTAATTGTAGGTGGTTGGTTGTTGTTTGAATTGACCGAACGTAATATGAACTCTGCTCAAGACATTCAACCTATAAACCGCATTTTCGATACATTATTTATGTCTATTTCATATCGTACCGCGGGATTCGCACAATTTGGTTTCGATTCAATGAGCTCAGCAACCGTGTTATTAACCATGATGTTAATGTATATTGGTGGTACACCAGGATCAACTGCTGGTGGTATCAAAACCACTACGCTTGGTGTGTTGATTTTACAAACACACGCTGCTTTACGTGGGAAAAAGGATGTTGTATTTTCGCATCGTCGCTTATCACACGAAAACATTGTTCGTGCACTGCTATTAGTTTTCGTATCGCTAGCATTCTTGGGCATCTTATCATTTCTATTAATGCTTACTCAAGAGCACACTGCACATTATGGGCTAGAATACATTATTTTTGAGGTGGTCAGTGCTTTTGCTACAACTGGCTTAACTCTTGGCCTGACCCCACATCTAACAACCTTTGGACAACTTATTATCATGCTTGCAATGTTCATTGGTCGTGTCGGAATCTATACCGTCATGTTCTCCATTCTAAATGTACATGATGATAAAGCACCCTTCCGATACCCAGAAGAATCCGTTATCATTGGATAGCGTTTTGCAACCATAGTTAGGAGAAATAAAAATGAGACAAACCTATGCCATTATAGGCCTCGGACGTTTTGGCGGCGCCCTTTTAGAAACATTGGTTGCCAATGGGCAAGATGTTTTAGGCATTGATATTAGTGAAGAACATGTTAATGATTATCGTGATATCGCAACACAAGTTGTCATTGCAGATGCTCAAGAAGATGAAGTGTTACGCAAACTAGACATTGCTAGTTTTGATCATATTGTGATTGCCATTGGTCATAATATGCAAGCCAGCATTCTAGCGACCATCAACGCCAAAGATCTTGGTGCTAAGAATGTTATTGCTAAGGCTGAAAATCGCACCCATCTGCGTGTGCTCACAAAAATAGGCGCAGATGTCGTCGTACAACCTGAACGCGAAATGGGCGAACGAGTGGCACGCAAACTTCTTGCGCCTAATATGTTAAACTTCATTGAACTATCTGATGACTATTCAATGGCAGAGGTTCAAATTGTAAACCCCGCCTTTTATGGTCGATCAATTAGTAACTTGAATATTCGTAAAAAATTTGGATTAAATGTTATTGCTGTTCGCCATGATGGGGATGTTATCGTGGCACCGGATTCAACCTACAAACTACATGAGAAAGACATTGTCTCGGTAGTGGGTCCTAAAGATATGGTAGACGATTTTGACCAACTAACAAACAATAAATAACCGTCCACACCAAAACCGCGTCATTCCTCTTCATCAATTTTATTGATTTTATCGAAGACTCTAAATAAGTTTTCCATCTCAGTCAATCGATATTTCTTTGAATGACGATCAAAAATAATCTCAGATTTAATTGGTTCACCGATTTGCAAATCATGCAAAAAAGTTCGGATTTCGGAGATATCGCGTTGGACAGTTTTTCGGCCAATAAAAAACATGTCCTCAATTTCTTCAATTGAGAGCGCTCGATGGCTTATCAATGCTGAATAAAGCCGTAAGATACGTTGTTTGTCATTAAATACCGTTTTATGTGCTGCCATAATTTTCCCCGATCCAAAAACTATTTTTATTGTATCAGATAAAACGTTTGTTCGCCATTAAACGAACATGAAAAATTACTATATATTTATACTTGAAAGGATTTCTAATTATGTCTTTCTTTAACATTTTCAAAAAGAAAAAAACGACAGAAAAAAATATTGACGCAGCAAATGAACCGATTACTTGGAAAAATACGACCAATGCATCTGACTTTTTTGAGGGGTATAATGTAGCTATAACTACCCTTGAGTCTAACGGTGAAGTTGCCGCAGCCGAGACCCTCCGCGCTGATAAAACACAACTCCAGCTTGATTTTATTGAACGATTCGAAAAGGAAATACACTCAAAAACTGCTGGCATACAAGACATAGATACCCGCACAAAGATTGTTATTGATGCCATTTCATCCATTCGTAAATATAATTCTGAAATGCCCATCGCTGTTCGCACACGTTTGGCACAGGCCAAAAAAAACTTAATAGGAGAATGATCATGAAAATAGATGTCACACTTGATAACGGTTTTATACCAGATAAGTATGCAAAATATGCACCTGCTAATTATCGTACCAATGATATGCCAACCACTAATTTCCCAGTCGAAATATCCAACACGCCGGCTGGTACCCAATCATTGTCTGTCAGTTTAATCGACTACGATGCCGTTCCTGTATGCGGTTTCCCTTGGATTCACTGGTTAGCGGCAAACCTCCCTGTAACTAATATTCCTGAAAATCTTCGTGCTACCAAACGCGGTACATTTGGTACAAATTCAACTTGGCATGATGTGCAAAAGTTAGGACACCCAGCCAATGCTAGCATAAATCAATCTTATATTGGCCCAATGCCTCCTGATAAGACTCATAACTACACACTAACTGTATTCGCCTTAGATACTAAATTTGACCTGCAGAACGGATTTTTCCTCAATGAATTACGTTCCAAAAGCATGGAACACGTACTTGATATAGCAATTCTTGAATTACCTGCACGAGCTTAACACTTCGTATGAAGTGTTTTTTTATACATTAAATTTAAAATATCCAATTCCGTTTTGCATATTTATTGTATTTAAATGCTTATTGGTTTAATATTTAAAACATCAAACACAAGGAGGGCACACCATGACAGACAAAATTATAAAAATTGCTATCGTTGGCATTACAGGATACGGCGGTCTTGAATTATTGCGACTGCTTTACAATCACCCTAATGCTAAGGTTGTGTCCATACATAATACCCAAACAGAAAACACTGACATTAGCGAACAGTTTCCGCATCTAAAATCAATGTATAATTTAACGCCTACGACATTCGACCCAATGCATATTATGCAAGAAGCGGATCTTGTATTTTTTGCAACATCCAGCGGCGTTTCCAAAGATTTAGCTCAGGACTTTATTCAAGCTAAGTTTCCCGTCATTGATCTATCTGGTGATTTTCGTCTTCCCGCTGATATTTATAAAAAATGGTACAAAAACGAACCAACCTCTGACGAAGCGATTCAACAAGCACACTACAGCTTAGCAGATTTTTATGACAATAAAGTAACCTACATTGCCAATCCTGGTTGTTATGCCACGGGCACACTTCTTGCTCTTGCCCCTCTTGCACAAAACCATCTGCTTGATAAAGATAACATCATCATTGATGCTAAAAGCGGATTATCTGGTGCTGGCAAATCCCTGACGTTAGCGAGTCATTTTGTTAACGTTAATGAAAACTTCACCATGTATAAGGCCAACCATCATCAACACATTCCTGAAATTACCCAGCAACTGCAACAATGGCAATCCGATATTGCTCATATTCAATTCACCACATCCCTACTACCAATTAATCGCGGCATTTTTGTCAGTGCTTATGTCAAGATAAACGACGACAGCCAGGCCGAAAAAATTCAGGAATTATACACTGCAACGTATGCAAATAAGCAATTTGTACGTGTCATGCCCAAAAATCAATTACCAAGCATCAAACAGGTTATCGGTACTAACTTTACTGATATCGGACTAACATACAATCCTGATACCAAATACCTCACCATTGTTAGTGTTCTTGACAATATGATCAAAGGCGCTGCTGGACAAGCTATCCAAAACATGAATCATATGTTTGATCTAGAGGAAAGCACAGGACTTCATTTGATTGCTCAATACGCATAATATTCACTATACTAACGTCTAAAAATATACTTAGGAAAATCCTTATGACAGAATTATTAAATCAAATTACAACACTATCAATAGCTGACATTGCTGCTCCCATAGGATTTCATGCGGATGGCCAACACGTTGGTCTCAAGCACAAATCAAAAGATCTCGGTTGGATTTACAGTGACGTGATAGCTAGTGTAGCCGGCGTTTTTACAACGAATCAAGTGCAGGCCGCTCCAGTTCAACTGGATAAAAAAACGATTCGAAATGGTCAATTGCAAGCCATTATTGTTAATTCTGGAAATGCTAATGCTGTCACCGGTAGCATTGGTGTGTCACATGCGGAATCTATGCAAGAGTTTACTGCACAACAACTAAACATCGATACCAGCCTGGTTGGCGTCGCTTCTACCGGTATTATTGGCAAAGTACTGCCAATCGATAAGATTATCAACGGCATCAAAAAGTTAAAGATTGATGGTGACACAAACGGGTTTGCGCACGCCATTATGACTACTGATACTAAGGAAAAATCAATTACCATTCAATCCACTATTCAGGGCAAAATTGTCACAATGAGCGGTGTGGCAAAAGGTTCGGGCATGTTGCATCCGAATATGGCTACCATGCTTGGATTTATAACGACCGATATTAACATTGATGCTAAACTTTTACAGCAAGCACTTTCAGAAGATGTTGAGACAAGTTTTAATCAAATTACAATCGATGGTGACACATCAACTAATGACACTGTCTTAGTAATGGCAAACGGTTTAGCTGGTCATAAAATGATTGAGAATCATACAGCTGAATATGAGCAATTCAAAGACATGTTACACACCGTAACTACCGCCCTTTCGATTGCTATTGCTAATGATGGTGAAGGCGCCACTAAATTAATTGCTGTTGCTGTAAATCATGCGCAAAGTGCTCTTGATGCGCGAATGGTTGCTAAAAAAATTGTCGGTTCTTCATTAGTAAAAACAGCTATTTTTGGTAAAGATCCTAATTGGGGCCGCATTATCGCTGCTATTGGAGCCAGCAATGTCGATCTTAACCCAAATCTTATTGATATTAGCATTAATAAAATCGCTGTATTAGTAAATGGTGCCCCTGCAGATTTTGATGCCGATACCATGGCAGAAAAACTTGAGGAGCATGACATTCACATTGATGTCGATTTACATGCCGGTACTGAATCCGGTTGTGCTTGGGGTTCAGATTTAACATACGAATATGTAAAAATTAATGCACTTTATACAACGTGAGAATTCATTCTCATCTTGTTCGTTTTATGGGAGATAAAGTCTAATGAAAAAAATAGTCATCAAAATTGGTGGCAACGCCGCCACTCAACTTACACCTGCCTTTTTTGATACTATCAAATTTTGGCAAAAACAACATTATAAAATTGCAATTGTTCATGGCGGTGGTGACACTATTTCTGCCTTAATGTCACAACTTAATGAACCTGTTCAGAAGATAAACGGTATTCGTTTTACAACACAAAATGGTATCAACATCACAAAAATGGCACTCCTTGGTCAGGTACAACCTGCGCTACTTGAAGCTTGCCGTGTCAACGGCCTATCTGTAATTGGATTAAATGCTGCAAGTGATCAACTGTTAACTGGTCACACAATTGATCAAGACACATTCGGATACGTTGGCAACATTCACCAAGTGAATACTAAATTAATTCATAACCTTTGGGAAAAAAATCTCATTCCTATTATTGCTCCGATGGCAATTACTAATAGTGGTCAGTGGTTAAATGTTAATGCGGATCACGCAGCGACAGCTCTGGCTAAGTATCTAAAGGCTGACGAATTATATCTATTAACAGATGTTTCTGGTGTGAAAATTAAGGGAAACGTTTTACAAAATTTAACTTCCAAAACGATGGAAGAATTACAAAAAAAACAGATGATTACCGGTGGCATGATTCCAAAAGTAAACAGTGCCTTATTTGCAGCACGTCATGGCGTGCGCGCTGTTCATATTACAAATACAGTCACCCATCCCGGTACTATTGTCACAATTTGAGGTATATCACATGACGCTATTTCCAAACTATCAACGTGCCCCACTAACATTTAAGAAAACTAAAAATGCCACCTGGACTGACGGTAAGAACAATGAGTACACCGACCTATCCAGTGGTATTGGTGTCTATAATGTTGGCGCAAATAATGATGCTGTTGAGTTAGCACTTATTGCTCAAGCTAAAGAAATCTGGCACTTGCCTAATTTATACGAAAATGAATTGCAAGAAACTGTGGCAGCAAAATTAGGTGGTGAAGATTATACCACTTATTTTGCTAATTCAGGAGCGGAAGCTAACGAAGCGGCAATTAAGTTAGCCCGTTTAGTGACTAAGCGGAAAACAATCATTACTTTCAAAAACTCTTTTCATGGTCGTACTTATGGTGCTATGTCAGCAACTGGACAAGATAGCATTCATTATGGATTACCTATGTTAGATGGGTTCCAGTATGCAGAATTTAATGACATTAACAGTTTAAAAGAACTCCTTAATAAAGACGTTGCTGGCGTAATGCTTGAGCTTGTTCAAGGCGAAGGAGGTGTCATTCCTGCGCATCAAGATTTTGTTACAGAACTAATTCAAGTAGTTCATGATAATGAGTCTTTAATCATGATTGATGAAGTACAGACTGGCATGGGACGCACGGGGAAAAAGTTTGCATTTGAAAATTATCATTTTCAACCGGATATTTTTACGAATGCCAAAGCATTGGCTAACGGTGTCCCTGTGGGTGCAATGCTTGCTAAAAACGAATTTGCCAGTTCATTTTCATATAATGCACATGGTTCAACATTTGGTGGGAATCCACTGGCTATGAGTGCTGCTAGTGCAACGCTAGACGAATTATCTTTAATTCTGCCTAATATTTCAGAAAAAATTAATCTTTTTTGGCAGGAATTGGCAGCCTTCAAAGAGTTAAGGAACGTTGTTGAAGTACGTGGCCTTGGTATGATGGCCGGTATTGAATTAAATATACCTGTAAAGCAAGTTGTTGCTGACTTATTGGATGAAAAAATTGTTACTTTGGGTGCGGGGCACAATACGCTTCGTTTGTTACCGCCACTGACAATATCAGAATCACAGCTCACAACAGCACTACAAAAAATTAAGCAGTTACTTTCGCAATAAACTGTTGACAAGATATGCCAGCGTTGATATACTTTAATAGTTGATTAATTCAGCTAATTGCTCCATAGTTCAGTGGTAGAATAACGCACTGTTAATGCGCAGGTCCTTGGTTCGAATCCAAGTGGAGCAGTATAAAAAAGCATCAAAATCGATAAGGTTTTGGTGCTTTTTTAGTTACTTTGAAACAGCTAGATTTTTTCATCACTCAAAACGAAACCCCCGCATCCAAAGATACGGGGGAGAGAAGAGAATTATAATTTGAGAGAATAATAATAGATTGAGTGTATCTTTTTTAGGGGGCTTCGCTAATTTGACAAATTAAGTATTATTGTCAATATAATCACTGTACTGCACTAACATTAAACCAGTGTTAAAATAATTATTTTTCTCCGTGCACTAAAAATCAATTAGTGAGGCTGACATGTTATACTGATGGTAACTGGTGCTATCAAAACAACACCGTATAATAAAAGGCTCACGGAGGTAAATAACATGTCCCTTGTAGATACATATAAGCTAACCAACGGCATCGAAATTCCCATAATTGGGTTTGGAACTTGGCAAAGTGCAAACGGTACAGAAGCTTATCAGTCTGTACGTTGGGCTCTAGAAGCAGGTTATCGCCACATCGATACAGCGGCTGTATATGGTAATGAAGATTCTGTCGGTCGTGCCATAAAAGATTCTGGTATTCCACGTGATGAATTGTTTGTGACGACTAAACTTTGGAACGATGCGCACACATATGAAAGAGCTATACAAGCGCTTGACACATCCCTTAGCAAGCTTGGCTTAGATTACGTTGATTTATATTTAATCCATTGGCCAAATCCTGCTGCCCTTCAAAAACAAGGAAAGGATGCCTGGATTGATGCAAACGCGGATACTTGGCGTGCTTTGGAAGACGAATATAAAATAGGAAAAACGACAGCCATTGGCGTGTCAAATTTCCAAATTGAACATCTAGAAGCGCTAGCTAAAACACAAACCATAGCACCCATGGTTAATCAAAACTTTTTAAACCCTTCTGATAACCAACAAGAATTAGTTGACTATGATAAAGATCATGGCATGCTTAACGAAGCCTATTCCCCACTAGGTACAGGAAAGCTCGTTGATTTACCACAAGTCGTTAGTCTGAGTGAAAAATACAATAAATCGGTACCGCAAATATTAATTCGTTGGTCCTTGGATAAGGGATTTTTACCTTTACCAAAATCAACACATGAAACATACATTAAAGCAAATGCCGATGTATTCGACTTTGCTCTAACATCAGCAGAAATTGAATCATTAGATTCACTCACTGGCGTGGGTGGATTCCATACTGATGCTTCCTCAGCCGATTTTTAAATAAAAAACACGAACGTAATGTGAGTTCGTGTTTTTTATTATTTACTAATTTTAAACGCTGCGTTTTCTAAAGATTAAATAAGCGATACCGTACATCAACACAATATATATCAAGTATGCTGATATCATTGCTCCTTGTGACATATCCATTATTTGTGCCATTATACTAGGTTTAACTTGTCCAATACTAGCAATACCTAAATAAATATTGAATGGATTCCACTTCAAGATTGGTGCTAAATCAATTAATTTTAACGAAATGACAGAGATGATTGGTGTAGCAACAATCATAACTACGCCAAGTCCAATAGCAGCTCCTGAGCTCTTGACCATATTAGTAACCATCAATACTAATGCAGCCACAAATATCATTTGAAGTGCTACATCCATAATCGAAATCATCATGCCCTGCCAACTGTTCCCTATATATCCTAACTTTTGTGAGAAATCATATTTAGGGGCAAATATAGCAGTAGCCAAAACAGTGCCAATAAAAGCTGATAAAAACAATCCAATGTAAACACTAATATTTAATAACAACTTACTGATGAACACTTCACCTCGACTAAAGCGACGTGACAGCAATGGACGAATTGTACCAAAACCGAACTCTTGGGAGATAGACAAAGCAGTAATAATGATTCCTGCCATTTCAACATAAATTAAGGACTGACCAAGGTTAATAATCGATCCAGCTGTTCTTGTTGACTTAAAGATACCAATGATAGCAATGGGAAAAATAAATCCCAAAATCAACCAAATGTATAATCTATTTTGCTTGAATGCTTTGTAATATTCTTGCTTCATTAATGTTAACATGCGTTATTCCCCCTGATTATCAGCCGCTAGCATATCAAGTAGTGACTTTTCTAGATTGCCAGTTGCAGTATTAAGTGATTGAATTTGTATATTGGCCGCATTGAGTGCTGTGATCACTTGCTGCAAATTTTCTGCCCCACTAATTTGCAACTGACTGTTGTCAATTGTAGCTTGCCAGTTTTTATCTTGTGCTATTTGTAGAGCTAATTCATTATCACTAGTGTCAAATGTCCAACGTGCTTGGTCATGAATAAAGAAAGTTTCTATGGTAGCCGTTTGAATAATTTTACCGTGATTAATGATTACAACATCATCAACTAGTTTTTGCAATTCATCCAATAGATGGCTTGAAATCAAGAAAGCCACCCCTTCTTCAGCCAATGAGCGAATTAATTCACGCAAGTCGTGAACAGATTGTGGGTCAAGTCCGTTCATTGGTTCATCCAAAATAACTAATTTTGGATTTCGGATGAGCGCAATAGCAATACCAAGGCGCTGTTTCATGCCTAATGAAAAGTTTTTCGCCTTGCGTTTTCCAAAATTGTCCCCGTCAATTTGCGTTTTATGCATTAATTCTTTGAAATCAGCGGGATTTTTTGTGTCCATTGCATACAACTTCAAGTGTTCTAGCGCGGTTAAGTTCGGATAAATGGCTGGATATTCAATCAAATTACCAATTTTATCAAGCGCACTATGATTATTAAAGGTCACAGGTTGCCCATCAAACGTGATTTGTCCAGATGAGTAGCTCATTAAACCAGTAATAGCACGCATGGTTGTTGATTTACCAGCGCCATTGGGACCAATCAATCCAACAATGTGACCAGCTTCAACGTTGAAACTGACGTCGTCCATTGCTGCTCTATTACCATACTTTTTATTAACGTTCTTTACTTCCAATAATGCCATGTTTTTCCCCTTTTTATTGAATCAACTATTTTTGCCAAGATAATTTTGGTTTAAATACGAAGATGAATGTGATTACGCTCAAAACTACTGGTAATACGAATGAGCTTGCTGTCAGTGGACTCTCATTTAGTGGCAAGAACAGTGTTGAGATAAACACAAATATAACCACTGGCCACCGCAAAGCCGGTACACGTACTGCGTCGTGTTCACTTTCTATCCCGATAATGCCCACAATATAGTAGCTAGCACCCAGTAAGAGCAGTGCTACGATAAATGTAACTAACGTTGTGAACTCAGCGTTTTGAACTAGTTCTTTCATCCCAAAGTCAATAGATATTGTGTTCACACCCACAGATAGTGATGAGCAAACAACTAATGCAAAAAAACTACCTACGATTTTTTGCCATATTGGTCCAACAATTGTACTAACCAACACCACCACACTAGCCACGTAAAATAATTCCACACCGTCGTTTAAATTGTTACTCGCCACTTTGTGCAAATTATCAGAGCGTATTGTAATGGACATAAATAAGTCAATAGCAGCACCCAATATAATTGGCGCAATAATCATCCACACCACCTTACTGATGAAGAACTGCCTTCTAGAGGCACTTTGCGTACTCAACCAGGTATTCAAGTGTCTTGTTTGATCTGCGTACGTAGCGGCGCCTGCTGCTATGAGCATTATACCCATAAGTACGCCTCCCAACTCGCTGTCACTTCCTATGTTTGTTATTGCTCTCCCATAATATGTATTCACGCCCCCAATAAAACAAGTCACTAGAACACCAAGGATCGCTATTAATATAATTTGATTAGATTTAATCCTGCCATATAGCCGTAGTGCTTGTTTCATTGTTCACCCCCTAATTCTTGCTGCCAAGCATATACTTCGTTGGCAAAGCTCGCGCGGAATATGTCTTCACTGCTAATGGGTAGTTCTTCTATGAACTTGAAATCCGATCCAGCTAACCTAATACCAATATCTTCATCAAAATTATCAAACACAATGGTTACAATATGACCAACCTGAGCAATGATCGTCCCATTGTTCCTTAGAAATTCTGGCATCACATCCCCATCGTAAGCCAGTTGATACTTTTTAATGTTTTTATTATTTTCAATCGCAAATGCGCGATCAATTGTACCATCTTTTAGCAATAGAATACGATCAACTAAAGTATCAAGTTCAACCAAATTATGTGACGCAATGAGAACAGTCGTATTATTTTTTGTAACACGGTCAATAATTAACTGTTTTACCTGATCTCGAACTAATACGTCTAATCCATCAAGCGGTTCATCTAATAAAACATATTGGGCACGGCTAGCGAAGCTGACAATAATCGTGAACAACGCTTTCATCCCTTTTGAGTAATTTTGAACACGTTTATTATTGTTTAGTCCAAATTGATTCAAACGTTCATCGTACCATTCTGAATCAAAATTCACATAAGCGACAGATAAAATTGATTTAATCCGCTTTGGTGTGTAATATGCTAGCCAATTGTCTGGCATATCAATATAAAATAATTGGTCGTGAACTGCAATTGTTTTCATATAATCTTTATTATCTAGACCAATACGACCAAAATCAGCTTGCATCTCCCCAGATATTGTTCTAAATAAAGTTGTTTTCCCCGCACCATTACGCCCAACTAGACCAACAACTTCTCCCTCTTTGAGTTCAAAGCTTGCATTATTTAGAATGGCATGATGGTGTATCTTTTTAGAAATATTTTCTAAAATTAAACTCATGATATTTCTCCATATAATTCTTCAATCCAACTATGCAGCTGCTTGGCATCAATAGATGCACGTTTGGCCTCAATAACAATTTCGGTCATTTTTAAACGTAATTGTGCTAATAATTTATCATCTACAATACCCTCGTTTTCGCGAACAAAAGTACCTTTACCAGTCACCGTTTCAATCACATTTTGCGTTTCAAGAGCCTTATAAGCCTTTGCCACTGTATTTGGATTTAATCCCTCAATTAAAGCCATTTCTCGGACTGATGGTAATTTATCACCAATATGCAATACACCAGACGCAATTTGCGCTTTAATACGCCACATTAACTGCTCATATAATGGTTGACTGCGTTGAATTTGCGCCATCTGTGCACTTCCTTATTAAATTTTGATAGGTTTTTATAAATTGTCCTATCAATAACTGTTCCTTTGTGTGTTTCATTGTTCCCCATGATATCTGTACTACGTGTACTATAATACACAGTACACTTTGTCTTGTCAATCATTTTTATTTATAAAGCATTCAAAATAGTTGTGTTTTTTAGTTTACAGTTGTAGACTAAAAGTATGAATAAATTACTAACAACAAGTGAATGGGAAATAATGCGTGTGATATGGACGTTAGGTGAAGCTACCACCAATCAAATCATTCATATTATGCACAACCAGAAAGATTGGCAGCCATCAACGGTTAAAACGTTGATCAACCGAATACTAAAAAAAGGATTGTTACGTACAGATGGTGCTACACGCAATCGATTATACACACCAACTGTAGGTGAACATGAAACGATGACCCAAACACTACGTGCCACAATCGACGATATGTGTGCCATGTGTATAGGCCACACATTAGTGGATGTACTTGCTGACATGACCTTATCTCAGTCAGACATTGTCAAACTACAAGCGTTACTAGCACAAAAAGTGAAAAATGCCCCGGAAAGCATTGCTTGTAACTGTCTACCCGAAAACTGTGAGGATTGTAAATGACTATGAACCATGATCATATGAATATGACAAATAAAGATACATCACATGAGCACCATGACATGTCAAGCATGAACCACGATCATATGGAGATGTCCAGTCATGAACACACTTCTCATGCCGGCATGGACAGTATGGATATGTCAGACATGAAACGCCGTTTTTGGTGGGCTTTTTTCTTAATGCTTCCAATCATCATTATCACACCCTTCATGGGTATCCATTTGCCATTTACTTTTACTTTTCCTGGCAGTTCTTGGGTATCTGCGCTATTATCTACCCTCCTCTACTTCATTGGTTCCAAACCTTTTTGGGATGGTGCGCGCGCTGAATTTCGTACTAAAAAGCCCGCTATGATGAGCTTAATTACCGTCGGGCTGAATGTTACTTTTTGGTATTCTATTTACGCGGTTCTATCGACGCAACTATTTCATGTTCACGTTATGGATTTCTTTTGGGAATTTGCAACACTAAATGTTATTATGCTTCTAGGTCACCGAATTGAGATGTCTGTGACCATGCAAGCCGGAGATGCGACGGCTAAGTTACGCGAATTAATGCCAAACATTGCTCATGTCAAACATAATGATATGTTGATGGATATGCCTATTGACACACTAAAATCAAACATGATTGTTCGTGTGTTGGCTGGTGAATCTTTCCCTGCTGATGGTACTGTAGTCGAAGGTGTAAGCCAGGTTGATGAATCTTTAATGACTGGTGAAAGTCGACTAGTCGAAAAGAAAATAGGTTCTCAAGTGGTTGGTGGTACCATTAATGGTAATGGTACGCTCGATGTCAAATTAACGACTGTTGGGGATGATTCATTTATTGGCCAGCTAAAAGAAACCTTACTATCTTCTCAAGATAAGAAATCACGCGCTGAAACACTAGCAGACAAAGTCGCAGCATGGTTGTTTTGGGTGGCTCTATTATTTGCTATTGGTTCTCTACTTATTTGGACGCCACTACGCGGACTAGGTTTTGCAGTTAATATTGCCGCAACTGTGTTAGTCATTGCCTGCCCCCATGCTTTGGGTCTAGCAGTACCTTTGGTCATCAATCGAACAAAGGCGATTGCAGCACAAGAAGGCATATTAATCAAAAATCGTAAAGCACTAGTGGCAGCAAATCATTTAAAGTTTGCTTTGATGGATAAAACTGGTACATTAACAACTGGAAAATTTACTGTACAGCACTTTAGTGTCTATGACTTTGATCAAAGTAAAGCACTAGGAATTATGAGCGCATTAGACCAGCAATCTACCCACCCACTTGCGCAATCCATTGTTAACTACGCAAAAGAACAACACGCGCCAAAAATACAAGCATCACACGTAGAAAACATTGCCGGTTATGGTGTACGTGGTAAAATAGATGATCAATTATATACACTTGCTTCGGCAAAATATCTCAAACAAAATCATATTACTTTTACGCCACTACAAACGGAAGGCTCAATCTCTTACTTATTGGAAGAGGGACGCGTTATAGCTGCAATAGCACAGGGGGACCATCTCAAAGAATCAGCTCCTGCCTTTATTCGCACCTTATTGAACCAAGGGATCACACCTGTTATGATTACAGGTGACAACGAATTGGCTGCTAAACAGATTGCTGACGAGTTAAAAATAACAGATATCCATTCACAAGTATCCCCTCAAGACAAAATCAATCTGGTTTCAGAGTATCAACAACATGGTACGACAATGATGATTGGTGATGGTATTAATGATGCCCCAGCCTTAGCTCAAGCTAATTTAAGTATTGCCATCGGTGTTGGAACGGAAGTAGCACATGCTTCCGCTGATGCTATATTAATAGCTGATCAGTTATCAAAAATTATTGACTTTATTAATCTAGCTAAGCGTAGCAATACTAAACAAGTGCAAAACCTGTGGTGGGGAGCTAGTTACAACATTATTGCTATTCCTTTAGCTGCCGGTGTGTTGGCATTTGCTGGTATAATGCTAAACCCAATGATTGCCGCATTAATTATGTCACTGTCCACAATCATTGTTGCAATTAATGCATTATTATTAAAGCATTAGTTATACCTTTCCTTAATATTTAACAACCAGTTAATCTAAGAGTGTATAATAGTAGATATTGGTAATTTTACATACATATAAGGAGAAATTTCATGCGTAAGTATATCGCAGAATTCCTTGGAACATTTATGCTAGTGTTCTTTGGAACTGGTAGCGTTGTTTATTCAGCTGCTACAACACAATCGGCCATCACTGTCGGTTTGGCATTCGGTCTTTCATTAGCCGTTGCCATCTATGCCTTTGGTCATATCTCAGGTGGACATTTTAACCCTGCCGTTTCATTGGCAATGGCTATTCAAAAGCGTTTACCATGGGTGACATTTATTGGCTATGTGATTGCACAATTACTTGGTGCTATTGTTGCTTCTGCTGCTGTCTATGGCGGTGTAACAGCTTACCTGAAATCATCAACTGTAACTACTGCTTTGTCTGGTCAATCAATGACCGTAAAACAATTCGTATCCTTAGCTGGTCTTGGACAAACAAACTTCTCTGATGGTTCAGGTTGGTATGCATTTGCATTTGAACTTGTATTAACATTCTTGTTCGTTTTGGTAATCGCAATTGTTACTAAGTTGAATAACGTACCAGCACCATTTATTATCGGTATCTGGTTGGCCGTATTAATTGTTGTTGTATTACCAATTACTGGTGGTGCATTCAACCCAGCACGTGCATTAGCCCCAGCAATTTTTGTTCAAGGTAAAGCACTTACTCATGTATGGGTTTACCTAGTTGCTGACTTACTTGGTGGTGCATTGGCAGCATTTGCCGCTAACTTCCTTGATAAAAAGGAAGAAGTTGCAAGCACACCAACAGAAGTTAAAGAAACTAAAAAAGCATAATTTCATCTTAGTCAAATAATGATGTCAGATAAAAAGACGAACACTCATTCAAGTGTTCGTCTTTTTGTGTTGCTTATCGTAGCTGTCTTGGAAAATCGCTTGGGAGTGGTCCTGTAATCATTCTTACTCCCTCATCAAACGGCAATGGTATTTTTATGGTTGCTGAATGTAGCAGCATACGGCCATTGTATACTCCACCGTATAGTTCATCCCCAACAATAGGGTGTCCTATACTAGCTAAGTGCACGCGTATCTGATGCATGCGCCCCGTACTTAATTGCACCCGTAGTAATGAACTGCAAAACACCGTATGCATTCGCCACCAATGTGTCATCGCCACTTGGGCTTCTTTCCCGTCAACGGCACGTTTTCGATCATCTCGAGCGTCGATTCCTATCGGTTTTGCGATTGTACCATGATTATCTTGCACGACGCCACTAACCCACGTTACATAAGTTCGTACAATCCGTTTATCTGCTAACATTCTATCTAGAATTGGTACCACGACGGGGTTCTTTGCTACAATTACTAAACCTGAAGTTGCTCGATCTATCCTGTGAACCATATAAGGCTGATCACTGACCTTTCGCTGAATAAACTCACCTGCTAAATAGTTCAACAAAGTATCAGTTTCCGTTGGCGAATGCGGATGCATTTTCATTCCTGCAGGTTTATCAATAACAACCAAGTCTTTATTTTCAAAAATGATATTTACCGACTTCTGATGGTTGGGTAGATAATTTGATTCACTAGTACGAAAGTCATCTGCATCGAAATTAAGCTGCAACTGATCCCCTGTTTGTAATTCATAGTTAGTAGGTACAATAATATTGTTCACACTAAAATGCTTTTTAATTCGCAAAGCGCCGCGAATTCTTTGTGGCACGTACCATTTTATCAATAGTTCCTTAACAGTTTGGCCAGAATTCTGGGATGTTATTATAAAATTATACTGCCACTTTTTCATATATCTAATTCTCTATTTTCATTCAGTTGCCCAACACAGAAATGTGAGTATACATAATAAAAAATGACTGTCTGTTTGACAATCATTTTTTACTATCGACAACGCGATACTTGGCTTTACCATCCTCTAAAAATACGTATAGCAATTGTGTCTCGTCGTCATCAAAGTAACCCATATTTACTGCCACAGTACCTTGAAAGTCTTCTAGGCCCTGAAATGCTTGTTTCATAATATGCTTTGTAATCATTGCACTGTCAATGTGTTCATTAGCATGAATCACTGCTGTACGCAAGGTATCGCCATCATCAATGTGTTGCTTAATAATGCTAACCTTTAAGAATGCACGAAAGCCATATAAGCGGGATTCTTGATCGTCATTACGATCCAGTGCCTTAACGTAACCTTGTTTTTCCCAATAACGCAGTTGTCGGGTAGACACGCCTGTCATCCGCGCAAGATCACCAATGCCGAATTGTAACTTATCGAATGCTGTTTTTTTATGAATGGGGCTGCGCTTGTCCATGAATTAGACCTCTAAGTTAATATTATATAGTTGTCAAGTTACTTGTCAACAAATATCTATATAATAATTAAAATAAAGCTTCCCATTGTTTCAAAATGGGTTCGATTTGAAAATCACGAACACGATTTAAGGACTTTTCTGCTAAATCAAGTTGCTGCTGACGACTGTTGATTAGCCGTTGAATCGCTATAGCTGCCCCATCAATGTCACCGTTCTCTATCAAAACCCCAAATTCACCCTCATTTAATACTTCTGCGGACCCTGTCTGTCTCATAGCGATAATTGGCAAACCAAAACTCATTGCCTCAACTAGGACAAGCGGTAATCCTTCCCAGCGTGATGTTTGCAGAAATAAACTTGAGTTACGATAATGGTCACGCAATTCATTATCTTTCAATGGACCACGATATATTATTTTTTCATGCGCCCCGTACTCATTGATTAATTGCTCAAAGGTTTCCATATCCTCCTGCATCCCACCCCCGGCAATTGCTAATTGCCAATCATCCGGTAATTTAGTGGCCAATTGTACAGCAAAATCAATTCCTTTGTGTTGAATAGCGATACGTGCCGTAAACGATATAATGTGTTTCTCCAATTTAGAAGGGCCTTTAGGTGCAATTGTCAAAGGGTTCCAAATTTTAACCGTACGTTCATTGTATTTTTTAAAGCCACCTAAATCAAAATCAGTTAGTACCACTACCGCATCTAAAACACGTAAGCCAGCTATAAATTCCTCGCGCATCATTGCATAGTATTGATCTCTATAAGTCGTAATGTTGTTATGCATCCACCCAAGCAGTTTTGTATGTGGCAACTTTGGTTTCAAAACAGCTGCAAAACTGGATAGTAGTCCACCTGCTAAAATAACCACATCATAGCGCTGTGCTAAAAGTGAGAAATTTTCAATAGCTTGGGCGTATCTTTTAAATGGATGCGCTTCACTTGTTAGACGTAGCGCGGGTGAAGCAACAACTAAAGGTGCTGACAATCCATAAAACGGTGGTAAATCAGAAAAACTATAATAGGTAACTTCATGGCTTGCTGCCAATGCATTACCGACGACAGTTGTTGCTCGCTTCATTCCCCCGAGTTCAATATTTTCGAGCGCAATTAAAATTTTTGCCATATATTACTCCAAATTTATATTCCCGTCATCACGACAGGTTGATTTCTAAAAAATTATTCGTCGTTACTCCAATCATCCGCATTTCGTGGCAATAATCTGGTTGTATCTGTCGTTTCATCATCAACTTCCGGTGCATCAGTAATATAATCACTCAATGTCGACTTATTACCATTTTGAGCAAACAAACTTGTTGATTTTGTTCCCAATTTTTTATTTTGTTTCTTCAGTCGTTTAATGGTTGCTTCTTTACTGTAGTCAAAACTATTGGCCTTGACGGTCTTGAAGCCTTCAGGTGTATAGAATTTAAGTAAGTTTTTTTGATTTAAGTTATCTGACATGGATAACTTTTTATTCACATATGCTTGAATTTTATCAACCTTGGCCTGCAATGCCTTACCTGGAGTTGTAATCTCTTGCCCTGTCTTAGTATTCCATATTCTTCCCGATAGACTGGCATATTCTGGCGTTATCCAGTCTTTATTTCGAAATACGACAATTTGCTTATGATTTTTACTCAATAAATCCTGCCCGAATTGAATGTAACGTTTCGTACTAATGCCCAATAAATGTTCTATCGTTGGGGCCACATCAATTTCACCACCATAAGTATGGTCAACATAACCGTTTTTCATTCCAGGAATATGAACAATAAATGGTACGCGCTGAAGGTTTGCATTATCTAGATCAGTCCAGTCGTCAGAGTCTTTTCCTAATAGTGAAGCTAAATAAGAGGCATCTGTGTTTGAAATACCATAGTGATCACCGTACAAAACAACAGCTGTATTTTTATATAAGCCCGATTTTTTCAGATAAGCAAAAAATTCTTTCACAGATTGATCAAGATAATGATTAGTAATGAAATAATTATCAACTAATTTTGATCCAGTATTGCTCGTTTGGAAATTAGGGTCTTGATCTTGTTTATCTAGAGTAAACGGTGTGTGATTAGTTACTGTTAAATATTTAGCATAGAATGGTTGTTGTAGCCGTTCCAAATAAGGGACTGAATTATGAAATAACAACTTATCCTTCAGACCCCAAGAAGTTGCCTTTTTTCCAGTAATATCGAAATAATCACCTGAAACCCAATTTTGATAACCCATTCGTTTATAAACTGTACTACGATTCCAGAATGAACCCATATTACCATGGAATACTGCACTGGAATAGCCGGCCCGTTGATTCAAAATTGCTGGCATCGCTTGGAAAGTCTGATCATCACCCAATTTAGTAAATAAAGACCCCTGGGGCAAACCAAATGTAGACGTTTCTAACATATTTTCTGCATCTGACGTTTTTCCCTGCCCAACTTGATTGAAAAAATTATCAAAAGCAATGGTTGACTTACTGTGGTAAAGACTATTCAAAAATGGTGTGACTTCCTGCCCGTTTATTTTTCGATCAATCGACATTTGTTGAAAGCTTTCCAGATGAATGACGATTACATTCTTTCCCTTAGCTTTTCCGTAAAATTTAGGATTAATCGCAGCATAGTTTTTCTTAATGTAGTTTTGCACAGCTGTCAATTCTGATGGCGTAGCCGTTTTTCGGATTTGACTAGTTTGATATGTATTGATGGCATCATAAATTGTAAACGGTCCTATACCAAGGTATTTAACCATGTACTCTCGATCGAACTGCCGAACCAGTAATTGTGGGCGATTCAAGTCAGCCAACAATAGATTGGCCATAAAAATAAATACACCGATGGTTAAAATTTTAAATGGTTGTAACCGCATCATTGGACGACTATCAAAATGAATCTTTCGCGCTAAGAATAAGCCAATCAGGATGATAATATCAATCCAGAAAAATACATCATGAATCCCAAACGCAATTGCTCCAGCTGCTTTTCCACCCTGATTAACCGAACTGTATCCCAACATTGTGTTAACTGACATAAAATCAGAAAACTCACGAAAATAAATCACATTTAAATATAGTAGGCCGGTCATTGCGGCATCAAGTAAAATCAATGCACCATAGTATAATTGCTTAGGCTTAATAAATAACGCAATACTAAAGATAATTATCGTAAACCCGATTGGATTGACTAGCATCAAGAATATCTGCAAAGGGTCGGAGACATGTAACCAATAAAAATCAGCACCATATGCCAAAATTGTTTTTAACGTAAATAATACAACCGTCCACGTAAAAAAACCTGTACGAGTATTCAGCTGTTTAATCCAATTTTTTGGCGCCAAAGTTTCATGCCAAATATTTTTTAAATATTTTTTCATAACTATCATTATACCAACTTTGCAAGGTTTAGGTTTATAATTTCTACTGAACCAGCGTCTCACTGTTATCCCCATTGCTTTTCTTGCACTTAACTTGCTATAATAATGCTATGAAAATACAGATTAAACATGAACAAGGCCTCGGACCTATCCACGAAGATGCCCTAGCAATACGTAAAGCAGTTTTTATTGTTGAGCAAGGGGTTGACATTAAAGATGAATTGAATGATCAAGCTGCTGAAGAGAATGCTATCCATATCGTTATTTATGTTGATAACAAACTTGCAGCCACTGCTCGTGTATTAGCAGAATCAGATGATACTTGGCACATACAACGTGTCGCTACATTATTTCCTCTTCGTGGACAGGGGTTAGGTAGAAAACTTATGGAATACATTGAAACCCTAGCACCATCTTATGGTATTCAAAATCTTGTCCTTGGTGCTCAAGTTCAGGCCCGGGGATTTTATGAATCACTCGGCTTTGCAGCGATTGGAGCGACTTTCTTTGAAGCTGGAATACAACATATACATATGAAAAAAGAGCTATAATCAATTATTAGCTCTTTTTTTATGCGATAGTATTATTATATATGATCATACGCTATTTCTATTTTTATTTTGTAGGGCTGCACGTCATCAACTAACTCACTCCGTGTCGCTAAATGACTTGGCCCTCCTATAAGAACTACTGAAGCTATTGCCAAGCGATAATTAGTCAATGCTTGAGCCGTAGGTGTTAGACCAACCATAGAAACATTACCCAATTCTCGAGCTTGTAATTGGTTAATGCCGCCGAATATTTGTAGCGTACCATTATTTTCACGCATTGCAAAATAAGGTAACAAAGTCCCAGGATGGTTGGCGTAAATTACTCCTTGTTGCGCAATAATTTGTCGTTGCGCTTGTTCACCAAGATGCCCGTAATTATTTGCTATTAGATCAAGTTGCCGCATCTCTAATGCAAGCGTGTCTAAATTGGCTTGTTGCTGCGCGTCACTTACCACTGTGCCTGACATAACATTCTGTCGACTGTATAGTCCATTAGCCGGCATGATAACCGTCTCCGATTCACGTTCACTCTTTTCCTCATGAGGTCCCCCTAATAATTTCTCAATCCTAGGTGAAACATCCCACTTACTCGTATGCTTCGTAAAATAATATATTATATTCAAAATGACGAAGTAAAGTAATAGTAAGAATACTGCAGCAATTAATGCACCACGCAACCAACGACCATTCACAAAAAAACGATAGGCTAAATAAAGTAGATACCAAACACCACCGGCCCCAACAACAGTATATATGCGACCCTTGGTTTTTGAATTTGTCGTAAAATATCCGAGATAATGATTAATTAAATCAAGAACTGTCAGCATTATTGGGTATCCTCCGAACTACTTGTTGTACGTGTTGCATTTGATGAACTTGATGTTGCATTATTATCACTTGACGATGTTGCTGAAGATGATGTACCAGATGATGATGTAGCAGCACTTGAGGTTGTCGTATCTGCGGCCGAAGTTGTAGCAGTCGATGACGTATCCTCAGCTGATGTATCATCCGATGTTGAACTTGACTCGTCATCGCTGCTCGACGTTGATGAACTACTTGATTTATCATCACTACTAGTCGATTTACTTGTTGTGCTACTTGTTATCATCGAAGTGCTCATGGCACTACTAGCACTTGATGATACTTTCCCACCTTCACTTGTACCAGTTGCAACGTTTACTGCTAAATTTGCAGCACTGATAGCAACAATTAAGGAAACAATAGCTGATGGTGTTAAAAATGGTGGTGTTCGATATTTTTTAGGCATAATTTATTCCCCTGTTATTCTATTTTACCCTTTCTATATCAAATTAGGATAAAGATTTAACCTATAACCAACGAAAACCCGCAATTACTTGCGGGCGAACTATATTTATAAAATATTTTAGGAGATTTTATTTTAGGGAGATTGAGATGGGAGAGAAGTCCGTTGATTCGTTGTTTGATATCAACCAATGTTGATGGGTATAATATAGACATTCAATATTAAATGGAGATTAAACATGTCAAAATATAAAGCTTACTTCATCGACCTAGATGGCACAATATATCAAGGTAACAAAAAGATGCCTTCTGGAAAACGTTTCATTGATCGACTAAAGGCAGCTAATATTCCTTACCTATTTGTAACCAATAATTCAACCAAAAACCCAGAAGACGTGGCTGATAACTTAACCAAAAACCATGATATTGAAACATCGGCCGACCAAGTTTATACTAGCTCAATGGCAACAGCCGATTTTCTTAAAACGATTGCTTCACCTGACAAAAAAAGAGTATATATAATAGGCGAATCTGGTCTACGGGATGCATTAATAAATGCTGATTTTACAATAACTAGTGACGAAAATGCTGATTTTGTTGTTGCCGGACTAGATCGAGCATTCAACTATGAAAAGCTCACTACCGCTACATTAGCAATCCAACAAGGTGCACAGTTTATTGCAACAAATCGTGATACTAATTTACCCAATGAACGTGGCATGTTACCTGGAGCTGGTTCATTAATTTCTGCCATCCAAACTGCAACACAGGTTGAGCCAACTGTGATAGCTAAACCAGAAATACCCATTATGGATGGTGCGTTAAACAAGCTTCATATTAATCAACAAGATGTTGTTATGGTTGGTGATAATTACAATACTGACATTCTTGCCGGCATTAATTCACAAATTGACACATTACTCGTATATTCAGGCGTTTCTACACCTAAGCAAATTTCTCAGATGGTTCAAAAGCCAACCCATGAAGTTGAAACTTTAGACAATTGGACAATTTAAAAAATAAAAGCGGTATGTTTCACGTGAAACATACCGCTTTTATTTTTAAGCTAATTCCTCGCTAGGAATGGTTGCTACATTTTTTTTGATGCGATCTGGATGATAAAATACCAGATAAAGTATTGCTGAAATCAAGGGAATAACAGCTGAAACCAAATACAGTTCACGGAATGTCAACACGGCGTGTAAAGCACCAAGAGCGTATGGTCCGACACCTAACCCCAAGTCCAAGCCGATGAAGTATGTTGATAAAGCAATACCAACACGATGACTCGAAACTAACTTTAAGGAAACCGCTTGACCATTTGACATGAATGTTCCATATCCTAAACCAATGAATGCGCCGGACAATAACAAAGTAAATCCATTATGAGTCAATGCCAAAACAACTAAACCAAGAGCTAAGAAAAAGTAGCTCGGATACATAACGTAATTTTCACCAAAGCGATCAAAAATACGTCCTGACATTGGCCTTGTCAATGTTACAATACCGGCATAGACTACGAAAAAGAATGAACTAATTGAAACCAAGTTCAAAGTTTCCGCATATGAAGCCAAAAATGATAGTACTGACGAATAAGACAAGCCCATCAAAAATCCTACACCAGCAATTAATAATACTTTAAATTCAATGAAACTAGAAACCTTCCAAGACTTCAATTCGGATAAATGTTCTGGTGAAAGCGTCACATTGTTAATTTTAATTGCAAACAATGCAACCATTGAAATTCCAATTAAGATAACCGATAATATCACGATAAATCGAAAACTAGTTGCATTCAATAACAATAAACCAATGAAGGGGCCAATAGCCGCAGCTAAGCTTGTACTCAACCCATAATAATTTATACCCTCTCCTTTGCGTTTCTCAGGAATAAATTCGGTCACAATAGCATTTAGGGCTGTTGAAGTCATTCCGTACGCAAAACCATTAAAGAGACGTACCGCATCTAATATAGCGACTGTTGGTACAAATAAGTAAGCAATTGTTGTAATTAAATATAGAATAGCGCCCCATCGAACAATCTTTTTCCGTCCGATTAGTTCTAACTCTTTTCCAACTATTAGCCGAGCTATTAACGTTCCTATGATATAAATCCCAGAGGCCAATCCCGCTTGCCCAAACGAAGCATGTAGTTGATTGTGTGCAACAACAGCAATTATAACCATCATCAGATAATACACTAAGTACACGATAAAGTTAATAATAGTAATTGTTAAAAAGCCTTTATTAAATAATTTTTCTTCCATTTTCCCAATCTCAAATTCTATTTAGCAACTCTAACAATAGCAAAGTAGCTATGTAGGTGCAAACTTGAAATCAGATTTTAAAACATGCATATCGCGTTCCTTCAATCATTTTAACACTGCGCGCGTTTGCATGAAAATAATGTAAGCGTTAAGCCGTTGATATTAGATTACCACGATTTCACAAAGGTTGCAAAATTTTTTTAATTCACTTATATACTTGTCAAATAAGTTGACAAATAAGCTTTTAATATTATTAAATTGCTTGTTTCCTCTTGTGAAATTTATTTTCTTTCAGTAATTTACAGTAATTATTTCTTAGTTTTTTCTATATGAAGAAAACAATACAAAGGTTTTACACAACAAAAAAGGAGAGGTAATCCTCTCCTACTTCTTAATGGGCCATCCAGGACTCGAACCTGGGACCTCTGCGTTATCAACACAGCGCTCTAACCAACTGAGCTAATGGCCCGTATTCCCCTTGCCTACTCTTACATAGACAAAAGCGAATGACGGGAATCGAACCCGCATAGCCAGCTTGGAAGGCTGGAATTCTACCATTGAACTACATTCGCAAGCTTTTCTTCGGGATCCTCTCCCTATGGCGCTGGACGGAATCGAACCGCCGACACATGCAGCTTCAATGCATTGCTCTACCAACTGAGCTACAGAGCCATCTCATTGTTCCCAATGAACGGTCACAGCGGGGCTCGAACCCGCGATCTCCTGCGTGACAGGCAGGCGTCCTAACCAGCTAGACCATGCGACCAATTGCGGGAGCAGGATTTGAACCTACGACCTTCGGGTTATGGGCCCGACGAGCTACCAGACTGCTCCATCCCGCGATTATATTATGACACCTTCTTCAAATGCCTAAGGAGAATGTGGGATTCGAACCCACGCGCCGGTTTCCCGACCTGACGGTTTTCAAGACCGTTCCCTTCAGCCAGACTTGGGTAATTCTCCATTATCTTTCTTACTTGTCCTGCATGGACCATGTTGGACTCGAACCAACGACCGGACGGTTATGAGCCGTCTGCTCTAACCAACTGAGCTAATGGTCCTAAATCGAGCCTATCGCGGCAGGGGGGATCGAACCCTCGACCTCTCGGGTATGAACCGAACGCTCTAGCCAGCTGAGCTACACCGCGGTCTGTCTTGATTAGCTTCCCTAATCAATCGGGATGACAGGATTCGAACCTGCGACCCCCTGGTCCCAAACCAGGTGCTCTACCAAGCTGAGCTACATCCCGAATTAGTCTATCGAGAGCTTATCGCCCCACTAAACTTAAAAAAAGAGTTTGAATTCCTTCAACCTCTATGCACCTAGCAGGAGTCGAACCTGCAACCTCCTGATTCGTAGTCAGACGCTCTATCCAATTGCGCTATAGGTGCATATATGCCGGCGACCGGGATCGAACCGGTACGATATTTCTATCGCAGGATTTTAAGTCCTGTGCGTCTGCCTATTCCGCCACGCCGGCATAGAAGCGGAAGACGGGATTCGAACCCGCGACCCCCACCATGGCAAGGTGATGTTCTACCACTGAACTACTTCCGCATAAATTATGCCGACTAAAGGACTCGAACCTTCGACCCCCGCTTTACAAGAGCGGTGCTCTACCAACTGAGCTAAGTCGGCATCGCTTATCCCGACGTGGCAAGTTTGACATGAATGTCAATGGACGCTACAGGGATCGAACCTGTGACCCCCTGCTTGTAAGGCAGGTGCTCTCCCAGCTGAGCTAAGCGTCCATGATGGAGAGGAAGGGATTCGAACCCTCGAAGCAAGTTCCTCTGCTTACACGGTTTCCAACCGTGCTCCTTCGGCCAGACTCGGACACCTCTCCGATTATCTTCCTACTGCTCTCTACTTCTTTTCTATGTACGGCACCGCATCGTCCTATCCTCGCAGGAAGCGATCCTCCAACTACTTTCGGCGCTATAGAGCTTAACTTCTGTGTTCGGTATGGGAACAGGTGTGTCCTCTATGCTAT
>NZ_CP134507.1:0-25000 GCF_055698815.1 Leuconostoc sp. XM4 | reverse complement strand
GTGCTTTTCACCTTTCCCTCACGGTACTGGTTCACTATCGGTCACTAGGGAGTATTTAGCCTTACGGGATGGTCCCCGCAGATTCCGACCGGATTTCACGTGTCCGGCCGTACTCAGGATCCTGAAAAGAGTGTGCTTCATTTCGCTTACGGGGCTATCACCCTCTATAGCCAAGTTTCCCAACTTGTTCTGCTATAAAACACTTTTGTAACTCTTATATATCAGTCCTACAACCCCAACATGCAAGCACGTTGGTTTGGGCTCTTCCCCGTTCGCTCGCCGCTACTTAGGGAATCGATTTTTCTTTCTGCTCCTGCTGCTAATGAGATGTTTCAGTTCACAGCGTATTCCGTCAAATATCCTATGTATTCAGATACAGACAACTCTTACGAGTTGGGTTTCCCCATTCGGAAATCTTTGGGTCATAGCGTACTTACCGCTCACCAAAGCTTATCGTAGTTAGTCACGTCCTTCATCGGCTCCTAGTGCCAAGGCATTCACCACGCGCCCTTATTAACTTAACCTATACAACCGAAGTTGTGGTTTAAGTTTATGAGTTGGTCATTTTTCAGACCTGCGATTAAACCGTTCTTTTTAAAGAACTTTTTGTGTTGTTTCTCGGTTCATTTTAGTGCAATCTTACGATTGCTTTTAAAAGAATTTGTTACTATTCAGTTTTCAATGTACAACATGCTAGCCTTTCGACTAGCTATGGAGAATAGCGGGATCGAACCGCTGACCCCCTGCTTGCAAAGCAGGTGCTCTCCCAGCTGAGCTAATTCCCCATAGGATCACTTTGAGACCATGATACCTATTAAAGTATCACACTCAAAACTAAACAAAACTTTGAAACAAACAAATTGACACTTAAGTCCCTGTCGCTTTCCGATTATCCTTAGAAAGGAGGTGATCCAGCCGCAGGTTCTCCTACGGCTACCTTGTTACGACTTCACCCCAGTCATCTGTCCTGCCTTAGACGGCTCCTTCCTAAAAGGTTAGGCCACCGGCTTTGGGCATTACAAACTCCCATGGTGTGACGGGCGGTGTGTACAAGACCCGGGAACGTATTCACCGCGGCGTGCTGATCCGCGATTACTAGCGATTCCGACTTCATGTAGTCGAGTTGCAGACTACAATCCGAACTGAGACGTACTTTAAGAGATTAGCTCACCCTCGCGGGTTGGCAACTCGTTGTATACGCCATTGTAGCACGTGTGTAGCCCAGGTCATAAGGGGCATGATGATCTGACGTCGTCCCCGCCTTCCTCCGGTTTGTCACCGGCAGTCTCGCTAGAGTGCCCATCTGAATGCTGGCAACTAACAATAAGGGTTGCGCTCGTTGCGGGACTTAACCCAACATCTCACGACACGAGCTGACGACGACCATGCACCACCTGTCACTTTGTCTCCGAAGAGAACACTTCTATCTCTAAAAGCTTCAAAGGATGTCAAGACCTGGTAAGGTTCTTCGCGTTGCTTCGAATTAAACCACATGCTCCACCGCTTGTGCGGGTCCCCGTCAATTCCTTTGAGTTTCAACCTTGCGGTCGTACTCCCCAGGCGGAACACTTAATGCGTTAGCTTCGGCACTAAGAGGCGGAAACCTCCTAACACCTAGTGTTCATCGTTTACGGTGTGGACTACCAGGGTATCTAATCCTGTTTGCTACCCACACTTTCGAGCCTCAACGTCAGTTGCAGTCCAGTAAGCCGCCTTCGCCACTGGTGTTCTTCCATATATCTACGCATTCCACCGCTACACATGGAGTTCCACTTACCTCTACTGCACTCAAGTTAACCAGTTTCCAATGCCATTCCGGAGTTGAGCTCCGGGCTTTCACATCAGACTTAATAAACCGTCTGCGCTCGCTTTACGCCCAATAAATCCGGATAACGCTCGGGACATACGTATTACCGCGGCTGCTGGCACGTATTTAGCCGTCCCTTTCTGGTATGGTACCGTCAAACTAAAATCATTTCCTATTCTAGCTGTTCTTCCCATACAACAGTGCTTTACGACCCGAAAGCCTTCATCACACACGCGGCGTTGCTCCATCAGGCTTTCGCCCATTGTGGAAGATTCCCTACTGCAGCCTCCCGTAGGAGTTTGGGCCGTGTCTCAGTCCCAATGTGGCCGATCAGTCTCTCAACTCGGCTATGCATCATTGTCTTGGTAGGCCTTTACCCCACCAACTAACTAATGCACCGCGGATCCATCTCTAGGTGACGCCGAAGCGTCTTTTAACTTTTTGTCATGCGACACTAAGTTTTATTCGGTATTAGCATCTGTTTCCAAATGTTATCCCCAGCCTTGAGGCAGGTTGTCCACGTGTTACTCACCCGTTCGCCACTCACTTGAAAGGTGCAAGCACCTTTCGCTGTGCGTTCGACTTGCATGTATTAGGCACGCCGCCAGCGTTCATCCTGAGCCAGGATCAAACTCTCAATTTGAAAATTTGAAGATTGCTCTTCGATTAAACTGACTATATTTCGCTATATCTCTATAACGTAATCCGTTTATTGTTTGTTACGAATTGACTTCGCAAATTTGTTTTTGTTACTTTACGTAACAGCTACAGATTCGTTTGTTCAAAGTTTTGTTCAGTTTTCAATGTGCTACTCGTTGTCGCTGAGACAACTATATTATCTTACCACGCTCGTTTCGCTTTGTCAACTACTTCTTTTAAGAAGTTTTCGTCGACCTCACTGCCCTTACGCTCTCGCTCCCCCTTGCCTCGCAACGCTTTGCGTCGCTTCGCTCCGTCGGAACATATACTAATATACCAACTTTATTCCCCCTCGTCAACTACTTTTTTTACTTGTTTTTTTTACTTGTCCTTTTTCTTATTTCGCAAACTATTAATCGTATCTGTATTGTTTATTTCCAGTAACAAGTCAATAACGTTCGTTTTTTATGAAAATAAAAAAATAAGCTGTCTCCAGCTTACTTTGAAAATATAGGTAACTTACTAATTCGTTTTGCAGCTTCAGCTAAACGTTCTTCACCAATTGTTAATCCGACACGTATATAACCTTGTCCACCCTTACCAAATCCAGATGCATCAGCTACAGCAACATCAGCCTCTTCTAATAGTAAATCTGCAAACTCACTCGACGTATAGCCTTTAGGTACAGGCATCAACACATAAAAGGCTCCCTGCGGAACGTAAGGTTCCCAACCAAATTCTCGAACTGCATTAATAAATACATCACGACGACGTTGATATAGATTGGTCAGATCTGTAACAGCTTTTTCACGCGCTGCTCTATTTGTTAAGGCCTCAATTGCTGCATCTTGAACCGCTGGGAATAATGAAACGAATAAATGATCTTGAATTAGATTAAGCGCTTCAATCATCTCTGCATTTCCAACAGCAAATCCTACTCGCCACCCCGCCATATTGAACGTTTTTGAGAAAGTATACGTTTCAATTCCAACACTTTTTGAATTTTCTGTTTGTAGAAATGATAGTGGCTTATGGCCATCATAGCCGATTGCCCCATAGGCAAAATCAGATACAATACCAACCTGATTTTCTTCTGCAAAACGAACAGTTTGTTGGTAAAATTCTGAAGTTGCAATTGCGCCAGTTGGATTGTTAGGATAGTTTAAATATAAAAACTTAGCTGCTTCAGCTACTGAGTTTGGAATCGCTTCATAATCAACCAAAAAATTATTTTCTTGCTTTAAAGGTACTGCTTCATAATTTACGCGCCCCAATGCTGCGGCAGATAAATAATCAGGGTACCCAGGATCTGGTAATAATAATGTTTCCCCAGGATTCATTAATGCCCACGGCAGCTCAACCAAACCAATTTTCGAGCCGGCTAATATAGCTACTTCTGTTTCTGGGTCGATTGACACGCCATACTCATCAGCATAAAATTCTGCAATGGCTTTCTTAAAACGTTCTTCACCGCGAAATAATGAATATTTGTGATCAGCCGGATTTTCTGCAGCCGCTTGTAAAGATTTAACAATATACTCAGGGGTAGGTTGATCAGGGTTCCCTTGCCCCAAGTTAATCACATCTTTGCCGGCAGCAATTTTCGCATTCACTTTGGCAACAAGTGTTGCAAAAAATTGTTTAGGTAGTGTTTTAAGTAAGTCGGATTCTTCAAAATGCATACGTTATTCACCTTATCTGTAAAGTTCTGGACGACGATCGCTAAACACTGGGATTTCTCCTCGAATAGTTTTTTCATCATTAATATTAATTTCTGCTACTAATAATTCCACTTTGTCATCGCTTGCTTGTTGGACAATATTTCCTAGTGGGTCAATAATTAATGAACGACCACCAAATGTATTGTTGTTATCTCGACCTACACGATTCGCAGCGACCACAAATGTTTGATTTTCAATAGCTCGTGCTTGCAGCAAAAGTTGCCATTGTTTTATTCGTTGAATTGGCCATTCGGCAACGATATACAAAATTTCTTGTGGCCCTTGACTCATCATAGTACGTAACCACTCTGGAAAGCGAATATCATAGCAAATGGCACCGGCAGATGGTACATCCGCCAAATTAAAAAGATTTGTTTTATTGCCCGCTGACATGAATTTCTCTTCATTCATTAGTCCAAATAAATGTAACTTATTGTATTCACTAACTTGTTCGCCTTTGTCATTGAAAACAAACATCGTGTTGTAAAATTTGTTCTCTGCTTGGGCTGTTGCCACAGAACCACCAACAATGTTGAGATGATATTTTTTAGCGAGATCACGCAACAAATTAACGCTTCTTTGTCCTTGAGGATCCGCTACGGTCTCCAAATTAAGGAGATCATACCCCGTATTCCACATTTCAGGATAAACTAAAATATCAGCCTCGACTGATGCAGCTTTCTGAGCATACTCGATTACTGTTTGCTCATTAATGGCTGGTTTCCCCAGTGCTATATCAATTTGTGCAATCGCAATTTTTAAGGTCATACGTGTTAAGCCTCCGTTATTTATGGGAACTTTGGGAATTGATCAAAATCAGGATCGCGCTTTTCTTTAAAGGAATCACGACCTTCTTTAGCCTCGTCTGATGTGTAGTACAGCATGGTTGCATCCCCAGCAAATTGCTGTAGGCCTGCCAAGCCATCTGTATCAGCGTTCATTGCGGCCTTGATAAATCGTAGCGCCGTTGGTGATTTAGTCAACATTTCATCGGCCCATTCAATTGTGGCGTCTTCTACTTCATTTATTGGCACCACTTTATTAATCCAATTCATTTGGTAGGCTTCCTCAGCAGTATAGAAATGATTCAAGAACCATACCTCTTTGGCACGCTTATGCCCTATTACTCGAGCTAAATAGCCTGAACCATATCCAGCATCAAACGAGCCTACCATTGGTCCTGTTTGACCAAATTTAGCATTGTCAGCAGCAACAGTCAGATCAGCAACCAATTGCAATACGTTTCCACCGCCAACAGACCAACCCTTGACCATAGCAATAATCGGCTTAGGAATAATACGCATTAGTCGTTGCAAGTCCAAAACATTTAAACGAGGAATGCCATCAGAACCAACATACCCACCATTACCACGTACTTTTTGGTTCCCACCTGAGGAGAAAGCTTTATCTCCAGCACCAGTTAAAATAATCACACCAATTTGAGCGTTATCTCGTGCAATTGTAAAAGCATCTATCATTTCAGATACCATCCCCGGTGTAAAAGCATTGTGTGTTGCGACGTCGTTCATCGTAATTTTAGCAATTTTTCCAGGATTTTTGCCATCACTATTTTTTTCAAAAAGAATCTCGTCGTACTTCTTAATAGCGCTCCAAGTTGTCATTTGTTATACTCCATTCAGAAAGGAAATTAGTTATTATGAATATTATAGAACTTTTAGAATTAAAAACCACCATATTGTCTGCTGATAAAACAGTTGTTGAGTTAGCTGTCACTGATAAAATTATGCAACCTTATGGCATTGTTCATGGTGGTATTAACGCCTTATTAGCTGAAACAGCAGCCTCATTAGGTGCAAAAGAAGCTTTATCTGATAATCAATTTCCTGTTGGTGTCGATATCCAAACACACCATTTAAAACCAGTAAGCAAAGGAATTTTGATTGCCACTGCAACCCCAGTTAATATTGGTCATTCACTTCAAGTATGGCATGTTAAAATTACAGAAAATATTACTAACCAATTAACGAGTATAGCTACTGTTACCTTAAAAAACCAACAGAAAAAGAGCTAAACAAGTAAATGTTTGGCTCTTTTTTGTTGGTTATAAATAACTTATCATTTGTTTTTTTGACCAAAAAGCTTAGAGAATGCGCCAGGTTTTGGATGTGCTGCCTCATACAACAATTGCTGCTCATATTCTTCAGGCGTTGGCGTCTCATATGTCAGTGTTTCTAATCGCTCATATTTTGGATGTGAAATGATTAGATCAAGTTGAGTGTTGGGCATTATCGAACTAGTAAGATAGCTGACGCCATCAACGCTACGTTCAATTGTCCATTCTGACTTTCCAGGGGACAATAAAATATCTTCGCTAATTATGGCCACACTCTTTTTAATTTGTTGATGATAATAGAGGGCAGCGTAACTAGATATTGGTCCATAACCAACAAACTCAAGACTGTGCGCCTTAGCCTGTTTTCGTGCAGTTTTAATGGCTGATATTAGTTCTAACTGACGATAATAACCTGCTTTTAGTGTGCCACTTGCAACAAATAATACGGCTTGTTGCGTTGTTTTTATTTTTTTCGTGACATAGTCAGTTACCGCTTCTTCTGGCTCTGAAAAAATAACCCGTAATACTTTACTCGTCACTTTCTCTGGCTGGTGCAAATAATTATATAATTGTGGCGCTATTTCTTGGTCGTCTTCTCGCAAAATACCAGCCCTTTTTATGCGAATATCGAAATTATGAAATGTAAAATGTCCGCTTCCTGCAGAAACTAAATCAATAACATAGAAAGCATATTCATCTGGTGTATTGATCAACAGTCTTTCAGTATTTTCACTGAAAGTAGCAATTGGCTGGTATTGCTGATCAAAAAAAGTCACCACCAAATAGGCAAACATCCGGTCACTGGCATCAATATGACGTTCTATCACATATGTCTCACCGTGTGACAGCTGGGGCAAGTCTGCCTTCACCACCGGTTGACCACTCATTCTGTTGTATGTAGAATGCCATCTCGCAACAACCTCTCCACTTGGTAAAAAATAATTTTCATAATACACTTCATTCAACGACCTGAAGTCAACTGTTGCCCCTTGAAGTCCCAGCAGTTCAGTATTGGGTGTCCAATAAATTTGATATTGCATTATTCACCCTCCGCTCGCATAGTGTTTTGTAATACATTTAAATTAGTCATCATGAAGTCAACCATTTCATCAAGTTTCTCCGTATGTTGCCCTTCTTCACTTTCATGCTTTACTGGGACATTATGCTTGGCAAAGAAATCTAATAATTGACCTAAGCTCTGACCATCATATTCATCTTGAGACATCGAAAATAATGCCACTTTGATATTTGTCCAGTTCGTATTCTCAATGTGTTTCCATAACTTTTCATTCATGGCTACGTTATCATCAGGCCTAACATAGCCACTCAAATAACGTCGTACATCTAAACGCCAACCATAATCAAAGCCACGTGAAATAGTTGATCCAGCAGTGAATGTGCCCAAATTAATAATTGGTTTTGCAATGACAACAGCAGCGGGGTTAAGATCAGCAGCGTAGTACAAAGCAGGGTAACTACCCATAGAAGCACCCATCAAAATAAGATCTTCGGCACGTAGTCCTAATGTTTTCATTTTTTGCTTAATTATTCTAATGATGGTCGCTTCATATTCTGCTGTTCCAATATCAAATGCGCCACCCTGTATACGCGCATCTGTAAACAATAAATATGGTGTTCCTAGACGATTTAACGCTTCTTGCATTTCAAACCCATCAACATGAAGCCTCGTATCCGCAAAACTGACAATCAGTGGTTTTTGACGATCTCCGGGATTAAAGTAACTTAACACTTCTTCATTTTCTTTGGTAAGCTGCCACGTTCCACCTGGTAGCAAATGACCCAACCCATGTCGAGAGACTCTTTGGTGAATGACGTAAAAATCAAGGGTTCCCTGACCTTTACCCAAAACCAAGATTTCATAATTTTCGTAATCTTCAGGGGGCGCTACAGTTGTCAATTGGCGCAATGATTGACCAGCTATCAACTGTTGAGTCAATACTTCACCATTTTTATAGAACACAAATAGCAAGGCCGGTTCGGCTTTCTCTGTATGATTGTATTCCAACCATACCTCGTTTGCCCGACCACTTTGAAAATCACTTGTACCAGCCTTTAGTGTTCCTAATTGTTGCCAATCTTCTCCAAATTCACCTTCAAATTGCGTTGAAAAATCTCCTTGTCGTTGCAAATGAATTCCTTCAGGCACATAAGGAATAAATTGTTCGGCGCTAAAGCGTGTCGAAAAACCATATTGGCTGGTATCCATATCAGTAACTATTCTTTTTTCAACATTTTCTGGTGTATTTTCTTCAATATGAAAAGCGCGTCGCTCATCAAGAATTTTTTGAAAATCAGACGCTACTTCATGAGCAAAGTAAATCACTCGTAATGCAGGCCATTCATTAATTTGACTAGATAGCAGCGTGCTTTCAAGATGATCATCTGTGAGCAACACATAGGTTTGTTCTAATACGTACGGATCCCTTTGCATGGCTAAAAAAGTAGGTAGGTCCAGTACTGATGTATGGTGCCAATCGAGCTTATCAGTAATATATGGTGCCCAGTTTTCTGCGCCAATTTGTAAAATTGATATTGTCATTTTTCACCTGTCATTGCATCAAATTATTTAGTTATTCATCTTACTTTTGATTTTGTTGAATACTTGCTGCCATTTAATCCATAGCATTTCACTAGTATATTCCGCTTGTATGTCTGCGGATACTTCTTGTGCTATTTCAAAATGCTTTTTATTATCCAAAAAGAAACTTATTGCTTTGTCTAACTCTGCAAAGTCTGCCAATACTTTACCATTTTTATCAGGCTCAAGGTAGACTGTTTCCGTGCTGTTAATTTGTGGTATAGAAAAATTAATTGCCACGGTTTGTAAGAATTGATTTGGTTCATTATCCAAATCAATTAGGATTTGCGTGTGTTTCATATAACGCACAAGTTGTTCTTCATTTTGAGTCTCCAAGAAATGAAAACGTGATTTAAAGGCCATTTGACTGTCCTGATCTACCAAGCCATGCTCATTTTTAGCTTTTAAACTCGCTTCATGAATTTGTTTTTGCATTGCTGAAGTTTTATCAGAAGTTTCAAATACAACTGTCGTCGTGTCATATTCATTAATAATATTAATTAATGCAGCAATAACTATCGTTTGTTGTGCAACAGATAAATTATGTGCTGAAATAAATAGACTTACCAGTGGAGTCTGGAGATGTTCGTTTTCCACCATATCTGTTGCGTATGGTGGAACGATAGCAACTTCCTTTGTTTCACCATCAAATGCTATTACTTGTTGTTGATGTCGCTCATTGTCCGTAACAATAAAATCGCTAATTTTTCCCAATTCCTTGCCTACTTCAACAAAATTATTTTGTACGCTGACAATTATTGGTTGTTTGATAGCAATATCCTCAAGTATTTCACCAGTAGTTACGCTTGGAGAAATAATTATATTTTCATCATCGGGTATTTTATTCAAGTAATAACTTACGAGTTCATGAATTAATACCGTCATATTAGAAAATTGTGTCTGCTCTGTCCACAACTGTTGCGTTGTTACAAGACCAGTCAGTTCATCCTCTTGCAACGCAATATCACCACTAGGGGTCAAGTAGTCTGTTCGAACTTTATTCCCCTCATCAAATACGATAACTTTTGATACAAATCCTCGATCATCAATGATTAATTGTTGCGTCATCATATCGTCAGCAAACAAGTCAATATGGTCAAATGATAATTGATTACTCCAAATTGTCGCGTAGTGCTGGCCAGAAACGTTGACTAGAATTCGATCGGTCAACGTCATAAACTCTGCATAATCCGGCCAAGTAAAGTCATTTAATGCCACAGGTCGTGGCGCTGACAAGTCAATATGTTGTAATACATCAAACGCTGACCAAACGGTAGCTTTATCAATATTTTTGTTTGACAATATACCACGCAATTTGGGTAGATAATCACACAAGATGAAGGCAACTTCTTGTCCTTGTTCTAAAAATAATTGTGCTTGATGGATGCTGTCATTAAATTGTGGTATCTCTACGCCAAGTTCGCTCCAGTTTGGCATAATGTGAATTCTCATCGAAAGTACCTCATATGTACGGAGATCAATTCTCCTGATTTTAGACTAAATCATATTTAACTCATTGCAAGTTCAAATCTTGCCACTGCTTATAAACGCTATCTTTGGTAAATAATTGTGCTTGTTGGGACGCTAATATGCTAGCCTCTTGCCATTGCTTATCATCTTGAAATAGCGAAACTATTCTGTTTGCAGCCTGATCATAATTACCAATTGGTACAAGTTGTTCATTTGACATGTATGTATTTGGTCCATAATTAACATTATACGCGATTACAGGAAGTCCATGCGACATCGCTTCAATATTTTGCATACCGTTCCCTTCAGTTGGTACGGTTGATAGCAATACTTGCGCTCCTTCTATTACATCATCCAACATTTTACCAACAACATAGTTACCAAATGTAACAGTATTTTTTAACCCTAGTTGTTCAATTAATAAATCTAACTCATTTAATAGCTGCCGATCAGTACTGTAACCCCGAAATTCTAGCGTCGCATCTGCTACACTAGCTTGCACGCTTTTTAGGATATACAGCGCATCTTGTGGTTGTTTTTCTTTAGCAATTCGGCCCAATACTAAAATTTTATGTGATTTACAATTGGCCAATGAATTTGTTTTATTTTCTTTGACAATCGTATCTGGTGCAGCCAACACGGGTAGTGTTGTTAATGGCTGCATATCTTGCTGTTGTTGTTTCGTGGCCACAATAATACCGGTAAAATCTAGTTCCCCGCGCATCAATTCAACTAATGTTGTCAACAATTGTCCCTTCAAATTTGTATGTGAACTATGCAAATAAAAATATTTTCCTTTTGTACTTTTTATTCCCGGTATGGTATTCAACATACTAGCTCTTTCTAAAATTATAGTCCCAGGATTTTGTTTCAGTTGCTCGTTCATAAAAAAGGTAAATAATTCATTTTCTGTATTAAACCGGTAATTTGCACCACAATAATTAATCAACTTATACATCGTTGGCATCAAATGCCCTTGGACATTCATATGTGTGATCTCTAAAACAACTTTCCCAACAGGAGTATAGAATTTTTGCAGACTAACTTCACCATTTGGATGAAAATAAGCGGTTGACGACTTAAAACCACGATAGTCCCATTCGTCACGTGCAACAATATGATCAAAGCGATCAAAGTATTCAATATTACCCATTAGCGCAACTGTCGCCGGCATGACATTTACCTTAGCAACAGTGCGCCCCTCATTTAGGATCAATGATTGGTCGGGATTAGGACTTTCAATGACGTATCTTTTTTTAGGAATTGTGACAGATTCGCGTAAATTTTGTTTGACTCGGCTAACCCGCGTCGCCTCTTGGAAAAAATCATACATATTCAAAACTTGATGATCATTTAACCCAAGGGTTTTAATTGTCCGATGGAATACTGGTGTATAATTCCGTGTAACAAATAACGTTAAATTGCCAAATGAATTATACATCGATGTGCGAGCAGCCTGAGAAAATTCAGTACCGGAGTTAAATTCAAATGCATTCTCCGAAATGAAATAATTCATGATTCACTCTCCTCATCCGCACCCTTTAGATCATTAATCGTCATATGAAAATAATTAGCTTGTTTGACTGGCCACATTTTTTTTGCATCGACCAAAAGTAAACACCATTGTGCCCACACCGTGTCAGAACTATATCGATAAGACATTTCATAGGATGTGTCGCTGAGTTGTTGCATGAGACGTGGCTCTTTGAAGATGTGAATTAACGCTTCACCCATAGATTTGTAATCATTTAGAGGCACGATGTAACCATTTTTTCCCTCATTAATAATTGCATTTGGACCATAGTTGACATCGTAAGTTACCCCAATGTCTCCCTGTGCCAACGCTTCCATCAGCGATAAATTAAACCCTTCCATACTTGAAGTAACACCAAAAACTTGCGCGTCTTGTTCGACCAATGCAACCTGATCAGTATAATCATGCAATGTCACAATGTTTTCTAAATTATTTTCTCTAATGGCTGACTCAATCAAACGTTCAGCAAGAAAATTATTGGTTGGATCCTTGTACCCATATAAATCAAGCGTTATTTGTGGCACTTGCTGGCGCGCATACGCAACCGCTTTTACTAATTGGTCAAGTTGTTTTTCTGGTGCTTTACGTGCCAATGCCACGACTTTACCAAATGTTCGCTCTGCCATAGGCACACGTTGCTGTTGTAACTGTTTCATTGGTATAACGCCAACTGGAATTGTAAATAGTTTCGTGGTTGGTTTGAATCGACTGCGAATATCATTGGTTTGCCTTTCCGTAGCGCTAACCACAGCATCATAGACGTTAATATTAAACAAACTATACTCATAATTATTATTTAATATGCCCTTTTCAGGATGACTCGCGTCACTAGCATGAGAATTATGCAAAAAAAGTACATTGTACGATGGTTTATCCAAATAACGCAATACAGTTTGAGCTAAATGTGCACGATCTAATATAAAAATATTTGGTTCATTTTTTGACCAGTACTCATCATTAAGCAAATTTAAAAAGTGCAAGGTTACTTGCTCAAGTGTATCAAAAATATGGATTTCGCCTACCCTACTCATCAACCGCCAACAAACTTTTTCAACAGATCCATCACTATTAATTTTGTTAAATGCTTCTAAAACCGTTCTCCCTTCGGGACTTTGCCATGTTTCGGAACCAATTTTATTATCAGGTGTGTACCATTGAGATAGAGAAACAAAGCCTCGAGAATCATACATATTAACACAATATAAATTACCAAAACCATCAAATAACTCAGTAGAGGCTACTTGCTTTTGATCAGTCCGATAATTAACACGAGCAATAAGCTGTTGATTTATATCGTAAATAAGATAACGATTTTTTTTAATCTCTTCAACTCTATGCGTGTTAGCCACACCAAAATCCAGATCATTAACTGTTATCGTCTGATCAAATACCTCGGTTGCTTCCTGAAAATAATCAAACATGTTAATCACCTCGAAGGATTGTAAGCTGGTTGCTTTCATGTTTTCATGCAAAAGAGGATCCCATTCGCGAAGCACAATTTTAAACTGTTCTCCATGTACTCGAAAAAGATCGGCGCGTTTTAATTGCGCATGCTCAATTCCTGATTTCTGTGGTTGCATAGTTGCATTTAAGAAAAAAATCATTCTATAAATAATGACCTAACAAATGTAAACAGTCAGCAGAATGCTCACATATGCTGTCACCAATTCCTTTCCGAATTAAGAAAATATAATTCTCACCCTAATTGTATCCAATTTTAAAACTCATGGATTAATTAGCAATTAAACCGATAACGCTATGAATTCAAAATAAGCTTTTCGAAAATTTATTTCGTATTATACGATTAGCAAAGTATTTGTAATTTATTTACATAATCCTCTATTATTATACAAACGAAAGACTTTCAAAATGAACCCTACTCTGAATTTATCAATTACGATACCTATCAATATGTTCTTAGATTCTATCTGGTTAGTTGAATTAACATTTATTTTTTTACTAATTATCATGATCTACCCCCTCTGCAGGTATTTTCAGCAATTACGCACACAACACGAATATGAAAGTCGCGCAACACAGACATATGTTACGAAACTGGAGCAAATTTGTTCGTCCTACAGACATTTTCAACATGACTATAAAAATATACTTGCCAGTTTAGCTCTAGCGATTGATACCAAAAATTTATGTGAAATAGAAGAAGTCTATCATTCTTTCTTATCAGAAAGTACTAGTGCTTTACCTCTTTCACCAACTTTAAATCTTCAATTGATCACCGATTTAAACCTACGTAGTTTACTCGTTGTCAAAAATCAATATGCTATTGATAGTGGTCTATTTTTTAAAGTCGATATTGCAGAAAAGTTCAATATGACTGTGACGCTAGATCTTTATCGAACTATTGGTATTTTGCTTGATAATGCCATTGAGGGAGCCATAAACAGCATCGAAAGGAAGGTCATTTTATCTATTTTGTCAGATAACGATTATCATATTGTCAGTATTACAAATACCATTAATCAGAATGTGGCCCTTTCAAACATGAACAAAAATGGTTTCTCAACGAAACCGGGTCACTCTGGTATTGGATTAACCTTTGTAGAACAGTACATGGCGCGGATGCCTACGATTTCGATGCATGCTACTTTGATGAATCAGAATTTTACGCAGACGCTTACTATCGGAGAACTTCACAATGATTTATCTGCTAGAAGACGACATTACACAACAAAAGCGTATTAAACAGTATATACAACATATTCACACGTTCACTTCGCCTGCCAATTTATTATCTGCAGTGCTAAAAGATAAAACCCCGAAGATTATTTTACTGGATCTTGAAATTAAAGACGTCATTTATGCAGGTCTTCAAACTGCGCAACTAATTCGCAAGAATGATATTATTTCACCGATTATTATTGTCACAACTCATTGTGAACTATCATGGCACACATTTCAACATCACATCAGTGCATTGGACTTTATTGACAAATCACAACCTGAGTCTGCGTTCGCACAACAACTCAAGTCGGCTATTTACACAGCTGATCAAGTACTTAAACGATACGATAAAAAATCTCCTAACCTGATTACTATACGCAATGGTGCACACCTCGTCCAATTCGACCTCAACCACCTTTCTTATGTCTCCAGTAATAAGGGTACACATTATATCAATGTTTTCACAAAGAATGGTGTAAGCAAAATTCGAAATACAATCAAAACTATTGCTTCAAGCCATGAAAACTTCATACAGATTCATGCATCATTTTGTATTAATCGTGACTTTATCAAGCAATACTTAAAGTCAGAAAAAATAATTGAATTAACAGATGGTACACTGTTGCCGGTGACACGTAAATTCCAACATCATTTGATCCAGTTTAAGACACCAACAATACGTACTTAAGGTTTTTACCGGAATGCGTGGCACTCATAAAACATCTTCAATATCTTCTTCAAGATCCTTGGGTTCTGTTTTTGGGGCATAGCGTTTTACGACGTTTCCCTCCTTATCCACTAAAAACTTTGTAAAATTCCATTTGATTGTGCTACTACCCAGCATTCCTTTTGAATTCTCTTTCAAATATTTAAACAAAGGATCTGTGTTTTTACCATTCACGGCAACTAGTTGATGCATTGGAAAAGTTACACCATAAGTAAGTTGACATGCTTGGGCTGCTTGGGATGCGGTTTCTAACTCTTGTTTGAATTGATTAGATGGAAAGCCTAAAATTACTAGTCCCTTATCTTTATACTTCTTATATAATTTTTCTAACTCACCAAATTGTGGTGCATAGCCGCACTTCGTAGCAGTATTAACAATCACTACTGGATGATTGGCTAGCTTATTAAGTGAATAAGTTTCTCCGTTTTCTAAGGTTGCAAAATAATCGTATATGCTCATAATCACTACTCCTTAATTTTAATGTATTATAACATTATGAAAATTAGTTGTTATACTATTTGTTTTCTACCAAGTTTTCAATTGTTCTATCTTTTATAAAAAAATAAACCAACAGGCTACTAACGTCCTGTTGGTTTATTTTTTGTTATTTATCAGTATCTTCTTGTGCACGATCTAATAGTTCTGAAACTTGGTCAATTTGTTGCTCATCCAACGGTGCCTTATCAGATGTTTCACGTGAAACATCCTCTAGCACTTCCTCGTGTTCTACTTTTGCTAACGTAGCCACTTTGGCATTACCTTCTAAGCGAATCAAACGCACACCCAGTGTTGCACGTCCTGTCTGACTGACAGAATCAACATTAAAACGAATCATTACACCTTGTGTCGTCGTAACCATAATATCTTCTTGGCCACTGACAATAGTCATTCCAGCAAGGGGACCATTTTTCTCGGTGATATTTGCCGTTTTAATTCCTTTACCGCCACGACCCTTGATTGGATATTCGCTCACTGGTGTTTGCTTTCCGTAACCTTTTTCCGTGATGATCAAAACATTATGATCTTTTTCCAACACGTCAGAACCAACCACTAGATCCCCTTCGCGAAGGCGAATACCACGGACTCCAGCAGCTGAACGTCCCATAACACGTACATCGTTTTCAGCAAAACTAACTGAATAACCATTGTGTGTCGCAATAATAATATTTTGCGTACCATCAGTAATTTGAACAGATAGTACTTCATCATCATCATGCAAAGTTAAGGCTTTTAGTCCATTCGTACGAATATTTGCAAATTCCTTTACCGCTGTACGCTTGACAACACCCAAACGAGTTACAAAGAATAGGTAATCATTGCTTTCACCGGCTTCCCCACGAACATTGATAACGGTTTGAATTTTTTCATTTCCTTCAAAATTCAAAAGATTAACAACTGGGATTCCCTTCGCTTGGCGACCATATTCTGGTACTTCATAGCCTTTCATACGGTAGACTTTACCCTTATTAGTAAAGAACAACAAAGTATCATGCGTTGATGTAGAGATCATCTGGTCAACAAAATCTTCATCATGAACATTCATACCCTGAACACCACGACCACCTCGATTTTGTGCCTTAAACTCTCCAGTTGCAACGCGTTTGATGTAACCACTATTAGTCAATGTTACGATTACATCTTCTTCTTCAATCAAATCTTCATCTTCAATACTTAGGACGTCACCAACCTGCAATTCTGTGCGACGCTTGTCACCAAACTTTGTTTGGATTTCTAGTAGCTCATTATAAATAATTTCATCAACACGTTCTTCATGCGCCAAAATATCTTTCAAATCAGCAATCAGAGCAACAAGTTTTTGATATTCTTCTTCAATCTTGTCACGTTCCAAGCCAGTCAAACGAACCAAACGCATGTCCAAGATAGCTTGTGCTTGTTTATCAGATAAAGCATAACCATTAATTAAACGAGTTTTAGCCTCCTCAGAGGTCTTTGACGAACGGATAATTGTGATAATTTCGTCTATATGATCAAGCGCAATGCGTAAACCTTCTAAAATATGTGCGCGCGCTTGTGCCTTTTGTAATTCAAATACTGTACGACGACGGATAACTTCACGTTGATGTGCCAGATAAGCAACAAGTATCTCTTTCAAACTCATTGTCTTAGGCGCACCGTGATCAATCGCCAACATATTAAAGCTAAAACTAGTCTGCAATAATGTTTGCTTATATAGATTATTTAAAATGACACTTGCCGAAGCATCGCGACGAACATCAATAGAAATTCGTAAGCCTTCACGATCGGATTCATCGCGAATTCCTGTGATGCCTTCTATCTTTTTATCACGTGCTAATTCAGATATACGCTCAATTAAACGCGCCTTGTTAACGGCGTAAGGTAGCTCAGTTACAACAATCTGCTCTTTACCTGATTTAAGTTGCTCAATATCTACTTTTGCACGTACAGTTACAGTGCCACGTCCAGTTTCATATGCACGACGAATACCTGACTTTCCCATAACAATACCACCAGTGGGAAAATCGGGTCCAGGTAATGCTTCCATCAGGTCGGCTGTGGTAGCCTCTGGATTATTCATCAAAATATGAAGCGCAGAAATCACTTCAGCAAGGTTATGCGTTGGAATGTTCGTTGTCATTCCAACAGCAATTCCGGTGGCCCCGTTAACCAACAAATTTGGAAAACGTGCTGGTAATACTTCCGGTTCGCGTTCCTCACCATCATAGTTGGGAATAAAATTAACTGTATCTTTGTTTAAATCACGAACCATTTCCATGGCGACTTTACTCAAACGAGCTTCCGTATACCGCATAGCAGCAGCACCGTCGCCATCGACAGAACCAAAGTTTCCGTGACCGTCAATTAACATGTGTCGGTATGAAAAAGGTTGTGCCATCCGGACCATTGACTCATAAATTGCAGAATCTCCGTGGGGGTGATATTTACCCATTACATCCCCAACAATACGAGCCGACTTTTTGTGTGGCTTATCTGGTGTGTTTCCCTGTTCAATCATTGAATACAGAATTCGTCGATGTACCGGCTTCATGCCATCGCGCACATCTGGCAGTGCACGTGCCACAATAACAGACATGGCATATGACAAGAATGACGTTTTCATTTGTTCTGACAAATTCGCATTTTTAATACGGCTGTCGTTTAACTCAGACATTACTTATTTACTCCTCGCAAATATTTTATGACTTTTATATTGTGTTTTTAAATTCAATACTAAAACACACTTGGATTAAATATCCAAATTTTCAACAAAGACTGCATTATCTTCAATAAACTTTCGACGTGGAGGCACATCGCCACCCATCAACATGTCAATAACTGCTTCAGCTTCTTCAGCATCAGCTGGATCAACACGTAATAAACGACGGTTCTGAGCATCCATGGTCGTATCAGCTAATTGATCATAATCCATTTCTCCAAGTCCCTTGTATCGTTGCACTTTTGGCTTAACATTGGATGGCAATTGCGACAAATATGACTCAAGTTCTTCATCAGAATCCAAGTAAGTCATTGATTTGTTGTTGCCTAAAGCAACGCCATACAAAGGTGGCTGAGCAATATAAATATAGCCAGCATCAACCAAAGGTCGCATATAGCGATAAAATAATGTCAAAAGTAACGTACGAATATGTGCGCCATCAACATCCGCATCAGTCATAATAATAACTTTATGATAGTTAGCTTTTTCAACATTAAAATCATCCCCAAAGCCAGTGCCCATAGCTGTAAAGAGCGAGCGAATTTCTTCGTTAGCCAAAACACGTTCCAGTGAAGCTTTCCCCACGTTCAAAATTTTACCACGAATTGGCAAAATAGCTTGTGTTACACGGTTTCGTCCTTGCTTAGCAGAACCACCGGCAGAGTCACCCTCAACGATGAACAATTCTGAAATGGCAGGGTCATTTGATGTGTTATCTGCCAACTTTCCGGGTAGATTACCAATCTCCAAACCAGATTGTTTACGCGTCATTTCGCGAGCACGTTTAGCTGCTAAACGTGCTTTTTGAGCCAAGACACCTTTTTCAACAATTTGTTTAGCAACATTTGGGTTTTCCATCATGAAACGACTAAATGTTTCTGAGAACATGCGATCTGTGGCTTGACGCGCATCAGAATTGCCTAGTTTGGTCTTAGTTTGTCCCTCAAATTGTGGATCTGGATGCTTGATAGAAACAATCGCTGTCATTCCTTCACGAACATCTTCACCAGTCAAACTTTCCGCACCGTCTTTAATTTGACCACTTTTACGTGCATAATCATTAATAACACGTGTCAATGCTGTTTTAAAGCCGGTTTCATGCGTTCCGCCTTCATAAGTATTAATATTGTTTGCAAAAGTACGCAAACTGTCTTTTATGTCAGTTGTGTATTGTAAAGCAGCTTCAACGACAATTCCATTTTCCTCACCCTCAACATAAACCGGTTCAGGAAAAATAACTTGCTTATCTTCGTTTAGGTATTGAACATATTCTTTAATACCACCTTCAAAATGGAAGCTCTCTTTGATTGGTTCTTCTAAACGTTTGTCAGCAATCGAAATACGTAATCCTTTATTTAAAAAGGCCAACTCGCGCACACGTGTCAACAAAGTCTTGTAATTATAAGTTGTTGTCTCGCGAAAAATATCAGTATCAGGTTTAAAGTGAACAATTGTGCCGCGTTCAATCGTTGGTTCCTCGTCTAAGGTTCTCATAGTTGTGTGAACACGACCAACTTTGAAGTCCATATAGTAAACTTTATTATCACGAACCACTTTAACATCTAAGTCGGTTGACAACGCATTAACAACAGAAGCACCAACACCATGCAATCCACCAGATACTTTATACCCGCCGCCACCAAACTTTCCACCAGCGTGAAGCACGGTAAACACAGTCTCTAGCGCGGGTTTCCCTGTTTTTGTTTGGATATCAACCGGAATACCTCGTCCATCATCTGTTACAGTAATTGAATTATCTTTTTCGATTGTTACCGTTATGTGGGAAGCAAATCCTGCCAACGCTTCATCAATACCGTTGTCGACAATCTCCCACACCAAATGATGCAAACCTTGGGCTGTAGTCGTTCCTATATACATTCCGGGACGCTTACGAACAGCCTCTAAGCCTTCCAATACTTGAATTTGATCAGCATTATAATCACCGGCCTTCGCATCAACCGTGCTAGCGTGTCGGATTTCTTCGTCATCAGTAATAATATCATCAACTGATTCTAATTCTTGATCTATATTTTCGTTATTTTCTGCCATTTTGTATCCTTTATGTACTATCTATTATCATCACATAGCAAAATCAATTCATTGATTTAACCTATGTGTCGTTTTCGAGTGTAATCACTCCTTGTTTCACATGAAACACACGTGGTTTTCGAATGAGTTGCCGTGCAATATCGCTGAGTGTTGGTGCAGTGATAAATGTTTGCACCTTATCTTGAATTGCCAATAATAAATGTGTCTGCCGACTGGCATCAAGTTCACTAAGTACATCATCGAGAAGCAATACTGGATACTCCCCAGTTTCTTGTTGCATTAAATCAATTTCGGCTAATTTAATAGCCAACGCCGTTGTTCGCTGCTGTCCTTGTGAACCAAAAACAGCAACATTATTCCCATTAACATCAAATTGTAATTCGTCGCGATGAGGGCCAACCATTGTCGATCCTTGCATAATTTCACGTGAACGCTGACGTGACAATGCATCAGCGAATACCGATTTCACCTCTTCAAGACTAGCATCTGAAGCAAAATCAACCGAACTCATATATCGTAATTTCAAAGCTTCACGCTGATCAGATATTTCAGCGTGAATTGGTTGTGCAGCCAGTTCTAATTTGTTCAAAAATTCTTGACGTGCAATTAAAATTTGTGAACCTACATCAACCAATTGTTCACTCAATACATCCAAGAATACTGTGTCCGTTGTCTGTTTAAGTTGCAAACGCTTAAGATAAGCATTTCTTTCTTTTAAAATCCGCTTGTATTGTGTCGTATTATACAAATACAAGGGGTTCATTTGGCCAAACTCCATGTCAATAAAACGGCGACGTACGCTTGGCGCCCCTTTAACCAGCTCAAGATCTTCTGGTGCAAACAAAATGACATTGAGTTGCCCGATATAATGCGACAGCTTTGATTGTTCAAGATGATTAACCCGTGCTTTTTTACCCTTATTAGAAAAATGGAGCGACAGCGGGGTCTCACTAATAGAACGTTTAACCCGGCCACTGATAGTTGCTTCTTTTGCTTGCCATTGGACCAAGTCTTTGTCACTACTGGTTCTATGTGACCTTGCAAGTGCCAATACATAAATACTTTCTAATAAGTTTGTTTTTCCTTGCGCATTTTCACCAAGAAAAACATTCACACCCGAGCTGAATTCCAGCGTTAAATCTGAATAATTACGATAATGATCGAGCTTTAACGATTCGAGTTCCACGAACCGGGTCCTTTAGGTTTGTTTGTCGAGCGACCAAATCCACCAGCACGAGTACGATTTTTTTTGCGTAATTCAGCAAATCTAGCTTCCTTACGGGCTTTGGCTGCAGCTGCCTTTTGTGCCTTAATACGATCATCACGGACGGTTTTTTTAGCGTTCATAGCACGTTCAGCTCTTTGCGTCTCAGCTTCTGCTATCAACTCTTCAGCATTCTCTGCTAATTCAATTGTGTATGTTTCGCCATCAATAACAATCTCATCATGATCGTATAACTTTTTACCGCGACGATTTTCTGTTTCTCCGTTGAGTAACACCGGAAAATCCATTAAATAATATTTGGCCTGGCCGCCTGATGAAATAATGTTCTCTTCTTTTAATAATTGTGTCAAAGTAATGTATTCAGTTGTGATACGTACGCTGGTTGTCATATATCGCTTTCTCTTTGTGAGTTAATGGTCACGGTAGTTACTATAGTATTATACCATTTTTAAACCCTAAAAGCTCAAAAACGAGGCCTAAAATTGTATATAAGCAATTCTAGGCCTCGTTAGTGTGTTTTGTTTATTTTTGTTTAAACGGGTTTATTTTCAAGTATTTGAACAAATGACATATTTTTCAATTTAAAACGTGCGGACTGGTGTTATGAGTTGTAATTGTTTATTGTCCGTCTCTCCTTCAGGTGTCAAAGTAAACGGACGTAAATTACTTGTAAATTTAACATCTACACGCTTGCCATTAAAAATACGCAAAGCATCACGAACGTAATCCGGATTGAAAGAGATTTCTAAGTCCTCCCCTTCAATGCTATTGGCATTCAACTCTTCGGTCACCTGCCCAACTTCTTGAGACGTACCGGTTAACACTGCACGCCCTGCTTTTAATGACAATTGAACAACGTTATTCCGACTTTCGTGACTCAGTAAGCTTGCTCGATCAATTGCACCCAGTAATGAGCTTGCCTCAATTGTGATTTGTGTCGTGCTCTCCGTGGGAATCAAACGATCTGTCTCAGGATAGTTTCCCTCTAGTAAACGTGAATAAAATGTTGTACGTCCTAAATCAAACACCGCCTGGTTTGTAGAAAACTTGATTTCCACACGATCTTGACCCTCGAGTAATGCTTGTAATTCATTAAAAGATTTTGCTGGAATAATTACATTTGCATCAACATTGTTGGCGTCAGTTCCTGTTAGCTGAACAATGCGTTGGGATAAGCGATGAGAATCAGTTGTAACTGCCTTCACGCTATTTCCTGTTAATTGTAGATGTATCCCAGTTAAAATTGGTCGACTTTCTTGCGTAGAAGCTGAAATTTTTGTTTGCGAAATAATATCGACAAGTTGCGCAGCAGAAACACTCAAACTTTGCACATCATCCATTTCTGGTAATTGTGGGTAGTTTTGTACGTCTTGTCCATTAATTGTAAATGATGAGGCACCAGATGTAATAGTAGCTCGTAAGCCCTCAACATTAAGAGTCATTGCATCATTAGGAAGACGCTTAACAATATTAATAAAGAAAGTTGCCGGTAAGGTAATGCCACCAGGAGTTGTGATAATTAATTGGGCACTGGTATCTGATTGTGGCACAGTTGTTTCAATAGAAATATCTGCATTTGAACCAGTAAGGACTAATTCTTCATCATTTAAAACTAATTTGATATTAGTCAAAATTGGAATAGTTGTTCGTGATGAAATAGCACGTGATACATCATTGAGGGCTTTAATAAAGGCTGAACGGTTAATTGTAAATTGCATGATGTTACTCCTTTTTAAATTAAGCAAATAAGTGATAGTTATATTAATAATTATATAAAAAATATGTAGTAGTAATAATAAGGGGTGTTGATGTTGTGGAAAAGTCTCCTGTGACTAACAGAACGTTTATAAGTAGTTGTTCACAACGCTGTTGGTAACTACCCTATTTTTACAACTTTATAAACATACGTTTTTATGAGCAATGCTTAGAGTTATTTGCCATGTTTAATTTCATCAGTTAGGGCGTCCAACATTTCTTTTGTACGCGAATCGCTCTCTGATTTTTCAGTTATTTTGGTCGTGGCATGTAGTACCGAAGAATGATCTCGCCCACCAAATGAACGGCCAATGTCAGGCAAACTTTCATTTGTTAGCGTTCTTGTTAGATACATAGCAACATGCCGTGCAGTGACAAGATCTTTTTTGCGACTTGAACTTTTAAGATCATCAATAGTTTGCATATAATAATCTGCCACAACCTGTTGAATGCGCTCAACAGTGATCTTGAAGCCTTGATTAATATTTAAATCACCTAATATTTGTTGAGCAGTCTCTTTTGTAGCCGGTTTATTCATATATCGCAAGCTGGCTTCAAACTTATGAAACGCCCCTTCTAAGCTACGCACATTGGAATCAATTTTTTCGGCAATCAGTTCTAACACATCATTAGGAATATCTAAACCATCAGATTCAGACAAATTTTGTAGAATAGCTACTCTTGTCGGTAAATCAGGTTTTTGAATATCCATCATAATGCCGGCTTCAAAACGTGATGTTAATCGTGTTTGTAGATCAACAATCTCTGTTGGTAATTTATCTGAAGTCATAACGATTTGTTTACCATTTTTAGTTAAAACGTTAAAAGTATTGAAAAATTCTTCTTGAACTTTTTCTTTTCCAGACCAAAATTGGATGTCATCAACAAGTAAGAGGTCAACAGAACGATATTCTTGCTTAAAAGCTGCTGTAGCGCCATCCCCTGCGCGCAAAGATTCAGTAAAATCGTTCAAAAAATCTTCAGCTGTAGCGTATTTGATGTGTGCGCTTGGCGTCGACACAGCATACGCGTTGCCGATAGCTTGCATCAAATGTGTTTTCCCAAGACCAACCCCACCATAAATTAAATAAGGATTGTATACTTGTCCAGGTTCATCAGCAACTGCACGCGCGACAGCATAGGCATTTTCGTTTCCTGAACCGATAACAAATTTTTCAAAAGTAAAATCTGGATTTAAGTCAGATTCGCGCGTAAATGATAAATTATCTGAAAAAGTTGGTATAGTGGTAGGCTTTGCTTCGGCCACTTGCAAGTCGGGCTTAATAAAACCATCAGCAATCGACATGGCAAATTGTACAAAATCCATGGAGTATTCACTATCCCATTGATCAATGATATCTTGTGCCATATCACTTGGTACTGCTAATGTTAAACTGGTATCCCCTAGTGTCAGCGGTTTTAGCGGTTCTATATAGGTGGAAAAAGTAACACGACCGAGCTTGGTAAAAAATTCGGCTTGCACTTTTGACCATAATTCTTCTTTGGTTATTGGTTTTGTCAC